>NZ_JBITPK010000015.1:0-181492 GCF_050467785.1 Paenibacillus sp. NRS-1760 | reverse complement strand
CAAACTTTTCTATCGTTTGTCATGCTTGTTTTTCTTTTGTTCCGGTGTGTTTCTTGGCCGGAATAAGAATATACCATGTACTCGCCTACTAATGCAAGTGTTTTTTGAAATTAATTTTATTTTGTTGTTTATCCTTTAACTTTACGCATATTTAGCCATGACTTCAGTTAATATCTTTTTCATGCGATCTATTAGTTCAACCGGTTCCTTAACTGTTGCTTCATTACCTAAACCCATAAAAAACTTCGAATAAAACGTAAGATCAACCTTTCGAATATCGCCATCTATCCAGCCTGTACCATCATCGCGAATATTCAGCTTGGGCAGCGGCCATAGCTCAGACTCGCAGCGCTGCAAGCCTTCTCTGCTTAATTCAACATAAAGATTAACATATGTCTCCTGCGTCTGAAAAACCTCATCGCTATTCCCAAGGTTTACATGTCGCAAATCCAGCGCTTCCAAATCAGATGTATCCTCTACAGCGGAGTGAATTCGATCACAACGGAACAACCGCAATTCAGCACGCAGAAAACAGTAAGCGGAACAGTACCATAATCCGTTGCTTGCATATATGCCAATCGGTTGTATTTGACGGCTTGACCGACCTTCTCGTGATTCATATTCGATAACCAACACTTTTTGGTGAATAGCCCCTTCAAGCAAGATCGATAAATAAGGGGATTTCATTTGCCGAGCAGGCGTGAAAAAATCAACACGATTTTTCATTTGATCAATACGATCCCGCACATCACCAGGCATGTAATAATAGAACTTGCTGAGTGCCGAGGATGATTCAGGTTCAAAGGGAAGATATAAATAGTGCCTCAAAGCATGGCTGGCAAAAAATATCGCAACAGCCTCTTCTTCCGTAAAAGCGATCGGAGGCAATATCCTTTCTTTTAATACCTGATACCCGCCATGCGGCCCTACCTCCGAATACAACGGAACGCCCAGCTCACTCAGCTCTTGCAAATCCCTCAATATCGTTCTTGTCGACACTTCAAACTCAACCGCGAGTTCTTTGACGGTGAACTTACGTTTTCTATTAACAGTCATCATCAATTCAATGAGCCGTTTCGATTTTGACATATTGATTCTCCATTCATTTCTTAATTATGACAACTACTGTCACTATTATAAGCTACAATCAGTATTAAGCCCACTAAGGGTGACAACAATACTATAATTAAGAAGAATGGAGTGAAGGCAATGCAATCTCAGCCTATTAATGAAGTAAAAGGATTACTGCTGGAGGAATTGGAGCATATCGCGAAAACCTCTTCCAATTTGATTCGCAAAATCTCAACCGATCATTGGTCATATAGACCGCATGATAATATGAGGACGCTGCTGGAGCTTGTCCAACATATCGTATCTATTCCTTCGGTTGATCTGCTCATTCTTCAGGAGAACGATGAAACCGTCATCCGCAAGCTTGAAGCGGATATAGCTGCCGATCAAGACCACGAGAAACTAATTGCTTGGCTCACGACTGGTTTGCATGAAGTCAGAGCTTATATGGAAAGTCTTCCGGATGAGGATTTCCTGCACAAGAAAACAAAACCATTTTATCTAGAACACGGTTCGGTACAGGCAAAATGGCTGATTGAGATTACGACCCATATTCAGCATCATCGGGCGCAGATGTTTACATATTTGAAGATACAAGGCTATGAAGTCAACATGTTCGATCTATACTAAAATAATTCAAATGCATTTTACCGCACCTATAAAAAAAGCTCTCAACTGTCTACTGACAGCGAGAGCTTTTTTGCATCTTCACTCCATTGAGCGTAATTCAACCGATACTTCTGCTAAAAGATTTTTTTCTCCCGAACGATACCTTCGTATCCTTCTGGTATTTTAACATTCACTTTTACCGATGCCGGGGATTGAATGGAAACCTCAATAATTTTCTCATCGATCACTTTCCACGATACATCGATTTGCCCTGCATCGGAGAGAGGAACACTTCCCTTCGCCCATGTAAGACCACAAGGATTAGGACTAATTTCTACCTCAGTCCAGCCCATTGCTGTACTCCGAATGCCAAGCACCTCGCGTCCAAGGAAATAAGCTGGCGCTGCCGACCAAGCATGACAATGACTTCTAGTCAGCATATTCGGATTCGCTCTATTTTCCGAGAAGTTCGGATACATCTCCCAGCAAGTTGTCGCGTCATGCTCGATCATTTGCCCGTAATTGCGACGGATATCTTCAACAATCGTAGAATACTGTCCCGATGCCGACAATGCTTCATAATAGAAGAAAGACATGAATGGACTGCCGATTTGAACAAAATGGGAAGGCGATTCCAGCAAATACTTCTCCATAATGCTTCTACGTTCTCCTTGCGCAACACCTGTCAAATAAGCGACCACCTGTGTTTGCACGGAGAAGATGTCTGATCTGCGTCCATCCACATGGATACAATCCAAGTAGGCAGACTGTTCCTCGGACCACAAATGCTGATTAATCGCCGCTTGAAGATCATCGGCTGCTGCCGCAAAACGTAAGCGCCCTTCCTCATCACCGGAAAAACCAGCCATCTCAGAGGCAACTCTCAGCGTCTTCACTAAGAAGCAGTTCTGATGTGTGACAATGCCATCGTTAGGCTGATCAATCGGCGACCAGTCGAGCAGGTTCCAGCCCTTAATAGCGAGCAATCCATCCTCATTGATTTCCTTCAAATAATGCTCTAGCGTAAAACGGATATGCGGATACATCTCTTGGGCAAAATGAAGATCTGCTGTTTGCTCAACATATTCACGGCATGCAATAGCCCAGAAAAAGGTCCAGTTCGGAATAACGCTGCTCCAACCGCTCGGAACCTGATTTACGTATAAAGGCGTTTGATCCTTCGATCCCGGTACAAGACGCAAGCATCGTTTTACCATATCATTTACGCCGAATAAGTAATTGCTGACCAGCGCTTCATTGCGGCTATCCCCCACCCAGAAAACTTGCTCATAGGCTGGGCAATCCACAAATGTATCTTCCATGCATAGCTTCGTCGTATGTCGGCTAATCTCCCATATGTCGTTCAATAAAGGATCTGAGCTTTGGAATCTACCAATCTCTGCTACTGGGTAATGGCTCGCTATATAATGAACATTTTGTATTTTGACCGGCGTATTCGCATTTCGAACAGTCAACATCAAGTACCGCAGGCCTCTGCGAATTGGAGAGACATGAATCTGTCTTCCTTCTTTACATACATAGCGCACAGTATTGTCCAGTCCAAACGTATCTTGGCGATAATCCTCAGTCATATACTCAAATCCGTAAAAATCTAAAATAGCACCCGCTTCTGCCTCAACCTCAAATGATAGATAACCCGTAAGCTCCTTGCCGAAATCAATTATAATTTCTGTATCTAGACCTGGATACATCGGAATAACTCCTGGCCATGCATTCGGAATAACAAGATTTTGCAAAGCCACCGGAATAACATGCGGAGTTCTTTCCTTCTTCCACACAGAGAGACCGAATACATCCACTTCACTTACGAGACTCTCATCGATAGAACGAATATATGAAGAATACGCATCCAAATCTTGAACGGAAGATACCTTATCTATCACTTGCTTATAATATGCATCCTCAAAATCAATCTGTCTCGATTCCTGATGATCCAAATATACAGTACTGTCAAAAGGTCCAATACTAATAAAAGCAGATGCTCCCTCTGGCTGTTGCTCAGAAGCTAGCGGTGATCGAACCTCAATCGGAACTTCACTGTAGATGCCCAGGTGCAGTTGAGCTGTATGCATGCTTCCACTCACATCAATTAAGAGTAAATGTTCGCCTTTTTGAATTGTCACTTCCGCATAGCGTTCAGGAAGCACTCCCGTGAACTGATCCGAATCCAGCTTCACCCCATTAATTGAGACTGCTCTTACGCACTCACTCGCAAATGGGAACCCAAGTATGATATCCGTGTTTTCTTGGACAGACAGTATGGTAGCCGCATAACCCGTGAAGCCGACAACATTTGCATGGTCCTCACTGCCCTCAACCATTTGATTGCGTATATCAATTGACGTAGAGAAGCTGAAGGACTTAACGCTGCTCAGAGATAAAATGCGTGAAGGATAAACAGGGTACTCTGCTAACAGCGGAATGTCCCGCTCTATTAGCGTCTTCCACGGTCCAGTGCCAACAACGCCTAGTAACGCCGCTTTCTCCCATGCATCACCACTACCCGCGGATGTAGTCCAATCGCTGTCCCACGAACCAGCATCAACATACTCAGAATAACCTTGCTGACAAGACATTCGAGGCGTACGTGTATGATAGCCTTCATGAATAGCTGTGCTCCAAGTACCATCTGACTCAAGCAGCGTTTGCGTTCCTTCTTCACTGCTTCTATCCAACTGCACAAGCAGCCCGCCGCGGCCTCTTAAATAGTAAAAGGTCGATACTCCAAAATGATGTACGAGCACCGCAATCGTATTCGACTGCCCAGGTACCAGCAGATGGCCAATATCGTACACATCATAAAATTGCTCAACCGTCCAAGAGCGTACAGGGCCGCGTCCTACCTGCTTGCCATTAATATAAAGAACATAGCGAGAATCCGCACTAATTCGCAGTGTTGTTTGAGTATTTTGGTCAAAATCATCCGATGATGGTGCAACATCAAAGCTCTTTTTGAAGCAACGCCATTCATTGCGAGGGCTTTCAACTTCTCCGCCCCAAATCCAATTCGCCTTCCAATTCCAATCCATCATGTTATTCCGTCCCTTCTAAGCGAGTAATCGTATGTTTTCACGTGCATTCTACCTCTAATTATAGTAAAATCATGCTACTCAATTACCCCTGTTTCGGACATTTATTCCCTGAAAAACGACATCGGATGAAAGGAATGAGAGCTGATGACAAGCAAGCATACGCTGCTTTACGAGAGCGAGCAATATTTTCAAAAGAGTAAATTCATCTTCGTAAACCGCGCCGAGGAAGACTTTGATCTGCCGCTACACAATCATGTTTTCATTGAGCTTGCTTATGTAGCTGAAGGCAAGGGTTTTCATCATATAGGGGATGAGGTCGTCCCCGTTTATAAAGGGATGTTATTTATTTTGCCGCCTGGCATTCCGCATGTCTTTCGTCCTTCAACACCTTCACGCAACAACTCGCCATTAATTGTATATAATTGCGTCTTCATGCCCTCGCTCCTTCAATCTCAGAAAGACTGGATTGGCGATCAGGAGATCGTTGATTTTCTGGTAACCTGTTTTAATGATGCATCCACTTTCCACTCCTTGTTCGACTCGGATAGTGTTATCGAAGATTTATTTCGCAGCCTGCTGCGTGAATATGAGCTCCCGCGGAGTGGATCATCGGCTTATTTGCTAACGCTTCTAGTGCAGCTGTTTCTATCCGTCTATCGATTAATGAAGGATGCTAAGGAGCTGTTATTAGAAGAGAATTCTTCCGCCCGCTTCCATCATGTGCTGAACTACCTTGAACAGCATGCGCATGAGAATATCACCATTAGCCAGCTTGCAAATCGCTGCGAGTGGAGCGAACGGCATTTCAGCCGCGTGTTCAAGCAGCATACCGGACAAACCTTCCTGCATTACCTGCAGCATCTGCGCATAAAAAAAAGCTGCGAGCTCCTTAGGAACTCCCAGCTAAAAATTAGCAGCATTGCGGAAGAGGTCGGCTGCAAAAATATCGATGCATTCCTCACCCATTTTAAACGAATTGTCGGCATGACGCCGCGCGAATATCGAAAAATCATACGTGACAATAAATAATCTGTATAGTCGGTTCATCCTTTTCGTTTGTCCGCCATACGATGCCCTTCTTCTAATTCTATTTCGAGGAAACCAGCCATTTCCCGTGATTGAAAGCTGAGCGTTTTGTTACTGCCGACGATGATCATATTACGAGTATCGGCTAGATCTTCTGCAGGCAGAGAGAAGGCTTTCGTATACGGATAGATCTCTTTCAATGTTGAATAAATTGAATTAATTAATTTATCGTTTTTGACTTTTCCGAAGAGATTCATAATAATCGAACCACTTGCGTTCAGCTTCTCTTTCGTTAACTCAAAAAATTCCAATGTCGTTAAATGATACGGTGTCCCCTCTTTCGTGAAGGCGTCCAAAATAATATAATCAAAGCCGCCGGACGCCTGATTTTCAAGGATCAGCCGCCCATCTCCAATTACAACATTGTCCTCGCTATAGCTAAAATAAGTTCTGCTCAGCTCTACTACCTTCTCATTGATTTCCGCTATCACAAATCGTTTATCGGAATAGTGTCCGGCGATAGTTCCAATTCCATGACCAATCATAAAAACATCTTCGAACGATGGATCGTTATTTCCCATCAGATGCATGATCGCACGCGGATATTCCATGACGACTCGATTCGGCTCCTTCAAATCGATCGCTCCTTGAATCGCATGATTAGAGAACTGCAAGAAGCGATATTTTCCGATCTCCCCAAATAATTGATTGGCTTCATAGACGGTAATCTCTTGAGAGCCGCTAAGCTCCTTGGCTAACTGATACAAATCATCAAACTCCTTCAGTACATGTGAGAGCGAAATTAATTTAATGTTTTTTGGAAGGAGGTTAGCGATAGCCGTTCTTCCACTTTAATAACTCCCGTTTCAACATATCCGCTTTGCTTGTAAAGATTAACCGCAGGTGCGTTTTTAGATCCCGTTGATACGACGATCACGCTTCCACTGACTCCAACGCTTTCGATGTGTTGAAGAAGCTGCTTTGCGATTCCTTTTCTAAAATGGTTAGGGTGGATAATGAGCCGATGAATGTCTATGATGTTATTTTCAATCATGATGGCAATGGCTCCGCACAGCTCATTATTAATATAATAACCATAGAAGGTCTCGCCGCAATTACACAGCGTATCAATGGTGTCTTTTAATGGCGGTATCTCATAAAAATCAATGAGTTCTGCTTCTACCCTATAGGATGGAAGCTGTATACGCAATACTTCCTCTGCTATGGCAGCATCTGTGATGTCTATTTTTATAATCAATGTTAATCCCTCTCTAATTCCTTATAGAATCCTTTAATTATTTAATATCTGTTCGTACTTCTCCCTCAATTGGTAAAATGACGACATTAGCAAATTCTTTATTCGTATAACGATCGATAGAGCCTAGTTCCGTCTTCTTTCCATTGCTGTCAATTGTCCCATAATTCAGCCAATCCGCCATAAAGTTATCTAAGAAATAGACGGAATCACCAAATGGCTTTGGTTCTTTGCCCGCTTCTCCGTTTTTCCCCAATAAATCCTTTTGCCATTTTCTTTCTGAAATACCGCTATCGTTGATTTCATAATAGGTGATTAACCCTCTATATTCCATGGTATATCGCAGTGCCTCTCCTTGAGGGAAAGTATATACGAATGTGAAGCCTTCACCATATGGCGCAATATCCATGCCATTGTCAACTCCAGGAGTACGAATCGCAAGCTTTCGCGCTTCTGTAAGATCGCCATTTCTCAGCGTTTTAAACCGCTCTTCACCCGACGGTGTTCTTACAATAATCCGTTTCCCTGTACTGTCGGTTCCTACTGTTCCACCAAGTGTTTCCGTAACAAACCGAACTGGAACGTAAGTACGCCCTTTCTTTACGGTAACTGGGGCATCCAGAGGAACTTTTTCCCCATTTACATCAGCTGATTTTAGTCCGTCCTTTAATCGAACAGTCAATTTCCGAGCTGGATTTTGGATCACAATTGTCTTCGTAGCCGTTTCGTAGGAATATTTAAGTTTTTCAGGATCATTAAAGGCTGTGAGCTGCACCATCGTTCTGCCGTTCACGTTGAGCACATCATCCTGGAGCCTGCCGTCGATGAACATTTTAATGGTTGCCTTGGGTGCAGATGCGGCCATCGTTGCAGAACCCGCACTAAGCACACCCGCTATTGTTAGTGCAGCTGTCGTTGCTTTTAACCATTTTTTCATCATTAAAACCTCCTGCGAATTTTATTAACTTTGCGATTCCACTTCACCAACTTTAAAAGCGTCATCCTCCCATTTGTAAACAAAAGTGAGCAGCGGTAAACCGTGTTTCGAGACCACTTCTTCGATGGCATCTCCGTCTACATCCACTTCTTTCGCATGACCCGTGTCTACGAGCAGGAATGGAATGGGGCTTCCATCTTTCATTTCAAAATAATTGTGTATCGGTGCATTTGCCCCAAAGACACCGTCGATTCGAATAAGCGACTTACCATAAAGCTCTAGCTCTTTGATCGATAGAAGCTCATCATTGTTTTGTGAGTGCATGCCTCCGACTGCCCCAAGCTCATAAAGACCAGCTTCAGATTCGAAAGCACCATACACTTGCTCAACGTCGCCCGACTTCGAATTAATGCTAATTTTTCCGCCACTAATGTTCTGTTCTTTAATAAGCTGCTCCATTTGAAAGTGATCTACCTTCGCAACCTTCTGATCGTTTTGAACCTTCTCATAGGCAAGCGGCATAACGAACTCACTCTGCTCAGTGAGCTGTGAGTCCTCTTGAATGATTTGGAGTAATTCATTCGTCGCTTCCTTTGTTAATGTAAAGCCTTTATGTGTATCTTTCACATCCATAATAACGCCCTGTTTAGAACTCTCGTTTATCCAAAGGTTGAAGGTGTTTTTCACGATTGGCTGTTTCACCGTAATCGTAAAGATCGGTTTCGACATATTTAAAATACCTTGCATTTGTACTGCCGTATTTATAGCGCTAACAAAAGCCTCCAGCCTCCATTGATCCGTGTACACTGACTCAACGGACTTGGCACCCGCTGCTCTGGAAATAGATATTTCTTTCGCATCTGTGATGTTAAATGAAGGACTAGTCTTCTTATCCAATAACCCTGTTAGTTTAGCTTGAACCCGTTGCTGCTCCTGTACATTAGTTGCCTTTGGGCCAACACTTTCGGCTGCACAACCAGCAAGAAGCAGCATTGTAATGACAGCTGAAACAAATGTTCCTTTCACTTTTTCGTCAGTCCTTTCATAAGCAAAAAGCTGTTCCATCGCAACCTCATGTATAGTGACGCCAGATACTGTAAAAAAGTTACTTTTTTAAATCGAATTTAATAAGTCGATGTATGGAAGGATTAGACAGGAGAAAACTAGAATAAAGGAGTAAACGTTATAAGGAGTGTATATATGAGCATTACTACTTATCCAGAGTTCGTAAAGCTAGTCAGTCAATATAAGATATTTCCATTCTCTGACCTTATCCCTGAGCATCCGTCCCTCACTGCCGTGGTTCCTAGTGACAGCTGGCATACAGAAACTGAGTTTGATCCGTGGATATGGCGGGTTAAAATCGTAAAGGATGAGCATGCGGCATATGGCAAGTTTTTTGGAAGCAAACTAACCTTTATTCACGTTGACTTGTTTCCTCATATCCCGTTTTTGTTATCCCAAGGAAAAAGCGTTGAGGAACGCTACAGCAGTGGGCTTATGTCCCAAGAAGCTAGAAATATTTATCATATTATCAAGGAAGCAGGCAATATCGACTCACGCAATTTACGTAAGGAAAGCCGGCTGACTGCTAAAGAGCAGAAGAAGGACTACGATAGAGCGCTTGTTGATCTTCAAAACTTTGCTGACATTGTGATTACCGGGGCACAGGAAGCTGACTTCGATGGCGGTTGGAGCAGCATGTGCTTTGAAAGCTCAGATCACTGGCTTCAAACCACACTTGGTAAAGAGGCTGTTGCTCACGATAATCTAGCAGAGACAAGAGCTATCGTCAAAGCAGAGCTGAGCGATGTATGTACGGAGAAAGCTCTTAAATATTTGGATAAAAAACTTCATCTCAATAAATAAAAAAGATGTGGCTCGTTGATTACCCCGACTGTGCTTAAGTTCCGTCCTTACGGACATAAAAGCCTTTATTTCTCAAAATAAAGGCTAATTTGCTTTCTAACGGACATAGGATCCTCTATTTGCCCAAAATGACCCCCAAAGCCTTCGAAAATCATGAAATAAGAGATCCTATGTCCGTTAGATCGAGAAAAAGGTCGATTTACGGCAAATAAGGTCTCTCATGTCCGTTAAGTTGAAAGAAGAGATCAAAATTCGTCTTTGATAATGATGGTTAGCACTCGTCATCATAAAGCATAGACAATTAAGTTATTAATTTGTCATACCCTTTGGGATCAAGGCCTTCTGGCTTAATCTCGCTCATTGCACTTGCTTCTTTTGTTGTTTTGGAATGACAAGACTGACAAATATAATATTTCGTTTGTTTTTCAATGAGCTTTCGATATTGAGGATCACTGTGATTAATATCAAATGGTTTTCTGCACAACATACAGTTTACATGCATTCCATAATCACCCTCTCATAGACCAGCATTCATTAATAGTATAAATGAACCCGTTGTAAATGAGAATTTAGAAATATCTTTTTTCTGGGAATATTGACCTATATTTGCCTATTGCCTATACTTATAATAACTTTATAAGAAAGCGAGTGGTTATCATGCAAAAACTACATTCCGGTACGTTCATTATTAAGGTGCGTAAGGGATAATCATTACGATCCCTTCCGTAAACATCTAATTATCGGAGGGAATTACGTATGTCGTTTAGTTATTATGGAGAACTTTGTACAGTGGTCTATGATTTATCCAAGAAAACAGGTCAATCTATCGGTGGCGATTTAGAATATTACGAAGATCGACTAAAAGATTGCAAGGGTCGTATTCTCGAAGCAATGGCCGGTTCTGGTCGTGTTCTCGTTCCGCTTCTAGAAGCAGGGCTGCAAGTCGATGGTGTTGATTATTCAGCGGAAATGCTCGCATCCTGCCGTCAACGCTGTGAGGAACGCGGGCTCGTTACTGAGCTGTATGAGTCAAATTTGCAACAGCTTGATTTGCCTCATCGCTATGAAGCCATCATTATCCCAGGCGGTTCATTCCTATTAATAGAGAACCGAGACGAATCACTTCTGGCTCTTAAAAATTTGTATAATCATCTTGAGCCAGGCGGACGTATCATACTTGACCTGTTCCTGCCTGACAACAATTTCAGTTGTGGGCAATACAGCGGTACGTCGACATTCAACCTGCCGGATGGAGACATCATCACCATGGAAGACAAGCTTGTTGAAGCCGACTTATACAATCAATATAAGATTTCATATATTAAATATGAAAAATGGCACAACGGCGCTCTTATCCAAACTGAGCTGCAGCGCTTTGCTATACGTTGGTATGGTGTCGAAGAGTTTAAGCTTATTTTAGAAAACATAGGTTTTTCCGATGTGGTTGTGTCAGCTGATTACAACTATGGCCAAGCTCCATCAAACGGCAAACAAAATTACGTTTATGAAGCGATTAAGCCCTTAGAAGCTTAAGTAATAAGTAAATATGCAAATAAAAAATAGGCTGCCAGCATTGGCAGCCTATTACTTGTTTAAATCAAACATTTACCTGAGCAATAGCTTGTCTCATATCCATGGTATTAGAGCTTAACACCACAGACACTTCATGTACTTGCTTCATCATGTCCAGCTGCTGTGCAGTCAGCATTTGAATTTGCTCCGTTTGATCCGATACATCTCTTGCGATATGCGCAATACTGCTTACGGTAGCGGCTACCTCCTCAGAACCAGCTGTTAACTGCTCCGTCGTCACCGATACCTCCATAATTTGCTCACTCACAAGTCGGAACGATTCAACAGCATGCAAGAATGATTCTGCTGCTTCACCTGATAATGAAACTCCGTCCTCAATATCTTTCGAAGCTTTCTCCATCTCTTCGCTAATTTTCCCTGATTCTATTTCAATATTGCCAAGCAGCAATGAAATTTGCTGTACGGAGGAAGCAGAAGCTTCCGCTAGTTTGCTTACTTCTTTTGCTACAACCATAAAGCCTGTTCCATGTTCCCCAGCCCTCGCTGCTTCAATCGAAGCATTTAACGCTAGAAGCTTGGTTTGGGAAGCAAAATCGCGAACGGAGCCAATGACATGACCGATTTCACCTGTATAGCTCTGCAATTGCCTTGCAATATGCAGTGTCTGACCGGCAGAAGCCGAAATATTTTTAATTTGTGTGTTCAATTGTATCATCGCTTGTTCGCCCGATTGTGCGATTTCTAGTGACTGTACCGCTGCGCTTGAAACGGTGGATGAAGATTCCGCAATCTTAACGATTCCCTGCGCAATTTCCTCCATCGCAAGTGCGCTGTCATCTGCACTTTTCTTCTGGGCATGTGCACCCTCGAAAATATGCTGAACTGAACCATTCATCGCCTCGCCCATTTGCAGCATATGATCAGCACTGCTTGCAAAGGATTGTGTTGATGAAACGAGCTGCTCAGATGTCTTTTCTACATTGACAACTACTCCGCGAACTCGCTCATTCAAATGCTCGGACATCGTAAGCATCGCCTTGTATACCGTACCTATTTCATCAACAGATTTGACTGGCTTTGCTCGCAAAATCGCATTTGCTTCCACCAGATCACCTAAAGCCATCTTCTCAGCGCTGGCAGTTACCGTCTCCAAAGGCTGAAGCGATCGGCGGACAAACCAGATGATCGCCCCGATTAAAACAAGCGTGATGACTAACATCATAATATAGAGTGGGATGCTTTCCTTTATGACACTCTTAGCCAGCTGTTGAAATACAGCTGCATCCGTATCAATGCCAATCGCTCCAATCACTGCGCCACTGTCATCTTTCAAAGGTACATAGGCAGACAAGTAAGAACCATATACCGGGTTTTCAATTAGTGGAGAGCTTGCATTTCTTCCAGCAAAAATATGTTCAACCGCCGAAGCCGGCATATCTGTTACTTCATTAATAGGGGAAGCTGAGCTATCATCTTTAGGCAAACCGTCGATCATAATTCTCGGTTCACGATTTTCATCGAAACGAACAAAATAAACGTACCTTGCGCCTATTTGCGAGCGGAAATAACTAAGTTCCTCACGAATAGACCAGTATAGCTCTGTTTCCTCAGGCTGCTTGAGAAATTCCGTAAATTCCCCCGACTCAAGCGTGGCCGCATAGCTCTCTGCAATTCGAATATTGTAGCTGTTAATCGCCTCTTCAACTGCAGAATTGGTTTGCACTACTTGTGTTCCTATGTAGCCTCCCGCGATCAATATCATAACTACGGTCATAGCGCATAAAACACGGACAATCAGATGCTTTTTCAATAGCGTTATCATTCGTTCGCTTCCCCTCTGTTCGCTCACTAGCAAGTTATTGCTCTTGAAAGCTTTGCCTGATGAATATGGTTATATTTCTCATCATACCACCGTATTTCGACATTGGGGAAAAATATTACAAAAGGGAAACTAGCGGCCTCTATTAGCTTCCATCCATTTTGCTCCGTAATCAACTAAAGCTTTAACTGGCATGAGCAGCGCGTCCGCATTGCCGACCTTTCCTCTGCGAACATGATCCGTTTCTTTCTCAAAACACTCGCCTAAATGATTAAAATCATCCGTATCAAAATCAACGTCGCGCAGCGCAACCCATTTTTTCTCTCCGTCTACAAGCATCGGTGCTTTATTAATCGTTTCTGCTTTATTTGCATACTCAGCTCGATACTCCGCTAGATGAAGAGTAGTGTTTTTATTATGACCCACGCCCAGCAGCAGCACCCAGCCTTCCAAGTCATAAAGCCTCGCTAACGGAGATTGTTCACTCAGACTGTATTCCAAGCTATGATTTGCAGTTATCCTATCCTTCTGAGAGCCCCACGCTGCAAAAGACACCTGTGGATGATTGCTTCGAACGACGCCATTTTGTTTTCTAAAACATTCATTTATAACTCCCATGTCTAAGCAAGGAGTCAGGTCTATTTCAAAAGCAGGCATTGTATCTCTTATCGGCTGCCACCATGATTCCTTCACTGGCGGGTATCGCCAAATTTCAGGATCAGACAAATCAGGCGTATGCGTTGGCATGACAAGTGTACCTTCGCTTGTCAGACATGACTCTATCGCCAAAATCACCGCAGTCGGCCCGCCGGATACAAATCCGCCAAGCGCCTTCATCGAGGTATGCATCATGATCGTCATTCCAGGTTGTATGCCGAGTTTAATCAAATCCGATTTCAACGTTTCCGATGTTAATAAATCCCCTTGTATTTCTTCCATTTTGAGCCCCACCTTAATATGCTTTATCTTTTATCTCATTAAATAAAATCTCTGGCTGCTGCGCAACTCTATTTAGCTTTCAAAAAAGATACTGCATCCTCCAAACGGTCTGTTTTTAGCGCTAGTTTTTCAGTATTGAATACTAAGATGACTGGAAATTGCTCGATATTAAACATCTTCTTTATATCTAGCACGTTGTTTGGATTGTACGCCATCATGCTGTAGCCGCCCTTAAGCATGATGCTTGCTTCTTTCTCGATCTCATTAATATCAAAAGGCTCTCCCTTACCATCCTCGTATATAACGGTCGTTCGGTAGCTGCCTTTTTTGCTTGCCAACAAGCCTGCTCTCTTAAAAAGCTGCTCATTAGACATCGATAAAACAATGAGCTCATCCGGCGTATCCGTAATCTTCTCCGTACGCGAGGGATTGATCTGAACCATCTGTCCTTGCTTCAAGTCCTCCCACTTCAGCTTATCGCCTGCTTCATTGTTTATTCTGGTACTTGGAAGCACGAGGGCCTCATATTCTACGCCCCAATCTTCTATAGCTGGACCCGGCTCATCGCGCTTCGTCCACTCGGAAATATCGAATACGATTTTTTTCTCCTGCTCGTTCAAACCATTAATAAAACCAATCATTTGGTCATCACGGTAATGACCATACGGCTTACTGCTGCAGCCAGCCAGGAGCATCCCTACTGTCAAAAATAAGATGAGGCCTGCACTCGTCCATCGTTTCATCATACCCCCCCTTTCAACTAATAACGAGCATCACGATTTAAATGTTCCGGTATTTTACAATTCACTAACAGTGCATGCCTATCCTTTAATGCTAGCGATCTACAATTTATTATTAATTTCAAAACATTCCTCGAACATTCTAAATCTACACTAAATGGAGAACATGGATGTGAAAGGATGGTAGGGAATGAACATGCAAGAAGGCAAGCTTACTCTAGCCGCTAAGCGTACACATAGCTCTCGCGCTGCTAGTCGACTACTCGCTAAAACGAATCGATTGAGGGAGAACGCACTTGGTTATTTGTTTTTGGCTCCTTCACTTTTGCTATTTACAGTATTTTTATTTTATCCATTGCTGAAATCAGTCTATTTAAGCTTCCAATTAACAGATCCCAGAGGAAGAGTCGCTGAGTATGTCGGGTTCGATAACTACACGCAGCTGTTTTCATCGGAAATGTTCTGGAATAGCCTGACGGTTACAGGCCTATTCACACTATACACCGTTCCTGTCGGCATTGTACTTGGCATCGTTACAGCCGCGCTCACGCATATCAAGCTGCCAGCCATGCGTATTTTTCAATTCATGTTCGCAATGCCGCTCGCGCTGTCCGTAAGTACTGCAGCCGTCATTTGGATGATCCTCTTCCACCCCAGCCTCGGAATGCTGAATTATATCCTATCAACGCTAGGCATTGCCCCCATCCAATGGCTTACCAATCCATCTACAGCTTTATTATCAATATCCATGATGACCATCTGGATGCAATCGGGCTTCAATTACATTATCGTGCTCAGCGGTCTCCAGAGTATTCCGGATGACATGATTGAAAGCGCAAAGATTGATGGCGCAGGCCCATTCCGTGCATTTTTGCAAATCGTACTCCCACTGCTGTCGCCTACTCTATTTTTTCTAGCAGTTATCTCGATCATCGGTTCCTTTCAATCCTTTGGACAAATCCATCTTCTAACCAAAGGCGGACCTGCCGGATCAACAGAGGTATTCGTATATTCCATCTATAAAGAAGCGTTCATTAACTACCAATTCGGAACAGGAAGCGCCCTGTCGTTAGTCCTATTCGCTATCATTCTTATTTTGACGATTATCCAGTTTGTCTTTGTAGAAAAGAAGGTGTATTACCAATGATCGGATTAAAGCCATTTTTACGCCGCTCTAGTGTGTACTTGCTGCTCTCATTGCTTTCCATTGCCATGCTGTTTCCTTTGATTTACACATTTCTACAGGCATTGATGACACCTGAGCAGTCTCTTCAATTTCCGCCTGACTTGTTTCCCGATAGCGTGTATTTGGGCAGCATCTCTGCCGTATTTGAGCTTATTCCGGTTGGTGCGTTCATAGCGAACAGCTTTCTTATCGCGACCATTATTATGGTTGGACAAGTTTTTATCGCGAGCATGGCTGCTTACGCCTTTGTATATATCCGTTTTCCAGGCAAAAAATATTG
The DNA here is from genome assembly GCF_050467785.1 of Paenibacillus sp. NRS-1760. Taxonomy (NCBI): domain Bacteria; kingdom Bacillati; phylum Bacillota; class Bacilli; order Caryophanales; family Paenibacillaceae; genus Paenibacillus; species Paenibacillus sp. NRS-1760. Next base: position 165,175 of record NZ_JBITPK010000015.1, on the reverse strand, counting down.
GTTTTCCTTATTCCTCTCCACCATGATGATTCCGTGGGAAGTCACCATTATCCCAAATTATTTGACTGTAAAATCATGGGGATGGCTGGATTCCTATCAAGGATTGACGATTCCTTTTCTCGCGTCTGCGTTTGGCGTGTTTCTTCTGCGGCAATATTTTTTGCAGCTGCCTCGCGAGCTTTTTGAAGCAGCAAAAATAGATGGCAGCGGGCATATCCGCCACTTCTTAGTTATCGTACTGCCACTTTCACGTCCAGCCATAGCTTCATTATCTGTCTATGTGTTTCTGAATTCGTGGAATATGTACCTTTGGCCCCTGCTCATAACGAACAGCGATAAGATGCGAACGGTACAGATCGGCATTAGCATGCTGCAGTTCGAAGAAATGACAAGCTGGAACATCGTTTTAGCCGGCGTAGCTATTGTGCTGCTGCCTTCCTTATTACTGCTCATTGTTGGATTAAAGCAGCTCGTACGAGGGATTACTGCTGGTGCTGTAAAAGGATAATGAATGAGGTGGCTCCGTCTTTATAGACGTTTCCATAAATGTACTGTAAACAAAAAAAGTAGTAGAGAGGGAGAGAAAAAGAATGAAAGCAAGGTTTAGGTCTGGTTTGACGATTATGATGGCGGTAATGTTGTTTTTAGTCACAGCCTGCGGAGGCAACAACTCTGGGAACAAAGGCAATGCAGAGGCGCCTTCTGCTACGAACTCAACTGAAGCTTCAGCAGCTCCTACCGAAATGGCAAAAGAACCTGTTAAAGTTGTTTGGTGGCACTCCATGGGCGGAGAACTTGGCAAAGCAGTAACCCAGCTCGTTACAGACTACAATGCATCACAAAAAGATGTAGTCGTTGAAGAAGTATTCCAAGGAACCTATGACGAGAGTTTAAATAAAATGAAAGCATCGATGGATTCCAAATCTGGGCCATCACTCATTCAAGTATACGAAATCGGTTCAAGATTCATGATTGACTCCAAAGCAACTACACCTGTTCAAACTTTTGTAGATGCGGAAAATTATGATCTTTCTCAGCTAGAAGAAAATATTACAAATTACTATACATTTGACGGCAAGCTTCACTCCATGCCTTTTAACACATCAAACCCAATTTTGTATTATAACAAAGATTTGTTCAAAGCTGCTGGACTTGATCCAGAAAAAGCACCAGCAACTTTTGAAGCGGTGAAGGAAGCTGCTGCTAAGCTTACGCAAAATGGTCAAACAGGTGCTTCATTCGCAATTTATGGCTGGTTCATGGAGCAATTTTTTGCAAACCAAGGCGTAGAATATTTAAATAATGGCAACGGACGTACGGCTTCCGCTACAGAATCTCAATTAAATAATGAGACTGGTGTTAAAACATTGTCATGGTGGAAGGATCTTGTTGACAGCAAATCAGCACTTAACTTGGGACGTAAAACAGACGATACGAAAAAAGCATTCGCAGCTGGCCAAATCGCTATGACCTTAGATTCTACCGCTTCGCTTCGCGGAATTGTAGATTCAGTGGCTGGCAAATTTGAAGTAGGTACTGGCTTCCTGCCTAAACCTGCCGATGCGAAAGATGGCGGTGTTGTCGTTGGCGGTGCAAGCTTGTGGATTCTGAATAACAAGCCCGAAGCTGAACAAAAAGCAGCATGGGATTTCATCAAATTTTTAGCTAAGCCAGAAACACAAGCTTATTGGCACATCAACACTGGTTACTTCCCGATTACAAAAAAAGCTTATGACGAAAAAATCGTTGCCGATAATCTAGCAAAATATCCACAGTTCCAAACAGCAGTTGATCAGCTGCACGCTTCTATCCCTTCCCCTGCTTCGCAAGGCGCAGTGATGGGCGTATTCCCTGAAGCGCGTCAGCTTGTTGAAACAGCGATTGAAGAAGCATTAACTGGCGTAAAAGAACCGCAAAAAGCGCTTGATGATGCCGCTAAAGCGATCACTGAAAAAATTGCAAACTATAATAAAACTGTTAAATAATTTGTGAGTCTAAGCCAAGCCTCGTTCACGGGGTTTGGCTTTTTTTGTCCATTCTCCCCCTCCATATCGGTACTCTCTGCCAAGCTAGTGTCGCTATTTCGTGCCATCTGCTATAATTAATCAGAACACCTGTTTGTCCAAATTGATGAGTCTTCTCTCGGAAGAACCAGCATCATTTCATTGAAAATGTTATCTTGCAACCATTCCTAACAAAAGATCCGATATAATAGAGGAAGCCACTATCATAATCGGATGCTCAATACTTTTACATAACAGACGAACGAAGAACAAATGACGCCATGCGTTCTAGTAAACAAAAAATTAAGGAGAGACCTATGGATATCATTGAAATTGTTACTGATTTAATTGATGAGGATACCGATCAACCGAGGTACCAGTTTGACCAAGAAGCGCTGCAAGAATTAATGAAAAGCATTGAAGAAATCGGTCTGCTCTCGCCAATTAAAGTGAGAACGACAGGCAACGGACGTTATAAAATCATTTATGGGAACCGCCGCTATAAGGCGAGCAAAATGCTCGGACGGCCAACGATTCCTTGTATCGTCTCAACCGTAACAGACGAGATGGAAATATACTTGGAACAAATAGCGGAAAATCTGACGCGCGAAGGCTTCTCTCCGATTGAAGAGGCCGAGGCGTTCAATAAGCTGTTGAACGATTCAAAGTTTAAGAGCTCCACCAAATTTTTGTCCGGCAAGCTGGGCAAGCCTGAATCGTATATCAAAAACAAATGTGAACTGCTGAAGTTTGGCAATACCGTAAAGAAGCTGATCGTTGGCGGCACTGAGATTAGGAAGGATAAGCTAACCGAGGATCAACTGCTCCCCCTAAAGGATCTGCCGATCGAGCATCGCGATCCACTTGCGCTGATTGCAGCGAGAGATGAACTGCCAGTAAGCGACGTGAAAAAAATTGCCAAGCTGTTCAAAGATAAAACGATCTCTGACAGCACGAAGGACAAGCTGTTATTTAAATCAGGCGCTGGACTCATCGAAACTTGGTCAACTCATGAGCAGAACAAAGCGGAGCGCGCCAAGCCTGCATCTGTTGCCGAGCCCAAAGCAGCTGCTTCGAAAGTAGAGAAGCAAATCAAACAAGAACAAGCTGATTCTGAACCCGCTCCAAAGACTAGCCAACTACCAGCTTCGTCTGCGTCCATTGAGCTTGCTCTTTATGAGCTGACTGCAGCCCTTCCTTCTCACATGACTTTGTCTTCGAATATCCTTCAATCCATTGAAGCGATTCGAGCGAGCGGGCAAGTTGATTTCATTCAAGGAGTCAGCGCGCTGATCGACCAATTAGAAAAACATTTGGCAGAATGGAAAGCAGTCCGAGAGCTTGCAAGCGCCAAGCTGCAGGCTGTTGCCACAGCGGATTAAACAACCTACGCGTCCTATGTACATCAAAGAACCAGACAAACACTACAAGCGTGTTCGTCTGGTTCTTTCATTGTCTTTTTTATTTATTACATGCGCTACAAAGATGATCTCTTCACATTGTCCTTCATCAGCTTTGCAATCTGCTTCGATTGAACATCCTTCTGTAATTCCAGCGCATCGATGACTCGTTCTTGTCTTTCTTTGGAATGATTTTGGCTCAGCTTCCATTTGCCTTCTATTTTTGAAATATGAATTTTAAATCCAACAATGCCTTTGGATAAATTGTTAATGTACGTTGGGTCAGCTTGGCTCATGCTCCACGGGTTTGGCATGCTTGATTCATAATGGCTAACCGATTGATCTACGATTTTGAGCAGCTCCGCATGATCTTCAATGAGCTCGACATGACCATACACATGAACAGCGGTATAATTCCAAGTCGGCACGGAATTTGGCGTTTCGTACCAAGAGGATGAAATGTACGAATGAGCTCCAGTGAAAACAACGAGTACTTCCCCTTTTAAGCTTGCCCAATGCGGATTTGCTTTTGCCATATGTCCATACAAATAACCTTCGCTTTCATCTAACAGCAAGGGGAGATGCGTTGCACAGGGCTTACCTTCATGTTGTGAAAATAATATAGCAAAGCTATTCTGCTCCATCAGAGCGTATAATGTCTCTTTATCCGTCACTTCAAACGATTGAGGTATGTACATGAAATATCTCCTCTGCATTATGATTATTCAAACTATAGCACAAATCAATTTCCACTATAAGAAATAAAAATAAGGAGCAATTATGCTTTTCCTCAAATAGGCAAATGAAAAACGACTGCCGAAGCAGCCGCAATATACATACGATTTCTATTGCTTCAACCAGCTCGGAGCCCACCAGTTCCATTTTCCAAGCATGAGCATTAAGGAAGGCGCCAGCACCATTCTAACGATTGTTGCATCAATAAATATGGCCGTCGCGATGCCGATGCCGAGCTGCTTTACGCCAACTACTTCGCCAAATGCAAAGGGTGCCGTGACGACGATCATGATAGCTGCAGCTGCGGTAATCACATGACTGACGGAGGAAAGCCCCTTTCGTACAGCCTGCTTATTACTGCGCGTATGATGAAATTCCTCGCTTATGCGTGAGATGAGAAAAACGCCGTAATCCATACTAATTCCAAATACTAATCCAAAAATAAATACCGGAATCATAATGGCAATGCTGCTCGGTTCAATCCCCAATCGGCCATCCATGAAGACCCATGTCAGAATACCAAAGGATGCTCCTATGCTCAGAAGATTGAGGAGGATAGTTTTGAGAGCAATGAGGACGGAACGAAAGGCAACAAGAAGCACGATGAAATTCGTAACAAATAGAAAGAGCAGCACATAAGCTAAGCTTCCAAAAACCTGATCGAATACTTCCTGCTCATACTTTGCCTCTCCACCAAGCGAGAAGAATATTTTTGATGATTCCCCTCTTCGCTCCCACTCCCTAAGCCAATTCATCGTCTCGCGAGAGGATGGTTCGCCCGCTATCGTCACTTGCAGCAGCATTTGATTATTTTTCAGAAATGGCTGGAGCGCCGGCTGGAATTTCTTATTTTGCAGTGGCCGCTGCATGATTGTCGTCAAATACTCGGGTGACAAATTAAGCCTAGAGAATACCGAATCCACCCTCAAGACGCTCGGATCTTGCTCCAAGCGCTTCGTCAGCTCATAGGCGTTCATCCAATCCGCTTGCTCCAGAAACAGACTATCTCCGCGAGCAATAACCCAAACTTTTGATGTGGAGGGCAGCTCAAAAACAGCCTCTGAGGTCTCAGCGGCCAAACGAGATTCATAGTTTTGAGGCAATGAAGCCTCATCTGGAACAGCAGTCTCCATTCTACTAAGGGGCAACAAACTTAGGATAAGCACGCCCCCTGCCAGCATCCCCATCATCATTGGCCGTTTCATTACCAAACGAGCAAGCCCATCCCATACAGATGAACGACTGGTACCAATCGGGCGCGTTTTTTTCGTTTGCATTGAAGGCACGCAAATCGCAAGCAGTGCAGGCAGCAGCGTAAACGCCAGAATTAGCGATACGGCCACTACTGTCATCGCTCCAAGCGCAATGGACGAGAACATGGGCAGCGGAATCCAGATAAAGCTCAGCAAACCTAAGAAGACACAAGCTGCCGATACAAAAACAGCTCTGCCAGCTGTCTTCATCGTTGCAGTAAGCGCCTGGATAGGCTGCTTGTGCCCTCCGAGTTCCTCGCGAAATCGGCTAACGAGCATAAGTGCAAAGTCGATGCTTAGGGCAAGTCCCACCATCGGAATCACATTCAGAACAAAATTGGACAGCGGCAATTTGGTGCCTATTCCATATACAATTCCCATAGCAATCGTCACTCCCGTTATACCAATAACGATGGGGAGCAGCGCAATAATGATTTTACGGAAAACGAGCCACAAAATGAGAAAAGCAAGCGGTATGCCGATCAGCTCTGCTTTTGCTAAATCCGCATGACTAGCCTCATTTACATCACCTTGAATAACTGATTTGCCTGTCACTTTTATCGAAATACCGCTGTGGGCGGGCAAAAGTTGATTTAACTGCTTCAGCGTATCCTCCATCCGATAAGGTGGAGCGTCGAATGAAAGCAGCGCGTACGCGTAGTTCCCTTTCTGCAGCTCCTGCCGCTCAAGCGGAGAAATGATATTAGTCAGACCCTGAGTCCCGCTCACCTGCCGAAGCGTCTGTTCAATAAAAGCACGAAATCGCGACTTCGATAAGTTGTCCGTTTTCTCGAATAGCAGCATGATCGGTGCTTCTGACAGATTAAAATCGGATGCGAGCACCTGCTGCACCTTTGCATAACTTCCCTTTTGCGGATACAAGCCATGGTCTTGTACGACGGAATCAAGCCTAAGCGCATGACTGCCAACTAAGATAAGTGCAATTGACCATAAGAAAATACACACTCGCGGAAAGCGAAAGGATAGGAGTGCTAGGCTGTTTATCCCCATGAATATGCACCTCCAAAGTCAGTCACATCCGCACGCTGCTCATTGGCTTCGCCTTTACATGCGGAATGGCTTTAATCTCGTCGCCCGGACGAGCCCCTGTGCAAGTGGAGGCGCTATTCGCGCTGCGTTTGGCAGCCAGCTAGAAACGGTCGGCATATGAAATAACCATTGCAGGAAGCTTCCCCATCGCAGCGGCCCCTCAAATTCACGTTTAATTGCCCTCGTATACGCATGCTGCCAATCAGCCATAGTAAGACTTCCATTTAAATAGCTGTCAGCAAGCGGAGCACAAAGAGCAGCGGAGCGAAGTGCCATGGACATTCCATCTCCACAAAGTGGCGGAATCATCGCACCTGCATCGCCAAGAAGAGGAAGCTGATTCCATGAGAGCGGCTTATGGTTCAAATGAACAGGCGCAACTGCTGCCTGCGTTCCTTGAACAGGCACCCCAAGCACTAGCTTCTCATGCAGCCTCGGATTTCGCCTTGCAGCGGCGTTCATGATCCCCAGTATCGTCTTTCCTGCATCTGCAAAGCTATCGCGAGCGAGCAACGCCGAAGCATTCACAAGCCCGTCTTCTACCGGGCATAATCCTAAGTAACCGCCGCGGAAGAAATACAGCTCAACAACCGGCTCTATAGCTATGCCGCGAAAATGGGATTTCACGCCCATGTACGAGGGCTTTGCCGTCTGATGTTGCTTATAGCCCGGTAATCCTGCATGCTTATTTGCTCCCCAAGCGGCGATGACAGTACGAGCCTCAACCGAACTGAATTTACCGTTTTGTTTTGTTTCAATGGAATAGCCAAAATCAGTAGGCTTCACTCCCGTCACTGTCGTTCCCGTTTGCAATTTTGCGCCCGCTTGCTGCGCCGCTTGATGGAGCGCGACATCAAGCGAATATCGACTGAGACCCCATGCCGCACTTGAAAGCGGAATATTGATCTCAGCGCCATTTTCGAAAATTAAACGTATCCGCTCTATCAGGCTTGGTCCCAGCGCTTTAATAGACTCGCTTAAACCAAGCACCTGTAGTGTTCCTTGTGCTTCGGGAGATAGAAACTCTCCACACACCTTATGGCGCGGAAATGATTGACGATCGAGCAGCAGCGTCTCCCAGCCCTTGTCGGCAAGCGCTTTGGCTAAGCTGCTCCCAGCTATGCCCGCTCCGAGCACAGCTGCATCCAGTATACGCGTCATTTTATTCAGCTCCGTCAAATGGACTGTGATGTGGCTTGCTAATAATGACCGCATATCGGAATAAAGGTCTCCAGCTGTAGCTGATAGAACCGTTGTTCAGTTTTTGGCCAAGAAGCTTCCAATCTTTTGCGCGAAAGCCCTTTGCCACCGACAATGGACCGTCATGCAAAATGTATCGATTAGTGGAAATGATCCGAGTTGTCAGCCATACCGCTGCCCATGCGATCCAGTGACGGTGGATGTCATTAATAACCACGCCAAGCCGTGCTGCCTTGAGCATACTTGCAGCTGCATGCGGCAGCTCCTCCTCGGAGAAATGATGCAAAAACTGCGTCCCCGTTACGATATCCGCACAGCCATCCGCCAAATCAAACAAATCGCCTTGCTTAACCTGAACTCTTGGCTCCTTCTTAAAAAACCGCCTAGCTTCCTCGCAAGCCTCTTCCGTTATATCCACTAGCTGAATAAAAAGGTCAATCCCCCGTCTATCAGCCCACTTTAGCAGCCCAAGGTTCACATCGCCTGAGCCCGCTCCAACATCAAGAATGGTCAGGCTTCTCGGCTTATTCGCTTGCTCCCATAGTCGTTCAACGCCGTAAATCGTCGGTGCGGCTGCAACAAAAATACGGTTCAGTTGACGAAGCTGGCGCAAAGCCTCGTGCAGCTCAGCCCCGCCAATTGAAAAATCATCCATAAGCTCAGCAGCTGCAGCTCGATGACGCAAGCTTCTAGACATATGCCTCGTCCGCCATTTGCTCTTGATCCCCCGTTAGTACAGCGGGAACATAAGCAATTTTAATCATCTCAGCGGTTAAGCCCGGGCCAAATGCGAGTGCAATGCCGCCTGCTCGCTCCGAGGCTGTTTCTTGAAGATGCGATCTCATGGCGTTCAGCACAAACAAAATCGTAGCGGAGGAGACATTGCCATAATCGCGCAGCACGCCTAAGCTATGTGAGGTTTGCTCATCCGTAAGCTCGAACTTATTTTGCAAAATATCGATAATTCCTTTGCCGCCTGGGTGGATTGCCCATAAATCCAGCATTTCATCCCCGCATAATTGCTTTACTTCCGCAGGTATAAATTCGCCGATCAGCTTCGGAATATGTGGGGATAGGTATAGGTCAAAGCCGTGGTTGCCAACCTCCCACACCATTTCCTCTGCGCATTCAGGCAGCAGAACCGAACGTTCTTCGCCTAGCTCAAAAATAGGCCTGTGATGCGGCTTGCCCGCACCAATGACGCAGGCTGATGCTCCGTCCCCGAAAAATGAAGCGGCAAATAACGATTCCTTATCGCCAGATGGCTGAATATGCAGCGTGCATAACTCGACGCATACAACAAGAACAATTGCGTTACTGTCATTCGATACAATTTGGCGTGACAGGCCAATGGCTTTAAGCCCAGCAGCACAGCCGAGAAAATTAAGCGGGATACGGGTTATCGTGGGGGCTAGTCCTAATTGATGAATGATCGCTGCATCCATTCCGGGCAAAAACTGGCCGGTACAGCTGACCGTAATGAGATGTGTAATCTCAGCCGCATCAACCTTTCCATCTGCCAAAGCTTGTCTCGCTGCATGAAGCCCAAGCGGAACGGATTCCCGCTTATATATCCCCATACGTTCCGCTGTCGAGGGAGCAGTCTCCGGTGAAGCGCTCGGCAGGTAGCGGCATTCAGCTGCTTCCGCGAGCAGATTTGGTTCACAAGTATACCTGCTTTGCACGCCGCATTGCTTAAAAATCCTTCTTCCCCAACGAGCGGAATCCGGCTTATCGCTTAATGCATCGACTAACCTTCGCGCTGTATCCGCTTGATCAACAAGATGAGGCGGAACCGCCGTACCTATCCCTAATATCGCAATACTCGATTGTGAATGCTTCATATCGTAATTTCCCACCCTCTCCAGACAAGCATAATCGGACAAGTTTTCTGCTTTTAACAAGTCTATTCATTGCTTCTCCTCGATATGCAAGCGAGTATTACATCGTTTTCCAATCATTTGTAATAAACTTGAAATATAATTTTCATCTCGTTTTAATGAAAGCCTACTATAATGAAAACAACCCCCTTTTGTAATATATATAATGAAGACCCACAGCACCGAATGCTGTGGGTCTCTTTTTGTCTATTTTGGAAAATAGTATATACCCAAAAAGTGCCCAGTCTACAAAGACTGGGCACTAAGCTAAAATAAAATATTAAATCATATCTACATATTTACCATACACATATGCTATTTTCCCTTTGTACGAAACCTTCACCCAGCCGTGCTCCGTTCCTAACACTTCAAGAACAGTACCTTTTGGTACAGCCGTATAAATCTTTGCCTTCGAAGAAGCTTCAGCACGAACATTCAAGAAGTATGCTGTAACCTTTGCTTGCTTCTTAACGACCGGCTTTACTGTTGGTTTAGGATCAGGTTTAGGCTTAACTGGTTCCTTTGGAATGATGACTTCCGGAGCAGTTACCTCTGGGGCAGTCACTGCTGCCTTAATCGCCGCATTCAGTTTATGATAGAACTCACCTTTTGTCTTCACGCTGGCAAATAGACTTTGCTCCACCTTTGCTCTGTTAGACAACTCAGCTATTTCATTTTCAGTGACCGCATCCAAAATGTTAATTGAGGCTACATTGGTATATTTGCCATCCTCCGTCTTCGGAATCTCCAATATACCGGTATTAATAAGCTCAACTACATCTGCACGTTCAGGAGATTTCGTATCTACACCTGTAATTTTCCAATTGCTTTGAATTTTAGGCTCGTATACACCTTTTTTCACGTCTTTTAGGTACGCAATGGCACGATTGCGAATGGTTCCGTCCATTTCGCCAAATGTGCTTGCATCCTTCGAAGACCAAAGCTGCTCAAAGTTGCGTCCTTCAAGTGCCCCACCTTTGGCTTTAAGAGCATCCATCCGATATGCGTTCATACCGAGTTTGACCACATCGTCCGGCTTGATGCTGCTGCCATCCATTTTACGTAAGTTCGTGATTCTACTGCCAGCAGGCTTCGTTAGATCAATTTCATATTTGACGCCGCCAAAAAAATCGTTTGTGCTATATTTGGAAGCGCGGCGTGTCTTATCAAAGCTAACCGTTACATCTCCAGGTCGTGTTGAGTTAAAATATCCTGCTGCCCATTCCATGTAATCTTTCAAATCTTTACCCGTTACTTGGTAAACGGTAATTTCTCCTAGAGCAAACTGATAGTTATAGGCAATATCTTTTTTCTTAATAGGACCTACATCCAGCCGCGCCTTATCGTTATCAATCTGATGAGCAACGACATCTGCCTTGCTGTAATACAACATGACCTCGTTAAAGAAGTCTGATAACGGTGTTTCCTGAATTTGTACAGTAGGAATATCATTAATCTCATTTTTAGCTACAAGATTCATGCCTTTAAGCTGTGCCACTTCGATATTCGCATCTGCCCTAGCAAAATCATGATACGGCTGCAGCGTAGATTCCAATGCAGGATCCGATACTTCAGTCGTTCCATCAGCCGCTTTAACAGGCAATGCAGCAGCTTTCTTATCTTTAAGAACTACCTTATCACCTTGCTTCGTGAACGTAAGGTCGATACGAGAAACATGCGTTCCGTATTTATCCGGTTCAACAATTAAAACGCCATTCACCGTATCCTCTTTAATAAGCTTGTGCATATGACCTGCAAAAATAGCAGCCAGCTCCGGGTTCGCATTGGCAATATCAGCTACGCCAGTACCTGGTACACCATTTTCGTTCTCCAGCCCCATATGCATAAGACCAACCATTACATCAACTTTACCTTCTAATTCCTTGATTGCTTTTTTCGTTTCATCAACAGGATTTTTGAATACAATTCCGTCTAGATGATCCGTTCCTTTTTCAAACTCAGTCGTCATTGGCGTATCCATTCCAATAACTCCAATTTTTATGCCAGCTTTTTCGATAATGGTATACGCAGGCAAGAATCGATCACCATTGTCCTTATAGATGTTCCCGCCCAGCCTTTGGCCTTTATACTGAGTGGTAATCTTATTGAACACATCGAGCCCGAAGTTGAACTCATGATTGCCCATTACCCATGCATCAAAGTTCATTTCATTCATGGCTACCATCATCGGAGACTTCGGTTGATCATTAAATAATTCAGCCGAATTGCCCTGAATCATATCCCCCGCATCCAGTAAAACCGTATTCGGGTTCTCTTCACGAACTTTTTTGATAATTGTAAATAACTGCGTTAAACTTCCCGTTGGGTTGGGACCGTCAAGAGCATAATCCCATGGCATAAACCGTCCGTGAATATCCGAAGTACCTAGGATGGAAATCTGAGTATCCGTGCTTGCCGATTCAGCTGCTTTTACCGAACTCGGAACAAAATTGATAACGCTTCCAAACAACATGAGAGCAGCAATCACTAAACTTATTTTTTTCTTCATCTTCATTATGACTCTCCTTTGGTGGTTGGATGAATAGTAGGAACGTTTTCATTCTATAGTATAGCTTGTATTTTGGACATAGCCGAAACGAACTTATTTATTGCAAAAGCGGCAACAGCGAAACAAGTTCGACGAGAAATCGAACTCATTTCGCTGCTGCTTTGCTGTGCTGCCATTGGATTCTTTTGCTATTAGAAAGAGAGCTTTTCCACATAGTTTCGTGGATGCTAAGCATTACGGACGCGTAAGCTCAACCAGTACAACCTCTGGACGATTAAATATTCTTTGCGGAAAAATGCTATTGCCGAGTCCGCGGCTGACGATCATCGTTGTGCCGCCTTCCACATATTTGCCTCCGTCATACTTTGGCAAGAAGCCTTGCCCCGGGGCCACGAGCCCACCCAAAAAAGGCAAGCGCACCTGTCCGCCATGGGCATGGCCGGAGAAGGTCAAATCAATTTTGTGCTGCGTGTAGACCGAAAAAAGCTCCGGGCGATGCGATAAAAGGATAGTGAGCGTGTCGGCGTTGTTTTCCGATTCGGTTGCTTGCATAGCAGTCGCCATATTTTCATTCAACTTCGCAACGTCTCCATCTGCCTTTAAATTAAAAACCGGATCATCCACGCCAGCTATTCGAATCTCGCCATCGCCGAGCTTTATCATTTCGCTTTTGTTGCGCATCACATGGACGCCCAGCTCTTTCAACGCCTTCTGTAATGCGATTAACCTCGGGCCATATTCATGGTTTCCGGTCACATAGTAGACAGGAGCCAGTTCCGTCATTTTGCGCATCAAGGTAAGGCTAGTTTCTGCATTGTATCTTCTGCTGTCAACCAAGTCGCCTGTCATTACAATGAGGTCCGGCTTCAGCCGTTTTACCTTGCTCGTAATTGTGCTTTGCTCCTTGCCGAAGGACTTGCTGTGAAGATCTGTTAAGTGAACGATACGATAAGAGCTGACTCCTTCAGGTAGCTTCGCTGAGCTGATTTCATATTTTGTTATTCCGATCGCATTATTTTCGTAATAAAGAAAAGCGGCTACTGCAAGAATAGCTAAAGGTAATATCCACAACAAACGTTTTTTGGTCATGCGCATTACTGCAAAACTCCTTACATTTTAGCGATAACTAGACAAATCTATTTCATCTAATAAACGATTAATAGCGTGAATTACAGCATCTGGTCTATGAATATGAATAGAGTGCCAACTATCCTCGACTATAATCTGATTCGTGCGCTTGGTCAAATTTGTTAGCTTCCGCTGCACCTGCTGCCATTCCTCATTCTGCTTCCCTGCGCTTAATACGATGACAGGCAAATCCTGCTTAAGCGGCTCGGCAGCTGCTACTTGCAGGCTGCTTTCCGTCGTGCTGAGCAGCTCAGCATAGACAGCCCTATACGCGCTTGCCTTGTAGCCTAATGCGCGAACTGGCGCCAGCCATTCTTCCGGCAAACGCTTAGAGCCGATATGCTGCTTCAGCCATCTCGGTATGCCAAGCGGCGATAGCATATAGCCTAGTCTATATTGGGAACGGTGGCTAAACAGCTGTTTTTGCCGGCCAGCGGTTGTTTGCTCCGGCAGATATCGGCTCTCGTGCGTCGCATCTACAAGCACAAGGCCGCATACTTCCTCAGGATAGCGCGAGGCAAACAACCTCATAATCATCCCGCCATAGGAATGGCCAACTAGCAAATAAGGCGGGGCCGCGCCAAGCGTTCTCAGCAGCGACCGCAAATCATCAACATAAGCGCTACAAGTAGGGTGATCGAGCACTTCTGAGCTCCAGCCAAATCCTGCGCGATCATAAGTAATCACGTTCGCCTTCGTCGAAAGCGCCGGAGCAACGAGTGCCCAATCCAGCGAGCAACCGCCCATCCCCGCTTCTAAAATAATCGTTGGCGAACCATGACCCGTGACGGTAACATGCAGCTTGCGTGAGCCGATGTCGGCATGCCACCCCGTAGGTTTATGTTTTTTTTGCTCATAGACCGTTATCAAATACTGTACGATTAACAGTGGAAATCCGACAAGTGAGAGGATAAGTCGAATACTACGATCAAAACGGGATATTTTCATCATACAAACGACCTTGCCTTTCTCCAATTATTTAGCCCGTTGCTTCGATAGATTCCAAGATTGCCACTTGTTATGCTTATGGGCCTTATCCTGAAGCTTATTTATTACTCCGTTCAACCCCTTCAACTCCGGATGCTTCACTTGCAGCTTTAGCAGCGCCGGCGCCGCATCTGTGGACAGCGTACCGAGATAAGCCATATCAATCTTACCTGTTCGTTCGTAGCGATCACCATTGTTCTCAGCAATTCGCGCATCTATGTTGATATAGTTCATCACAACAAATGCAATAATAGATATGCATATATAAACCTTGCCCATTGAGAAATGCTCTTTCCATATACGCAGTAATGCAATGACGAGCAAAATGCCCAGATAAATCATAAAGCCATGAACGAGTAGTCTTGTCTGCGTGAAGCCGTAGGCCTCCTCGTACAAAGAGAGCCTGCTGTAAGCGGAGATAAGCATAATGATTGTACAGCCTATCAACAAGGTAAGAGACAGCTTGCGAATCCACTCCGCTGCTGCGCTAGTGCGCCGAATGAGATGCAAACCGCACATAAGCAAGCAAACGTTAATGAGTGCAACCATAATTAATTCCGCAAAACCTCTGCGTGCATATTCGGCATACGCAGCTCCCTCAGGCAGCAGGCCGTTTGCCGCTCCGAACAAATAGGAGAACTGAATGATAACAAACAGCACGTAAACGATATTAATACTGACAAGCAGCGTCCCAGCAGTGATGGGATCAAATTCGATACGTCCGTTTGGCTGTATTGCAGCACCCGGCGTGTCTGTCGGTAAGTCTTTTGCTTTATCTGTCGCCTTATTAAAGAGCAATCCCCATATGTAGCAAAAAGCATAAAAGGCGAATACTGCTGCTACGACTATGCGCCAGATGCTCTCCCCTAAAGAGAAACGATCCATGACGCCCGGAATCTCAAGCAGCCAAGATAGGAAAATTTCATCCGCTGTAGCAAGCAGCGCAATAACGACAATAAGGATAGGTGCGGACAGGAGCAGCCCTAGCGATATTTTGCCAAGCTTGCTTCTCGCCGAGTTCTCACCTTTCTCTTTTCCTCTCAAACGATCATTAACCAGGTTAAACGGCACGCCTATAAAAGCAAACGGCTTAATTAAAGCCAGAAATAATAGCTCTGTATAAAATACGCCTCGGTACCACGGCTTCACACTGCTGCTCGTCATAAGCACCGTCTGAGAAATGATCAATGCAAACAATGCAAACATATTCAGCTGACGGAACAGACCGTTATCATATAGCGCATAAGTCAGCGTTAATAAAAAGATTGGAATGAGCAGCAGCCAGCCAGATCGTGCTTGACCTTGCCATTTCTCAAAGCCCCCCATCCTCCCCTTTATGGAATAGAAAAACAACCCATAAAAGCTGGCAATGAACACGATAACCGAAATGCCTGCGGCTGCTCCTACGAACAAATATTGACTGACTAGACCAAACAGAAGGGCAAGAATAAGCATTTTCTCATACCTTTTTTGCCATGGTGCTGGATCTCTCATTTTTCACTCACTCCATCTTTAAACTGGATTTGTTAATTTACTCCTTTTATTGTAACCTAGAAAACAAGAACAAAAAGTGTAAGTTATAATTGGAAAATTTCATATTTTCGAGTTAGGAGTAATTTGCATGAAAATCCGCAGGCATTATCTCGCGCTTAGGCGCTCATATCCGAGTATTCAAGAGAATATCCCCTTCGAGGTTACAACACAGGAGCTCGCAAATTTGCTCGATTGCACACATCGGAATATGGTACTTTTATTGAAGCGTATGCAACAGGAAGAGTGGTTGGTGTGGGAGCCAAAGCGGGGACGCGGCAATCGCTCTGCCCTCTCCTTCCTCGTCAGCAAGGAACAAGTCGCGCTGGAGGAAGCGCAAGAAATGATGCAAAAGCAGGATTTGCATTCGGCGCTTGAGCTTCTCCAGCAAATCGAAGAAGCGCCTTTGCTGCGCGACCAGTTTCAAGAATGGCTCTCTGGTCAATTCGGATTTCATTCGGAGGTGCAGGGCAAGCGGCGCACAGATATTTTGCGCTTCCCGCTTCCGCAGACGATCTATTCGCTAGATCCGGCAGCTATCCATTACACGGGCGAGTCCCACCTCGTTAATCAAATATTTGACGGGCTCGTTCGCATCGATCCGAGGGGCGAACAGATTTTGCCGCAGCTTGCCCATGCGTGGGAGGTGGATGAATCGCGTACGCGCTGGACTTTCTATTTGCGCAAGGGCGTTCTGTTCCATCATGGACGTGAGCTGGATTCATCAGACGTCAAATATTCGCTTGAACGACTTAAGCGGCTTGCACCGCAAGGGCTCTACAGCTGGGCTTACACCAACATCATTTCTATGGATACACCGGATGACACAACCATTCGCATTCAATTATCCGAGCGCAACGAAGCTTTTCTCTCTTTTTTGACAACTAATCGCGCCTCTATCGTGCCTCAAGATGCTTGTTCGGCAGCTGGCGAGCAATTTGGCAGCAAACCGATTGGTACAGGCCCGTTTAGATTCACCGGAAATGATCAAGGCGTCTGGATATTGGAAGCTTTTGCAGCCTATTTCCGCGGCAGAGCTTTCCTCGACCGTGTAGAAGTGTGGACCGTTGCCGAGGAGTCAACACGCGAAAACCACGCTGAGCTGCAATCGTTTCAAATTATGCACAACGCAAGACTAACGGATATGGCAGCTGAACGATGGCAGCAGGTTAGACAGTCTGGCATGACCTGTAAATTCATCACAGTTAATGAACAAAAGCACGGCTTGCTGGCAAACCCCGCCATACGAGCGGCAATTAACCTCGCTATCGAGCGAACAGAGCTTTTGCAGCTGCTATCCGGTGATGTCATTGAAGGGGTTAACAGCTTCTGGCTGAACCAGATTGATGAAACGCAGGATGCAGTCCCCATTGATTGGAGCGTAATCAAGCAAGCGCTTGACAGCTCCGGCTATCAAGGCGAGCCGCTGGTACTCGCTACGATTCCGCAGTATGCAGCGGATGCAGAGATCATTCAGAAGGTATATGCGAAATCAGGCATTCCGCTGCAAATTAATCTCATTCCTGCAGAGCAGTTTAAGGGAACAGCGCGCATGTCCGCTGATCTGCTGCTTTTCGCTGTCATGCTGGACGAGCATCGCGAGCTGAGACTAATTGATTTGTACAAAAGCATGCAGCAGCATGCGCTTCCCGAGGTTCATGATATGCTCGAGCACAGCATCCAGATGATATTGGGCGAACCGGATCGAGCACGCCGAGAAGCGATATTCATAGACATCGAGGCTCAGCTCAAAGCCAGGCACAGCTTGTTTTTCCTCTACCGTAAACATTTGAAAACCGCGTTCCACCCTTCCGTGCGCGGCATTTCATTGGAATCGCTGGGCTGGGTACGCTTCCGCGATATTTGGTTTACTTAAAAATATTTGGAATGGAAAAAAGGTCCAAATTCAACGTGCAGAATGAATGGTCCGAGTGTTATGGCTGCATACTGTGATTAGGAGGGAAAATATAATGCGCTTGTTCGTGGCTATACCTGTATCACCATCTGTGT
This sequence comes from Paenibacillus sp. NRS-1760, assembly GCF_050467785.1. Classification (NCBI taxonomy): domain Bacteria; kingdom Bacillati; phylum Bacillota; class Bacilli; order Caryophanales; family Paenibacillaceae; genus Paenibacillus; species Paenibacillus sp. NRS-1760. The sequence goes on along the minus strand of NZ_JBITPK010000015.1, from coordinate 147,490 downwards.
CCAAAGAGCTGGAAAGCTGGGCACAAGATCATAAACATACGCTGCCTTTCCGTAAATGGACGCATCCGAGCGATTACCATATTACGCTTCAGTTTCTAGGCGACACTTCGGCTGCTCAGCTTGAAGAGCTGGCAGCCGCTCTAAAAAAAGTAAGAGCAAATGCATTTTCTTTAACTTGGAGCGGAATCGGAACCTTTGGCCCGCCCGCTGCTCCACGCGTTCTATGGGGTGCCGTTAGCGGAGACTTAAAGGGGCTGTCCGCTCTTCACGAGGGGATTATTCGGGCAACAAGTTCAGTGGGCTTCGTTCCAGAAGATCGTCCCTACGCGCCGCATATCACGCTTGCCAAAGGATTCGCTGACGCTAATCGAATGCCGATTGAAGCAGCGACGTCTATTGCCTCATCGTTCAGCTGGGAAATCGATCAGTTTGTGCTTATGCTCACCCATATGAACAAGTCCCCTATGTACGAGATCATCGATCGTTTTCCGTTACATAAGCATGAATGAGGCTTAACCGCTGTCAAAATAAAAATGATTCCGCTGAGCGGCTATCCAGCTATCCGACGTGCGCAGCGTCCAGCCGCTCTTTTCTGCGTGAGCCTATCTCCTAATTCTATTAAGCCCCAGCAACCCGCTTCGTTACCCCCCTGCTTTTTATTAATTAACCTCAGCTTTTGCAGCCTATACCGCATCAGACTAGTCGGAAGAACGTATTAATAGTAAAATTAATGAAAAGAAAAAATTGGATGTGATGGTTTGTGAATGGATTTGGATTCGGCCCTCCAGGCGGAGGAATCATGTTTACGATTGTTCCTCTATTTATAATGATCGTATTCGTGCTCGTTATTGGCGGCATTATTTTTAGCATTGTTAAATATTTCAAAAATTCGACCGCGCCAAAAGAAACGACTTACGCGCGCGTTGTAGCCAAGCGCATGGACGTTCGCCATCATACGAATCACCATAATCACGACGGAGTGGGGCATACCAGCAATTCATCCCGTACGTATTATTACATCACGCTTGAATTCGATAATGGCACTCGCAAGGAATATGTAGACGTCAAAAATTTGTACGGCTTGGTTGTTGAAGGTGACACAGGTTATGCGGCAGTCCAAGGGGATTGGATCGTTGCTTTTGAACGAAATAGCAATATAAATAGCTCTATTTAAGAAGAGAAAAAGCGCTTGTCCCGTAAATGCATACGGGCAGCGCTTTTTTGTGTGTTAGATGGATTGGAGCTTAACCAATTTGAAATCGCCGCAGCGGCTCTCTGGAGCAGTCGAGCACGAATAGCTCAATAGGCTGCTGACATCAAGCAGCGTTAAGCGACAGCCATGCTTGGCCCCAGTATCAATGGCGAGCCGTCGATTTCCTTGCCATATGGCTCCAGGGGAAGAAGCATCCAGCTTGAACGTTGGCGTATGGCCAAAAATAATGGTGTACGACTGCGCCTCGTCCGAATCAGGCAAAGGCGTATAAATAAACTCGTCGCGAATTTCCGTTAGGTCCTTCTTTTTTTGCTCATGCAGAGGGACACCTGGCCGAATGCCTGCATGAACGAATAAATACTGGCCGACTACCACATATAATGAAAGCTTGTGCAGCCATTCTTTCGTTTCCGGGTGAAGCGCACTGCTGGACTCAGCGGATGCAAGAAGCCGCAGCTCCTGATTTCCGAGCAATGCCTGTGCACCTTCGTTGATAAGCTGGTGAATCGTATCTAGCGTGCCCCATGTAGCGGGTCTATCGGCATCGATGTAGTCGCCCAGCAAAATAAGCCGATCATGGTGCGGGTTATAAGCTGCTTCTTGAAGCAAAAGCAGCAGTTCTTCTTCATAACCGTGTATATCTGCAATGGCTAAAAGACGCGAGTCTGTTTTTGTTGGATTATACAAATGAATCGACTACCTTTCTTCCTCATTCGGGTAAATGAAAGCAGAGCGAATGGCTAGCTTTATCGTTACATGCTCGCCAGCCTCTAACGGGACTGCGAGCACTAAATATACCTTCTGTCCGCAGCTCGTTTGTGCAACTGCACGCCAGCGATTGCCTTCAAAGGTGCAATGAAGCACTTGAAGCTGAATCGTATTGTCTGTCCGCTCCTGCGGTGAAGCTAATGAAAGCACGGCTGCGGCGTCTCTTCGCTCGATGACCTCAGCTTCCTCAGGACGGAACATAATAATTGCCTGCGAATGATCACTTAGGTTCTGCTGCTCTGGCGCGAGCAAACCGTGAATGATCGATGAGCCGATGCGAACAGCGCTGCCGCTGTCTCCGTTTATGACCTCGCCGCGCAAACCGTTGATTGCTCCAAGCAAAGAAGCTGCCCAGCGGCTGGCCGGACGCGTGAAGCATTGCTGCGGCGTGCCCATCTGATCAATTTGCCCGTTGCGCAAAATAAGCAGCCGATCGGCCATAGCGAAGGCTTCCTCCGGGTCATGGGTAACATGGAAAACGCTCATGCCTAATTGGCGGAATAAATACGCCATCTCGGTGCGCATTTCTACGCGCAGCCGCATATCAAGGTTGGAGAGCGGCTCATCGAGCAGCATCAGCTTCGGCCTAGTAGCAATTGCCCTCGCAATAGCGACCCGCTGCTGCTGACCGCCAGAGAGCTGCGGCGGCAGCCTGCGCTCAAGCCCTTCAAGATGTAGCATCGCCAGCAGCTCCTGAACGCGCTGCTGAATATCCGCTCGAGCCATCTTGCTTCTATGCAGCCCATAAGCGATGTTATCGAATACATTCATATGCGGCCACAGCGCATAGTCCTGAAACACCATGTTAACCCCGCGTTTCTCAGGGGGCATCATGATAGACGGAGAGGCGATAATCTCATCGCCCAGCTTAAGCTGGCCGCCGTCCGGCTTCGATAAGCCGGCGACGAGCTGGAGCAGCGTCGACTTGCCGCAGCCTGACGGTCCAAGCACGCTAATAATCTCGCCTTCGCGCATGTCGAAAGAAATTCCTTTAAGCGCTTGAAACAATCCGTAGCTTTTCATTAAACCAGATGCTGCAAGCAGCGGTTTGGGAGCGGCTGGCTTAGGCTCATTTGCCTCGTCATACCTTTGCTGAATCGCTGTCGATGTCATGTATTTGCCTCCTTGCGGCGGAGCATGAGCTCAACCGCCAAAATAATCATAATAACGATAAATGATCCAACGACGGTTGCCGCAGAAGCATAACCAAAATCCAAATCCTCGAATGCCTTGTTGATCGTAACGGGCAGCGTGAGGAAGTTTGGCGGGAACAGGATCGAATTCACCGCTAAGTCAAACACACTGGAGCCAAATGCAGCAAGGCCCGCAGAGAGCAAAGCGCCGCGTATTAAAGGGACAAGTATGAAACGGACGCGGCTTGCGAGCGTACCGCCTTGCAGCTGCGCGGCAGTAAGCAGGCTAAGCGGCACTTTCGCCATTGCGCCGACCATCAATCTCGTAATGACGGGAATAGCGCCGGCGATAGCGGCAAGCACAAGAATCCAAGGCGTTCCGTACAGGAGCAAGCCGATCGAATCGAGCCATTTTTGATTCCAAACGAAAATATACCCAATGCCCAGCACGACGCCGGGAACAGCAAGCGTGACGACAGAGAACACCTCAATCGTCCGTTTAAATTTGAACTGTGAATAGGTTAAGACATAAGCGACGCACAGTCCGAATAATAGGCCAAGCAGAGCAGCGACTCCAGCGATCATTAAGGAATGGGACAAACCCTTCAGCAGCGTGCTTGAGCTATGGAACAATTCCCTGTAATGCTCCAAGGTGAGATTCGCTAGCTTCATACCGCCTGACTGTGTTTTGAATATGGACATCAGCACGTTTGCGCCTATCGGAATGCCGATGACTACAGCAAGAAATAACAAGTTTAGTGTGGTAAGAAGCACAGCAAACTTTCCAGCCGGCTTCGGTACAGACCGCTGCGCCCGAGCCGATAAGAAATCAAAGCGTGAGCGACGCATCGCATAAAATTGGACGAACATCGCAATGCCGATTAACAATACGAGATAAAAGGACAGAACGCCTGCCATATCGAATCGTATGGGCGATGTGTAGATTGCCGAGTAAATAGAGTAAGGCAGTGTCGGAAAACGATAAACAGCGGCAATCGATGCAGGAAGCCCGAAATCGCCGATTGTATCCATAAAGACAAGCGCTGCTCCAGCCCAAACAGCTGGCATAAGCAGAGGCGCTTGGATCGTACGCCATACCGTGAAAGCAGATGCTCCGGATAGGCGAGCTGCGTGAGACAGCTGATCAACCTTCCACTCCATCGCCGCATGAACACTCAAATAAGCGAATGGGAATTTGCTTAAAGTCATAATAAAAATAAGTCCAGCAGGCTGAAAAACAGCGCTCGTAACCCAGTGCCAGCCGAGCAGGTTAACAGCGATGCCGCCTCCGGCAGCAAACAGCACCCAGCCCTGCGCTAAAATAAACGAAGGCGTAATAATGAGCAGCCAAACGGAGGCATCCAGCAGCTTAGCTGTTGGAAATGACCAGTTGGCGCGTATCGTTGCCAGCACACCGCCGAGAATCGTAGCGAGCACCGTCGTTCCAAGTCCAAGCACGACGGAATTTTCGAGTGATTTTTGCCATAAGGGACGCTTGAATATTTCGAGCAGCAGCGCAAGATCCCCGAGTTGCCAATTGCCGAAGAAAACCCCAGGCAGCAGTACTTGAATAATAACTGCCACCAAGGGATATAAGACGAGGATGAATAGGATGATACTGACAAACCATCCTAACCGATCCTTCATAAAAGTTTGCATCGTTTACTTAACGGACTGGTCGGCGAACCATTGCTTGATTGCCGCTTCATTTTCAGATGCCCAGGAAGCGTCGGCTGCAACGAGCTTCGCATCGGCTGCGCGATCTTGCTTGGCATTTACGCCGTTTACGGAAGGCTGGAAATAACTCTCGTCGCCTTGATCAATTAAAGCTTGCTGCGTTTTTGGATCGAGCAGAAATTCGATAAACGCTTTAGCTGCATTCGGATTTTTGGTATCCTTCTGAATCGCAGCTACCCGAACGGATGCGGGAGCACCTTCTGCCGGCCAAATAATTTCGATAGGCTCGTTATCGTTTTTCATCGCATAGGCATTGCTCTCTTGCAGTGCTGCGATCGAGATTTCACCAGCGGCGAGCGCTTTGACAACGTTTGGATTTTTGGGATATACACGAAGCCCATTGTCCATCAAAGAGCTAAAGAACGTTTGTCCGCCGTCGTTTGTCTTTTCTTTAAAAAACCAAGAAACAAAAGGATAAGCCGGAGCTGCGATCGCTGGGTCAGCCATGCCGATCATGTTCTTGTACTTCGCATTCGAGAAGTCCTCCCATGATTTTGGCGCATCCTCCGCCTTCACTTTGTCCTTGTTATACACGATAACTCCCGCAGCATGTGCGCCTGTAGGAACATACCATTGCTTCTCAGGCACAAAAGCTTTGGCAAAGTCAGTTAGATTAGCGACGTTATTCGGCGACCAGCCTTCAAGCAGTTGACCGCTTGCCCCTAGACCATAAATGGAAGGCATCGCATCCAGCCAAATGACATCCCAATGTGGATTGCCTTTCTCTGCTTCAACGCGGGACATAATTTCTGCTCCGTTGCCCGCAACGACCTCCAGCTTGTAGCCGGTAGCTTCCTCAAATAATGGAGCAATAATGCTGTCAAAATCGTTCAAGTATACAGTAAGCGTTCCTTTATCCTCCGTGGCAGCTGTTTCTGTCGCTTGCGCTTCTTCGGTAGGAGCCGTCGTTTGTGTATTTCCGGCATTTGCTGCCCCTTTATTCGTATTTCCGGCATTTCCGTTGCCGCATGCAGCAGTTAGTGCCATCAGTCCAGCTAGCAAAACGGTTCCAAGCCAGCGTTTCCCATTCGTTTTCATCGTTTTGATTTCCCTCCACTATCTGTTTTGCTTACCTCCTAACTTTAGCAACGGTTTGTCAGATGATTGTTAACGTAATGTCGAGATATTATGAAATATAATCGATAGATATTGATATACATATAGATTTAATCTATATTAATAGGCAAAAAGCGAGGGAGTGAGCACGGGATGAATGTACAGCAGCTGCATGTGTTCATGGAGGTATGCAGCGGTCGAACGCTCGCAGAAGCTGCAGATAAGCTGGGGCTTAAGCAGCCGACAATCAGCTTTCATCTCAAAAGGCTTGAGGAGGAGCTTGGCGTGGAGCTGTTCCGCAAGCACTCGCGGAGCCTTCAGCCAAGTGAAGCTGCTGTGGATCTGCTCCCCTATGCGAGGCGAATCGTTTTCCTTATGGAAGAAGCTAGACTTGCCATGCTGGAGCGCCGTGAACAAGGGGAAGGCCGTTTGAGGCTGGGGGCGAGCTATACGCCAGCAACCTATGTGATGCCGCCGCACTTTGCTTCCTACCGCAAGCTGTATCCAAAAGTAAGCCTCATGCTGACCGTGAAACAAGCAGCTTCTGTGCTTGCGATGCTGCGCAGCTATGAGATCGATATAGGCATCGTCTCTCTTGGCAAATCGCTGGAAGAAGGCCTTATTATACAGCCGTTAGTCGCTGATGAGCTGAAGCTGCTGCTTGCGCCGGAGCATCCGTTAGCTAACCAAGCGCAAGTAGAGGTCGAAGAGCTGAGACATGAAACATTTCTGCTGCATGAGGTTGGCTCCACTTCGCGTACCTTGTCCGATGATTGGGCAGCCGGGGCTGGCTTGCAATGGGAAAGTGTTATGGAGCTGGGTGCGATCGAAACGATCAAGGAAGCTCTAAAATGCAATATGGGTGTTGGCATCCTGCCGCGCCGAAGCGTCATCCGAGAAATCGAAGCCGGCGAGCTCGTTATGCGCGATCTGCCTCAGTATGTAAACCAGCGGCATATTTGTTTGGCTTACCGCAACGAGGATCAGCTGTCTCCACATGTCAGATCGTTTATTGAATTTGTACGGCATACCTTCGCTGCACATGGTAAGCTGTAAATAACGAATATACGGAGGTGGCTTGGATGAGCGATATGACAGGAAAGGTCGTAGCAGTAACTGGCGCCAATTCCGGCATGGGGCTTGCGACAACGGTCGAGCTTGCGAAGCAAGGGGCGCATGTCGTGATGATATGCCGCAGCAAGGAGCGCGGCGAGCGCGCACTTGAACAAGCGCGCAGCCAAAGCGGCAGAAGCGATATTGTCCTCATGACCTGCGATTTGGGCTCGTTTGCCAGCATTCGCACTTTCACTGCTGCATTTAAGCAGAAATATAGCCAGCTTGATGTGTTGATCAACAATGCAGGGGTTGTCGCCTTGAAACGAAGCATAACCTCGGATGGATTTGAATCGCAAATCGGCATCAACCATTTGGGTCATTTTTTGCTGACTAACGAGCTGCTTGACCTTCTTCAACGTGCTCCGCAAGGGAGAATTATCAATGTATCGTCTGGTGCCCATAAGGCCGGAAGAATACATTTTGACGATCCGAACCTAACAAGGGGCTATAATGTCGCAAAAGGTTATGCGCAATCGAAGCTCGCGAATATTTTATTCACGAATGAGCTGGCAAAACGTCTCGCAGGTACGAGGGTGACGGTTAACAGTCTTCATCCCGGGGCGGTAGCGACCAATATTGGCGTAGATCGCAAGAGCGGCTTCGGTAAGACGGTGCATAAGCTGCTCAAGCCTTTTTTCAGAACGCCGCTTGAAGGGGCAAAGACGGCAATTTATTTAGCATCCAGCGATGAAGCGGCAAATCTGACCGGCCAATATTTTATCGACAGCAAAAGCGTTCAAACGGCAAGCAAAGCGAGCAATCCCGAGCTTGCGGCCAAGCTTTGGGCATGGAGCGAGCAGCAGGTCAAACTTACATAATACGTGCCTAATTAGCAGCACTATTCCATCAGCGCACGGGATAAACTGAAAATCCATCAACTTATGGAGTCTGCAGAATGCTCAGCATGGCACTTCCAGCTCATTTCTTTAGATGAGCGCGCAGCTGTAAATTAACAGGAGCTTTTCCAGATAAATTAAAAATAGCAGGAAAAGCTCCTGCTATTCGCTATTTGTGGTGGAAGCATCCCCATGAGGATATGTTCAGCATTCGAAAAAATTTATAAAAGATTCCCTAGCGGACGCAGTCAAAGTGAACCTTTATCTGCCATTACTTCGCTCAAATGTTCAAAGCTGTAACAGGAGAAACCATTCTTTCCTATTTAACATAAATTCGAATGAATAATGCTTGTAAGCTGCTAAAGAAATCTCGAGCTTCAGCTCTATGACACCGGCCGTCAATGGCATATGTGGAATCAAATTATATTTCAAAATCCCTTTTATATTAAGAACCAATAAATAAAAAAAGCAACCGCCTTGCCCCCAAAAGGTGACAAGACGATTGCTCAATGTCCTGCTATTTATGGCATTCGAAAGGTTTCGGACAAGCTCTGCAATATTCTGCCGAAGACATTTCATAATAGAAGCAGCAGGTTTTGCGGATATCAGGCAGCTCACTCATCGTGTCTATATTCGTTTTGCTCATAAACTTCTTAAACGGATTGCGGCGTTCTCCGAATAAGCTTGCTGGTGCAGTCTGCGTTATAAACGTGAAATCCTCATGAAGTCGTTGTAAGATAACCGGATTCGTTTCTTCCTCTAGTCCGTCCTCATAAAGCGGAGCAATTCGAACCATCGCATTCTCCCATAAGATCACTATAGGTATTCCGCCAACCATAGATAAAGCACGAAATAATGGAGAAATATGCTCTGCAAAAAGTTCTCTTATTACCTGATCCCGCCACTCTTTCCGCTCCCCAGCTACCGGTTCCGTAACGCTTGGTTCTTCAAAGCTTAAATTAGGAAACTTGGATTTCGTCACATTGAACTCGCTGTCGCTAGGTGAAACCAAGCGGCAATTGTCCAACGTCATGGTCAAATTCTTGTTGTATACCGTCATCGCATACAGAACAGGAGCAACGACTAGATAAGCATATCGCTTCGCGAGCATCGACGCAGTTACTCTTCTTGATGGCGAAGCTATTTCGCTCCCTAGCCGATCCAGATAGGTTTCGCATAGCTCCTTATTCAATAAATTTCTTGAATAAATGGAGCGATCAGCGGAGTCGGTATTATTTTCATAAGAGAAGTTATATCTGCTTTTTAAATTGCCCCACTCCGACTTTGAAAGCGTTGCTGACATGTTATGCCTTACCAAGGAAAATTTCTGCTACCCGGTCAACAATCATATTAATGGCAATCGGGCCATAATAGGCAATCCATATGTTTGAATCCACATCATAGACTTGATTGTTTTTCACAGCTTCAACATTTTTCCACGTTTCCGTCTTCTGGATTTCGTCCACTGCCGCCTTGAACATATCATCTTTTACGAGGAAATAATGATTAGCGCCAACTTCCGGGAAAGCCTCTAATGCAATTTCATAAGCGGTATCCTTTTCCTTCAAAACCGATTCTGGGGCATTCAAGCCTAAATCATTGTATAAAATAGCTCCTGTACGGTGGATTGGTGTATGTATCCGTATCCCCTCATCACGTGGGCGCGCTAATGCAACAGTTTGATCTCCGAGCTTAGCCTTTAGCTCTACCTTCAGCTTCTCTGTTTTCACGTTGTAGGCCTCCAAGACAGCCTTCGCTTCTTCAGACTTCCCTACAATTTTTCCAAAAGTATCTAAAGTGACGCGCCAATCCTCATTAAATTCGAGCATGATCGTTGGAGCAATTTTGGACAAGCTCTCATACACTTCTTCTTGGAATTCTGTACAAATAATTAAATCGGGTTCCATGGCCATAATAGCCTCAAGGTTGGGCTCATCCCTTGTACCGAGCAATTTAACATCCTTCAGCTTATCCATTAAATAGGCCGGGAAGTCTGTTTTATCTGCCGCGGCTTTTACGCTGCCCGCTGGCTGCTCTTCTAAAGTTACCAATTGATCCACAAATTTTGTATCAAGCACCGCAATTTTAAGTGGGCGCTGCTCCAGCGTTGTTTCGCCCTTCATATGTTTAATAACAACAGGATATGCCTGTTGCGCTGTTTGCGATACGTTTGTGTTTGTAGAAGCTGCGCTAGATTCAGCTCCAGCTGGACTAGCCCCTCCCGTATTGTTTCCCATGCTATTTCCCGTCGAACATGCACTCAACAATAAAATTAAACTGAGCATTAAGCTAACCGCTAAAATCGACCTCTTACTCCTATTCATCCGTATAACTCCTCCGTCTAATTGTTGATAATGATTATCACAATCACCATCATACGAGAGAGAAGTATCCGCGACAATGGAATTTTGCGACATAGAGGATGAACTTATCCGACGGTGCTTTCTGAAGTTAAGAGGAGAAACGCCAATATGCTTCTTAAAGGCTCGGCTAAAATAATAACTATCACCATAACCTACTGATTCTGCAATGGCTTTAAGCGGCATATTCGTATTCAATAACATCGTTTGCGCATGATCCATTCGAACCTGAATGAGATACTCTAGTGGCCCAATCCGAAGCTGCGCTTTAAATAATCGCTGCAGCTTTCTCTCATTGCAATGAAGAGTACTCGCCAATTCTTGAAGACTGATTGTCTCAGCGTAACGTTCCTCCATGAAGCGAATCGTTTGGCTGACGTAATCCGGCTGAGCTTTGGCTGCCCCCTCAGCGGCATGGAGCTGCTTCATAAGATCGTATACCAATTGGTGAAACAACGCTCTCACATGAAATCTTTCCAATTGAATATCAAGCATCCAGTGCGAATACATTTGCTCGATTCTCGTCAGAAGACCTAGCGGATAGGCAGGGGCAAAACCATATTGCATTTGAAAAGGATTATTGTCTCTATATACTTTTAACAGTTCTTTACGAGCTGGTAAAACGAGGACTGCTTTATAAAAAATAAAATAATAATCGAGTTTTTCATTCACTTGCACAATATCAATCGTAGCGCCTTTTCCGGCATGGCACACATAAAAACGATTCACCATATGCTCCATTCCGTCGATGAGAATTTTTGCATCACCAGCAGCAGCGAATAAGAAGGCACTAGCTGGCAATCGGAAGCCTTGCAAACTCTCACCCGATCGCAAAATAGACCGACGAACATCAAGCACCCTTATAGCAGCATGATTCCATAATGGTATATGTTCCTGTAATGTCATCATGTTCACCTTCCATGTCTATTTACAATTTCCACCTCTCTTATTATATTAATAATCATTCTCATTATCAAAACATTCTTGCTCAGCAGCTCGAAATCGCCCTTACAATAATTGTAATTATGTTATAATAGGTTTTCAAAACAGGAAGGGGAGATTCGTAATGGAAACGATCGAAATTGTTGCTGTGAGCGCATTAGTTCTATCCGTCCTGCTTGGGTTAAAAGTGTTTAGCTTGCAGAGACAGGTTGACGAAATAAAATTAGAGCTTCAACGGGCTAACAACCATTCGGATTTTTCGAGATCACCCAAGCCAAACCTAAATTCCCCTCCTTCCTCACCCGGTATGACTCGCAACAACGCCCCTATAAATATCGATGATAGATTACGCATGCTAGTTGCTTCAGGAAAAAGAGTTCAAGCAATTAAAGAGTTTAGAAAAAAAAGTGGCGTCAGCCTCAAAGAGGCCAAGGACTACGTAGACGACTTAGAGCGGCATTAATATTGATCTGAATATGTTCTTCATCATTTATCCAATTCAAAAGCAAAGAGGCTGTCTCTTTAAGGCAATTTGCCTTTAGTGACAGCCTCTTATCTGTTTACTGGCTTACCGTTTTATCGCTCATATCCGGGATAGTCGTAATCAGAGTCTTTCAGCTTGTTTAAAATATTCATTTGGCGAATATGATCTCTAGTTTCTGCCGTGCCTAACACATATACGGTTTCGTAAACCTTGATAATATCCTCATTAAACTTATCGGTTGCTTTGTCATTATCAGCTGATTTATAAGGGATTGGTGCGCGAAATTGTGTTTTTTCATCATCCCGCTGAATTTGGTCGAGCAGCTGCTGAAGCTCACTGATCTCCCCCTGCGTTGCGGTTACCGTTAACTGATCATTGATGGAAGGTTCAGGCTCGACCCGCTTTCCAGAAATCGATACATAATAGGTTTGCTTCTCCGTCATGCCTCTCACTCTCCTCCTATTCGATAATAACTTATAAAACAAATCGGATAGAGATGAAACAAGGCTGCATCTACAATTTGCCCACGAATGCAACAATAACAAGGCTTCTATACAAAAAAAGCACCCACAAGCCATGCACCTTCTTCAAAGTGTTTTGCGTGTGGGTACCCGTTGTGTCTATCTCTACGGCAAGCGATACCATGCAAAAGGTTCACCCGTACGGAATGGGCGGCTAATCTTCTGCAATTCCTCTTCTGTATCTGCGGTCAGCTGCATGGATACACTCTTCAAGTTTTCTTTGAGCTGCTCCACCTTTGTCGCTCCCACAATGACGGTAGATACGACAGGCTGATGCATGAGCCACGCGAGTGATAATACGCTTGGTGTACAGTCCAATTGTTCCGCAAGCTTCGCTACATTTTCACCTAATGCAATGGTTTTAGTATCGATAAATCGCTGGAAACTCGGGTCGGTCTGAGCGCGAGAGCCCTCTGGCGCCTGCTGCGCTGCGCTGTATTTTCCTGACAAAATGCCGCCAGCCAGCGGAAAATACGGAATGATGCCCACGCCTTGGTCTAGACACATCGGAACCAACTCGTTTTCCGGCGTTCGATCCGCTAAGGAGTAGCTCACTTGTGTCGATACGAAGCGATTTATTCCAAGCCGATCACTGATTCCGAGCGCCTTCATCAGCTCCCACGCAAAGTAATTGGAAGCTCCGATGTAGCGCACCTTGCCAGAGCGTACCATATCCTCTAGTGCTCGAAGTGTTTCCTCAAGTGGTGTTTCAGGATCAAATGTATGAATTTGATATAGATCGATATAGTCGGTTTTTAGACGTTTTAAGCTGTGTTCCAGTTCCGTCTGCAAATGAAATCTGGACGAGCCGCGCTCATTTACGCCTGCTCCCCGAACTAGCCCTGCTTTTGTAGCTAAAACAACATGTTGACGCTGTCCCTCGAGCACCTGCCCAATGATTTTTTCGGATTCGGTGGCTGCATAAATGTTAGCTGTATCGATAAAGTTGATTCCATTGTCTATCGCGCTATGAATGATTTGTTTTGAAGCCTCATAATCTGCGCGTTTGCCAAATGCGTTGGTACCTAAACCGAGCGCGGATACTTTGAGGCCGCTATTTCCAAGTCGTCGGTAATGCATGGTTGACCAGCTCCTTTTCCCATAATCAAGCTTAGCTTCTCTTCCTACATTATACCGTTGATTGCATTCAATTTCAGTAAGAGCTGCCTGGACCACATCAAAAGTAGAGCTAGCATTTGCTAGGCTTTTATTTCAGAAGCACAATGCCCACATTTTGAATTGTGACCTGCTGTACATATTCTGCTATGATAAGAATTAACTTACACATCGGAACAAGCGTTCCGCTAGCGGAAAGGAACCATACCATGAGCGTACAGTTGTCCGAGCGAGTTATTAAGCTGCTATGCGGCGATACCTTCTATGAACGCGGCGAAGCCTACTATAAAGATGGAAAAGTTACGCTTGCGGACCAAGGTCCTGAGGCAAGCAGCTTTAAAGCTATCGTAATGGGCAACCATCGCTACGAGGTTACGATCGATATTGACCTGGATGGAGACGTCGAAGCGGAGTGCTCCTGTCTCGCTTTCAGCACCTACGATAAGTATTGCCAGCATGTAGCTGCGGCGCTGCTGCAAATTCATCATTTTCAAAATGAGTTTGATAAGCCTGCCCGTATCTACCCCTCACTCCTTCATCCAGAGGATAGGCCTTACTATGATAATGACGAAGCAGATACAACCCATCTCCGTAATCGATATGCCGCGCAAGCGGGGTTAGAAGCAGCCGATACTCGGCTGGCTAACGGCATGTTAGGCTTGTTCAGCCACCGTCCGATCCGCACAAGCGGAAGCCGGTCGCTTTTGGACAAGCGCACCACTCTTGAAGTAGAAATTTCTGTTAAGCTTTTCCCCTACGGCTTTCGAAAGCATATGTTCGGCATTGAGCTTAAGGTTGGCCCAAAACGGTTATATATCGTACAGCAAATACGCGAATTTCTGAAAAAGGTCGACCGGCGGGAGCCTTACGTCTTCTCCAAACATTTCACCTATGATCCAGCCGTTCACAGCTTTCAGCAGGAGAATGATGCGGTGCTTGCGAGGCTTATTCAAATCTACCGAAATGAGAAGATATTCAGGGAATCGCTGTCTCGCTCAATTCTAAGAGAGGCTCCGGCAAGTGGAGACCGTATGCTGCTCGTGCCTCCCTCCTCATGGGATAAGACGCTTCCTCTGCTAACTGCTGCACCGACCGTACAGCTGCTCTATAACAATCAAACGTTTCATGGCATTGAACGGAGTGACGAAGCGCTCCCGCTCCATTTTGCGTTTGATCAAGCGACGAGCGACGGCTATCAATTGGATATTCAGGGACTTGATCAGATCATCATTATGGAAGATTATGAGCTGGTCATCACAAACGGCAAGCTGATCGAGCTGAAACCGGAATCTTGCACACGGCTTATGGAGATGAAGCAGCTGCTCGACACTTCCCGCAAGCCAAAGATTCATATTGCCCCAGCGCAAATGGAACCGTTTATGGAAAGGGTCATCCCGGGACTAATGAAGCTGGGCAGTGTCGGAATTGCGGAATCAATATCTGACCGCGTGCTGCAAACGCAGCTTAAAGCGAAGCTTTACTTGGACCGGGTAAGAGATCGGCTGGTCGCAGGGCTTGAGTTCCAATATGGCGACATTATTATTAATCCTTTAGAAGGAAGCGAGAAATCACGCGGTACTGATCGCATTCTCATGCGGGACGGAGAACAAGAGCGGCTCATTCTCGAGCTGATGGAGCTGGTTCCCTTTGCCAAAACAGAGGGCGGCTATTTCATGGAGGACGAGGATTCGGAATTCGAATTTCTGCACCATATCATCCCGCGGCTTGAGAAGCTGCTGACCGTGTACGCTACCTCTGCTGTTAAAGTGCGAATTGTGACCAAGCATGCAGCGCCAAAAGTAACGATTAATGTAGATGAGCGTACAGACTGGCTGGAATTCAAGTTCGATATGGACGGCATTCCTGAATCGGAAATTCGGAACCTGCTGAAGTCGCTTGAAGTGCAGCGCAAATACCACCGTTTGCCAAACGGCTCATTATTGCCGCTTGATGGCGCCGAGTTTCAAGAAATCATCCATTTCTTAAATGAGGTCGGCCTGCGCCAAAGCGATATTCAAGGAACCGAATTTCGGATACCTACAGCCCGCGGCCTGCATCTCATTGGTTCACATGAGAACGGAAATGCGGTAAGACTTGGCAAATCGTTCCGCCGGCTGCTGGAAAACATGCGTAACCCCGACAATTTGGATTTCCCTGTACCGGATAATCTCGCGAACGTGCTGCGGGATTATCAGCAATACGGCTATCAATGGATGAAGACACTTGCCCATTACCATTTCGGCGGCATTCTTGCCGATGATATGGGGCTCGGAAAAACAGTCCAGGCCATCGCATTTGTCGTTTCCGTACTTCCTGAGATTCGGAAGCGAGAGCAGCCAGCATTAATCGTTGCTCCCGCTTCGCTCGCCTACAACTGGCTGAATGAGCTGAAGAAATTCGCCCCAGAGGTTCGCGCCGTTATTGCCGATGGCACCAAGTCAGAGCGCAGCGGCCTGCTGACAGGTGATTCTTCGGCGGATGTGATCATAACTTCATATCCCTTGCTGCGCAAAGATATTAAAGATTATATGAAGCAAAGCTTCCACACGTTGATTTTGGACGAGGCGCAATATTTCAAAAACCATACGACTCAAACCGCGCAAGCCGTTAAGGCTATTGATGCCGGGTATCGCTTTGCATTGACTGGCACGCCCGTGGAAAATACGCTGGAGGAGCTATGGTCTATTTTCGGAGCCGTTTTCCCTGCATTATTTCCTAGCAAGCAAGCTTTCAATGAGCTATCGCGAGAAGCTGTCGCCAAGCGGGTTCGTCCGTTCTTGCTGCGCAGGCTGAAAAGTGATGTACTGAAGGAGCTGCCTGACAAAATCGAGTCAATTCAAGCATCGGAGCTGCTGCCTGAGCAGAAACAGCTGTATGTTGGCTTCCTAGCTAAGTTGCAGCAGGAGACGGTGAAGCATTTGAACGATGAAAGTTTCCAGCAAAATCGAATTCGAATTTTAGCTGGAATAACAAGGCTTCGCCAGCTCTGCTGCCATCCTGCCTTATTCGTAGAAGATTACCGAGGAAGCTCCGCCAAATTTGAGCAGCTCCTCGAAATTATCGAGGAATGCCAGAGTGCTGGCAAGCGGCTGCTCATCTTCTCACAATTTACAGAGATGCTCGGCCTAATCGCACGAGAGCTGGGTTACCGAGGCATTACTCATTTTTATTTGGACGGGCAAACAAAAGCCTCCGAGCGCGTCGAGCTTTGTAATCGATTCAACGACGGTGAGCGCGACCTCTTCCTGCTCTCGTTAAAAGCAGGGGGCACTGGACTAAACCTAACGGGTGCCGACACTGTTATTCTCTACGACCTTTGGTGGAACCCAGCCGTCGAGCAGCAAGCAGCCGATCGTGCACATCGCATTGGACAGAAAAACGTCGTGCAGGTCATCCGCCTCATAACGCAAGGCACGGTTGAGGACAAAATGTATGAGCTTCAGCAAAAGAAAATGAACCTGATTGACGAGGTTATCCAGCCTGGTCAGGAGGCTCTATCCTCTCTATCGGAAAAGGATATTCGTGAAATTCTGATGATTGAGTGATGTGAATTCAATTCATATTAAAGGTGCATGGCTCAGCTCCGTTAAGGAGCAGACTGCCGCTTCGAAATAAAAAAAGTAGGAATCACAAATAGATTCCTACTTTTTTTTGCATACAACATGTCTCGTCTAGAGGATCAATCTATTTTACTGCTTTAACAAACGATCAATCTCAGCGGCTGCTTCAGTTAATCCCTGTTTAACCGAAAGTTCCTCTTGAAAAATTTTGGTCATATATTTTATATAAGTAGCGTCAATTCGACTATACCTTTTCACTGGCGGACGAAGAAATGTATGATCAAGCGCCTCCGTGTACGGATGAATAAAGGATTCACCCTGCGCCTTTATCTCTTTGGCCTCCAAGTTTGTCGGAATTATGCCTGTTTGCGACATTGCAATTTGCGATTGCGTATTGACCATCCATTTCATAAATGTCCAGGCCTGCAATGGATTTTTCGAGCCCTTCATAATGACTAAATCTTCTCCTCCCAATATGGAGGCAGGACCAAAATCCGGCGGAAACGGAACTGCTATTGTTGTGTTAATCGCCCTCTCCAG
This sequence comes from Paenibacillus sp. NRS-1760, assembly GCF_050467785.1. Lineage (NCBI taxonomy): Bacteria > Bacillati > Bacillota > Bacilli > Caryophanales > Paenibacillaceae > Paenibacillus > Paenibacillus sp. NRS-1760. Next base: position 130,108 of record NZ_JBITPK010000015.1, on the reverse strand, counting down.
CTCTTCGCCTTGAAAAACGCTGTAAAACCAAGGTCCATCATCTGTGACCAATATTTTCCCTGACTTTACCCCCTCCCAATTATCTCCGCCGCCGTTAATAACCGTACGATCAATCAACTGCTCCTTATATAGCAATAAAAGCTGCTCAACCGCCTTGATTGTCGCTTCTCCATTCAAATAGCCGGATGCCTTCGAATATGAATCATCTGTCATACGTCCGCCCAGCGCATAAATATAAGGCAAGCTCTTCCACGACTCAAGCCCCCCTATACCAATCATGAATCGATGTTTTTTAGCAAGATCAATCACTTCCTGGAAAGTTCCAGGCGGCATCGACAATCCAGCCTGTTCCAGCAATGCCCGATTAAATATAGCAATTTTCGTGTTCATATTAACGGGGAGAGAATAATAGGAACCCTTATAATAACCTGCTGAGCCTGTATTGCTCTGCAGCGATTGCGTTATTTTGCCAAAATCATCGTATTCGCTCAGGGGGAGCAGCAATCCGCTTTGGGAAAACTCAGGCACCCATACAATATCCATACGCACTACATCAGGCGCTCTATTGGAAGATGCCTTGGAGATGAGCGTATATTTCATTTCCATATTGTTGCTTTGCCGAACAGGAACGACGTGAATAGCGGGGTACGCCTCCTCAAACGCAGGAATAAGTATATCCTCCAAAATTCGAGTCTCTTGATCACTGTACGTATGCCAGAACTCGATTTCCGTATTCTCGGTATTTGTTAACTTCTCGACCTTGCTGTCATTTGTAAGAATAGACTGCTGGCTGCAGCCTGAGCTGATTGCAAGTAAACACACTATTATTATCAGCCTATTTATAAGCATGGCAATCTCCTCCATCAACTACTGTTGATGCTTATCTCGATACTCTACAGGTGTCATCTGAGTCATTTTTTTAAACAGCTTGCTAAAATATTTCACATCGTTAAAACCGGATTTTTCAGCTACCTCATAAATCTTGTACTCGTTTTTAACCAGCATCCGTTTTGCTTCATGCAGCCTCAAATCGATTAAATAATCGATGAAATTTTGACCTGCCTGTTTTTTGAACAAATTCGAAAAATAGCTTTTGCTTACATGTATGTTATCCGCTACTTGTTGCAGTGTTAAATCTTCTCGGTAATGGAGCTTAATGTAGGCGATGGCTTTAGTGATTAACTGTCCGCTATGGCCTTTATCAGCCAACCTCAGCTGATTGGGATGCTCCATTTCCTCAAACAATTGACGGATAGTCGATTCGAGCTGAACAACCGTCTCACAGCGCCAAATGTGTTCTCGGAAATCTGATAGCGTTTTTGAGCCTCCGTTCACAAAAGTATAGGCGGAGAGCAGCTCATATGCTTCTTTTCTTACGTGCTCCGGTGTTTGAGCACCCTTCGTCCAGCTTGAAACGAAGCGATCGATGACTGTTTTTGTATGGTCCTCGGTGCGAAATTGCTCAACCATAACCTGCATGTTCATTCCCTCATAATTAGACCCCGCTACGCTCTCATCCGGTATTTGTTTATAGGCAAAAAGTTTGCCCGTACCTTCAAAAAATCTTCGTTCCCCTGCAGCTCGGCTTTTTCTGAGTCCTGTTTCCACCCGCTCTGTTTCCTGCTCCACACAGTAACCAATAGAAATTGAGGTCGATAGTTCAGCAGCAACCCGGTTCTTGAAGCGCTCAAGCTCACCTTCTGCATTCCCCACAAGAGGTAAGATCATAAAGAGACCTTCTCCCGTCAAAATCGGCGCACTGCCATACTGGAATTGCTCATAAAATAAAGCCTGCATATCCTCATACATGATGCTAATATGCAAATCCCCGTATCGTTCCCGCCACTCGTTTAGACCATCCGATACAACAAAAGCACAAACGTAGCGATCATTTGGCTGATCAAAAAGATCAACTAATTTAGATTCAGACTCGCTGGTTGCGAGCAAGCGTATGATTTCCTGCTCAGAACGTCTTCTCGCAAGGAAAACCAATTGCTCATCGAACTGTTGATTTTGCACGACTTGCCTGCGGTTTTGCTGCAGCATTTCTTTACATCGCACGAGTACAGCAATGAGTTCCCCCGCTTCCAGTGACGGCTTAAGCAAGTAATCGACAGCACCCTGCTTCATCCCCTCACGCACATATTCGAATTCATTGTAGCTACTAATTAGGATAACCTTGGTTAGCGGATTAACCTCCAGCGCCTTTCGCGTTAGCTCCAGGCCATCCATAACTGGCATCTTAATATCCGTTATCAAAATATCAATAGGCTGAGATCGAAGCCGTTCAAATGCTTCAAGGCCATTTGCACAATCTCCCACTAAGGTCAGCCCTTGCTCATCCCAATTTATGAAGTTTTTAAGCCCGTTTCGAATAATCGGCTCGTCGTCCACAATCAAAACATAATCGTTCACGTCATTTCCTCCTCGAAGTTGTAGGCAGCAATATCTGAACTCGGAAGCTTTAGCTTTATAAACGGATGACGATATGAATATGAGTACCGAGTCCAATATCACTCGTAACAGATATGCCCGAGCCTGCGCCATAATAAAGCCTTAAGGAATCATAAACATGCTTCATTCCTATGCCTGCTTTCGTCATACCTTCCTTTGCATTCAATTGTTTCAACTTCTCTTCTGATATTCCTGAGCCATCATCATGGATCACAATCCGCAGCTCTCCCTGCTGCTCTGTCACCTTAATCGTAATATCTCCTCCGCGATTAAGCGGCACGAAGCCGTGGAAGATCGCATTCTCAACGAGCGGCTGAAGCAGCATCCTTGGAATTTTCACTTGATCCGCCCCAGGCTGTACCTCTATAGCCAAAGCATATTTTTGCTCATACCGCATTTCTAAAATAACGATATATTTCTGAATGATCTCCAGCTCTTCCGCAAGTGTAATCATTTGCCCGTTCTTGCCCATATTCGCTTGAAGCAGTCTAGTTAGAGCCGCTAGCCCTTGATCGGCTCGCTCCATCTCTCCTGCTCGAATCAGCCATCTGAGCGTACTAAGCGTATTGTAGAGAAAATGCGGATGAATCCGGTAAGTGACCGCACGCACCTCGGCCTCAAGCTTCTCGTTTTGCTCCTGCTCCACTCGTAGCATCAGCTGTTCAATTTCATCCAGCATTTTATTAAAATGCCTACTCATGAGCCCAATCTCGTCTGTAGACGTTAACGCTGTTCGAACAGATAGATCTCCCTGCTGAACTCTCCTCATCTCTAACGTTAATTGCTTGATAGGTTTCGTAACCTTCTTCGCGATGAGAAGACCAACGAGCACCGCAAGCAAAGCGAAGCATGCTGAGGTTATTAAAATACGTGTATGCAGCTTATCCAGCGCCCCCGTTATTTCAAGCGTAGGAACTGTGCCAACCAGCAGCCAACCATTGCTTAGCAGCTGCTTTACGCCATAATAATGGACGCCCTTATTAGCGTACTCGAATTCAACTGCATCATTATGTACAATCAACTCATGCAGTTTGGCATCCTCCACCATCTGACCAATTCGTGAAAGATCCGTATCGATCATAATTTCACCTTGTGCGTTAACGACCATATAACGTCCGGTTTCCCCCAGCTTCACTTGCTTAATCGTATTAATGATGGCCTTGCCATTTAAATTAACGACCAGCAGACCGATTTGCTGAAGCGATTCAAAGTCTTTTAACGCACGGCTGATCGGGAGAACAAGATCAGTATTTTCCCCACCACCGCTAAAAGGATCCTTTCGCATCGGCTGCCATACGAACCCGCCATCCTGCTTTTTCGACTCCGCTACCCACTCTTGATGATTCAAGTCAACCTTTCGCAATTTGGGTGTAGAAAATGTGCCGCTCCCCCAGCCGATGCCCCCACTTTTAATGATGTAAACAATTCTTACGAATGAGCTTGAATACACGACGTTATTAAGCAGCGTATTTAATGATTGCGTCATCTCGATCTGCTCGCTAAGCGGACTCGAGGTATATTGCATCGCTGATTTTTGCACCTTCAAATCACTGTATATTAAATCGGATGTATCGCTTCCCGCGTTGAAAATAGAAGACAAGGCATCTGCGGTTTGCTTGGTAACCTGAACGGTAGATGCTCTAACATTTCGTTTTACAAGCGCGGAAGATTCCAAATAGAAAGAGAAACCCGATAAAGTGGTCGGAATCAAAATAATGAGTAAAAACGCTAAAATCATTTTTGAAGCAAATCGGTTCGTTATTTTCTCGAAGCGCGCCATAAGCTGCCCACCTTGTTAAAGAAGATACTCCTAGTTTACCTAAATCAACACGATTAAAATAGAAGGTTTTATAGAAGAGGAGCGCAGCCATGCTGGCTTCGCTCCATTCATTCTCATGCATTACGTTCATATCAGCAAACGCTTTCATTGCAGTGCACAAAACAAAGCGCACGAAAACTATCTTTCGTATCGCTTGGTTCTGCATGCTATCGCAACCTTACTTGTAATTAATGGTTAGTAGATCCCAGTATTTCAGGACTGGAAGCTTAAGTGTAACCTTGCCTTCTTGCTGCTTGAAGCTCAGCTTAATAGGTGATCCTTGATAATAGTCTGGTGAGGCGAATAGGATACTTGCAACTTCACGCTCTGTCTCAATGGAAATGTCTATTTCTTTACGCTCAATAGGCACAGCTTGCTCGCCCTTGCTGTCATTCCACTCCATGGTTTTAGCATCAGTGAAGTTAATGAAGTGAACGATGTTGCTTCCGCTTTTCTGCTTCGCAAAGGACCATATTTTGCCTTGCTCTGGAGCAGCGGAAACACTTGTGTCCCCTGTACTTGATACGATTAGTTCAGATTCCTCTACTCCATCTCGCAAAATGTTCTGATAAGCGACAAGGAAATCGTAATAGCGAATAAGCTGCTCTTCCAGTTCAGCTGGAATGGAGAGATTTCGATTAGGGAAATACTCTTTGGCCAGCATATTTTCCCCAAGCTCCAGATGGGATCCGCCGGATGCGAAGATGACTGCATCTGTAAGCAGAACGCCTGGCGTATTAAATTCCCCGCTCGCGTTTGCCAAATCATAGTTCATATAAGCAGCAAGCACCGTGTTTAGCTTATTTTTGCTGAACTGGTTGTTTTGATCGATAATCCCCTTAAGGTTGCCATACTTCGGATGCCCGTCCCATACTTCGGTATATAGGAATGAGAGAGGAGCCTGAGGAGCCATAAAGGCTTGCCCATACTGTCCGACAGCGTTCATTACATAGTCGACATCCAGCTTCTCCTTGGCTGCTTTCAGGAATGATACATAGCCAGGCGCCAGCTTTACACTTTCTCCTTTGGCATTCCAAAGCGCTCCGCGATCGCCTAATTGATCAACATGCCAGCCATCGAATTTCAATTGGTTAAATACTTCAATTTCTTTATCGATCAGATAGTTTTGCCACTCCACGTTGTTTGGGTCATAGAGCATAATGTCGCTGGCCCAGCTGTCTGGCAATGGATGCTTATCCTGATTCGCTTGCGAAGGATCTTTGTACAGCGCCCACGCTTTTTTGACACCGTCCTCCTCTGCCCCCTCATATGCCCCGAACAATAAATTGTAGTTCATCGCCTTCATGTTTTTGCTGTGCGCAAGGTCAATATAGCCTTTAATTGTATCCAAGGCGACAGGTCTGTTTGCAATATCCGGCCATTCCGACGCTGGTTGATTGCCTTCCAGCTTCAGAGGCTGATGATGTTTATACTGCCAATCATAAAACTGAACGCCGTTAATATGGAACCGATTCAGACGTTCGATTACTGTTGCCATCTCTTCCCCATTCATGCTGTGGAAGTCCGCCAAATAACCGTAACGAGGAAATTTGCTCCAGTCTGTGGACACGTCAACTGCGATGTTCTGATGATCCTTCACTTCTTCCTTCGTTACAAAGAAAACCTCAGCCATATAACCTCGGCCATCTTCCTTTGGAGGCGTCCAATCCCATTCCAATGAATTGCCGTCCACCTTGACTTCTTGCTCAGCAATCTTCTCCCCTAGATGGCGATACTGGACAATCACCTTCGCTTTTGACTCCGTTTTAGCCAAATCCAACGTAAAATGAACGTTGTCGCCGGGACGATAAGCCGATTTGTCGGTCGACAAGCGACTTATTATACCTTGGCTATTCACAAGCTCCGCCTTTATTTCCTTCTGCTCGCTGCAGCCGGAAGCAAGGATCATAAAAGAGGTAATGACAACAATGACTGATGAGCTTATTCTATTTCGATTTCTTTTCCGTTTCATTTGATAGCTCCTGTTTTTAGATTTAACCCTTCACTCCGCCTTCGTTAAATCCACCCTGTACGAATCTTTTTTGGAAAATAATATAAAGGATTATCGTCGGAATGAGCGCTATAATGGAAGCAGAAAATACCCATGAATAGTTTGTCGCATATTTATCGTTGAACATCAGCAGTGCAATTGGCAGCGTCCGAAGCGCCTCATCCTTAATAATGACTAGAGCCGTGAAATACTCCTCCCATGTGCCTTGAAAGGAAAGAACTGCAAGCGTCGCAATCGCCGGCATCGACTGAGGCAGGTAAATATTCCAGAAAATGCGCCAGCTGCCACCGCCATCGATCAACACGGACTCCTCGTACTCCTTCGGAATGCTTTGAAAGAATCCACGCAAGAAGAACGTGCTGCCAACAACACCGCCGCCGATATAAATTAACCATAGCCCCCAGTAGGTGTTAACCAAACCAAATGATTTGATAATTAGAAACTGTGGAATAATGTTGATCACTCCGGGAATCATCATGGTCAGAAGAAACATTCGGAATAGAAACTCTTTGCCCGGAAACGTAAATCTGGCAAACCCGTAGGCGGTTAAACAGCCGAGAAACAAACTTCCTGTCATAGACACGATGGTAACGAGCGAGCTGTTCAGGAAATACCTTGCAAAATTATTTTTGCTCCATACTAGCTGGTAATTATATAGGTTTGGGATGACAGAGAATACTTCCTTAGGCCGCGGCAGCGAGTATGCCCCTTTTATAAAGCTCGTCATAATCATATATACGAAGGGAAATAGAAAAGCCAACGCTCCAAGCACGATAATGCTGTAAACTAGAAGCTGAATATGCCATTTAGTTTTCATTTCTTCTCCCTCCTACAAAAACCGCTGATTGCCGAATTTTTTCATCTGAGAATAGGTGAGTAAAAACACTGCAATCCCCATCATGACGGCTACCGCAGATGCATAACCAAAGTTAAAGTTCTTAAATGCTTGCATGTACATAAGGCTTGGCAGCGTCTGTGTCTGATCCATCGGGCCGCCGCGGGTAATAAAGTACACTTGTGGAAAGAAGTTGAATGCTCCGTTAATTAGGTTAATAAGAACGAATGCGGTGACAGGACCTAACATCGGAACCGTAATGCTCCAGAACTGCTTTGTTCCGTTAGCGCCGTCAATTTGCGCCGCTTCATAATATTCCTTCGAAATGCCCTGCAAGGCCGCCAAATAAATGACTACGCCCCAACCAACCGTTTTCCAAATATGAAACAACCAGATGACAATCATAGCCGTCCAATAATTTGATAAAAAATTAATCGGTTCATGGAATATGCCAAGCTGCTTATAAAAGATATAGTTGATCAAGCCATATTCACCGCCAGCGAACAAGAACCGGAACAAGAACGCGACCACGATCCAAGATGTGATGATGGGCAAATAATAAATCGTGCGGAACACAATCTTATGCCTAACGAAGTGGATATTAATTAAGACCGCAAACACGATGGCAAGAAACCAGTTAATGGGTACCGTTACCGCGACGTTCAGAAACGTATTTCGGATTGCCATTAACACTTTATTGTTCGGATCCGTAAATGCGGATACGTAGTTTGCAAAGCCAATGAATGGATTTTCTGCATTAGGCATAATGCTGTATTCCTGGAAGCTTATAATTATGTTTTTGATCATCGGATAAATAACGAATACGGCCGTTCCTAAAACACCAAGAAAGATATAAGGCATAACCTTTATCCACTGCTGAATGCCCTTTTTCAACTTTACGCCTGCCGGAATTCGCTGCTCTTGTTTCGGCTGCCCCGTCACTGGTATAGACATATTGATGCTCCTTCCCTATCCTTCATCTCACTAGAGCCTTCATCTACCTTTGAAGTTGATGAAGGCTCTAGCATTTCACTTATTTCTTCAAAATAGCTTCAATGTTTTTCGCTGCCTCATCGAGCGCTTCTTTTGGTTTAAGCTCTCCACGGACCGCTTTCTCAAAAGCAAGATTAACGATTCCTTCCATTTCGCCGTATTGTGGAATCGGTGTGCGCGGCAGTGCAGTTTCAAGCTGCTTCACGTATTCTGTAACGAATGGCTGCTCAAGAAATGCCGGATCGTTTGCTGCCGTTTTGTTTGTAGGGATAAGACCAAGCTTGCTCATGATCTTTTGCGGCTCGTCGCCAAGCATCCATTTTGCAAATGTCCACGCCTCTTGCGGATGCTTTGAGTTTGCAAAGATAACAAGATCCTCGCCGCCTACAACAGATCGGCTGCCGCCTGCACCAGCAGGAATCAAGCCGCGAACCGTTTGCTCCAGCGGTTTGAATTTCGATTCTGCTTCGTTCATCAGAATGCTGTAAAACCAAGGGCCGTCATCAATCATCATATAATCATTGTTTTTCATACCGTCCCATGCGCCTGGCTCGCCGCCAAGAATCGTAGGCGTTACGAGTCCGTCTTTATTCCACTGTACAATCGTTTCGAGCGCTTTTACGCTCTCCGGGCTATTCAAGTAGCCATCAACCTTTGTATAGTCCTCGTTCGTCAATGAACCGCCAAGGCTCCAGAAGTAAGGCGATGCTGCCCATACGTTCGCTCCGCCGATGCCAATACCGCCCGGTTTGCCTTTTGCGACCGCAAGCTTGGCTGCTGCAACGAACTCATCCATTGTCGCAGGAGCTTCTTTTACGCCGATTTCATCCAAAACCGCTTTATTGTAGATAGCAATTTTTGTATTTGTGTTTACTGGAACGCCATAGTAGCCGCCGTTATAGGCATTCGTTTCCATAGGCGCTTCGAACGTATTTGCTTTTAATGCATCAAAACCCTCATTCTTGCTTATATCTTGCAGCGCTCCCATCTTGGCAAATTCAGGAACCCAAATAATATCCATTCGCATGAGGTCAGGTGCTGCATCGCCCGCTACTCCGGCAATAACCTGCTCTTTCAAGCCCTCGTATGGCATTCTTGTCAGCTTGAGCTCGATACCCGGGTTTTCTTTCTCAAAGAGCGGCTTAATATTTTCCGTGAGCACCTTCTCTTCTTGATCGCTATAGGTATGCCAGTATTCAATAGTAACTTTTTTGCCACCCGCTGCCGGAGCGTTACCGCTTTCATTTTTCGGAGCATTTCCTCCGCTATTGGCAGGTGCGTTATTTCCGTTTCCACACGCCGTAATCGTAAAAGCCATTACCGCCGCTAGTACCCCGTACGAAACTGTTTTGTACCATTTCATAGGATTGACCCTCCTCATATTTATGCTTCTCCTTCATTATGCTTAGATCATTCTTCGCTAGAAACCGTTTTCATTGCGGAAAAGGTGTCGTATTTCACTCCGTTTTAAATGCCACTTTTTTGGAAAAATAAAAAAGGTGTCTTATCTTTCTGTCAAAACAGAAAGATAAGACACCTTCACCATTTACTTTCCAATTGGCTCGAGCGGAGCAACACGTCCTAGCGATATGCTTGCGCCTTGAACAGGAGCCGCCCATCGTACGCCATTCGCAATGACTCTCAGCACATCTGGATGATGGTAGATCGGGAATGTTTCATGTCCAGGCCGGAAATAAAACAACTTGCCTTTTCCTCTTCGGTAGCAGCAGCCGCTTCGAAATACCTCTCCCCCCTCGAACCAGGAAATAAATACGAGCTCATCCGGTGCGGGTATGTCAAAGCGCTCCCCGTACATTTCTTCCTTCGGAATTTCAATATAATCATTTAAGCCGTCCGCAATCGGATGGCCGTGCTCGATAACCCAAACCCGCTCTTTCTCGCCATCATCGCGCCATTTGAGATCTCCTGTTTTAGTGCCTAACAAACGCTCAAATATTTTGGAGCCATGGCCAGAATGAAGAACGATTAACCCCATGCCCTCCATGACGCGTGCGCGCACCTTCTCGACAATATCATCCCGCACCTCAGCATGAGCGAGATGTCCCCACCAGATGAGCACATCCGTATGATACAGCACATCATCGCTTAGCCCATGTTCAGGCTCATCGAGAACCGCTGTCTTTACTTCAAAGCCATCCACTGTTTTCAAGTAGCCGCCAATTGCGTTATGAATCCCTTCGGGATAGATGCTTGCTACCTGTTCATTTTGCTTCTCATGCCGATATTCATTCCAGACTGTTACTTTTATATTAGCCATTGTTAGAAGCCTCCTGTGTTATCGTAATCCAGCGCTCTTCCTGAGTGGATAGGAGAATAGAATCCAGAGTCAGCTGATTGATATAACCATCCTCGATTGTTGCGTCGAGACCATCTTGCTTGCCGTTCAGCAAATTAAAGAAGGACTGCATTTGATTTGCTGCGAACGAATTTGGAATATCGATTTTACGGAATTGCTTATCCTCTCCAAGCTTGATTTCAAGGCTATCCTCTTCTTCAAGGTTGTAGATGAGCGCTCCTTGCGTACCGTAAATCTCGATCCGTTGGTAATTGCCACGGCCAAAAGCGAAACGGGATATGTTCATCGTAGAGGAGCCGCCATCTTCGAAACGGGCAAGCACATGACAGAAATCATCAACATCCACCTCGCCTTTGCCCTCTCCATTTAGGTTGTCCCGCTCTTTTACAATCGTTCCTGCATCAGCAATAACCTTCACGGTTTCTCCGATAAGGAAGCGCTTAAGATCGAGAATATGAGAACCTAAATCACCGAGCGCACCCGATCCTGACAGATCCTTGCGGAATCGCCAGAGCAGTGGAATTTCCTCATTAATACCCCAGCTTTGCAAATACTGGCTGTATACGTGATTGATCTTGCCAAGCGTGCCTTGCTCAATCAGCTGCTTCGCATATCGAATCGCGGTTTTATAACGATACGTGAAACACACCATATGAGGGATGGGATGATTCGCTAATTCCTGTCTAAGAATCGCTGCTTCCCTTGCATCAAGGGCAATTGGCTTCTCAAGCGCAAATGGCTTGCGATGAATAATGGCGTCATACGCGATCTGAAAATGATTGCTGTTTGGTGTGCCTATGGTCACAGCGTCCAGCTCTGATTGCTTTAACATATCCAAATGATTTACATACTGCCGCTCAAGCGGAATCCCCAGTTCATTGCCTTTGGCCAAAAGCGCTTCCTCATTACAATCACATATCGACCATATTTCAGCATGTTCACTTGCCAAGATGCCTTCAATATGAAAGTTAGCAATGCCGCCAAGCCCAATAACGCCTATTTTCAGCTTCTTCATATGCCTCATCCCGTCCTTATAGTGGCTTCAATTACAAACCCAGTATAGTTTGTGTTAAAATGAACGGGAATGTCCGATCTAGACTCTTTTTGTACAAAAGCGACTTTTACGGAGTGAAGGAGGTCATAACTATTGCTGTCCATGAACATGGATTTAGTGCCTCGCATAAAAATTATGGGATTTATTGCTTACAAAAGCCCGTGGATTCATTTCAAACGAAATATAAATGAGTATGTGCTCTATTTCATCAGAAGTGGAGAACTCCATATTAAAGAGGAGAAAAATCATTATGTTCTGCGTAAAGGTGACTTGCTTATTCTTGAGCCCAATTTGAATCATGAAGGAACGGCAAAGCATGTTTGCGATTACTATTACATTCACTTTGAGCATTCAGATATTAAAGCTGTGTATAGGGATGATATGCTGGCTTTAGCCAATTACTTTATTGTTGAGCATGACCAGTCTCCGTTTATTGAGCATAAGCCTACCGTTAATGGAATCCATCCAAATCACTGCTACTTCCCCAAATACCATACGATTTCTGATAAAACCAGATTTAATCTCATCCTGAGTGCATTAAATGAAATGCAGAAGCTCTACATGCGCAGGTATTACAATAGAAGCCTAACTGCTTTTCAATTTATGCAATGGCTCGTTGAGCTCTCACGTGAGTATTTTATGGATGAGCTGAAGCGCAACGACCGAATTCATTCGAAGTCGGTTGTTAAGGTTAACGCGCTGCTCGATTATATCCATCAAAACTATCAGAGCAAAATAACCGGCAAAGACATTGAGCTTACATTTGAAGGCAACTATGATTACTTAAACCGTGCCTTTAAGCTCGTTACCGGCCAATCGATCATTCGGTACATCAATGCGGTTCGAGTAAACCAAGCGAAACAATTGATTGAAACGACGCCGCTCAGCATAGGAGAAATCGGTTATCTAGTCGGGATCAACGATCCCTATCATTTCAGCAAAGTATTCAAAAAATATGTCGGCCTCTCACCTACTCAATATTTTAAGCAAGTATGGAAGAGCGACTAAAAACCCTCCAAACGACCATCGTTAGGAGGGTTTTTTTGGGCTTTAATCCATAGAAGCTATCTATCATTATGGGGCAAATATCTTCAATTGATACTAGCAGATTTTGATAGAGATAGGGATATTGACCAGTACGAACACTCTATCATGTACGTATACTTACACTACATAGATACAAAATAAATAAGAGAAAGGAGGATCTCTAGCTTTGCTAGAATGTTAGTTTTCCAAGTAGCCTAAGGTTCAATCTAGAAAAGGAGTGCTGCACAATAAAGCAAAAAAAGGGTTCAAAACTGAAAAGAGGTTAAAGCATGCATGACTTAATGATCATTATGACCATTTCCGCGTTCCTTCTAACAATCAGCTTCATCTTCTGGCGACCGCAGGTCAATGAAGCGATACCCGCAACAATCGGAGCTGCAGTCGTTCTTCTTAGCGGAAGCGTCTCGCTTTCCGATCTCGGTCAAATAACCGAAACGATAAGCGGGGCTGCGGTCACCATTATTGCTACCATCGTTATGGCCATTGTTTTAGAAAGCTTCGGTTTTTTCTACTGGGCAGCCGAGCTGCTCACCAAAAAAGCTCGCGGTTCCGGCATTCGTTTGTTTTGGCTAACAAACCTATTTTGTTTTCTCATGACGCTTTTTGTAAACAATGACGGAAGCATCTTAATTACAACGCCCATATTGCTGCTCTTGCTGCAAAATATGGGACTAAAAAAACATCAAAAAATACCTTATCTATTATCTGGCGCCTTAATCGCAACGGCATCTAGTGCCCCTATCGGCGTAAGCAATATCGTCAATTTAATTGCGTTAAAAATTGTTCATATGGACCTCTACATGCATACCGCAATGATGTTCGTACCCGCTTCGCTTGGACTTGTCCTCTTGTCGCTCCTGCTGTTTGCCGTCTTCTATCGCACACTTCCAAAAACACTCCCTCCCGCTTCCAGGTGGAATCTTATGCCCGGCGGCCATCCGTTAAAGGAAACCTTGCCTAAAGAGAACCGCAACCGCTTCATGCGCAATATTCTTATTTTTGTATTCTGTGTTCGTATCAGCCTCTTTGTCGCATCCTACATCCACTTCCCCGTCGCTGCAATGGCTGTTATCGGATCTGCTCTTCTGCTAGGTTGGCGTTGGTACCACTTAAAAATTTCACCGGCGGACATGCTCAAAAAAACACCTTGGTATATACTCATATTCGCTTTCAGCATGTATGTGATCATTTATGGCCTTAACAACATCGGTTTAACGAATTGGCTTATTCATCTTATGCAGCCTCTCATCTCAGGAAGCCTGGTTCACGCCAGCGTTCTCATGGGCGGACTTTTAAGCGTACTCTCCAATTTATTCAACAACCATCCCGCACTTATGGTCGGTACGATTACACTAATGAATATGGGCCTTGATCCTCTAACGTTAAAAATTGCTTATCTCGCTAGTGTCATCGGCAGTGACATCGGTTCGCTCCTATTGCCAATTGGTACATTGGCAACGCTTATGTGGATGCATATCGTACGTAAAGGCGGGGTTCCAATTAGCTGGGTTCAGTATTTGAAGGTAACTTCAATCGTCATTCCGATTACCGTTGTATTCACGTTAATTCTATTAGCGTATTGGGTATACTGGGTGTTCTAATTCGCAAAAAAAGAGACCTTCCGCAAGGAAGGTCTCTACTATAAATAACAGGATAAACATTTCATCTGGTTAATAGCTTTATTTTATACTCGAAATAATCCATAACCGTTCAAAGGCAAGACAGGCGACCTATCTATCTTGAGTCCCTGTGATTGTCCATGGAAAGCAACATCAACCAGCCACTGTGTAAAGCTGGCAACATCCATTGATTCCAGCTCCTGCAAGGTGAAGAAACCGGCAGCATCAACCTCCACAAAATCCGGGGTAGGCTCTCCGCTCACATATTCCATCTCAAATGCGACGTACAGATTATGTATATTTCTCGGCTGATCACGCAGTGCTACGACGTTTTTTACGATTGCTTGCACGCCGCACTCTTCCATAACCTCTCGCTCAATCGTGTCTTGAATGGCTTCCAGCTGCTCAATATAGCCGCCAGGATTCGTCCATTTACCTTTTCCAGGCTCTTGCGCTCGGCGAACGAGCAAAATTTTCTCATCCTTTACGACCAGTGCTCCGACACCAATGCTATAATTTCCCCAATGAACGAAGCTGCAGCTCGTACAAGCCCGCCTCATCGTACCGTCAACGTCACGGGTTTCGAGCTCATGACCGCATGACATACAAAATTTCGCTTCCATTTGCTTCACCTCTGCATCAAGCTTTTTTTCTCATTCGATTATACGAATTATTTCAGCTTATGCATAGGTTGTACCCATTAAGTACGAACCTTTCATTTGATAAGGAACAGGACGTGCAGGTATAATGCCAATATGAGCAATAGCATAGGAGGACAAAGATCATGCGTTTTGTAAGCAATAATGGCATCACCGACCCAACGCTTAATTTGGCATTAGAGGAATATATATTGCGTTCATTGCCTGACAACGATGACTACTTGCTTTTCTACATAAATGAGCCATCCATTATCATTGGCAAAAACCAAAATACCGTCGAGGAAGTTAATGCAGATTACGTCGAAAGCAGTGGGCTTCACGTCGTCCGCAGACTCTCTGGAGGGGGAGCCGTCTACCACGATCTCGGCAACTTGAATTTCAGCTTCATTATGAAGGATGACGGTAAGTCCTTTCACAATTTCAAGAAGTTCACCGAGCCCGTTGTACGTGCGCTTCAAGAGCTGGGTGTAGACGCCGAAATGACCGGCCGAAATGATCTACAGGTTGGCGAGCGAAAAATATCCGGCAATGCGCAATTTTCGACGAAGGGCAAAATGTTCAGCCATGGAACGCTGCTGTTTAATTCTGAAATCGAAAATGTTGTATCTGCGCTAAAGGCAAATGCTGAGAAATATGTATCGAAATCAACGAAGTCGATCCGCAGCCGCGTGGCGAATATTACAGAGTTTTTGAAGGAGCCTATGACAATAGAGCAGTTTAGGCAAAGACTGCTTCAGTCCATCTTTGAGCAATCTGCTGAAATTCCGTTCTACGAGTTATCTGAACAGGACTGGCAAAATGTACACAAGCTGGCGGAAGAGCGCTACCGCAGCTGGGAATGGAACTATGGCCGTTCTCCATCCTTTAATGTGCAGCAGAAGAAACGAATCGAAGGAGTTGGCACCTTTGATGTTCGCCTTCAGGTTGAAGAAGGATTGATTGTGAACGCCGCTATTTACGGGGACTTTTTTGGCCGTGGCGACAGCAATGAAGTTGCTCAGAAACTGATCGGCATTCGTTATGAAGCTTCCGCTCTAAAGCAGCTTACAGCTGATATTGATCTGCCCTTCTATTTCGGTCCGGTAACGAAAGAACAATGGCTTGAGTTAATTTTGTAAGCAGCATGCAAACAGCCCCTTGCAATATGCGAGGGGCTGTTTACGTAATCATTGAAGGAGAGATTATGTTCACCCTTCATCCCCGCTCTCTTTATCCATTGAAACGTCGATATAACCGATTTACTGCTGCTGACATCTTCTCATTTTCCTTCCCCTTGCGCTCCAGATTTTCCTGATCTGCCCTCTCAAGCGAAAGCAGGATTAATCCATAACCAACGGCTGAAAGCGATGCTGAAACCTTGGCCAGTTCTTCAGACTTAATCTCTTTTTTATCTGCCATCAACTTTTCTCCTTTATATTGAAATTTTCAGGAAACTTTTATGTGACAAGCTGAATCATCATGGTCAAAGGTTTAAAGCAGCTCTTCCTTTTCCTCTTTTGCTTTTATGACGGCAAACAATCCAAATAAATCGCCAATGACTAATATAACTGCAGCCCATATAGCAAGATCATCAGACGATAATTCGGTTATCTCCGGTTTTGTTGTCGTTTTTGGCATTCGGATTAAGCTCCTTGATTTCATGTGATGATAACAGCCTATGCCAAGGAGCTGATTTGGGTTTGGGCGTATGCCGCTGTGTCCAGAAATAAAAAGGACGACAGCAAGAAACCCCAAGCGGTTCGCTCGGGGCTTTCAACCAGTTATTCCATTCTGAACTTAGAGACATGGCTTTGCAAATCACCGGCTGCGGCATGAAGCGTTGTTGCAGATGCTGTTATTTCCTCCATGTACGCTAGCTGCTCTTCGGTTGCTGCAGATACGCTTTGCGTCAATGCTGATGATTCATTAGCCTGCTTCGCGCTGGCTGAAGTGGATGCAGCAATGTTTTGCGAGCCTGAAGATATTTGTATGGATGACGCAGCAATCTCTTGAATTTGGCTTGCTACCTCACTCACTGAACTGCGGATAAGCTGGAATTGGCTGCTTGTCTCGATCAATGAACGCTTTCCCTTTTTCACTTCGTTTTTCCCTTTATCCATCATAGAAACAGCCTGCATTGTATTGTTGCGTACAGTGCCGAGCAGCTTAGACGCTTTTTTTGACGCTTCTTCTGATTGTTTCGCTAAGTTTCTAACCTCTTCCGCTACTACAGCAAACCCTAAGCCATGTTCCCCTGCCCTTGCTGCTTCAATGGTTGCATTTAATGCAAGCAGCCGAGTCTGAGCCGAAATGGATGCAATTAATGCTACGATGTTCTCGATGTGCTGCACGCTTTCCTTCACATTTTCCATCGCATTCGCAGTTTCATCGACGATTTGATCAATGCTGCTCATGTCTTGGGTGGCAAGCTCCATGTAAGAATGTCCGCCATCTACGATAAGAATGGCTTGCTCTGACGTTTCCGAAATCACCGTTACCGCGGATGTTATGCTTCTAATTGCTTCGACAATGTCCGCCATCGCTGTTGAAATTGTTTCTGAGCCTTGCAGCTGCTCCTCTGCTGATGCAGCAACCTGCTGTGTTGATTCAACGATGTAATGCGTAGCTGCTGAAGTTTGTTTGGCGCCTTCACGCATCTCCTCCGAGCTTGCTGCCAGCTGCTTCGCAGCCTGATTGACCTGCTCTATCATCTCCTGCAAACCGCTTCTCATACTATCAAACGAGTCTGCTAATGAACCGATTTCATCTTTATTTCGAATGTGAAGAGGCGTGCTGCGCAAATCACCGCTGGCTACGGCCACAGCTAATCCAGACAAACGTCTAATGGGAATGGAAATATTTCTAGAAAGCAGTGTACCCAGCAGCAGCGTCACCGCAATAAGGAGGATACTTCCGATAAGCATAGAAATATTTGACTGATTAACTTCCCTATCGTTTGCCAATACCTTGTCCGCCATAACGTCCTTTTGTTTTTGAGCGAGTTTAATCGCATTGGTGCGAATTAACTTGGCCAGAGGGAAAACCCGTGTGTTGGCATAAGAAGTGGCTTTTAACTGCTCCACATCGTTAATTTCTGCTATCCGTTCCATGTATTGATTGTTCCAGCCCAGAAGGGCGTCAAGCGCTTTAATATCTTCCTCATTTTGTATCAAAGCTTGTGCTGCCTTTGCTTGTCTAACAATATCCGCACTTACCGCATCCATTTCTTTTAACATGTCTTTATTTTTATTCAATAAGTAATCGCTAAAGCTGCTATTGAGCTGAACGGCATTTCTTTGAATAGACTCCATATTCATAAGGACGGCTACATTATTGTTAATGAGCTCATTATAGGATCTATTAAGGGTATTGAGGTTATAGAAAATGAAGCATAATAGAAGCATAATAAAAACAATTGCAGCAAAAAAACTGCCGTAAATCTTATTGGCTATCGTTAATTTACGTTTGCTCCTAATATTCAATTTCATCTATGCCGTCCTCCTTACGTTTTCTGTGAGGCAATATGTACTTCATGATAAAGCTTTAAATAAAAGGGCTGCCGCTGGCAGCCCTTTTATTTATTGCTATAATTTAATTTTTCTTAAGGAGCTTGCTAATGATAACGGCTGCTTGCGCTCTGTTAGCTATGCCTTTTGGAGCATAGGAGCCGTCCGTCATGCCGTTGATCACGCCTTGTTCTGTCAGAAGGGCAATCGCTTCTTTCGCATACGATGCCATTTTAGCTTGGTCGCTAAATTTACTTAAGGCACCCTCTACGTCACTTGCTGCTGCATCCTTATTGATGAGCTTCAAGGCGTTCGCAGCCATAATAGCCATTTCCTCACGTGTAATCGGTCGGTTAGGATCGAATTTGCCCTCTCCTACACCTTGAGCCAGTCCTGCTTTCACCGCTGCAGCTACTGAAGCGTAGTACCAATCCGACGTTTTCACATCACTGAAGTCTGCCGTGGCAGTCGCATCCGCTAATTGATAAGCGCGAACAAGCATCGTCAAAAACTCAGCTCGCGTTACTTGTTTAAGCGGTGCAAATGATGTGCTGCTAATACCTGTAATAATGCCTTTTCCAGCCAACTCCTTAATTGCGTCTCCAGCCCATGCCTCAACAGCTCCTAAATCTTTAAACTCAGGAACGTCAACTGGCGTTGGCGTCGGTTTAGGAGTCGGTGTTGGCGTTGGTGTTACAACTGGACCTGGCCCGCCGGTGCCTGGGTCCGGTGTCACAACAGGTCCCGTCTCCTCAGCAGATGCCGCAGCGAATATTGCATTGGCTACTACTCTGAATTGCTTTTGCGGATGTGCTCTGTTCAGTAAATCATTCGCAAATAACGTGACATTAATTTTGCCTTTTTTGTAGGTGAAGCCAATTGTTTTACCTTTTACTTTATCATTTCCAGGCCACCAGCCTGCTTTAAAGAAGTCAGCATCTGTACTTGCCGTTGCCAACACCTTCGCATTTGCAGGAGTAGAAGTGATCCATGAACCCGATGCAGTGTAGAAGAATTCTTTTGCATCGTACGCAGCCGTAATCAAATGCGTCTGATCCAGCTCTGTTTTGAACAAGCCTTCATGAGAGCTTCCTGTCGTTGCGAAATCGAATCCTGGCAACAGCGTTGAACCCTTCATCGTGTTCATTGCCGATCTTCCGAATCCAACATAAGGCTTGCCCTCACCGATCAGGTTCGTGCTTGCTTGTCCGCTTGTGTTAATAAGCACATCGCTTGCCGCCATATCCGTTGTCACAGGGAAACCCAAATCTTTTAGTACAAAAGCAGGGACTCCTGTTGCGGATACTGTCGTTAATTTCAGCAGCGGCCCTTCCTTGCTGTTCTTACTGTCAAAAGCGATAACATCGAGCAAATACTTTTTGGAAATAGACTGGAGATCCGCTTTGGAAACGAGGAAATCTCCTAATTCATAACCTGCAGCACCTTTGCTCAGCATCGTTACTGCTTTCTTAGCTGCAAGCAATTCATTTACTGCTTTAATGGCCGCATTGCTTGTATTTCTAATGACATATTGTTCTGCGTCGCCTGGAATGGTCGTCTCTGGGATTACGACTCCAGTAACGCTCGTCGTTTTACCGGAGAAGGCTCCATCCTGACGTACCACATAACGATCAAAACCTCTCATATCAGCAAAGCTTTGAACGATTTCGGCATACATTTCAGAGAAATCCGATACATCAAAGCCATCGTACAAGACGAGGTTAGCGTACCCCCTCTTCGCTTGCTTCATGTTGACAACGTAGGAGCCAATTGGATAAACAACCCCGCCAATCGTCACAGGTGTCGTGGTTTGTTCGACTTTGACGCCATTGCTCAGCAAGTACTGAACCATTTCATACGTTGCTAGGCGGTTTTTTTGCAATTCGCTTGCTACAGGAAGAACATAATAGTCTGGGAAGAAATTAGTTTCTGCACCGCGTGGTCTGCCAATGACTTGATCAGCAGCATTCGTCAAATATTTATCAACGGTACGGCTGTCTGTATTCTCGACTCCGCGTTTATAAACTTCAAGCTGGTTCAAGAACAATTTCTCTTTGTTTTCTACTACATACTTGGTTGCTGCAACGCTCGCATAGAAAAGTGCAGTCGTTGAATCCTCGTTAAGCTCTGGTATTTCCAGCGTGTGACCTAATGCACCATGGTGCATCGCATAAACAGCTGTGTAAGCAGGGGATGCATCGTCCCAGCCTGATTTATTAGGTCCGTTGTTGTTTTGATGAGATTCATACGGAATTTCGTAGCTTGTATATTTGGTATTAGCAATACCTGCTTTACCCATCGCATTCGCTTGCTCGAGCATGCTTCCAATCAATAGATCGTACTCGAAGTTCGGATCATGCGGCGGTGTACACGGCTCGATCAGGAAGCTGCCTACGAAACCGTGCATATCCAAGAAGGAAAGCGGCGACCATTTGGCAATTTCTTTCGTTACGATTTTTGTTTCGGGCTGTGTTTGATAGGAATTATCGCGGTTCAAGTCAAACGAGTTGGCATTTGCCCGCGTATTCAATGAACGTCCATCTGGATTTTCCGTAAAATTCATTAGGAAAATAGCATTTTCAAGCGCATCATTTACGTTTAACGTAACAGGCAGCGGATTAGCAGCATCCTCGTTCGTATTAAACGTAATGTTATCCTTCATCCCCATTTCCCGGAAGAAGTTAAGAATAACATCAACGCCAGGCGCTTCATCCGGATGGATGTTGTTAAGCCATACTGGAACTTTATAGTCGGTGAACGTGCCATTTTTGATTTTATCCTGCAAGCCCTTCGGATCATTCATCATAGCAGGCATCGTTTCATTTAAGTATTTGTCTACAGACGCTTTGTCCTTTGCCAAAATCGTAAAATAAATGTTTCTGCCCTGCACGGATTGGCCAAGAACCTGCGTTTCGACATAGCGATTATTTTTCGCATTAATTTCTGCTGTAATCGCGTCAATCTCTGGTTTAATTTCATCATACGAATGATAGCTGTCATAAACATTAAGCTTAATAGGTGCTGTCGCAATGGTGCGGCCTTTCTGATCTAGAACAGCAAAATCACGAGTACCAAGCATTGCCGGGTATCTGGAACGGTGAGCACCAGACAAGTTTGTTGTGTTGTAAATAAGGTCGAACGTAACTTGCGCTTTAACCGTCGTTCCATCCAGCACTGGCGTCCCTTCCAAATAGATGAATGGGTCTCCCGAATAAGAGTTCGTGCCCCACTTCTTCCATTCGGTTAGAGGTTTCTCGCCATAGCTCCATTTCAGATCTGCAAGCGCTACGCCTGCCGGCAATTCGAATGAAACGTCAATCGTTCTTTTTTCTGTTATGGATGCTTTATCTTTGCTTAGTTGAAGCTCTTGCACTTCAAGAAGAATGCCTGTGAGCACTTTAGTAAATGTCGTTAAATGCTCTTGGATTCTTCCCGGATAAGCAGACTCGATATAATCAAGAGTATCTTTTGCTGTGTGCCATATTTCTCCATCCAGTGTAGTCTGCGTATAACCATCCTTGTCGCCAAGGCTCCAGTTCGTCGCTTCCAAGTAGGCGTAAGGAATGCCTGCTTTCGAGAATGGCGCATGATCACTCCAGTCTCCTGTTGTACCAGCTGGATACTTTGGATTTTCACCTGGATTAGTTATAAGGGAAAGACCAAGACGGTCAGCAATACTAAGGCCTAGGTCACGAACGAAACCTTTTGAACCGCTGCTGCCATAAATGTACATATTATCGCCGACAGCCACACTGTCGAGGTTAATCATTGCAACTGTGTTTTTCTTATCTTGAGCAGTCATTTGAGACACATAATATTGAGAGCCTCTAAGTCCTTGCTCTTCCGCGCCAAACGCAATGAATTTAATCGTATACGGCGTAGCTAGCTCGGACACTGCTTTCGCTGATTCCAGCATAACCGCTACACCTGATGCATTATCATCAGCGCCTTTGCCTGCATTGACAGAGTCATAATGCGCGCCTACGATTATAACCTTTGGCGAGGTTCCTACTTTAGTCGCTACGATGTTATTTGAATTAACCGTTGTCCCACCGCGAGTATAGCTGAACGGCTGTACCGCAGTATTAAAGCCTAATTTTTCAAATTCAGCCTTTACATAATTTCCGGCTTCAACCTCTTTCGCTGTACCCGCAACACGAGCACCGATTGTGGTCGCCATATAATTAAGATAATCATAAGCACTTTTACCAACCGAATCTTCCGGCTCAGCAAGTGCAGAGACGATCAGCGGCTCCGTATCCGAAGTTTCTTCCAGCCCCGTTGTTTCTGGAGCAACTGCAGTCTCCTCAGCAGGAACCGAACCAGTATCGGCACCTTCCCGCGCATATGCAGCACCAGGAGCAATGATAGAGAAAATGAGCATTAAGGAAAGCATGAGTGCGAGAAGCTTTTGAGAGATAATCTTCTTAGACATGTTCTTCCTCCTTTTTTGTCTAGCAATTAATCCAATAAACAGAGTGCAGCCAAACGACAGATTGACAATGCTATACTCATCACTCCCATTCCGCTTTTGCGTTAATCAATTTTGACTTAATCTAGGGTGCGCCTTATGTATATGTGGGTAAAGCGTCAAAATTTGTATACAATATACTTCTATACGTGAGATAGTGTAACATCAACATTCCATATAGACAATGATATTTTCAGATATTCGATCGAAATTCGATAAAAATCAATCTTTTATGTTACTTTAATTAACACAAAACTCGTATAATCGCGACTATTATTCATTCATAGTTTAATAGACGTAAGTTTAGCTTGTGTGAACAATAGCATATAATCATGTCCGCCAGCCTTTGAATCTGTACCTGACATATTAAATCCTCCAAAAGGATGAACGCCTACTAACGCCCCTGTGCATTTACGGTTAATATATAGATTGCCGCAATGCATATCCTGCAGCGCCGCTTGGATTCGATCCTCTTCTGCCGAGAAAAAAGCTCCTGTCAGGCCAAACTCCGTATCATTGTAAATATGAATAGCCTCCTGCCAATCCTTCGCCTTAGCAATCGCTAATACAGGCCCGAAGATCTCTTCTTGCATTAACGAATCTTTTGGAGCAACATCAGCAAATACCGTTGGCTCTATGAAATAGCCGCTCTCTATTCCTTTTCCGCCGCCTGCTATTAATCTACCTTCACTCTTGCCTCTCTCAATGGCATTCAAAATCTTGTCAAAAGAAGCTTTATCAATAACAGGCCCGATTGCCGCATTCTCTTCCGGGGAACCCATAACAAGCTTGCTCGTTCTTTCTTTCACTTTTTCAATTAGCTCATCATACACATCCGCTACAACAATGGCTCTTGAGCCTGCCGAGCATTTCTGTCCTTGAAACCCAAAAGCAGAAGCTACAATAGCATCAGCAGCAGCATCGATATTGGCCGTTTCATCAACGACAATACCGTCTTTCCCGCCCATTTCCGCTACAACTCGCTTCATCCATATTTGTCCCGGCGCTTGTTCAGCAGCCAGCCGATTAATACGCAGCCCTATTTCCTTCGAGCCTGTGAAGCTAATGAATCTGGTCTTTGGATGGCTAGTCAAGTAGTCGCCGATTTCTGCACCGCTTCCCGGTAAATACTGAATAACATCAGCAGGCATCCCCGCCTCCACCATCAGCTCATAGAACTTGTATGCAATAATCGGAGTTGTAGATGCAGGTTTCATAATAATCGTGTTGCCTGCAACGATAGAAGCACTAGCCATCCCAGCGCATATTGCCAGCGGGAAATTCCAAGGCGGAATAACAATCCCGACGCCCAGCGGAATATAAGTCAGTCGATTGTCTTCACCTGCTAGCTTAACCAGTGGTTTAATCTCATTGGTTTCCGCTAATTTCAACATTTCACGTGCATAATAATCCATAAAATCAATCGCTTCTGCCGTATCTGCATCGGCTTCTGCCCAGTTTTTACCCGACTCAATTACGAGCCACGCCGAAAAATAATGCTTCCGCTCCCGCATGAGCGCTGCGGCTTTCATCAAGCAGGTCGCCCGTGTCCATACCGATGTATGTTTCCACGTTTCAAAAGCAGCAAGCGCTGATTTCATCGCCTGTTCAGCTAATTCTTGACTTGCTTTTGCCACTTCACCTACTACTTCATCCGACTTTGCCGGGTTGCGTGATACGATATAATCAGAGGTATGAACGGCATGACCTCCAATATGCAGCGGGTATTGCTTGCCTAATTCCGTTCTCACATGAGCAATTGCTTCCAGAAAGGCAGCACGGTTCTCAGCATTGCCAAAATCAGTCATCGGTTCAGTAACAAATGGCGTTACATTCCATTCTCTCATTGTCATTCCCCTCTACTTCCACATATTTTTCAATACAAACCAAACATTATCAGGTCGTTCTGCCAGTCTTCGCATGAAATAACCAAACCAGTCTTCACCGTAAGGGACATAGATTCTTACTCTATAACCATCACGAACGAGTTCATCCTGCAGCTCCTCGCAAATGCCATAAAGCATTTGGAACTCGAATTGCTCCACTGGAATTCCCTGTTCTTTGATGAACCTTTTTGCGGTATCAATGATGGCCCGATCATGGGTCGCTATCGCCGTGTAGCTGCCGCTCTGCAAATGCATCTTTATTAATCTCTCAAATGATTGATCGACATCCGTTTTCTGCGGATAGGCAACCTCTTCAGCTTCTTTATAGGCTCCCTTCACCAATCTTAGGTTGGCACGATTAAGTCCTAGCTCATGAACATCCTGCTCCGAACGAAACAAATAAGCTTGAATAACGATACCAACATGTTCATATGACTCTCGCAGCCTCTTATATAGATCAAGAGCAGGCTGGCAGTGAGAGTAATCTTCCATATCGATTCGAACAAAAATGTTCATTTTCGCAGCGGCATCCAATATCGTTCTCATATGCTCCTCGCACAGCTTGCTATCCAGCTCCAGTCCTAAGCTTGTAAGCTTTAAGGATAAGTTCGCATTTGCATTAGAAGCAGCAATTGCTTTAAGCGTGCGCAAGCACATATTTGCGGAATGAGCAGCTTCTTCCTTGCCTCGAATAAATTCACCTAAATGATCTAAAGTTGCCATTTTTCCTTGTTTATTAAGCTTCTTGACCGCTTCAATGGCGCTGCTTATCTCAACCCCAGCTACAAATCGGCTAGCTCCCAGCTTGAGGCCATATTTACGCGCCAAACTCCCAATCCGACTGCTTTTGCCGAGAGTCAGAAAAAAGCTCCTCATCATTTTTTCCATAGCGAACCCTCGTCCCCTAACCGCCTAGATTCTATATGATTCGTTTGCCAAGCAGAGAGGTCGCCATCTCAACTGCAAGCCGAGAAGTACGCATGCCTACATCCAGCAGAGGATTTACTTCCACAATATCCATAGAGGTTACGCGGCCTGTTTCAGCTAGCAGCTCCAGCGCTAGATGCGCTTCGCGATAGCTTATTCCGCCTGGAACCGGCGTCCCTACACCAATAGCTTCCGCCGGGTCCATACAATCCATATCAAAGCTTACATGCACACCATCCGTACCGCTGCTCACAATCTCAATCGCCTTCTCCATAACTGCCTTCATGCCCATTCGGTCAATGTCATGCATTGTGAAGCAAGCGATTCCTTCTGATCGAATAAGCTCCTTCTCGTAATGATCTAAATCACGCGCTCCGATAATCACTACATTTTCTTTCTTAATGAGCGGTCCAGCTCCCGGTATATCGGAAAGCTTAAATTTCCCTAGACCCATCGCTACCGCAAGCGGCATACCGTGCATATTTCCGGAAGGAGTGGTCTCCTCCGTATTCAAGTCGCCATGCGCATCAAACCAGATAATGCCCAAATTATTGTAATGACCAGTCAAACCAGCTAGCGAGCCAATCGCAACACTGTGGTCCCCGCCTAATACGAGAGGAAAAGAGTCCGCAAGCACTGCGCGATAGACCTGTTCCCCTACTAGCCCGCTCATCTCTTTCACTTCGGGAAAATATTTCATCTTGGGCTGCTTCGGATCAAGCACGCCATGCCTCGGGCAGCTGACCTCGTAGTTGCCAACTAAATCAAATCCCATACTTCTGATTTGACGCGCTAGCCCTGATTGAATAATGCTTTCCGGTCCAAGCTCCGATCCTGCGCGGCTTCCGCCCATCCAGAACGGAACGCTTATGAGTCTCACTTTTTTGCTCGCCATAAAATCCGTCCTCCCCGTCTTGTTAAGATTCGCTTCCCCAATGCTTCCCAAAGTGAACATCCCCTTCCTTAAGCTGTCTCCGTCCGCAAATTCATCCCTTATTCGGATTGAAGCACAAGCGCAATCCTTTCTAACGCCCAATCGATCTCTTCTTTCGTTATAATGAGCGGCGGCGCGAACCGAATGGTCGTGTCATGTGTTTCTTTGCACAATAGCCCTTTCGCCATCAGACATTCACAGTATGGCCTCGCTGCTGTATCAAGCTCCAATCCGATAAACAAGCCCTTACCGCGAATTTCCACAATATGCGGTGAACTAATTTCAGCTAATTGTTCTCGAAAATATTTCCCCAGTTCATCCGAACGCTCTGCCAGCTTCTCCTCCTCGATGACATCAATCGCTGCTGCAGAGACGGCACAAGCCAGCGGGTTGCCGCCAAACGTAGATCCATGCGAACCAGGCTCAAAAACATTTAAAATCGTATCGTTTGCGGCGATTGCCGAAATGGGCATCACCCCGCCGCCCAGCGCTTTGCCCATAATATAAACATCTGGCGTTACATTTTCCCAATCGCATGCAAAGCGTCTGCCTGTACGTCCAAAACCGGTTTGAATTTCATCGGCCACGAACAGCACATCATTTTGTTTGCACAATTCATAAGCTCCTGACAAATATCCTTCCGGCGGAATAATGATGCCCGCCTCCCCTTGAATCGGCTCAACGAGAAAAGCAGCTGTATTTGGTGTAATCGCCTGTTCAAGAGCAGCCAAATCGCCATAAGGAACTAGCTTGAAGCCTGGCGTAAATGGCCCAAAATCCTTTTTGTATTCCTCCGTTGATGAGAAGGAAGTGACCGTTATTGTCCGACCATGAAAATTGCCTATACAAACGATAATTTCCGCTTGGTCGTGCTCCACGCCTTTCTCACGATATGCCCAGCGACGAACCGCCTTAATGGCGGTTTCCACTGCTTCTGCTCCCGTGTTCATTGCCAAAATTTTATTTTTACCCGTGTAATTAACTAGTTTTTCATAAAACTCGCCCAGCTTATCATTGTGAAAAGCTCGTGAAGTGAGCGTTACTTTATCCGCTTGATCTTTAAGTGCATGAATAATCTTTGGATGCCTATGACCATGATTAAGAGCGCTGTACGCACTGAGCATATCCATATACCGATTGCCTTCAGGGTCGTTCACCCAGACACCTTCAGCCTCCGAAATGACGATAGGCAGCGGATGGTAATTGTGTGCGCCGTATCGATCCGACTGCTCCATGACAACCGCTGTAGATTTGGTAGATGTCATATCGATGAAATCACTCCCCGCAAATTTGTATACAATATTCAATTACTGTTATAAAAAAACCTGGATTGATTATTAACCACCAGGAATTTACAAACTAAACGACCTTGCTGCTATAAAACCTTTGCCAAAAAATCTTGCGTTCGCGGGTGCTGAGGATTTTGGAATACCTTCAGCGGCACTCCCTCTTCAACAATGCAGCCGCCATCCATAAACAGCAGCCTATCGCCAACCTCGCGGGCAAAACCCATTTCATGCGTTACAATAACCATCGTCATTCCGTTTTGAGCAAGCTTCCGCATGACTTCAAGCACCTCACCAACCATCTCAGGATCGAGTGCTGACGTTGGTTCATCAAACAGCATCACGCTAGGCTGCATGGCAAGCGCTCTCGCTATCGCAACACGCTGTTTCTGTCCGCCTGAGAGACGATCTGGATAGGCATCTTTCTTGTCTTCGAGCCCCACTAAGCGCAGCAGTTCCACAGCTTCTACATTCGCCTGCTCTTTGCTCAGCTTCTTCAGCTTACGCGGAGCAAGGGTCAAATTTTCCAAGACGGTCATATGCGGAAATAAATTAAAATGCTGAAACACCATGCCCATTTCTTGACGAATGCGATTTAACTCCGACTGTTTATTCGTAATCTCACGATCATTCAGCTGAATATGACCTGCCGACGGCTCCTCCAATCGATTCAAACAACGAAGAAAGGTGCTTTTCCCCGATCCGCTTGGTCCAATAACAACGACGACCTCACCTTTGCGAATTACCGTGTCTATCCCCTTCAATATTTCGTTTTTTCCATAAGATTTGCGCAGCCCTTTTACGACTATCATCAGCTTCTCAACTTCCTCTCTAGCACAGCAAGCAGCCTGGATAATGTAAATGTCATGATAAAATATAAAGCGCAGGCAATTAATAACGGCTCCATCGGCGAGAAGGTGACGCTCTGAACCGTCCGAGCATTGTACATCAGCTCCGCAATGCCTATGACGGATATAAGCGAGGAATCTTTTATAATAATAATGAATTCATTGCCGATTGCCGGCAGCATGTTGCGGAAAGCTTGCGGCAGCACGATGTACCGAAGCGCCATACCTCTGCTCAGACCCAATGATCGAGCCGCCTCCGTCTGACCCCTGTCGATTGCTTCGATTCCCGCTCGAAATACCTCTGCCATATAGGCAGAACTATTAATTGTGAGCGCTACCACTCCTGAAATGAAAGGCGGAAGATTTATACCAAATCCAGTCAGTCCATAATGAATAATGAAGATTTGCACGAGCATTGGGGTGCCTCGTATAATCTCGATATAAGTAGAGGCCAAAAACTTAACCGGCCAGAAGCGCGAGATTCGCATTAATGCAAAGAGTACCCCGAGCACTGTGCCGAGCGCCACGCCGAAGAAAGACAACTCCAGCGTGACCAAGGCTCCTCTCAAAAAAATCGGCCAATACTCAGCCATGAAACCGAAGTTTAAATCCATATCCAACTACTCCGTCCGCTCTTTATTCTCCAACCAGCTCATTGGCCTCAACGACATAACGATCAATTTCGCCGCTTTCCTTCAAACGAGCAATCGTTCCATCAATTTTATTAAGCAAATCTTGATTGCCCTTCTTAACAGCTATGGATACGCCAGCCTCTTCTACGGGCTGCTCAATCTTCACTTCAGACACTGCAATATCCGTTTGGGCCACTGCGTATTGATCCGCTACCGGTTTTTCTAGAATAATGGCATCTACACGACCGCTCTTCAGCTCCAAAATCAATTCAGGAATTTTAGCTAAAGCCGTTAGCTTCGCATCGGCGATTTCCTGTGCAATACCTTCTTGAATCGAACCTTTTTGAATACCGATTTTTTTGCCTTTCAAATCATCCAATGACTTGAATTGCTCAGCTTGATCCTTTTTCACCAAAACGCCTTGGCTAGTCAGGTAATAGATTTCAGAGAAATCAACGTTCTTTTTACGTTCTTCCGTAGGCGTCAGACCTGAAATAACCATATCTACTTTTCCTGTATCGAGTGCGAGCAGCAAACCATCAAAGTCCATATCTTGAATTTGGAGCTCAGCATTCATATCTTTTGCAATCTCTCTAGCAATTTCAATATCAAAACCTACGATCGTATCTTTACCGTCTATCATCTTATGGAACTCAAAGGGGGCGTAATCTGCACTTGTACCCAGGGTAAGCGTTGTTTTCTCTACTGCTGGAGGATCTGTTGCCGCGTTATTGTTCGTTGCAGCTGGCGTATTTTCCTTATTGTTTTGACCACATGCCGAAAGGACGACCATAACCGAAATAAGCAGCAATGATAATTTCTTTTTCATTTCCATCTCTCCCAATTCATTATCTGATTTAGTCTAAAATCCCCCGAATTGAATACGGAGTTAAATCTGTATACAATATACATATATGATGGTAGTAATTATAACATCGGTTTCCACTATCTACAATGTTTTTTTATGATTCTATTAAAAATTGTTATTTCAATGTGAGTTATTATGACACCTTTCGACATATTCACACACTTGTCTAATATCTGGATCAGATGATAAAATAGTGAAATCATCTACTGTACGAATGCATGATCATTCACCTAAGCCATTTATCTATCCCATATAAAAGTTATACAGCAAACAACTTCACCTCATTAAAGTAAGTTAGAACAGGGGAACCTACATGCAATCACCTAAATACCAATCGTTAAAAGACCATGTTTACGAGTATATCGCTCAAAAAATCCAAGATGGCACATTACTGCCGAATCAAAAAGTTAATGAAGCTGAAATTTGCAAAAAACTAGATATAAGCCGTACGCCTACCAGAGAAGCATTATTTCAACTATCCTCCGACAATCTCCTAGATTATTTACCTAGACGCGGCTTCACTGTCAAAGCCTTCGATTCCAAGAAAAAACTCGATTTTTCCCGAATTATTGGAGTGTTGGATGCACTCGCTGCTACCTTGTGCATTGATTTACTTCAGCAGCCTGACTTCATCGAAATGGAAAGGCTTGTCGACAAAATTGATCTTGATATTAGCAAGCTGTATTTCTCCGATTATCATATGGACCAATACAACTTCCATGATATTTATATAAAAAAATGCGATAATCCAGTATTAATTGAAACGTTGAATTCATTAAAAAACAGCTTTATTCGTCAATCCTATGCAAGTGAAGACAAACCAAAGCTCGCAAACGTGCTAAAGCAAGTAAATGCGGAGCATCGAAAAATTCTTAACTTGTTCAAAGAGAAGGATAAAGAAGCCTTGGAAGCTACACTTAAGCATCACTGGCGCATTATTGATACCGAGATGCTCTAATGCCATACAAAAAAAAGGCTACCAGCTTGAAGCTGGCAGCCTTCGTTTATGTACTTCCGAACCTATCACCTAGCGATTAATAGTTTATTAAACTCTAGCAATGGGAGCGGCTTATGATAGTAATAACCCTGCGCCTTGTCGCAGCCAAGCTGCTTTAGCTGTTCATATTGATCCAATGTTTCTACGCCCTCCGCAACCACCTGCTTTTGCAGGTCATGCCCCATCGACACAATCGTCTTTACGATAGATAAGCCGCCTTGATAGGCATCCATGTCTGTAATAAAGGAGCGGTCAATTTTGATAATAGCAATCGGCAGCTGCCTTAGCACACTTAATGAGGAATAGCCTGTCCCAAAATCATCAATGGCGATATGTATACCTAAAGCAACAAGCTCATCGAGCATTTTTCTAGCTACATTTAAATTATTAACGACCATACTCTCCGTAATCTCCAAGCATAACCGATCAGGCTCCAAGCCACTGCTGCGCAAAATCTCCTGAACCTTGTTTACGAAATCAGGCTGCATGAATTGTCTCGACGAAACGTTCACCGATAGCATAAAATCATTCCAGCCTTGCTCCTGCCACAGTTTACCCTGCTGACAAGCCTCCGCAATAACCCATTGTCCAATTTCATTAATTAATCCCGTTTGCTCTGCCAGCGTGATAAATTCTCCTGGATGCACCATGCCAAGCTCTACCGATTGCCAGCGAATAAGCGCCTCTGCCCCTATCAGCTGTCCGCTTGCCAAATTAATCTGCGGCTGATAATGGAGAACAAATTCCTTGCGTTTCAGTGCTTTGCGAAGATGCTTCTCCAGCTTGACGTCACGCTGTACTAGAGCAATCATCTCATTCGTATATAACCGATACTGATTGCCTCCGCTATGTTTCGCATTGTACATGGCAATGTCTGCCCTCTTGATAAGCCCATCAGAGCTGTCATCATCGAATGGATGGACACTAATTCCAATGCTGCCGCCTAAGTAGAAATCTTGCCCTTGAAGCGTAATCGGCAGCTGAAAGGCTAGATGAATGTTTTCGGCAAGCGACACGATCTCATCATATTCTTCCGCTTCTTTAATTAAAATAATAAATTCATCTCCGCCCAGACGGGCCAGCAAATGACGATGGTCTACGTTTTGACGCAGGCGCTGAGCTACGTCAATTAAAGCCTGATCACCAAACTGATGTCCAAGCGTATCGTTTATCAGCTTAAAGCGATCCAAATCGATAAGCATGACTCCGAGCAGCGCTTTTGATGATTTCACAGCTTTCAACGAAGCTTCCAGCTCTCGATTAAAATGATAGCGGTTGGGCAGCTTAGTCAATGTATCGTGATGTGCCAAAAAATGAATGAGACGCGACTCTTCCTGCTGCTGCGTAATATCCCGAATGACCATTAACAAAAACCAATCCTTGCCCTCAGCCATCATTTCCGTATCAGCCAAAATCGCACGTTTCTGGCCTTTTCGATTCACTATGGTCAGCTCACGGTTTCTCCATGCATCCTTCGGAAAGGAAGCAGCAAAGGCTTCCTCCATGTCTTTGCGTTCGTTCATAACGATGAATTCAGATAAAGAGCGATTTTCCAGCTCTTCTTCCTTCTCAAATCCAAGTATACGAAGCGCACCTGGATTAACTTCCTTCATGATCATATTTTTGTCGATCATAATGATGGCGGTTGGGGAAAAATGATAAAGCAGCTCATATTTTTTGGATGTAGAAGGCAAGAAATCATTTTTCATATAGACACGAAGTGAAATACTCCATATTATAGTTGTCAAAAAAATGACTGAATCTGAAATATAAACATAGGGCGAGAAAGCAGTATATACAATTAAGACCCCGATCGTCGCCAACTGGTAAAATAGATTGGCCTTAAACAGCACCATAAACCGTTTCCGATCTACGTTATTATTCGCTTTATAATGGGCTAATAAACAAATAGCTATATTAAGCAATGAATACATGACCAAAAAACCATAAATAACAGTCATAGCTGGAGCAACTTCGATTTGCTTCCAAAAACCTTCTATACGAACCCCTTCAAGCAAATATTCTCTTCCTCTTATGGCTAGAAGCAGAAAATACATTATAAATGGTATAAAAGCTATACCTATGGTGCTCCATCGAGAAAGCCGATGATAACTGTTTGTTGCCGTAAGATGAAGCAAAACGCTCATGCTTACCGCGGCTATAGAAGCTGGGTAAACCATATAAGCAGAAATATTCAGCGCATACTCGGCAGATAACAGCTGCTCGAGGTATTGAAAAAAAATCATGCTCGCCAGCAAACAAATGGTAAGAAAGGCAAGACGATTCTCAATATGCTTAGCGTTTCGTCTTATAATAACTAAAGCGGTGTCAATCATATACATGACGGGAAAGATAAAGAAGAGCAGAAGCATTATGGATTGATAGTCACTCATATGATGAAGCCACCTCGCTGAACATTATTCAAAAATACAATTCACATTTTTATCCAAGCAATAGTACCATTATAAAACTTAAATATCGGCAGGACAACGAGAAAAAGACGGCTAAACAGAGAGCTTCCCTGTCTAACCGTCTTTCGTTTCATAAGTGCGCCATGGCTCACGCGCAGGCTGCTCTTTGTTATTTCTATTTTCTGCCCTTAGCCGCGCTTCCACCTTTAAATGCGGTACTGCCTTTAGTCATGTTAGCGCTTTTAGCATTAGGCGTATTTTTATCGTCCGTTTTACCTTTTTCACCTTCAGCGCCTTTAGCACCTTGGTTTCTGCCAAATACCTTTTTCGCTAACTTCTTCTTTTCCCCTGCTTGCCAACGATTCCAGCCTTTTTTGTCCGTTCCTCTGCCGGTCCCGCCTTTACCCTTTGTACTACTCATATTATCACTCCATCATGTCTTCTATGCCGAGTTAAACCTCATAAAATGCAGCTAAAGCATCTATCAGAATCTTGTTCCTCGTTATCATTACTTATCAGTATACCATTAATCCTGCACTTGGATTCTTATGATGGCTTTTAAATTTTAAATTTCGTTATGCTCTTCGTTTGTTATTCTTAATAAACATGAACCTTATCGCTCATGATTTTCCGAAGAATATTTTTATGGCGCTCAGCTCTAAGGACCAAAGCCTTTAGCGCAGCTAACGCTTCACCAGCTTGTTCGAGGTAATACTCGTCGCCAAAAAGCGTGTATAATCTCATATAATCATTATATTCATCCAGCCATTCATTGAAGTAAGAAGAGATCATTCCCATCACTCCCTTAATTCGATTATAGAGCAAGAACATTAAGATTTTATGAAAAAAATAGGAGGAAAAACATAAAATCATTCTAGCTGTTTCTGTTCTTATCGTTTATAGTATATTTTAAAGTTTTCTGAATATTCCCAAAAATGTTTACGCACCATTAACAAATGCTGCCCCAATCTATTTATCCTTCTCTATACTATTAAATAGGAAATAACAGAAAAGTTAAATAGAAACTTCAGTTATAATTGTTTCTTATTTTATGGAAGAAAAAAACAGCTGCTTATTGACCAGAGAATGGAATCCTTTGTATTATGAATTTGCTGACAAATAGAAAGCGCTCACAGCTATCCCGCTTCAAGACATGTTTTATCTTATGAAGACTAGTATTTGAACTCATTGGAGGCCTAAAAAATGACATTAATCGATCAAAACGCAATTGTTCTATTTCAAGGCGACAGCATCACGGATGCTGGCCGCAACCGAAATGACTGGGCAAATCTAGGATCGGGTTATGCAAATCTTGTAACGTCTTTGTTTACGAGTAAATATCCTGAGAAACAAGCTACGTTTCTGAACCGCGGGATATCGGGTGACCGTGTCATTGATTTGGAGCGGAGATGGGAAGTGGATTGCCTTGATTTGAAACCAAGCCTGTTGTCTGTTTATGTAGGCATTAATGATACTTGGCGCCGCTATGACAATAACGATCCACTTAGCACGGAGGAATACTATACCACTTACCGCCGCTTGCTGAGCAGAGCAAAGGAGCAGTTGAACATTAAGCTTGTTCTAGTCGAGCCTTTCGTGCTTCCAGTAAATGATAGCCAGAAGCAATGGCGTGAAGATCTTGATCCAAAAATTCAAGCTGTCCGCGAGCTCGCTGGAGAATTTAAAGCCATTTATGTTCCGCTTGATGGTTTGTTCGCACAGGCTGCAACACAGACAGGACCGGCTTATTGGGCTCCCGACGGTGTTCACCCGTCTCCTGCTGGTGCCGCACTCATTGCTGAAGCATGGCTTCAAGCGGTCAAAGCATAAGCGATTTAGAAGGCTTCTGCTTAGAGACAGCGATACTGATAAAGAAAGGAGTAGGCGAATACGCAGCCTACTCCTTTCTTTTAGTAATTATTCATCAGCAGGGTAACGAAGACCCCACTGCTTCCTGATCGTATCCAGCGTCTCCATGATTGCTAGCGTCTCATCCAGCGGAATGATTGAACTTTCGAGCCTTCCCTCACGGAGCGCATTCATCGCTTCCTCAGCTTCAAATGAATAACCCTCTGCTTCACGGTCGTCCTCGATCGACTCTGCAGCACCCTGTTTCGGGTGCAAATATGCTGATTTACCGAACAAGAAGTTTGGCACATGAATATGCCCCTTCGTTCCATAAATATAAGCATCATTAACCATTTCCAGCTGTACCGCTCCATTCAGCGATGCAGTACGTCCACCTTCATATTCAAACAACAATGAAAACTGCTCGTCTACTCCCGTCTCGCCAAGACGAGCACTGCTCAGAATTTTGGATGGCGCCCCGCCGAAAATTAATGATGCGAAGGAAACGGGATAAATACCAGCATCCAGCAGTGCCCCGCCGCCCAGCGCAGGATCAAGCAGACGGCTTTCCGGCGCCCAGCCGATATCAAAGCCAAAGTCAGCTTTAAGCATTCGCACTTCTCCGATTTTACCATCCGCAATCCATTCCATAACCTTAAGGATTGGCGGTAAAAACCGTGTCCACATCGCTTCCATAAGAAATACTCGTTTTTCTCTGGCTAATGTAATGATTTCTCTTGCTTCCGCCGCATTCATTGTGAATGGCTTCTCGCAAATGACAGCTTTGCCAGCACGCAATAGGGCGAGCACATTTTCTTTATGGATGGGATGCAGCGTGCCCACATAAACAATATCGATCTCGGAATCTTGCGTCAGCTCTTCAATGCTGCCATAAGCGCGTGGGATATTATACTCTTTGGCAAAACGCTCTGCCTTCTCCAGGTTTCTCCCACCAACAGCGACTAGCTCCGCGCCCTCTGCAAATGCTAAATCTTTAACAAACTTTGAGGAAATCCAGCCCGGACCCAAGATGCCCCATTTCATTGTTTGTACCGACATATCCTTATTCACTCCTCTGAATAAAAAATGCACATTTGTTGTTTGCTCCCTATTATTGGTCGCTTCCACCACACCATCTCAAAGCCTGTTTTATCGTTGCTTGATACTCTTCCATCTGCAGCACGGATAAGAGATGCCCTGGTGTAAGCACGCAAACTCTTCCTTCACCTTGCTCCCTTATCCAGCCCGCTGGCTGCGTGCCGTGCTCTGACTCCGAAGTCATCAACACTTGAATGCGCTCGTCGATAACCTCCATAAAATAATGCTCGTCATGTACCGTAAAGTCCTGTGCATGCGCCTTGTCCCATGGCGTTTCGTCCTTATGAACGATCGTAACGGAACAAGCGGCCGGATGATGCTGGAATACCCCGCCTACAAGCTCAAAGAAAACAGACTCATCACGATAGCCCACCGTTCCTGCATGCAGCACCAGCAATCCTTTTCCTTGCTCAACATAGCTCTGGAATTGCAGCTGAATCTCCTCAGTGAGCCAAGGCGTTGTATCTGTTGACGACACTTGGTTCGACTTGGCAAGCACAACCACATCCTGCTGATCCATCCACCCTCGCGACCATTCTGATGCATGCTGGGTATAATCGAGCTGAAAACCTTGCTTGCCGAGCGGCTCCAAGCCTTCCTTGATCAGCTTGCCCGGGTGCCAATAATCGTCGCAAATGATGCCGATTTTCATCTCTATCATCCTCTCGCTTCTATATTAGCACTGCTCCTATAGAAATTGTTTTAAATTGTTAAAGCTAATAGCCAAGCTCTCAAACGGATCACGTCTGCATACATCCTGCTCGACTACATACCACTCTACTCCAATCTCTCTGCATGCTTCAATAATCGCTTTGAAATTTAAGTTTCCTTCGCCAATTTCAGCGAACACTTGCTTATAATCAACGATTTCCAAATCTTTGAGATGAACAACACCCATCCGGCCTTTAACCTGATGAATCGCATCCACCGGATTTACTCCGCCAACATGTACCCAATAGGTGTCGAGCTCGAATCCAACTGCAGACGGGTCACTTTCTTGCTGCAAAATATCCATTCCTGTTCTGCCTGCAAACTTCTGGTACTCAAACTGATGATTATGATAAATAAACTGCAAGTCATGCTCCTTCAGTTTTCTTCCAATTTCTGTCGCTTGCTTCGCAAAAGTGGAATAGCCCTCCCCGCTAGTGCGGTATTCATCCGGAATAGAGCCTAACCCAACATACTTACAGTTCCACAGCTTATGCATTTGCACGGTATTGTCAAAGTCATTGACCATAGAATCCAGACTTACATGCGTTGCACAAATACGAAGCCCTTCAGCATCTGCTAATTGCTTCACTCTTTCTGGAGCAATAGGGCCTATTCCCGATACTTGAACCGCTTCATAACCTATTTCCCTTACCTTGCGCAGCGTCTGCTCCAAATCCGCTTCATTCTGGCAATAGTCACGCAAAGTATACAACTGTACTGCAATATTTGATAAATTCATTTCTTCGCCGCCTTTATCATAGATTTGGGTTAGCTTACATGGTTATAGATTAATTGTAGCATTATTAATGAAAGCGCTACTTTACTGAGGTTAACCAAGCATACCCCGCCAATTGATTATAATTGACCAAAAGGACGCTTTTCTTTTAAAGGTGTTGAAAAAAGCGCAACAGGAGCCCCGCACTTTCGTGCTTGGAAACCCCTATTGCGCTTCGCAAACTATCTATTCGTTAACCTTCGATCAGCTTCTTGTAAGCATCCATTTGGCGCTGCAATTCTGCAAGCACCTTGTCGTAGCCAGCTGTTTTCAGCTTGCTGCGGAATTGCTCTACGGCTTGAGCCGGGTCTCCTGCTTTACCATACGTAATCGCTGGCCCCATCTCGCCCGAAACCTGTGTAATCGCCGTTAATTCAGCTTCTACCGGCGTTTTATCAAATACAAATTGGCCGTAAGGGTAAGGCTTTTTGATTTTGTCATATTCCGCATACAACGTTTCTTCGAGCTGATCCCAAGTTGTTACGCTCGGAATTTCGAACTTGTCGACACGTCCACCCCAGAAATCCGAATAAAATGAATCCTTAGCCTCGTTGTAGGCTGCTGGCTGTTGGCGTTTGCCGTCTTTCACTTCGTATTGAACGCCTTCCAAGCCGTAGTTGATCAAATGATAAATTTGCTCGTCATTGCGAATTAAATCATAAGCCATTAAAGCGCGCTCAGGGTTTTTGCTGTGCGCTCCAAGCGATGTTCCTCCGTGCGTGATGGAGAGCTCCGTCAAGTTATTGCCGCCTGTACGAGCAAATGGGAACATTTGCAGCTCAGAGCCGGGTTGATCCTTATCCATATTAACGCGCAGCCCGCCAAACGTTTGTGTATGATGCTGATCTAGTCCCGACAATCCAGCGCGCAGTGCGGAGCGGTTGTCGTTTTTGTTGTTCAGCACATCCTCGCGCCAGTAGCCTTTATCTGCCCATTCCTTCATTAACGTTGCGAAATTAAGGAATGTGTCTTCGAATACAGGGCTCACTACCGTATATTTCTCTTCAAATGATTTGGTCGTGTACACTGGCAAATAGCCCGTTGAAATTGGAAGCTCTAATTGATCCGTATAGGACGCTGCATACCCGCCAAATGTGCTTGTTGCTGCAACAGCATCCCAAGGAATGACGCCTTCTTTGTTATCTTTAATATATTGAAGGTATTTGCCAATGCCTTCCCAGTCTTTAATTGGATCCGTTATGCCCGCTTCCTTCGCCCAATCTCCACGGTAGAAGAAGCCATGGTTAACCCACTGTGTGTAATCATTTTCTGGAATCAGAACGATATTCCCTTTATATTTGCTCTCCGACCAGTCCTCTTCAGGAATTGAATTCCAGGTTTGCGGCGCATATTGCGGCAATAAATCATTCAAATTCATAAACGCGCCACGCTGTGCATTGCCCCATGTATCAAGCCAGTCCGTACCAATCGTAATCAAATCCACCGCTTCGCCGGATGCCAGCAGCAAATTGTATTTCGTCTGCCAATCTGCCCACTCGACCCATTTCCACTCCAGCTCGGCGTTGATTTTTTCCTTCATCAGTTTATTAACCTCAGCCAGCACCTTCTCGAACTGACCGTTTTTCGGCTTATCGCCAAGTACGACATAGCTGATTTTTACGAATTTGGACGTATCAGCTGCTTTATTACCATCTTCCGTGTTCGTGCTCCCCTTATTGCCGTTTTCCGTGTTCGTACTCCCTTTATTGCCGCTTTCCTTTTTATCTCCGTTGCTGCCGGAACAGGCCGCAAGGCTGATGATCATCATTACAGCGATTAGCAGAGCGGAAATCTTCTTGACGTTCGACATCTCACTTCTCCCCTTTGTTTTCATGATTCGGGCTTCGCCCTTTATGTGAAGAGACCCTTGCAGGCCTGCGGCACATCAGCCTTTTACAGCACCTACTGTAATTCCCTTAATGAAATACCGTTGCACGAATGGGTAGAACAAAATGACAGGGCCGGTCGCAACCACCGCGGTAGCCATCTTCATCGATTCCAGCGGCATATCACGAAGCTGCACATTAGATGCAGCGGACGAATTGCGGATAAAGTCAGCGCTGGTTACCACATTGTACAAAAACAGCTGAAGCGGCCTGTACTTCATGTCCGCCGAGAGGAACAGCATCGAGTTGTACCACTCATTCCAGTAGCCAAGGGCGATAAACAGCCCGATGGTTGCTAACGCCGGCGTAGTCATTGGCAAAATCAGCTTTAGAAAAATGGTAAAGTCGCCTGCTCCATCGATCTTCGCTGATTCGGTAATGGCATGCGGGATTGAACGAACGAAGCTTTTCATCATGATGATGAGAAAGGGACTAAGCAGTCCCGGAAGAAGGATAGCAAGATAATTGTCCTTCAGCGTCAAATATTGCGTCATCAGCAAGTAAAAGGGCACAAGACCGCCGGAGAACAGCGTCGTGAAATAAATGAAAAACGAAATGCCATTTCGATAGCCGAAGTCTGGGCGCTGCAGTGCATAACCCGTCATCGCCACGAGGAAGAGACCAAAGACCGTTCCAACAATGGTGATTCCCATCGTGACAAGGTAGGAGCCAATAATGAGATCGGGGTTTTCGAACACGATTTTGTAGGCAAAGGTGCTAAAATCGCGCGGCCACAAGTTGAAGCCGTACTTCTTAATCGTGCCTTCTGCTGTCAATGAGGTGCCAAGCACGAGCAAGAAGGGCAATAAACAGCATATCGAAAAACATGTAATGAAAAGATAACCAAAACCTTTGACGATGATGCCACTTATGTCTGTCCGAATGCTGCGTGATTCATCCCTATTTTCCATATGTGACACCTCCTAAAATAACGAGTTTTCAGGCGAGGCCTTCTTCACAAGCCAGTTGGCTGTTAAGACGACTACAAAACCGAACAAGGATTGATATAAGCTTACTGCGCTGCCAAGTGAGAAGTTGAAGTTTGTCATCAGGGCACGGAATACGTAAGTCTCGATAATATCCGTTGTTGGATATAGGGCTGTGTTGTTTGCGCCTACTAAGTTGAAAAACAAACCGAAGTTGCCTTTAAGAATGCCGCCGAGCGAGAACAGCATCAAGATGATGAACGTTGGCTTTAGCCAAGGAAGCACGATGTAAATAATGCGTTGGAAGGCATTGGCGCCGTCAATTTCGGATGCTTCGATAATTTCGTTGTCCAGCCCCATGATGGCTGCAAAATAAATGATCGAACCGTATCCAGTGGACTGCCATAGGTAGGTGAGTACGATGATAAACGGCCATATTTTCGGATCAGAATAGGTTTTGACAGGCTCCATGCCTAACGATTCCAGCAAGCTGTTCAATAAGCCGTAGTCATAGCTCAAGATGTTGTAGGCGATAAGCCCGATTAGAACGGCTGATATAAAGTGAGGTAAAAACATAAGCGTTTGCGTGATCTTCTTGAACCATTTGCGCCGAATCTCATTCAATAGAATAGCTACAAAAATTTGCATGACATTTCCCAGCACGATGAATACCAAATTGTAAGCTACCGTATTAAATGAGAGCCGCCATAGATCACCATTCATGACGAGAAAGCGAAAGTTGTCAAATGCAACAAACGGGCTTTTGAAGATGCCATCGGAGTAGTTGTAATTAATAAAAGCTAGATACAAGCCGGGCATCGGCAAGTAAGCGAATATAAGAAAGAAAGCGATGGCCGGCAAACACATGATTAATAACGTTTTGTTGTTCCAAAATCGTCTAAGCTTGCCGCTGCTCATTCGCTTCTGCTTCCTTTGGGGAGCCCGCTCGACTATGGTCGTTTCCATCCTTCTTCCCCCTTGTCGTCATTGCTAGACGGATATGAATTGAATTGCTTCCAAACGCCCTTGCTTCTCTTGATCAACCGCTTCCAGCAGTATCGTTAAGCTTCCTTCTCCGCCCTCATACCAAGCTCCCGGCAAGTAAAAGGAATCCGGGCTTCCGCCTGACATGACAGGCCTGCTCGCTTGGCTTGGCAGCCATAGTCGTCCAACGATCCTTCCTTCCAGAAACACTGTCATTTTAAGGCTAGTGCCGGAAATCTTCGCTCTCCAGCCTTTGCCTGCTTCTGAATTCACGGTAGTCGCATACAGCCATGCGGTTTCACCTGGCTCCAATGAGATGGGGAATTCGGTTGTTCCGCTTTGCGACCGCAAGCTTACCGCATGCTCTAGAAGCGCTTCCTCCTCTGCCGCATAAACTGCAAAGTTGTCGGCCTCTTGGCCTTCATACAAGTAAACCTGCCCGGATGGTAAACCGAGCACCCTCTCAACGAATACAGTAAGCTCTACGGATTGCCCTGCCGTCACATGCTCAGAGATATTAAAGTATGGATCAAACGGATGCACCTCGCCTATTTCCTTTCCGTTTACAAAGAGCCGAGCAAGTGATTGAATGCCTTGGAAATGCAGCGTCCACGAGTC
Organism: Paenibacillus sp. NRS-1760; assembly: GCF_050467785.1. Classification (NCBI taxonomy): domain Bacteria; kingdom Bacillati; phylum Bacillota; class Bacilli; order Caryophanales; family Paenibacillaceae; genus Paenibacillus; species Paenibacillus sp. NRS-1760. Next base: position 87,709 of record NZ_JBITPK010000015.1, on the reverse strand, counting down.
TGCCGCTTCCGATGCACGGAATGTTTTTCGGTAATATTCGAAAGCCGGATGATCAGGAGACATCCAGCCGCCAAAGTTAACGATCGGCCACATGCTGCTATCAGGCGACTCGATCAGCTCCTTGCGCAAAATCCGATCCGCAGCCCGGTAAACACTCCAGTTACGGCTAAGGTCTCTAACCTCTGTAATGGCTGACAGTCCTTTAATCCCCTTCATCGCATGCAATCGAAGCCCGGGAAGCCTAGCATCGTCAAAGTTCGAATGTCCCCATATCTCCACTCTGGCAAGCAGCTTTCCATCTTGTAGGCCATTGCTTAAATGAAGATAAGAACTGCCTCCCCCAGCCACTGCCGTTCCCGCGTATTCTCCTCCCGCATACAGCGACACAACATCACTGCCTGAGCGAATAAGAATACCTTTTACCGCTTTGTCTTCAGGCAGTCGAACCATCGCTTCATACCAAGCATACCCTCGGTAAATTTCATGCTGTTCTAAGTAATCTGCTTTTCTTGAAGCGGATGGGCCTCTCTTATCCTTTTTATTCATAGGTGATGCCGCATCAAAAAGATTTAGGCGCCACTCAGCAGCAGCCATTTCAGTGCGATCCGAGTAATGGAGCGGCTTGCCATGATTAATGGTGTCATCAGCATCGTTTAACCCTTCTGAATAAAGCGCTTTCATTCTGTCTGTAATAAATAGCTTCAACGTATGCCCATCCGAAGTAATAATGGAACAGACGCTATCTTCTTTACCTTCAAAGGCGATCCTAACCTTGCCTCCCTCTATCGTTTCCACAGTTGCATTCAGAGCTTTCATATCCACCGCTGCATCTAGCAGCAATACAATTTCACCATAACCTTCTGTATGAAAAGCGAGACTTGCACCTGTATCATTTGTTTCTGCCATATATAGCTCCGCTGTCGAGCTCTCTAGTGATCCTTCTACTCCCCAATGCTGTAGAGGAACTTGAGAAGGCAGCGCCAGCGACCTGCCCGATTTGAGCTTAAAGCTGCTCGCAGCTTTTGTATTCGTATCATTCTCCATCACGATGGCTAGTTCTTTATCTTGATCATCTAAATTCGTAACAAATAGGAGTTTTCCGCCGCCCTTTAACTGCAGGGCATAGGGGCCAACAACTCTAACGCTTTGTCCAATCAGCTTCCAATCCGTGCTTAAGCCTTGGCTTTCTGCCTCAGCAAGCGGAGTACCGTAAGCTGCAATCATCCGTCCAAGCAGCCTGCCTTCATACGCTTCCTCGCGGATATGCCCTTCAGGAGAAATCATGCCGCCAAAATCATAGTCCGACGTCATAAACGCTAGCGGCTTGCCCCAATTGTTCGTCGCATTCGTGAAGCCAAAATCCGTTCCCGATACCTGCAAATACGGACCGAGCAGCTTGGCGCCGCAGGAGAGCAATCTACGTAGGAGGTAATGTGCCCGGTTCGTCTCCGTTACGAGCAGCGGATAACCTAGTTTAGCTAAGGTTCCACTGTAGTGAAGCACCTTGTCTTCAAATTCAGCCTCCCGATTATCTGGATAGAAATTACAGGTCGGCACCACATCCTCTGCGAGCCCCGATGCTTGCAGCAAGCCGCCCTGACCAGCACAAGCGAACAGCGGCACGGTTATTCCGTGATCAAGCACCATATCGCGCAGTGCACTAATATATCCTTTGGGGTCATGACAATCATAGAAATCGAGCTCATTATCCAGTTGAACACCGATTACCGTTCCGCCCTCACCTGCTTGATTCTGCTTTAGCAAAGGCAGGATGTGATCAAACCATTTGGAAACATAGCCGAGGAATTCAGCATCGTTATCGCGAAGCTTCAGTCCCTTCGTAAGCAGATAAGCCGGAAGTGCCCCTCCATCCCACTCCGAGCAAATGTAGGGGCCAGGTCTTGCGACGACGTATAGTCCTACTTCGGCAGCCGTTGTCAGGAATGCGGCAATGTCACGCTCTCCGCTAAAATCCCATTCTCCTTCAGCTGTTTCATGATAGTTCCATGGAAAATACACATCGATGCTGTTATACCCAAATGCCTTCAGCTGCTCCATCCTCTCCTTCCAAAGCGCGCTTGGAATACGGAAGTAAAACAGCGAGGCACATAGCAAAATATGAGGGGTTTCCTGAATCTTCACGGCATCCGCATCAAATCGCACGGCTGCTTTCGCTCCAATGTCCATGACCATGTCAAAACCTCCAACGAATTAGACTAAAAACCCGAAATGTGTAACCCGTTTCATGTAACCCGTTACATTTTTAGATAAAAATAAATACACGTCATGACCGGGATAAACAGAACGCAATTCTGTACGGTTCGCTGATGTGTATTTATGTGTTAGCTTCTGGAGAGAAGCGATCTCGCTGTAAATGTAACGGGTTACATTATTGTAGGTGACACCTTGTTATCTTTTCACATTTTGATTGTATTCAACATTGTAAGCGTTGTCAATAATTATTTAAAAGCGCAATTTTAAGCATTATTTTGCTTTGAAGGTGGAGCTGTAGACTCCCTTACAACGAGCTCCGGCCTTAATTTGGTGCTCTTATTCACTTTGTTTTTCGTAATCATTAGGTGGAGCAGCTCCGCTGCGTTCCGGCCTACCTCATAACATTTTAGAGAAATCGTCGTTAATTCTGGAATGCTGTTCGAGGCATAAGGAATATCGTCAAACCCAATCAGCGATAGGTCCTGCGGTACGCGAAGCCCTGCTTTGTGAGCAACTTTCATAACGCCGATAGCTACTAAATCGTTCGCGCAAAATATAGCGGTTGGTCGCTCGGGCAGCTCCAGCAGTTGATGCATTAGCTTCTTACCCGCTTCAACGGAAAAACCGCCATCGCGTATCCATTCCTTGCGAGTTTGGACTCCGTTTTTCTCCATCGTTTTCACAAAACCGCGAGTACGCTGAATCGTGTTGGACATGTTTTTGTACCCGCCAACAAATGCAATATCCGTATGTCCTAAGTCAATCAAATGCTGTGTCGCAAGCTCTGCGCCCTCCAGCTCATCGGCATACACACGAGTCATCCCTTCACCGGGGAGATTGCCGTTAATGAGCAGCAGCGGCACGCGTTTACTAGCTTCAACCACTTCGCTTACAAGATCTTTGCTTGGCTTAGCAAGGTTAATTCGTCCGCCTATCATCACAATGCCGTCTACTTGCTTCTCCATCAAAATACTCAAATATTGCGACTCCCGCACATATTGCTCTGCTGAATCTCCGTTCGTTGATACCGTATCGCATAGAAAAAAAGTGTAGCCTTTGCTGCGCGCTTCTTGATCCAAGCCTGACAAAACCTCTGGAAAAAAAGGGTTCGTAATATCTGGCAAAATAACGCCAATCATTCCCGTTTCCTTCTTAAACAGGCTTCTTGCAATGGCATTTGGCTGAAACTGATGTTTCGCAATTAACTCCATAACTCGCTCTCTGGTTGACTTTTTTACCGGAGCCGTATTATTAATGACGCGCGACACAGTGGCTACTGAGACGTTCGCTTCCCTAGCAATATCATATACAGTAACCGGCTTGATAGCAGCTCACTCCTCAGTCCAAAGTTCTATTCTTCAGTAGAATAACAGACTTTTGTTTAAATAGAAACGAACATTTCCTATTATTTACAACAAAAGCCAAGAGGAACTAGAGCGCTTCCCCCTAGACTCCGCTTGGCTTGTGCCGCTTATTTATTCACTTTTCTCCGAGTTACGCTCGATAGGCTGTCTTCGTTTTCACCATCTCATGTCTCCGCTTTATCCATACGCTTACGCCGGCTGCAGCCATAATCATCCCCGTGGCGACAAAGATCCAGTGGATGCCTACGGCCAGGCCTAACAAACCTCCGATGAGCGGACCAAGCATCGCACCGAACTGATTTGCGCTTGTTGTTAGCCCAAATGATCTGCCTCTAAACTGCTCATCTGTGCTTTGGACAACCAGCGTATTGACGATAGGCGCTATGCCAGCCATAAATAAACCGAATACGAATTGCACGATAGCGAAAAGCCATAATTGTTGTACAAAAAACTGCATGCTAATGATCGATCCCGCGCAGAACAGGCATACGACGAGAATCCGGTAGAAACCCTTCTTCTCACCAAGCCTTCCCCAAAGTGGCGATGCCAAAATGCCTGCTATTCCGATAAGCGAGAGCACAAAACCAGCTGACAGCTCCGCTCCTTGCAGCCCCCCTTGCAGCTTGGCAATATGAAGGGTAATGAGCGGCTGTATCATATTAATCGATAGCTGAACGATAACGAGCAGCAGCAGCATACTCATGAGTGCACGATTGCGAAAAGCCATCCGATAAGTGATTGGCTTTTCTTTTTTGGTTCCGGTCGCTGCCCCTTCAGATGTGTCCGCTTTTCCTTCCCTCACCCATACAATAACCGCCACTGTCGCAGCTAAAATAATAAACGCAGCGACAACAAAGGATCTGCGAAGTCCAAATGCTTCAGCCAACAGCCCGCCGAATAATGGTCCGAGAATACCGCCAGTCATCGTACCCGCTTGCATCATGCCAAGGCTCCAGCCAAGCTTCTCCTTCGGTGCAACTGATGCTACGATCGACATCGATGCTGGAACAAATCCACCCACAAAACCATGCAGCATTCGCACGCCGACGAGCTGCCATGGCGTTTGCACAAAAGCGATCAGCGCATAAATAATAGCTAGGCTGAGTCCTGCTCGTATGACCATTTTCCGCTTCCCATACTTGTCTGCAAGCATCCCCCATAAGGGAGCCATCACTGCTCCGACGAGGAAAGCTGAGGAATGCACAATTCCAGCCCATAGGTTGACGGAGCTTTCCGGCACCCCCAAATCGAACAGAAATAGCGGCAGGAACGGTACGGACATCGTATAGCTTGAGCTGCAAAAAAGAACGCCGAACCATAAAATCCACATGGTACGCTTCCATGGTTCCATACTCGGCAACCTCCAGTCTGCCTTGCTTTGCAATTTCCGTGTCATTTACACTATTAACCACTATACGCCTCCTTTACCATTTGTTCAAAAACCACTATAAGGTGCAAAAACAAGAAAACCCGAGACAAACCACGTCAAATGATGGTTAACGAGGTTATTTGCGCTTAGAGGGGCAGTCTGGAAAATGGCATCTTAATACCTAGAGGGCAGCCTCTCTATAATCAGCTGCCGCCATTTTATTACCAAATAACAGAAGGGGTGTCCCAAAAGTTAGAACCTATGTGTGCTTACTGCTCCATTTCCACCTCGAACAAACGCTGCTGTAACTCTGTAAGCGCATATTTGTTCTTACAGACAACAAACCTAACCTTTTCTTCAGCTTTAAGAACCTATGCATGCTTACAGAGAGATTTCCACCTCGAACAAACGCTGCCGTAACTCTGTAAGCGCATATTTGTTCTTACAGACAACAAACCTAGCCTTTTCTCTCGCTGTAAGAACCTATGCGTGCTTACTGCTCCATTTCCCGCTCGAACAAACGCTGCCGTAACTCTGTAAGCGCATATTTGTTCTTACAGACAACAAACCTAACCTTTTCTTCAGCTTTAAGAACCTATGTGTGCTTACAGCTCCATTTCCACCTCGAACAAACGCTGCCGCAACTCTGTAAGCGCATATTTGTTCTTACAGACAACAAACCTAGCCTTTTCTCTCGCTGTAAGAACCTATGTGTGCTTACTGCTCCATTTCCACCTCGAACAAACGCTGCCGCAAGTCTGTAAGCGCATATTTGTTCTTACAGATAACAAACCTATCGTTTTCTCTCGCTGTAAGAACCTATGCGTGCTTACTGCTCCATTTCCACCTCGAACAAACGCCGCCACAACTCTGTAAGCGCATATTTGTTCTTACAGATAACAAACGCTGTAAGAACCTATGCGTGCTTACTGCTCCATTCCTACCTCGAACAAACGCTGCCGTAACTCTGTAAGCGTATATTTGTTCTTACAGACAACAAACCTAGCCTTTTCTCTCGCTGTAAGAACCTATGCGCGCTTACTACTCCATTTCCACCTCGAACAAACGCTGCCGTAACTCTGTAAGCGCATATTTGTTCTTACAGACAACAAACCTAACCTTTTCTCTCGCTGTAAGAACCTATGTGTGCTTACAGCGAGAGTTCCACCTCGAACAAACGCTGCCGTAACTCTGTAAGCGCATATTTGTTCTTACAGATAACAAACCTAGCCTTTTCTCTCGCTGTAAGAACCTATGTGTGCTTACAGCGAGAGTTCCACCTCGAACAAACGCTGCCATAACTCTGTAAGCGCATATTTGTTCTTACAGACAACAAACCTAGCCTTTTCTCTCCCTGTAAGAACCTATGCGTGCTTACTGCTCCATTTCCACCTCGAACAAACGCTGCCGCAAGTCTGTAAGCGCATATTTGTTCTTAAAGACAACAAACCTAGCCTTTTCTCTCGCTGTAAGAACCTATGTGTGCTTACAGCTCCATTTCCCACCTCAAGCAGACGCAGAAATTCGCTCACCTACCATTTATTTAAACAAACATACATAGACCAAAAAAGAAAAATGACGGCACTGGAATAAGTTCCTGTGACGCCATTTTTTCAATATTTTTATGATTTTTAATTAAATCGAAATATCTCTTCAGCGAGTTTAACTCTTTTTGGACACCCTCTCTCTGCTACTTATCCGACGCCGCTAAAATATCGCCATAAGCCCAATGATTGCTAGCAACATCCTTCCACGGGGATGGTGTTATGCCAACTAGTTTGCCTCTGCCCAGCATTTTGTTGATCATGCTGACTGCTTCTGCACGCGTCAGCGCGTTATTTGGCTTAAAGCTTCCATCCGCATAGCCATTAGTGATTCCAGCGGCTTGCACATTTAGAATAGCTGCCTTCGCCCAATGAGTCGAAATATCGATAAAACCTGCTCCAGCCTTTGGTGCAGCGCCGATAAGCGTGGATATAAGCTTCGCCATTTCAGCGCGTGTCATTGCTTTTTCAGCACCAAACGTTCCATCTTCATATCCTTGCATTAAGCCCATTTTTGTTACTTTCGAAATCGCATCCTTCGCCCAGTTGCCTGCGAGAACATCATGATAAGAAATGTCCGCCGCAGTCGCTTCCTGCTTCACGATTCTTGAAAGAATAACCGCCATCTCAGCACGGGTAATCTTATTTTCCGGCCTAAATGTACCATCCTCATAACCATTCATATAAGCGGCACCCAAGCTAGAATCGGCTAAGCCCTCCACATGGACGAGTGAAAAAAGACTGAATTTGTCGACTGTGAATTGAAGGCCCATCTCACCCTTGTCGTTAAACGGTACGATTATGCCCTTCAGCAGCTGCTTCGTTCCGTCGCTGTGCTCGATATATACAGCCAGGTCCTTCCTGTCCGCTTCGCTCAGCTTCACATCCTTCAAAGGCAAAATGAGGGTTACATTGCCTTTTGGCAAATTCGTTTCAATGTTCATCGGACGGCCTATTATAGATGCCTCTTTATTTCCTGCAACGATCCTTAACATCGCTTCTTTATTCGCTCGACCCGCAATCTCTTGCTTCTTCGTTTCCTCCTTTACCGGTGTAAAACGAATGAATAGATCCTCCAGTGATGACCGAAGCAAGCCGCTAGCCACCATTATCTTAACGTTTTCTATCGATATGCCTAAATCAATTTTTGCATCTGCGAACACTTTATTTGCTTCCTTCGGCAGAGTGACAGAAGTTAGCATTACTTCATCCTTCGTATCAGGAATCGTGATATTAACCAATTTGTGTCCCGCTGCTGTGACACTGTCTACAGCTTTTTGCGCTTGATCAACAGTAATCGGTACATCATCCGTTTTCTTGCCATCCGCTTGTGTCGTACGCGTGATTACAACCTTAGCGGCATTTTCAACATCAATCGTGATAAGCTCCTTAGCTGGAGCATTCGTGGTTACGGGTGCCGATGTTGGTGTTATCGTTGGTGTTGCCGACGGCGTCGGCGCTATTGTTTCTTCCGGTGTTGCCGTTGGTGTTATCGTTGGTGTTGCCGACGGCGTCGGCGCTATTGTTTCTTCCGGCGTTGCCGTTGGTGTTGCTGACGGTGATGCTGTTGACGTTGGCGTTGCTGACGGCGTTGCCGTTGGCGTCGCAGATGGCGCTGTTGTTGGCGTTGCCGATGGCACTGTCTCCGCATTCACCTCAAACTTCACACCATCCACCAACATATACTCGCCGGATTTTTTAACCGCCTTAATCGTATGAGCACCATTTGCTAACCCAGATATGCTGTATACCGCTTGCTGGGTCAGTCTGCTCGCATGATGCGCGCTTACCGTTTCTTTAAATACATTGTCAACGTAGATGTCTATGTCACCTTGAGAAGATGACTTCGGCGCAATTAATGTTATGCCGGTTCCAGTAAACAAATATTCAACATAGTCGCCATCCGTCTCCGCAGCGTGCAGGTCATTTTGAAAATCGCCTTTATAGGAAATGGCTAAGCTCAACGCTCCATCCGGCTGTGCGGCAAGATATTCTTTTTTAACTGTAATCACACTACCTGATATCGTGTAATCACTGCCCGCCGCAAGCATTGCAGCGCCATTCGCAATACCAATCAGATTGCTGCCATCAATGCTAAGCGTTGTCGTTACATCGGCTTGTGCCGTCTTGTCAAAGCTTGCAGCATCCGGACTAATCATATCTGCAATTCTAAACTGTAATTGGTCTAACAGCATATAATACCCGGATTTCTTAACGACCTTAATCTTATGTGTTCCTTCAGACAATCCCTCAATACTATAAACCGTCTGCCTAATTTGCCGGCTAGTATTGTACGTGCTGATCGTTTGCTTAAACACGTCATCCACATAAACATCGATATCCCCTTGCGAGGAATCCTTCTCCGTTACGATCTCAATGCCTGTTCCCTCAAACCCATATTCAAAATAATCGTTGTTCGCCTCCGTGTAATGGACATCATCCTTGTAATCACCTAATCCACGGTTTCTGCCATGCTGCCATGCACCCTTATAAGAGATTCCGCTATCATCATTATTAATAGATACATAGCGGCCTCTAGACGTATCGCTTACTGCGATAGCCAGTATTTGCGCAGCTCCACCGCTAAAAGACAACGTCAGATTGGTCATTCCATTTGGCTTGGCCGCAAGGAATTCCTTCTTAATCGTAAGCTGGTCGCCCGACAACTGATAATCGATGCCTGCCTGCAAAGCCGCCGCACCATCAGCAATACCGCTCAAGCTGTTTCCGTTAAAGGTGAGCTTCGTCCAAATATCTGCTTGTGCATTCGCTCTTTTGTCGAAGCTTAATGCGCTTGGGACCATTGTGCTGTTCTGACCTGTCGTATCACTTACGACAATCGATAGGTTCTGTGCCATTCCGTGATCAAAGCTAAAGCTTAGATTCACCATGCCGAGCGGCAATGATGCCAGATACGCTTTATTAATCGTGACTGTATCGTCCAAAACGATATAATCGCTGCCTGCCGCCAACGTCGTTGTGCCATTCGAAATACCGACAAGCGTATTTCCATTCAGCGTTAACGTTGTTGCGATATCTGCTTGCATATCTTCCTTCTTATTGAAGCTGGCTGTGACTGGGTTAATTGTGCTGTTAGCAGCAGATGAATCACTTACAGCAATCACCAGCGTCTGCGTCGCTCCGCCATCAAAGGCAAAGTTCAAGCTCACAGTCCCAAGTGGCTGTGCCGCCAAATATTCCTTTTTAAGCGTCACCGCATTGCCATCAACCGTATAATCCGTGCCCGCTATCAAGGCTCCCGAACCGCCTGCAATACTGCTAAGGCTGCTTCCATCGACTGTTGTCGAAAGAGTAAAATCAGCCTGCTGCCCATCAGCCTTATCAAACATTCCACTGCTCGCGCTAATTAAATCCGGCACACTAATTCTCAGCTTATCAAGCAGCAGGAAGTAACCAGACTTCTTCACCGCTTTAAGCGTGTGGGTTCCGTTAGTGAGTCCTGTTATGTTGAATACTGGCTGCTGTGCCAGCCTTCCGATGTTGTAGGTACTGATCGTTCGCTGGAATACGTTGTCCATATAGATGTCTATTTCGCCTTGTGAAGGATCCAGCTCGGTAATGAATTCAATGCCCGTTCCCGTAAACGTATACTCAAAATAATCGTTGTTGTTCACCTCCGCATAATGCACATCATCCATATAATCGCCAAGTCCGCGGTTATAGCTGCGGTTCCAGCCGCCTGTATAGACAATAGACGGATGGTCATCATTGATGGAAATCGACCCGCCTACAGATGTATCCCTTACGACTAAGGAAACATGCTGCTCCGATCCTGCACTAAATGAGAAGGTTAAAGCCGTCGTTCCCATAGGAAGCCCCGCTAGATACTCCTTCTTAATCGTCAGCTGGCTTCCCGATACGGTGTAATCCATGCCGATTGCCAAAGCGTTTCCTTCATGCGCAGCGCCCGTTAATTCATTGCCGTTTAACGAGGTCGTCAGCGTAATATCAGCTTGAGAGGACAGCTTCTTATCAAAACTCACTGTTGCAGGAGTAACCCTGCTATCCCTTATTGTCGTGTCGGTTACGGTTATGGCAAAGGTCTGCGCTGCCCCGCCGCTAAACGCAAACGTTAAATTCGTAATGCCTGCCTGTCTTGCTGCTAGGTACTCTTTTTTAATCGTAACGGTATCACCTGATACGGTGTAATCCGTACCAGACGCCAGTACCGTTCCATTGTTAGTGATACTATTCAGTGTATTTCCGTTCAGCGTCATCACCGTCGCAGCATCAGCCTGCTCCGAAGCCTTCTTATTGAAGCTTGCCGCAGAAGGGCTAATACTGCTGTTTTGCGCTGTGTTATCGCTTACATCAATAATGAAATTTTGTTTGTCTCCGACTAGCTCCTGCCCGCCGCCACGAACCCAATGGCCCGAATATTTCATTCCGGTATCGTCGTCATTAGCAGCTGCTGTTCCGTCCTGTGCCACTACCTTGAACAACCTCGAAGCATGCGAAGCCAAATTTTCATCACTGTATCCTGTCGCAAATGAGCCCAAATCCTCATGGCTCCACAGATCACGGACAGTGGCTGGACCGGTGATGCCAATATCACTCCAATTCACGTTAACCGTCGCAGCAGAGCTTCCGAGATTAAAGAATCCCACCGTATAGCTTCCGTCACCATTATTCGCATACCACACCTGCTGCTCCGTCGCTGTCGATACAGGATGCCCCGGCCTGCCAGCCTGATTGACCGCGATTACTTCTTCATTCGTCAACAGCTCGATGCCGTAATCGTCCAACTTTGTCATGTCATTACCGATGTATAATTGCGCCGATGAAATCGCCCAGAACGACATCGCCGACATCCGCTCGTCCTTCGTGATGCCATCCATTGTTCCATTTCCGATATTCAATGAATCAAAATCATTCCAGCCGCCTGGACCTGCATGACGCCAGAACTGCTCTGCTTTCGGGAATAATCTAGCGATATTAGGCCAAGCCGTTAAACCCCCGTTGCCGCAGTAGCATTCGATGTCCCAGTCCACACGCCATCCGTTTGCATACTGCTTCCAGTAATCGATGTATTTGATATCAAGCGCCCAGGAAAGCTCCAGCCAAATTTGGTGGGGAGCCAGCGCCTGCGACCAAGCCTTTACATCGTCACGCGCATCCAGCGAAAGGTCAGAAATACCTGAGCCTGGCGTCACGCTGTCAAATTTCAAAAAGTCGATGCCCCATTCTCCATAAAGGTCGGCAATTGAATTTATGTAGCTCTGCGCGCATGGCTGGTTGAAATCTATTTTGTAGCCAAGCCCCCAATAATCCGACTCCTGAATCGGCTGAGCCGCGATGTCCTTCATCGAGCAGCCGGGAGCGCCATAGATCGGCAGATCCTGATCATACGCTTGCGGCGATAAACCTGGAATGCCATACAAGCCGATCTTTTGCCCATTCGCATGGACGTAATCAATCACCTCTTGAAAGCCATTCGGATATAAAGTTGTACTCGGGATTGGCCGCCCATACTCGTCCATTCCGCCATTCCATGCCGCATCGATATTAATATACTCGTAGCCATAAGGCTGAAGTTTCTCATGCATCGCATCCGATTGCGCTTTAATATTGTCTGCGTTAATCCACTGCCCATTGCCCGTATAAACCTGCAAGCTGTAGCTGCTCCATCCCATATAAGGCTTCGCAGCTAATCCATTATTCGCCGCCTCCACTACATCCGGTTTTGGTATCACGATTCCCAGCTGCGTAGTAATCATCACAACAATTAGCAGCCATAAACGTGATTTCTTCATTATTTGCGTCATTATTTAGCTCCTTTGTTTATGAAATAGGATCAGGCTTTTATTTCGCAATAAAGAACCTGACCCTTTGAAGCCACTATTATTTAAATGATTGGTCGTACGCTTTTTGCAAAATTTCAAGATAACGATCGATCTTCAGATCCTTGAGTCCCTTCACGTAACCGTCCCAATCCTTCTCCAGCGATTTATTTCCGGTAATGAATTGAAGCGCATTTTGCTCAATAAACGACTTAATGTTTGTTTGCAAAATGCTTGCCTCATCGATTTCCGCTGAATCAATCCAAATCGCCCACAATGGGAAAAGTTCCTTCGGCTCATGGCCTTGGTACAGTAGCGTCGCTTGGTACAATCTGCGCTCATAGTTGGCGGAATCATAAATATCCGTACCTTGAACCCAGCTGTCTCGGTATTCCCTTGGCATGTAGAAGTGAGCCGTTCCGCTCCAACCTGCATTACGAGGCGCTTCGCCTTCAACCGCAGGAATCGTTGCTACCTTCGGTGTAACGCCTTCTCCAAGCGCTACCTCGCCTTCCTTCGGCTTTCTCCAGTCGATGCCTTCCATGCCGGAAGCGCCATTCGTTTGTCCTTCTTCTGTAAACATGTAATCCACCAATTTAATAAGCGCAATTTTTTGTTCTTCAGATGCTTTATTTGTGATTACAAATTTTGCTCCCGGCGCAACGCCGCCGCCATCATGAGTCGCGAACGAGCCATGTGGTCCTGTAAGCGGAGGTACGGGGTTGTAATCAGCTGAGTTTTTGTTGCCTACATCGATGTTTACGAAGATAGCAGGATGCATGCCGGCGCCAGCGCCCAAAATTTGAGCATCGCCATTTTCGCCAATCTTTTTGAAAGCTTCCGCGTTTTGTGCAAAGGCGCCCGGATCGATTAAGCCTTCATCGTATAACAATTTAATATACGTTAAGCCTTCTCTCCATTCCGGCTTAAGCGCAGCCGACTCTACTTTGCCATTGGTTAGATTCAAGTAATTCCGGTCATCGTCATAGACAAAACCATTCATGAGGAATGGAATGACGCGTACGCCAAAATCCTCAATTGAACCGCTGAGCGGCACTTCATCAGCAATGCCATTGCCGTTTGGATCTTGTGTTTTGAATGCTTTCAATACAGTTTTAAACTCTTCAGGCGTTTTGGGCATTTCCAGCTGCAATTTATCCAGCCATTTCGTATTCAACCACATTTTGTTTGGATACGAGCAGTGGAAGCACTGGCTGTAAGCGACAAGTCCGTAAATATTGCCATCGGGTGCCGTGTTGAACGCTCTTAAGTCAGAGTTATTTTCCATGGCTGCTTTGATGTTTGGCGCATATTGCTCGATCAGATCGTTCAGAGGCACCAGCACCCCTTGTTTTCCATACTTCACAACATCAGCCTGCGTGAATTGATCAATATAGCCAGGAAGCATATACGCATCCGGGTAATCTCCGCTCGCTAATGAAATTTGACGTTTTTCCTTCGCGCCATCCGGAGGTGTCGTTTCAAATTTAAGTTTGATGTTGAATTTCTCTTCTACAAATTTGGTAAATTTATTCGTTGCCATATCGATATTCGGTTCTTGTACCGCAAATATCGTAATTTCAACCGGTGCGGTTGCTCCCGTCTCTTCCGATTGTTCCTTTGGCGTATTTGTTGCCTTATTAGTGTTGGAAGTTCCTTTATTATTCGAGCACGCGGCAAGCACCAAGCTGATCATCAGCATGATTGCGAGCAAACTTACGAGTCTCTTTTTCAAATGTATCGCTCCCTTTTTCGATTTGTGCCATACTTTTGTATTGCAATTACACTACAAATGAACCACCTCCTCTCATCCAAACCAGCGCAGTCTCTGCCTCTTTCCGGTTAGCCTTTAACAGAACCAACCAGCATCCCTTGTACGAAGTAACGCTGTACGAAAGGGTAAATAATGAGAACTGGCAGCGTAGCGACTACGATCAACGAATATTTGAGCAGCTCTGACAGCTGCTGCCTTTCCACTTGCTTCAAGGCATCCGTTACGCTTGCGCTGTTGTTCATAATGATGATGCTCCTCAGAACGAGCTGAAGCGGAAACAACTTCGCTGATTTCAGATAGATTAAGGCATCGAAGTAGGCATTCCACTGACCTACGCCATACATTAGGAAAAGCACAGCAAGAATAGGCTTGGATAACGGAATAACCACGCTTCGCATAAATCGGATGTCGCTGCAGCCATCGATCTCGCTTGCTTCAAACAATTCATCTGGAATGGACGACTGGAAGAAGGAGCGTGCAATAATGACCTGCCATACCCAAACGGCATTCGGAATGAGCAGCGCCCACCGCGAATCGATCATGCCAAACTCCTTCACCACCATGTACGTCGGAATCAAACCGCCGCTGAAGAGCATGGTGAACGTAATGAGCATCATAATGACGCTGCGGCCAAAAAAGGATTTGCGCGACATCGGATACGCAATCATGACCGTAAGCGTTACGCTGATTAACGTTCCTGCTGCGGTATAGAATAGCGAGTTCCCGTACCCTCTCATAATTTCAGGCGTATCGAACAGAACCTTAAAGCCCTTAAAGGAAATATCAACAGGCCACAGCCAGACACGGCCTGAAGTAACGGCTGCCGGGCTGCTGATCGAGCTGCTGATAATATAAATGAGCGGATAAATAACCGCAATCAACACAACCGCCAATATGGCATAAATAATGAACAAAAAAATCTTATCGCCTGTTGAATCCTTAATCGTTTGTCTGATTGGTGCCTGCGATGCTATCTTCGTTGATGCCATAGGCGCACTCCCCTTTTACCAAATGCTTGATTTCATAAACCGTTTGGCCAAACCGTTAACCGTGAACAGCAGCAAGAGATTGATGAATGAATTAAACAAGCCTACCGCTGTAGCGAAGCTGTAATTGGCATTTAAGAGCCCAATTTTGTACACGTATGTGGCGATTATTTCGGAATTAACGATATTGAGCTGATTTTGCAGCAAATAAATTTTCTCGAAGCCAATCGCCATTACGCTGCCTACATTTAAAATGAGAATGATCGTAATCGTCGGCAAAATGCCCGGCAAATCAACGTGGACGATTTTCTGAAAACGCGAAGCGCCATCCACTTTGGCAGCCTCATAGAGCATAGGATCTATGCCCGCAAGCGCCGCCAAATAAATGACCGCGGAATAACCAGCCGTCTGCCAAATATCCGACCAGACAAAGATCGATCGGAACATGCTGGCTTCACCAAGGAAGTTGACTGAATCCATGCCGAAGTAGTGGAGCGCCACATTCACAAAGCCAAGCCGCGGCGCCAGAAACATCATAATGATCGAAACCATAACGACTGTAGATATGAAATAAGGAGCGAAGGTGACCAGCTGTACAAGCCGTTTGAAACGGCCATTTCGCACTTCATTAAGCATCAATGCCAAAATAATTGGAATCGGAAACCCCGCGAGCAATAAATAACCGCTGACGTATATGGTGTTCTTGACCAGAGTCCAGAACATCGGATTTTCAAAAAAAAGCCTGAAGTTTTTGAGCCCGACCCATTCGCTGCCCCAAATGCCTTTGATGACGTTGTAATCCTTAAAGGCAAGCACCGCATTCAGCATCGGGTAATATTTAAAAATAAGAAAAAACAATACAGGCGGTATAATGATAAGGTACAGCTGCCAATGCTTCTTGAAGCTTCTGCTCGCTTCATCCGCAAGGCTGCGCTTGCTCTTTTGCTTCAACAGCTTGTTATTCAATACAATCTCTTTTTCCAGAACAATCCCCCCTAGGTAGCTAATGGCCGATGAAATGACAGCGCTTTCTATACGATGATCATAGTAGAAATCCACATTATCCAAACAGGTACATTTGCGTCTTTTAACGTACAATAACCCCTGTTTTCAGGGGGCAAATCGCCGCAGCGGCGTACAATTTTCAGGATTGCTGCTAATAAACGCCAAAAAAACCCGACTGCTTGGGCAGTCGGGTTCTTTCTTATGCATTTCTAGTGCATAGGTTTGTTTTGGTCATATGCTTTTTGCATGATTTCAATAAAACGATCAACCTGCATATTCTCCAGTCCGCTCACATAGGTATCCCAATCCCTATCCAAATCCAAGTTCCCGGTAATAAATTGAAGCATGCTTTGATCAATGTAATTCATCAAATTTGTGCTCAGCATCCCCACTTCATCCGCTTGTGCCGAATCAAGCCAAATGTTCCACACCGGAAACATTTCGTCAGGCTCATGTCCCTCATACAGCAGAGTCGCTTCAATAAGCCTTCGCTCATAGCCGTCGGGCGCGTATATGTCTTTGCTTGCGACCCAGCTGTCTCGATAATCTCTTGGCATATAGAAATGCGCCATCCCGCTCCAGCCGGTGTTCTTTTGCTCAGTGCTTTCGATGGGGATCAGCGTTGCAAATTTGGGCTCCAGCCCTTCACCAAGCGCAGCCTCACCAGCTGTCGGCTTTCGCCAGCCTACGCCTTCAAGACCCGATTGCGCTAGCGTTTGTCCTTCCGGCGTGTACATGTAGTCAACCATTCGAATTAAGGCAATTTGCGCTTCCTTGCTCGCCTTATTCGTAATGACAAATTTAGCTCCCGGTGATATGCCGCCGCTGGCAAAGGTAGCATAGGAAGCATACGGCCCCGCAAGCGGCGGCAGCGGTGCATAATCCTTCGTTCGCTCACTCACGAAGATAGCAGGATGCATGGCTGCAGCTGCGCCGAGAATATCAGCATTTGCATTGTCTCCAGCTTTTTTTAGCGCCTCGGCATTTTGAATAAAGGCTCCCGGATCAATTAAGCCCTCATCATAAAGTGACTTAATATAAGCAATCCCTTCCTTCCATTGCGGCTTATTGGCCGCTGTATCCACCTTCCCATGATTCATATACAAATAATTGCGGTCGTCATCATAAATGAAGCCATTCATCAAATAAGGAACAATATGAACGCCAAAATCTTCCGTCGAGCCGCTCAGCGGAACTTCATCCAATAAACCATTTCCGTTCGGGTCGTTTTGCTTGAACGCTCTCAGCATCTCTTTAAATTCGTCTGTCGTTTTGGGCATATCAAGCCCTAATCGCTGAAGCCACTTCGTGTTTACCCACATTTTGTTTGGATAGGAGCAGTGGAAGCATTCACTATAGGCAACAAGCCCATAAATATTGCCATCAGGCGCCGTATTCAAAGCCTTAAGCTTCGGGTCCTTTTCCATTGCTGCTTTAATGTTCGGCGCATATTGCTCTACAAGCTCATTTAACGGCAGAAATACGCCTTGCTTGCCATACTTCAACAAATCGGATTGTGAGAACTGGTCAATGTAGGCCGTTAAAATATAAGCATCAGGAAAATCGCCGCTTGCAAGTGAAATTTGCCGCTTCTCCTTCGCGCCGTCCATCGAAATAATGTCCCAATTAAATTTGATATTAAATTTATGTTCAAGCAGCCTCGTAAAATCATTTGTTTTCAAATCGATGCTGGTATCCTGCTGGGCGAAAACATTAATCTCAACCGGCTTGTCTATGGAAGTAAGCGAGGCTGCATCCGTATGAGCTGGCTCATTGCTCTGCGAGCATGCGGCAAGCAGTAAAACTACAAGAAGTATAAGCGCAGATAGGCCTGCGATTCTTTTCTTCACTCCAACCCTCTCCTTATCGGTAACTGCACTGAACGCTTACACTTCGATCGATTGTCGATATGAGCTTGGCGCAACGCCCATGACTCGCTTAAAGGCTCTGCGGAACGAATGAGAGCTGTTGTACCCGACGCGGGCAGCGATTTCATCAACGGTATAAGCGTTCGTCCGTAATAAGGAGGAAGCCTGCTCTATACGAATCATCTCCAAATAGTCAGAGACATTAATATCCGTAACCTCTTTAAACAATTGTGAAATGTACTTCTCCGGCCGCTCCACCCGCTCTGCAATGCGGTATAAGGTCATCTCGGAGTCGCCATAAGCCTCAGCAATAAACTGCTTAATTTCCTCGACGGTTTGAATATGAGCATGATTTTTTTTGCTATTGATGACGCTGCATAATGCTTCTACAATTTCGATGATCTCCTCCTGTATAGCCGCCATTGGATTAGATGCTTGAATGCCGATGATTTGATTTTTCAACGCATGCAGCATATCGGATTCCATGAATGTTTTCTGGTCCAGCAGTTTAAGCAGCGTACCCTTCAGCTCGCCGATCAGCTGCTGCTTCATCTCGATAGAAAGCTGCTTATTCTCCATATTAATATTCATAACCGAATGAACCATCCGCCTTGCCTCATCTGAATCTCCCGCACGAATGGTGCTAATTAAGCGCTGCTCAATGTCCATTGGATAATAATATGTCGCCGTTTCAAGCCTAGATTCCGTAAACCATACGAAGCTCTTTTTGCTATTAAACTCGGCATACTCGATCGTTTGTTTCGCTTGCTCATAGGAGTGGCTAACGTCAAGAATTGTCGTGAACGCATCTCCGAATGCTGCAGTGACCGAAATCTTATACTCCCTATAAGCGATATCAGACAGCTTCTCAAGAATATGACTCATTCGCAGCTTAGCTGCTTCGACTCCATACTCCCCTTCCATTGTCGTTATAATGGTCACAATTCGATCCGAGCCAAGATCCGTCATATGCAGCTGGCTGTCCAGATCGATTAACGCCTTTTTCAAAATAAGTCTTGCTGCATACAGCTCGTTCAGTATTTCTACGTTGTCCATGCCGGAGTATCCATTAATCTGCAAAATACCGACATAACCCTCATTTGTATCAAACCTCGTATCCGCCTGTACAGCCGCTGCCGTAATTTCCTCAGTGGTGTGAAATTCCCCAGCAATTAACCGTTTTAAGAAGCCATCTCTAACTAAAGGAAGCTGCCGTTTTAATTCCGTCTCCAGGTGGCGATTGCTCGTAATGATGCTCGATATGTTGCCCTGCAAAAAATCATATTCGTTTCGGCCCGTAATGCCATCCTTGCCGAACTGCTCCTTCATCACCGTAAGCAGCCTATTTATTGGTGCGCTGTTTCGATAGGACAGGAGCAGACCAGCGAGCAGGCCGAGAAGTAGGGCGATGCCAGTCACCAGCCAAGTAATATGTTTAATTTGATTTGCGTTTTCCATCAGCACCTGCTTTGGAATTCCCGCTCGATAGGTCCAACCATTTTTTTCGGAATGGATCGTAATGACGAGATCGTTATTATAAAATTGACTAACTTTGTCTTGGATGAGGCGTGAATCCGAAGACAGCAGCTTGGCATTTTCCTCGCTAATTCCGCGAAGTCCAACTGTATTCCCTTGCGCATCGCTAATATGAGCCCAGCCGCCATAACGATCCTCTACTCCCGCGAGCAGGCTAGATATGTTTTCTTCATCAATCATGACGACCACAGTGGCAGGTGATGAACCGCTAAAGCTGTCCAAAGGGAGCGACTGCATATACGTAACGACGGAGGATTGTTTGGCATTGCTAGTAAAGGAGCTGAGAGGCATAATTTCACTTCGGTGAGTTTTGTCCAGTACTGTTTCCTTCCATTCCGCGAGCGTAAGATCGTTATAATGAAAGTTCTGATAATAATGTTCGGGACGGAAATAGGCGGAGCCCTGTGTAAAGATCACATCATAGTTATTTAAGTAGATAAAATAGTTTTGCAAAAAATCATTTGTCTGGCTAAACGGCGTTACCTGTCTCACCATGCTCCAAATGCCATAAACGTTGACGATGTCGCCTTTTTTCTGCTCATTCATTAATTTATTTAAATCAGGATTCAAAGCGAGCTGCCTTGTGAAGCCCTCAACCTCAACCATCCTTCTCTCCAAAATATCCTGGCTCCGCTGCAGCAATGTGACGCTATTCTCAATGGAAATGGATTGTGTCACCGAGATTGAAGTACGATAGGAAACGTAACCCGCTATGCTTGGAATGACCAAAATAATAAGATATGAAATGAGAAATTTCCGAAAAATGGTTGAGTACTTTGGCACGGTCAACCCACCTCCCTTGATTGTTAGCGCTTACATAAGATAGGCAGCATAGAAGCCTAGAAGCAACAAAAGAGCTTCGCTCATTTATAATAACTTACTGACGTGAAAAGACAACTACTATTAAAAACAAGTAGTTGTCTTATTCACTAACTAGGCACATTCCGTTTAAGCTTCTTGCTGTACTAGAGCTTTCAATTCTTTATCGAATCGATAGACACGGCCGGGTATCAAAGAGACTTGCACTTCCTTCTCACCGAATCTTACGACCGTTTCCCCTATAGAGAAAGCTTGAATCGTCGCTTCAGTCAGCACGCCATTTTCCCACGAGACGTCAACCTCGACATTTCCTTTGGCACGCAGTCCTTTGTATGACCCTTTGGACCAGACAGCCGGAAGCGCTGGAAGCAGGTGAATTTCGCCCGGCTGGCTTTGAAGGAGCAGATCCGCTACCGCTGCGGTTCCGCCATAATTGCCGTCGATGACAAAAATATTCGTCTCCGCTCCGGCTACACCCGCCTTGGAATAGGTCAGCATATTATCGAAGCACAGCTCTCCAATTAAATGAGTGATATGCTTTAGCGCACGATCACCTTCGTACAATCTGGAGAAGCCGGTGGAGAACAGTACCGCTGTAAATTCAATATCCTCCAGCTCATCGGTCTGCATTCGGCCAATCAACGTTTGCTTAGCGGCAGCACTCAGCTCCGGCGTCTTCCGCGGTGTAATTTGATTGCTCGGGTATAAGCCAAATAGATGAGCAAGGTGGCGATGCTCCGGCTGCGCCTCCTCATAATCCTCGAGCCACTCCTGCAGCTGTCCTTTTTTTCCGATCATGAGAGGCGGCATCAGCAATAACGCTTGCTCCAGCTTCTCTTGGAACTCAGAATCTATTTGCAGCAGCTTCGCCGACTCTAGGCAAAAAGTGAACAAATCCCATATCAGCTGCTGGTCCATCGTTGAGCCCATCGACAGCTGCTGAGCTTCATCCTTGCTGCCGCTCGGATAAAAGCTGTTCTCAGGCGAATTGGACGGTCCGGTTACGAGCCAGCCATAAGTAGGGTGCACAGTCATATAATCGAGGAAAAAGACCGCCGATTCCTTCATAACGGGATACGCCTGCTTCATTAGGAAATCGCGGTCAAGCCCATACTCATAATGCTCCTTCAAATGCATCGCAATCCATAATCCGCCTGTTACATTCAGTCCCCAGCCCGTCTCCCAGCCCGGTGCCGAGAAGCCCCAAGCATTCGAGAACACATGCGCCACCCAGCCCTCGCTTCCGTAGAAATCCTGAGCCGCTTGCCTGCCTGCGACAGATAAACGTTCAATATAGTTCATCAATGGTACATGGCATTCCGCCAAATTGCTTATTTCCGTCGGGTAATAGTTCATTTCCGTGTTGATATCCAAGTGGTAGTCGCAGCTCCAAGCCATGCGATTCGCTTCGCCATCGTTCCACACGCCTTGCAAATGCAGCGGCAGCGGCGAATCCTCGCGCGAACCTGCAATCGTTAGATAACGGCCGTATTGGAAAAATAAAGCGACTAAATCCGGATCATCATAATGCCCGTTCCGAAGCTGCTTCATCCGCTCGTCTGTTGGCAGCTTCGCACTCGCCGTATCGCCTAAATCAAGGGTAACACGAGCGTACAAATCGCGATAATCTACAATATGATCCGCTCTTAGTCGCTCATAACCTTTGGCAATAGCATCGTTAATTTGCGCATGGCATTCCGAAGCCCAATTCTCATCCGTCCTGCCATAATCCGTATTCACCGCGAAATATATAAACGCCTCATCCGCTTGCGATACCTTGATTTCATTACCACTAGCTTCGATAATGCCGCCTACGGCAACGACCTTCACCTTGCCCTCGCAAAACACACCACATTTTCCGTTGCTGTGCACATCTTCCGTCGCTTGGCCGCGGAACCCAATTGTATCGTTATCCGCAGCTGTCGTTGCAAAATCTCCGGTTCTCCCTTGAATGCTCAGCGAGAAGGATATTGCCCCTTTTAGCTCACTCTTTATGCGCGATACAACAATGCCATCGGCATGCGTTGCGAACGTCTCACGTGTTATTTTGCCGCCAGAGCTTGTATAGGAAGTTTGTACGATTGCCTTTTCCAAGCTTAACTCACGAACCAGATCTTCCCCTTGCTGCTCGAAGCACAGATTGATATCGCACACAGAAAGGTTTGTGCCAAAGTTTTGCTTCTTCGGCTGCAGCCCTTGCTTAGCAAGCCGGTCTCCCTCGCTATAATTGCCCTTGAAAAACTGCTCTCTCATCTGCTCCAGATTGGCTTTCGGGTTTCCGTTTCCTTGAATGCGCTCCACCTGACCCGACCAGTAAGTAATTTCTGTCATGCTCCACGTTTCGCTTTCTATTCCACCGTGAATGACCGCGCCTATTCTTCCATTCCCTATCGGCAGTCCTTGCTTCCAATCGACTGCTGGCCCTGAATACCAAAGCTTTGAATGATTCATGCAGTCCCCATCCTTTAGTTATAAGATTCGTGTAACAAATGATTTGTCAATTTCCCTGCTATCTATCGAATACGGAATTCATTAAAATATTTAGGAATGATTTCAGTGGAAGCGCCCGGCAGCTCCGGCAGCACATATTGTCCATTCTTGACGGTTGCCGGTTCAACAAAGATCGTTCTGATCCAAGGGATATACTCAAGCATCATTGCCCCCGGCGTAGCCGCCACCAAATGCTGGTGAATTTGTCCCATATCGCCGACATGCGGGCATATTGGTATGTCGTACGAAGCGGCCAGCCCCGCGACCTGCAGCCACTCCGTAATACCCGCTACCCGCGTAACATCAACCTGACAATATTCGATAGCGCCTTGATGAATATAATCACGGAACGCATATTTCGAGTACACATGCTCACCGAGTGCAATCGGAACATTTAGTGCATCAGCCAGCTTCTTGTGACCTAAAATATCATCAGGATTAAGCGGCTCCTCCAGCCAAAATAAATCAAATTCCTCCAGCTTCTTGCCCCAAGTCATCGCCGTATTAATATTCCATTGCTGATTGACGTCGATCATAAAGATCACCTGATCGCCAATCGCTTTGCGCACCGCCTTCACTCGGTCATAATCTTCATGTGGATCGGACTTGCCAACTTTAATTTTCACCCCTGTAAACCCCTGCTCGATAATGTCCGTGACATCCTTCAGCAAACGCTCCTTCGACCAGTTCAACCAGCCGCCGTTCGTGTTATAGGCTTTAATGCCTTTTGATTTATGTCCGCCAAGGTACTGCCATAACGGCTTATTGGACGCCTTCGACATAATGTCCCATAACGCAATATCCACAGCAGCAAGCGCCATATGCGTAATGCCTGCCCGTCCGATCCAGTGCATTTTGCCATACCGCAGCGTTTCCCAAATCTCCTTTACCATAAAAGGGTCCTTGCCGATCAACTCCGGAGCGTAATAACGTTCAATCGTGTCGACGATCATATCATCGCCATGGGCGCAGGTTCCTGTGTAGCCGTATCCGACGTAACCTTCATCTGTAAAGATCCGAACGCCTGACAGTCCCCAGTGCGTCGCCACATTAATCGCATCCGTTATTGGCGGGTCGATGGGGACATGAAGAACGAATGTTTCCACTTTTGTGATTTTCATCATTTGTACTCCCTTCCTTTTGTTTAATAGCCTAGCGAAGCTCCACCCTCAACCGGAAGAGCTACACCCGTTATGAAAGCCGCTTGCTGGGAAGCCAAATACAGTACCGACTGCGCGATCTCCTCCGAGGTTGCTGATCGGCCAAGCGGATGCATCGCATTCAGCGCATCCAGCGCTGCTGCTTGATCAGGCTGCTGTCTGAGCCAATCTTCCAACAAAGGCGTCATCACACCAGCCGGACACACACAGTTGACTCTTACACCATCCGCTGCAAAATCGAGCGCCAATGACTTCGTCAGCGCAATAACGGCACCTTTGGAAGCAGCATAAATCGGATTATTCCGCTGCCCGA
The DNA here is from genome assembly GCF_050467785.1 of Paenibacillus sp. NRS-1760. Lineage (NCBI taxonomy): Bacteria > Bacillati > Bacillota > Bacilli > Caryophanales > Paenibacillaceae > Paenibacillus > Paenibacillus sp. NRS-1760. Next base: position 63,466 of record NZ_JBITPK010000015.1, on the reverse strand, counting down.
TAAGACCGTTCAGCGAAGCCATATTCACAATCGCGCCTTTGGTCTGCCGTAATAGCGGAATCGCGTGCTTGATCATCAAATACACGCCCTTCACATTTACCGCAAGAACATGGTCAAATGACTGCTCATCGATTTCCTCAAGCGGCTTTGGCAGAATAACCGCTGCATTGTTATACAGAACATCGAGCTTGCCGAATGTCTGAACCGTTTCTTTCATAAGCGCTTCAACCGCACTCTCACGCGATACATCCGTCTGCATTGCCCGCGCACTTCTAGATGGAAGCCCTTTCAAGAATCCTTGTTGTTTATTGATTTCATCAGCCACGCGCTGCCCTTCATGCTCATTCCAATCCGCTATTACGACTTGTGCGCCCTCTGCCGCGAACAACCGTGCGCTTTCCTCGCCGATACCAGAACCGCCGCCGGTTATAAGCACAACCTTATCTTTAAATCTCAAAGGCATTCCTCCATATACACGCAATCGTTAATGCAGCTAAAGAAAAGATTTATGTTGTTAATTGATCCACATCAGCTATTGCTGTTCATTCCCTAATATTTTTGTTATTGTATCATCTATACAGGAAAGTGTATTTGATCAGACATCCATTAAGTTGACAATTCATCCGCTAAATTTTATATGAATATACCAAAGAAAAGGGTGTTCGCTTGAAGAAGCTGAACGAGATCACGCCTCATGTCGGAGATTCCATGTATTACCTTTACGATGGCAGCTCCAATGAGAAGCTGCGTATTTGCAGCGTTTATGCCTTTCATTTATTTACTGATGGTCCCGGAGAAATGGAGATTGACGGCAAGAAATACCCTATCAACAATCGAACGCTGATCTTTCTTAGGCCAGAGCAGCCTCACGCCTTCCATATTTCATCCGACCATCCGCTGTCCTCCTACAATTTGTATTGTGATCTCTGGAATCAGAGTGATCCCGTCTCTGCCAATCGAACGTTCATCTACGCCCCGGAGCCGTTCGAGCTGAATACCGTCGCCCCTTCCATGGCATGTGATGAACTCGACAGCCTGCCATGCGTATTTTCCTTGCAGCCTTATCCAGAGCTGTACGATTCCTTCTTAATGCTCGCTAAGCTGTATAATGATTCGCAATTTTACCGAACAGAGATGATGAACAGCTTGCTCTATGCTTGGATTCTGAACTGGTATAATACGATTCATACGCACCAGCCTACCGATTATCGCATCGTCCGCTTGCTCACGCATCTAAATGCTCATCCTGAGAAACGCGAGTCCGTCGAGACATGGTGGGAATTTTGCGGGCTGAAGCGAACCTACTTTCATGCTTTGTTTCTAAGAGAAACCGGACTCACGCCTAAAGCCTACCATCACAAGCTGCTCATGAGACGCGCTTCCCATCTCTTGCTCGAAAGCGAGTTGAGCGTTACCGCCATTGCCGAGAAGCTTGGTTATGCCTCTATCCATCCTTTTACTCGTCATTTCAGCGCCTTCTATGGCACCAGTCCAAAACATTACCGCATGCAGCCTCAGTCAGAGAAATGACCACTACCAATATGCAGCAACAAAAAAAGCTGGAAGCACGTATATGTGCTTCTTACGCCAATTCGACGTGCGCGCAACAATGAAAAATGGCTGTAAGCACACATTTGCGCTTACAGCCTCAATATAGCCTAGGTAGCTCGTCCGTAAGCACACATACGTGCTTATTACGCCAATTCGACGTGTGCGCAACAACGAAAAATGGCTGTAAGCACACATTTGCGCTTACAGCCTCAAAATAGCCTATGTAGCTCGTCCGTAAGCACACATACGTGCTTATTACACCAATTCGATGTGCGCGGAACATTGAAAAAGGCTGCTCCTCCTCCTAATTGAAGGCGGTTAACAACGACTTCGCTTCCTCATGTTCTGGCTCCATCGCCAAAACTTGATGCGCATATTGCAATGCTTCTGGCTCTTCGCCCTCTTCATAGAAGCAAATCGCCAGCTTGTAGAGTGCATCTACAGTCGTCTTGCCAGCCTCCATCGAACGCTCCAAATATAGCCTCGCATCCGCATACAACTCCAGCTCATAAAGCAGACTTCCGCAAGCCAAAGCCAAATGATGCTGTTCATTCATCGGATAATAGCCCGCCCACATCATTTGCATGCCCTGCCGAAGATCATCGGCTTCTTCGTCGCTGCTATCTGGCAGCAGCGACTGTATGCGCTCAGCGCTTTGAATGAACAATTGCGCATCGTAGCGGCTGAGTCGCCAGAAAGCTAAAATGGAGTAAAGCTCTAGCGATTCCAAATGCTCATCAAACCATAGCTTCAAGCTAAAGAAATCATCCGGTCCAAAACGTTCAACAAAACGACGATAAGCTAAGCGTGTGTTCGCATAGGTCGCTGGCTTCTCCAGCATGATGATGCAGCCGACATTCAAATTTTTATAATGATGGTTAGTAAAATAGGACAATGCGCCTTTTTGTTCAAAAACATGCTGTATAGCATGATAATTGGCCGTGAGCGAAAAGCTGCCGTGATGAATCAGCTCGGGCGGCTCAGCAAATGCCCAGTTCTCCATTCGGTGATCGCCTTTATCGGCTGTAAGCAGCACAAATCCCGCTTGCGATAACCGTCCAAGCCGTTCAAGACAATCCATCCCAATCTCCGGGAAGAGGATATGCGAATCCTCAAGCTGCTGCTTATACAGCTCAATCACATTCCGATAAGGATACGATTGCTCTTCATACTCGGCTGCTCTTCGGTAATGATACTCGGGCTCTATGCTCACCAGCATGTCCGATACATCTCTGCCATCCTCCTCAGCAGCAGGTACCGCGAAGGACACTTTACATTCAAAAGTATGACCTTCATCCACATAAATGAGCTCCTGCGGAATGCTGTCAAAAAAATAATTGGCAACAAGCAGCAGCGGCTCCTTCAGGTCTGCCTGCTTTATCGTGACGCTCGATTCCGTCAATCGAAGCTCTGTATCACGTACAGCGTCAAACTTAGCGAAATCGAGTATTCCTTGCAGGACAAATGGCTGTAAGCGTTCATGCTGCTGCCAATAGGCAATATTTTTGACTGGCAAATCACTCATGATGTAACGAAACGGCGGAAGCTCCGTACCTGCAAAATCTATCAGCTCACATAATGCCGTCAGCACTTGATAGGCTAGTCGACCCGAGCCTGCTCCAAGCTCAAGGATCGTAATCGGTTCCTCCGATATGCCGCCTAACCTTGCTCTATCCTGTAAAAATCCGAATATGATCTCTGCATAAGCAGACGCGATCACAGGATTGTTCGTAATGTACTGCGGCACTTCATCATTTTGCCACGCCTCGATGCCCTGCTCTTCAAAATAAGCGCGCTGCAGCTCCCAAATAGGGGCTTCGCTAAATCGGTAAATCGGCTGATCGCTATTATTCATTCTTTTAAACCTACTTTGCTTAATGTAATAAAAGAATTAATCTGGCCTTATCCAAATATCCTAGGTCAAATCCATCCGCTTTAAACCTATCATCTGTATCCAGCCTTGTCTACACTTAATGAACCAGCGAAACGGTTTCACCTGCCATACGCAAAAGAGGAGACGAGCCTGCAGGCTCGTCTCCTCTTTTTGGCTATATTAGACGAATTAAAATACCTTCGTCGTCCAAGATTCACAGTTCCATGTATCGGTTACAACATCGCGGTAAAATTCTGGTTCGTGAGAGATAAGCAAAATGCTGCCTTTGTACGCCTTAAGCGCACGTTTTAGCTCATCCTTCGCATCGACATCCAAGTGATTGGTCGGCTCATCCAGTACTAACAGATTTGTTTCGCTGTTGATCAGCTTGCAAAGGCGAACCTTCGCCTTCTCGCCGCCGCTAAGCACCGCAATTTTGCTTTCAATATGCTTGGTCGTCAGCCCGCATTTCGCGAGTGCCGCACGTACTTCAAATTGGGAGAGTGAAGGGAACTCCTTCCACACTTCCTCAATACACGTATTGTAGTTTGCATCCTTAATTTCCTGTTGGAAATATCCGATTTGCTGATGCTCCCCGCGCTGTACCGTACCCGATATAGCTGGAATTTCGCCTAAAATACTGCGAAGCAGCGTCGTTTTACCAATACCGTTCGCCCCTACGAGAGCAATCTTCTGACCGCGTTCCATGCGAAGATCAAGCGGTCTCGACAACGGACTGTCATATCCGATAACAAGCTCCTTCGTCTCAAATATGAGCTTGCCCGAGGTTCTTCCGTCCTTGAAGTTGAACTGCGGCTTCGGCTTTTCCTTCGCAATTTCAATGACTTCCATCTTATCGAGCTTCTTCTGTCTCGACATCGCCATGTTCCGCGTCGCTACGCTCGCTTTGTTGCGTGCTACGAAGTCCTTCAAATCAGCTATTTCCTGCTGCTGACGCTTATATGCCGATTCAAGCTGCTGCTTTTTCATTTCATGAACCTGTTGGAAGTATTCATAATCGCCCACATAGCGGTTCAGCTCTTGATTCTCCATATGATAAATGAGGTTAATTACACTGTTAAGGAACGGAATATCATGTGAAATGAGAATGAATGCATTCTCGTACTCTTGCAAGTAACGCTTCAGCCATTCGATATGCTGCTCATCGAGATAGTTCGTCGGCTCATCGAGAAGCAAAATGTCCGGCTTCTCCAGCAGCAGCTTCGCTAGAAGCACCTTCGTCCGCTGCCCTCCGCTCAAATCATTAACGTCCTTATCGAGACCAATATCCGTAAGGCCAAGACCACGAGCCGTTTCGTCAATTTTCGCGTCAATCAAATAGAAATCCTGATTCGTCAGCGTATCCTGAATCGTTCCAACATCCTCAAGCATTTGCTCGAGTTCCTCTGGCGTCACATCGCCCATTCTGCCGTACATATCGTTCATTTCTTGTTCCATATCGAGCAGGTACTGAAAAGCTCCCTTCAGCACGTCCCGCATCGTCATTCCTTTGCTGAGAACCGCATGCTGATCGAGATAACCTACGCGCATGCGCTTCGACCATTCAACCTTGCCGTCGTCAGGCTGCAGCTTGCCTGTAATAATGTTCATAAAAGTGGACTTGCCCTCGCCGTTAGCGCCGATCAGTCCAATATGCTCGCCTTTAAGCAGGCGGAAGGATACGTCGTTGAAGATCGCGCGATCTCCAAAGCCGTGGCTTAGTCGTTCTACGTTTAATATGCTCATGAATGACACCTTTTCTTTTGGAATATTATCGTTTTATTATAAACGTTATAGGCCCTACAACTCAATGTGGGATTAAATTGTTCATGAACTTCGACACGATTCGATAATTTTGATATAATTAACATGAAATTTTTTACATATTTCGGGTTAGGCGGTGCCATCATGAGTTGTCAAAATTGTGAGCTTGTCCCCCCTATTCAAGACCAAGGTACGATAAAACTCGTTACCCCGCAGAAATCCGAACAGATACAATACACATCCAAAGAACAGCTTTTGGAGTATTTGAACAAGCTGTTGCAGCAATTGAGTCCGGAGGAGCAATCAGCTGTTCAAATCGAATTTGGGAACGTAGGAGAGACAAGCTCTGCTTTGACTCCCAATCGTCTCCCTCTCAACCTATTTGCCGCACGCATTCATCACCATCACCTCGTCCATATGATAGCTGATAATCATTTTACAAGTTTTATGCAGCCCATTATGGATATCGTTAGCCAAAACATTTTCGCCTATGAGTTTCTCATGCGCCCTGCCGAAGGGCAACCTGCCTTCCAACCTTATGAACTCTTTCAGGTTGCACAGCAAACTGGCCTGCATTCTTTTCTTGATCGCTCTGCCCGTATTTCAGCGATTCAAGTCAGTGCTATGCACCTCAAAAAGGGAACAAAACGGTTCATAAACTTTTTACCTTCATCCATTTATAATCCTAATTATTGCTTAAGTCATACCTTTGAGGCGATTGAGCAATATGAGCAGGACCCGCAGGATTTTGTTTTTGAAGTCGTAGAAACGGAAAAGATTTCGGATGTGTTGCATTTAAAAAACATTTTTAATGTATACAAAGAGCACGGTATTCAAGTTGCACTGGATGATGTTGGATCTGGATTTTCTACGTTAGACGTTTTGGAAGAGCTCAAGCCCCATTTTGTAAAAATAGATCGTGAATTGGTAAGCCACTGCGATAGCAACGATAAGAAACAGAAGCTCATTGCAGACATCGTGCGAAGTGCGAGATCGTTTGGCGCTACGGTTTTAGCAGAAGGAGTGGAACGGAAAGAAGAGCTCGATTTCTGTAAAACGCAGCAGATCACTCTTGCTCAGGGTTATTTAATAGGCAAACCTGCCCCGCTGCCATTATCAAATAAACCAATTTTGATTTAATTAACTTCATCTGAACCCATCGTTGCCACGGTATCCTCCATGTGATTATCGTGGCCTTTTTTTATACATGTTCAACCCATTCCCTCTTTCTCTTAAACTCCAATAATCAAATGCAGCTCTCCAAAGCGCAGTTCGCGATTGACAATAGCAAGGCAAGTGGTTAATATTATCATATAAAACTATTCTAGTTTTTTTAGTTTTCTCAAGTCTAAAGTTTTCTCTCAGGGGGTCTGTTCTTGATAGATCGAATTATGAAAGCATTTATCGAAGAGATTCATGATAAAGGAATCAAATTTACAATGGACGATTTGGCCTCTCGGCTAGGGATTAGCAAACGGACATTGTACGAGCATTTCCCTTCTAAAGTAAGTATTTTGGAAGCACTCATTGCGCAAACTTTAGGTGAATTCGATGAGAAAACAGCTCTGATCACACAAGATGCAAGCTTATCGATTATTGAGAAAATCAGAGGTATTGTAACCCTTCTAACAAAACATTATGAATTATATGATATACGGATACTGGAGCAAATGAAGCGTTACTACCCAGAGCAATGGAAAAAAATTGATGATGCGCTGACCGATGACTGGGATGCATTGCGCAGCGTCATTGAACAAGGCATTCACGAAAGCATTATAGTTAACAAAAATATATCTGTCATTATGAAGCTAATGATCGACGCAGCAAACTCAACACTCGATCAACGCTTTTATCAAAAAAATGATATTACGCTTTCCGAAGCTTTATCCACCATTGTCGATATTATTCTATTTGGACTAGTACCTAGAGCTTCAAAGGGAGAATAAAAGCCAACGCTTTTATTCTTTTTTTAAACAGCTAGAAAACTACAAAAACAAAAATAGTTTCATGAGTATTGAAATTTACTGCAAAAGAAAGCGAGTGAACAGAATGAGTCTTCATTTTTGTAAAGTAACAACAGAAAACTGGCGCGCTGTAGCCGCATTATCGGTGTCCAAGGAGCAGCAACCATTTATCGAAAGCAACGCCTTTTCTTTAGCCGAATGTTTATTTGAGAAAAACGCAACTTCGCTTGCATTATATGATGGCGAAACTTTAGTCGGCTATGCGATGTACGGCTGGCAAAACAACGTGAACAAGAGTGTGTGGCTTGACCGCTTTATGATTGATTACCGATTCCAAGGAAACGGATATGCCAAGCGGTTTATTCCTATACTACTCGAATATTTACAGCACTTATATGAAAGCCGAACCATATATTTGAGCCTCCATCAACATAATTCGCGTGCTCAACGGCTATATGAACATTTTGGATTCCGCTTAAACGGTGAGATTGATGCAGACGGGCCGGTTGTAGGAATGGTCATGGAATTAAATTTATAGAAACATAATAGGTGAAACCATATGAAAACATTATTTAGTAATCGCGTTTATTTATTAGTTACCGCTTCTGATTTATTGCAAAATATAGGTACATGGATACGGAACATTGCTTTGCTCTTTTTTGTATTGGAAAAATCAAATAATGACCCGGTCGCTGTGTCGATGCTGACAGTTATCGAATATTTTCCTATCTTTGCTGTTGCCCTTGTAGGCGGGGCACTCGTTGATCGGTGGAATCCCAAAAAAACGATGATTATAGCTGACTTATTAAGTATCGTATCTATTTTGCTCATCATTGGCGTTTTGGATCTAGGCTTCTGGCCAGCTATTTATATAGCCACTTTCGTATCAACTATTATTACACAGTTCTCTCAGCCATCATCCATTAAGCTTATTAAACGTTATGTCGAACCGCAGCATGTTGGAGCAGCTGTTGGTTTAACGCAAAGCATGAACTCGATTTTCATGATTGTTGGGCCTGTCATCGGTACCGCTATTTACGTTAATTTTGGACTTAAGGTGTCCTTATACAGCTTATTGATCCTATTCGCCCTTTCTGCCTCCTTTCTTTCGTTTCTTCCTAAACAGACCCGTGAAGAGAAAAAAGAAAACAGCTCTGTTCTGAAAGAAATTAAAGAGGGTATGATCTACCTCCGTCAAAATAGAATATTAGTTGTTATAGCCGTATGGTTTGCTATTGATGGTCTGTCTTGGGGACTTATTCAACCACTTGATGTATTTATATTGACGGAAAGACTGCAATTGCCGAAAGAGAATTTGCAATGGTTTAGTATGTTATACGGAGTCGGCATGCTAGCCGGGGGATTAATAGCTGCATCTATTGGCAATCGTTTTGAAACTCGGAAAATATTTACCGTTGTTATTATTGTAACGGCGACGGGAGTGCTCGTTCAGGCGCTTTCCACTTACGTTTGGTTAACCGCATCATTCCATCTGCTGGTCGGTTTATTTTATACCGTGCTGCAAGTACTGCTTAATATGCTATTTATCAAATCCGTACAGGATGAATACGTTGGCCGAGTTAACGGTGTGATGGTTCCTGTATTTATCGGATTTATGTTAATTGGTACGTTTTGCTCAGGGTTTCTGAAAGAAGCGACCTCTTTAATTTTCGTGTACGGGACTTCCAGCTTCGTATTGCTGCTGACGCTGCCTATCATCGCTAGATTAAAGCCAAAGCATTTGAGCAAAATGAAGCAATAGCAGTGAGCTAGGGATTAAATCAAAGAAAACACCCAACTATTCTCGCGAAAAAGCGAACTCGCAAGTTAGATGGGAGATTAAATTAAATCGCTATGATTAACCTTTTTTTATGGCTTTTAATAAAAGGATTGCTCTACGTTACTCTATCTGTTTTTTGTAGTGCGACGCGAAGTTGCGGCTGTCCGTGATTTTGCGTCGTATTTTTTATTTTTTATTCTTGCTGGTTTTCTGGATAGATTGCTGACGGTTGCCTTTGGTCCAAAAAATGAACCAACTACTTTGAAAGTAGGAGGGATCTGTTGAACGAAGCCAAACAACTGCTGCATTCTTCCCATCATGGACATGATTCCATCAATACCGCCGATTCGACTAAACATAGACCCTGCTCTTTCAAAACCAGGCTCAAAAGTAGAATCAACCGGTTGACTAAAGTCATTAAATGGTTCATCTACAGTAGGAAGAATTGCGCTTATACGAGCTCTTTTTCTTCTTTCCACTTCGAATCACATTCCTTTTCTTAGTAATGTTGATATAGGTCTACTTCAAACTATGCAAGTACACCTCTATCGGTATAGTTAGTCATCTATAAAGCTCAAATTTGTACCTTATCTTTTTAAAATATGTTCCCAGTTTGGCGGTAAATCACCCTTCTGTAGGCCTTTTATATGCTTCTAGCCTACTAGCCTTACATTATCAGTATTCATCGGAGATATATCAAACGTCAATCGCTCCTCTCCGACTGAAATGTGCGGACCAACTACAGGAATGGCTACCTCTCAACTTAAACGTGAACAAAACAGAATTATCATGAATAAAAATGATTGACAAAACCGAATAAAACCGAATAACATGGAATTGTAACTGGTTATAAAATCCAGAGGAGGCGATTCGATTTGTTTACCGATGAGCGTCGTGACAAGATTATTGAGCTGCTGCAAAAAAACGGCAGAGTACTCGCCAAGGAACTAGCGGATAGGTTTGAATTGTCGATTGATTCCATCCGAAGAGATCTATCGATTATGGAGGAGAAAGGGCTGCTCAAACGTACGCATGGCGGCGCAATACCAGCTTCTAAAGTCCGCAGCGCCCCGCTCCCGCCAGACCTTCGTTATAAAGAGGCTTCCCCGCATCAAGATGCCATATCGAAATTAGCAGCTTCTTTTATACAAGAAAAGGATACTGTATTTATAGGCAGTGCAGGCATCCATTACGGCATGTTAAAGTTTCTTCCTGAGGTACCATTTACGGTGGTTACGAATGCTATCAGAGTTGCTGATGCGTTGAAGGATCGTGAAGAAATTGATGTTTATTTGATAGGCGGCAAAGTGAAGAGTTCCGGAAACATTTCCGATACACTCGCTAATCAGTTTCTTAGACAATTCACTTTAGATCTGTGCTTCGTTGCTGGGGGCGGAATTTCCAAAAACGGGGTAAGCACCTCCTCACCGGAAGTGGCTTCATTAGGACGAACCGCGGTCGAAATTTCTAGAAAACGAATTTGTCTAGCTCCTCATGAGAAGCTAGGGGTCGATTTTTTTGCAAAAGAAGGCCCCATTACCGATATGGATCTATTAATTACCGATAGTGAAGCCAGCATAAATGCCATTGAGGATATTGAGAACAAAGGTGTCAAAGTGTTAATTGCTCAGATTCCAGAGGTATCTTAATCATTCTTAAATCGGGGCTGCGGCTGCAGCTCCGTCTTGCTATATCGCGGTTGCTTGTATCCGAGCGTTAGCGGAAAACCGCGAATGCTTGCACCTCAACTAGGAGCTAAGACATCAATTAATCGTAATTACCACACTTTTGTTTCGCTTCCCGCTTGTCGCTCTTGACGGTAACGCTGTACCCACTGCTCTGCCACATCATCTGCTAACTTATCAAAAGCTGGCGGAGCAATCTCCACCGACTCGGACTGAATGTTCAGAAAATCCAGCACCCTCAGCACTGTTCCTTCATAATCGAGAATAAAATCTTCATAAACGATCGTAAGTGGGACGATCCCTTCTTCCGAGAAAAAATCCTCCATCGCTGCTTCCCGAAGCGAGCTTTCAATGAACAAATGGTTGATTGCATCAAAATTATACTTATCGGCAATATCATGCTCTTGCGGTTTTTGGCCATGCTGCCGATGCCACTCTCCGGATACGATGGCCCGCCACCAAGATACGGCTAAACGGACTTTATTTCTTCTCGTCATATAGATATGTTTATCGCAATTCGGAAAAGCTGCACGCCAGACACTAGCTTTTGTCGCCGTATCAGGCAATTGAAAGATGTTCCGAAATGCAGTGATCCATTCGCTATTCATACTTGTTTTCAAGCCAAAAACACCATTTGACGAAGTACCTTCCCGCCACATCTGCTCCATTTGCTCCAGCGTCATCGTCTTGGGGTCCTTGGAGAGCAGCCATTCCCCAGGATCTCCGGCCACTCCAGTTGATGAAAGAGCTTCGTTCAGCAGGGTACTCCCTGTACGCTGTGAAAACCATATTGTATAACTTTTTTCCGGTCTCATTTATATATCCCCCTCTCTATTCTAGATATTGTTCAATCGGGATTCGATGTACGCAACAAGCGCATTTATAGCATCTGCTTCGCCATACTTCTCCGTGTCTATGATCATATTAGGTTGTATCGGCGTCTCATAAGGGGAATCAATGCCCGTAAAATCCTTTATTTCTCCTGCTCTCGCTTTGCGATACAAGCCTTTCGGATCACGTTGTTCGCATTCCTCCAGTGAGCATTTCACATACACTTCAGCAAAATCTTCCGGCCCAAACCGCTGCTTGATCTGCTTTCGGTACGATTCATAAGGGGAAATCATCGGTACAAGGACAACAAAACCTTTCTCTAGAAACATATCCGCAATCTCCATTGCACGGCGCATATTTTCTAGTCGTGCCTCTTCCGTAAACCCAAGATCCCGATTCAAGCCTTGCCGTAATCGATCGCCGTCAATGATGACGCATCTGACCCCACGCCTCAGCAGCTCACTCTCCGCCCCGCAAGCAAGCGTCGTTTTCCCTGAACCAGACAACCCCGTTAACCAGAAAATAGAACCATTATGACCATTCCACTTTTCCCAACTCGTTCTTTGCATAGCCGCAGCCTCCTTTCGATATGGAGCCGAAGCTCACCACGTCATCTGTTTGTTTTTAGTATAGAAAATTAAGTTGGATGCGGGCAAGGTAATGATTTATTATAGCCGTTTATGGGGAGAAGCTCTTGCACCATTTATAAGCTTAACTGAAACAGCGCGCACCGATTGAGATCGGTACGCGCTGTCGGTAATAGAGCGGATAGAATAAGTTCGTTTGTGGAAGGAGACTTCTAGGTCAATTCTGACCATTGGAGAAGGTTCCTTTACTTCATTAAGGATTCAGTGCTCTTGCAATCGCATCCACATAGCTTTGGCTAGCTCGCTGGCTCACTTCTGCTTGTGGAACGATCATTTCAAAGCTGTGAAAACAGCCCGGATATAAATGAAACTCGACGTCTACGCCTGCTTGCGCTAAGCGTGTGACATATTCGATTGTTTCATCACGGAATACATCGAGCTGACCAATGCAGGTATAGGTAGGCGGCAACCCCACTAGATTTTCCACCCTCGACGGCACTGCATGTGAAGATAGCTCGCTATCATCAAGATGTTCGCCTAAGTACATTTTCCAAGCTGTCAAATTGTTCGTTCGGTTCCATGTTGCATTATCCGCTGTAATTTCATGACTTGATACCGAAATATTACGATTGTCGAGCATCGGATACAGCGGCATTTGGAAGATGAGGGCTGGGCCGCCTTTGTCACGAGCCATGATAGCAAGCGCTGCGGTCAGACCCCCGCCTCCGCTGGCACCAGCAATGGCTATCCGATTCAAATCAATGCCCAGTGAATCTGCTTCGTCCGCCATCCACGTCAAGCCTGAATAACAGTCGTCGATAGCAGCTGGGTAAGGGTGCTCAGGAGCAAGTCGATAATCGACAGATACGACGACACAATTAGCCGCTTGCACGAAGCGTTCGCACAAAGCGTCGTCCATATCAGGATGCCCCATCACGTAACCTCCTCCGTGAATCCAAAGCATCGCAGGAAGCTTAGCGCCAGTTCGCTCGGCTGGTTCGTAAATTTTGACCAGTATCTCTCCTGCTGCGCCCGGGATCATACGACTTGTCGAACGTACATGCTCCGACTTTTCAATAGGAGCACTCGACAACAAGCTCCGGCTCCACTCTAATTTTCCTTCCAGCTGAAATCCAGGAAACTGAGCTAATACCGGCCTTAATTCTGGCAATATGCGACTTTCAAAATTCATAATAATTGCTCCTATAATACAGTTTATTTGTTGATTACATTTTTTTTAATAACTACAGCAGAATCATGATTCTTTTTCCGTCTCCGCTTCCCACTTGGCAATTTCCTCTCGGACGCGTGGCGCAACCTCTGTTCCTAGCAGCTCAATGGCTCTCATCACTTGATCATGCGGCATAGTACTTAAAGGCACATACATCATAAAGCGCGTAACGCCTACATTTTTCCGAAGATGAATAATTTTTTGGGCAACAGTTTCCGGATCACCCACATAAAGTGCTCCTTCAAAGCTGCGCGCGGCATCAAAGCTGGAACGGTCATAATGCGCCCAGCCCCGCTCTTTCCCCAGTTTATTCATGCCTGCTTGCGTGGAAGGGAAAAATGTATCTGCCGCTAGATCCGTATTTTCTGCAACAAAACCGATGGAATGAGACCCCACTTTAAGGCGCGATTCATCATGGCCGGCATGCGCAGCCGCTTTCTTATAAAGCTGTACAAGTGGTTCAAATTGCATCGGGCTTCCGCCAATGATCGCGAGCATCAATGGCAGTCCGAGCAGTCCAGCACGAATTGCAGAGTCCCGGTTGCCTCCGCTGCCTACCCATATCGGCAACGAATTTTGAACAGGCCGTGGATATACGCCTAAATCATGAATCGCAGGCCGGTGCCCGCCCTTCCAAGTTACTTTTTCGGACCCTCGTATTTTTAAGAGCAATTCCAGATGTTCCTCGAACAGCTCGTCATAGTCATTCAAATCATAGCCAAACAGTGGAAAAGATTCGATAAAGGAACCCCGACCAGCCATAATCTCCGCACGTCCATTTGAAATACCATCAAGCGTAGCAAAATCCTGAAAAACACGTACCGGGTCAGATGAAGAAAGTACCGTTACGGCACTCGTTAGCTGAATCCGTTTTGTCTGTGATGCAGCTGCAGCTAGCACAACTGCAGGTGAAGATGCTGCATAATCTTTCCGATGATGCTCACCTACGCCAAATACATCAAGTCCCACTTGATCGGCAAGGACAATTTCCTCGACAACCTCACGCAATCGCTGCGCATGACTTATTACTGCACCCGTATGAATATCCGGCTTTGTTTCAACAAACGAAGTTATACCTATTTCCATGATCAATCTCTCCTGTTTAAATTATTTATTTTCATGCTGCAGAGGCAGTACGCCTCGTCATTGCCCAAAACAGAAGAGCGAATGTACTAACCGATGCTCCAAGCAAACATACTCCGTCCCAGCCGTAATGGGCATAGGTAAGCGTCGATGAGATCGAACCAACGGCACCCCCAATGGAGTAAAAAACCATGTATCCCGCTGCAAGTCGGCTGCGAGCCTCCGCATGCAATGCGAAAATCATGCTCTGATTCGTGACATGTACAGCCTGCACAGCCAAATCAAGAAGAACAATGCCAATAACCAAGGCGAATAGCGACTGATCTGTATAGCTGATTAACAACCATGATAGGAGCAATAGAATCAAAGCTATGCCCGTCGTTTTCTGTCCATAACCTTGATCGGCAAGCTTTCCCGCCCTTGCAGCAGCTAACGCTCCAACAACTCCCACGAGGCCAAATGCCCCTATGGCGGTGTGAGAAAGTGACCATGGCGATGCGCTAAGGGGCAGTACTAATGAAGTCCACAATATACTGAAAGCCGTAAAAATCAGCATAGCCAGAACCGCCCGGATACGTAGGATCCTCTCTTGAACGAACAACATAAACACCGACTTAAGCAGCTCAGGATAGGACAGTAATTTCACTTCCCGCTTCACATTTGGCAAAACCTTAAATAATGCAACAACCATAAGAAGCATCAATGCTGCAGAAAATAAATATACGGAACGCCAACCCGCTATATCTGTTAATACTCCTGCAATCGTTCGTGCAAGAAGGATGCCAATGACAATTCCACTTGTTACTACGCCAACGACACGTCCTCTTTCGGCAGGAGCAGCTATGTTCGTTGCGAATGCTACAAGCGTCTGGGTTACAACAGCAAGCAGTCCCACCAAAGCCATACCTGCGAAAAGCATCAGGCTGGAGGAGGCGCACCCAACGATAACTAGGGCGATCACGGAAAACAACATCTGACCGATAATGAGTCGGCGCTGGTTCAGTAAATCTCCAAGCGGTACCAACAATAACAATCCCAACCCATAAAAAATTTGGGTGATCGTAATCAGAATGCCAATGGTTGAATAGCCAATGCCAAATGCCATCGACAGATGATCGAGCAGCGGTTGTGCGAAATAGATATTTGCAACAGACATCCCGCAGGCAACCGCAAACAACAGTGTGACCAAGCGAGACATGGAGGAACCCTGAACGGAAACGCGATCGTTATTTGTTCCCTGTGATGAATTCATCCTTACCTTGTTATAAATTGCTGCTTTTTCTTTAAGCTCCTCCATTCCAAACTCACCTTTTCTTTATTCATTTTAAAAACTATTTTTTATGTACCGATCGGTACGTTATATTGCTCGGTAAATATAACGCATAAAAACGATCTCTGTCAACGAAAAAATATTTACACACTGTTTTAGGTTAAAAACCAAGCAAATATTGTGAAAAACAGATCTTTCATTTGACATTGCAAACCGCTAATTATAAAATAATACTATACCAAATGGTACGTAAATGAAGGCGATTATCTATTGCATTTGATTCATTCACTAGAAAATAAAGAATGCCGAGAGGTTTTGACTATGGGAAGAACCCGCGAATTTGACGAAGAAAAAGCATTGGATGCAGCTATGCAGCTGTTTTGGGAGAAAGGCTATGAGGCTACCTCACTAAGCGATTTAACTTCCAGAATGGGTATTCAACGACCTAGCCTATACTCAGCTTTTGGTGACAAAAAAGAATTATTCGAAGCTGCACTGCGCAGATATACGATGTCGCGCGCTGCTCTCGTTCGAACCAAGCTTCAGAGCTATTCCTCTGTTAAGGAAGCCTTTCGCCATTATTTTGAAGGGGTAGTTGCTGAGGAATACGGAGAAAATCGCAACCGTGGATGCTTTAGCATCAATACGATAGTCGAGCTTGCACCGCATGATGAAAAATTCGAAATTCTCACAAGAGAACATCAAATGTACCTGTCCGTCATATTTCTAGAGACCATTGAAAGGGGCATACAATCGGGTGAGCTCGAAATTTCAGTCAACGCGAAAGCTTTATCGCAGTCGTTAATCGTATCGTTAATTGGGCTAACGGTAATATTGAAAGCACGTCCCGAACAATCATTTATTGATAATACGATAGAGATCATACTTGCACAGCTTAAGGAAGCACCCGTTCATGGTCAGTAATTCAGTAGAAGAATGAATGTTATTGCCATCTATGCACCACATAAAAATAAAGCCCACTGACCTGTTGGTCGGCGGGCTTCATCCGTTCATTCTTGTATCTCATGCTGTAAACAATAAATTTCGCCTTGCCTCAATGCTCATGAGAAAGAATGTTGATAAGCTTACCAAATGGGTCGCGTACATAGAAACGCCGAACACCCCAGGGCTCTACAGCGATGCCGTATTCGATTGGAAACCCAGCTTTTTTCATGCCATCAAATGCAGCTTGGAGATCATCGACTTCAATCGACATATCAGGCACAGGCGTGTCAGATCCCCCTTGTGTGGCAAAACTAATTTGTATGCTCATCTCTTCGCTCGAACCGTAAGTTCTAATCCAACCATGATCCATCCATAACTCAAGACCGAGTACATCCTCGTAAAAACGTTTTGCAGCGGTAATATCCTGCGCTTCAATATTCGTGACGATCCGTTTGACCCGCATCTTAATCCTCCCATCATTATTCGATAATTACTAATGCTTCTTCCCGTATTAATTCGGTTAAATGCTAGTGACAACCTTTTCAATGACAGAGATAATAAAAATAGAAAACAAAATTCCATTTTTCTAGAGGTGAGCTAATGACGGAACGTCTGCCCTGCCAAACAGAAGGCTGCGTAGCAACTATTTTACCAGCTACCGCAGCCAAGTCAGGCGGAATATGTATGCCCTGCCAACAAAAAAAGCTTCGATTGGAAAAGGAAGACTATATTGCCCGCAATCGTAGATTCGTCGATCCTTATAAAGATGTTACCGAACCCGTTGAAATACTTAAAATCATGCATACACCTAAAAAACATGATCCGCTCGAGGTCCTTCTCTCCTACCCAAAAAGCGAACAGGAACTCTATCATAACCTCACTCCAAAGGAAGTCGCTCAAATGGAGGCGTATGCTAAACAACTCATTGAAGAGGGGGAGCTTGATCAGGCCGAAGAAATTTTGTTATCGCTCGTTTGCTTTGCTCAGGCAACCATCCATCTTGGCTTGGATGCGTTAGTGCAAAAAGAATGTTTTTATCCAGGGATTCTTTTCAAAGATGCTCTGCCTTCCATTAGAACCAAAATCATGGAACGGATTCATCACGATAAGGAGAATCGCAACCATCTACTGTCAGCCCTTGCTTGGATCGGAGATGAAGAGATTGTGCGTCAGTTTGACAGCTGGGCAAAATCAGCTCCACACTGGGCTAGCGAACTTTATGTATCCCCTGAAAGCTATACCCATGAGGCCGGTTGGGAGTTGGATGATGAGGGAAACAAGATTACATTATTCCATTCGGTTCGCTATGCATTTAAGGCTGAAGATCAATTTCCTGAAAATAAAGCAGTGCTTGCGCTCAAGGACAGTAATCACACCTGCCCATGGTGCGACGGCCCAATAGAGGTGCTTTTTGATTGCAATCTCCTCGACCCGGTTCTGCAATTTCTGAATCTTGAAGGTGAACGTTTGCGATTGGCTGCATGTATGCGGTGCGCAGCTTATTATGGTGTGCAGTTTATGGAAATTGATTATCAGGGCCATATGAGCTGGAGTTCCTATAATCAGCTGCCGAAGCATTTTTCTCGAGAGATTTATGAGGATACAGAGCCTGTCCATTTGCTGCACATGTTAGACCAGCCTAGAGGTAGTTATGAAGCTTCTTACTGGGCCCTTGAAGTGCCTGCCACACAAATTGGAGGGCATCCGACTTGGATTCAAGATGCTGAATACCCGTCCTGCCCTAGCTGTGCGGAAACAATGGTATTCATTGCCCAGCTGGACATGGAGCAAGTCGGAAATAGTGAAGGTATTTACTACACCTTCCTTTGCCGTGGCTGCCAGCTGTCAGCGACAAGCTTCCAGCAGACATGATTTAAAATCGAAGAAGAGACCCACTTCGTGTGGGTCTGATTACCTCAAAGAGGAGGTCAGCTCTCCGCGCTTACGATTTGACGAATGTTTTCTTAATCGCCTCTAAATACCCGTACCCGTACAAATCGTCCGGCAATAAATAACTCGTCTCCGTCCACTCATTCCAGCTGTTCACCGTGATGAGCGGAGGTTGCTCTGGATGTGCGTCCGCATATTGCTTCGCTTGTTCAAACGCCTTCTGAACGTTGTCTGGCGTATTGTTCTGAACAACAAGCGGAACACGTTCCTTAAACCTCGGATTATTATCCCAGCCAACCGAGATGTGCGGATAATACGGAATGTCGTATGCTGCGTCAATGCGGGACCACTCTTGAACGACATCCACCATGATTTCGTTGTAATCACGGTCTACGTTCACGAAATGAACGTACTGATAGTGGGTCAAGCTGTCGAAGCCAAGCAGCATTACGATCTCTTTCGCCGTTACCTTTTCCCCGCCGTCAACGCCGCTGAGATTAAAGTTCTGTTCACCCCACAAAGTGAGCTGCAGGTGTAAGCCGGGCAAGCCTTCTTCGAGGCATTTGGCTCTGAACCAACCGAACGCATCCTTCGTTTCCTCGGCACCGCCCAAACCTCTCATCAGATTGGCAAGATCATAAATATTGAAAATTGGTTTGTCATCAATCGTGTAGTAAGACGGATGCTTAAAATATTGATTAATTACGCGCTCGGCGATGATCTCGAATTCTTTGCGATCGACCGCACCATCCCAGATCATGGCGCCTTCCATATCATGCGACAAGCGGATATCCCACGTATTATTCACGCTATGGTTAGCCCACATCAAATAAAATTTCACTTTATCGTTGTTTCTTGCCTTTAGATAGCCGTCGTTGAGGCAATTTTCCAAAAAAGGGCGTTTGTCGTACCAGTACCAATCGTAAATGAATACATTGACGCCGTGGTCCGCCGCCGCGTTGATCTGCATCTCCATCACATAAGGGTCCGCTTCGTTGCAGTAGCCCCACAGCGGCTTGCGCGGCCAATTATGTTCGGGAAACTTCTTGACGGCGTTCTTGACCGATTGCCACTCCCCAATCCCCTCCGGCCAGAACATCCTAGTTCTTGGTTCGTCCCCTGTATAAGCTGGCCATATGTATGCCGCTACGTCATACTGTTTGCTCAAATGCATTCCTCTTTTCAACGATTTTTTAAATTGGAAGCCTTTACATAATACTCATTATAACCAATAGCCCACATACGAACAGGGGTAATAAAGACATTAAATCCGGGTAAATACGACATAAGACTCCCTAGCCGCCATCACATTACAACAAATAGAAGATGCCAATCAGAAATCTCTAGTTAGCTGTATATTCCGAAAAAAGTAACAACATCCCTTTTTTCTCAAAAAATGAAAGTCACTTCTCTTCCCTTAACATAAAAAAGCGGAAAACACCTAGTTTATCTAATAGGTATTTTCCGGCTTCTAATCGATAAAGAGGCTGCGGAATCCGCAGCCTCTTTATGTAATGCTTAAATGAATGTAGCTTTTTGAAGCAGCCTTTGGATAATGGCGGCTGTTTCAGCTCTAGTAATATTTTTCTGAGGCTGCAGCTCCCCATTATAACCGCCGATAACACCGAATTGAATCGTTAATGCCGCGGCTTGGCGAGCCCATGCCGCTAATTTGGTATTATCTTTAAAACCATGAAGCAGATTTTGCTGCTGTACATTGCCAAGCTCATTATACAAATCTGCCAGCTTCATTGCTCTCGATAAAATAACCATTGCTTCCTGTCTAGTAATCTTCTCGTTAGGCTTGAATGAACCATCGCTGTATCCATCAACCAATCCGTACGAATATGCGATTTGAGCTGCTGAATGATACCAGTCCTTTTCTGATATATCTGTAAAGCTTACAGATTTAGCAGCAGAACTTAAACCTAATGCCCTTATCATTATAGCTGTGAATTCTGCTCGAGTTATTTCGTTATCCGGTAAAAAACGCTGCTCGTCAGAACCATTAATGATAAGTCTTGATGCCAGATCATTGATACTTGTTTTGGCCCAATGTGTTGCAACATCGCTAAATGATTTTTGATGATAAATGAGACCGTACATGCTGTTAGTCATGCTGCTCAGGACAGCGTAATAACGTCCGCCTTCTTCTATTACCTTAGTTGGAATATGAATGAGCGATCCGTCCGAAATTAGCTTTACTCCCGTCGTAATACGCTTAGGATCTAATCCTTCAGGCAAAGCAATACTTCTCTCTACAAAAGTATCAAATTGATTCAGCTCTATTTCCTTGCCCCCAAAGTACGCTTTCACTGAAAATTTCACAGGAGGAGCGAAAAGTGTAATTTGTCCGTTACCCCTATCCTTATAAACAAATTCTGAGTTAGGAGCATGAATGATTTCCATCTTGAGAGTTATATCCTTAAGTGAAACATTAGATCCGAATTGGTTAAGCCATTTATCAATATGAACTTGATCCAACGGAAAGCTATAAGACGCTTTTTCAGACATTAGTTGAATAACAGCGTTACTGCTTTCAAAGGCTGAAAGAAGCCCGGCATTTATTTCCCAATTCACGATATCAGATTGATTATGAACTGTAATCGTAATAACGGGATTATCACCTGCTCCATTCAAAAGCTCTTTAAGCTGAGCTTCCTCAAAAACCAACGTCGTAACTTTTTTACCTTCTATTGTCCTTACAGTTGCCTTAATCATTTGTACTGGCTTGTTTCCTATGCTAACTGTAATATCAGAATTCGTTTCTGTACTACCACCGCCATTGCTGGAACCGCTGCTTGCTTGGTATTCAATAGATGCTGCATGTGCCACACTGTTATTACCTGCTGCATCTCGGTATTGAACGTATAACTGCTTAGATCCATAATCTCCATCCAAAATCCAATTTTTGGTGAGCAGTACATTCTCCCAAGCTGACCAAGCCAACTTATCGGCAGAAAACCGCATTTCAGTAACACCACTACCTTCGCCATCTGAAGAAGTTAGAGATAGTTTTACTTCCTTGCTACTCGTTACAGCAGCTCCGCTATTTATGGTAATCATTCCTGTCGGTATCGTCTGGTCAAGTTTTATTTTATCTTGAATAACGGAATGACTTACATTGCCTGCCTTGTCTTTAAACTGTACGAATACTGATTTCTCCCCGTCGCCTGCTCCAAAGCTCCATGCCTTTGTTGCAGCGGATGGCTCCCAGCTGCTCCAATTCGTCCCATTGCCCGAGAAGCGCATCTCGACAACGCCACTTCCTTTACTACTGTCATCGCTAGTAAGAGTTAGAGTTGTATCCGCAACATTCGTCCATTCCGAACCAGCTTGATCAATGGTTAATGTACCCGTTGGAGCAGTAGTATCCACTAGGAAAATAATCGTAGCAGCATTACCCGCTCCATCCGTTACAACAAGTGTATAGCTACCGTCTACAGTAATCTCCGTACCGCTTGTAAAAGCAGTTCCATTTAATTTTGCTGTGCCTTCATTGAAGTTGATCGTGACCTTATCCTTGTACATGCCGCCATCCGCAACACCTGTTACGATTGGTGCTACTGTATCAATCACAAAGTTCACCGTTGTTACATTTCCAGCTGCATCCGTTACGATGAGCTTATACGTGCCATCTTGATTAACTTCAGTCCCGCTCGTAAAAGCAGTTCCATTCAATGTTGCCGTTCCTTCACTGTAGCTAACTGTCACTTTATCCTTGTACATTCCACCTTCGGTTACTCCAGTTACGATTGGTGCTACCTTATCAATCACAAAGTTCACTGTAGTTGCATTTCCTGCTGCGTCCGTTATGACAAGTGTATAGCTACCGTCTGCAGTAACCTCAGTACCGTTTGTAAAAGCAGCTCCATTTAATTTTGCTGTTCCTTCATTAAAACCAACTGTCACTTTATCCTTGTACATTCCACCATCCGCAACTCCTGTTACGATTGGTGCCACCGTATCAATCACAAAGTTCACCGTTGTTACATTTCCTGCTGCATCCGTTACGATGAGCTTATATATGCCATCCTGAATAACTTCCGTCCCACTTGTAAAAGCAGTTCCATTCAATGTTGCCGTTCCCTCATTAAAGCTAACTGTAACTTTTTCCTTGTAGATTCCACCTTCGGTTACTCCAGTTACTACTGGTGCTACCTTATCAATCACAAAGTTCACTGTTGTTACATTTCCAGCTGCATCCGTTACGATAAGCTTATACGTGCCATCCTGAATAACTTCCGTACCACTTGTAAAAGCTGCTCCATTCAATGTTGCCGTTCCTTCATTGAAACTAACTGTCACTTTATCCTTGTAGATGCCGCCATCCGCAACACCTGTTACGATTGGTGCTACTGTATCAATCACAAAGTTCACTGTTGTTACATTTCCTGCTGCATCCGTTACGACGAGCTTATACGTGCCGTCTTGAGTAACTTCCGTACCACTCGTAAAAGCTGCTCCATTCAATGTTGCCGTTCCTTCATTGAAGCTAACTGTCACTTTATCCTTGTACATGCCGCCATCCGCAACTCCTGTTACGATTGGTGCTACCTTATCAATCACGAAGTTCACCGTTGTTGTATTTCCAGCTGCATCCGTTACGATGAGCTTATACGTGCCATCTTGAGTAACTTCCGTACCACTCGTAAAAGCAGTTCCATTCAATGTTGCCGTTCCTTCATTGTAGCTAACTGTCACATTATCCTTGTACATGCCACCATCGGCAACACCCGTTACGATTGGTGCTACTTTATCAATCACAAAGTTCACTGTTGTTACATTTCCAGCTGCATCCGTTACGACAAGTACATAGCTACCGTCTACAGTAATCTCTGTACCACTTGTAAAAGAAGCACCATTCAATGTTGATGTTCCTTCATTAAAACTAACTGTCACTTTATCCTTGTACATCCCGCCATCCGCAACTCCTGTTACGATTGGTGCTGATCTATCAATCACAAAGCTCACCGTTGTTGCATTTCCAGCTGCATCCGTTACGATGAGCTTATATGTGCCGTCTTGATTAACTTCAGTCCCACTTGTAAAAGAAATACCATTCAATGTTGCCGTTCCTTCATTGTAGCTGACCGTGACTTTATCCTTGTAGATTCCACCATCCGCAACACCTGTTACGATTGGTGCTACTCTATCAATCACAAAGTTCATCGTTGTTACATTTCCAGCAACATCCGTTACGACAAGTGTATAGCTACCGTCTACAGTAATCTCCGTACCACTCGTAAAAGCAGTTCCATTCAATGTTGCTGTTCCCTCATTGAAGCTAACTGTCACCTTATCCTTGTACATTCCACCATCCGTAGCACCTGTTACGATTGGTGCTACTCTATCAATCACAAAGTTCACCGTTGTTACATTTCCAGCTGCATCCGTCACGATGAGCTTATACGTTCCATCCTGATTAACTTCAGTACTACTTGTAAAAGCAGTTCCATTCAATGTTGCCGTTCCTTCATTGAAGCTAACTGTCACTTTATCCTTGTAGATCCCACCATCCACAACACCTGTTACGATTGGTGCTGCTCTATCAATCACAAAGCTCACCGTTGTTGCATTTCCTGCTGCGTCCGTAACGACAAGTGTATAACTACCATCCGCGTCAATCCGCATTCCACTAGCCAATGCTGCTCCATTTAACGTCGCCGTTCCTTCGTTAAAAATTACCGTAACCGGAGCTTTGTAACTCCCACCATGTGTTACTCCACTTACAATTGGTGCAGTCTTATCTATCTCAAAGCCCACTGTTGTTACATTCCCTGCTTGATCCGTTACAACAAGCGTATAAGTGCCGTCCATTGTAACCGCTGTTCCACTAGTGAATGCTGCTCCATTTAATGTTGCCGTTCCTTTATTAAAGGTAACTGTCACATTCCCCTTATAGATTCCACCATTAGTTACACCTGTTACAACCGGTGGAGCCGTGTCTATTTTAAAGTTAACCGTTGTTGAATTCCCTGCCGAATCCGTTACGGTCAGCGTATAAGTACCATCCATAACAATCTCTGTCCCGCTATTAAAGGGGTTGCCATTTAATAGCCCACTACCTTCATTAAATGCGGGGGCTATCGCCTTGTTATATGTTTTACTATTCTCAACATTTGATATAACTGGTGGTATGGTGTCTACAGTAATCGTGCTGCTTATAGTTCCTGTACTCAAATTCCCGACCCTATCTTTATATTGAACATATATCGTTTTAGCACCTTCTCCTGCTGAGAGTACCCACGACCTCCCATTCAAATCAGAAATATTAAACCAACTCGTTTGCCAACTACCGCTAACATTCGATAGCCGAGCTTGCTCAACTCCCGAGCCACTCCCGTCGGAATAACTTCCGCTCAAAGTCACGGTGTAGTTTTTGGTAAATGCAGCATTATTATTAATGATAAGAAATCCTGTTGGAGGTGTCTGATCTAATAGTATACTCTGGGAAGATGTATTCGAAATTCCATTTTTGGAATCCATTAATTGCATATAGATCGTCTTAGCCCCGTCACCGCCAGCTAGACTAAATGTTGCTGAATTGCTAAAAGGCAACCAAGATGCTGCCGACAAACCCGCAGCACTATTCGAAAATCTCATATGCGTAACACTATCGCCTGCGTCAGCGTCAGATCCCGTTACAGATAGATTAACAAATGACGAGCTTGTAGCTGCGCCTTCAATTATCGCAAAAGAACCTGTCGGAATCGTATTTGCAGGTCCGGTCTCATAAGTAACCACTAGTTTAGGATGATACGCAGCATTTGCAGTTTCCATGGAATAAAATAGAAATCTACCGCTATCAGCATCTGACTCATTACCATTCAGAATTAAGGTTAGTTTACGATCAGAGCTGTCCGTAAATGCATCTACAGCTGATTTTACGTTAAGAGTAATCGTTTGATTCTGAAGATATGTACCCATAGGCACTTCACTAGTATTCTTTGCTGTAAATTTATCCGCATAAAGGGTGTTCGTATCCATTGGCGGAAAGCTTACAAGGTTCAAATCATTCGCTGTAGAACCCCTAACTTCCGTATACAAATTATGGCCAGGGACTCTAAGGACAGTAGCGACAGTCAAAACCAACTCTGCTGATACAATAGTTCCTTCGGGTACACCTAGATTAAACATCATTGCCATTCTATTTCGGACATTTACGAAGCCGTCATTATTACTCATACCAACATTAAGAAAACCATCCCCATCATTATCGTATATGCCGTTATATTCCGGCTGGCCTCTCAACTCCATCGTATCCGCAGAGGCAGTGTAACTTTTTGTAACTGTACCCCCAGCGGCATCCGCTCTATTAGATACTAGTCCAGGTGAAATAACTGATAATAAAATAGCGATGACCAACAAAAAAGATTGTTTCCTCATCCTTCATTCCTCCACTTTCTTGTATGGAACCATAGTTAATCATTGAAATATCATGAGGTCTTTAGCCACCTTCTTACCATGACTTCAACATGATCCTTATAAAAAAATTCTCATCATTAACTACTATAATTAAAAGGGAGGTTGTCTTATAGTGACCGCTGTCATCAATTCTGTCATATGACAATTTTATTTTAATGTGGTTGTCCCCATATGAATAAGTTCACCACACCACCCATCTCCCACCCAACCAATCCCGCTCCACCCTACTCCCACAGGGCTTTTCATATTCACGACACCCTCAAAAAAATCCGATTTTTTAATAAGTTTGACTGAAATGCAGAGAAAATCATGGGCGTGAGGGCTTGGGAAAAACACAAATCGAACCAGTTTGACGGCAGGTAGGAGTAAAAGCAGGAGAAAACATTGGGATTGGGTTTTAAAGGGAACAGATTAAAATAGGAATAAAACCAGAACAGGCAAGGGATTACGAGGATATTGATTGGGAAAAAGATCGAGGAAGAGATTGAAATAGAAAAGAAAAAGCCGAGTGATTTCAGCTGGAAATGCCTGAAATCAGTTCGGCTTGTAATTACACTTTATAAGCTTTGTGCATGGTTTTAATGGTGGGCTTTAGGGTTTGTTGGATGTTAACACTAGTCATCAACTTTAATGTCACCGGACATTATTGTAGCTTTAGAATAAAGTTTGATAATTTAAAAGATGAAAACCCTTGATTCACAGTCAAGGATATCAAGGGTTTTTAAAACAAAGATAGATAAAAACTCAATTCATCTTTAATTTGTAGGCAGAGTATTTATAATAAAGTTTGATATTTTTTTACAACTAAAGTCACATCCAAATCGCCTGCCCGACTACACTTTTTATTCGTCTTAACCATCCGTCCCCAATATTTGTTAATTTCAAAAGTTGCTCATCAGTAGCCTCTGCCAAATCACCTACCGTTTTAAACTCGCCTCGTTCTAAAATTTCCATTCTATGAGGTGTTAATCCGTATGGATATGCTTTGGATACTTTAAGTACCGAGATATCTTTCTGCAGGATTCCTAAAGTACCTATTTCAGCTAACTCAGGCAAATTAATTTTATCAAGAATTCCTCTTCTGTGAATCTGAACATATTCTTTCTCGCTGATAATCCATTTCCTAAATAAATCTGAAGTTAAACGATTACTCGGCATAACCTCTAAAAGATTACACAAGTTAAGAACATATCTAGCGCCTCTGCCTCCATTCTTCATTGCTCTTGACGAATCTCTTTTTACTACAAATCCAGCATACTCCATTATTTCAAAAAGTTTTTTCAATCGTTCTACTACTTCTCTATGAATAACACAGGAAGGACCATAATCAGGTCTATCAACTAGCTTACTTACATCTTCATAGAGCATCTCTGCCAATTCTCTAGCCGGATCTACTAATGGTTCATACTTACCTAATTTAGGTTCTAATTCCTCTAGTAATGGCCAGTAATACTCTATTGCTAAATGCTTCAATGTTTTTTCAATTTCTAATAAACCTATACTGCTATCATTAGATATCTCAACTAAATGATTCATTGCATAAATAAATGCACGTACATTTCCAATTACAGCTCTACCTAAAAATCTAGAGAAATCATCTAGAGGTAATTTAATATTGTCTAGATTTACATAATCACGATATCTGATTTCAATAATTTCTTTGAAAAATGATGGAAAAGATGGATTTTCTTCATTACGTGCAATATCAATCACACTAGCATCATTTAATAGGTCAAACCTTGAACCGAATTCAGTTACACCAGGATAAATTGCAGCTTTACAAGAAATCGTGTTACTTGATAAAGTCCTAAAGATATCAAAGAATTCCTTCAGAGATGTTTCGCGACCAATATGTGCAGCATCATCAAAATATAATATTATTCTTTTTTGCAATTTACTAGCTAATTGAAATAACTCTTTCTGTAATTCACCTATATCTGGATTTGGATCAAAGTTAATCTCTCCGTGATTTTTAATCTCATCACTTGACTTAACTGTATCAATAACTAGCTTGCAAAAGTACTGCTCGTATTCTTTACCTTCTGCTCTAATTAGTGGAAGATGTCTTAAACTAATATAAATTCCCATTACATTATTAAGATTTTCTTCTTTATTAGTCCTAAAGAATGCCTCCTTTAGTAATGCACTTTTACCGCTTCCTCTTCCACCTCTGATAAGCACAGGGCCATGTGCAATTAGTTTCCTAATGATTTTATTCTCATATGAAGAAAAAGTATGATAATTTTGAAACTCGTTGTCAGGAAAATCTTCAGCTGCAAGTATCAGTTGGCTATCAAATAGTTCACTCACTTAATTCTTCCCTCCATATATCTATTGAATTAAAACTTGCTAAAGCATTATCTATAGGTAACCGACATATGACAGTATCAATATAATGACTTAAATAACCTAATACAGAACACAGTTTAATAGTATCGCTTATAAGAACACTAACAGTTGTTTTATCATAAACGACTTCCTCAGCAATAACTAATTCACTATGTACTCCCTTAGATAGCGAAGAATATATGCGTGATGACTCACTTCTTAAATATAATATAAATCTTTCAGGATCCTCAACTACCGTTCTATAGTACTCTAGCGCCATTTCATTACTAATAGTATTGTCATCTAACATTTTCTTATAACTAGGATTCCAATACATTTCACCATAGTATCGTCCTAAGAGTACTCTTTCAATCTTTGATATATCTTTATCAGGACTCCATAAATTAGTAGTAGTTTCATTCTTCCCAAAAACATCTCCGCTCCAACTAATTGCTGATGTTGATTTATTTCCCAAACTGAAATTGGATAGAGATTGAACATTTCTTAATGATATTATTCTAAACGGATCAAGTCTTCCGATTATTGCTGTGCAAGTTGTTTCTAAAACGGTTCTAGCCAGATAAGGTCCTAGTACTGTTAAATCATCAACATTGTCATCTCGCAGTAATTTATCGATTCTTGATTCATAATTACTCAACTTGTTAAATAATACTTCATAGATACTCTCTATTGACTTATGATTTCTAAAATCTCCACATATTAAACAAGCTAAATCAGCCCTAGTCAAAAATAATTCCTCCTAGTTACATTTATCCTTAAATAATATACTGCACGGAATTTAACACTTATGTACGATAGCATTTATTAAACAACCCTAACCGCATTCTCCCTCACAGCATTCACCAACTCCACAAGCTGCTTCTGCTTCATACCATCAAATAGCTTAATAAAACTCTGTGGACGATCGAAAGGAGGCTTCATAAGAACGGATGTAGCTTCTATATAGCCATTCTCAGTGATATAATCGATCACTTTACGTACAAACACAATCTGAGCTTGCGTAAGCGATTGATCATTAATAAAAATAGAGAATGCGCTCATCGCTGCTTCGTGCTCGAGCTTTGCAATCTTACGAACAAGCAGGCCGAATGGCGTATCTTTGAACTCACGTTTATAATCTTCTACTGTGCCTAACTCACCAGTGAAGATATGCTCCAAGCTCTCATAGTCACTCGCGGTTAATGGCATGTTGTTGCGCAGCTTATGAATCGCTAGATGATCCTTATTGTTCTCGATATACCGATTGACCTTCAGTCTGTAATCCTCAAAATCATACGCCGCATCCAGTGCTTCACCGATACGTTCACCCAAAATTTCATCCTGAAGATTGGTATAGATAATACGACTGCTACCTTCGTCCACTATAAACTTAATGAGATCACGCAGCTCGACGCGAACCTTCTCAAAATCTAATATCCCTGACTCTGACCAGAATTCATCCGTGTCTATTGCTTTAATCAGTGTAATTTTAGCCTTGACTTGAGGAATGGTTGCTTTGGTTTGCAGCGCTTGTCCCATTTCCATTAGTTGCTTTTTGTTGCGTTTGAATTGTTTATTCGCTTCGAGCGCACCGAGCATTAAGCCATACATGAGGTTGTCGAATCGCTTCGCATACTCATCACGATCATCCATAAAGGCTAAGGAAGCAAGATTCGTATTCAACTCATACACATCGGTATCCGATAAGCTAACAAATGCTTCTTTATGCTTAAACTTTTCAATGTATCGGAGCTGCATTCTGACCGATACCAATTCAAGATTCAACGCAATAATTTGACTCCATACTGCTTGAATGAGTTGCTGACGTAGTCCCTGATAGTCTTCACCCATATAATCCGCATGCTGCAATTGTTGTATCAGCTTTACCCGCTTGGAGAAAATGAGCTCCGACAAGCTTAATGTCTCTGCCCCTTGCAAGCCTTCTTTATTCTGACGGAAGAACTCGAAGTTACCCAAATAATCAAAAATCATAAAGTGCGTTTTATCCTGGCCATCTCCGAACAAGTCTTTCCGTAACCGCGTACCACGCCCAATCATTTGCCAAAACTTCGCTTTGGAGCGAATACGTTTGAAGAAGATTAGGTTCACTACTTCTGGCACATCAATCCCTGTATCCATCATATCAACCGACACCGCAATATAAGGTGCTTTATCAGCTACTTTGAATTCATCAATGGATGATTGTGCATAAGTTTCTTCATGAGTGATTTTACGAATCAATAGACCGTTATATTGCGGATATAGCTTATTGAAGCGCTGAAGGATATAGTCAGCATGCTTTTTATTTTGAGCAAAAATAATGGTCTTGCCGATGAGATCGCCACCGCCTACTTTTATACCACGAGTCATTAGATCTTCTAGAACCCGATCAACGGTATCTTGATTAAAAATAAACTCATTGAGCGCCGGAGCTGGGATTTCCTCAGGCAGTTCACCATCTTCATCAACAAAATCATCTTCATAACGACTACGATCTTCCGCAGAGAGATCATCATACGTAATGCCTTGTTCCAAAAATTTCGTTTGCACCTCAATATTGTAATAAGGAACTAACACTTTATCCTTCTCTACGGCTGTCTCATAATCATAGGCATATGTAGGAACATCACGTTCCATTTCAAAAAATTCATACGTATTACGATCCACTTCAGACTTTGGAGTGGCTGTCAGACCTAACAATATGGCATCAAAATATTCAAATATCGCTCGATACTTTTTAAATATACTACGATGGGCTTCGTCGATAATAATCAGATCAAAATGGGCAGGTGAATAGAGACGTTGTCCATCTTCGGACTTCGCTGTATCAATTGCATTAAGAATCGTAGGATACGTTGAGAATACAATTCTCGCTAATTTATCCTCTTTATTACTTAACAAATTACAAAGGGTCATATCTGGAAGGTATTGCTTGAAGTCATCCTTCGCTTGCTTAACTAAGGACTTACGATCAGCTAAAAATAATACATTCGTCACATGCCCACCACGAGATAACACATCCGTTAAACTCGATGCCGTACGTGTTTTCCCTGTACCCGTAGCCATCACAGTAAGGGTCTTACGATGACCTTCTTCAATGTGTTGGCTTACGGCACGAATCGCTTCCTTCTGGTAATAGCGGTCTGTAATCTTATCGTTAATG
This sequence comes from Paenibacillus sp. NRS-1760, assembly GCF_050467785.1. Classification (NCBI taxonomy): domain Bacteria; kingdom Bacillati; phylum Bacillota; class Bacilli; order Caryophanales; family Paenibacillaceae; genus Paenibacillus; species Paenibacillus sp. NRS-1760. The sequence goes on along the minus strand of NZ_JBITPK010000015.1, from coordinate 32,093 downwards.
ACGACATGTTCCAGAGATTCCTTCTGTGTACGACGCTTAATTAACTTTTCCAGATCATTTCGTGAGAAAATACCACTGACTCTACGTTGTGGAGAAGATTGATCATCCCATACATACGTATCAAAGCCATTGGTGTTGAAAATAATCGGACGTTGTCCATATTTCTGTTCTAAACAATCCGCATATAGTTTGGCTTGCTGCGTTCCAATTATAGGATTGATAGATGTGCGTTTGGCTTCAATTAGTGCAAGAGGAAGTCCATCACGACCATAGAGGACGTAATCGACAAAGCCTACATTTTCACCATTAGGCATGCCTTCAACTTTGACTTCTTCCCGGGCATCATCACCGATTGTCCAGCCTAATAACTTGAGATCAACGTCAATGTATTTCTTACGTGTGAGGAATTCTGAGATGTCTTGAGGGGTAAACGTACGTTCTGCTTGATGCTGTTCTTTGCCTTGCGTTAATTGCCTACTTAATGCTTCAATCTGAGCACGAAGACGTTCAATTTCACTTTCTTTTTCTGAAAGCAGTCCTTGTGTTTCTTTAATTCGTCTAACATCTAAATGAACCTGCTCAGTTGGAATCAGTTGCTCATCAAATGTACGTTCTTCGTACTGCACTCCATAGCAGTAATCAATCCATTGTATAAACTCGAACAGTGAAGCTAAGGCAAGGGTAGCTTCACTTTGAGTAATAGTCTTATTAGTATGAACGCCTAGATTACCTAGCTTAATGATATATGGCAGCTTACTCCACGTTTGTGAATCGACTTCAAAGCGAAAAGATGGCTCGTGAATAAGAGACTGTAAATTATCTTTGTATGGCATCTGCATGGAAATGTCTGCAGCATATACCCATTTCACTGCAAGCTCTAATGCCTTACGGCTTCCCACAGCCGACATAGCAGGAGAAGTCGCAAGGACACGTTCTGCTTCTATACAAGCATGAGCAAACATCTCATACTCCGCTTGTCCACTCAAAAACGTAAAATTTGCAGTCATTTCGTTCACCTCACAGAAAGTTAATCAAAATACTGACTAATTAAGGAATCGAAGAGCGTTTGCGTTTCTTGGATGGATTGTTTGACGAGAGCTTTTTGTTCTTCAATTTTCGTTACTATGGATGCGAATTCGTTTTGTAAGGCTAGGGGTGGAACTGGAAGTGTAAATTCTTTAATCATCCCTAAATTCAAATTTTTTTGACGAACACCTCTACGATTGGACAAATAGGTAATCTTCATTATTTGACAAACATCATACACCCAAATAATGTTAGTCTTATTTTCATTAACTATTATATTTGCACACGCTTGATTAGAAGAAGAATCTTGAGTAAGTATACCTAATTTAAATGCTGCAGTATCATACATACCTATCAACATGCTACCTTTAGGAAATATCTTCGCTGAACTTTCTAGAATAGCTTGTTCAGTTATTTTTTCAGTTGATTCATATAAATATCTATCATTAAGCTCCCCAGCAGAAAACCAATTTATATTACCTGTAAAGTATTCTGCCTTGCTTCTTGAAGGAGTACCTCCGCTAGTTAAGCGCCCAATATCTTCAAATTTCTTCATTTCCCAACCCTTATCATTCGTAACAGGATCACCAAACATATCATAAAACACTGACTTGATAAGCTGATCTAACTCCTCTAATTGCTTTTTCCGTAAATCAAGAAGTTCAGAAACGGTATCAAGATTTTGAGCGATTTTTTTTTGAACTTCAAGAGGAGGAAGGGGAATATCAAGCTCCTCAATTCTAAAAAGTGCTAATTTGGGCTGAGAAGTAGCAATTGTTTTACTTTTTATTTGTTTAATTCCATTTTCTGAACTTAAAAACTTTACCAAGTATCTCGTTGATAAGTTCTCTTTTTTTTTGATAACCAACTTAGCTGCATTTTCCGTTAAGTGTGCATTATCTATTTCAGGTGGAATCGTCCCCACTAAACCAATAGTACCAGCAATACTAATATAAACATCATCTTTTGTAATAATATAATTCTTAATTAACTTTGAAGTAGTAGAAGAAATATATTTCAAATCACTTAAATCTACAGTACCATTATTAAAATCACATACCCTTATATAAGGAAATGAAGAATTATTATCAACATATGTGTGATCTTTAGGTAATCTCTTCCCGCCTTTTACCAATACTAATTCACCTAACTTAACCTTCTCCCACTTACTCACCAAGAAGCCCCCTTAATTCCTGCATCTTAGAGGCAATCTTCCCATCTAGTCGCTCTAGACGATCCATAATTACAACCGGAGCATCATACTCAACCTTCTCATACACAATTTCCTTATAACGATTAATCGACAGATCATAGCCATTTTCAACAATCACAGACTTATCTACCATAAAGCTTTGTTCCGTCGCTTTACGAACCAACTCACCATCAAGGTTATGGAAACGGGACAATATATCTGGAATATCATCAGCCGTAATTGGGGCACGCTTATCATCTAGTGAATAGCCATCTGTCTTCATATCATAGAACCATACTTTATCCGTACCACCAGCATCTGTTTTTGTGAAAATCATGATCGCTGTACTTACTCCTGCATATGGCTTAAATACGCCGCTTGGCATCGAAATAATTGCTTCTAGGCGATGATTTTCAACGATTTCTTGACGTAATGATTTGTGAACCTTTGTTGAACCAAATAACACCCCATCAGGAACAATGGCAGCACAACGCCCACCTTTACGTAGCATACGAAGAAATAGTGCTACGAATAATAATTCTGTCTTCTTTGTATCACAAATGGACTTCAAATTATCATTTATACTATCAGTATCAACCGTTCCTGTGAATGGAGGATTGGCTAGAATCATCGTATATTCGTTAGAAATGCTATTTTGCTTCGATACGCTATCTACATAGTCAATATTGGGATTCGTAATTGAGTGGAGCATTAAGTTCATCGCAGATAGACGCAGCATCGTACGGTCAGTATCAAATCCAGATACTATGTCACCAGCAAACTTGTCCCATTGCTCAGTGGTCATAGTTGCTTCATATTGCTCACGAATATATTCAGCTGTAGAAACTAAGAAGCCTGCCGTACCACAAGCAGGGTCACATACTCGATCATCTGGTGTTGGAGCCAATAAGCGTACCATTAAGTCACGAATATGCTTCGGCGTGCGGAATTGTCCGTTTTGACCAGCAGTAGCAAGTTTCCCTAGCATGTACTCGTATAGATCACCCTGCATATCCAATTCTTTAATATCATGTTCATACAGTTCGTCTAATCCTGTGATAATCTTCTGCAAAACCTGAGGTGTAGGCATGAGGAAGATGGCATCCTGCATATAACGTGCAAATGCAGTCGTTGGGTCTTCACTCATCCCTTTAATAAATGGGAAAACTTCATTACTAATAATATCGAACATGATACGTGGATCTTTGTTCTTAAAATTGCTCCAACGCATAGCCTGCCCAGCTTCTGTCTCAGGGAATATTTTCGGAAGCTTGTCACTACCAAGTGCCTCAAAGCTTTCAGCATCTAAATCCTTTTCATCTAATGAACGAATAAACATTAGGTATGTTAATTGTTCTATAACCGTCAGTGGATTCGATATCCCACCAGCCCACAAATCAGACCAAATTTTATCTACTTTATTACGAATTTCTCCTGTTAGCATATCTAGTTCCCAACCTCTCATCTATAGCAACAAATATATAATTTGTTTTTTAAAACTAAAAAAACTAGCTCCCTTTATAATACCATGATTTTACTAATATGTAGTCTATATTTACTATAGAAACTATTGGTTTCTAGTTCTTATGGAATAAGCATCACATGTTTTGTAATTGTATTCGCTCTAGTCTCAGGCTCATTCAAACCGTGCTTTAACTTCGATAGTTGAACACCCATTTCTCGAACGGAATTCAAGGATACAGATAACCAACTTCCATGATCATGTATGAGATTAGATAATAGCTTCTGAATCAAACTTTTGTAATCTAAGATATGCTCAGAATATACAAACAAAGTCGATAAAGAATAAAGTTCTCGTTCTACTTCCAGTACATTTATAAGCTTACCGTTCTGCAATGTAACCTCTGCCCATACAAATCGCCTTCTTGTTACACCATCAATCAGATATTTAAATCTTCTTTCACCACCAACATCGGGTAATACATCTACATGTGCACGTACTGATTCAATACCTTGTTCTCTTTCTAAAAACCTTAGCGTTCGAATAAATTCATCCAGTTCTCCTTGTACCTTTATCTCATGAAGTGTTTTATGTTCTAGGCCACGGGCCAATCGATGACCCCCAATATCCGCAGTTGACCGTTTTCCTTGGTCATCTAAGTAGTAAATTTTCGTATTTTCATCTTCATATGAACGCTGCTTATCAATATTTTTATGTACTTTCGTAATTTTCGGTTTAAAAGTGTACTCGTGGCTTTGGTTTTCCATTTCCACAACATCAAAATCACTCGTCGAACCATCAAAGTCCTCACTCAGTTCAACTTCATCACTTTTATCCAAATTATTTTTGTTTATCAAAATATACTTTTTAGGCTCATTTGATCGTTGGTGATTGTGTAACTTAGGATGAGTAAATGTAATCTCCTTGAAAGGTATATGTTTATTCATCACACTCAGCACGCGAAGAATGGTGTACCCATAAGGATTAGGTTTAGCCAGAACTTTGAGTGTTCTAGGTTGTTGAAATGACCAGGAAAACATTAATTTCCCATTATTTAAGTTGTGAGGTTCGATACTTTCAAACACTTACCTAATATCCGAATGTGAAATTAGCCAAGTCAGATGAAGTAAATATTCTTGACGTGTATATTTAATTTCATATAGTGAGGTGAATTCAAAATGTAGTCTTTGATATTCAATTTTGTTAAAAAAGTATTGCGGAAAGGAACTCGGTTCAAATAACTGATATAACAAAAATCTGTTAGGTGCTAGGATGCTGCGTATCACTTCGATTAAAGGAATCGTGTACTTTTTACCTTCAAATGCAGCAATAAATGATTGTGAAAGATCTGTATCCTTCGTCCCTTGAATATCCCATCTTTTCTCTGAATAACGTACAAAATTAGGATCAATCGTAATTTCAATAGTTTCGGTATCATCAGTTATTGATTTTTTTTAATTTCCATCCACCTAACAACGCTGTATCAATAAAAGTTTCCCAATTTTGATTGCACATACTCGTTTCATGAAAATCCCACTTAAATTGTGAACATTACACTATACTAACAATACGAAGATTCATCTCCTTAAACGGCTAATGGCTTCGCCCTTTATTTAAAAGGGCGAAGCCATTAGAATTTCATTGTGTTCCTTTTATTAATATAAATTAAATATATACTTTAATAGGTGTAATTTGACATCTAGGCACCAACTCTGTTGTAAAGCCACCAACTTTAATGTCACTGTACATCTACAATAAAAATCACAATCCCTTACTCCACCGTAACACTCTTAGCCAAATTCCGCGGTTTATCCACGTCATGCTCAAGAGCTAACGAAGCATAATAAGAAATCAGTTGTAGCGGGATAACCGATAGCGCTGGTGACAAGATCGGAAGTGTCTTCGGAATCGCGAATAGCTCGTCGACAGATTTCGCAACTTCTTCCTCTGCACCATGGTTCGCTATGCCTATAACATGAGCGCCGCGCGCTTTTACTTCTTTAATGTTGCTAAGTGTTTTCTCGTACAGCTCTTCTTGCGTAACAAGAGCGATAACCGGAATACCTTCCTCTATGAGAGCCAAGGTACCGTGCTTGAGCTCACCAGCTGCATAAGCCTCGGAGTGAATATACGAGATCTCTTTCAGCTTCAGCGAGCCTTCTTGCGCTACAGCATAGTCAACGCCGCGGCCGATGAAGAACAAGTGTTTGTGATGCGAGAACGACTCTGCAACTTGTTTAAGCACATACGCTTGCTCAAGGATGCGCTCAACCTGAGTTGGAAGCTGATGCATAGCCTCAAGAACTTCTGCAATGTAAGAAGCTTCTTTGGTCTCAAGCGTACCTGCCATGTGTAGACCAAGCAGATAAAAAGCAATCAATTGCGAGCTGTATGCTTTTGTCGAAGCAACCGCAATTTCAAGACCTGCCCAAGTAATAAGCACATGATCTGCTTCGCGGGCAACCGAGCTGCCTACTACGTTAGTAATCGCAAGCACACGAGCGCCGTTGCGCTGTGCTTCACGCAAAGCTGCAAGCGTATCAGCTGTTTCGCCAGATTGGCTTACAACGATAACGAGTGTATCCGGAGTAATGATCGGCGAGCGGTAACGGTACTCGGATGCTACATCCGTCTCAACCGGAATGCGAGCAAGCGACTCAATGACCGTTTTGCCGACAAGACCTGCGTGATATGCCGTTCCACATGCTACGATGTGTACTTTGCGGATCGATTTAATATATTCAGCTGTCATACCCAGCTCTTTTAAGTCAACAGATTTACCGTCTTCTGAAACGCGGCTCATCATAGTATCACGGTAAGCTTTTGGCTGTTCGTGAATTTCTTTCAGCATGAAGTGATCAAATCCAGCTTTCTCTGCCGTTACTAGATCCCAATCGACATGAAATATTTCCTTGGAAATACTTTCGCCTTCAGTCGTCATTACTTCGACAGCATCGCGTGTCAGGATTGCCATTTCGCCGTCGTTCAAAATATAAACGTTGCGCGTATGCTCCAAAATAGCCGGAATATCCGAGCCAATGAAGTTTTCGCCTTCACCTACACCGATAACAAGCGGGCTTGCATAACGAACCGCAACCAGGCGATCCGGCTCAAACTCAGTCAAAACTCCAAGCGCAAACGCTCCACGCATACGTTTAACCGCACGCTGCACAGCTTCCACGATGTTGCCGTTATATTCATCAGCTATCAAATGGGAAATGACTTCCGTATCTGTCTCCGATACAAAAACATGCCCTTTTGTCACTAATTCTTCCTTAAGATTCAAGTAGTTCTCAATAATCCCGTTGTGAACAACCGAAAATTTAGCCGTGTTGTCCGTATGCGGATGCGAGTTCACATCAGATGGTTTACCATGAGTAGCCCAGCGTGTATGGCCAATGCCAATAGAACCTTCGAGTGGTACTTCACGCAGCAAGCCTTCAAGATTCGCGAGACGTCCTTTGGACTTTGTAATTTCGAGCCCGTTTTTCGTGAAGACAGCGATACCAGCGGAATCATAACCCCGGTACTCCAGCTTCTTCAATCCTTCGAGCAAAATGTCCTGCGAGTCGCGTTTACCAATATATCCTACAATTCCACACATAATTTAATAGGCCTCCGATAGGTTATTTTCCCGTCCTTATCGGATGCCGCCAATGCGTGGCACAGGCACTATGAAGATGTCACAAAATAATCCGAATGATTGCGGAAAATGTAACCCCTCTGCCCATGCCCACCCTGCTGGTGGCATCTTGGACATACGGGAGTAATATTATAATCGAAGCCTGCCGCACGATTGTATGACCGGTCGCCCGGCCGTTTTACGTAACGGCTTTCGGTTGGCTTGTAATACCGGAAGGTCCCCGCCGAATGTTTCGAACACCTTCACCTCGTCAGCTTCCCGTATGAATACCCGCTTCAAGCTGATCTATCTTAGCTCTACCACCGATCATTCATCACGCAAGCTCTGGCGCTTATGTTGCTTAAATAACCTCTATCCTCGCTTTCCTTCTTGAATCACACTACCTATCATATTCATTTTCCAGCTGCTGTGCAACCTTTCACGGAAAATATACTCGTCCATTTTCCAAAATAATGCTAAAAAAGCCCGCCGGCTACAAGAACCGACAGGCCTTCGACACCATTATTCTCTATGATTAACCTAGTTCACTTTTAACGACATTTGCAATTTGATCAACGTAAGCCTCGACCTGTTCCTTCTCTGGTCCCTCAGCCATAACGCGAATCAAAGATTCCGTACCCGATGGACGAACAAGCACGCGGCCGTTGTCGCCAAGCTCCAGCTCTACACGTTTAACCGCTTCTTCTATCGCTGCATTGCCTTGGTACAAGCTCTTGTCCGCTACGCGTACGTTAACAAGCTTTTGCGGATATTTACGCATAAGGCCTTTAAGTTCGCTTAGTTTCTTTCCGGAGGCTGCAATCGTATCAACGAGCTGAAGCGCAGTAAGAATACCGTCACCAGTCGTAATATGGTCAAGGAAAATTACATGGCCGGATTGCTCGCCGCCTAGATTGAAGCCGCCGCGACGCATTTCTTCCATGACGTAACGATCGCCAACTGCCGTTTGCGCTGTCTTCAAGCCAATGCGCTCTGCTCCCTTGAAAAAGCCGATATTGGCCATAACCGTCGTTACAATGGTATCCTCTTTCAGCTTGCCTTCACGCTTCATCGCATCGCCAATAATACAAAGAATAAAGTCGCCGTCTACCTCTTCGCCATTTTCATCAATAGCAATTAAACGGTCAGCGTCCCCGTCAAAAGAAAGCCCAAGGTCTGCGCCATGCGCCAGTACCTGCTCACGCAAATATTCTGGATGCGTCGAACCAACGCCAGCATTAATATTCAAACCATCCGGCTCAGCGCCTACTGTTATAATGTCCGCTCCAAGCTCGCGGAATACCGAAGGAGCCAGCTCATAAGCGGAACCATTCGCGCAGTCCAGCACGATTTTCAAACCTTTGAATTCGCCTTTAATCGTTGTTTTCAAATAATCCAAATAACGCTGCTTAGCGCCTTTATCGCTTGATACCGCTCCGATATCTCCGCCCTCAGGCCGCGGTAATTCATCTGTAAGAGCATCAATTAATTGTTCGATTTCGAGTTCGGTATCATCCGACAATTTAAAACCGTCGCCAGCAAAAAATTTAATGCCGTTATCCTCTACAGGATTGTGTGATGCGGAAATCATAACGCCAGCGTCAGCGTTAAGCTCACGCGTAATATAAGCAACTGCTGGTGTGGATACGACGCCAAGACGCACAACGCTTGCACCAATCGACAATAGACCCGCAATCAGTGCAGATTCCAGCATTGGGCCAGAAATCCGTGTATCAAGGCCAATAACCACCTTCGGCTTTTGTGCCTTGTGTGTTAGAACATAGCCGCCGCAGCGACCGATTTTGTATGCTAGCTCAGGTGTAAGCTCACGATTGGCTACACCGCGAACACCGTCTGTACCGAAATATTTCCCCATGTTTAAAAAGCTCCTTTGTAATATATTGCTTTCGTTGTTATATACTTATTCCGCTCTGATGATTATGGATTCGTAGTTGAACCGCCTGCTGCGTTTCCGCCACCATTGCCAGTCTCCTCACTGGTGTCTGGAGGCGGTGTCGTAGCAGGGGGAGGAGACTCCTCTGTCGGAGTGCCTCCGACCTCCTCGGAGTTGTCTCCGCCTGATCCTGATCCTGGTACGGAGTTGTCCGTTATTTCTATCGTTACCGTTAAAGTTTGCCCATCAGCCAGTACGGTCTGAATATACGCAGGCACATCGACCTGAAGCGTTACGACATGCGTGCCTACACCTAGACCTTCTACATTGGCAATAATGCTAATATCCGATGCCTTAAGCGTAGACAACACCGGATCTGCTCCGCTGACGGTTAAATCAAACTTACCGTTTGCCGGCGTCCGTATAACCGCTGACAGCCCGTTTGCGATACCTTCTATGGCTACATCTAGTCCTGTAAGTGTTCTATTCTTTACGGGAGCTACAACGACATTGAGCTCCACCTCTGCTGGATCAATTGCCTTTATTCCATCAATCAATTCCGTCTTCACGCGAATGGTTCCTGTTTGCTTCACCTTCGAGAGATCAAGCACGACTCCATCGTAAACCTGCAGCTCGTCTAACTGCTTCTGCTCGCCGTATACGGTCACCTTATCAATTGCCGGCTTCACCGATACTAAGCTCAGTCCTTCAGGCAGAGTGCCCGTATAGCGCACCTGTAGAGGCAGTACCTTCAGCGGAGGCGTTACCTTGACCTCGACATGCAGCGTTTCTGGTGAAACAATCGCATTTGTCATTTCGATACCGTCTACATCGTATACGATTACTTTTGCTTTTTTGTTAACAACCGTTTTATCTGCACCCTCAATATTGATCTCCGTCGTAACAGCACCGATTCTGCTCATATCATCCTTAGGCAGTGTAACCTGTACACCTGTTGTCGGTGCTACAATCGTCGATGCTCCAACAATATAACCGTCTGCCGGCTTGCCTTCCACAATGACTTGCGGCTCAAAAGGCTTCGTTACAATTTCTTCGATCTGAACCGTAACGGTGCGCGGCGACATCTCCACAAGCGTAATCCCTTTAGGCAGTTTTACCGTCAAAGGCAACTCCTGTATGCCGGGTTTTACGCCTTTCAAGTCCACTTGAACCTTATAATCATCTTTCGAAGAAGCATTGAACAAAACAGTTAACCTGCCCTGCACATCAAGCCGCACGACGGTAGGTTCCATCGCCGTAAGCACGTACTTATCTGTATCTAGGCCATCTGCCGTAATAACCGATGCTTCTATCGTTTTGGTATCAATATTTGATGTCGCCGTCTGCGGTGAGGTGTCCGGATCAATATGTACAATAGCCCAGAGCAACAATCCGACTATGACGGATATTACTTTGAGAGAGGTGGGGTGACTTAGCCATTTATCCATCACTGCCTCCTTTCCGCTTCCAAAGAGACGATATGGTTACACGTTCCTTCGTACGACCTGTCGTCTTCGGAGTCAGCTCGTCAAAGAGCTTCGAAATCAGCGATTCCTCGTTAATATCTCGTACGATCATGCCTCCTAGAGACAATGACACTTGCCCCGTTTCTTCCGAGACGGTTACGGACACTGCATCCGTTACTTCACTTACTCCAATAGCGGCACGATGGCGAGTTCCAAGCTCCTTGCTTATAAAAGGATTTTCCGATAGAGGCAAGTAGCAGCCCGCCGCCATAATCTGATTAGCGCGAATAATGACAGCTCCATCATGCAGCGGTGTATTCGGTGTAAAGATGTTAATCAGCAGCTCCGATGTAATTTTTGATTCCATACGGATGCCCGATTCAATCAATTCACTGAGGCCTGTGCTCCGCTCAAATACGATTAACGCCCCGATTTTTCGTTCTGCCATAAAACGGACAGCTTTAATTACGCCGTCAATTTGTTCATTGACGACATCCCGATCAAGCGAAAATGACCGCGCAAACAGCTTTCCACGACCAAGCTGCTCAAGCACGCGTCTCAGCTCAGGCTGAAAAATAATCAGCACGCTCACAATTCCGAAGGTGAACATCTGGTTCATTAACCATTTCAACGTATACAAATTGAACCATGTACTCAGCCCCCATACAGCGACGAGCACGACGATCCCTTTTAAAAGTTGAACTGCCCTTGTTCCGCGCACAAGCAAAATCATTTTATAAATAATATAACTAACTATACCAACGTCTATAATATCCTTTAAATAGTCATGCCATGTTAAATCTGAGAAATAACTCATATGCCAACCCCCAACAGCCGATCCCCTTATTATTGTCTAATTATCGGTTTTCAACTTTATTATTTTCTATATATGGGATTGGAAATCCTTTTTTTCAAAAAAAAATTAAAAAACGCCCCCCTGCAACAGGGAGGCAGCTTGCTTTAGCGAGCGTTACCGCCAAAAGTTTGCGTTACTTTGTACCAGAACCAATCGAGCGCTTGATCAATCGTTCTGCTCTGACCCGCGATATGGCCGGTTGAAGCCAGGTTCAAGGTTCCGTCAATGACGGTTACGTTGCCGTCCACCTCGCCCTTAACATCGGCTATTCCATTTTCTACGGTCAAATTACCCGTTAAATGAGCACCCTCTGGCACAATAACTGTATTTCCTTCTATAATGACCTGCTGAAGATCCTCGCCTGCAACAATCAGCTTGGTATCCTCTTCCCACATCGTGAAGAAGCTGCCCAACATAACGAGTACAAACACAGCAGCTGCTGTTACTCCGGGGTACCGATAAATAAAACGTACGATGCGGTTTCTCTGCTTGCTCTGTTTCTTCGGCAGTTGCTGCATAATTCGTTCATTTAAAAGCTCGGATGCCTTCTTGTCATAATCCGCGGCAGGCTTAATCGCTTCTAAAGTCTGGAACACCGCGGCGTCCGTCTTCTGGAGCTGTTCAAACCGGCTGCGACAAGCGGGACAGGAAAGCAAATGAGATTTTAACGTAACGATATCTTCACGCGGCAGCTCGCCGTCCAAATAATCATGCATCCATACGATAGCGACGTTGCAATTCATAGCAGCCAGTCCTTTCTTTCAGTTGCTCGCGCATTAAGTTCTTATCTCGCTATTAGGATACGTTACTAGCAAGAAGGATGTTTCACTTTTTTTCGTAATCGCGTAAGTAATCCTTTGCAGGTAAGGAATTAGCTTGAATTTCTCCCAAAAAGAAGCCTATGTCTGCGCTAGACATGGCTTTCCTTTGGAGGATTGTATCATTATTTGTAATTATAACTTATGCTCAAGCTTCTTCCGAAGAAATTCCCTGCCGCGGTGAACCCGCGTTTTAATCGTCGTGACAGGCATGTCCAGCACATCGCCAATTTCCTGCAACGACAGGTCCTGCATATATCTAAGCGTCATCACGCTCTTATATTTCGGTGGCAGTGAAGCAATAGCCGCATGTATAATGCGCTGTGTGTCCGAGAGAAGCAGCTCTGATTCTGGCGTCCGATTATCACTCGGTATCATGGAGTAGCCATCCAGCCCCTCGTGATCCGATGACTCCGCATCCAGCGAATAGGTCGGCTTGCGTTTGCGCAGTCGATCAATACATAAGTTTGTAGCAATTCTATATATCCAAGTTGAAAATTTTAACGTTTCATCATATCTATCCAGGTTTTTGTAAACGCGAAGGAACGTATCCTGTACAACATCCTCCGCTTCCTGGCGGCTGTTTAACATTCGATAAGCCATATGAAAGAGCTTGTCTTGATAGAGGTCTACAAGCTCAGCAAAAGCCTGCTGATCGCCTTTAAGCGATAACTTCGCCAGGCGTGCTTCCAATACAATCACCTAAACTCCTCCAAACCTTCCATTCGATCGACTGATCGCCTTGCTCTATTTTATATATATAATGTCTCATCCATACACCCTAGAAAAATCGTAATGCACATGGGCTGAAAAAGCAAGACAATTGAGAAAGATACTTCCAATATGAGCATCGACCCTAATTAGTCGTAATGTTCATAGTCATGAGCAGCAATGTACGTACCTCAGGTTCAGGTTTCTTTGCTGTTTGCTCCAAAAAATACTAACCGTTCAAATAATTATATAGGTTTGACGTTCAGTCAGCAATCGACCTGAGGCTAGTTGTTTTTTCGACTTTCGGCTAGGAACGCTAAAATAAAGCAAAAAAGGTCTAGGAAACGTAATGTTCCCAGACCTTCAATGTTCATGCGCTTTATCTATTTTAAAGTGTATTGGTCTTCAATTGCTCGAGCACCTTCGTAATCGTCGTCGTAGGAATCGCAAAACCAATGCCTTGCGCCTCAGCGTTCACAGCCGTATTTATACCGATAACCTCTCCCTTCTCGTTCAGAAGCGGTCCTCCAGAGTTCCCTGGATTAATAGAGGCATCCGTTTGCAGCAAATGCTCATAATTATGGTTCCCTTGCTCATCTGCAATCGTAATTGGACGCTCTTTCGCGCTTAACACGCCCATAGTCAACGTTTGATCGAAGCCATATGGATTGCCGATCGCCATCACCCAGTCACCGATTCGCGTCTGGTCAGAGCTTCCCAGCTTAAGAGACGGGAATGCTTTGCCGTTTGGCTCTTCCACCTTAAGCACAGCCAAGTCTAGATCATAGCTCGAACCAAGCACCTTTGCTGTTAGAGGCTCGTCATAACCTTGAACCGTTACTTTAACCTCCTTTGCACCCGCAATTACATGCTCGTTAGTCAGAATATAACCGTCCGATTCGAAGAAAAAGCCTGTACCAGAGCCTACCACTTCAAGATTTGAACTGCTTGGCTGTTGTTCTTGCGATTCTTGCTGCTGTCCGCTGCTACCCGACCCGCCATTTCCAAAAAACTGTTGAAAGCGCGGATCGTCGAACATGGAGTTCGAACGTGCTGGCTCCCCATAATTTTCGATCTTCACAACCGCGGGGCTCGCAGCTTTATAGACGGAAGCGATATCTTCACTTGAGCTTAGCGATGCTGTAGACAAGCCAGCATCCTGCTGTCCTGAATTGCTAACTACGCTGGAACCCGAGTTTTGAACGGTTTGTTCCCCCCCGCTGAACAAATTGTTTTTATCTGCCATGTAGGAGAAACCGCCAATGACGAGAGCGCCAATCAAGAACGATGCAAGCAGTGTTTTTGCTGAGCTGCCGCCCGCACGCTTTGAACGTTTTTTACCGCCAGGCGCTGACCCGCTTCCGCTCCCATCTTGTCCCAGCCCAAGCTCCCTCTCATATGAAGCTCTAAGCTCATTTGTTGATTTGTTGGATTCATAAATATAAGTAGTGACAGGAGTCCGGATCGTTTCATTCGATGTATGGTTCGACGTGTAAGTATCACCGCTCTTTTCTGAGCGTTTGTTTTCCTCGTTCATCTCTATCATCCTCTCAATAGTAGGTGTCTGTTTCCTATGTACCTATCATGCAGGATGTACCTTAAACAAAACTTAAGTGGACTATAAAAGAACATAAGAAAAATAGAGTTCTGTTTGCAGTTTGTTTTTCTAGCTTCTCACAACAATGCCTCCCAGCTGCTTTCAACGAAAAAAAGCCAACCACAGTAAATACCATGGTTGGCTTTGTAGCTATTCTATATTCGCCTAAGCGATTAGTTTGAGCAGTTAGCCCGTATTCCGAAGGCCTGCGGCAATGCCATTGATCGTCAGAAGCACTTCGCGAAGCAGTTCTGGATCATCTTCTTCGTTATCACGCAGTGCACGAAGCTCGGTTAGCAGCTGCACTTGCATGTAGCTAAGCGGATCGACGTACGGATTACGCAGACGAATCGACTCTTGAATAACAGGAACATTATCCAAAATTTCCGTTTGGCCTGTGATGCTAAGAATAAGCTCAGATGTAAGCTTGTATTCTTCTTCAATTTGCTCAAAAATACGATCGCGGATCGTTTTGTCCTTAATCATATCTGCATATTCCTTCGCAATAAGCAAATCTGCTTTAGCAAGAGCCATTTGAAGATTGTCAATTAGCGAGCGGAAGAACGGGAACTTCTCGTACATCGTACGAAGCGTGTTCAGCTTTTCCTCGTCGTCGCCAGTATACTGCTTCATTGCAGTACCAGCGGCGTACCATGCCGGCAGCAAGTAGCGGCTTTGCGTCCATGCGAACACCCAAGGGATGGCGCGCAAGTCCTCGAAACGATCACTGTTTTTCCGTTTGGATGGACGTGAACCGATGTTCAGCTCGCCAACCTCAGGAAGCGGTGTCGACTCCTTGAAGTACGTCAAGAAATCTGGATCGCGGAAAATAAGATCCTGATACTTCTCCAGTGCCGTCTCGGAAATCGAACGTGCAATTTCTTCCCACTCTGCTTCTGCTTGCGGTGCTTGTTCTGGGTATTTCGCCAGACGAGCAGCAGTAATCAGCGCCCAAGTTGCTTGCTCCAAGCTGCGGTATGCAATACCTTGCATCGAATAACGCGAGGATAGAACCTCACCTTGCTCGGTAATTTTGATGCCACCGCCAACCGTATGCGGCGGTTGTGCAAGAATACTGCGGTTAAGCGGCATGCCGCCGCGGCCAAGCGCTCCGCCACGGCCGTGGAAGAACTTCAGCTTAACGTCGTACTCTTTGCCGGCTGCTGTAATTTCATTAAGTGCTACGCGCAGCTCCCAGTTCGCTGTAACAACTCCGCCGTCTTTGTTGCTATCGGAATAACCAAGCATAATTTCATGCAGGTTGCCGCGAGCTTCCACCGCTTGACGGTAGATCGGCATTTCGAATAGCTGCTTCATAATAGCTGGTGCTGCATGCAGGTCGTCAATCGTTTCAAATAGCGGTACCGATTGCAGTGTACAACGAATCGTGCCGTCCGCTTCCTTGCGGAACAGGCCAACTTCCTTCGCAAACACCATAACCTCAAGCATGTCGCTTGCCGCTTCCGTCATACTAATCAGATAACTTGAAATACAATTGATGCCAAACTCTTGCTGCGCCCGATAAATCGTATGGTATACATTCAAGCATTCACGCGTGGACTCCGTGTAATCTAGATGCCCCGAAGTAAGCGGGCGCGGATCATTCAGGAGACGGTGAAGCAGGTCTGTTTTTTCTTCTTCTGGAAGTGCCGCATAATCTGCTGCTACATTCATTTTCGCTAAAATTTCAGACATCGCATTTTCATGCTCTTGGCTATGCTGACGAACATCAAGCGCCATAAGGTGGAAACCAAACAGCTCCACTTGACGTACTAACTTAGCAAGTGCTGTATCTGCTACATAATCAGCGTAGTGATGACGCAAGCTGCGATCGATAACGAGCAAGTCCTCGCGAAGCTCTTCCGGGTGGTTGTAACGCATTTGCGAACCCTTAAGTGACTCATCGCGTGTATTAGCCAGCTTCTCTAGCATAAAGCCAAGCTTAATACGGTAAGGCTCCTTCGTATTTCTCCAAAGATCGACGCACTTAAGCTCAACATGCTCGCGATCCGATCGAATCGAATCGATAAGCTCAGCCGATACCTCGACAAGGTTTGTGCTGAAGCTGAGAAGGTCCATAAGCTCGCCTAGTTTTTCTTCGTACTTGCGAATAGCCAGCTGACGGTGCAGCGTTAGCGTTTCCCAAGTTACCTGAGCTTTCACAGATGGGTTACCATCGCGATCGCCGCCGATCCAAGAACCGAAGCGCAAGTAATCCGGCACATGCCATTTCTCATCTGGATAGTACTTGCTTAGGCAGCGTTCAAGCTCTTCATAAACATTTGGAAGCACCTCGAACAATGTCTCATCAAAATAGTACAAGCCGTTACGAACTTCATCGATAACGGTTGGTTTGCGGTCACGAAGCTCGTCTGTTTGCCACAAAATAAGAACCTCATTCATGAGCTTCTCACGCAGCTTCTCGCGCTCGCGATAGGTTAGTGTTGGGTTATCAAGCTCCATCACATCTACAGCAATCCGTTTATGAATATCAAGCACCGCGCGGCGAGTTGCCTCGGTCGGGTGTGCAGTCATTACTAGTTCCAGCGAAATATTGCTCAAAATATCTCTAACTTCCTCGATTGCAATCTCGCGTTCCTTCAGATCTTGAACCGCGCTCTCAATGGAGCCGCGTTGGACCGCTTCGCCAGCAGAAACCTCGTAATCACGTTTCCGTCTAATCCGATGATTTTGCTCTGCAATGTTGACAAGCTGAAAATAAATGGCAAACGCTCTAATCACTTGATGACGTATTTCCGGGTTAAGCGATGATACATTTTCTTTAAATTGATCAAATAATTCCGGTACAAATTCAGCGCGAAGAGATTTACTTTGTTCACGAATCCGTTCTACGATTTCAAGCAGCTCGCGGCCGCCTTGATGAACAAGAACTTCACCGAGAATGTTGCCTAGAAACCGGACATCGCGTCGCAGCAAATTGTTAGCCTGCTGCCGATTTGTGGTCAAAGTAGATGCAGATTGATCCGACATACTGTTCCTCCTAAATTTTTGCGAAGCAACGATCGCTCCGTAAGCATTTACTTGTTTTCCGAAGCAGCAATCGCTTCGAAAGCTTGCTTGTACAACATGAACGTTTTTTTGACTTCTACCATCATACTACAAAAACCTACAGGGTTGAAGCCCTGAAGCCAATCCTAACAAAAACAGATTCACGCAAGCGGAGTATAAAACCCGCTCCTTTTTACTGCTTATGTTTCCGGTAAATATTAACTGCGCAATACAACCCGCTTCGATTAAGTTAACAATGCTTATTAACTTAGCGAAAATGCTGGTTTCATCCCATAAATTAGACCTCTTATGAAAAAGACCGCAGCACCTCTAACTGAAGGGCGCTGCGGTCTTGTTCAAGTCGAATTATGCCATTAATTGAATTAATTTCGCTAACATTTTTGCTGCTTCCTCACGGGTAGCCAAATCCTTCGGTGCAAAATAGCTGCCTGCCTTATTTGCATAGATCTTGCCGTTAATGATTCCCGCCTGCTGCACTGCAGCTGCTGCTTCCTTCGCAAACGCACCAATAGATGATGCATCTTCAAACGCTATAGCATTTGTTTGCACAGGCAAATCAAAATTCATGACATCAACGAACCTTGCAATCATAGCAACCATTTGCTCACGGCTAATATTGGCTTTAGGATTGAAGCTGCCATCTCCAGCGCCTCCGACAATTCCTTTTTCAGCCGCCCATGCTACCGCCCCTGCAAAGTAATCGGATGACTTCACGTCCGTAAAGCTTGATGACGTGTAATCGTCCAGTTGAGTGCCGGCAATTCTTGCAAGGATGAGTGTGAAATCAGCCCTTGACATGTTAGCCTTTGGAGCAAACTTTTGATTGCCCAAGCCGCCGATTATATCTCTGGAAGATAAGTAAAGGATAGAATCCTTCGCAAAGCTTGATGCAGTGTCCAAAAATGCCACATAATTGTAGCCAACTCCGTAAGTAGAGAAATGGCTTACCGTAAACTGCAATTGACCTGTCGACTTATCGTACACGCTGTTAGGTACAATACTAAGTTTGCCATCATTTGCAATATAGTAGATGACTACTGCTTGGCTGTCTTCGTTTGCTTGAAGCGAATAAGGAATGCTAACCCGTGCTGTACCACCCTTCAGATCGGTAATCGCTGTTTTTCCGCCAATCACATCAAATTCATACACAGGATGGCTGCCGATCGTTTCCTTAATCTCACTAGACAGCTTAGATACATCCGCTTTGTTGACCGCTATGGAAAGCTCGCCATTTCCTGTCGCTGCTGCTAGTGTTCCAATAGCCTTAGCATCAAAGGATACGATTCCGAGCCCTGCATTAACATCCAGCGACTTCAATCCCTTAGCTGCAAGCTTAGCGATAGCTTTTTCCTCAAACTTGATAGCCGTTGACTTGGTGTCTGTGTTAGCCGCCATTTTAAACTCAATGGATGCCGGCTTGCCGTTTGATGCTTTATCTAATGCAGCTATTGCTGCATCCAATTGATTTACCGTTACCGTTGCCGTTGTCTTACCGCTGTTATCCGTTTCAGCTTTAAGCGTGCTTACTGCTTTTACGGTCTCGCCATTTACGATCGTCACTCCAGCATCTTCAGGTTTTGTAGAAGGTGCAGGCGTCGGCGATGGATTCGGTGTTGGCGATGGAGTTACGATATCACCTGAAGTAACCGTCACACTCGTCTCAGCGAGACCATATCCGTCAGCACTCGCTGCTGAAATGACCGCTGTTCCCGCTTTTAACGCTGTGACATATCCATTTGAATCTACGGTTGCCACAGCTGGATTAGAAGAAGTCCATATTGCAGCAGCTGAGCTTCCGCCTACAGGCTCGACGGTTGCAACCAGCTTAGATGCAGCATCTCCAACTTTTAAGGAAAGGGAAGCTTTATCCATCGTTACTTTCGTTACATTCAGCTGATATACGCCTACCTTGCCGCCTACCTCGTAAGCAACCAAGAGTAAAGGCATTCCAGTTGGGCTAATGTTAGCCGGAATAAACTCCAAGCCTTCCGGGCCAGTATCTGTATCTAAGTTGTCCTTGCCTTGACTGTCTTTGAACACGCGAGTATTTGTATAATTAGCGAATGTCGCATGTGCAGGATCTGTTACATCATAGGTCATGAAACCACCGATGCGCTCAAGACCAACGAATGCCAAAACCTTATTGCCAACCTTCCCCGTTTTAATATCTTCCGGTTCTGGTCCCTTCTTGCCGCTTCGATCGTCAATGGCTGTCTTACTATTGCTTGTGTTAAAGAATGCTGGCAAGCGACTGCCCGTTATCGTTTCAAAATCGTTGCCGCTGTCATAGACCTGCTCCATCGAGTTCGCATTCCAGATAGAGAAGGAACGTCCGCCGTACATGTAAATGCCGTCATTGCCCATATCGCTTGCGACTTCAATACCATCATAAGCAGTCTTGCCATTTAGGAAAATCGCTGCCGCTGAAGTCGGATCAAGCTTGCCTTTTAAAGCACCGATCGTGCTGCCGTTTGTACGGTTCGGCCATTCCGTTACATCGCCTTCATTAGCTGTAAAAAGGTACGTTTGACCGTTAATTGTATGAGATGCGATGCCGTCAGGCATGTACATCCCTTTAAACGGTACATTTTCCAGCTTAATCGCACCGTCTTTTAGAACGTCGAGAGAATTGCGCGGATCATTATAATTCTTTAATCCGAGTGCTTTTACAGCCGTCACTTTGTTCGTTTCGATATCAATAATCGCAATGGCATTATTCTCTTGCAATGACACATAGGCTGTCTTGTTATCATCCGAAAGAGTGATATACTCAGGCTCCAGATCATACACAGCGTCTGCTTTTGTTCCGCTCGATTTAATTTTTCCATCTGCCGGATCTACTTTGCCTCGAATATGAACACCATCCTCGATAACGGACGGATCATCGAAGAGTACATGTGTAACTTTGTTGTCTACTGTGTTGACGATTGTTACGCTTCCTTTAGGATCATCTGCACCATTGCGCGGCTCCGCCTCATCCGCAGTAAGGATATACTTTCCATCAGCTGTTGACTTAATCATATCCGGTTGTACACCAGCAGCGTAGGCTTTGATTAAATTACCATCATAATCAAGTACGATGATTTTACCTGGCTTGAGTGGATCTGCCTCTTGTACCGCTACAGAAACACGCTTAGTTGTCGTATTGATATCTACACTAGTTAAATCACCATATACAAAGCCTTCAACCTCGGCCATCGGCTTAACAAGAATCGTTTTTTCTTTACTTAGCGTTCCGTTCCCGCTTCCCATGCTGACAATATCTAAGCTTGGCGGATTACCGGAGCCGTTAACCAAATAAAATTTGCCATTGTCTTTGTTGAACTTCACGATCTCGGCAACGCCGCCATCTTTATTGAATTGACCTACTGAATATTGTCCGATTTTTGAAATATTGAACGTATCTTTAAACTCAGCGGACGCTGGCTTTATGATCATATCTGCAGCTGCGCTCGCTACAGCCAATCTAACTTCGCTGCCAAAAACTCCAATGGTTCCCGTAGCTTGTGCATTGTCCCCGACTTCAACCTTCGGAAACGCTCCATTCACATAAAGCAGCATATTGTTATCAAGCTTAATCGTATTAGACGTTTTGTCCACGGCAGTTACATTGCCTGTAGTTGTCACTCTTCTGCCGTACATATCAGCTGTTACTGAACTAAGCTTATCTACGTTAAGCATAGACTTATCGAACGTATCTTCCGCCACTAAGCTAAAAATTTTATTGTTCAGCCTTGTTACCTGTAAGTTGCCTTTTACCCGTACTTCGCCGTCATGAAGACCAGCCGTCCCAGAAACACGTACCTCTGCACCTACAGGGATGGACGGGTCCATGCCTTCAACAGCAATTGCGCCCGTAAACGATTGTACATAACGCACTGCGTTTGCTTGGCTGTTATCCGATTTAACGGACGGAGTTGTAACCAAACCTTCGACCGTTACCGCTTTGTCTGCTGTATTCTTCTGGAGTGAGCCGATAAGCTTCACAAAATCAGGAATGACATCAACCGTTCCTTCTGTTTTTCCACCTCGCGTTGGAGACGGATCCACTACTGCAAAATCAGCAGCATTGTTGTTGGAATCTTGGAAGTTAATGCGGCGCACGCCTTTAACAGCCGCAGGCAGTGAAGCTCCATTCCCTACGGATGTTCCTTCATGCAGTGAAGTCTGAACCGCACCGAAGCCTACAGCATCAACAACTGCCGAAGTGGCGTACACTCCTTGGAACAATTCCACCGTGCCATCCACATCAGACATGCCGATGGATTGCTCTTTCGTGCTTGCATATGCATCAGCCAGGTAAGGATCTCCGTAATTTTTGTCGCTCGTATTGCCCCATGTTGCTTCAAGGCGAACGAGGTAATAATCATGAGGAGCAATGACTGCGCCTTCTTCAAAATCATAGCCTTGTACCGTTGTAGCACCTTTATTGCTGTATCTTAAATGATATCCTGCAAGTGATATTGGCGAAGCAGTCGGATTGTAGAGCTCTACAAAATCGTACAGGTACGGAGATGATGCTGGCGGAGTATCTTTATTAATTTTCCCGCCGCCGCCATATACTTCGTTAATTAGAACATGAGTTGCTGGCGCTATACTGGATTGAATGGTAAACGCAAACGACTTAACTATGCTAACAGGCGTTCCTGCCGTGCTGTCAGTCGCTGTAATTGTTACATTAGTATTTGATACCGCCTTGGTCGGTGTCCCCGTTAAAGCACCATTTGGCGCAAGGCTAAGTCCTTCTGGCAAGCCAGTTGCAGTAAAGGTATATGGCGTGTTTCCACCAGTAGCCTGAATAACTGCGGAATATGGAGATCCAACAAAGCCATCAGCAAGAGACACTGTAGTAATGGCTAGCGGCTGGACAATACCCGGCCCCCATGCGCCGTCAGCACCGCTGCGAGGTATTGCTGCTAGTAATGCATCGCCGGTAGCTAACTCATAATCGACTTGTTTGAAATCCGCTTTATTATTGTCTGTATCTAAGAAGTTGCTGCGGCGAATGGACTTTTTCTTCGATGTGCCTTCTGCTGAGCCCGTAGGGAATGCAGTCTCATATCCGTCGATATTACTATCCTTATCATTGCTTCCTGTACCGACCATATCTACATAGCCGTCTGGCTTAGTGTCAAAAGGATTAGGATCAGTCAGTAAAGTTTGATTGCTCATGAGAGCAACCTTCATCCCTTTGTTGTTAATGAAACGCTCCCAAGTAAGGTCGCCTTTTGAAGAGAGATCTACCTTAGGTTTTGCAGCACCTGTAGAAGCTCCAGTTATTAGAAAAGAAGAATGTGCTTTAATCGTTCCGGACAAATTAAGCTTTTCCCAAGCCTGAGTAGCACCTGTCGTTGCACTGGAGCCCCGATCCGCATATTGCAGCGACCAACCAGCAAGATTGACATCACTATCCGTCGGATTATAAAGTTCAATAAATCCATGAGATAACAGCGTGGTCGTATCTGTGCTCAAGCCGCCGCCATATATTTGATTAATAACAATGTGCGGGGTGGCTACATTATAGGCACTGTCTACTGCGTAAGGCGTCCCCGATAGCGGTGATCCGGCAGCCATGACTGGCCCGCCTGCCAGCACCATGCTGGCCGTAATTTCCGTAGCTAATAATAATGATATTAACCTTTTACTATAGATCTTCAAGTTTCACTCACTCCCATATCTATTATGTTAACTAGAATTGTAGAGAGTTTTTATTTCATAATGATTAATGTTCCATGAAGCTTTTGTAAAGTGCTTGGTTTTTGGTGGGGGGGTTGGTAAAGCGTATGGTTATTGGTGGAGTGTTTGGTTCTTGGTAAAGCGCATGGTTCTAGATAAATCGTTTGATACTTGGCAAAGCTCATGCTTCTAGATAAGGCAATTGATAAAACGCTTCGTAACTACTTGATTAAGCACTTGGTAAACCAGTTGATTAAGTGCTTAGTAAGCATTTGATAAAATACTTGATAAACCATTCCAAACCTCGTCTAAGCACATGTTTTACTTTTTTAGTGTATGGGCAAACAAAACAGCCCGCTAAGAGCTTCCAGACGGGATGTTTTGTTTGATAAGTTTATTTTTCTTTACACATATAATATTTTCGACACTCATCATTGGAATACTGTTACGTTTTTTATGGTTAACCTTTAACCCTAACGGACTTGAAATCCGCTATTTCGAGAATTCAAGCTCATTACGTGGATCTAACGGACATAGGATGCGTTAATAGCTCAAAAAGTAGCCAAATTAAGCATCCTGAAACTAAATAAGAGATCCTATGTCCGTTAGTTCTATAAAAAGACGGAATTTCGGCAAATAAGGTACCTGATGTCCGTTAATTCAACACAAGGTTGGAATCGTCGCTTATAAGGCAACTGGTTTCTGTTTGATACGCTTATTTATGTTTACACAAATAATATTTTCGAATCAATATTGGAGTCTGCTCATGCGCTGTTCATGTTCAGCCCTAACGGACATGAAATCCGCTATTTCGAGAATTTAAGCTCGTTACGTGGATCTAACGGACATAGGATGCGTTAATAGCTCAAAAAGTAGCCAAATTAAGCATCCTGAAACTAAATAAGAGATCCTATGTCCGTTAGTTCTTTAAAAGGATGGAATTTCGGCAAATAAGGTACCTGATGTCCGTTAATTCAACACAAGGTTGGAATCGTCGCTTATAAGGCAACTGGTTTCTATATTGATGCGTTTATTTATGATTACATAAATAATATTCTCGGCTCAACATTGGAGTCTGCTCTTGTGATGTTCATGTTCAGTCCTAACGGACATGAAATCCGCTATTTCGAGAATTTAAGCTCGTTACGTGGATCTAACGGACATAGGATGCGTTAATAGCTCGAAAAGTAGCCTAATCAAGCATTCTGAAGCTAAATAAGAGATCCTATGTCCGTTAGTTCTCTAAAAGGATGGAATTTCGGCAAATAAGGTATCTCATGTCCGTTAAAGCTCTTACTTGGAAGTTTTAATTGTAGAGAACCCTCACAATTAGCTAAGAATACGTGCGCCTGTACCAATTCATCAAACCCCCACTTTATACCTTCAACTTCCGCTTTAGGTACTTGCCGCTAATATATGATAGTTCACTTTCTTAAACGTTTTAAATAAATTACTTTGCTGCATAAATAACGCTTCTAAGCCGCGCCATTCGAAATTTTTAATCATAACTTGATATTTCAAGAATAGGTTTAAATGTTTTAGGTTCACTGTCTTTGAAACTTAGATTAATGCTTTGCGTAGAAATATTTGTAAATAAAGAAAGAATGAGGTCATTACGAATGAAAAAAACATTCCTATATGCACCAATCATTCTTGTGGCTCTGTTTTTTCTTAGCATGAATGAAGCAGGAGACGAGCTACATTGGAAAAACATTGTAGAGAAGATTTTAGTTTTGGGCTCTGCATTTGGGGTCTTATATTTAATTAATTGGCTGACCAAAAATAAGCTTTATGTTTATTAGAATTCAAACGTGGACACTATCGAATCGATACATTTAAGTGTAACTATATTTCTCCAATTCACCTAATGCCAATAAAGGAGAATGATTTAATGAGGCGCAGAACTCGTAATAATAAGGTTGATACTTTCTTTTACAGATTGGAAGTATTTTTTGAAGTATGGATATACCTCCCTCGGCTAATTTTCCGACTATACAAATGGATATTTGATTAGCTTACATACACTTGTTTAGTACAGGGAGTCTCTAAGACGCTTCCGACTAGAATGAAATAAATGTTATGTAAGACCTGGTAAGGCGGTACTAAGCGATATGTCTTTCATGGTGAGAAGGTGTGAATTACTATCCGCCCCTCCCCTCTATGGGCTAGAGAAGGTTTCTAAGCAAGCGAGAGCTCACTAATATCCGTTTGTATGATCTATGGCATAAAACGGCGAAGCTACTGCGAGAGAGCGGTTCAGAACTCAAACAAATAGAAGAATGGTTGCTTCATTCATGCGAAGATCAGAAGATCAGAACTACAGCAGATATTTATATGTATGATTCTGACATAACCAGCAGAGAGGCTTCTGATCGGTTAGTATATCTTAACCCTCAAACTACTAATTAAAATTTCGCACCATCTTCTGCTCACTATTAGGTGCAAGAGGCACTTTTATTGCAATATATAAAAACAAAAAAAGCCTTGCTGCGCAAGGCTTTCGGGTTTAAATAGTTGGAGCGGGTGATGGGAATCGAACCCACGCTATTAGCTTGGAAGGCTAAAGTTCTACCATTGAACTACACCCGCAAAAAAAAAGATTATGGTCGGGACGACACGATTTGAACATGCGACCCCCTGGTCCCAAACCAGGTGCTCTACCAAGCTGAGCTACGTCCCGAAGTGTAAATGAATTGCGTCTAATGTTGGGAAAATGGCGCGGCCTAAGAGATTCGAACTCCTGGCCTTTTGATTCGTAGTCAAACGCTCTATCCAGCTGAGCTAAGGCCGCACAATTTATGGAGCGGAAGACGGGAATCGAACCCGCGACCCTCGCCTTGGCAAGGCGATGCTCTACCGCTGAGCCACTTCCGCATGTATTTCTGTCGGCCGTTCGTTTCGTTTATCATCGCGGCGACAAGTAATAATATATCACCCCTGAAAACAAAAAGCAACTGTTTTTTGAAAAAAGTTTTAAATTATTTTAATACCCTTAAAATACATTATTCTAAAATGGCTGAAAAGCCTTATATGGCGCGGAAACATGTGCTTTTAGACTTCATAAATCCAATCATAAAAATCAGCTTAAATGACGTTGCATCTTACTCCGTTTACTCCTTCCGATTGTTCAGCTCTAATGGATAACATTTTATAAATAACGAATATAATTGGTTCACTTCCCTCCCACTCGCTTCTAAGCTCAATATACTACACATGGCTTATCTAAAAGAACAAAAAACCGCATTTCCAAAGGAAACGCGGTTTACGGCATTAATATTAGTTCCTATGCTCCAGCAGCAGCCAATGGTCTCTCTGACTGTGCACGGTTAATCAATGCCACTTTATCAGAAGCAGGCTGTCCGGCTAGTGCATATGGTAAGCAAAGCGGAACGCCTGTACGCGGATCAGGCACGATATCTGCCTCAATGTTAAACACTTCGCGCATAATATCCGGTGTCATAACTTCTGCTGGCGTACCTTCGCCTACAACGACACCCGTTTTAATTGCGATCATATGATGAGCGTAACGTGTCGCGTGGTTCAAATCATGAACGACCATGACTACTGTGCGATTATTAGCTGCGTTTAGCTTTTGAAGCAAGTGAAGAACCTCTAGCTGATGCGCCATATCTAGGAAGGTTGTAGGCTCGTCAAGGAATAAAATATCAGTTTCCTGCGCAAGAGACATTGCAATCCATGCACGTTGACGTTGTCCGCCCGATAGATGATCAACCGGACGATCGGCAAAATCAGTCATACCTGTCGCTTCGATTGCCCACTGCACGATACTGCGGTCATCCTTAGTCATCGATCCAAAGCCCTTCTGGTATGGAAAACGACCATAAGAGACAAGCTCCGCTACTGTGAGTCCGTCCGGAGCGGTTGGATTTTGCGGCAAAATTGCCAATTGCTTCGCCACTTCCTTCGTCGATTGCTTATGGATGGACTTACCGTCCAGAAGTACACTGCCCTTCGAAGGGGTCATAATACGGGCCATTGTTTTCAAAATCGTTGATTTACCAGAGCCGTTAGCTCCTACTAGCGCCGTGATTTTCCCTTGAGGTATAGCAATGTTTAAATTCTCAACGATTAGACGGTCATCGTAAGCAATATCAAGACTAGAGGTCGTTAAACGAATCATTGAACATGCACGCTCCTTCCGCTGCCTGAGGCAGACACCTTCTCATTTTATATTTATATTTCAATAAGTAACGAATATTGATAACGATTATCATTTATTTCCTAATGATAATGTTTCTCATAAAAAAAGTCAATGATAATATAAATAGCATTTATTCATATCGATAAAAATAGAACCCCATTTAAATAGAAAAGCCGCCCAACAGGTTGGGTCGGCTAGCTTTTATCATTTTACATACGTTACCACTTTAGCTTCGTGCCAAATACAAGACCATTGCTTATTAGTCTTCCAGGCGTGGTAATGAGTTTTCCTTGTGCGTACATGCCAGAGGATGCTCCTCCGTCCAAATTCATCGCCTGCTCAGCGCCAAGCTGAATCATGATTTGACTCCACTGTTTTATCGTTGCTTTAGAGACGGTAGCTACGACAACAGTCCCGTCCTTTTTGACAAGAATGCCGCTTCTGCCAGCTGCATCGGTCAAAATTTTGGAGCTGCTAAACCCTTCCCCAGCGGGATTAACTGCCGGTTTCCCATCCTTCACAAGCCTAGGTCCTGCACCAATGGCGGTATGAACGCGAGACCAAGCAATCGGACTTTTCGAGAGGTTGGTCATTTCGATCTTATATTCAACCTTCGTCCCCACCTTAAAGCGTGAGGCTAGCTTCTCCTCAGAACCTGTATAAACGAGAACATATCCATCTGCTGGAATGCTGACATTCTCTTTTTTGCTTATTTTGGTCACGACACCCTTACTGACCGTTACTGAGGTGCCTTGTGCAAATCCAAGCTTAGCACCACGCTTTGGCGTGAACATAATGGCTGACGATGCGCCTGCTGCAGGTGTTCGATTAATAAAATACGCATACCAGTTGTTAGGCGACTTAAAAGAACCGTCTGTTCCACCTAAAATTTTGACGCGCAGCGTATCCATAACTACATTCCCGTCCCATGTAAAACCAATCGCTGTCCCTGTATTGCCTATATGCTCCACATTGCCGTCTACAATTACCGTTCCATATGGCTCCGGAATGCCGCCATAAGCCTCAAAATAGGTTCCGTTAATCGCTGCGTCTGCACGGTAATCTTTAGCAATCGATTGAAGCGACTGAACGACGCCTATCTTACGGCTTGCCAGGCCTGCAGTAACCGGCATTCCCTTTGGAATGGTAACGGTTTGAACCGTAAACGATTGGCCTGCTGCTGCAACCTTCTTGGATTCATGCTTCACCTTTAGGTTCAAGGCAGGGGCTGTAACCTGAATAGGAAGCTTCAGCTGGCCTTTGTAGCCGCTAGCTGTAACATCGACATAAAGATTAGCTGATCCAGCTGTAACCGGGGTTACCACACTTTTCTCATTGATGCGAACGATCGCTGGATTGTCGGAGCGATAGCTGACAGCGACTGGATCGGACAGCTTCAGCTTGTCCGTGAGCAGGAGCCGTGTATCCAGCGGCAGCTTAACCGCCGCCGCTGCTGCATAGGTGATCGCAACGGTGCGAACTGGTCCCGCTGCGATTAATGTACTAGCGGACGCATATATGAAGCGTCCGCTGCCCTGCGGCGCCACACCGCTCGCGGGAACCGCGGTGTGACCGCCGTAGGTGTACAAGATCGACCCGGCAGAGCCGTCGATCGCGTACACAGCGCCGGAACGGCCGCCGGCCAGCACCGTGCCGGCGCCAAGATCCGGCGCAAGCGCCGCGGGGCCGAAGCCGCCCGCCCCGCTGGCGCTAATGCGCCATAGTTCCGCCCCGTCTGCGAGGCGGAACGCAGCTATGCCGTTGCCGCTGCGCTCGGCGGCAACGACAGTACCTTTGTCTCCGGGCACAAGCACCGGAGACGTCCAACCGCCTGCGGGCGCTGCCGCAAGCTCGCGAGTGAAGCGGACTTTACCGTCCTCTTCATACGCAGCAATAGCTTTGCCCGCAAGCAGCATCACGCCGCCGCTCACATCGCCAGCGATCAGCTTCGCCCCAGACAGCGTCTGCTCAAGCGACGCTTCCCATACAACTGCATTGCCGCGCACGGCGTACAACACGCCATTGCTGCCCAGTACATAGACGCCGCGCTTACCTGCGGCCAGTTCCTTAACCGAGACGCCCTCTGGCAGCAGAGCAGCCTGCTGCTCTCCCTCACTGCTCAACGATAAAACAGCATGCTGATAGGCGAAATAAGGAGTCCCTTCCCCATCCATCACCATGGCAGATGGCTCTAATTGTTCTTTTTTCCCTTTAAAATAATAAATACCTTTCTGACCGCCATTGCCACCTTCATCATATTGATAAAGCCTAGCACCAGTTCCTGCAGTAAATATTTGTCCTTTTCCATTTACGGCTGGGGCGGATAGTTTTGAATATGTGTTTATTCTTTTTAATTCTTTTCCACCATTATCTAATAGGGATAACCATCCATTATTCGTTACTACCAGCAGCTTTCCACTCGGCATAACAATTGGAGGATATAGAGTACCTTCTGCTTTGTATCGCCAGTACTCGATTTCTGCTTTACTGGCAGCAGAACCCTTCGCATTAGAAGCAACCGTTTTTGTCTCATTCGTCGATTCTGCCGCAGAAACAGAGGAATCCCCATAGGCTCCCTTACCATCTAATGATTCGCTTCCTGTGTAGCTCACATTCAACACTATAATAAGCAGAATAGCTACTACTCTAACAAGCCATTTTTTCGTCTTTTGCTGCATATGACTGATCTCCTTCTCTTTCTTATGTGTAGATTCCAGTTAGTCCCAATGAACTATATCGACAGCTTTATTCTAAAAATGAAGGGATTATATGGATAATAGAACCCTCAAATTCTATTCAGGAATAGGTTGGCATCCTGTAACTCCCTATGTTACGATCACAAAAACCATGTCTACAAATCTAGCAATGGGATTACTAATTCTTTATATAAATCACTAATTCCATTTACTATTCATCCTCACAACAATTAACCTTGTACATTTTTAACCCCCTACGATTGAGTAGGATCACTTTATTGCAGAGGTAGATCGTGTTTTGAACAAGCTATCCTAAGCAAACATAAAAGGAGGATTATAACCAATATGCAAACCACTAGATGCAAGCTGGACCCATTACAACAATCAGATTTAAAATACATGCAAAGGATATATTCGAGTCATGAGGTCAGAAAATACTTAGGCGGAGTTGTACCAGAGGAATATCATCTAAATAAGTTTCTAGATGCTTTAGAGCGCTCTTCAACGAAGGAGTCAAACATTTGGACGGTTAGACTAAAAGAAAACAATGATTTTATTGGGGTTGTTTCCTTAGATAATCACACAGACGGAAGGTTTAAGGAAATCAGCTATGAATTTCTTCCACAAAGCTGGGGTAGCGGCTACGCAGCCGAGGTAGTAGGTCAATTATTAATGTACGCACTTCATGAATTAAAGCTTGGTAAAGTAATAGCTGAGACACAAACAGCAAATACTGCTTCCTGCAGGCTCCTTGAGAAGGTAGGCATGCGATTAGAGCATAAGCTACAAAGATATGGTGCTGAACAAGCGCTATACAGCTTCAATGATCATTCGGGGCTTTTCGATTAATGGATGTGGATGATAAGCGTGGTTATAAAATCAAACATGATGGATGATTACTACATAATTATTACACATATATAAACAGCAAAAAACCCTTGTTCGCCAAGGGTTTCTTCATGGTATGGTGCGCGTAGAGGGACTTGAACCCCCACGGTCGCCCGCTAGATCCTAAGTCTAGTGCGTCTGCCAATTCCGCCATACGCGCATATGTGATTCTTTGAAGCTTAACCATGTTTTGCAGGGCTTCCACCTACATTACTCTGTTGACATACAGAGTGCTTCCCTATGAAGGGTGTTAAAGATGGTGCGCGTAGAGGGACTTGAACCCCCACGGTCGCCCGCTAGATCCTAAGTCTAGTGCGTCTGCCAATTCCGCCATACGCGCGCATCCGAGATTAAAAAATGGTGAGTCATGTAGGATTCGAACCTACGACACCCTGATTAAAAGTCAGGTGCTCTACCAACTGAGCTAATGACTCATAGTATAAGTGGCTGGGGATTCAGGGATCGAACCTGAGAATGACGGAGTCAAAGTCCGTTGCCTTACCGCTTGGCTAATCCCCAATAGCGATATGGTGGACGCTGACGGGATCGAACCGCCGACCCTCTGCTTGTAAGGCAGATGCTCTCCCAGCTGAGCTAAGCGTCCAAGGATAAAGGCGCCATTTTTAAAAATAAATTGGTGACCCGTAGGGGACTCGAACCCCTGTTACCTCCGTGAAAGGGAGGTGTCTTAACCACTTGACCAACGGGCCATGCTAAAATTGATGCTTGTCCTTACAGTTGAAAGTTTTCTGGAGCTCTCAACCGGATTCGAACCGGTGACCTCATCCTTACCATGGATGCACTCTACCTACTGAGCTATGAGAGCATAATGGCTCCCCGAACAGGACTCGAACCTGTGACAACTCGATTAACAGTCGAGTGCTCTACCAACTGAGCTATCAGGGAACATTGTATTTTGAGTTGAATGTTATTAAAGCATCAACTTCAAAATAGGCACGGTTGAATATCAAGGTGTTTACGCCCTGAAAACTGGATA
>NZ_JBITPK010000014.1:0-1049521 GCF_050467785.1 Paenibacillus sp. NRS-1760 | reverse complement strand
ATCGTTTGTCTTGCTTGTTTTCCTTGTCGTCCGCGTGTTTCTCTCGGCCGGAATTAGAATATATCATGCCCCCCTCTAATTGGTCAAGCATTTATTTAAAAAAACTTTAAAAAGCATGTTTTCACTCGATTTTCGGTAAAATATAACCAATTACTTTCAAATAAACTTAACAAATTCCAACTTTATAAACACTTCCTAATTATAATAGAATAATAATATGATTATTCAGCCATTTATCCAGTTTTAGAGCTAGTTCACAAGAGGGAGCATTAAAAATGACATTATCAGAAATCGAACGTATTCAAGCTCTGCTTCCACAATGGGTTGAATCAAGCCGTGAACAATGCAGCAGCGGCAAAGTTGCCTCCTATATACCCGAGCTGTCGAAATCACCGATTGGGGCATTAGGAATTCACCTTATTGATTCAAACGGCCTTTCTATATCTGAAGGCGATACAGATCTCTCTTTTACGATGCAAAGTATATCTAAAGTATTCACACTTATTTTAGCGCTAATGGATAACGGAGAAGATGTCGTCTTTGACAAGGTTGGCATGGAGCCTACTGGAGACAACTTCAATTCTATGCTGAAGCTTGAGCTCGTACAGCCGGGCATTCCTTTTAATCCGCTAATAAACGCTGGAGCCATTGCGATCTCTTCTTTAATTGCTGGCAAAGATCCTGCTGAAAAATCTGCACGAGTGTTAGACTTCCTTCGCCTTCTTTCTAATAATAGCTCACTTGACTACGATATGGACGTCTATCGTTCTGAAGCGGATACAGCGAACCTTAATCGTTCAATGGCATATTTCCTTAAAGATAACGGTGTTCTGCAAGGATCAGTTGAGGATGTACTTGAAGTTTATTTCCGGCACTGCTCCATCAGCGTAACCTGTGCAGATTTGGCTCAAATGGCTTTAGTTCTGGCGCATAACGGCAAAAATCCTACAACCGGAGAACAGCTTATTCCTCGCCGCTTCGTTCAAATTGCCAAAACCTTTATGATAACTTGCGGCATGTACAATGCCTCTGGAGAGTTTGCGATTCATGTCGGGTTGCCAGCCAAGAGCGGCGTATCCGGCGGTATTTTAACGCTGGTGCCTGGCCGTTACGGTATCGGATTAGTTGGTCCATCGCTGAACCGAAAAGGAAATAGCATTGCTGGTGTTGCTCTTCTTGAGTCATTATCGAGAGAGTTTGAATGGAGCTTGTTCTAATATACTGCCTTACTTGAAAACAAAAAGGATGACCGCTTGCGATAAACTCGCTGGGTCATCCTTTTTTTACTGTTTGTATTACGACTGTGGATCAATTAGCTTCACATTTTTGTTCAATATGAAAAACTGCTCCGCCTTCTCACGATGATCTTCCGTTATTTGGCCACTAAGAGACCTGTAAGCGATGAACACAGCTGTTGCATCATCAACAAAACCTGCTACAGGTATAAAATCCGGAATAAGATCAAGCGGCAAAATCCAATAGGCTAAAGCTCCAATAGCTGTGACCTTAGCAGATAACGGCGTCTTCGGATCAGCCGAGCAATAATAAAGTGTGACCACTTCTTTAGCGAATGGCACCTTAGCTGCATGACGCTTCACTTTTGCCCAAAACCCTTCCTCTACATACTTCGTTTGCTTCTCATGGTCACCTAATTTGCTAATGTACTTTTCTATGTCAACTTCCTCAGGCGGATTGATTTGTTTATGATCCAAGGTCCTTTGAAGCCCTTCTTCTGCATCTTTAAGATCTGCATCATCAATCAGTATCGTACCGCAAGAGGAGCATTCCACAACCATTTGCCTGTTCGCGTCGACATCATTTTGGTTTCCACATTTGGGGCACAGGGTAATAGTCATACATCCCACCTCCTTGATATTACTAATAATACTCTCCATCCCCTAAAATAGTTGCAATAAGGTTTGCGTATATCAGTAATAGTGTGCCATGCAGACGTTTAATCTGATTCACTCAGCATGCCCTTATTAAGTTGCCCATTAACAAGCGAGCTGTAAAAGCCTTTTTGCATAAGGAGCTGTGAATGAGATCCTTTCTCCAAAATGGCACCGTCACGCAGCACTACAATCTGATCCGCTTGTTGAATGGTGTTCAGACGATGGGCAATGACAAAGCTCGTTCTCCCTTTCATAAGCCGCTGCAGCGCTTCCTGGATTTTTATTTCAGTGACTGTATCGATACTGCTTGTCGCTTCATCTAATACAAGGATTGAAGGATCTGCTAGAATCGCTCTGGCAATGGCAAGCAGCTGTTTCTGTCCTTGGCTAATTCCGCTGCCGTCTGATTTGAGTATGGTCCCATAGCCGTCCTTCAGACGAGAGATAAAGGAATGCGCATTTGCGAGTCTTGCAGCCTGCTGTACTTCTACATCCGTCGCATCCAGCTTGCCGTAACGGATATTTTCATAGATGGTTCCTTCGAACAGAAATGGGTCCTGCAGTACAAACGCCATATGCGAGCGCAAATTTTCACGTTTGAGCGTACGTGTATCGTGCCCATCAATCAAGATGCTGCCAGAGCTCGGATCATAGAATCGGCACAAAAGCTGGATGAGTGTTGTTTTACCCGCTCCGGTTGGACCTACTAGAGCGATCGTCTCCCCTGGCGTAGCTTCAAAGCTTACCTCGCTTATCGTAGCTGTCCTTCCTTCATAAGCAAATGTTACTTTATCAAAAATGACTTTTCCGCTTACTTCTGCCAGTTCGCGAGCTGCTCCCTCATCTTTTCGTTCCTCGTCTTCGCTTAGCACATCAAATACACGTTCAGCACCAGCGACAGCAGACAATAGCGTATTCCACTGGTTAGCAAGGTCATTAAGCGGTCTTGTGAACTGCCTTGAATATTCCACAAATATAATAATTGTACCGACCGTTATTTGATCATTTAAAACAAATATCGCACCTATTCCTGCAATGATCGTAAAACTTAAGTTGTTTAACGCGTTCATCAGCTTCGGAATGAAACCAGAAATCGTCTGCGCCCAGAAGCCAGAAACTCGAATACGCTCGTTGCGCTCCTTGAAGGCGGAGATGACTGTTTTTTCCTGAGAAAAGGCCTTTACTATGCGTTGTCCTGACAATGTTTCTTCTATATAACCATTTAAGTCGCCAAGATTGCGCTGCTGAGCTTTGAACAATCGGCCGGTTTGCTTTGTGATCCATTTCATCCCCAGCACCATAAGCGGCACAACGAGGAAGGTTAATAGAGTCAAAAGCGGACTAAGGGACAACATAACGCTTACGGTTCCAACAAGTAGAAGGATGCTTGAAAACACTTGGATCACAGAGCTATTTAAAGATGAGCTTACGTTTTCTATGTCATTCGTAACGCGGCTCATTAGTTCTCCATGCTGACGCTTGCTGAAAAAAGGGATCGGCAGCCTGTGCAAATGATCAAACAATTCAACCCGCATGCGATAGACCGTTTTTTGCGAAATGGTTATCATCCAAATACTTTGGAGCCACATCGTGATCGAGTGCAGCGCATAAACGAGAGCCATCAATAGTAGAAAAACAATAATTCCGCTATCTCTATTCATCAAAAAGCGATCGATTGCGGTTCCTGCCATATAGGGTCCCAGCAATGAGAACGCAGAGCTTAATATAACCATTACGATTACAGCTGCAAGTCTGCCCTTATAGACGATCAGGTAACTCCACATTTGCTTCAGCGTTTGACTCATATTTTGCGCGCGTGGTTTGCGTTTACCTTTGCCTGCTGCAGTGGATTCGACCGCTTCCCCAGATCTTTGGTACTGAAAAGGCTCCTTTAATTGTCTAAGCACGGGACACACCTTCCTTCCCGAACTGTGACTCGTATATTTTCTGATACAAACTGGATTCACGGATCAACTGCTCATGCTTGCCTTGTGCCAGCAATTGGCCTTCATCAAGCAGAAGAATTGAATCCGCAGCTACGGTTGAGCTTATTTTTTGCGTGATGAGGAATGTCGTACAGCTCATATTTTTAAGTGCTTGCAGAAGAGCAGCCTCAGTCTGTACATCGAGTGCACTTGTGCTGTCATCAAGCAGCAGCACAACTGGCTTTCTAACTAATGCCCTCGCAATCGTTAGACGCTGCTTCTGTCCACCTGAGAGATTTACTCCTTTTTGCCCCACTATCGTATCGTATTGTTCCGGCAGCTTCATAATGGTGTCATGGATTTGAGCTAGTTTGGCAGCCTCTATGATTTCTTCGATGCTGGCTTTCTCCTTGCCCCAGCGAATATTATCCGCCACCGTACCTGTAAACAGCATGATTTCTTGCGGAACATACCCAATCTGCTTGCGAAGCTGCTCAAGCTTCATTAAGCGATTGTCTTTGCCATCCACGCGAATCACGCCCGTCTGTACATCGTACAGTCTAGGAATCAGTTGAATGAGCGATGTTTTGCCAGAACCGGTCGCACCCATTATGGCAATCGTCTCACCCGGTAATACCGAGAAGGATATATCTCGCAATACATGCAGATCGGAATCCGGATATTCAAAAGACACGTTCTCAAAGGAAACGTAGCCATCGCGAAGCTTCACCGCTTCATCGCTGTCAACTGTATCTGTTAAATCGATATCCGTTAGCACAACCTCTTCAATTCTTTGAGCTGATGCGCGCGCTCTCGAGAAATTGACCACGATCATCGACATGATGGATAAAGCACCAATCGTCCTCATTGCATAGTTGACAATAGCAACAACTTCACCAACGGATGCTCCATTCCGATCGAGCTCGATTCTGCCAAACCACAGTACGGCTATAACAATTGCATTCATAAATAACAGCACGATAGGCATCGTAACTTCCGTTAAACGAAGAGCGGATACCGTACGATCCATCAGCTGCTCGCTGGAAAATGCAAAACGCTTCGATTCATGCTTCATCCGAACGAATACACGCACGATTCTCATGCCGATTAAATTTTGCTGCATCACGCTATTCACTTGATCCAACTGCTTCTGAACAGAACGAAAAAGCTTTTCTCCCTTTTTAAGCACCCAAAGCAGAAATACACCAAGAAACGGAATGACCGCAGCAAGCCATATGGCCAGCTTAGGCTGAACGATAAAGGCCATTACGATACTTCCGATTACGAGCAATGGGGCTCGAAGCATAATACGCAGTCCCATGAACACTGTATTTTGCAGCTGTGAAACGTCATTCGTTAATCTAGTAATAAGCGATGATTCCGGAAAACGATTAAAATTGGCAAATGAGAACGATTGCACTTTTTCATAAAGACGCTCTCTTAAATCAAATCCGAAACTCTGACTTACGTGTGAAGCATAGAAAGAGCTAAGTATCCCTACAATGAAAGCGATAACAGAGCAACCAATTAGAAAACCGCCCCATTGCAGCACAACCGATAAATTATTATTATCAATACCATCATCAATGATTTTTGAAATAATATACGGTTGAAGCAGCTCCACTACGAGCTCCACCAGCATAAGCAGCAGAGCAACGTAAGCAGCAAAACGATATTTTTTGAGAAAAGTGAACATAGTCAGCATCTTTGTTCCTCCGAGTAATAATGGCTTAGATTAGCTATCCTACTCATTATATCTTTTTGAACAGAAAATGGTATGCACGATTATAAACTCGGGGCATTCTGAGGGAGGGGACTTTCGCCTGCTTAAGGCAGTCAAGCTGCCTTAAACACTACGCGCATCTTCATAAAACACTCGGAACATAATATCGTGATTATAGTTGCCAAAGCCCTTGCCGTATAAGGTTAGCCCGCCTACGTTAACAGCATCTTCCTTCACGGCAATGCGGAATGTCCAGAAATTACGCTCCAGACCTATTTCACCGATACTAGTTGATGACATATGCTGTCCATCAATTAGCGTCCCGTCCTCTTGAATGCGTATCACTTTGAGCAGTCCGTATTGATTGACCCGCTCTCCCCACCAAGCTGGTGAGAAACGTCCTCTTACATCTCCATAATCACCAGGGCTCGTCCACATGCCGATATCCATTCCATTTAGAGAAAAATTAATGTCAGATGGCCAGTTATCGTTTACGCCTGGCGCTTCTGAGCCAAGCTCCAGTGTAATTTCAAGTGCTACAGGACGTTGTCCCGCTAGCAAATAATTCGGCACCTTGTATTCCACATAACCTTTGCCGAACCAAAGAATGCCTGCATTCATTCGCTCAGGCTCCAAGAAGAAACGCGGATCGTCAAATTGCCCAATCAGCTTCTCCGTTGTAGCAATGCCGCAAGTCGGAAAAACTTCAAATTCTGTAAAATGCCCAACTGGCACGCTAACGTCATGCACCTTCTTCACATCCAGCGCCTTAGGAGGCAGTTCAATCGTTATAGTACGTTCAGCAAGCGAGCAAATTTTATGTGTGCCTCCATGTTTACGAACCATCTTCGTCTCTACAATGCCAGCCTTCTCCAGCTTCCGAATATGCATCGTTACAATCGCGCTGCTTAGACCGATAGCTTCAGCAAGCTCCTTTACGTTCATCATATTTGTTGCAAGCAAATTAATAATGGAGAGCCTGACAGGACTAGCCAATGCCTCATATAAGGGCAGCCATGCTTCATCCGTATTCGCATTTATCATCACGATCTCCTCCTCTCTCTATACTATAATAATAGAAGGGCATCCCAAAAGCCGCAATCGCGGCTTCCGGATCCCCTTATTGATTTCATTATAGTTTAATACGAATAACGTTCCACGATGCTTTGCTAAGCGTCGCGGCAATTTTTCCACCGTCTTCAATCGCAGCATTACCTGCCGTGTGCGGCGTTACGCGATTAGGCGCGTCTGCTGTGTTCGTCATTTTCAAATCATCAGACTCAAGCACGATATGCTCAATGATTTGAAAAGCACCGAAGCTGCGCAAGTCGATTTCGAATGGAAGCGATTCTTCCGTGTTGCGATTAACCGCAAAAATCGTTACTTCCTCTTTCTCTTCATTATGAACGGCTACCGTTTCCAAGTATGGCACGTCTGTAAAATCCTTTGTATCATGCTTCGGCGATTTCACTAGCGGTACTAGCACTGTGCCACGGCCGAAAATGCTTGCGTGCATGTATGGATAATAAATCGTTTGCTTCCATGCAGGTCCGCCATTTTGCGTCATGATTGGTGCGATCACGTTAACTAGCTGTGCAATACAAGCCATCTTTACACGATCTGCTCGTTTAAGCATACTGATCAGCATACAGCCAACAACAAGTGCATCTTCATGATTATACACGTCCTCAAGCTGTGACGGAGCAATT
This sequence comes from Paenibacillus sp. NRS-1760, assembly GCF_050467785.1. Lineage (NCBI taxonomy): Bacteria > Bacillati > Bacillota > Bacilli > Caryophanales > Paenibacillaceae > Paenibacillus > Paenibacillus sp. NRS-1760. The sequence continues at coordinate 1,042,272 of NZ_JBITPK010000014.1, read as the reverse complement.
TGCCATGGATCAAGCTTACGGTCTTGTACATTGGAATGGTACCACACATTCCACTCGTCAAAGGAAAGGTTTATTTGCTTCTTGCCACGTTTTTTTGCTTGCACATAATCACAGGTTGAAATGACTGTATTAATGTAGGAATCCATGCTCATAGACTGTGCAAGGAAGTTTTTCGTATCGTTATGAGGGTTCCCATAATATTGATGAATCGACACATAATCAATCGTATCATAAGCAAGATCAAGTACGGTAGCTTCCCATTCAGGGAACGTCGGCATTCCGATATGCGAGCTTCCACATGCGACTAGCTCAATCGTCGGATCAACCCATCGCATCGCTTTTCCCGCTTCGTTAGCAAGGCGACCATATTCTACAGAAGTTTTGTGTCCGATTTGCCAAGGTCCATCCATTTCATTGCCGAGACACCATGTCTTTACATTATGGGGATCTTTATAACCATGCTGGATTCGAAGATCGCTCCAATATGAACCTGATTTATGATTGGAGTATTCAATCAAGTTGCGTGCATCATCAATCCCGCGAGTACCAAGATTGACGGCCATCATAGCGTCTGTATTCACCTTTTTGCACCAGTCCATAAATTCATTAAAACCGATCCAGTTGGGCTCAACCGTTCGCCATGCAAGCTCAAGCCTCTTCGGACGCTGATCTACGGGTCCGACACCATCCTCCCAGTTGTAACCGGATACAAAATTACCGCCAGGATAACGGACGATCGGCACATCAAGTCCCTTTACAAGCTCAAGAACATCAGAACGAAAACCCTGCTCATCTGCTTGCGGATGATCCGCCTCATAAATGCCGCCATAAACCGCACGCCCAAGATGCTCTATGAATGATCCATATATACGTTTATCCACTTCCCCAACTTGAAAATCCTTATCCACTATCATTGTCGCTTTGTTTGTCATTATTATCCACCTCAATTAAATTAATAATAGTTATTTAGTCGTTAATAGTGATTTATACTACCATTTAACTACATGCTCGTAATTAATTCAAGTATTAATTTTAATGGTCTTGAATTTATATTAACATTAATTCAAAGGGACTTGGAACCGATTCTTTGTTCGATACGGGGGGAAGGTTTACAAAGTCACAAATTTATAGTTCAATTTGCCTAGTTATTATCAATTGTTTCTTGAGTTAGTACTCTTTTTAGACTACTATGGGACTATAAGGTAATTCCTTTGTTTCAACACTACGGCAGGAGTTGAGAGCATGAGCAGTACTATACGCTCACTAGAAGATGCAGCCGACCATATTATTGACACCTTGAAGCACTTTCTACAGGTTGACACTTTATTGATAGCTACAATTGATCATAATGGAAGCAGAATCATACGAGCGCTCAACCGACAAGAAAATGAAGGAACCAATAGCTTACCGTTACATTTGCTGCAAAGTTATTGCAATCTTGTTCTAGAGCAGGATTGTTCCATTCTTAATATCACCAATACACTCGTTGATCCGCGTACAGCCTCGTTACCTATTACCCAACAACTTGGAGCACAAGCTTTGGTCGGAATCGCAGTAAGAACAGCTGACCAGACAGCAGTTGGTACCCTATGCGCTATAAATAAAGAACCGATTCATCTAGATGAAAGGCAGCTCGGATTTCTCCAATCGATGGCCGCTTTTTTCGGATATATATTGGATTTAGAAAACGCAAGTGTTACGGACAGCTTGACCGGTCTTTACAATCGACGTTATTTATCTCATTTGGATCATGCTGGCTCGGACAAGCAGTTTAGTGTGATGTTCATCGACATCGATGATTTTAAAGAGGTTAATGATTCGTTTGGTCATGATTTTGGTGATTTGCTGCTGCTTCAAATTTCCAAGAGACTGAAACAAGACGTCAGAAAAACCGACATCCTCGTTAGATACGGTGGAGACGAATTCGTCATTTGCTTTCAGCATTTGGTGGACAACCAAGATATCGATTTTGTAGCCAGTAAAATAAAAAAATCGATTGACGAGCCATTCACAATCAATGGTCATATCATTCATATTTCCGCTAGCATAGGCATTAGTTCAACGCACGGCACGGCTAGCACGCTAAAAGAATTGATAAGCAACGCTGACCTAGCGATGTACGACAATAAGCAAAATGAAAAAAAACTTTGAGATCGTCTGATTCCACTTTGAGTATTTACTCGAAAAGGCAGACGTCCAAGGTTTTTTCTTTTTTTGATCGCCACCTACGCTGAGTCCATCCTGCACACTTCGTCATAACCTTGACCACCTGCTCATACACATGGTATGAATCGTATTTTCGCATGCGGAGGGATGACGGATGAGACAAGATGAAATTCGTGCACTGGAGCGATCCATTGATGAAATAACAGAAATAGCTACCGGCTTTGGATTAGACTTTTATCAAATGCGCTATGAGATTTGCCCGGCAGAAATTATTTATACCTTTGGCGCGTATGGCATGCCAACAAGGTTTAGCCACTGGAGCTTTGGAAAGACAAATTCCAATAAATATGAAAACTTGGAGGTATCCTGATGAGCCCCGATGAACTTCGAGCATTAGAGCGTTCAATTGATGAGATAACAGAAATTGCTAAAGGTTTCGGATTAGATTTCTATCAAATGCGCTACGAAATATGTCCTGCGGAGATCATTTATACATTCGGTGCTTATGGTATGCCTACAAGATTTAATCATTGGAGTTTTGGAAAAACTTTCCATAAAATGAAGTTACAATACGACTTCGGCTTGAGTAAGATTTACGAGCTCGTTATTAACTCCAACCCCTGCTACGCGTTTCTTCTTGAAGGAAATTCTTTAATTCAAAATAAACTCATCGTGGCCCATGTGCTCGCTCACTGTGATTTCTTTAAAAACAACGCTCGCTTTGGTGTAACCAATCGCAATATGGTCGAGAGCATGTCTGCTACAGCGGACCGTATTCATCAATATGAAATGGATCATGGCACAGAGGCGGTCGAGAAGTTTATCGATGCGATCCTTGCCATTCAAGAGCATGTCGACCCGACGCTCATTAAGCCTTATCAATTGGATAAGAAACGTTATATCGAAATGGTGCAAAAAGACAGCGAGCGCTCGGAATGGAATATCCCTTCCTCTTCTTATGATGACTTGTGGAATCTGGACCCGGATCGGACGGCTGCCGCCGCATCAGCTGCTCAATCGCAGGCCGCTGACGCAAAACGTTTTCCGCCACGGCCAGAAAAAGATCTCATCTGGTTCATTGAAGAATACTCCCCTACTCTTGAGGATTGGCAGCGCGATATTCTATCTATGCTTCGTGATGAGATGCTCTATTTCTGGCCGCAAATCGAGACCAAGATTATGAATGAAGGCTGGGCCTCCTACTGGCATCAGCGAATTATACGCGAGCTTGATCTAACTAGCGAGGAAACAATTGAGTTCGCTAAGCTAAACTCCTCTGTCGTTCAGCCATCCCGGCACACCTTGAATCCCTATTATTTGGGCTTAAAAATATTCGAGGATATCGAACGCCGATTCGATAACCCAACGAAAGAAGAACAAGTACGCTTCGGACGCGTCCCCGGCAAGGGCAGGGAAAAAATGTTCGAGGTACGCGAACTCGATTCAGATATTTCATTCATACGCAACTACCTGACGAAGGATCTGGTTAATGATCTTGATCTGTATATTTTCGAGAAAAAGGGCCCTGAATGGAAAATTACAGATAAGTCCTGGGAGAAGATTCGCGATCAGCTTGTTTACTCAAAAGTAAACGGTGGGTTTCCTAGTTTGATGGTTAAGGATGGGGATTTTAACCGAGTGGGTGAACTCTATCTCATCCATGAATATGAAGGTATGGAGCTGGATCTGAAGTATGTGGAGCGTACGCTGCCTCATGTCGTTCAGCTTTGGGGGAAAAATGTACATCTAGAGACATTCGTTGAAGATAAAAAGATCGTGTTTAGCTGTGATGGGAAGAAGACGAGTAGGAAATTTGTTTGATAATAAGGATATTGCTTATTAACTCTTCATTGAATGCTATCATGCATAATGCTAAAAAACCCGATCTCATTCGATCGGGTTTTCTATTTCCGGCCAGAGGGGGCGAGGGGTGCGCCTCCCATTAAATACGGAATATATTCATGATCAATTTCAACAACCAATAAGCTGTAGTTTCCCTTTAGCACAATGAACATTTAAATTAATCCAAAGGTTGTCATCTGAGAGATGTAAAAACTAACTCATTTTTTTTATAACAACTGAAGCGTTTACGTTTGTTTGTGTGCCACCAGCCAAAGTCTGAAGGGTAACCGCTGCTGCTGAACTATGATTTCGCAGAGTAAGAATATCCCCCATTTCTAGAGCGATTGTAGCTTGACCTTTATTTTGCTGAGTGCCGGCACCTGAACCGTAAACGGTTCCCGTAGCCAGGACGCCATTTACAAATAGTGCGAATTGGTTAGGTTCAACTCCTGACACGGAAAAAGTAACCTCATAGTTTCCCGAATTGATAACTGCAATCTGAGTAGTTCCGAGGGTATGTGTAATTCCAGGTCTAAGAATACCATTTGAATCGAATGTAACATCAGTCTCTACAAGAATAGTTTGAGCACTTACATTGTAAACATATCCAGAAACTATGGGAGGAAAAATTGGATATATGATTGCCATTTTATATTCACTCCCCTATATTTCTTTTAATTTTGGAGAATATGTACGAGTACGTACAGATATACAACAATAGTCATTTATTTTGACTATGCCGACAATCCAATACAAATAAGGATTGTCGGCATCACGTCAATTTAGTAAATTAGTTTACAACAAATTCGATTACAATTGGAGTCGCAGGGTCGAGCGTATCACCATTTGGAATGGTAATAGCAGTAGTTGTAGCGGTTGAAGTATCAGCTGTTTGAATCTGTGCATTGATATAAAGATTATATGGAGTATTGACTGGTCCCCTGGGTCCTTGTATGCCTTGTGGGCCTTGTGGGCCTTGTGGACCTTGTGGACCTTGTGGACCTTGTGGACCTTGCAGAGCAGTTACATTAATTACTGGCTTTAGACGGATTAATATTTTTCTTTTTGAAATAACCCTATTACGTTTATTTCTTTTCACAGGACAAGCAATAATCGTATTCTTTTTACAAATTTTACTTCGGCAGATATAAGAGCTCCTCAATTCTTGTTTAGCGGTTACACGAGTGCTCTTTTTTTTGACAATACATTTCTTTTTAAGTAGTGGTCTATTTCTTACTGGAGTCATTCGATTTTTTTATTGGTATTATCACACCACAAACTAAACACCTCCCTATTAACAACTTAAATTATGATTTTGCTCCATTGGAGGTATGGACTTTAGTCTAACCACTTGTATACGATAAACTATTTTTATTGAAAATGGGTTTAATATTTTATAGATTTTCACCAGTCTATTGGATACACTTCGGCAGCCAAACACTCATTTGGACGGGCGGGTCCACAAAAGTTTGCAAGTTTGCCACTATCGTGTTCTAAAGAACATTTTCACAAAGGCAGTTGAATGGATAGTATTCACCACAATCCTATGATTGGCATCAGGTAACCTTAGACGATCTAATCTGAACGGTCCAGCGCCATCCAATGCAAATGTTTGTTTTATTTCATCACAAACATTACGTTCGTTTTCATACTTGATAGCTGAATAAGCTGCCGAATTATCGGCGGCAGCCTGTTATTATTGTACTGTCGTTATCTGTTAGATCAAGGGCATTGGTTGAATGAGAAAATTGTTCAGCGAATCATAAATCTCTTTCAGCTTGTGTTGCCAAGGTAGCCGATCTTTTTGTAAAAGATTGATCCTAAGAGAGTTGAATAGACACCTCATTACATACTACAAATCCATAAAAAAATCACAGTTCATACATAGGTTTAGCGAAATCGAGTGCGAAACATGTGTATTTTGAAAAAACTTATTATCTCTCAAGAACGAGAGAGATAATAAGCATATTCCAATGGTCTACTATAAATTAGATTTTTGTGTTTAAAACGCTTATGGTCTTTGTATATATTTTTTTGTGGTTTTCCGTTAAGTTCAATAATCCATAGCTTACTTTGTTCGTCTAATGCGAAATCCACACTCAATTCTCCCAATGAACCCATATGAGCTTCTGCTTCTTGCGCAGCCGTAATGCTTAACTCATGGAGAGATTGGAAAATCTCATCTATTTTGTCCTGACAAAATAAAAAGGGGAGAATTTCTCCAGCATTAAAGATGAATTCACACATACTCGTGTTGAAATAATGTTCATAGGCCACTCTGCATGCAATGTTGGAAACCGTCCACTCCCCCAATATATCTTTTTGAACAAGGACACGAATATCAAAATATCGGTGATTAAGCTGCTGAATACAAATCCCCTGCTGAACCATGTAGTTCTCTGAGCCGAGAAGCTCATCCAGTTTTTCCTGATAGCTTTCATTTTTTCTGCATATATACCTCGGAGCCAAACAATGCAAAGAAATATTGACATCCCCATGAGTCATTTGTTCAAGCCGGTATACAGACTTCCCCTTAAACCCATAAGTAGGCTTAATATATATGACATGATATTTCTCTAGTAGTTCTGATACATTTGCTTGTTCGTATAAAAATGTGTCTGGTACATAAGGTTTAAGCTCTGACTGTTTTAATAAGTTGTAAAGGCCCCATTTATTGAAAAAGTTGATATTATTGAAGCATTTGTTTTTGCCGATCACTTTTTCAAGACGTTGTATCGTTATTGTTTTTTTGTTAAAGCAGCGGTTATAGACGACATGAGGAAAAGCGAAAGAGCTTTGTTTCCATACGCCCTTATTCATGCTGAGTCCGTTAATGCGTTGTTTCTCCCAAATAATATCCGCCGGAGTAAAGACGAATAGCTTTAAGTTTAAATGATCATATCGCTGATAAAGCTTCAAAACACTCTTTCTATTGCTTCTTTTGGCTACTAAAATCCCTACTAATGGCCGTTTCTCCAATCTCTTCACTCCTTGGCCTTCGATCTCTTTTATTATCTAATGCCAGCACAGACTTAATGGTATGGGACAATAACACAGCAGAGCATTTATTCAGCGTATATACTGGCTCTATTAGCCTTTTTTTCAGTTTGATAGGTACCTGCTGTGATTCTCTTAATAGGCTTTTAATATGATGGATAAGTCTAATAAAAAGGAGATGAGATTATGGGTAGATGTAATTGTCCTCCTGGACCTCCCGGACCTGAAGGACCGCGCGGGCCCCAAGGACCTCCAGCAGAAGGACAACAATTACTTCAAGCACTTGCAGGAGCAATCGGGGCAGCTGGACCAGCGGGACTTGCAGGAACACTTGGACCAGCTGGATTAGCAGGACTTGCAGGAGCAATCGGAGCAGCGGGACCAGCGGGACTTGCGGGACTTGCAGGAGCACTTGGTGCAGCTGGACTTGCAGGACCAACTGGAGCGACAGGTGCGACAGGTGCAATAGGACCAGCTGGTTCATCAGGGTTGCCAGGACCTCAAGGTCAACCTGGTCAGATAGGGCCAACTGGATCAACTGGACCAGCCGGAGCTGGAGGATTAATTCCATTTTCAACTGGGATCATCCTTAGTGGTGCTACAGTAGTATCCGCTGCTCCAATTTTAATGGGTTTTGGTAATCACACGGTCGAAGTTATTGACGGTTCTGGGGAATCAACTATGCCACCCGAAGCAGGTGGTTTTGCTTTCCCAATTCCCTTTGCGGGTACCGTTCAAAATTTACAAATAAGTGTAGATCTATTGGTTGCTTCTGTCGTTTCTATAAATACTCTCGGTCTTCAATATGATTTCACAGTATTCCGCGCTTCGTCCGTTCCTAATAATGGGATTGATCATAGTACTTCAGCTTACTTGACAACTCCATTAACTAGTTCAGTTAGATTCGGATTTCCGAATAATATTATTACAGCTGGTACTTTCCGAACCGCAACGAATATTAATGTTGGGGGATCGTTAGTAGTTGCAGCAGGAGATCGAATTGGTATTCGTATAAGGACACTTATGTCGACGGATCCCTCAGCAGCAGATATCACCCAACTCTCATTTAGCGCTAGTCTATCTTATACTCCTTCTTAATAGCCACATAATTTACTGAATTAATCCGGTCGTTAGTTGAGTATAGGGCTGCCACACGGCAGCCCTTTGCATTGAACTATCGTTACCAATCCCTCGGTTTTAAGGGTTTATCTCACATATACTCACTCATTCGCAGGATTTCATCACCTTGAATTAGGTCAATTTTAAGAAACAGCTCAGGTGATACCCGTTGAGGTGGTGGGCTGGGCATGCGGAAATAGAGGAACTATTAGGAAATATTCCCCAGGTAGTTTCTACTGCACGCATACTCCACAATCCCTTGGAGGTTCACCCTCCCAAATCTCAACGGGTCACTGCCCTTACATTCCTTCGTTATACCTGTCCAAGGTGTGGAGACCGATAGCGTTTAGCGGATGGGTCTGAGCCCTTATGGGTAACGAACTCGGTCCTCCGTGCTTTCTTTTTGAAATCCTGCGAATGAGTCAATATACGTGATTTCTACTTAATTTAAGCTGCTTCTGCCCATGCAAGGACGGTTTTCTCTGGCGTGAACTTTTCTCCTCGTTGTATAATACCAACTAGAATTCGTGCCAGCTTTCCTATTAACTTAAATATGGATTGCTGCTTTTTCATCTTCTTTTCTTGCACATTATGCTCATGCAGATGGCGGAACACGGGGTTATTCCAAACGAGCTGAACCGTCGCGAGATAGAGATATTCTTCCCGAGACCTTTTATGGTGCGAAGCTGCTGTGCCATAGGAATCTCAGAAAGCAGAGCTTCGATGTCCTCTTCAATCTGTTCAAGCATGGTGGTAACTCGTTCATATTCTTCAATGAGCCGTATTAAATCTGCCTTCGATTCTTCTACAGCGGTTCGATCTCCGACACTGCGTTTAGCATGCGCGATGAGCTGTGCAGCCTTCTCAATCCCCGTAGAACCCCCCGCGCGCTGCATATGGGCTCTCCAAGCTTTGATTACATCCGGTACTGCATACGTCTCCAAATCCTGTGGGCAAGGGAATATCTTGAGGGTCGCCAATGACCGCTTACAGGTCCAGTCTTTGAATACCGATGGATATTCAGGAAAACGGATGTCGAGCCAACGCACAATGCGGTTCTGCAGTCGAACACTGTTCGCGACCCAGAATTCTCGGTCACTCATTATGGTCCGTAAGCGTTGAAACACAAGCGATTGTCGCGTGTACTCATAGTAGAAGCCCCGACTTACTGAATCTGCGATGACAAGTGCATCTTTGGGGTCGTTCTTTGATGGACTGTTATCTCGATTTTCTTTATTTCGCGTTATTTTGAACATTATTGCCGTTAGTTTAATGAAATTTGAAGGCCACCGCAGCGCCTGGTATTACGGATACAACATTACTCTAATAAGGATAACGGTTTGGAGAAATACTATAGGGATAACACAGGAGGTGAACTATAAAATGAGTACTAAATCCAAACCAGATAAAAACAACCCAAAGAATAGCCCGTCACGATCTAACGACCCGAACGATCAAGGAAAACCTAGAGTGCAAAATAATGCGAAGTAAAGCTGACATGCTCAGATAATTATTATGAAAGCATCAACAAACCTGGTCTACATGACCGGGTTCTTTATTCAGGGATTTTTTCCGCATATTGAAATGACCTCCTAAAGTAAGTATAGTTTTTCTTTAAGGAGTATATCTCCTAATGAACATTCCGTCCTGACACCGTATTTCTTCCATAGCCGGAGACTTCAGAGAATAAAATGTTCTCCGTGTCAAAAATCCAACAATACAATAAGGGCGGATACTGTCTAGGCAGATCACAAAGAAGTGCTCCTGATCGGCATCCTCAAGAAAGTGCCGTAGGATTTGGCTACATATACTGAGGTAAAGAGGATGGTGGACTCGCGGACCAACTTGAGGTTGAAAATACTAACCCGTTTCGCGGGAACTTTCTTTTCGTAGTGGTTTGCCGAGAAGAACACAAGTTGTTGATTAGCTTGTGTCATACGTTGTTCGCTCCTGGTTAGAATTAAAGATCCCCTACTCCATAAGCGGAATAGGGGATTTATTTTGGGATCAGCTCGGCCAGCCAAGAATCAATTTCAAGGTCTAACAACAGCCTCTTTATAATAGGGCAGTTGCGGAATCAATACAATTTTACAAAAATATAATATTAACTGACAAAATAGGCAGCTCCTGATGAGGGATATCTACCTTCGTTTATAATTATTATGAAAAGGTAGGAGCAGGGAATTCATCAATTCTCATACGAAGTAAACTATATGGTTTTTCCCGCAGGTCTCTTCCATAATGAAATCTCGCCTGCCGATGTAATTGATTCACAATGACATATAAGTATTGATCGGGGCCAATCGAAAAAGTATCAGGCCATAAAATTCTCGGGTCATGTGCGATGGTTTCCATTGTACCATTCGGCAATATCTTTCGGATACTGTTGTTTTCATAGTCTCCCGCATAAACGGTGCCGTTTGCGCCGGTGATCATTCCATCAGACGCACCTTTTTCCCCCCAATACTGAACATATTGGGATAAATTCATGTCCTGTATCCTTCTATCTCTTAGGGCTTCTGTTGAGATTGAGAACAGTTGACGGCTGGTTAGCGGAGCATAAAATAAAACCTTTCCATCAGGAGAAATCGCTAAACTATCGGAAGCCAATCTAAATGGGGAAGTCGAGCCGTCCGGGTTTCGATTCATCAAAATTTCACCTTCTACTTTCGGTAAAAAATAGGGATCAGGTGAAGTTGATATTGCCCCATTTAACCGTCTAAACGCGTTCCCATTTTCTAAATCTACGACGATAATAGCTCCTGGCCCTCTGGAAGAAGAATCCGTTATATATGCATAGCCTGCTCTTCCAACACGAAAATCCAAACGGACATCATTCAGATAAGTTGTTGGCAAGACAACATTTTCTGTAAAGGTATATACTCTTCTTATTGTATTCGTGCTTAAATCAACAGCAACTAATTTTGCTCCCCCTTGGATAGGTTCAGAAAAATTTGGTGCCCCTGTATCTAGTACCCAAAGTATTCCTCTCCCATCAGCAAAGATACTTTGGACACTAACGAAAGACATAATAATATTACCAGTATTAACCGAATTTACTTCTAAACTGGGATAAGGCTGCATTTCACCCTCAACAATTTCCGCCACAGTAAATTTAACGTCGTCTCCCCATTTCGGAAAGCAAACAAAAATACGGCCGGATTCGGAAACGCTGACACCTGTAGGCATAGCCCCATAAAAAGCATGCACCAGTTCAAACTGTCCAAAATATTTTTCCTTAGGTAACATAGGTTGCATGATATCCTCCTTATCAAATCCGAACGGATATCAACTATATATGATGAATTTTTTTTGTAATGCCTGGTTCTTGATAAATTTTTCTATCGTGATGAATGCTGTGGGTTTCAACTTCCCATTATTAATGCTAGGAAGATATTTTTCCTCGCCTTGCTTGTACCTTGCTGCTTTATTGTTAGGTCTACTACATAATATGGTGGAACAAATAACCAACCATGCCCAGCACGCATATTATCATGAACATCTACAGACCAAAAATGCTTTCGTTGAATTTTTGATTCTTCTGGAAATTCAATGCTCAATGAACCAAGTACCATATAATTACATATCCTTTCCTCCTCTAAAATGCGAGAAAGAGTCGATGAAATATCAATACAAGCCCCAAGACGACCGTCCCTAACTAACACTCTTTGTTCAATAGTTCTGCTATTATTGGTAATTTCACTCTGACATTCTGTAAATAGTTAGGGTCATCATAAAAACCAACCTTGTCGATTTTAATTCTATTTGCGAGGAAGTCCTTCTCAATTGTATTAAAAGCCTCGTTATTTTTAGTCATGTAAACCTCCGATTTTTTAGGAACATATTAAATCTCTTTTTCTCTGACCTTACTGAATAGCTCCGTTACTACCCTATGCTTATATCCTTCAGCCACCTCAAAATATTTACTAGTTCTAGTCACCTTATAAATTATGCTCATCCTTCTTCCAATTCTATAATGATTGAACGATCTGTTCCTCGTTAGGATTCCTTAGTTGATGAGAACTACATAGGCCACGCAGACCGGAAATAACCGCCCTCTTCATTCGCTTAGCATGTCGAGGGCGGTGAATGTATTATATGGTTTGTAGGGGCGGTCGGATAATTATTTCGTTTACACTGGCATCCTCTGGTTCGTTAATGGCGTATGAAATCCCTCTAACGACATTTTACGGGGATATCGACTCTGGTTAACATAGTTGTTGCACACCTTTGAACCACACAGATTTGATCGACAAGGTATCCGAGATGTTGGTTGTCGGATCACCGGTTACTAGTATAAGGTCAGCGCGCGCACCTTCGGCAATACGGCCGCGATCGATAAGGCCAAAGCAACGGGCCGGTTTCGCTGTTGCCGACTGAAGCGCTTCTATCGGTGTGAACCCTGCCTTCACCAGCAATTGCATTTCATGATGGACGCTGGCTCCATGAGCAAGGCCGCCAAGATTAGGAACGGGAACAGGCGCGACATCCGTCCCTACTAGAATATCAACTCCGGCATGGTGAAGGTCCATCACATTCTTAAAACTGTTCTCCATATTGCCTTGCGGAAACGTATTGAAGCTTGAGTTCAAAATATTGATCCAATCCGGACTTAATTTGGAATGAACACGCGGATCATTCGCCAATTCCGATGCCGGATTTCCAATAATAGATGAATTTAACACCAAGCACGGTGTAACAAAAGCGCCTGAATCCGCAATGGATTTGACTAACTCGGGCGTGTACTCGGGTCTGTCGATAAACAAGTGGCCCAAACCGTCGACTCCAAAATCGATGGCTTCTTGCGATGAATGAGCAGTCAAGACATGGGCGATGACCAGCTTATCGAACTTGTGGGCTTCTGTCACGGCTGTTTTTAGTATCTCTTCGCTCAATACAGGTAGGCCAGGTACACCCATGACCGTTCCTTCTTCAATCATGATCTTAATATAGTCGGCTCCATTCTCGACTTGGGTATTCACATGTTTAATCGCTTCTTCCACCGTCGTTACTTGCGGTATTTCTTCGTGATCGTGAGCGTATGCAGCTAACATCGCTTCCCGGTCTTCCTCCGATAACTTCTCTAGTTCCTTTAATACGAATTCCGGTATTTCATCTCCATCCGGCAGTAATTCATCTGGGTGTCCGCCCGGAGCGGTAATCGCTGTGCCAGCAGAACGGACATCTGCGATGTCATTCACATTTTTCAACTGAATCTCGCGCCCTCTTTTAGTAAAATCGCCGTTCATTTCGAGTTCTGTTGTCACGCCGAATTTTAAGGCATCTCGTAATCCGCCAATTGAGGTGTGGACATGTGAATCAATCAGACCAGGCATTAGAGTCGCATTTTCTCCATCGATAATCGTTGCATCGGCCGGAAGGTCTCCGCCCACTGAAATAATGGACTCCCCTTTAATGACAACATGTCTGGGCGCAATCATTTGATCTCCATCAAAAATTCGTATATTTGTAATCGCCGTAACTTGTTCTAATGCAGCATTTTGTGTTAGATTCTCCATTTGAATTCCTCCTAAGTGTTTTCTGTCTAACAATTCGGAGTATAACTGTTAGTTATCTAACTGTCAACAAACTAATGTTTGTTTGACAAGCCAATAGGATCGCTGTATAGTTTAGTTGCTTACAGTTAGGTTCCTAACAATCGCAGGGGGGACGATCATGCAATCCAAAAAGGATACGCCTTATCTGGATTTGTTTCAGATTATCGGTCTTAAGTTAAAGAAAAGAGCGGACGAGAGTATTAAAGAGCAGGGGTTAAACGCTCAACAAGGAAAATTAATCGATTACATTTACCAGAACCAAAATAATCATATTATTCAAAGGGACCTTGCCGATCGCTTTCATCTACGTGGTGCCAGCATTACAAGCATGCTTCAAGGTCTAGAGCAAAAAGGGTTCATCGAGCGCAAAATTCCGGCTAATAATGAACGACAAAAAAATATATATGTATTGCCAAAAGCGATTGAACTGATTGAAGACTTTCAAGACTCATTCCAAAAGGTGGAGGAAGAAATCGTTCAAGTCCTTACCGAGGAGGAAAAGCAAATCTTAAAGAAAATGTTGATTAAAATTAATGAACGCTTATAATAAAGGAAAAAACCTACTCGACGCCTACTTTCAAAGAAATACCGAAACGTCAGGGGATAAGTTATTACAGGAAATCAAAAGAATCATTGTTCCCAAGCGACACGATAGCTCAATTATGACAAAGAGGCAGCCGATCATAACGATCGGCTGCCTTTTCTATCAAAAGGAAAACGAACAATACAAAATGGTTTGGGTTAATTGAAAAAATGATTGTGGTTTTCCTCTTCATGAACAGCTAAGGTTCAATTTTTTTGACCAAAAGCTGTACTTCATGCTCTTGTACAGAAGAATAACTACTTCTGTTTTTTTCACACCTATCCCCTATTCAATAATTATGTCATTTAGCTTCCTTTTCCGCGCACGCTCGCCTTCCATTTGCTCGCTTAATTCTCGTATCTCGGTTCGAAAATAATTCAAGCCCTCAGCAGATAAAAAGGGAATTAAAGTCACGATTTTTTCATTGCAAAATTGGTTGTAATCGTTAAAATCTCTATGGGATTACTTAGAGATCGATGAGATGAAAATGATGCTGCGCAAAATAGTTAAAAAGATAATACTTAAAAAGAAGAATGTACAACCGGAAATTATCTGGAATCTTTAGTAAAGCTAGTTAATCAACTCGCGTTTTCTAAAGTAAAAGAAGGACTCCTAAGCAAGAAAGTCAAGAGAAGAGAATAGAATTTTAACCGAAGTTAGAAACTTCAAATATTGTGGCGATTATTGATGTATAGTTTTTTAACTTTTTCTAGATTGCAATTACTTCTAGGTTACAAAATAAATATGTCTCAATCCCCTAATATATCTATTTAAACATTATATTTACGAATCCTTTCAGACTAGTTAGGACATGTTATTCATTATGTTACGGTACATATGTAGCAGCTTTCATTAAAACGAAGGAGTGAAATTAGTTGACTAAAAGCTAAGAACTCAATCGAAATGATGATTTTGACCGAAATAATACCAATCAGGATGGTGCTGACATAGGAAAAGCTGTAGGAACCGCGGGTGGTGGTGCTTTAGGCGCTGTCGTAGGTTCTGCTTTTGGTCCTGTTGGAACTGTTGTTGGCGGTATCGTAGGCGCAGCGTTTGGCAATAAGACGGGGGAAGCTGCAGAAGATAACAAAGACGGATCACACCGAAAAGATTAACTCGTTAGTAGGTATTAGGTGCTATGCAATTTAGATTGTTTTTGATTTAATATTTCTTAGATAGTTACAATAAATAATACTTCACTCCCTAATGCTGCATTAAATTGTACCAGCGCTTCAGACAACTTACATGCAAAAGAATAAAATCCTGTATGCTCATATGCAGGGTTTTATTTTTATAATTGATAACTTTTCGTTATCTAATAGTTTTGAAAAACATTTTAACTATGTAAGCATTATATGGATTAACGAAAATGTCAAAATATCAATATCTCATCCTTGCCAAGATTATGGATTCTGACCAGGAAGGCGTCTACAAATATAATAATGATCGCATAATAGTGAGTGTAACAATAATGTAAACAGCCACACACTGGCAATACTGTGGTTGAAAGATCACGCTTCCACCGCGTATGGCGCCTTGCCATTTGAATGAATTGTAACTTGATTTCAATGACAATTAATATTGAGTATAAATTTAAGTTTTACTACAAAATATATAATTGTATTAAAATCAAAAACAGAGCGAGGTAATCAAATGAAAAGTCTTTTATTAATTGGCTTTATCAGCTGTTTAATGATGTTCAACTCAATTTCTGTATCAGCGGCAAATAACGTAAATACACCTGAACAGGAGCTTCATTACGATGTAAATCGCATAACTAATGACACTAAACATTTTATTGTTGATCATTGTCATATAACAGGGTTATGTGTACTCTTAAAACCGATTGAACTATTTTCAAAGCAAACTGCTCCTTATTTGTTGAACTATCGTACCCGTTAGTTCAAGAAAGGCAGCCTTTGTAATTAAATAGCACTAAGAAGATTACCGTCCTTATCATAATATTTATATTTAAATACAAGGGAACTATCCTTAGGTATATCAATCCATGTAACAGACTTTTGATTTACACTAAACTCTTGTTCAATTAACTGTTTATTTACTACCTCTAATTCCATTTTTGCAATATTATTATCCTGATTAGTCACAATCATAAATTTCAAATTGCTGGATTCATCTTTCGATTTGTGAATTAAGAATGTAGTAAATGATTGACCTGCTTGTTTTTCAATATTTCTCCATTCATAATTACCTTTTTGGTTTTTAGAAAATTGAATATATGCTGGATTATTATTTGATAAGAAGCCAACTATCCTTGCATCATTAATATCTTTAATCTCCAAAATCTCAACTGATTCATCTTCATAACCCTCAATAGACTTAATCACTTCTTGTATGGATTCTTTATCATTTCCATAAAGTACATTTGAACTGTTTGAAAAATAAATAACAATCATTGTAATCAAAATGACTGCGATTAAAACATATACTATTTTGTTTTTCTTTGATATATCCATATGCCGAATTCCCTCTTTCTAAGGAAACATTATAATATCTATTTTATTTCGCATAACTGCCCGTTAGTTGAATGAAGGCAGCCGTCATTTTGACCAGCTGCCTTTAGAAGTTGTTATTGAGCTAACGTGTCCCGTTAGCGTAACAACTGGGGTTTGATGAGATCTTTGCCAATAACATTTGCTGACACAGGCTTTTTGCCAACTTCTCTCGCCCAGACCGATAGTTGGCCAATATGGTGGATTTCATGTGCGATTATGTGACGCATTACTTCACCCCACGCATCGACGGCCATTTTCCCGTCCGGTTGGGAATCGTAAAATGGGCGAGTCTCCATACCTACGTCCCAGGAATGTACAAACGGTTGCACTTCACGCTGGAACGCTGCATCCAGGTTGCGGACTTTCTCCAAACTACTGTAACTTTCAAAACTTTCTTGAAAATCTGATTTTCCCTGCAGGGAACGAATCCAACTCCACTCCACATCGATAATGTGAAAAAGAGTATGCAAAATCCCTCCGACTCCACCTGTACGAATACGAAGCAGCTCCTCCTCCGGTACATCCTCACACCACCGGTACCATTCTTCCCTGACCAACCAATTGTAACGGAACATAATTTGCATGATATTCCTCCGCTTCTTTCACGATTTAATTTAAGCTTACTATTCTGTCGAACAAAGAACCTAATGTTGAATCGTCCTTCTCGTTATCTATATACTACCACTTATTGGAACTATTCTGACCGTTAACGTAATGAAGCAGCCGATCATTGTGGTCAACTGCTTCCGTGTTTTTATTGAACTATGTTTCCCGTTAGTTTTGTGAGATACGCTAATACTCTATGCAAAATTTGCACATTAGCGGTTCTGGTCGCCGGATAAATAAAGCTCCCTTGCGGTTTGCAGGAACAGCTTCACCCCGTGAGGAGCCTCCTTCAGAGACGGAACCGCCAATTGGATCTCTCTGAACGGCTGCGGTTTAATTGTCCGGACGCGGACATTAGGCGGTAGCACCGATAACGACAACGAAGTTGTCGATACGATCGCGACGCCCAGCCCTTCTTGAATCATGCTCAATGCCGTGGTTATGTTGTGGCCGTCATATTTGACGCGCAAAACGATTCCGAATTGCTGAAATAGCTCATAAATCGGCGTAACAAACCCGCCTTTGCATACAATCATAGGTTCATTGTCCAGATCGGTGATATGGATTTCTGGCCGACTTTGCAATGGATGATCGTCCCGAAGGAGCAGACACAACTCGTCTTTAAAGAACGGTATCCCTTCCAAATCACCGTTCGGTGGAATAATCCAGCCGACATCGATTATTCTAGAAGACAGCCATTCTTTAATCTCGTCAATAGTTCCTTCGTACAGTTCGAACGTCAGCCCGGGGTGCTTCTCCCCGATCACCTTTAATATTTTCGGCAAGAAGTGTGCGGACACAATCGGGAACGTCCCAATACGAACGGTGCCGACTTCAAACCCTTTCTCGGCCGTTACCTCCTGCTCCACCTTATTGTAGCCGTGCAAAATCTCTCTGAATATGACAATTAGGCGCTTCCCAATATCGGTGAGAATGATCCCTTTCTTTTTATCCCGAATCATGAGGATGACCCCCAATTCCGATTCAAGCGTGGAGATGGCTCGGCTTACCGCAGGCTGTGTCATATTCAATTGCTCCCCTGCTTTTGTGAAATTGCCGGTCTCTGCGATTTTCACGAATAACATCAGTTGAGAATGTGTCATAACAGTTTTGATATCACCTCTATAGAAAACACTCATTTCATTTATCTTAGGAGGAATTGTATCATGGTAAATACAAATCCACAACAGGAGCTGAAGAACATGATGCAACTTTCGCGAACACGTACTATTGTATATTTAACGTTTCTAGTTACAATGTGGGGGGTGAACTGGCCGCTTTCCAAATATGCGCTCGAATTCGCTCCGCCATTGCTTTTCGCCGGCTTGAGAATATTTATTGGGGGTCTCATATTACTTCCTTTCGCTTTACCCCGCTACAAGAAGCTTAATCTGAAGCATACTTGGCGCGTCTACCTAATCTCCGCATTGCTGAATATTATTCTCTTTTTCGTCTTTCAAACTTTCGGACTGAAAGCTATGCCAGCCGGACTGTTTTCGACGATCGTTTTCTTGCAGCCTGTTCTACTCGGCGTCGGCGCTTGGTTGTGGCTGGGCGAATCCATGACCAGTTTGAAAATGGTCGGTTTGATTCTCGGCTTTCTTGGAGTCGCTGTCGTCAGCGTAAGCGGAGGCTCCGGTAGTATTTCGACCGTCGGCATCCTGCTCGGTTTAGCCAGCACGATCACTTGGACGTTCGGTACCATCTATATAAAGAAAACCGCGACAAAGGTCGATGCCATTTGGTTGGTCACTGTTCAGATGATCTTTGGTGGAATCGTATTGTTGGTTGCGGGTTCTACCGTTGAAAGCTGGATGGATATCGTTTGGAATCTGTCATTCCTTTCGTCTTTGTCGATTATTTCGATTTTCTGTACAGCCTTGACCTGGCTCGTATTCTTTCTGCTTGTCGGATCGGGTGAAGCTGGCAAAGTCGGTTCATTTAATTTTCTAGTCCCTCTCATTGCGATCGTGACCAGTGTCCTTTTCTTGGGTGAAACGATCACTTCCAAACTGGTAGCGGGACTCGTTCTAATTATCGCAGGCATTGCACTGGTGAACCTCAAACTGAAATTTCTGCAAAAGGGGAACAAATGATACATGGGAAATTAGAAGGAGGGAAGAGAACGCGTATGACGGCCCGTTGTCGATAGAAAATAAAGTATTAGACTGGGTATCTTTATTCCACGCGGATTCACGATTGTAATAACGTCAGACATCATAAAGTAAGTTTTAGACTGGCCTCAGAAATTGAAACAGCGACAGCCAAGGATGAGAAAATAAAGTCCTAGACTGTCGCTGTTTCATTGAACTTACGTATCCCTTTAGCTTAACGATGTTTCAGCTAAGATTTTCTCAACTCCCTTACCGATCAGTAATTTTGCTACATCTTCATCTACTTGAATAGGGGATTCCCCAGTATAGATTTCACTAAGTATTATGGAACCGTCTGGTTTTCCTACCATTCCCGTTTAACAAGATCTGCTGTAGACTACGATCGATAATTTCCGACAAATGTTTTTGCTGTTCTCTACTTTATTAATCTTCTGCCATTGTGTCTGTAAGTCAACATGGGCGTTATATCGGTGAAAGTTCGGGAACAGGGGCTGATAAGCGTCTACCATAGCTAAGGGCAGCTGTATTCCTCTCAAATTCGTTCCTAACCTTAGAAAATGTAGACAATCTCATCATTCAAAATGAACCTTCACACAAACAGTTTCATAAGTTTAACGTATATTGGGTTCACCATATACCCAGTCGGGCTTACCGAATATCTTGACCCTGTTCCCAAACGATGAATTCTCTCCATTTCTTCATCGCTCAACTTGAAATCGAATATCTCACTATTATCCCTAATCCTTTTTGGATTAGAGGACTTAGGAATCACGATAACATCACGTTGTAGATGCCATCGCAGAATTATTTGGCCTACTGATTTTTTATGATTGTGAGCTATATCAATAAGCGTCGGATGCTTCAGGAGTTTCTTGTTTCCTTGTCCAAGGGGTCCCCAAGCCTCATGCAAGATTTGATGCTTAATCATATACTCGTGCAATTCGTTCTGCGGAAATTCAGGATGGGTCTCGATTTGATTGATCATCGGTGGAATTGTACTGTGCTTCATGAGGTTTTCTAGATGAAAAATTTCGAAATTCGCAACACCGATTACTTTAATCTTCTGATCTAAGTAAAGCTCCTCTATAGCCTTCCATGCTTCTGTATAATGAGGCCCGGCAAAATGAATTAAATACATGTCGAGATATGTAACGTTCAACTTCTTGCAAGTTTGTTCAAAAGCTTTTTTCGTTGCCCGATACCCAAGATCCGTTGTCCATACTTTAGAGGTTATGAAAAATTGTTCGCGAGGAATTCCGGATTTGAGTATTTCACGCCCCAAGGCTTCTTCGTTCCCATAGATTTTTGCGGTGTCAAAATGGCGATAACCGGCTTCGATCGCTTCGCCAATCGCGCTATCAAAGGGTTCTCCCTTAGCAATTTTATATACACCAAAACCTAATTGAGGAATTGGGACTCCATTAACTGCCTTAATAATCTTATTCAATTATTCCCCCCCTAATTAAGGATATTCTTTGCATTGTATAAGAGCGTTCTCGATTTCCTGTACCAATTTTTTTAATATTTTAAGCTTGCTTTGCATGTCTAGCCTATAGTAATTAATAGTACCTTCTTTAAGAACACTTATGATTTCAGCTTCCTTCAAAATCTTTAGATGATGAGATACAGCGGGGCGAGAAAGGTGTGTTTTTTCTCTAATCTCCCCTACACGCATTCCTGGGTGCTGCTGTCCTTGTATCAAGGTAATGAGAATGGCTTGCCGGGTTTCATCACCGATCGCAATCAAGACTTTTTGATTTTTTTTGAATTCACCGGCTAGATTTGACACAGTTCCTAACTGCATATTGTCACCCCTCACTTCCGTTCAAATGTTTAATTCTTTGGACAGTCAAAGCTTATCATTCTTTTATTGCAGCTGCCATATTGGGAAAGTTATTCGAGATCCTGATTTTTCCATATTCAAAATCTTACTGGTTAATGATGCACAACTTTTATAATTTCGCTATTTTACCTGTATCCGTTTTTAAGACTCATTCGCTTGCCATAGTTCACTTAAAATCATAATAAACATCTCACGTGAGCAGTCGAATGTATAGTTTGCTCTTATGGGAGGCTTTGAACCATCGTTCCCCATCCCCCGGTTTTAAGGGCTTATCACACACACACTCACCTATGCGCAGATTTACTTTGTAGCTCATTCATGCCCCCTTTCCAAGGGAGGGAGTCAATGTTCCATCTACGAAACTATTCCGTTAACCTGCCCGTTAGTTCAACAAAAATTTGCCTTAACAAAGATAAAAAATACAAAAACCCGACCTCACGAGGTCGGTTTTTCCTTGGTGGGTATGGAAGCGAGGGGCGCCACCCTTTATATAAAGACTTTTCTCACTATATGAGTGCTTCTCTGAAAATCTATCCCCCCCTTCCCTCAAGCGATATTTATCATTAGAAAGACATTGACATTATCCACGGTAATTGATTCTTGTAGGAGTGTACACTAAATTAACAATCAAAATAATAAAAGTAAAATTACATTAGTTAAAAAAGATTTACTATATGAAGTGAAAAATATATCGGAATAAAATATTCGCGTGGATGTTTGAAATAGAGGATAATACTATCGTGATGCTGGGCTATTCGATAAAATAGCGACTTTACACACTTCGCGTGGATAAATTTTAAATTAATCGAATAAAAAATTTAAGACAGATCGTTAAAACGACCTGTCTTTTTTTATATTGAAATAATTTCACATGATTATTAACGTCCTGGTGTTCGTTACTTTATTCGTTAAGTTATTCTCAATTACGTTATACCCCTAGTTAATAGGATGATACGCCCAACTCATGTTCACTCCGAATTACATCTCCATTTGATGTAAGAAAGATAAATAAAAAAAAAAGACTCAAGCATCAATCCCTCTTATAAAAAGCCACGTTCTTAAGCTCAGCATAATCCTATTATCATTGTTAATGTTCGATTCTTGTTCAGATGACCATGATCAAATTCTCGTTAGGGGTGAATACCATCACTTATTAATGATTATATTTTTTCATATTTATTGTTATTTGATAAAACGTTCAACAAAATGAAGCTCCAATACGACTTCGGCTTAAGCAAAATCTACGAGCTCGTCATTAACTCCAACCCCTGCTATGCGTTTCTTCTAGAGGGCAATTCTCTAATTCAAAACAAACTCATCGTCGCCCATGTGCTTGCTCACTGTGATTTTTTCAAAAACAACGCTCGCTTTGGTGTAACCAATCGCAATATGGTTGAGAGCATGTCTGCTACAGCAGATCGCATTCATCAATATGAAATGGATCATGGCACGGAGGCGGTCGAGAAGTTTATCGATGCAATACTTGCCATTCAAGAGCATGTCGATCCGACGCTAATAAAGCCCTATCAATTAGATAAGAAACGTTATATCGAAATGGTGCAAAAGGACAGCGAGCGCTCGGAGTGGAATATCCCTTCCTCCTCTTATGATGACTTGTGGAATCTAGATCCGGATCGAACCGCTGCCGCCGCATCAGCCGCTCAATCACAGGCCGCTGACGCCAAACGGTTTCCGCCACGGCCAGAAAAAGATCTCGTCTGGTTCATTGAGGAGTACTCCCCTACTCTTGAGGATTGGCAGCGCGACATTCTATCTATGCTTCGCGATGAGATGCTCTATTTCTGGCCGCAAATTGAGACCAAGATTATGAACGAAGGCTGGGCTTCCTACTGGCATCAGCGAATTATTCGCGAGCTTGATCTGACTAGCGATGAAACGATTGAGTTCGCTAAGCTAAACTCCTCTGTCGTGCAGCCATCCCGGCACACCTTGAATCCCTATTATTTAGGCTTAAAAATATTCGAGGATATCGAACGCCGTTTCGATAATCCAACGAAGGAAGAACAAGCACGCTTCGGACGCGTCCCCGGCAAGAGCAGAGAAAAAATGTTCGAGGTACGCGAGCTCGATTCAGATATTTCGTTCATCCGCAACTATCTAACGAAGGATCTGGTTAATGATCTAGATCTATACATTTTCGAGAAAAAAGGACCTGAATGGAAAATTACCGATAAGTCGTGGGAGAAAATTCGCGATCAGCTTGTTTATTCGAAAGTAAACGGCGGGTTTCCTAGTTTGATGGTTAAGGATGGAGATTTCAATCGTGTGGGTGAGCTTTATTTAATCCACGAGTATGAGGGTATGGAGTTGGATCTCAAATATGTAGAACGCACACTGCCTCATGTCGTTCAGCTTTGGGGCAAGAACGTTCATCTGGAGACGTTTGTTGAGGATAAGAAGATTGTGTTCAGCTGTGATGGGAAGAAGACGAGTCGGAAGTTTGTTTGAGTTACGAGGATAGTGCTTCTTAATTCTGTTTTGAATAGTTACATGTTTAAAAATGTTACTGAAAACCCGATCTCATTGGATCGGGTTTTCTCTTATTCGGCCAGAGGGGTCTCCCTTAATACAGAATATAAAAAAAAAATCTCAACGACCATTATGCTCTCGATACAGCGATGATTGGTATGTAGCAGTATTTTCCTAGTTAGAACGAGATATGATAATTGAACGGACTACTTCAGGAAGAAGAGTTCGTACTAAATCTGGTTTATGGCCTGGTGAGAGGATACCTTTTGGATACTCATGGGATAAACCAACGCAGCAACTAATAATAATTCCTGAAGAAGTTACTCTCATTCGTGAAATTTATAATAGTTATCTCGATGGTCATTCAAGGCTTGCTATTTCCGAATGGGCATCTCAAAGATCTAATGCTAGAGTTTTTGATCATACAATTGTACGGGATATACTTCATCGTGCTATTTATAACGGGTTCTCTCTTATTTCGGTACCAAAAGAATGGTCAACATTTCAATCCTCGGCTCATCAGCGAAAAGCCGAGAGCAATTACAGGGATTTTGAAAAATATAAATAGCCAACCCGCGGATGCTATTCGTTTGATTAACAACCGCCCCCGAAAATATCTCGGATGGATGTCGGCTCATGAAGCTTTCATGGAAGAGGTGTCGCACTTAGCTTGACAATCTGTCGTATAAAAACATTGACGTTAAATGATATAAAGGCAGCCGATCGATGATGGCTGCCTTCATGCCGTTATTGCACATATACTTTAAATTGTGCTATTTATTTATAAATTGCTCCATCCAATTCTTCATGGCATCAACAACCTTCTCCAACTGGTCATCTTCTCCGATTTGAGGATCACTATCTCCCTTTTGCAGGCCATAAGATCCGAATTGTCCGTGATTCCCCCCATTGATCGAAACATATTCCGTTAACTCGGGAAGATTGGCTTTTGAGCTTTCCCATACTTCAAGATTAAGAACCCCGTCAGACGTACCTGTAATTTGCAGCGCGGCAAGGTCGGTATCGGCAAGGTTTCCGCTCTCATCGGCATACGATGCTAAGAAGTAGATACCTGCCAGTTGATCGCTGTGCTCTGAAGCATATCTAGCCGCAAACGCGCCCCCTAGCGAGTGTCCTCCGATGACAAAGGATTCGCCCAAATGCTCCTTCACGAAGGAATCGGCTTTGTTTTGCCCAAAAATAGCCAGATTAAGCGGCATCTTTGCAATGTATACACGATGACCTAGCTTAGCAAGCTCGCTTGCAAACGGCGAATAGCTGCCCGGCTCAACTAATCCGCCAGGATAAAAAATAATGTTGGGCTGCATGATGCTTCCATCTGCAGGCTCGAATGTATACCCGTCTTTCCCCTCTGTTACATTTACCTCGCTGTTGCTTTGCAATGCCGACTCCGCTTTATTGCTTGGTGCGTATGTTTGAGATTTTAGATACAGAATTGATCCGGCAGCAACAAGCGCGATGATGACGAAGCCCGCGAGCAGGATGCGCAGCCATATGCGTTTTCGTTTTGTCTTTGTCACTGAGCAACTCTCCTTTGAATAACTTTCATTATTTTTCAATTGTTGCGGGCTTGGAAAGCCTCCATGTCAGATAGCTCATGTAGGCAAGCATGCCAAATAATACAGCAATAGTGGTCATATGGGCTAGAACAACGAACATGTACACTTCCGGGCGGCTAAGCGTATACAGCATGCCTACGCCAGTAAGAACTTGGAACAAAATGAGACCAAAAGCAAACTGGGCTTGCATCGTCAATTCCCAATTGCTCTTGTAATTTTTGCAAATCCAAAACCACAACATGACAACCAGCAAAACCAGCAGAATACCGGCGATCCGGTGAGTCAACTCGATTGTTATCCCTCCAGCCACTTCCGGCAGCCGACTGCCTTTGCAAAACAATCCGGTACAGGAACCTGCCGAATCGGTATGACTTACAAATGCGCCGGTATAGACCACCAAATAAGAATATACGGTCAAGCACCATACAAAATTGCGAAATGCCTTGCTTGTCCTTGGCATCTGCTCGAATTTTACAAGTCCGCGCGCCTTCTGTTCTTGCCTCGAGCCAAGACTTGTCATTAAAGAACTCGCTAAAGCGATAAAAGCGAATCCTAAATGGAGCGCCATCACGGGGGGCGATTGTGAAAATACGACTGCTAATGCACCCATTGCGCCTTGAATGATCACAAAAACCAGTGTTAACGCTGCAAAAAATTGCAAATCTTTTCGCTGCTTCAAATACACTAAAAAAGTTAGCAGTGTAGCCACTGCCAAAATGCCTGCAGTCGTACTCACCAGCCTATGTGTGTATTCGATGACGGAAGCAAGTGTATGAGCCGGAACAAATTCCCCGTGACACAGTGGCCATTCCGTGCCGCATCCCAGACCGGACTCTGTTCTGGTGACGATACCACCTCCAAACGTCGCGAAAAACATAAACAGCGTTGTTGCGTAACTAAGCCATTTCAACCGAGTAATCGTTGCCAGTATTTTTCACCTGCCTGTTCTTGATGCAACCATGACAATTTCCATGGAGGAGATACTTTGATCTCATTAAATTATATTTACCGGTAGGTAAATTATCAAGACGCTTTTGATTAAAATGATGAATTGTCATAAAATATTCATGGAGGTAGTTATGATAAAAAAACAATCGCAACGCGCGCCAGGTAGACCTAAGCATGCAAAAGATGATCCTTCCATACAAGAAATGATTATTAAGACTGCATCCAAACGTTTTATGGAGTACGGATACGAGTCTGTATCGCTGCTGCAAATCGCCGAAGAATGCCAAGTGTCCAAACCTGCTATTTATTATCATTTCATTAGCAAACCAGAATTATTTAAAGTGGCAGTTACGACCGTCTTAAATCAAGTACATAGGCATATATCTCGTATTCTACAGGAGGCCGATCACCTCGAAGAGGGATTGGTTACAGTAGCCGAAGCGCGGTTAACCAATCCCCATGCCGAAATCGAAACGATGCTGAGAGAGGCTGAGCCCTTTTTAAATGAGGAACAACTACAGGAAATAAGACAATCCGAGCATAGTATCTACCAGTTATTAGCAGATCATTTTCAAGCGGCAATGGACAACCATGTGCTTAGAGTCAACGATCCCATGCTTCTGGCACAAACCTTCTCCGCGATGATGCTGCTGGGAAACCGAAAAGACACCCTTCTAAAATACGCATCCAATAGGGAATTGGCAAAAGAATTGGTTGGAATCTTTCTGCGAGGCACATCCAATGCGGGTAAGAAAAAGTAAAAAAGTGAGCAAAATGACATTAATCGCATTTCTTTATGATAAATTTCTTCTAACAATCAAAGAAGGGTCACCTTTGTTTAAACTATGTTTATCTGCAGTTTGATTTGCTCAATAAATATATAGGTATTACCCCTTATGTCTCAATACACAATACTTTTAGCTTAAACTAAAATACGAAAACCCATAAAATCATGGGTTCGAGAAAATCAAAACTGGTGATCGCATCCAATTATGGAAGCTGTATTTGCAATCGGAGCCAAGATTAATGAAAATAAGCATTACTTCGCCCCTTTCCACATGAAGGGGCAACGTTTGCTGTTTTCTGCTGCAGCTTCCATCTCAAATGCTTCCCACTGTTGATAAGTCAGAAACAAAGAAAAAATAATAAATTCTTAAATAAAAGAATTGTGATCTATTAAGATTTTTCAGCTTTTTTTCAAGGAATCCACTACTTCATAAAGAGCTATATTTTCTCTAAATAATCTCATTCTCTCTTTACTCATGCTCTCATTGTAACTCCACATATCTGAAAACAACTTTATAATTAATGTTCCGTTTTCCATAATTTCTATCTCATGAGCATCTTTGAAATTATCGAAGATATCTTTTTGGAAAAGCTGCATATATGCTTTCCCAAACCACATCAGCCACGCTGCGCCAAACCAGATCCCATTTATATAATCAGAATGGCCTGGCAAATTATTTTCAATTCATTTGAATCAAATAGATTTTTTTGAATTTCTACATGAAGTGAACAAATTTTATTTTCATTACTAAATGAAAAAAAAATTATCCTCATCATCCATTAATGTAAAAGTATTCGAATCTCTATCAAGTAAATTCTCTTTTAAGATATACTCGATCAACGAAGAGTTCTTTGTAATTTTTTCATGTTTATAATTTGTAGTTTTTGACCCAGTGTAAGAAGTTGGATTAAAAAGTAATATATCATTCATCCAAATTCCAATGTTTTCTTTTGTATTTTCACCTTGAGGATAATAGACTTTGAACATTACTTTTTTGTCATTATTAATTTCCACTAGAATACCTCCACATTAAATTGAATTCCTTTAGCTCTGGACTCTAATGCATCTATTAAATTAATAAAAACTTCATCAGTCATGGAACCTTTAGCTATTCTAATGTCAAGAAACCTATTTTCATTTTTCATTAAAATATCCCTTAACTCATCTAAATATCCTCCTAAAGTTGATTTTAAGCTACTGAAAGAATATCCACTAGGATCAATAGTTTTCAAACTTACTACTCGGTTGTCTTTTTGAAAGTCAATTAGAGGGAATTAACCTCCGTTTTCTTCACATGTCGATCCGAGGCTAATAAAGCCCTATCAATTAGAAAAAAACGTTATATCGAAATGGTACAAAAGGACAGCGAGCGCTCAGAGTGGAACATCCCTTCCTCCTCTTATGATGACTTGTGGAATCTGGACCCGGATCGCACCGCTGCCGCCGCATCAGCCGCTCAATCGCAGGCCGCTGACACCAAACGTTTTCCGCCACGGCCAGAAAAAGATCTCATCTGGTTCATTGAGGAGTACTGCCCTAAGATAAATCGTGGGAGAAAATTCGCGATCAATCTTTTGTGTAAACTCATATAGTGCTTCCCCGGCAATTTTTGACTACTGTTATAGACTTCAGTAATCCAGTTATCATTAGAACCTTTTAACGAAAATAGCCCCTAGAACGATGTATAAGTTCTAAGAGCTATTCATTGTACACAAAATGGCTTACCTGATAGGCTGATTTAACCTACCAAAATCATTTACCCAATCAATCCGCTGCGCTCTACGCTTTCTACGAAATAGCGCTGTGCAAACATATACAAAAGTACGATCGGTGCAATAAACAGCAGCTCGCCCGCGTTTTTAACCATATAGGCATAGAGTGGGTCCGTCATAGAGAAGGAAGCCCACATGACAGGCAACTTGGTCGATAATACATCTGTTGATGTCAGGAATAGAGAGACGAAATAATTGTCATTCCACTGCCACACGAACGAGAATAGGACAACTGTAACGATCGATGGAATGGCATTAGGCAGCATGATGCGGTAAAACGATTGAAAAACGGTACATCCATCAATGTAAGAAACCTCCTCCAGCTCCATAGGAATGCCTCGGAAAAACTGGAGAAAAATGAAGATAAACAAACCGCTCTTTATTCCCATACCGGTAGCAGATTGAAGAATAAATGGCCAATAGCTGTCTAGAAGATTAATCCCCTTCTGTCCGGTGAACAACTGGATAAGACCGAATACATCGAAGTAACGATAATTGAGATAAGTTGTAATCATAATCGTTTGCACAGGCACGATAATAGTAAAGATAACGCCCCCGAATAAAATCTTACTCCCTTTAAAGCGCAATCGTGCAAATCCAAATGCCGCCAGAGAACAGGAAATCACTTGCAGGAGAGTCGAAACTCCCGCAATCGTAAATGAGCTCATGAATGTCTTCGGATAGCGGAGCGCCTCAAAGGCAATTTTTAGCGTATCCAATGTGAAGTTTTTCGGGATCCAAAGTACGGTCGTATCATACAAATCCACACGATCCTTAAACGACACCGATAGTTTGAAAAACAGCGGATATAAAATCACAAAGCAAAAACCGATCACGAGTATCGTTCGAACAGTCACCCAGCTCCAATGCTTACTCCAATTAAGCAGGCTGAATCGCCTTGCACGTTCTCTCCAAGCTGTTGCGCTTGAACGGATGGCCAGCTTCACTGTATTCCCCCCTTTGCCTGTTAATCGTAATAAAATACTTTGCGTGAAACGAGTGTCATGGTCACAAGTAGAATGACGGATACGATAAGAAAGTACACCCACGCCATCGCTGCGCTGAGGCTGAAATTAAGTGTTTGAAACGCCGTATCGGTTATCATCTGGCTTAATGCGTTTGTACTATAGGAGTCAATAACGGTATACACGATATTCGTCAGTAAAATAGGGCTAAGCATCGGGAAAGTAATTTTCCAGAACGCTTCGTAGCCGGTCGTCCCCTCAATTTTCGCTGCTTCATACAAAGATGGTGAGATCGATTGGAGCGCTGCAAGGAATATCAGTATCTGCACACCAGATGAGCTGATAATTTCATAAATCCGATCCACTGATCCTGTAATGTAGCTAATAATCCCATTACCTACACCCGCCTCAACCAGCATTCGCTGAAGCTCAAAGCTAGTAAAAGCAAAGCCTCCATCCTCACTTGAAGAACCCGTAATCGTTGAGGCAATGGATGCCATCTCTGAGCTGTTCTCCAGTGATAGCACGGGTGCTGCAAGAAGTACCGGAAGAAAGAATACGGCTCGCGCAAATATCCTTCCTCTAAATTTCTGATTAATCAAAGTTGCGACAAATAAACTAAATATCGTAATAGACGGCACATTAATCAAAATATCAGAAATTGCCTCAATCAGCGTTCGATTAAACGTTGGATGCGACATAAATAGCTGCTTATAAAATAAAAATCCTTCATATTTGGTATCGAAGCCGCCCTTACCAAGAGTTAGCGTATTTAAGCTATACAGAAAAGACTTATACAATGGAATGCTAAACAAGAAAACAAAGCCTAGAAACCAAGGAGTTACGAAAAGAATGCCTAGTCTAGACTTTTTCTGCTGCAGCGTCGGACTTTTACGCTTCATCATCATCCACCGCCGATCACGCGGTAGCCCTGAGCTTCAATAGAAATATCGTCTACTGTTACCGCTGATTTATTGTAGTTCACTATTATTTTTTTGCCTTGTTCAAACGTTGTTTCGAATACTTCATCAGCTAACTTGCGGTGGCCCTTAATCGTCTGATCCTGCACATCTCTTAAGATGGCATTGGATTCGTTATATAGTTGAACGGCCTCCTCAAACCAATCTCCATAATGCGGAGAATATAAGCTGTTCAGCTTCGTATCACGAATCATAGTAGGCTGTGCGTAAAACCATTGATAAAATACATTGGATCCTGTCTCCAGCGTTTTTAGCAAGGCGGTTCTCTGATCTTGATCACGGCCGAGGTTTATAGGCGTTCCGGCATAGTCCACATATCCGTGCAAAACCATAGAGTAGAATGGCACATCTTCGTCAGCAATATTAAATTCACTGCTCGTGAGCGGAGCATTTACGATCGTCTTCGCATACGGCAATGTGTAAGCATTCCCTCCGCTAAGCATGATTTTCCCGGTTTCTCCTTTAATCTTCTGCAGATTTTCACCTATAATCCCTATGGCTTCCTGTCGGTTAACGGTTTCATGAGAGGTAACATCACTGTTTAAATCCTCTCCCAAATCACGTAAGGAAACGCCATCGGAGTCAAATGATTCATAGTTCTTCAGAAACTTATCTACCACGCCCGTCAATTTACGAGGTGAGAGCAAATAGTAAAGCATATCTGAAGGATTGGTTGTTACAATATCATCATCAAAGCTTTTAGCAGATTTACGATTAAGGAAGCGCGTGGCATCTTTTGATGCTTGAAAGCCCTTGCCATTATCATAAACTCTCTGAAAAGCAACGTCCGGATATACCTCGATATTGTTTTCCTCTGCATAATTTAATAATTTTTCAAACATCTTTTTTCCACCAAGAATAGAATCCGGCTTGATCGATGATGGCAGCCTGTGCTGAACGCCCTTGTTAAACCAGCCTGAATATTTGAGCTGGATTTGGGATATGTCACGTTGCTGCAAAGACTCCAGTATTTCTATCGCCTGTGAATAGGTGGTTACCGCTTCGGTAGATGGATAAGGAATACCTAGAAAGTTTTTACGAACAGGAATCGAGCCGATTAACTCCAGAACGAATGGCGTGTCGCCCCCGCTTTTTTGCCGAGTCAAGCCATCGTGCTTAATCAGATAGTCCCTGTAGTAATTAGCCATTCCCGTATAATCAGCAGAAGAGTCTTCTAAAAAAGCATAGCGAATTTGAAGGCCACTATCATACATCTCCGAATATTTAGGGACCTGCTTGGTAACCGAGCCCGTTCTAAACACAACTGGTTCCATGTCTTTCATTTTGAAAGTGGCACCTACCCGGTTATAGCTATTCAGCTTGCCGCTCGTATCCGCCGTTATTGTTGCCTGGGCATCACCCTGTTCAATAATGGCAAACATCGCGTGATTCTCCTGTTTCATTCCAAAAACAGGAAATCTAGAAACCTGTGTATATTGAACCTCAGTTCTCGAATTTTGCAGCGGTGTCTGATCGATGCCATACAGCGGAACCTCATAGGCACGTGCTGCATGGTTGTTATTGTTCAAATAAATGAGTGCTCCTGATCCATCCGGCACAAACATATAACCTTCAGCCTCATGATCAGTAGCTCCGAAAAATGGAAGTAATTGCATCGTATGAAGGGGGAATGCGTCCGAATCCATTACCTCGTCCGTTGCAATTCGTGCAATGAGATTCTCACCCTCAAGCTGGTAGATAAGCGGGATAGTAAATCGAGGTGCTACATTTTCTGCCTGATCCCCACTCTCCACCATCTGGTTATCCTCTTGTGCATCTTCAGCCGTATAGCCGATGGACTCAAGAACCGCCACGACGTCCTTTACGACATAATCCTGCATTTTTTTGCGCTCATACTGCTGCTTCTCCTCGTTGTAGAAAAAACGAGTACGAAGCTTATTTCTAACTGCTTCATCCGCAATTTTATTCAAGATTCGTTCTTCAAACCGTTCTTTGCCAACAGCTTTCGGGATAGAACTTAGACCCTTCTCTGAGCTTCCGATTTCGTAAGTGATTTTGACGCCGTTATCAACGAGAGCAATCTCAAACTGATTTTTCTTAATGCTCTCTTCTTCATTATTCATAAAGGACTCATGCCCTTTGTCATTGAAATACGAAATAATCAGCTGTGAGGCTAGATTGGTTTTATTAATTGCCGTTGCAATCGTATCTTTGGCATGATCAATGGGATTGGTCGACCATACTTGCCCGTTGCGTTTCTCCCTCACACTGACCTCAGTCGTCTTCTTATCGATAAATAGCTGCAAATACTCATTCTCAGCAATCATACCCATTCCATCGGGAAGCGCGCTCATTTCGGAAGCGATAGTCACTTCGTGGTTATCTTTCTTCACTTTCTGACTCTCGTTCGCAGCCTCCATCTCGCTCCTGAATATGGTTTCGTATAGGCATGATGCTGCAATAAGACAGCATAGCATCATCAATATCGTCCGTTTCTTTCCCTTATTCATTTACGCACCTCCTCACGCTCTTGCCCTGATTTCTGAATAGATTGAAAGTATGAAAGTGGTCATCTGCTGCAGTAAGCTAAAACACAGGATGCATAGAAAAACAATAAAAACCATGACTACAACGGTGAGGAATAAAGTCAGTAGTGTTTTGAAAATAGAGTATTGGTGAATGGTCATCATACCCACGAACAACAACCACAAAAACCAGCAAATAGCTGCAGACTCAATCAAATAATAAAAAGGGGCTTCTTCATGCGTAATCATATTACTGAATACGACTTGCGGCAGGTACAAAATAATGAACGGCAGCAGCGAATAACCAACAGCCGTAATAATCTCAAGAAACTTTCCTTCACCGTCCATTAATGTTGTCAGTGACCAGTTAGCCACACAAAACAAAATAAATGGCAGCACAATATAGATGAGCTCATCCACGCTGTTAAGTGTACTTAGCTTATTGAAATTAACAACAAAGCCCGAGTATTGCCGCTTCAAAATCATCGTCACGACAAGTAACAACAGAATAATCAGCGCAATTTTCACTCGACCCTTCTGTTCATACTTCATCTCCCAGAATCCGTTAAAAGGTCTCATCATTGTATAGAAAGGCGCTTTTACAATATTGGTTTCAACAAAGTAGAGCTTCGGCTTTCTTTTGACCCAATAGATACGGATCGCAACGAAGAGCGCGGCAGCGGAGAGTAGAACCGTCATAATGGTACCGAAATGATCCCAAACATATTGCTTGCGGTATTGTTTGAAAGCTTCTGAATAATACTTCCTGTTATTTCCGTTTTTGAAATAATTCATGGCCATCTTGTTCTCGTTTTTCTTGAGAAACGCTTTGCCCATACTAATATAAGCGATATCGAAATTAGCGTTTAACTGAAGCACCTTATTCCATGAATCAGCAGCTTCATCCACCTTGCCCGCATAATGGGCTTTTACAGCTTGCCGGATTAGTTTGCCATAGCGAGTCGGCGCAAAAATCGTCATCCGGTTCATCTCATTATCCAGAACTGCTATTCGCTCTCCGAGCATTGAAAGGGCAACCGGTTTTTGAAAGTTATTAGCCTGTGTGCCTATTCCCCCAAATTGATAGAGCAGGTTGCCATCGCGGTCATAGGTAAAGATGCGGTTGCGAGTGGAGTCTAAGCCGCTATACATGCCGCTTTCATCGGATACTACATCAATGAATCTAGAGCTTCCTCTATTTTTTTGGTCACTCACTACACTCTTTGTGGTGTCAAGACGAATAACCGAAATGTCTCCCATCGGAGGGAAATAGCCTTCACGGCGCAATATGTCCTCCCCACTTGGATTAAACCTCTTAATTGGTGTATTGGAATTAGCCTCCGAAGATACGGCATAGATTAGGCCACGATCATCGACATCCAAATTACTGAATTCAATTGGCAGGAATAACTCCATTTTCCCTACTTGCTCCTTGGTCGATAAACGTTTCCATAGCAAGTCGGTTGGATTAAATCTCACCTTGTTCGTGCCGATATAACCTTTAAAACCACCTGAAGCGTCAAGCTCCATAATTCCCTCAAAGGCACCTTGCGCAATCACGTAAATCCGATCAAACTTATCAACGAACAGCTTGAAGGGGAAATATTGAAACCCTTCCGGAATTATGCTGGACTCAGGAGCTCCGAACAATTGAATGAGAGTTCCATCATTGCTGAGCTTAACGATCCGATTGTTGTACGTATCCGCAACGTAAATATTTTGTGAAGCATCGACAAATACGCCATAAGGCTTGTTGAAGGTTTCCTTCTTGCCGTTATTGTCAAAACCGTCTATCGTACGAATAAGTTTGCCATTCTCATCTAAGCTGACGATACGATTATTACCTGTGTCTGCGATATAAATCCGATGATCCTTGGCAACAAATAAATCCTGCGGAACATTAAAATGGCCGATACCAAGCTCCGATCCATCCACATGCTTCTCGGCCAGATAAGGATACGGCGCAGGCTCCGCCTCTTCCCAGTAGGAATAGTTGTATCCGTGATCAGGCAGAGCATAAGCCGGAACAGCGAAGCCGGTAATGAAGCACATAAGGATAAGAAATGATGCAATGCCCCTTATGGACGCCAATTGCGTTCCCCCTTTCTCTTTTATTCTTTCAGGCCTGATGTCGACATTGTCTGAATCACACTGCTTTGCGTCACGATAAAGATCGTGACCGGTACAAGCATCATAATAAGCGCAGCGGCAGCCATCGGTCCTGAACGAGCAAATCCTCCGGACAAAATTTGGCTAAAGGCATAATCCATCGTTTTTAACTGTTCACTAAACACATAGGAAGCGCCCTGGCCTCCGCTGCCTGTTCCCCATAAGCCTTTAAAGGAGAAAATAATAAGCGTTAGCCACGCTGGCTTAACCATTGGCATGACTATGGTCCAAAAGATCCGGTACTCGCTCGCACCATCAATTTTCGCGGCTTCGATTATAGCATCAGGGATTTGCTCCATAAATTGCTTCATCAGAAACAAACCCAGCGAAGTTGCTAGTGCCGGGAAAATCAGTGCCCAATAAGAGTCAAGCAAACCCAGCCACGTAATCGTTAAATAGTTGGGAATGGAAGTTACCTGTGAAGCAAACATCAGCGATAGAATAACAATCCCGAATAGGATATTGCCGCCTGGAAGCTTCAGCTTCGCTAACGGATACGCTGCCATGGAAGCTAAAATGACGTGCCCGACCGTACCGGTTAATGCAACAAAGACCGTATTAAACACATAACGAGAAAGCGGTACCCATGAATCAGAAAAAATAAGTAACAAATCATAAAAGTTATCTACTGTTGGAGAGCGTACAATAAATGTGGGAGGAAACAGGAACATCTCATCCAAAGGCTTTAACGCAGTGCTAATCATGAAAACGAAAGGCACTGCCATGAATGCTCCTGCTCCTAGCAATATTAGAAATAGAGCTATATCAACAGGAAGGGAACGATTGAGTTTCTTCTCTCGACGCAGACGAAAGCTTATATTCATGCTCTCTAGTCACCCACCTTCCGAAGCAATTTCTGCACGACCAAGTTTGAGCCTAGCATAATCGCGAATAATACGGTTGCAATCGCACTAGCATAGCCCATCTCGAAACGTATCGTCCCGAAATCATTCAGATGCGTTACTATTGTATGTCCCGCATACTGCGGGCTTGGGAAGCCGACTAGGCTTGTTGCCACATCTGCGACCGCGAACGAAGATGTAATCTGCATAACCGCGCCAAACATCAGCATCGGACGCAGTGAAGGCAATGTAATAAACCACAGCTCCTGCCAGCGATTTCTTATGCCATCGATCGCACCAGCTTCAATTAGCGTCATATCCATTCCTTGTAATCCAGCGATAAAAGCCAGAAAGGCTGTACCGAGGCTTAACCAGAGCTGAACCAGCATAATAATCGCCAGCATGTATTTGGGATCCTGCAGCCATTGAATCGGTTCAAGAATAAATCCCCATTTCATCAGGAATGCGTTGATATAGCCGAAAGAATCGCCAGAGAAGGCAACTTGCCATATCAAATATACATTTCCTGAAATCGAAGGCGCATAAAATAGAAGCGTAATAACAGACCTTATCTTAGGTGAAAGCTCGTTGATGAGCCATGCAAGAAAGAAGCAAACGATATAGCTGAGCGGACCGGTTATCGCCGCGAACAGCAGCGTATTTTTCAACGCAATTAAAAACACTTCATCCTTGACGAACAAGTTGGCATAATTTTCCCAACCCACCCACCCTGGCGCTTCAAGTACATTAAAATCCGTGAAGCTAAGTCCGAACGCCATAAGGACTGGGAAGGCGGTGAAAATAAAGAAGAGTATGAAATATGGAGCAAGGAGTACATAGCCATGCCGTTTCACACTAATCTCGCCCCGTAGATGAGCAAGCCTCTTCTGCCTCTCGCTAGGCTGCCTCTTCAATCTGCTTGGATCCTGCAATTCAACGCTTGCTTGATTTGGGCCTGACAATACAACCGCCCCCTCTCTCTAGTTTGGCAAGCCGAACTCTTTTCGTTTTTTCACAATTTCCTCATTAATAAATTTCGTATAATGGTCTATCGCTTCACGTGGATCCTCGTTAGAGATAACGACGCTGCGGAACGCATTGTCAAGATGACGGCCAGTGAAGTATCCCCCAGCAACCTCTGGCAATCCCTTTGCCCATTTCCACTGCTCCATTAATACGTTGTAATCCTTCACCTGCCAAGGAATCCGAGCCACTGCTTCCAGATTAGCTGTGGAAGTTCTTCCAGCCGGCCCGAAAATGGCTTCAATTTCAAGACTGTACTTCGCCTGCACATCCGTGCTGGTCCACCAGTCTAGGAAGGACCATGCTTCCTCCTTATGCTTACTATCCTTCAGCATAATAGCAGCGGTTCCAGTTGCAGGCACTTCCCGGCGAATAGTGCCGTCAGCCTGCTCAAGTCCTGGAACAAGAGTGAAATTCCATAGTCCTTTCAGCTCCGGTGCAACGACGTTGATGAGATTGAATCTCGTATAGTCAGCAATCGCGATTGGCATCTCTCCACTGCGGAAACGGTTGACGAAGTCGGTCGTTAACGGCAGCTTATAGGTCGTATATAATTCCGTCCAATCGATAAATGATTTTACGGACACCTCAGTATCTAGTGCGCTGGCTTTATCTCCATTGCGATAAATTTCCCCGCCGTTTTGGAACAGCATCGTACCAAAGGTAAAGTTAACCGGCAATGTAGCGTTATCTTGTACGTTCGCCCCCGTTTTCACCAAAACCTGAATAGGAAAACCGAATAGCAGGTTTTGCTTCTGCAGCTCAGGAATAATCTCAAAGACATCCTCCCATGTTTGCGGAATCTCCAGATTCATTTCCTCGAGAATATCCTTCCGATAAAATAAAACCGGAAATTGCTGCTCAATAGGCAGTGCGAATGTTCCCTTATTGAATTCATAAGGAACTAATGCGCTCTCATGGAAGCGCTGCTTCACCTTGTCGAACCCAGGATATTTAGATAAATCCTCCACTGCATTCCGCAAGGCATAATTGACTGGCTTATCTTCCGGCAGAGCGAAGGAAACATCAGGACCGCGTCCTGCCAGCATGGCTTGCATGAGCACGCCTTCACTGACCACTTTTATGTCGACGGCAACTCCGGTTTCAGGAGTAAATGACTCATCAATAAGCCGCTTTGCAATTTTTGCCTGATCAATACCCTGCGTCATCCACACCGTAATTTTTTTACTGCCTTTCTCCGTCGAACCGAGCACATTGTAGTCGGTGAAGAAAGAGAGCATGAACGTGCCCACTTGATGCTTCATTCTTTTGAAAAACTTCGCTTTGACAGCAGGCATTTTCTTATCAGGAGAGGCGATGACAAGATAATCAATCGATAAAGGCATATAATTGATGGAATAAATCCAATCTCCTAATGAACTCGTATTGGATTTGAATGTCTCTAACCGGCGTGCTATTGTCTCTGGAGCATCTACCATGTCTTGCAGCTGAAAAATGAGCCGATTCAATGTAGCTGTGCGATCACTGCTGCCGCCAGATATTTTCTCTACACGCTCAACTATAGATTTCAACACTTCAATTTGTTTGGTGAAAACTTCAATCATCTCTGGAATTTTTTTATCAAGCTGATAATCCCGATATTCATCCGGTACCGTGCCCGTCACCATAATAATGCGCCGGAAAATATAATTCAGATCCAGTACGCTGGACTCCACTGTTCGCAGAAGCAATGCCATTTCTCCGAGTGTCACTTCAAGCTTAATCTCATGCTTGCCTTTCGTTAAATAAAATTGATACGGGCTCTTCCCGTCTCCAAGCTCATTCATTTCCCAGTTCGTTGAGAAACCAAAGGCAATGCCATCAGCCTCCTGAAACGGAAGCTTGCCGTCAATATACATCTTGCGATAAGAAATCATACCTCGTTGAAAGCTTTGTTTATATTTAATGCCGATATGATAAAGTCCATCTTCCGGCACTTCTATATCCCAAGTCATCCACTGACCGGATTCCGCCCAGTTGAAGCCGCCAATCGTGTTGAGTCGGATTTGAGACATATGATAAGGCTCGGTAGACGGGCTACTGCGATCCATCATCGGATAAAGTACTTGACTTGACTTCAGATCCGCTAATTCCGCTTGAACCTTGATCATGACATCAGAAGCATCTTTATAACCATTCGACTCATATTCAGCGGCAACCGCTTCGTAATCCTTCGCTTGTTCAACTTGGTTCAGCTTGATAGAACGAATAAGCATCTTTTCCTTTGCGGAAACTAAAGTGATGCTGTGCTTCCCTTGTGTAAAGTAATATAAATAGGGTTCATTGTGGCGACCATCCGCACTTCGTGCGTACGTCTCCTGCCACATCGGCAGCTCTACCTGCTGGACATGGGTGTCATTCCCGCGCATATCACGTGCAATTTCCGCTTTGCTCGTCCACACTCTTCCGAACACTAAGTTTCTGCTCTCAGCAAACGGCGCTTCTCCATCAAGCAGCAGCTCGCGGTCAATATCCGCACCCTTACCCTCCATTGGGTAAAAAAGTATTGCAATATTATATAAGCCTTCATTCGTTACATCGAACTCCCATGAGATACTTCCCGTTTCATCCGATTCAACCGCATTGCCCGCCAATCCAGCCATGTCGTTAACGACGTTAGCCTTCATGTCTACCACTTTAGAGAAGGTATCTCCTGGGATGATAATCTCTTGCCCTGGCCTAGGCGCATTCTGATGCTTCACCAAATATTGGTCGTATCTGTTCTCACTCTTACTACCGAGCATCTGCTCCGAGATGGCTTCAGAAGTATCAGCAGCATTTGAGGCTGCCTTTACCGTGGACATCCCCTTTGATTGAAAGCTCTGGGGCAGGATACACACAGCAGATAGCGTCACTAAAAGTACTACCTTGACTATTCCATATTTATTGGCGTTGGCCATATGGAATCCCCCTTCCCGCTTATGAGCAGCACCCCAACCATAGAAAAGAATTGGGGTGCGCGCAGCGTTTTATGCAACCAAACCTTATTTCTTCACAGTCACATCAATTGCAGCCTGAGCAAGCGGTTTAATTCTCGCAAGCTCACTTGCAGGTGTCGCTTTTCCAGTCATGATATTATTAATCGCTTCATTGAAATAGCCCTGAAAGCCATCATAGGCAAAGAACTGCATCACCGTTCCGTTACCAAGCATTTTACGCAGCGTATTGAGGCCCTCTTCACTTCTAAAGTTAGCTTCTTCTCCACGAATTACGCCATCATAGCCTTTTTCAGGGTTTCTCTCATAAAGCTCCTGCCAAACTGTCATAACTGCTTTTGGGTTTTCTACATCCGCCATCAGATGCCACATGTTTACAGTTATTGGAACAACATATTCGGTTGCTTTAGGACCCTTAGGAAAGAATACATAACCCCAGTCATCAGCCAAGCTGCCATTGAAATCTGCTGAAACCCAACGAGCTCCAGGATAGAATAGCGCTTTACCTTCCACAAAAGATCCGCCTACAACTTTATGAACATTGTATAAATCGGAGACAAACTGAATAGCTTCTAATGCTTCCGGTTCCTCGAATGTAATTTGGTCATCTTTCGTTACAGATCCGTTATTGGAGTAAATGAAAGGAAGCGTTAGGCTCGAAGCTGTATCATAAGGAGTTACGCCGAATACGCCATCCTTCGTAGCGGCTTTGGTCATCGCTAGAAACTTATCCCAAGTCCATTCGCCCTTTTCCTGCAATTCATAAGGATCTTCTAAACCGAATTTCTGAATTAACGTTTTGTTATAGTAGAATCCATTGCCGTTATTGTCCTTGTCGGTGAAGCTGTACTGCTTCCCGCCGTAGCTACCATTCTTTAACATAACTTGATTCCAGTTAGGGTCTTTCATATCCACTAGGTCGTCAATATTGCGAAGATACCCCTCTTTAACCATCTTCGGAATAGCCCATTCCGTCGGAATCATAATAATGTCGGCAAAAGGCTGCCCTGCTACGGAAGTTGTTACTATTCTTGATTGAATCTCAGCGAAAGGTACGGTTACATACTCAATTTTCACATTGTATTTTTCCTCTGCTTTGCGTTGCATTTCCTTCTCTTCCTCATTCAAATAGTTTTCCATTCCCCACCATTGCCCGATGCGGATCGTTCCGCCTTTGAAGTCAATCTTCTCATCGACTGGCGCAGTTGAAGGTGGAGCTTCAGTTGCCGTTTCATCGACGGCCTCAGTTGTAGGAGCCAGTGTTGGTTCATCCTTAGGCGCATTAGATCCGGAATTTTGCGAGCACCCAGTAAATACCGCAAACATTGCAAAAACCAGCATCATCGTTAATAATTTTAGCTTCATTCTTCTTTCCCCCTTAATATCATTTTTTGGATACATTCCTTACTAAACCCAAATGAATGATCGCCTAATGTATAAGGATTGGAGTATATTTGAAAGCGGTTACATTTGGTTGTAATCCTAATTATAAGAGATTGGTTTAAAGCGAGGTATCTGTACAAATTCATACTTTTTCTACATAAAAAACCTAAACGATAAGGTCCATCAAATCTCATAATAAATAACGATAGATTATCTAAAAATTTTACATACTACTACACCGTGAACAGGTATACCCTCTAATAAAAGAAGCACCTACGCGAGCTTCATCTCCGCACGGAACCTTGATGGCGTGGTACCAACAACTTTTTTGAAAATTTTTGTGAAGTAGAAATAATCCTGATATCCCGCCTTTTCTGCAATTTCACCCACCATTAAATTAGTATTGCCAAGGAGTTTGCAGGCATAGGTAATGCGTAATTTGGCGATATATGCTGTAAACGTCTCGCCTACTTCCTTTTTGAATAATTGACTGATATAACTAGGGTTTGTATAAAACTTGATCGATAAGCTCTGTATCGATATATCTTGAATGTAATTTTGATTCACATAGTTCAGAATAGCTCTAAAGGTTTCATTGCTAATTTCTTGTGAGACGTTTTCGGTCGCTTCAAGAATATATCTGCTTACATATTGACGTAAACAATGAATCATTTCAGATAGGGAGCCAAAAGAAGCAAGCAGCAGTTCATTGCTATATAACATCTTATCGGACAACTCAATTCCAAATTGGTACATGAATGAAAGTACGATATTATAAAGCTGGAGTGCATGGCTCATAGTCAGACTGCCTTCTCTGAACAGGACGAGTACTTGGTCAAAAGCAACATTCGCAGCAGC
The DNA here is from genome assembly GCF_050467785.1 of Paenibacillus sp. NRS-1760. Taxonomy (NCBI): domain Bacteria; kingdom Bacillati; phylum Bacillota; class Bacilli; order Caryophanales; family Paenibacillaceae; genus Paenibacillus; species Paenibacillus sp. NRS-1760. The sequence goes on along the minus strand of NZ_JBITPK010000014.1, from coordinate 999,709 downwards.
TATATCACCTATTCGAATAGCATCATCAATTCTCTTCAGCATTTCGTTAAAAGGTTTGCGTAGCGGGTTTTTTTTGCGAAATATCGCTGCTTTACCAGCAATAAAATAATGATCAGCTAATGAATTCGCGATTTCAACCGATTCCTTTAGTTTCTCTATTTCTGTTATTTTTTCACTTACGCCAATTCCACGGATCCGATCAGGCATCCCTTTGCTTATTTCATTAATTGTCTTCTCCAATTGAGCCCATGCCACGAGATACAGAGACTTTGATCTTCCGATCTTAACCTGCAAATAGTTCTCTGAAGCCTGTACTGACTCATTACCGATAGTGGAACAGACGATTAGGCCAACTCCATCATTAAAGCCATCGATTAGGCCATATTGTTCGAGCTTGTGTGTAAGCCTATTGCGATTCGTTTCGTTTGGTTCTTCCAAAAATAATTGAAGTGGATTTTCAGCTGTCTCATGTTGTGCTTCATTATTTTTCTTAAATTTGCTTAGGATCGATATAATATCCTGTTCATCGAACGGCTTAAGGCAATACGCAAGCGCACCATAAGTGAGCGCCTTCTGCGCATAAGCAAATTCTGCATAGCCGCTTACGACAATAAATTGCGCTTTATGCGGAAGCTCACGTGCTTTTTTGATTAGCTCCAGACCATTCATACCTGGCATACGGATATCGGTGAATACGATATCGGGAAGTATAGCTTCAAACATGGTCAGTGCCTCTGTCCCGTTATGAGCCATTCCTACAACCTCAAACCCATTAGCATGCCAATTAACACTCGCCTTAAGACTCTCAGCAACCCATGCTTCATCATCAACTAGCAGAACCTTATAATACATTCGAAAATTCCCCCTTCGTCGACAGCTTCACCGTTACCCGAGTTCCTTCACCTTCCTTGCTAGCAATATCAAGTCCATACTCTGAACCACAAATCAGCTTGATCCTTACATTCACATTGGCAAAACCGATGCTGTTATCTCTCTCGCCTATCAGCAATCCACTCGGCTCCGAGTCCGACAATGTAGATTGGACCCGCTCCAGTTGAGCTTGATTCATCCCTACCCCATCGTCCTCAATGACGATAATCAAGTCTCTATACACATCCAGATAAGCACTTATCCTTAATAAACCTTGCTTTTCATTTAACTCTAGTCCGTGATAAACCGCATTTTCGACAATTGGCTGCAAGATCATCTTCGGCACATGGCAGTTGCGGGCAAGACCATCAATATCAAATTTCACATTAAAGCGGGTACCAAAACGCAGCTTTTGAATTTGTAAATATGACTCGATGATAGAAAGCTCCGTGTCCAGGGGAACATTTCCTCCCCCCTTAACGCTGTAATGAAATATACTTCCAAGCAAAGCGGCAGCCTCTCTAATTTCAAGAACCCCTTTTACTGCAGCCATTCCTTTGATCATTTCCAGCGTATTATAGAGAAAATGAGGATTAATTTGGCAGCGCAGGTATGCAAGCTCAGCTTTCTTCTTCTCTAGCTGCATGAAGGAAAGCACCGCATTTGTATCCAGAAGCTTTTTCGCTAAGGAATCGTTCTTGTTAAGCAAAATGTTGCTTGAAATAATAGTGAACATAACTGCTGCGAAAACAGCTCCAAATACAAATATCCAAATAAAAGAAAAACGAATCGCTTTCATGTCGCGCATCAGTGCGTCTTTAGGGATCATATCTACAATCTCGCTCGAATATTTTTCACTGTTTGAGCTAATGATCTTAGCCATTTGCAAATAACTGGTGCATAAGATGAAAAGTAAGACAAAGGTGATGGATAACGCGATTATGGATAACTGTGAACGAATCGAAAGCTTACGCAGCAAGGACACGTCTATCGCTCCATTCTCATGCGTAGGTTGATGAAAATGATGTGGGGACTCCCCACTAAGAAACTGATAAATAAAAATATCAAGCGCTTAGCAGGAAGTTATGGTGTTAGTAAGGTATGAATCAGATGGATGCGGCTTCTAGCAATCGTCGATGTACTTGCTGAAATGCTGCTGCATCGGTATTTGCTTCTGTAAAGCTTGTCATGCAGGAGTTTACTAGCTCATCCGCTATTTTACGGTCAGCTTGAGCTATCTGTTGAAGCAATTCATAATCCTCAATGCCCATCCTCATCGACTCCAGCCTCATGCTTAGCCAAGGTCCATCCGTACCCGGATAGACGATATGAGTATCGCCGGCAGGCACCCTTTTGGCGTGAACGCTTGGAGCAAGCATGGGATTTGTCAATTCAAATGGATCTTGGCCTTCCAGGTAATAATTCAATCCCCAGTGGAGATATCCATTCATTTTGTATAAGTAATTGCCCCAGTGCAGAAATCTTGTTTTGAGAAGCGGAATATCTAGAAAGCGATTCATATAATGACCGCCTGGGTTCCAACATGTATAAAACCATAGCGTATCGCCGCCAGCCTGGATTCTTTCGTAAGCTGATTTGTTACGATCATAGTCCCTATTCGTGGGCACCCAAATATCTAATGCCCCTTCCAGTTCCGTATGAATGATTGCGTCAATAAGTGGTACCCCCGGCATGAACTTTCTAACTATGCCTGCCAAGACCCGATAATCTTGAGCCGACTCTTCAAGCGGTTCATCAGCAATATGCTGTACGGTTAAGCTCAACCAGCCGTTAGTGGCAAGGAACTTGTTCCAGGAAGATAGGTATTGCGATATAAATGTATAGCCTTCCGGGCTTGTTGCTTTCATGTTGGTATCATAGTTTAAAACGAAAAAAGAATCGTCCCAGCCTCTTCGACCAGCTATATGCCCGCCTTCTATACGGGTGAAGCCCAGACCTAGAAACATTTTGATTAACGTTTCGACACGCGAGAAGTCAAATTCATAGCTTCCGCTTCCCGTTTCCTTGATATCAACCAATTCCATGCCAACTAAGAAATGAGTTTGACGAGTCCGGCGCATCGCTTCTCCGTATTGGTAAACCATGTTCCAGAAGGGCTCCGACCATTTTTCGAGGTTATGCCACTTTGCAATATTTCCAAATGAGAACCAATTCGTAATCGACAGCGTTTCCTCTTTGGCAACTTTAGCTTTAAAGACCTCTATTTCAACAGGAATGACATAGCTATTGCCATCAATATGAAAACGGAGCTCTCCGACATGCTGATGTGGATTTGCGGATTCGTCCACTTTCCAGCAAACATATAGGGCATCTTTTTCAGCACGCGCTTGGAATTCCTCACCGACCGGCTTTAGAGCATCGTACACACGGAACGGCGCAAGTCGTGTTACATAATCGGCTGGAGTACCTACAGGTACGGTGGAATAATCAGGCCCTGTATTCTCATTCACTTGAACATCAATTAGCTGATACATGGACGTATTCTTCACAAATTCAGACTCGGCCGAGACATATTCCCATGTTATTTTCACATTAGAAGGGAGCCCCTCCATCAATATTTGACAGCCAATATAGGTGCCTCGCGCCGTCTCTAGATTAATGCTTCTCGCCCCTGCATTTGATAATTCAGTATCCGGATAAACCCACTCATTCACATCGAATATTTGCCAATTCATCAACAAGCCTCCTCGCACAAGCTTTTATAATTAGTCGGACTGGTTCGGATAATGCTCAGGCAAAACCGCAATCGTTCCGTCATTTTGGCGAATCCATGTATCGAAATTCCGCTCGCCTGCCTTTAATCGGATAACTCTTGCTCCCGTTTGAAAATGATCCTTGCGGACATTATCAACATAACTCACATATCGCGTAGATCGGCCATAACAAAGGCGGATACCATGCAGCGTTCCGCTAAAGTCATTCGCATGATCATGACCAACAAATGTCCCCATTACATCTCCCATCTCCACCATCGCCGAGAAGAAACCGGAATTTATAACCGGTGCGCTTACTCCATCAAAGCAGTGTCCCAGACAAGTCTGATTATTCCATACCTCTTGATACTCCGGCAGAGGAATATGAAAGAACGCCAGTGCTGGTAAGGGCGAATCATTGTTAATGGACGACAATTTCTGCGATTCGGAGACATACCATTCAATTTGATCTCTTTGAATCCAGTCATAGCCGCCAACCGACGGGTTAGAAGAATAATCACCGCTGTCCAGGAAATACAAAGCAGCGGCCGTTTCATCATTTTGGTCAAGAAGAGTAATGATATAATTACCAGACCCGCTTACATTCGGTGGATCGGCTTCAGCGACACAGTAGCTGTGGGCTAGCTGTTCTTCATGCATTTGATCACGAGAAACGGCTCCTTCTGAATCATGATTGCCGAATACAGCTGCCCATGGTATGCCGCTCTCCTCCGCTACCGCGACAGCATCGCGTAAGGATTGAATCGGATCATTTCCTCTGGCGCTAGCTGTAACATCACCGGCAAATACGATTAGATCCGGCTTCTCTTGTTTGATAACGCTTTCCATTGTCGCCCTTGTCATGCGATTAAATTCCGGTGTATCCGGGTCATAATCTCCCGCGTCTATAAACTCCACATCGGAGAATTGGACAATGACGAAGGTACCATCCTCACGAAATTTCATTTTATTGCTCATCCGGCTGCTCTCCTTTCACTGTAAAGAATGCTGTACTTGAATTGTATGAACACAGCCCATTTCACTCTACCAGAATAATGACTATCTACTAACAGACTGGTGACTTCATTGCTTTCTATAAACTGCGGCAAAAAAAAAGCCGCCCAATTAATCGGGCGGTGATGAAAAACAACGAACAATTCAGCTATTCGAGCTGCTTGAAAGCTTCCTAAACTGCTGGGGGTTCGCTTGATAGACACGCTTGAACATTTTAGAGAAGTAGGAAAAGTTACTATATCCAATCGATTGAGCGATCTCTGAAATCGGCATTGTCGAGCTGGCAATCAACGCTTTGGCAATCCGCATCCTCTCGTTAAGCAAATAATCTGTAATACTCATCCCTACCTCCTTTTTAAACAAACGGGAGAGATAAGCAGGATTGAGATGAACGTATTCTGCGAGCATTTCCCGGGTGATATTCTCCCTGAGATGATCAGCAATAAATGCTTTAAGACGCGGAATGACTGACTCTTCCTGAAAGAGATAGCAATATACCTTTTGAATCAGATTTATCCCCCACTCTTCCATCTGCTCTAGCGTACGCGGAGGCGCTTTAATTTGAGGGACTTTAGTGTCTTGAAGCAGTTGATGGGCAGAGAGACCTTTCTTCTGCAGCAGGTAGTGAATCATCTGCAGAAATCCCTGATAATAGGCTTGCAGCGCGTTTGCACCAAATCGTCGATCCGAAGCCAGCTCCTGAAGACTATTCCTCAGCTGCTGAACCAGTTCTTTTTCTTTGCCGTTTTCGAGCAGCAGCGCCCAAGCCGTAAAGTCAGGCAAGCAAGGATCTGGAAAAGGATCTGGACTCTGCTTGCTAAGCCAGTTCAGCTGATTGGACTCACTGAGATTATTGTATTCCATGGACAACAACGTCTTATACATCACCGTTAGCTCATGCAGTTTCACAGGCTCACCGATGTAGCAGGATACCGTACAGTTTAAGTATTGACTGCAAGCATCAATATACATGTTGCATCTATCACCAATACGATCACGAAGCGTGAACTCCTCTTCCGGTGAGAAGTAGAGGATAGCCAACGTGACACCGTTCTTGGTCTGAACGACCTCTCCTCGTGAGTCGGCAATCAACAGCTCGGAGGAGGATTGACGAATGGCGTACTCCATCACTTCCTCATCCCGCGTGCTGAGTTCCCGCTTCCAATTTTCTACGCTGACTATGACTGGAAGCAGTCGATCATCCAGCTTCAATGTTATGCCGTACTCAGCTGGCAGGCTGCAGTTGTCATTCTCTCTAGCCACAATACGTTCTGAAAGCAGATCGTACCAGAAGCGTTCGCTAAGCAGCGTCTTTTTTTTGTTCCACAACTCATAATATGGTTTGTATTGTTCGCTCTGTACCAGTTCTGCACTCTTCTTATTCACACTAAGGATAGCTTTCCGGATCGCTTCTTCCAAGACTTCATATTCCACAGGCTTCATCATATAGTCAAAGCTGCTGAGCTGGACGGCCCGCTGCATAAACCTAAAATCGTCGTGAGCCGTCAAGAAGATCGTCTCCGTATTCGGGGAATTCTCGTTTACCCACTCTAGCAATTCGATTCCTGTGTTTTTCGGCATTTCGATATCACTAATCATGATTTGAATTTCTTGCTCCTCAAAGATCTTAACAGCCTCTCTCATGTTATAGGCATCGAATACCGCAGAGACACCTAGTGCATCCCAGTTGATTGCATCCTTTATCCCCATGACGGAGTACATCTCATCATCAACAATCAGAACCTGCAAGCTCTTCGCCTCCTGCTATCATGATAAATCTATTGGAATCAAAAACCTATCTATTATAATCCGAGTCAACGCTATACCCTAATCTACTGGAGCCTCGACAGGAATCTCCAACTCTATTAGAGCGCCAGAGCCAGCGCAATTATCGAATTCCAAGCGAAAGGTGTTACCGTAAAGAAGCTGCAAGCGATGATAGCTATTCCAGATGCCCAAATGCTGGTCATTTGTTTGATGGAAATAGTGACCACTCCGTAAGGAGTCCAGCAGCTCTTGCGAGAATCCACTGCCGTTGTCAACAATCCGAATGCGGCAACGTTTTTGATCGGTATCTATTATGGAATGAATCTCAATATGAAAAGGATCATCCATGAAGTCGAAACCGTATTTGATTGCATTCTCGATAAAAGGCTGCACGATCAGGGGAGGAATCTGTACCTTCTTCGAGTCCTCATCCATCACAAACCGATAGGTTATCCTTTCGGGAAAGCGGAGCTGCTGAATACGCAAATAACTGTCCATATGTTCCATCTCTTCGGAGAGAGTAACAAACTGCTTGCTCGTTTTGGTCGTAAAGCGAAAGTATTTCACTAGATTAAGGCACATCGCTTGAATTACGGAATAATTTTTGAGCTGAGCAAGGTTATAGACCACATTAATGCTGTTGAGCAGGAAATGCGGATTAATTTGCAGCTGTAAATGCTTAAGCTCCGCCTTATGAGCTCGAATATGTTCTTCATAAACGTTAATTTTCAGTTTTTGAATTTGATGCGCCATGTCATTGAAGGTTTCATTGACCATATAAAACTCCCTAGAAGGCGAATTGTTCAGCCTATATGCCCAGTCCCCTCTTTTGAGAGTGCGCATGCCTTTTATTAATTCATTCATCGGCCTGAGAATAATACCGTTAAGATAAATCAAATAGAGAGAGAGCATCACAACGGCAAATACCGGAATCCAAGCAATAATCATACGAAAACGAGCAAGATTATGAAGCATTCGCTTTTCCGGAATGAATGCAGCCAGCGTAACATCTGTTGAGATAATTGGATTACTGACGACAATGTAGGTATCTTTCTCTCCCATAATCCTCTGGTATTTCTCGTAGAAGTCAATAAGAGGAGGATCGGCGAAACCGCCAACATCGAAGCTTCCGGTGATCAGTTTCCCCTCACTATCCGCAAGAGCAGCAAAGCCTTCTCTTCCCAGCTGAATTAGATCCAGAGGAATCATCAGCTTTTCAAGGCGAACCCATGCTCCCAAGTATACACCAGCGCCCGAATCCACAATGCGTACCAAGCCATGTATGTTACCAGAGCTAACTACCCTCCACCCTGAAAATAATGGGCTGCCAGGCTTTACTGTGTCAAGCAAGTCCTGAAGGCCTTGCTTGATGGCCAGATTTTCATCGTAAGAGGCTGTTTTGATATTGGTATGAATCAGATCAAGATATGCGTTAGAATAGGCGAACTGAATATCTACAGTGCTGTCAAACCGATTATATCGGCTTAAGCTGTTCAGGATCCGCATCTTGGTCAATGTATATTCGTTAGAGTTGTAGACCATCTTGTTCAATGACAGAATATCCACATCCGCGGTTGCTAAATCGTATAGAAAATTAGTTTCTATGCCAAGCGCAGTCTGGATCTGGTTAGAATATAGTGTGATCATACTTTTGCTCGACTCCGCCGCTTGTTCTCGTACGGAATTGGAGGCCGTGTAATTACTGTAAAGCAGCAGACAGACTAGAGGCAACGTAATGGTAATAAAGCCGACCGTTAACTTGAAACGCAAAGAGCCTTTAGGATTCATCACAGTTCTTCCCCTATTCCTTCATGTCGGTATACCTTTTGCATTTTATTATGGCATATCTCATCAGGTTGGAAAAGAAGGAGGAGTTGGAGGTTTACTCTCCAACTCCTGCATATAACTTATTTCGTATTCGCTTTGGCCCACTCGTCTAGCTGGCGCTGCTGTTCTTCCAAAATTTTCTGGTATCCCGCAGCATTACGCTTAGCTTTATACTTGGCAATTGTTCCTTCCACATCATCGACAGCACCTGAGTTCAGAACCATCTGGAACTCTTTATCTACGTTACCGACTGCAGCCTTCTCAGCCTTAACTGGTGCCTCATCGAAGGTAAAGCCAAGAGCGATAGAGCGTTCGGAACTTTCGTTGAACTTCTCGAATTGTTCCCACTTGTCAGCGTCTTCGTTTGCCCACAGGTATGAGATGAACTGATTTCCGAACATCCAACCGCCTGGGCTCGGGTAGCCTTGTGTCTCAGCTGTTACGCCTTCTGGATAATCAATGACGTTGTCTGCTTTTTTAACATAGTGCGTACCTTCAATTCCCCAATCCAGCATATTAAGAAGCTTAGCATCCGTATACAACATATTAAGAAACATCATTGCTCTCTCAGGATCCTTGGAAGTACGGGAAATCGATAGCAATGCTCCATTTGCTTCACCTGTTGTTGTATAAGGTAGAGCTGTCTCAACTTGTACGAGCGGAAGTCCCATTGTTACAGACATTTCTTTATCTTTACCAGGCTTCAATGATGAACCGATTGCAAAGGCTTTGCCGGCTTTCATCATGTTCTCTGCTTGACCGCTAGAATCTGAAGTCATAACATCCTTATCGAACCAACCATTAAGATTCCATTGTCTCATACGCTTAAGAAAATCAATAAATTTAGGGTCTTCTAGGGTATCAATAGCTTTCAACTCTTTGCTGTCACGTGAAATTATACCGCTATCGTAATTAGCTGCTCCCCAAGTGTTTGCAAATTTATTACTAACAACGGGTACTATACCTTGTTCTTTTTCTTTAATTACTTTAAACATTTCTTCCATTTCCTCCAGAGTTTTAACTCCTTCAGTATTGAATTTATATTTATCAACCAATTCTTTGTTTAGAAGGAAACCAAAACCTTGTGCGAATTCCTTTTTGGTAGGAACGCCATAAGTCTTGTTGCTAATTTGTGCGCCTTTCATAAAATCATCGCCCAAAATGGCAGGGATATCTTTACCGTGTTTTGCAATGAGATCTGTCAGTTCTACAAATTGTCCTTTGGATACGTCTAATCCATAACCAAACCATCCGGCAGTAAAGATGAGATCAAAGGATTCGCCGGAAATTTTCATCAGGTTAGTCTTGTCTGTCCAAGAGCCCCAATCAATCGGTTTTAATTCGATAGTTGCGTTGATTTTTTCTGTTAAGTATTTGCTCATTTCATCCTGAACAAGCTTTAGATCCTTAGGCACAGCACCAGGATAAATCAATGTAATTTTGTAAGGCTTGAGACTTGCAGCATTACCAGTCTCATTGGATGGTGTGTTATTAGTATCCTCTTTTGGAGTGTTGGAACCTCCTGTTTTGTTCTGTGCGCATCCGGACAGAACTAGCATAACAATGATGATCAGGGTTAATCCGATTTGCAGCTTTTTCTTCAACGTAACCAATCCCTTCTTCTCTTTGTTTTTATCGGAAACCTAGATGCGTATTCTTAACCTTTAACCGCACCGCTGGTGATACCGCTGATGTAGAATTTTTGAAAGAATGGATAAGCGACCAGGAGCGGCGCGACGCCGATAATGGCGAGTGCCATTCGAACACCTTCAGTTGGCATTTTGGAAAGAAGTTCGCCTACCTGACTGGATGTATCCGCCTTCATAATTAGAAACTGTACATTATTTAGCGTCTTGGTCATAAGGTACTGGATATTCATCAAATCTGGTTTATCGATAAACAGCATACAGTTGTACCAGTCATTCCAATAAGCTAACAAATTGAAGAGAGCGACTGTCGCCATAATTGGCGCTGAAAGCGGCACCACTAGCTTCATGAAGATAGTCAGCTCGCTCGCCCCGTCGATCGTGCCTGACTCAACGATAGATTCTGGTATCGTGTTGGCAAAAAAACTACGCATCAACAAAACGTTAAAGGCACTCAGTAATAGATTGGGTATAATCATGCCGAACAGTGTGTTTTTGAGCCCAATCATTGTCACATAGGTGATATACCAGGGCACCATGCCTCCACTAAACAACATCGTGAAAAATAGAAGAAATGACATCGTGCGGCGCAGCGGCAAGTCTTTGCGTGATAACGGATAAGCGAAGAGCGCCGTTATAAACAAGCTGACCGTTGTTCCAATAAGAGTTACGAGAATGGTTACTCCATAAGATCTCGCAATCTGACCAAAGTCATTAAATAAGAACTGATAAGAGGCGAAATTAATTTTGCTTGGAATTAAGCTGTATCCGTTCTGGGCAATCGAACTCTCATCTGAAATGGAGACCATGAATACTAAAATGAACGGGAATAGTGACGCTATGCTGAAGAGCACAAAGAACAGATGAATAAGTGGAGATCGTAAACGTGATGTAACTGGCATCTGCTTGATGCCTCCTCTCTTTATGAATTTTTATCGATTAGAATAACGCGTCATCCTTGCTGATTCGGCGAACTGCGAAGTTTGCCCCTAAGATCAAGAAGAAGCAGACAACAGATTGATAAATACCAGCGGCAGTCGACATTCCAATGTCTCCACGCTCAATCATTGCCCGGTAGACAAATGTATCGATCGTATTAGTTGTAGGCATTAACGGACCTGAGTTCATCGGTACTTGATAGAATAGACCGAAGTCTGAACGCATAATCGAACTGATCGCTAGCAGCGTCATGATGATAATCATTGGCGAGATGAGTGGAATCGTAATTCGAGTCATCTGTTTCCATTTGTTAGCGCCATCGATGGTTGCCGCTTCGTAAAATTCCTTATCAATACCGATAATGGCCGCAAAATAAATAATTGCCAAATAGCCGACATTTTTCCACGCATTCACAATAACCAAAATATATGGCCAGTAATCCGGCTCATTGTACCAAGAGATTGACTCGGCGCTAAACCATTTGTCTAACTGCCTATTGATAAGCCCGCTATCGGTATTTAGAAAACTGTATACCAGATAAGCTACAACTACCATTGAAATGATATGTGGCAGCAAAAACGTGCTCTGGTAAAAACGGGTGATGACTTTATCTTTGATCTCGTTGACCAACAGTGCGGCAAGAAGCGCAAAAGTGGTATTCACAACGATGAAAAACACGTTATACATAATCGTATTTCTCGTTATCAGAAAAGCATCGGGAGAACTGAACAAAAACTTAAAGTTGTACATTCCAGCCCAAGGACTGCCCCAAATGCCATCTACATAGTTCAGTTCCTTGAAAGCTAAGATGACTCCGTACATAGGAATATAATTGTTTAAAATCAAGTACGCTAGCCCGGGGACCATCATAATGAGTAAAGCCCTGTATTTCTTTATATTTTTTTTGAATGTTCGCATTCGGCTACTCATAGTTGTGGATGTATCGTTTGATGCAAACGCCGTCATAAGGCTCACCCTTTCATGTTGTCGTTCTCTGTCTCTCATTATAGTGGGCTGTTAATCATGTGAACTACTATAATAATGACATATCTTTATCACGCTAATGACTAGTTTTCTCAGAGCATGAATTAGGATATTGACGGTTATAACGGGTGCTCTTATGCTAAAAGCGTGAACTGGTCGTGCCGTTTCCTATTAATGGAAGACACGTCCTTCACGAGAGATTTAATATGAGGGAGTGAAATATGATGAAGCAAACTAAGGCTGTACAGCGGGTATTTATTCTTGGAATGGATGGTGCGGGTAATTTCGTACAGCAAGCAGACACACCGAATCTAGATGCTTGGCTTCCACGTGGAGCCTACACCTTTGATGCGAAGGCGGAAATGCCGACGATCAGTGCAGAATGTTGGGGATCTGTGCTTCATGGGGTACAGCCTGACAAGCATAAATTAAATAATGAGAAGGCAGCAACGCTATCCTATCCGAGTGATTCTCCCTTTCCTTCCCTCTTTCGACTAGTAAGAGAACAACAGCCAGAGGCTAAACTTGCTTCCTTTAGCAGCTGGAGTCCGATTAACTCCGGTATTATTGAAGATAATCTCGGCGTACATAAAGTTTCTTTGCCGGATGCGGAGCTTGTCTCTTCTCTTCTCGTATACATGGAAGAGAATCAGGATGTTCGTCTGTTATTTCTACAACTGGATGAACCGGATGGCTCTGGACACCGTTACGGCTACGGAGATGATTGTCCGGAGTATTTAGCTGCGATAACGACTTGTGACGAACTAATCGGCAGTGTGTTGAAGCGATTAGAGAAGTTAGGTCTTATGGAAGACAGCTTAGTTGTACTTCTCACTGACCATGGCGGAGGCGGTGATAACAAATACAGCCATGGCAGCGCCCATCCAATGGACCGTGACGTATTCTGGGGCTGTATCGGACCTGGGATTAATAGCGGTCTTCTAAAAGGACCTGTATCCATTACAGATACAGCTGCAATTGCTGCACTTGCGCTAGGTTTAACCTTGACTCAGCAATGGGATGCTCGCTTACCAGATGGATTGCTTGATGACACATGGGCATTCAAGAGCATTACTATCGTCGATAGCAAAGCAGCTGCCGCTGAGGAGTCCCACAATGGCTAAGTCGCTGCGGTTTCGAGAAGATGGGAGCTTCAAAATTGTGCAGTTCACAGATCCCGAATTTTCTTCATACGAAGCGGAAGAACAAAGGATGGAAGCTATGATGCTAGATATCCTGAAAGACGAGCAGCCTGATCTGGTCGTCTACACAGGAGATGTTATCGCTTCAGCTGGTCACCCTAACCCGGTAGTCGCATTTCGACGCGCTTGCTCAGTGCCTGAGAGCTTGAACATCCCTTGGGCTGCTGTGTTCGGCAACCACGATACGGAAGGAACCGTCACGCGGGAGCAGCTTCATGCGCTGCAGCTGACCTACCCACATAATTATGCTAAGCCTGACCCACCTGGCATTCATGGCTCCGGTAATTATGTCCTTACCGTAGAAGGTAAAGAACGCGAAACGGCCGCAGCCCTTTATTTTCTGGATTCAGGCAGCTACTCTCCGCTGGAATATAGCAGAATGGGCTATTATGATTGGATTCGCCGCGATCAGATTGATTGGTACACACGTGAGTCCTATCGACTTACCGGAAGCAATGGCGGAACGCCGCTGCCCTCCCTCGCCTTTTTTCACATACCGCTTCCTGAATATAACGATGTATGGGACTTCGGTGTCTGCTATGGAGAGCGTAATGCTCCCTTCTGCTGCGCGCCTTGGGTGAATTCCGGCTTCTTCGCAGCTATGATCGAGATGGGCGATGTCATGGGCACCTTCGCTGGCCATGACCACGGTCACGATTTCTGGGGCGATTGGCATGGCATCCGTCTTTGCTATGGCCGCACGACCCGAAACGCATACCTGGATCGGCCCTTTTTAACAGGAGCAAGGGTCATTTCCTTGAAAGAAGGAGAACGAAGCTTCGATACTTGGCTGCACTTAGAGGATGGAACGGTGCTGTCAGAGCAGCCTAAGCATGAGCCTGAGGGACGTACACCGGAGAATGTTGCTATTTACTTAACATAAGCAGCACCGATTCGAAAAGAAGCTACTTTATGAATTTATAATCATTAACGATAGTTGCAATTCATATAAAGAGTGGCCGATTCAACTGTTCAAACCAATCGCTGCAGGAATTCCAAAGAAATACCTTCAGCATCCGACTGAACGGATATCGCTTACGTTTGGATTGATAGCAAACATAATTGTTATGGTTAACACAATCAAGTGGTTCTCTACCGAGTTCTTCGAAACTGTCAGTTTATAATGAAAGTACTGTAAAAAAAGGTTTAATAGAGCATCTGGAATTTAGTTGAGGCACCTTCAGATTAGTAGTTAAAAACACTTTCCGTAATATATACAAATTGATTGTATCTTCATTCAAGCTTCATAACTTGCCCAAAACCTGATGTTTCTTATAATAAGGTTTGGTGGATGAGAGGGGCGGTACCCTTTATAGTCAATTATTCGTTATTGACATCTATACTTTATAACTCGCAAAGTTGTTTTCTATCATCTTGAACCGGAGGATCTGAAGAAAACTCCATTCCTTGTTTCGCTTATTAGTGTCCTTCTGTATGCCTCGCCAAGAACCCATCCAGGATCTCTGCCATTGGTCCGTTTTCTAACGGTCCTTTTAGTTCGTTCCTAACCAACAGCAAAGCGGCTGCAGGAGGCATATGGATTGTCCGTAGCGCTTCGACCAGAGTATTCTCTTCGTCACTTAATCTTTTTATGTACTGTAACTCTATCGGTTCAGGTGTTATCACCAGTGTTTCACTCTCTTTCAGGGGTGGTTTGTCCTACCTAATCATGGCATCATTAATTACCAAATTATTCTGTTTGACCATGTTTTTGTCATTCGTCCTGGCAAATTACAAGGAAGTGCTGTCACATTCACCTTTATCCAATAAAATGTAGCCCGTAGCTTTAGTATTAGCGATTGTAATCGCTATTAACCAAGAAGTACGTTAAAGAATTGTTTACCCACGTTCAATTAGGCATCAACATGGAGAGAAATAACTCGTCTTAAAAACAGTAACAGATGTTATTTTACACTTCTTATTTTGAGTAAGTCCTCTACAATTTCCGTTTGATGAAAAAGGCAGTATGCCAGAACCTTTTGGTGGACTGCCTTTTTGCTGTCAAATATGTCGCCCTGGCTTGAGCACAGGTTAATCATCTTAATCTAGAGTAGTACTGACACTGATTGATCTGGCTATCCGTCGTCGCACTCCCGCTCTGGACTGACGGACAGATATATGACTCAACCTTGGGAATCGAGTTCGAATGCTTGATCGTAGCGGTTTTCCGTTCGGAACGTTGGGTTGGTGGGAAGTCCGAAATTTCCGGATGAATGGTGATAATATGTACAATAGGGTTTTGTCACTTGGTATCATAGACTGAGTATGGATCAACGATCTTTTGGCAGACTGTTCTACTTGCTATGCGATGGCGTTAGCGCTATTGACTGGCAATTTCCTTGAAACACTTGGTTGGATAAATCAAATCTTATTGGTCAATTTAAACAAGGTTTCCGTCATGGATTAGCTATGCTTGATAATTTTGGAAGGCGTAAAACTTTTCGAGTCTACAATTTTATTTTCTCAACCTTATTGTGCTGTATGGTTTCTGGGAGCTAATTAAATTTAGAAGAAATTGAATATTCCATCTTAGTTTGAGTCATTCTAATCAGGTCAGAAAATCCAAAATATCCAACAGGAGGAATTCATTTGTACCAGTTTCAGTCCAACAATCAGATTTCGCAACAACTTGCTCATGCCGAACAACTTATCCAACAATTGGTGAACCAAACTCAGCAAGCATCAGGGCAATATCAACAATTGTTAAACCAAGAACTCAATAATGCAAAAGCACTGGAACAAATAGCACAACGTGAACAGCAAGCCGCTCAAATTATACAAACCGCTCTGCAAGGCCATCAAACAGCACTTCAACAATTACACCAAATCTCAACCATCTGCAACCAAGTGGCTCAGTCATCACAAACACAAATGACTGCATATTCAGCTATGAACAACCATCAACAACAACAAGGCTTTAACAACTATTCTCATTAATGAAATAGGAATAAGGGATAAATTTCATTTCTAAAAGAGGGTTTAATTAATGAAATCGCTGTAGTTAGACCCTATCTAGCCGTTGCTAATGTTCTTCAGAATACGCTCGGCAGTCAGTTTCGTGAACTGCGCACCATGATGCAGTATTCCTTCCAAAGCAACAATACTCGCGGAAAACTATACTTCCGAGTGAACATAGTCTAGTTTTTTACGATTTGAATGCTAGGATTTTTGAATATAAGCTGCTTCCTGATAGGAAAAACCCTGTTGAAAAGCAGGGTTTTTTCCTGTTTTGTATAACCATTTACCAATGATGCGGAGGTTTGTTGGAGATGAATAATAAAGAGTTGAATAAACTATCTATTTTTGCCCTTGGCGGTGTATTCGAAATCGGAAAGAATATGTATGTCATCCAATACGCTGATGACATCATTGTCATTGACTGTGGCTCTAAATTTCCAGACGAGAGTCTGCCCGGCATAGATCTAATCGTCCCTGACATTTCCTATTTGCTGGAGAATCAAGAAAAAGTACGCGCATTAGTGATCACGCACGGACATGAAGATCATATCGGCGGAATTCCTTATATATTGAAACAGCTAAATATTCCTGTATATGGAACTCGTCTAACACTCGGTTTAATCAAGGGAAAGCTAAACGAACATCGTCTCAAAGGAGCCTTATTTCATGAAATTAAAACAGACTCATTTATTGAATTAGGAAGAAGCTTTCAGCTTTCTTTTTTTCGTACAAACCATAGCATTCCAGACTGTGTTGGTATCGTATTAAAGACGCCAGAAGGTACGGTCGTTCATACGGGTGACTTCAAATTTGATCTCTCTCCTTCCAATAAACAATTCCCAGACATTCATAGGATGGCGAAAATTGGTGAAGAAGGGGTGCTTGCTTTATTATCCGAGAGCACGAACGCTGAGCGACCAGGTTTTACTCCTTC
This sequence comes from Paenibacillus sp. NRS-1760, assembly GCF_050467785.1. Taxonomy (NCBI): domain Bacteria; kingdom Bacillati; phylum Bacillota; class Bacilli; order Caryophanales; family Paenibacillaceae; genus Paenibacillus; species Paenibacillus sp. NRS-1760. Next base: position 982,854 of record NZ_JBITPK010000014.1, on the reverse strand, counting down.
TGAACGATTGGTAGGGGAAAAAATCGCAGATGCTTTTCAGAAAGCAACAAATAAAATATTTTTGTCCACCTTTGCTTCCAACATTAATCGCTTACAGCAGGTTGTGGATGCTTCTATTCTAACAAACCGCAAGCTCCTGCTGCTTGGTCGCAGCATGATCAACGTCGTAACGATTGCTCAGGAGCTCGGTTATATCCACATTCCCGAAGGCATGATCATTGAAGCAAAAGAAGCCAATCACCTCCCGAGAGAAAGAGTTGCGGTATTGTGTACGGGAAGTCAGGGTGAACCGATGGCTGCACTCTCGCGTCTCGCTAGCTCCACCTATCCACATACAGAAATATCTTCTGGTGATACGGTTATCCTCGCGTCATCACCAATTCCAGGGAATGAAAAGAACGTTGCTAGCATGATAGACCATCTGTATATGCTTGGGGCTCATGTTATTCATGGATCAGGTGTAGCGACAGGAATGCATGTGTCTGGTCACGGCAGCCAAGAAGAGCTTAAACTTATGCTTACGCTAATGAAACCAACCTATTTCATCCCTATCCACGGAGAATATCGCATGTTATACCAGCATCGCTTACTTGCTGAGTCTGTTGGAGTAGAGAAGGATAATATATATATAATGAATAACGGAGATGTTCTTGACCTATCAGGAAATCAAGTACAACAAACACGTAAAGTTACCGCAGGTAATACACTTATCGATGGTTTAGGCATTGGCGACATCGGAAACATTGTATTACGCGATCGAAAACATCTTGCCGAGGATGGCATCCTTGTTGTTGTTGTCACTCTTAGTCGTATAGAAGGCTCCGTACTATCCGGGCCTGATATTATTAGCAGAGGTTTCGTATACGTTAGAGAATCCGAAGCTTTATTAGGCGAAGTAGGTCGACTTGTGACGAAAACCATTGCTGACTTACAGGAAAATGGAAACGACGGTAAATGGTCTATATTAAAACATCGTATTAAAGAATCTACAAGTAAGCTGCTTTATGCAAAAACAAAAAGACGGCCAATGGTTTTACCAATCATCATTGAAGTGTAATGAATCCACATAATTACAAATCCCCCTTGCTTCAATTTAAGGTATGGTATTATCCCCTTTAAGTAGACACTCAAAAAACTTCGTGTTGTTACATGAAGATTGAGTGAACCTTGGTGGGGATATTTTCATTGCAAAAAAGAGACGTGTTTTTGTATCCATACTAAAAATCGTTTCCGAATTCGTGAGTCATCCTTCCAGTAAACGTCTCTGAATCTGTTGGGGCATCATATTTCATTTTTGTATCAAATCTTCCCCATATTACAGAATCCAATTCTGCATCCAAAATGGTTGCAGCATGTAATATACTCTCCGATTTTAATTCATCCAAGCATTGAAGCAGCGAATTCAGCATGCGAGACATCCTTACACATCCCTTTGTCCGGATCGATTACCGCGCAATAGCTTCAAGCTCATCAAGAAATGAATCCTTTCATACTATTTAGGACATGATATTCATTGTGACTACGGTAAATATAGCAGCTGTCTTTAAAACGAAGGAGTGAAATTAAATGACTAAAAATGAAGAACTCAATCGAAATCTTGATTCTGACCAAAATAGTAACAATACGGATGAAGCTGACATCGGAAAAGCTGTAGGAACGGCGGGTGGTATTGCTGCAGGTGCAGTCGTAGGCTCTGCTTTGGGTCCTGTTGGAACTGTTGTTGGCGGTATCGTAGGCGCAGCATTGGGAAATAAGGTTGGAGAAGCTGCTGACGATAACAACGACGAAGCTCACCGAAAGGATTAAAATGGTTAGTCACCAGATTCAGTTAGGTAATAGATGTGTGAATGCAATTAAAATTGTTTTGAGATGGTTAAAATAAATAAATCTTCACTTCCTAATGCTGCATTTCGAATTAAATCGAATATGCAGCATTATTTGTTTTTAAATTAGGTGAAAATCTAAATATCAATGGCAAAATAAGCTAGTCAAAAAAACAAATTACAAAAACTTGGAGGAACAACAATAAGCAAACATTCAAAATTCACAATTCACAACAACTCGCTCATGCTGAACAACTTATTCAACTTATCTAAGTCCGTCTAGCCCTCCCAAACATCTGGAGGGTATTTTTTATGTAAGGTAGGACCGTTAGCTTCATACATTCGGCTGCTCGGGTACTTCTTCCGTTAAGCATCCCATTAAGTCCTTCCATGTATTTCTGTATTCAACGAATTTTGTTGCTCTATCGCACTCACAGCAAGTCATCTATATAACCCTTTAGATACAACACTTTTGGCGAATGCACAGGCGATCTGCCTTCCTTAGACATAAAATAATCCATTATCATAAATTTCAGGAGGTCTTAGTGATTAGCATGAAGAAGAAATCAAAAAAACTAAAACCGTACATTCGATTAAAAGGCCGCCACATTGTAAGTACATTTAATGAGCTTGATCTTCTGGAACCTCGTCCAAATAAGCAATTAAAGTCTTTACTCCACCAGATCTATAATTACTTACCGTCTGGATCATCTAAATGACTTCTATTCCAATTGGGTTGTCTGGGATTAATACTATCCCAGCATCCCGTTTAGAAAGCACCACGTTACTTCTCTTGCATCTAGCACCTCCCACGGTCTTAGGTATTCACTCTTTTTTTGCTCCGATAATTTTGGCTTCCACTAAAATTTGATTTGCTGATTCATTTCTTGCCAGCGTTCTGTATTTATTTTCCTATAACCGGGAATCATACGATCACCAATGTAAGGAGTGAAATTCCCATGACTAAAGAACGAATGGACTGGACAAGTACAAGCATTCCTTTTGCTCGAAATAAACCTTTAAAATTCATGATCTTCATCTTCATTCTATTTTTTGGTCTTATGGCCATATCACCCACTGAGCGTTCTCAATGGCTAGCTGATAGCTTACCGCTAATCTTGGTTATCCTTATCCTTATTTTTACTTATAAATGGTTTCGTTTTTCAAATCTGTCCTATCTTCAGATGCTTGTTTTCTTTTGTCTTCATACTTATGCGGCACATTATACATATGAAGGCACACCATTTGACCATTGGCTAAAAACATTATTTCATACAAGAAGAAGCTATTACGATCGAGTCGTTCATTTCTTCTTTGGATTGTTCTTTGCTTTTCCATTCTATGAGATTTTAAAATCCAAAGTTAAGTTACACGGAATTTGGTCAATAGCTCTGCCAGTTGCCGTTGTGCTCAGTTTTAGCGCACTATTCGAGATCTTAGAAATGTCTGCGGCCTTAGTAGCCGGATCTGGTGGCGAAGCCAAATTTGTTGGAATGCAAGGTGATATCTTTGATACGCAAAAAGATATGGCATTAGGATTACTTGGTGGAGTCGTATCGATGGGTATTCTGGTATGGATAATTTGGAAAGGTGATAATGCTGCTTCAGTTTCAGACTAATCTATATTTCGCCCAAATTCAAGGCAATTGCGTACATCTATGCATTATCCACTAATGGATATAATATCTCAGGAGGAGATATCAAAGACTTAAAAAAATACTGGATGCTCTCATTGATCAAGCAAAGATGGAGATTGAAGAATGTGATACATTGCTTACTGATAACGGAATTGCTTTCTACACCCCAATTCTTAGATACAAACTAACAAGGAATACAAAGTCGTATACAAGGGAGAAAACTGGGGTCCCTCTTTTGGTCCACGATGGCTAGGATTAAACGTCCCTTGGGGGAATTATGGCATTCACGGCACGAACAAACCGTTTTCTATCGGGCAGCATTTGAGTCACGGTTGTATACGTATGCGCAACAATGATGTCATTGAATTATTCGAAATGATTCCACTCGGGGCTAAAGTAACGATATATGGACACATATTGGGGGATCCGAATCATGAACCGAGGGATTTGGCGGAAGGTGACGTCGGAGAAGATGTACAACTAATTCAGTCTCGTTTAAAGGGCTCCGGATACTTTAATGGAATATATAATGGAAAATTTCGCTCGAATACAACCACAGCTGTAAAACATTTTCAACGTGATCATCATTTGGCGCAGAACGTTGTTGTATCAAATAAGGTATATGAGGAATTGGGATTGTTGGAATAAAAGAAACGTGAGAGCCCAATGACGCAAAACATTTTCCGCCACGCCTTTAATGACAATTAATTTTTTGTATAAATTTAAGCTTTACTACAAAACATATCATAGTATTAAAATCAAAACAGAGCGAGGTAATCAAATGAAAAATATTTTATTAATTGGCTTTATCAGCTGTTTAATGATGTTCAACTCAATTTCTGTATCAGCGGAAAGTAACGCTAATACACCGGGACAAGAGCTTCGTTACGATGTCAATCGCGTCACTAATGACACTAATCGTGCATTAAATACAGATGACTATCAAAATTATCGAACCAATAATTACAATACATCTTTGAACGCTAACAACTATAGAACAAATGCAACATCAGATAATCGTGGTTCAAATTGGGGTTGGCTTGGTCTTTTAGGTTTACTTGGATTAGCGGGTGCTAGAAATCGTGCTCGAGATCGTGATCGTGCTTAAATGTTGAATTAGGTTACTTAAATACCCTCAGTTTCACTGGGGGTATTTGTTTGCGATAATTGTGCTTGTATTCAAACAGCTATACAAGGACATCAAATGGCACTACAACAACTACAACAAATCTCCAATATCTTTGTACCCGAAACGAATCGAAGAAGTATTCAGCGGACAAATTAGCTGAAACAATGGTAATTTGGAAGTTGTACAGCCTCCCTAAGGCGCGCGGGTGCATTCATTTGATAGGTATTGACAGAGTCTGCGCGGTTTCTTCCCGATAAGTAGTTAACAAAAAAATCAGTGTTTTCATAAGAGGATGACCCTTTTTTCCCCATACGAATACCTCCTGACTTTTACAAACCGTTAATCAGATCAGCTTCTTCCAATTTTCACGGCTTCGGGCATCCATCTGCTCTGGATCGGACAGCTCGAAGCGGCGGCCTTCATTGTCCGTTACCATCCAGCGGCTTTCCGTTACGGGTTGGATATTTTCATGAAGGTTATCCATGACCAATGCTGCCGGGCCATAATTCGTATCGACCTGCAAATACCACTCGCTGCCTCTTTTTCTTACAGTCAGGATTTGTTTAATGACAGGAATCATATAATTTCGGTCAAGCTCTTCTCGTACCGCCTGAAAGCTATCTTCCGTGAGAAGCTTCACATCCTGTATCATTGCAATTTCACGCCCTTCCGCCGAGCGAACCGAGATGAACCTGTCGGGCATTGTATACGGAAAACTGCGAATAAGTGTTACGCGGGCAAACCCCTTACCTTCCTGCTCCAAATGCAAAATACCTTCAGAAGATCGGAACAAACGGATTTGACTTAGCTCCGAGCGGCTTAAAAAGAATAACGGGTTCATCTTATCCGACCTCCGATGGTATTTTCGCTGTTTGTTTTTGCGATTCGACCAAACGATAATAATGCGTTTGTTTCGCGTAAAGCTCTTCATGCGTCCCCATTTCAACAATGCGGCCTTGGTCGAGGACTACAAGCCTGTCTGCATGACGTAAAGTGGATAAGCGATGGGCAATCGCGATAGTGGTTCTTCCCCGGATTAAGCGGCTTAACGCTTCTTGAATGAGCCGCTCCGTCTCCGTATCAACAGATGCTGTCGCTTCATCTAAGATCAAAATCTCCGGATCAAGCAGCAGCGCTCTCGCAATTGCGATACGCTGTTTCTCCCCGCCCGATAAACGGTGTCCGCGTTCCCCGACGCGCGTATCGTAGCCTTCCGGCAGACAACAAATAAAATCGTGGGCATTCGCGGCGTGGGCAGCTGCGATAATGGTCTCCGGCGGACTATCCGGACGGCCGTAGGCTATGTTCTCGGCAATCGTACCATCGAACAAAAACGTTTCCTGAAGCACGACGCCAATATGCTTCCGGAGACTCTCCTGCCGGATATCTCTCAAGTCGTGCCCGTCAAGCGCAACGCTTCCAGCATTCGGGTCATAAAATCGGCAAATCATGTTTATGAGAGTCGTTTTCCCTGCACCGGAGCGGCCAACCAGCCCGATCATTTCACCGGGGCGTATAGTGAGGTTAATATCTTTTAGCACCGGTCGTTCAACTTCATACCCGTAACGTACACCATGAAAGCGGATCTCGCCAGACACGGAAGAAAGCTCTACCGCGTCCCGCTTATCAGGGACATCAACCTTCGCATCGATGATTTCGAGAATCCGTTCGGCCGAGCCAAGCGAGCGGTTAAGCCAGCTTAATAGCTGTCCGGAGGCTTGAACAGGCCCGAAGAACATGAGCAAATAGGTCGTAAAGGCGGTCAATGTTCCAATAGACATGGTGCCGGACATGACCGATCGTCCTCCCAAATACCAAACAGCGATGCCGAACACAGCCGTCAGTACCGTAAAAATCGGAGATACGCCAAGCCAAAGATTACCGAAGGAAATCGTGCGATTGATCCAATGATTATTCACCTTGTCAAAACGGTTTTTCTCGGCATTTTCCTGCGCAAAGGCTTTAATGACTCGAATGCCTTGTAGCGCTTCGCCAATCACATTGTTGACATGCAAAGCAGATTGCCATTGCGAATACCAAAGTGAGCTCAGCCTCTTCCACAGCCAATAGAATCCGGCAAACAAGAATGGGGTCGGGATCAGAATCATCGCTGCCAGCTGCCAATTCAGATGGAATAGCATAAACAGGATGCCTACGGCGAGCAGCATCTGCGTGACTAGATACACCATGCCGTTTGTCAAAAATTCTTTTAATTCATCAGTATCATCCTGGATACGGCCGATAAATTGAGAGACCTGGCGGTGATCGAAGAAGCGCATCGAAAGCTTCATTAAAGCGCCGAACATATCCCGGCGGATCGCCCCTACCAGTTTCCCGCCTATTCGAACGCCAAGGTAGCTTCGGATGACTTGCATCGCAGCAGATAACACCTGTACAAGGGCCAAACCGCTTGCCAAGGCAAAAAGCATATTCAAGCTTCCAGACGGTTTGGCCACTTCATCCACAATCATTTTGATCAAATAGGGTGGGATCACTTCAATAAATACGGATAAAACAAGCAGCAGCGCACTTACCAGCATGGGGCTTCGGTACGGGGTACAATAAGCCGCCAACCTGCGCAGCAAGGACCATTTGCTGCTGCAATTTAAACACTTGCTTGTTCCGGGAGAGGCGGTTTTGTCGCATTTTGAGCATCTATACGTTTCCGTACTTTCTTCTAGAGCTGGGAGGGTAAGACCTCCAGTTTCGTCCCCTTCCGCCAACCAGTTCCTTATCGCGGGAATAGCCTGTCGGAAAGGCTCGATGTACGGAAGTGAGAATCTCGCAGCTTCTATCTCGCCATCACCAGTTATAATAAAAAACGATGCTCCGCCGAAAGCCTCGCGAACGGATACATCGATCATGTTATTCTTATGGAAGGTCATGATGGTTTTCCCTTGCCCGTCCACCATTTCCATGGTCAAAGTCTTGAAAATAACCTCGTAATGCCGAAATCGTCGTAGGGTGAGATCCACATCCGCCCTTATACGGAGCCATGGATTCTCCGTATCCTGTTGTTTGACTGCGACGCCGTTAACAGGTTTACCAGCTTCCCGCTTCGCATTCTCCGTTTTCAATTTAAAATACTCCTTTGTCAATGTCACTTTCCGGCAGTTACATACGCTCGTTTCTTTCTGCGCACCATCGAATCACTTTGTGCCATTTAGGTACACGCAAAGCCAGTACAGCAAGCAGCCTGGATCTCCAATGATTCGAAGCTTGAAAACGGTTGTTACGGCGAACGCCGGACCATCGTCCCAGAATGCTTGTGAACGGTACGGGATCATCCGGCTCATAGCATGTATCTCCCTTGAAGATAAATAATTCCTTTGAGCCGTCCTGCTTTACGGCGTACAGCCTGTGTCCGATCAACGCACCTTGGTCCGTAACAAATAAACATATATCGCCAAGTTTCAATTTTTCCCGTTGCACGGACAAGAAAGTGCTTACGTTTCCTTCCTTGATCAAGGGATACATGCTGATACCCGCAGAGGGCAGCTCGATCTTTCCGGTTCGCTGGATTACTGCTGACATAACTGGCGTCAAATCATGCATTTATTAGCAGTCCGGCCTCAATCAGCATCTCAACAAACGCCTGAACGTCATCGAGGACAACTTCCATCTCAACGCCATATTCGGTATGTACTTTTTCTGCCAGCTCCGCGACAGTTGGAAATTCGGGAAGAATCGACCAAATATAACCTCCAAGCTCGTTCACTTTCGTGATGGCGTGGGTGTCGATGTTCAGCAGCAGCCACTCGCCATCCAGCTCAGCCGTCTCGATATTTTCCCGTCTCAGCAGTGTTTGGTCTGCCAGTATCGTCATGATATCACTCCCCAAAAGGTATCGTTTTTCTGAAAATATAGCTCATAAGCCGGTACGCCTTCTACCGCCTGCTTGCAAAGCGCAATCATCTTTGCCGTTTCCAGCTTGTTATGCTCCCAATAAAAGACCTTATCAAGAAGTGAAATCAGCGCGTCGCCTTTGCGGATACCTACCCGCCTTACATCCTGCGATTGGATCAGAAAATGAATGCCTGCCAAAGGACTGCTTGGAAGCTCGCATGCTTCTTCCATTTCACTCCGAAATGGGGAATCGTGGATTGTAATTGAACCATCCGGCTCAAACAATAGGAGCGTAGCCTCATCGGAAAGAATAGGACGGGGAACGGAAAGATCAGCTACCGTCGACTTGCCTGCTCCTGATGGCCCGGCGAACATCCAAGCGCGGTCATCCTCCACCACGCATGACGAATGGATGAGCAGCCCTGCGCGCCGATGGATCAGCCAGGCGCTGTAGAGATTGATTAAGGCGTGCTTGAGTGCAAGGTCATCGTGAACATAAATTTTTGCCTGGCTGTAATCAGGTGTTGTCACCAGCTTATAGTCCGCACGGATATAGACATATTCGCTGCCGTTCTCTTGAATCTCGACAGGACCGTCGTCGAAAGGTTTCCCGTAAAAGTCATAGACCTCCACGTGAATGTTAGGCGCTTCAAGATTTCTGCTTGCTTCAAAGGAACGAAAACGCGCGGTCAATTCATCATATAAAAAGGTAGTTTGAATTTGAAAATCGATCGAACTCCTGCCGACCTGTGTATGCAATGTGTACATCATTATGCACCGCCCGTTCTTCAGAAGTTATTCCTGAGAATAAAAAGGGAGCAAACTCGATCGTTAGCTCCGCTTCTCAGATAAAATCTATCATTGCTTTCTAGTTAACCTCCGATAAAATGCCTGCAAAACATAGGTTTAAAATTACGTTTTTGGCACCATTCGTAGCCACCGACTTTATCGCTTGGTCTTGCTGTTCCAAATTCGACAGTATGCTGCGTAAGTACTTTAGGAGCTTCATATTTTTTCATTTCGTTCACCTCCTTTCAAGGAATTTATGTCATATTATAGTTATAGTCAATGATATTTATGAAATTTAGTAAAATAATACTACGATAAAATGTATTAATACCTGCTTTTTGTATATCTAAAACGAGAATATTTGATTTAATTCTTCTTTTGTTTGGCACGAATGGTTCGAATCCAAAATTGTAGTCTTCTCTTATAGATTTTGGCATAGATTTTGCTCATCGGCGCATTCGAATCCGGGACATCTGATCTATTGGCATACTTTAATAGGTCTAAGGCATAATCTCTTGGCGGCAGCAGTAAATAACGCAGATGCGCCCACTGTTGTTTAACCGAATCGTAGGCGACGAAGGCAGAAAACAGATGGAAGCCATAAAATCGCCAGTTTCTGATCCCAAATTGGGCATTTCGCATCAGTTCGATATTCCAAAGCGGCCAGCGTCTCCGTACGTTTAGCGGCTTGGTTTCATGCAGCTCGGGAAACAAGTCATAGACAATTGTCAGCGCAATTAGTACTTTGGCATAGTTCCCATCGCTCTTTGCCTGTGCAAAGAGCTGGCCGTAGTCTATTTCTGCGCTGCAGCATCTCAGGACGTGCAAAATATCGATAACGTACTTCAGTGATAACATATTATGGTTATAGCCATGAAGGCATAGGTAGTAAAAGGTGTCCTTGGCCGAAAGCTCCTTCACCAACTGATAGGGAGAAATCGGTTCTGCATCCATCCAAAAGCTGCTCATATCCGTATCCGAGACATGTTCGCGCAAAATATTCCAATGCAGCTCCACCCCGAGCAGCGGGAAATCCTCATTCGCATAAAATTTATTCAACAGCATATGGAAATGATCCGCATCGTCTTCTATATACCGGATAAACTCATGGCGCTCCAATAGGGCAACCGCCTTATCCAAATCTTCTGGACGTACAAGCAGATCGATATCGGATGTTCCCCTGCCCGAAAAATGTCCAAAAAAACGTTCAGACAGCCGAATGCCTTTCAGCACGATCACTTGAATTCCTGAACGCTCAAACGCATCAAGAAGCTTGTACATCTCGGAGCGGATCAGCATGTTTTGAAACAAAACAGCATCCACGCCCGATTTAAGCCTGCTTCGGTGCTCGGAAGGCACGGCTTCCAATAAGCCGCTGCTCTTCAATAAATAATAAACTTGGGGAGCGACTTGGAAAATATCGATATCGTCAATTGCTGCTTTAGCCGTCTCCTCGGAATCAAATAACGGATGTTGGTTTTGGTAGATCCGGCTTATAAGCGTTACCGCTTTCGAGTGTTTCATGAGCCGCTCCTTTCACTTTCGTTAATAAACTAGTTTCGGATTTATAATGTCGTTTGTGGGGGTATGCGTACGAAGCCAATTGAGAAAATTTTCTAATCTTCGAAGATAAATCGGTTACCCGGTACTAAGATAAAGCGCCTGTCTTCAGCGTGCAGTAATAGCATTTCACCACCTATAAAACGAAAAGACCCTCCAAAAAAAAGGAAATTATCCTTTCTAGACAGTCTTCTAATTCCGATCACCTGTTTGAAGGGAAGAAATATTATTTTAGTCATGAAACAATTTCTTTTCATCCATAGTCTTAGAAGGCAAAATTTCAATTCAGGTAATTAAATAGCAAATACTTCCCCTCCTACGTTCCTCAATATTCAGTGATGTTTCTATAGATAAAGCCCACTCCCACTAATAGGTAACTGCATATGATGGGTTTGAGCCTAATTTTAAGGAGTGAATCTTTTGAATAGAATAAGTAATAGATTAGCATGGCAATATCATTTGAAACTGGCTTCAACTTACAAAATGCTTGCTGATAAATATGAATATATGGACCATCCATTGCATCTCTACTATGGCGGCGAATACCGCAAACACTTAAATGAAGTTGAAAAACATTTTCTTGCGTTAAATCAGACACAAAATCCTTTTGAAGATATGATGTTTATTGGTATTGAAGAATTATCAAAAACTTTAAATGGAGAATATTCTGCCATTTACTGCTATGAACAACTAGCAAATCAAGCTCCAACCGCTGATATTAAAAATAAAATACTCGAAATAAGAAATGATGAAATTAGACATTTTAACATGTTTTCGCAAATATACACATGGTTAACTGGAAAACAACCAATTCCAGAAAGAACAGAAGAATGCCAAACAGATTTTCAAAAAGGAGTATCCGTAGCATTTAATGCTGAGCAAGAAACTGTTGATTTTTATCATGAGATAGCAAGAAAAACTGATAATCCTGTTATTAAAGATTTGTTTACACAAGCTGCAGCAGATGAACAAAATCATGCAGTTTGGTTTTTATATTTTATGAATCACCACTAATTAATTTAGTAGAAGCCGTTTCCTATTTCGGCTTTTCTTTTTACATGGTTTAGTATCTAACATACAATCCCATATTCCACTTGCTCCTTGTCAAGCTTCTCCGTATTTACACTGATACTTGAATCAAAGTAGTAACTCCTTACCTCTTAAGGCAATAAATTAACTTTTGATCTACGCAGGAGAGAATGACTATGAACAACAATAAAAGCGAATTAAATGGAACATCTGATACAACAGATATTCAGGTTGCTAAACTTGCATTTATTGGAGCATCCATCACTACAATAGGAGATAGTATAACAGCAATCGCTGTTGGTCTTGCCCTAGAAGCATTAGTGAAATCCAGTAACAAGAGTTCTCAAAGCCAAAATAAACATTTAAAACAGTTAGAAACATCACAAAAACAGTTAGACCATTTATTAACTGAATTAAAACAATTCAAAAAAAACATTAAATAATGCTTTTTAATTTCATTTTTCACACTCCTTATAATTAAAATAGTTCAATTTGTTTCTCATGTAATCACTGTTGCAGCAAAAAGGAGCCAATTCTTAATGATCTCATTGAATATTTTTTTTGTTTAATAGCACCTAAAAAAGTAAACAATTTGAGATTCTTTAAACAAAAACCAGCTAATGGTATGTCAAGCTAACCTTTTTGAGTGGTTTAAAATTTGTTATACTAAAAAATAGATACAACAAATAAACCTCCATATACATGGAAGTTTATAATCAAGCCCTGCATATGCCACTAATTGTTTAGCGTATCTAAATTGAGAGGCATCACCAATTTCTGCAATAATTGAAGCAGCTATCTTCATCCCTACACCAGGTATAGTCTCCAATAACTGTACTTCCTCAATATCATTTCAAACAACTCCAATATGGTTTTCTCAAGTTTGGTTAGTTGCAATTGAAATTCAGGAACAACAACGAGCAGGCTGCGCAGAGCTGTTTCTAATCCGAAAGGGACATGTGTAACTGGATTCTGGATCAAAGCTGTCTTTAAGTGATCCACTTTACGTTTCATCCAAGCTTCTGAACGAGAGGCCCTTGTTGCCTCCTTTACAGCTTGAATCCATCCTTCTTCATCCCTACTTTGGATACCTTTTTGCGACAAATACATGTCGAGCAGGTTAAGAGAGGTTTTAGAAAACAAATCTTTAAACAATCCCTCGTATCCTGGAAATACTTGATCCAACAACGACCGCGTAGTGCAAGTCTCCTAAGTGCCAAGCATCTGAAGCATCTGTTTTGACCTTACGCAGACTTGTTCTTCGCGCTCTTTGAGCCTGCAAAGGATTAACAAGTATTTATGTCATACCCTTCGCTTTGTATTCGCTGAGCAAGAGTACGATGGTAGTGTGCGGTTGGTTCTAAAATGACAACTGGCTTCATCTTAGTCATCTTATCTAATTCGATTAAAACTTGAAGTAGTCGTTCTATACCATTCGGTGTATGCCAGATCACTTGGTCTCAACCATAGGGCACATTACGTTTAATGAATGCTTGTATGACTGATTTTCCTTTTGCTACATCAATGCCAACAACAGGTCTCATTTATTTTCTCCAATTATTTCTTCGCCGGCAACTCCACAGCTTAGCTTGTGATACGAGGTCAAATGCCTCAACCAGCTCAAACATTGTAGTAGGGAGTAGTGGGAGAACTGTTTTTAGTACAGAGTTATTCCCCAGGGGCTGTCACGTTCTCCCGACTACTTCCATCATAAAACGACCATAAAAAAAGGTTAATTGCGCCAAAAGATTGAATGGATCGAATAATTTTTTATGACTCTGTCGGTAATCACTCCAAACAAATAAACATTCATCTATATCATCGTTTTGTGCAATTGTTTAGACAATGAACGCAGCGATGAGCTTATAAAATATAAAATAATTACTTATGAGAATTTGCAGCTCTTAAGAATTCCTCGATTTCCAATTTATTTGGAATACTAGCTAGAGCACCCTTTCTTGTAACCTTAATTGCCGCAGCAGCAGAAGCAACTCGCAAAGTTTCTTCCGAAATATCCTTCGAACCAGTCGTTGCAGCCAATACTCCTATGAATGTATCCCCAGCTGCTGTCGTATCAACGGCTCGTACGTCGAAGGCTGGGACATGCGTAACCGTATCGTTACTATCCGTAAACAATGAGCCTTTATTTCCTAATGTCAGTACGACTTTACCAACTCCTTTATCTCTTAATTTTGCAGATGCTTGAATGGCTTGAATATTATTAGATACGGCAATTCCAGTTAAGGATTCGGCTTCAGATTCATTCAGAATTAACACATCAATGAAATGAAATATATCCAGCGGTATTTGTACTGCCGGGGCGGGATTAAAATAAACACTGACTCCCCGTTTATGGGACTCTTCCATCACATATCTCGTAGTTTCCCAATTAATTTCGTTTTGAAGCATCACAATATCGGCATAATCAAACAACTCTAGAGAATCTTTTATATCATTTACCGTTAACAACCCATTAGCTCCCTCAGTAAGAATAATATGATTTTCTCCTGATGCATCTACTGTAATTGAAGCTAACCCCGAGTTCCCATCTTTATTAAACACAAAATCGGACTGGACTCCAATCCTACGGATTGCAGACAATAACTGCGAAGCGAATGGGTCATTTCCAACAGCACCAATGAATATCACCTGAGCGCCAGCTAGTGCTGCTGCTGCTGCCTGATTTGCTCCCTTTCCTCCAGGATTATAATCCGTTTTCAAGCTCTTAATCGTTTCACCAGGAAGAGGATGTTTCAACACATGATTTACTACATCCATATTAATACTGCCTATTACAAGTATGTTTGCCACAAGGACACACCTCAAATCATTTTAGGATTCTTTCAGCAGCTACAACCTATTCATATCCGTGTTTTCGTACACATAAAGCTCGCTTGGTTGAATCCGATGTTGGCCGGTATGCAGCAGCTCTGGCAAACGCCCCATCCGTTCAGTCAAACGGGAAAGCTTTTGCTCATGAAAATAAGATAACCCCGTATGAATCCGATCCTCAAAAGGCTCAAGCCATCTTGTTTCTAAGCTATTAGAACCAAAATAAACGCCTAGCAAAGACCCAGCTGTTGCCCCAAAGCTGTCCGTATCGTTGCCTTGCATCACCTGCTTGCATATCCCATCGCCGACATTTTCTGCGAATCGAAACGTATTAATTAAGGTCCCTATTTCCTGATAAACCTGACAGTGGGAATAATTCGCATACTTATGGTTAATACGCTCATAGGCTTCCAGCCAGTTATCTGCATTTGCAACCATCTGCAGGCAATCCTGAGCAGCCTCATAGAATCGGCTCCTTCTAGGTACGAATTGCAGTGCAGTACTAATAATTTCAATCGGATCGCGAAGCACATGTGCGACAGCAATCGCAGCAGCAATGAACATGGTAGCGTAGATACCGGTACGGCGGTGTGTAAAGCTTGCATCCCGCCATGCCAGCTCGGCAGCAAGAGCTGGTTGACCGGGGCAGGCATAGCCGTAAGCATCTGCACGAATCGCTGCTCCGCATAGTTCCGTGTCCTGTACCAAGAAGTCAGGCCAAGCTTCTATTTCAGCATGATTGAATATTTCCCTATCATGCTCCAAATAGCTAAACCCAGATCGTAGTAAGATGGCTCTCTCTGGACCCCAAGTTGTACTTATCGGAAGATGATTTATCCATAAATCTCTTATATTTCTTTTTGTAAAGCCTTCGCCGAATTGTTCTAGCACCATCATTCCCATTATTGTGTAATTGATATCGTCATCAGGTGCCACATAACGAATTTTCCCTCGAGCCGTCTCATACCAAGACCAATGACGACGACCCAACGCATCTAGCATCTCATCAGAAATATAATCGTTCAGCGGCCATTCCCCTACCGATGCAAGCGCTTGATGCAATTCCGAAAGGCTGGGGTTTACCTCAATAGGCTTGCCCAGCATCGAGCCGCATACGGAAGCTAGAAATCCCGCCTCTACTCGCTTAGCACTGTCCTTAAAATTCAGGATTCCGACCTGACCGAGAGGCCTTGTCGGATCACATTCCTGCCATATCTCCTCTAAATCGTTGGGCTCATAGTAAGTCCAATTCTCCCTTATTGGAATGGCAGCCAAACTATGGGCGAAGTCCAGATAGGCGTCATAGCTTTCGGGAAGCTGTACCAGCTTGGCTAAATAACCCGAGGTTTGATAACCTTGCTCAAATTTATTGCGTAGAATTCCTTCCAATTGACGTTTAAGAAATGTGAGTGATGGCAACATAATTTGTATCTCCTTTGTCCAATTATTGATCTGCATGACATATATACTCAAATGCGAAGTGCCATAAGTATGAAAACGATAGTAGATGGAAAAGCAGCTTACAAGACTATTGGTTATTCCTTTACAGAACCTAACGTAATCCCACTAATAAAAAATCTTTGCAAAAACGGATAAATAATTAAAACAGGAATCATCGCAATAAAGATTTTGGCTGCGTTTAAGGTCTGATTAGAAAGTTCACTCATCTTTTGAATTTGTTCTGCAGTCATCGTTTGCGCATCAATGATGACGACCAATTGTTGGATGTAGGTTTGCAGCGGATAATGATCGGCATTGGACATGAGAACAAGACCGTTAAAAAATTCGTTCCAATGATAGACAATACTGAATAAAGTAACTGTCGCAAGCACCGGAACAGCCAGAGGAGTGAAAATTTTAATAAGCATTTGCCACGGCCCTGCTCCATCCACTAATGCCGCCTCTTCTATCTCCTTAGGCAGATTGCGAAAATAGTTGATGACGAGAATAACATTAAATACCGGAACGCTTTGCCCTAGCACAAGCGCCCAAATATTATTGATCAAGCCGAGTGATTTAATCGTTTGATACCAAGGAATCAAGCCGCCGTTAAACAGCATAGTGAAAACCAAAATCCACATGAATACATTACGAAGAGGCAAATCTTTGGCATTTTTGGATAAGGGATAACCTAAGAGAAGGATAATGACAAAATTAAGACTTGCTCCTAACGCAACACGCTGTATTGAAATCCAAAACGAATTGAAAAACTTGCTGTCCCCCATAATTTCTTGATAGGCACCGAAATTAAACCCCACCGGCCATAATCCAACCTGACCTGCGGAAGCCGCTGCATTCTCACTTAACGAGATTACAAGCGTGTACCATAAGGGAAGTACACACAACAGTGCAATACCACCCAGAAGCACGACAAGCAAAACATCAAATGCCTTGGAGCCAAATGTTTTTTCTATAACCATAGTAATGCTCCTTTATATTAAACATGTCGTCGTGAAATTCGGTTCGTACGTTTAAAAAATACGATAATTTGCAAACTTAGCAGCCAAGAAATAGGAAGTCGCAATTAAAGTAAAGCTGATAACAGATTTTAACAGCCCCATTGCCGTTGCTAATCCATACTGCAAATTCAACAAACCAGTTCGATATACCCAGGTGTCAATGATATCCCCGCTAGAATAAACAAGAGGATTATAAAGGTTAAAGATTTGGTCGAATCCCGCATTTAAGACATTTCCAAGACTTAGCACAGTGAGCAAAATAACCGTTGTAATCATGCCAGGCAGTGTGATATTTCTCAAACGCTGCAAGCGCGAGGCACCATCGATCGCAGCTGCTTCATATAAAGAGGGATTGATTCCCGTCAATGCCGCCAAAAAAATAATCGTATTAAAGCCAAACTCTTTCCAGACATCGCTTCCAACAATGATAAAGGGGAACAAATCCGCTCTGGCAAAAAATAAAGTAGGACTTATGCCGAATACAGACATAATAGCGTTAATCGGTCCATTAAAAGAAAAAATATCCAGAAGAATACCGGAAAGAATAACCCAAGATAGAAAATGGGGCAAATAAACAATCGTCTGAATCCATCTTTTCAAGATGGTTACGCGCAATTCATTCAACAACAAAGCAAAGGTCAGCGGTACGATCAAATTCGCTACAATTTTCATCACAGCAATGAAAATGGTATTAAAAAATATCGTTTTACTATCATTAAGCGTAAACATATACTTGAAATTTTCCAAACCAATCCACTCAGAATGAAAAATACCTAAGCCCGGATTAAAATCCTGAAAAGCGATAACAATCCCAAACATAGGAACGATACTGAAAAGAGTCAACCAAATAAATCCGGGTAGGAGCATGAGATAGTAATGCTTGGCATAACCCTTGGTTTTCATATTGTGAATCACTTCCATTCTCACTTGATCAAGGTGAAACGGCTGTTGCCATCAGTTGGCGGCGCAGTGCGTTTCATTCCGAGAAATATAAGACTTCTTAATCCTTTATAAGCTAACAAATTTATAAATTCTTATATTTTTAAAGAAAGGCGACAGATTTCACTGACGCCTCTAGGGATTTTACTGTTTTGCTATTTCGTCTACTTCTGCTAGAATCTGATCTCCGCCTTGCTTCTTCCAATCGAGTACAAACTGATCAAATGAATCTAATGGCGCAGCCCCCATAATAATTTTGAGGAATGTTTCTTTTTCCAATTTATCTAATGCAGCCCATTTTCTTTCCATCGTTTTTGTCTGTGAATAGGTAACGCTATAAGTTTTCTTATACGGCTGCTGCAATGGCGATATGCCTACAAATGTTGAATACATTCGTTTCCATACGCCTATATCAGCATTCGGATTCCAATACTGAATATCATAATTGTCGTAGGGTTCTAATTTAACTTTTTTGATATTTTCAGCATCAGCCTTTAATAAGTTATATCCGGGAAGATCTAGCTCTTCCGGTTGTTTCGTACCCGCTAAAACCTCTTTTAACATATTATAGGTAACATCCATTACATCCATCGAAGCATAAACCAAACGCAATGGATAATTGCTAATCGCAACATTCACATCGAATTTTGATTCGTCGCGATACAAAAGATTTTGCATTTTAATTGCTGCTTCTGGATGCTCGTAGCCCTTGCGGACAACAAGATATTGATTCGACGGGTTACCCATATGTGGAGTGAATTCACCCTTACTATCAAGAGGTACAGCATAAGCCTGCCAGTTTGCTTCTGGGTTGTTCTTGATCGCATCCGCTAACGGGCCGTACCCGCCTGACCACCATACACCAAAATAAATACCTGCGGTTCCATTCTTGATCAATTCCTGAGCATTCTTACGAATACTCATTTCCTTGTCAATTAAACCCTTTGCATAAAAATCACGCAGTTTAGAAAGCGCTTGCTTTGTTTCTGGCTGAATAGAACCATAAGTTGTTTTCCCCTCAGAATCCTTCACCCAAAATCCAGGATAGGAATGAAAAGAAGCGAACACGGGATCAAACCCATAATTGTTATTATTCGGATTCATAAAATCCGCATTGATAGTTCCTCCCAATTGCGGGCCCGAGATAGCGACCGTATCTGCCTTTCCATTACCGTCGGGATCCTGTTCCACAAAAGCCTTAGCCACATTTTCCAGATCATCTATCGTTTTTGGCGGCTCTAGACCTAGCTTATCTAACCAATCCTTGCGGATCCACATGTAATGGACCATATCTGATTCCGGTGTTACATTTGGCAAGGCATACATTTTCCCATCTACTGTAACTGATTTGAGTGCGAGCCCATTCGTTGTTTCAACGATGCCTTTAATGGTGGGCGAAGCATATTTATTATAAACATCAGTTAAATCCTCAAGCTGGCCGCTCTTTACCATTTGCCTAAACTGCGTCTCTTTCACAACCATCGCATCAGGCAAGTCGTTACTGGCAATGGATAAATTGATCTTCTGTTCGTAATCTTTGCCTCCAGCAGCCTGCCAAACAATTTTCGTATCTATGTTCAATTGTTCTTTAATATAACGGGTATACTGGTTGTTCTCAGGAGATTCCCCGTCTGGCAAGCTTTTATCCGACGCATCAATTTCTTTTCCAATTCTAATTGTGATTGGCTCCTCGGATTTTCCAAAAGGATCTGCTTCTTCTTGTATCTCTTCAGTTTGTGCTCCTTCCGTTGAAGGCTTTGATGGTTCTTTGGAAGTGCCTGAATTACTGCATGCCGGTAATACAACTAACATAGCTGCAAGTAACATTTGAATGAATTTTTTAGACTTGCTCATGCGTGTTCCTTCTTTCACTTTTGAATTTGTCCACACCTAAAAGGTAACACACAAAAGCTTCTCGTTTAGATAGACATAAGTACCACGTTTAGAGAGGTAAATGACCGAAGATTAGCAAGGTTTTGCGGCTCTTTTCGTAGCTATTTAGCATTTCCCCCCCTATTTCTCGGTCATATCTCTACCTATATCATGCGTTTTATCATACGCTTGTCGGTATTTACTCGGAAGCATATCCGTTTGCTCTCGAAAGGTGCGGCTAAAATATTTTTCATCCATATAACCAACGTTTTCTGCAATCCAAAGAATGGTCTTGTTGGTATAGAGCAGAAGCTCCTTTGCTTTCTCGATGCGAACCTGTCGTAAATAGTCACTAAAATTCATACCAACAATTTCTTTAAAGCATTGGCTAAAATAGCTTCGACTCATGTTGACCCTTTTAGCAATGTTAGCTGCAGTAATCTGCTGATTCATCTCTTCATGAGCGATATGAACAGCTTTAATAATGCATTCCACAACCTCTTGGGAAAATGTAGGTTTAACAATGGCGCTGCGGGTCATATTACGAATGGTTATAAACCATGTATCCACTTGATCCCAGGAATCAAAAGAATCTGGCAGCTGAATTTTTAATATGCCCACAGGAGAGAATATAAGATTCCATTTATCGATTAACGAATACAGCAGCCCAAGCAGCATCGCCTGAGGCAGCCGCATCATCTTCAAAGTATAGAGTTGATGATTAAATAGACTGTCTTGATAAATCCATTCATAAGACGACCATTGCTCCTTCGCATGATTCATGCTTTCTTCAGACCTTACTTGCTTGTGATTGTCCCCCTCTTGCAGCAAAATAGACTGAACGCTAGAATGCGGATCATAGTCGTAAAAGAAATCCTTCTCTCTATATTCTCTTAGCCGACGATGTACATCTTTATGACATTTACCATAAAGACCATTAAGCTTGATTAGATTCCAACCCGGTTTAGTACAGATGACCTGTGAAAGCCGTTCCAGCCATAATTCGTTGGATTGCTCTAGCGGTTGCATCCAGAACCAAAGATTAATATCCACCTCAACTATGGATTGGTCTGTCTTATCGCTCCATTCTTTTACCCAATACTCTCCAACAGCCTTGTTATTAGAAAGCAATGCGTAGCCTCGATCCATTGAAAAAAGCTCATTTGCATTTGGATCTCTTTTTTGTTCCTGCATAATTCGGTTGTAGATTCTTTCAAGTACTTCCTCAAAGCGCTCTTTTTCAAGCTGAACTTTAGCAATGTAATCAATCGCGCCTAATCTAAGCGCCTCTTGGATGTACTCAAAATCCTGATGAAGCGTCAAGACTACAGTATAGATATGAGAGAACTCTTTACGGACCCTTTTTATTAATTCAATCCCCGACATCACAGGCATAGCTAAATCAGTAAGCAGTAAATCAACACGATTGGATTCCAAAAATTCCAATGCTTTTTTGCCGTTACTTGCTTCACCGACAACCTCCATATCGAAATTCTCCCAAGGCATTGCCGAAATAAGTCCCTTTCGAACTAATTTATCATCATCAACAATCATCACTTTAATCATGATTTGGTTCAACCTCCAAGAGGGGCAAGCTTAAGAAAATGCTTGTCCCTTTCCCTAGCACACTATTAATTTTCAACTCTGCCCGCTCGCCATATTGAGATTCAATCATGCGCTTCACATAGTTCATCCCTATGCCCATACCAACCTTATTGTTTTCAACTTCTGAGCTGTTTAACAACTTTTCAATGGTTTCTTCTGACATCCCTGACCCGTTGTCATGAATGGAAATATTGATCATTTGTGTTAATTTCACATCAACTCGAATGAAGCCCTCATCACTTAAGCCATGATAAAGGGAGTTTTCTACGAGTGGTTGCAGGATGAACCGAGGAATCGGCATTTTCAATACCTCTTCATCCATATGAATCTGCACATCAAATTGAAAATCATAACGAATTTGCTGCAAAATAAGGTATTGCTTCAACGCCTCTAGCTCCTCTTGAATCGTTGAGGATTGTCCAAGCTTCCCCAAATTATAATGCAGCAGTTTATTTAATGACGATACAAGACGATCAATCTCGTTCTGCCCGTTCATGACAGCCAGCCAGTGCACCGTATCCAACGTATTCATCAAAAAATGAGGATTGATTTGATATAGCAGCTTCTCGACCTCAAGATCCGCTCTGCGCCTCTCCTTCTGTTCAACCTCCGCAAACAAATCCCAAATTTGAACTTTCATTTGCCGAAATTGATCCAGGAGGAAGTCAAACTCTGGTATTCTAGTTCTTGCTATACCTGTCTGAATTCCATTTTGAGCCATCAGCTTAATTTCTTTATTGAAACCGCTCAATGGTCGATACACCATTTTCCACAATAGCCATGCCATGAATAGACTCATCACCAAAAAAACAATCGAAAATAGCAGGATTTGAACGAACCATCGATTCATCTCCTTGTTATAATCGGCTTTAGGGATCACGGAAACAATGCTCCATCCTTGACTGCTTACTTTCCTAAACCATTTATACCCATTATGTGTACCGAAAGGCTTTCCCTCTTCAATGCCAGGGAACGTTGTATCTATTGCAAAGGCATCCGGTAATTCGCTATAGGCAATTCTACCATCATTATCAAGAAATATATGGGAGTTATTCCCACCGGTTTGATCATTGCTAAGGATGCTTTGCGTCAAATGTAATCCTGTTTCTATGTAAACATAAACATCATTTCGATTAGGCAGATCGACTTTTCTTAAAGCAGACAGCACATATTGATTTTCGAATCGGTTATTGCTCATATGCGGTCCATAATAGGAAATTCCAGAATACTTGGCAAGCAATGGCGATTTTTCCGGGAAAAAGTTATCCTTGACTCCCAAATTTTCAAGATCATAGGAATGATCGTCTTGGAAATAATACAAGGTTAATCCGATACTCGGATTCGTAAAAGTAATGAGGCTTAATTCTTCCTTCAGATTGCTTATCATTTTGTAGCGCTCGAATGGTTTGCGATCCGCACTTGCTAAAAATTCATCTAATTTCTTGCCTACACTGCCTTCAAAAGCAAGCTGTTGGGATACATGATTTAAATTACTGATCGTATTCTCTAACGAAAGCTCTACTTGATTTAAGTTGCTTTGAATGCCACTTTGAATTTTATTGGTAAGAATGGAGTAGATCGTATAGTAAGAAATCAAGCCTATACTAATAAACGGAATTAATGAGCTAAGCAGGAAGATAATAATAATCCTCTTCTTCAAGGTCAGGTAATCATAAAGAAATGCTTTGAACGTTCTCCTCATGCTGATAAACATCGAACTGCACACTCCCAAGAAAATAATAAATGCTTAATCAATCAAATTTAAATTTCCCCTTCACTATACTCAATCATACCATGACTGATTTCTTGTTATCTGAAATAGAAACTCCAGCAAGGCTAAATTGAAATAGGCAAAGCCTTATTTCTACAGCTTTGCCGTCTTTATTTAAACTAGGTGTTTTGCTCTTCGAAAGCCATTTGGCTAATACTATCTATTAAGGTCTGGCGGAGGTTCCGTCTGGCAGACGAGCCAGCGTCCATGCGGGAACCACGTTCTCACACTGGAATTTAGCAGCCTTTTTCTCATCTATATCAATACCTAGGCCTGGTTTCTCGTTCGGGTACACATATCCATCTCTAGATTCAGGTATTCCTGAGAATACTTCGTGAATCTCGTCTTTAAAACCATTCCATTCCTGAATACCGAAATTGATGCTGCTGACATCCAAATGTACGTTTGCCGCATGTCCAACCGGGGAAACATCGCCAGGACCATGCCACGCCGTGCGAATGCCATAAGCCTCACAAAGCGAGATCATCTTTTGGGCTGGTGTGATCCCGCCGATTTGGCTTACGTGGATACGAATATAGTCAATTAAACGTCCTGAGATCAATGGCATCCATTCGTTCGGATTGTTAAACAGCTCGCCCATCGCGATAGGTGTCGTTGTGTGTTGTCGGATCAGTTTAAACCATTCGATTTGCTCCGGAGGCAGTGCATCCTCCAAATAGAACAACTGGAATTTCTCTAGCTGCTTAGCAAAGCCTACCGCATCGATTGGGGTCAGTCGTTCATGGATATCATGGATTAGCTCCACATCCCAACCTATTGTGCTTCGTAAATGCTCGAACATTTCAATAATACCTCTCCTATATACCTTAGGATCATAGTAAGCACCATCCAACGCATGATCCGGCTTCACGATCTTGTGATCACGTCCACCGTACAAACCCATTTGACATCGAACATAACGGTAGCCTTCCTCTAGGCAGGCGCGCACATTTTTTTCTACTTCTTCTTTACTGCTGCCATCGGCATGCTTATAAATTGCTGCACCTTCACGACACTTTCCGCCTAGCAGTTGATATACTGGCAGTCCAGCTATTTTCCCTTTAATATCCCACAAAGCCATATCGACCCCGGACAAAGCATTATTAAATTCCGGTCCATTTCTCCAATACCCGCTGACCATTGCTGTCTGCCAAATATCTTCGATACGGTGCACATCCTTACCGATCAAGAATGGCTTTAAGTGGTCTTCGATTGCCGAAGCTACGGTCAAATAACGCTGTGTAAATGTAGCACAGCCCAAGCCGTACAAGCCAGGCTCTGAAGTTTCAATTTTAACAACAACCAGATTAATTCCCTCTGGTGCAGTCAGTATTGCTTTAACATCACGGATTGTTATCATCTATTTTCTCCTTTATCCATCACCATAAATAATGTCTAAATACATCTTACTTTCACTTTTGAATTTGCCACATCAAAAAGGTAACACAAAAAAGCCCACCGCTGGGATAGACATAGGTAGCACGTTTAGAGCGGTAAATGATCAATGATTAACAAGACTGCGCTTTTCTTTTCTCAGCTTTCCAGCATTTCTCCCCCTATTTATCGGACATATCTCTACCTATATCCAAACAAAAGCGACCATGCTCAGATGTGCATGATCGCTTAATGTTTTCATTTAATTCCTTACTAAGCATTATTATTTATACTTAGCAAAGTCAAAATCACATGGGTTAGCACAAGATCATTAAGATATTTATTGCCATTCCAGTAGAGGCGGTCGAACAGTTTATCGATGTGATCCTTGCCATTCAAGAGCATGTCGATCCCACACTCACCACGGCCAGAAAAAAATCTCGTCTGGTTCCTTGAAGAGTACTCCCCTACTCTTCAGGATTGGCAGCGCGATATTCTATCTATGCTTCGCGATGAGATGCTCTATTTCTGGCCGCAAATCGAGACCAAGATTATGAACGAAGGCTGGGCTTCGTATCGCCAAGGTGCTTAGGTTTCGAGGGACAAAAAATAACCGGTCGAGAGTTTATCTCGCCGGCTGATTGTGTTTGTTATTACAGACTGAATAGCGTGTTCATAGGCACTCGTAAATCTTTAAAGATGATGGATTGGATCGTTTCCTGCTCCGTATATAAATGACGCACTTGGTAACTGCCATCCTGCAGAGCATAGACATGAACCGTTCGATTCCCAGGATCGACAATCCAATACTCCTGTACCCCATGCTTTTGATATAAGTTGAACTTCTCATTAAAGTCCTTCAATGCAGTGGAAGGTGACAGCACTTCAATGATTATAGTCGGCGCACCGTGACTGCCGTTCTTGGATATTTGGTCCTTAGAACAAACAACCGAGAGATCAGGTTGAGTGACGTGATCGGGTGATTGATACTCTTCACTTTCACTGAAAAACACATCAAACGGAGCCACAAACACATAGCAACTCCGATTCTGGAAGAACGTCCGTAGGGCGAAATGAAGCTCTCCTACAATAAATTGATGCAATGAGGTAGGAGCTAGAGACATATTATAAGCTTTGCCGTTAATTAACTCCCACGTTCCTTCCCATGTCAGCCAATCTTGATAGGTATGAATTTTCTTCTCATCTGGATTTGACACAATGTTCGACCTCCTTCTGATTTTGCGTGTGAACTTTTACTAATTGTACCATGATCAAACGAATTGTTGCTAATTTTCACTCGTTCATTATCAACAGTATTACCCGATTATTAGCAGTGTTTCACCTATCTCACAAATTCTGATAGGGGGTTCAACAATGACAATCTTAGATATGAAAGCATTGGAATATGCCATCGATGAAATTATGGAGATTGCTACTGGATTTGGTCTTGAATTTCTACTCTATGCGGTACGAATTTGTCCTTCGGATATCATTTACACCTTCGTTGCTTATGGAATACCTACCCGCTTCAGCCATTGGAGCTTCGGGAAAACGTTCAACAAAATGAAGCTCCATTACGACTTCGGCTTAAGTAAAATTTATGAGCTCGTTATTAACTCCAACCCCTGCTACACGTTTCTTCTAGAGGGCAATTCTCTCATTCAAAATAAACGTCGTCCATCTTAGTATACTGAATTCGAATCCTCAGCATTACCACGAAATTGATATTATAAATTAACTTATAACTCTATTTTGTTTATAATTAACTCAATATTGATAGGATGGTGAATATCTTTGCTGGAATACCGTCTTCTGGAAAAAGTTCTGCACGGCTCCTCTGACTTTCCGTTCGCCGTCTATAACGTAGATTATCTTTCGGGAAATCAGTCTATTCTTCCGTTGCATTGGCATGAGGAAATCGAGTTGATTTATATTCGAGCGGGACAGGCTGTATTCTCCGTGAACCATGTGGAGATCCATGTGCAGGCTGGCGATTGTCTGATCGTCAATTCGGCAGAACTCCACAGCGGCTATTGCAACTCCGCATACGGTTGCTCCTACACCGCTATCGTATTCAAGCTATCGTGGCTATCCGCCCTGCATACGGATTTCTGCCAAGAGCAATGTTTGAACCCGCTTCTTCGAGGAGATCTTTTGTTCCCTTCCCTGTTGACTCGACGGCGAGTGCAGGATCGTCTATTGATCGACCGAATCGAAGATTTGCTCGCGGAATGCCGCGTCGAACGCGAAGGATTTCAGCTTGGCGTCAAGGGACGTCTTTATATGATTCTCGCAGTTCTCTACCCGCATTTGATTCCAAAGCAGCTATACGAACGTGCCAATCCGTTAAACACGAACAAATGGAAAAACATGATTCTAGTGCTGGAGTACATCAACAAAAACTACAAATCTTCGCTCACGCTCGACGTTTTGGCATCCATCGGATCCATATCGCCGTCCCATCTATGCCGGCTATTCAAGGAGCTGACGGACATGAGACCACTCGAATATATTAATATGCTCCGCGTCAACAGCGCCGCGCTGATGATCCAATCCGGCTCGTGCAGCATGCTGCAGACAGCTCTCGAAAACGGCTTTCAGCAGCTTAGCTACTTCTCAAAGCAATTCAAGAAATATAAAGGGATTTCACCTTCAACGTTTAAACGCCTGCAAGGGAAAGCATCATTACCGAAAGAATCTCTGTAGTTAAATAGCCGTAGTTAAGGCCATAGTTGTGGTATCTAAAAGGAGGAAAAACCATGTTTAAGGTGCTTATCGTGGATGACGAAATTTTTGTGCGCAAGGGCTTAATAAGTCTAATGGATTGGTCGTCTATGCAATTCGAAATCTGTGGCGAAGCGGAAAATGGGAAGCAAGCACTGGACCTTATCGAACAACAGACACCGGACCTAGTCATTGTAGATATACGCATGCCCGTGCTAGACGGTCTAGAGCTGATTCAAAAGGTGAAAGCGGAATGCGAGCATCAACCGTTGTTTATTATCTTAAGCGGGTACCCCGATTTCTCTTATGCCCAGCAAGCCTTCCGCTATAATGTGTCGGATTATATCCTGAAGCCCGTTGATGAACAGGAGTTTACATCCACTTTGAAAAAAATAGCCAATTCGCTGAATCAAAAACAGCTCTTATCGATAACGAAAGAAAAGCCGCTTATCGAAACCGTCATCGAAAGCTTGCTGCAGACCGAACCAAGCGAGCAAGTGATGGCGCGGATTGCCCATGCGCTGGAGCTTCCACTCTCCTCTTCCTATACGTATATCATTGCAGAAATACAAGATACGCTGCCTCAAGGGGCAATTGACTATTTTCCAGCACTGCAAACGGCACTCCAGCAATATCTTCATCATGAGGGACAAGCTCTGCTCATTCATGTACGCGCGTACAATCAATATGGCTTTATTGTGCCTCAGTTGTGGCTGGACGAGCAACACAATGCAGAGAGGACGAACTTCACCAAGCTGCTTGAAATGCTGGAGACGGAGCTTGCAACGACGATAGCTTTGTTTATAGGCCATTCGACAAGCCATTTAAAACAAATTGCTCAATCTGGAATCAGTGCCGAGGAATGCTTGAATTATCGTTTTGCTGCAGGCTCTAACGGCATCTTTATGGCATCGGACCTGCATAAGCTGCCCTTATATTACTTTGATGTAGATGAAGAACTGCATAGCAAGCTCATATATGAGGTTGAAGCCAATCAACTGAAAGGTTATCATTCCGCCATTGATGCCATTTTTATTGCCTTTCAGGAGCGGCATTTCGCTCCGGGTGCCGTTACGAATACCATTAGGCGAATCATGATTGCTATCATCAATATCATCCGGCAGCTGGGAGGAAACGAAAAAGATCTGCAATGGTTGGACGAATTGCTTAATTGGCAGATGAAATACCGCAATTTGAAGCAGATAAGGCATGTTTTCTTGCAGTTTATAGAAGAAGCGGCTAAATATATCGCGGATAAGCGAGGCGAAAAGAACGAGGGCAGTATTGAAAAAGTGAAAAAATATATCGACAGCCACTACAAAGAAAACATCTATTTAAAAGGAATAGCTGCCGAATTCCATATGAATCCAGTCTATCTCGGTCAGTTGTTTCGCAAAAATTACGGCGTTTATTTCAATGAGTATGTGCTGTCGCTTCGCATAGAGGACGCCAAGCGGCTGCTGCGGCAAACGAAAAAACGCATGTACGAAATCGCGGATCTCGTAGGCTTTCAAAATGCCGATTATTTTGCCGCCCAGTTTGAAAAGCTGGAAAACATGACGCCAACGGATTATCGGAATAAGATTATCGGTAAAAAATAAGGAGGCTCCCCCGTGCTCAACTATCGGCTTCATCATCTGAAGCTCCGAAATAAACTGGTCTTCATTTATATTGTATGCGTATTCATACCGATCATACTGACTAACGTGATGTTCTATCATGTGACCACCATTAACATCAAAAATCAGAAAACGACAGATGCGGAACAAGCGATAAATCTTTTGAAAGCCGAATTTGGAGCAGTCATTGAAGATGCAGCAGGTATTTCCTATCTGTATTCGATTAACAAGCAGCTCAATAATCATTTAAACACCCTTCATGTTTCTCATGACCACTATGTGGAATCTCTAAATGCCATTTCCAATCTGTTCAACCGAGCCGACAAGGAGTACAAATCCATCAGCTCTGTTGTGATTATGAGCGACAATCCGTCGATACTAGCTTCGAGCCATATCATCAGGCTCGAGAACGAGATGCGGAATACGGATTGGTATCATCAAATTGAAAATTTCAATAACACGTATCCCTATTTATATGTGACGTCCGACAGTATCAGCGTTATTCAAAAGCTATCCGATCCCCGGTTTGAAACCTATGAGCATGTCATGAAAATCGACTTAAATATGAAATACATTAACCAAATTCTTGATTTATCCAGCTTTGAGGGGGATTTTTACTTTATGGATCCATCTTTTCAAGCTCGTTACAGCCGTCTGTCGAGCGGTCAACCAAGTGATCTGATCCAAACAGGACGGACACTAAGTCTCAAGGAAATACCCGTACCGAATAAGGCAATCATCATTAGCAAGCAATATCATAACAACCGCTATTTGGGAGACTGGACGATATACGGAGTATTGGATGAAGAGAAAATTTTATATGATGTCCGGCAATCAGGGCAATTTATCCTCTGGTTTGCAGGGATTAATTTCCTTGTGCCTACGATTGTGATTGTTATTGTTTCCCGCTCGATCCATACACGCATTCAAAAGATTCTGAAACACATGAAATCCGTAAAAGGCAAAAACTTCGAACGTATTCCTTATCATCGAGAACGGGATGAGGTTGGCGAGCTTGCAGTGGAGTTCAACCGAATGAGCGAGCGGATTGAGAATCTGATCAATGATGTGTATGTTACAGAAATACAGAAGAAAGAGCTGGAGCTAAGCCAAAGACAAGCTCAACTGCACGCGCTGCACAGTCAGATCAATCCCCACTTTTTATTCAACGCGCTCGAAACGATCCGAATGCGGAGCCAGATGAAGGGCGAGCTGCAGACGGCCAAGACGATTCAGAACATGGCGAAAATTTTCCGTAAATCAATTCTTTGGAAGCGAAGCTTCGTTACGATTCGCGAGGAGCTTGAATTAATAGAAAGCTTCCTGGAAATTCAGAAGTACCGTTTCGATACGAAACTGGAGTTTCATATCGAGGTGGATCAATCCCTGCTGGATATTGAAATTCCGAAGATGACCTTTTTGCCGTTTGTAGAAAATGCAAGCATTCATGGCATTGAGAGTGTGCCAGGCATCGGTTATATTACGATTCAGATCGCGCAAGAACAAGGTCAGATAGTCTTCCTTATTGCAGACAACGGGGTAGGCATGGATCAGGAGAAGATCAGCGAGCTTCATCATTATCTCCATGAGGAAGCGATTATGGGCGATTCCATCGGAATGAAAAATGTCATTACTCGCCTGAAAATATGCTATGGTGAATCGTTCAGCTTCACGATTGACAGTTCTCCAGGGGGAGGCTCACGGATCATGCTGCGTCTACCGCTGGACAAAAAAAAGATAAATTCCGAGCAATAAGTACTTAATTATTCAAAGACCGATCTAAGCTTTGCTATATAACAATCATAAACACTATCTTCTATACTGAAAGTGCTTACAATACTTTGATAGAGAAAGGGGATACAGCAATGCGCAACAAAAAATGGCTGCAATCCAGCCTGGCCGTTCTAACGGCTATGACAATCCTCCTTGCTGGCTGCTCAAATAATGATGCAGGAGGAAACAAAGCGGCAGAAGGAACGAAAAGCGAGGTAAGTACAGAACCAGTAACCTACGATTACTTCGCCTTCGGCACGAATAAAGACGTGCTTGCAAGCAACACAACCATCGGCAAGATCCTCCAAGGTCAGACAGGTGTCGATTGGAAGATGGAATATGTAGTAGGAGATGCAAGCACAAAGTCTGGTGTCATGATCGCCGGCGGCGATTATCCTGATGTCATCTCTCCAGTAGGCGAGCTTTCTAAGCTTCTGGATGCAGGCGCATTCATCCCGCTCAACGATCTGATTGAGAAGTATGGTCCTAACATCAAGCGTGTCTACGGCGATTATATGGACAAGATCACGAATGAGGATGGAAACATCTATATTCTTCCTTTCACGGCCAATGTAAACGGCTATTTGATGGAGCCGGACGCGTCCAGTACATTTTGGATGCAAAGACGTGTACTGAAAGAATTTGGTTATCCGGAAGTGAAAACGCTTGATCAATATTTTGATCTGATCGAGCAGTATCAAGCCAAATACCCTACGGTAGACGGAAAAGGTACGATTGGCTTCCTTACTTTCGCAGGCACCCCTGGTGAGTTTTTCACCATCACCAATCAGCCGATGCATCTAGCCGGATATCCGAACGACGGCAACGTCATGGTTGACATGCAAACTCATGAAGCCAAGCTTTATATGGCTAGCGAATATGAGAAGCGCTGGCTTTCTTCATTAAATGCAATGAACCGGAAAAGCTTGCTTGACCCGGAAACCTTTACTGCTAACAAAGACCAGTACCTCGCTAAACTTACGTCCGGCCGCGTGCTGGGATATGTCAACTATGCTTGGCAGATTGGCGATGCTACCAACAATTTGAAAGCGGCAGGCAATGACGACCTACGTTATGTGGCGCTTCCCATTGTCTTTGACGAAAGCATAACAGATGCCTATATCGATCCTCCCTCCTTTGTAAATAACCGAGGGCTCGGAATTACCGTGAGCGCTGAGGATCCAATACGAATCATTAAATATTGGGATAACCTATTGACCGAAGAAAATCAGAAGCTCATTCAATGGGGTGAAAAAGATGTCACCTATTCGGTAAATGAAGAAGGCCGTTTCATCATGAGCAAGGAGCAAGTAGCCAACCGCAACGACAATGAATTCAAACGTAAATACGGCTGGGCATACTTCGATTATGAGTGGCCGCGATATGGCAACAACTCGGTGTACGAGGACGGCAACGCTCATGTGCCTACTAGTCAGCCAGAGGTTGCGGCGGTCAATTACACGGAGGGCGATCTAGCCCTGCTAAAAGCCTACGGTCTGAAGACCTTCTCCGGCTTTTACTCCGAACCGGTAGAACGAGCTTGGTACCCTGCCTGGAGTATCGAGAAGGAACAAGGCTCTCCTGAACAGATCTTCAATCAGAAAGCAGGCGACCTACAGCAGAAATACTATCCAAAAATGGTGTTCGCTTCTGAGACAGCCTTTGAGTCCATTTGGAATGAATACATCGCAGAGTTTAATAAGCTAGGTTCTGCTGGATTTGAAAAATTTGTAACCGCCAAAGTAAAGGATCGTATCGAAGGAAATTGGTAGACAGCAGCATCTGAATGATAATAATGAACCGGGAAAAGTGAAGCCACTTCACTTTTCCCTTCTAAGCTTGCTCAAGAGAGACAGTTTTAGCCGGAAGGGAGACGGATCGGGTGAAGAAACATGCAGTACAGCTGGCAGGATCGACTTCTGACGATTCGCGCCTGAGAACCTTATTCAAAACATTATCCAAACAGAAAATGCTAATGCTGATGTCATTGCCTTTTCTCCTCTGGGTTATCCTATTTAAATATATTCCGCTCTGGGGATGGACGATTGCCTTTCAGAAATTCAAATTGGCAAAGGATCTTTTTGACCAGACCTGGATCGGCTTAGATAACTTCAAATCTTTGTTTCAGGAACAGCAGTTTTATCTCGTCCTGCGCAATACGCTCGTTATGAGTTCTATTAATCTGGTACTGGGATTTGCAACGGCCATCGTGCTGGCGCTGCTGCTAAATGAATTGCGTAAGGTTTACTTCAAGCGAACGGTGCAGACGATTAGCTACTTGCCGCATTTTATTTCATGGGTAGTCGCTGCAAATATTGTGCAAACAGCACTCGCGCCAGAGGGTATCGTCAATGTATTGCTGCTCCGATTGCAGCTCATCGATCATCCTATTTTGTGGTTGGGAGTTGGCGAATATTTCTGGGGAATTCTCGGAGTAACGGAAGTATGGAAAAATGTCGGCTGGAATACCATCATTTATTTGGCCGCTATTACAACGATTGATCCGACTCAATATGAAGCGGCTGAAATGGATGGCGCTTCGCGCCTTCAACGGATGTGGCATGTTACGCTTCCGGGCATGAAGCCGGTCATTGTCATCCTGCTCATTATGAATTTGGGCCATATTCTGGAGTCCGGGTTCGAAGCGCAGTACTTGCTAGGCAATGGTATCAATGTTGAATTTTCGGAAAATCTGGACATCTTCGTCTTGAAATACGGGATGCAAATGAATAACTTTGGCTTGGCGACCGCCGCCGGGATGTTTAAAACCGTGGTCAGCTTCATCTTCCTCATCGCAGCCAACAACCTCGCCAAACGAATGGGCGAAAGCAGATTGTACTAATTGAAAGGAGGCAAAGGCTATGGAACAAGCCAAATCAGCTCGAAATTCATCGATAGGCGATAAAATATTCGATGTGTGTAATATCATTTTTATGATTATTCTGGTTATTTTGACCCTTTATCCCTTCTTGAACATGTTTGCCTTGTCATTTAACGATGCGAATGATTCGATTCGAGGCAGCATTTATATTTGGCCACGCGAATGGACGCTGAGAAACTTTGAATATGTGTTTAACGAATCCAATGTGTTTTATGCGACCTTTATCTCCGCGGCGCGCACGATTATCGGGACAATCATCTCCGTCTTTTGTACGGCGATGCTGGCCTATACCATTAGCCGTCCTGAATATGCATTGAAAAAAATGGTATCTATGATCTTTATTTTCACGATGTATTTCAGCGGCGGCTTGATTCCGACTTACCTGCTGACCAAAGAGCTTGGGATGTTGAACAGCTTCTGGGTATACATTATCCCCGGCATTATCGGCGTGTTTAATATGATTGTTATCCGTTCCTTCATTGAAGGATTGCCGGAGGGCATTATGGAGTCGGCCAAAATGGATGGTGCTGGAGACTTTATCACATTTACGCGCATTGTGCTCCCGCTTACTATACCGGCTCTTGCTACGGTGTCTCTATTCGTAGCGGTATCCCAGTGGAACTCCTGGTTTGATGTATTTTTGTATAACTCTTCCCGGCCAGAACTAAGCACCTTGCAGTATGAACTGATGAAGGTATTGTCTACATCAAGCGCTACAACGAGCTCAGGCGGCTCGGCTGCCGATGCCTTTGCTAATGCCCAGGGCAATGTAACGACGGTTACGCCAACATCGGTTCGCGCAACGATGACGATTGTAGCCAGCTTGCCTATTATTATGGTCTATCCGTTTCTACAGAAGTATTTTGTCAAAGGGATGGTCGTCGGTGGTGTGAAAGGTTAATGACAACTATAACAAAGCTTCAACTAACGAGAATATAACTTTTTAGCCCTTTCGCTTCCGCTCGGAAAGCCGAAAGGGCATACTTTCAATTCAACCTTTTACCATTAGTTTATATTATTGGTTGTTGTAACGCATTTGAATATTAACCCATAAATTTCTTCTACTTAATATAGTAGATCTAATTACAAGGAGGGGCTCATGACCCATATTCATTATGTAGAATGCAATACTACGCACGAACAAAATTTTGTTATCGATGTCCCCATCGGCAATCACTGGCTCCTTGTCATCAACAAAACTCCCGCACAATTCTGGGTTAATGGCGAATTAAAGGAATATCCCGCCCATAACGCTATTCTCTATTGCCCGCAACAAAAAGTATATTACCAGGCCTGTGCGGATCAATTCGTCAATGACTGGATTCGCTTCGAAACCAATGAACCCTATTTTACGGAATCTTCGCTTCCGTTAGGCGTTCCCTTTTTCTTAAATGATCCGGACTACTGCTACAAGTTATTTGAACTGCTCGTCATTGAACACAACTTTAATCGAGATTACAAAAAATCCTCCATTGACTGTTTGCTCCGTACGCTGTTCAACAAGCTATTAGAATCTTACTTTCAAGTTGACATTTTGCCTCAGCATTATCCTTTATTGAAGCTTCGCATCGCCATTCAAAACCATCCTGGCGATTATTGGACGGTTTCGAAAATGGCGGATTATCTCTGTATCAGTCCGGGCTATCTTCAGAATATTTACAAAAAGACATTTGGTACCTCTTGCATGGATGATGTCATCAACAGCCGCATTCGAATGGCCAAAGAATACTTAATTCACAGCAATCAGAGCATTGCTGAAATAGCCTCTCTTAGCGGTTATCATAATGTGGAACACTTCTGCAGGCAATTCAAACAAATAACGGGGTATTCGCCAAGAAAATTTCAAAAGCATGCAAATGAATAATTTCCATCCCGGACAGCTATGTCAAAATCGGTTCATCCGAATGAAAGGGCGCTGCGGTTCAGCCTGTTGTTCTTGAAATATTGTTCCACTAGAAACTTCATAATTTCGCTAGGCTGCTCCTTAGAAAACTCGGCCCGATCTGCGAACAGCATCCCATACGGGGCTTCGGGTGTATAGGGCTCCCATTGCGGCAATTCCTCTCCTGTAGCATCGAGTCCGTTCGGGTCTCCCGACTGGATGAAATTCACCCAGTAATTGCACATCTGGCGCGCCAAATCATAATGTTTGCCTACAAATGGTCTCCAGCATTTAGCGAGCGTCTCGAAGAAAAACCAGAGGTCCACCGAGTGAAAAGTGCCAGGGTTATCCCAACCCGGTATTACAGCATCAAAATTATAGTAATACAGCGGGGTATCGGCACCAGCATCGGCGCTCCCTTGCGCAGCAATTCGAATGGCATATTCAATGCCGCTCACCGAGGCCTTCTTCTTGCACTCCTCGAGATGATCAGCCTGAACGCTGCAAAGCTCCATAAAGGTATCGGCATCATTGCCAAACAAAGCGATGGCCATTTGCTTGAAGTCGTCAATGGTGTCGACTTGCGGAACGCTGAAAAACTCGGTGGACGTATGACCGAACATTACCGGTACCATCCAGCGCTTGTTTTGAAGAAACAATTCAAACGGGTTACCCAAGCTAAACACTTGATCTGCGACGGTGCCCCAGAATCCATGGTACTCCACCGCCTTGTCGCGGAGATACACCGCATCCAGCTTCCTCGCTTCTGCAAGCGAGGATATACCGAGATACTCAAAAAACTTCACACCGTCCTGTTCCGCTTCTGCCAAGCTGCTCCGAAGAAGCGGCATAAGATTTCCCGGGTATAACGGAGTAAAGATTCCGCTTTGTATAATTGCCCTTTGAAAGAGCCCTTCATTCTGAGGTGAAGTAAGCTGGCTCATGACGCTTCCACCGCCGGCGGACTGCCCTCCGATGGTGATATTGTCAGGATCGCCGCCGAAAGCTTCAATATTGCTCTTGACCCACCTTGTAGCCGCCTGCTGGTCGAGATTGCCGAAGTTAGCGGGAGCTTCTGGGGCTTCCGCCGTAATGTCGGGATGAGACAAGAACCCAAAGACATTTAAACGATAATTGATCGTAACCACCACGATGCCCCGTCTAGCCATGCGTTCGCCGTCAAACTCCATTTCGGAAGGATGGCCAACTTGCAGTCCTCCGCCAAAATACCATACATAGACTGGTAGTTTTTCATCTACACGATTGGCTGGTGTCCATACGTTTAGGTAGAGGCAATCCTCGTCCATCGCAATGTCAGGTTCCACGGCCCACTCCCGGGTATAGATATTATTTTCGTCGATTTCTTGTCTCACCTGCATCGATATCGGTGCGAATTCAAATGCTTTCAATATGCCTTCCCAATCTTGCGCGGGCTGAGGGGCACGCCAGCGGTTTTCGCCCACAGGTGGAGCAGCGAATGGGATTCCTTTGAAGCTTGTAATTCGCGGATCCGCTGCTGGAAGACCCTGGACCATTCCATTGTTAACCTTTATGACTCTAAGCAATGATAACGACTCCCTTCAATCTAAGTAATCTAGTAAAAGAGAGGAGTATGATTATTCATTCATACCCCTCTTGTTTGAAATTATGAAAGATTTTATTTATTTGCTTGCTAACGCTTCAGCACGCATTTTAACGATTTTTTTAGCTTTTTCCGTATCCGAGGCAACGACATCATTCCAACCCAGACCCACCACATCTGTCTTCATCTTTGCCCACAGCTGGTCGAAATCCCCTTGATTTTTTGCGAAAACCATTTTCCATGATGTGTTTTTTACATAATCCGATATTTGGCTTCGCTTGTTTTTGATATCTGATGAATCAACACCGAAACTTGTATTAATGTTAGGTACAATATCGATCATATTATTTTTCAGGTAGTATTCTGTTGCGTTCGTTGCATTAAATGTACTCTGCCAATCTGTCGTTAAAGTTGTCTTGTTAGCTTCTTTGGTTGAGCTCCAGTAATTATTGTTATAAAACTCTCCTGAATCGGGGTCCTTCACAAAATCGCTCATGATCATACTATTGATCTTGCTTTGGCCATCCTGGTACCCGCCGCCCCCGTATTCCTCCGGAACAGGTGTATTCTCCTGAAATGCCGTTTGACCGACTTGGGTCAGCTTAAACTTGCCGTCTGTTGTCTTTTCGTAGTTGAAGCCTTCAAAACCATTCGTCGTGTAGCGCAGGCCTTCAGGAGACACGAACCAATCCAAGAATTCCATAATTCTGTCGGGTTCCTTGGCTTTTGAACCGACTGCAAATACTCTCCCGCTGCCGTAATAAGCATCGCTGCTTTGAATGATTCGGGTGTCAGCGATCGGAACTGCGACATTCCCATCTCCGTTCATCCCTCTTTCAATCGAGTTGTAAAACCCTCTTTGCCATGAGTACCACAAAAGAAGTACCTGCTTGTTGGTAAGCTTCTCAGCAACCTTGTTCCAGTCCTGGGATGCCGAGTCTGGATCGATCAGCCCCATTTGATTTGCAGTAAAATAGAATTGCACAATTTTTTTGTACATACTGTTGTCATCGATGAGCGGAACGATGTCGCCTTTTGCATTCAATTGTATCGTAGAGGTACCATTTGGCTGTTCATAACCGTACCAGTTGCTCAACCAGCGTACATTTTCCATCCCCCCGCCGTCCCAATCCTTCCACAGCGTGATCGGAACGATCGGTTTGCCGTCTGGAGTCTTAGGGTATTCTGCCTGCATCTGCTTCAGTACATTCAGTAGATCGGTCAGATTGTTCAGCTTAGGAGCTCCTACTCCCTTATAGTAATCCCAAGGCAGGATTGGACTGGAGTAAGGCAGTTCTTCTGAAAATGTCGTTGGTGAAGTATCCGCTACAAAAGTCGGCAAACCATAAATCTTGCCTTCCGGATTTACTTTATCAAATCCTCCATTAAAAGGCTTGAAGTGATTGTCCACATATTGTGACAGGTACTTCGTATTCGCAACCCGATCGGTGATATCCATAACAAGACCTACCGGAATCAACTCTTCCAATTGACTATTCTCGATGATCAGAATATCTCCCAGATCACCTGCTGCCGATCTTGTCTTGTATAACTGATCGCCGGCTACCTGAGGTGCAAGAATGTTCAACGTAATATTAAACTTGTCTTTGAGAAGCTTCCCATACCACCCGGTCTGCTCTCCTTGGTAGTTTGCCGCGTTGCTGAATACGGTAAGGGTTAGCGGCTTGCTGTGATCAATCGTGGTGTGGTTTTGTGGTCCCGATTCATTAGTGCTGGGCTCCGATTTGCTGCAGCCGGCCAATGCTGTTGTCACCATGAATATGCAAGTAAACAACACCACCATCGATTTTTTCACCGCTTTATGACGATTACTCAATGGTAAACCCCCTCAATTCATTTTTTTATTATAATGGTGCAGGTTAGCCTTTCACTGCCCCTATCATAATCCCTTTTACAAAAAACCTCTGGAAGATCGGATAAACCAGCAATATAGGCGCAACAACAATAATGGTAACCGTCATACGGATTGATGTTGTCGTTTGCTTGGTTGCCAGAGTTGCCATGGCTGTAGAACCGGCATTTTGAAGATTGACCATGGTAGATAATGAGCTTGCTTGATTGATATAGTTATATAAAATGAACTGCAGGCTATACAATTTGCTGTCAGTGACGAGCAGCAGCGTATCCTGAAAAGAGTTCCATTGATCCACCGCTGCAAATATGGAAACTGTAGCCAATATCGGCTTGCTTATAGGCAATATCACTTTGAAGAAAATGGTCATAACCCCAGCCCCATCGATACTTGCAGCCTGCTGCAATTCCTTAGGCGTTGATTCCACAAAGGTTTTTACAAGAATGATAAAAAACGGGGCTACTATTGTCGGCAAAATGTAGGCCAAAAAGTGGTTTGTCAGATGCAAGGAGCGCATGGTGAGATACCACGGAATAATTCCTGCATTAAAAAACATCGTAATTATTGTGAAGCGGTACCAGAACTTTCTACCCCACATATCCTCCTGAGAAAACATGAATCCCAAAAAGGCTGAAGCCCCGACGGTCAAAGAAGTCCCGATCAGCGTTCTTCCCAAAGATACAACGGCAGCGTTCCATAGTCCCGGAATCTTAAATACATCCAAGTAGTTCTGGAAATGGATTTGCTGCGGGTAGAATACAATATCACCTCTGGCGCTAAGATCATTGGCACTTATTGTATTGATAATGATAGAGTAAAATGGAAAAATACAAATTAGAGCAAACAGCGTATACAAGGTATAAATCAATGATGAGATCAAGATGTCGGTTATGCTTGAATGCTTTTTGTAGTTGTTAACAGTGTTCGCTGCCAGGCCTGCTGCTTTATCGCTCATACCACGCTCTCTCCTCTTATCATTTTTGATAATCCATTCACTGAAAAGAGAAGCACAACACTGACCAAGCTCTTCAGCATGCTGATCGCAACAGAAACGGAATAGCTACCGCCCCCCATGGCTTGGTTGTACACATATAAATCCAGAACCTGTATGTTTTCTTTGTTAAATGCATTTTGAAAAACAAAATATTGCTCCAAGCCGTTATTCAGGAAGCTCGCAATTTGCAGCATTAACAAAACAAAATAGGTTGACATCAGACTTGGTAAAATCACATGCCATATGACCTGCATCCTTGTCGCACCGTCTACACGCGCCGCTTCATAAAGGGATTCATCTATACTCATAATGGCTGCTATATACAGGATGGCTGACCAGCCCAATGTTTTCCATATTGACCACCCCCACATGGTGATCCATACATGTTCAGAGTCTTGAAGGAATAGGATCGGAGAATCGATGAGTCCCAGTTGATTCAATAGGCCGTTAATGATGCCTTCACTCGATAACATAGAAAAGGCCAGTGAATAGACCAGTACCCAGCTGATAAAGTTTGGCAAGGTCGTTACCGTCTGCACAAACTTCCGGAAACGCAAAGCTTTTATTTCATTCAAAAATATAGCAAATATCATTGGTAGCCATGAGAAGAGCAGACCCAAGCCGCTCATCCCAAACGTATTTTTGATAACCTGAAGCAATTGGTCTATCTTTACTTGGTTTTCAACTAAGGAACGAAACCACTTGAAACCAACATAAGTGGATTGAGACAAAGGTGTCGGCGGCGTATAGTCAAAGAAGGCATATACCCAACCATACAGCGGGTAGTATGCAAAGGTAGCAAGTAAACCCATGAAAGGCAGTATGTAGAGAAATTTTTTAATAGATTCACTTTTCATCCTGTATTCTTTTATACGCACCATGTAATCCCCCTATAAATAAGTTTTTTGGAAGCGCTTCCAACATTGTGGAAAAGAAATATTTCGCGATGTCCAGGCAACCAGCTGACAATCCCCTATCAATGGTTCCATTTCCTTTCCTGCCCATACACCTCCGTAAACGTATCATTTATTATTCAATTAATTACCAACTTTATGTTAAATAGTAAATTATCGGCCGCCTAAAAACAATGATCTATACTCACGTATAATTGATATATTCTGCGATGGAGTGATTGTAAATTTGATAGCCTACGATACTTCCAAGAAATTCTTAATGTGCAATAAAACCTACTTTTCAACATTTAGGATCTATCATATTTCTGAACCTTTAACTATACTTTGACGGGTTTGCTGTTCGGTTGGTTTGTACTAAGATAGACTAATTGAAGCTAAGAAAGGGGAATCACAATGACAGATGGTCTATCCTTGAACGCAACTGAGAAGCTCGTTGATGTTAACTCGGAGGCTTATCATGAGATGATCGCCCAATCGCTGCTTGACAAAGGCAACAATAAGCGATTGAAAGCCGCCATTGAAAAGGCTAAGAGAGGCGATAACGTTACGATTGCTTTTATTGGCGGCTCCATTACTCATGGAGCTGGAGCAGACCCGCTCCATACGTCCTGTTACGCTCACCAAACATATGCCGCTTTTAAAGAGATGTTTGGTAAGGACGGAGGTAATCAGATTCGGTTTATTAAAGCTGGCTTAGGCGGTACGCCTTCTGAACTGGGCATGATTCGCTATGAGCGAGATGTGCTGAGAAACGGAACGGTTCAGCCGGACATCGTCGTCGTGGAGTTTGCTGTCAATGACGCTGACGACGAGACGAAAGGGATTTGCTACGAAAGTCTCGTACTGAAAATTCTGACCGCCGCCAATTTACCTGCCGTCATTCTGCTGTTCAGCGTGTTCGAAAACGATTGGAATCTGCAGGAACAACTTTCTCCTGTAGGCTATCATTATGATCTTCCCATGGTAAGCGTAAAGGATGCGGTTACAAAACAATTTCAAAAGTCGAAGGACGAAGGCAACGTCATTTCCAAGTCACAATTTTTTAGCGACATCTATCATCCGACCAATATGGGACATCTCATCATGGCCGACTGCTTGCGCTCACTATTCATGGAGACCGATCGTTGCGCACCTAATCAAGAGGAAATCGTCCTCGACAAACCACCGATGTTCGGCAACGATTTCGCCGAAGTTCGTTTGCTTGATAGGGACAATGGTACTAGTGTAGCAAAGATTACGGAAGGCAGTTTCTACGCATCCGATACCGAACTCCAATTCGCGGAGATGGATGATCATCCATACGGCACAGCCCAATTCCCCGACAACTGGATGCATACATCTGAATCCGGCAGCGACAGCTTCACGATGACGATTCACTGCAAAAGCCTGCTTCTCATTCATAAAAATTCCGGAAGCAACGACTTCGGAAACGCCGATATTTGGGTTGACGGCAAGCTTGTGAAGGTGGCGGAATCCCAAACTGTCAAGTGGACACGTTGCCACGCCCTCATTTTATTTCGGGAGCAGCAATCGAAAGAGCATACCGTGGAAATCAGAATGGCGTCAGAGCATGAGAGCAAACGATTTACAATTCTTGGTTTCGGTTTCACACAATAGTCACTCGCAGCTCATTTTGCATTGAGAATTTCTTATTACTGATCTTTTCACCTGCTTATTCAAAAAAGCATATTTAGGGAATCGCCTACATCATATAAGCGACATTTCTATATATAATAAATGACCATACAACATGAAAGCCCTTCTAGCCCTGGTATAACCAGGCAGAAGGGCTTTCATGTTGTAGCTAATTGCATGATCACCTAAGCAAAGAAAGCTTTACGATATTCTTGCTTTTAAACGTTTCTGCTATCTGCTGACCAACTTGTGGTACGATCCTTTCGGCAGTTGTTCCTTGTCGAACAGCAATGGCCAATTTTTGCGCCCTCTGACTGGGAAGTTGTCCAACCAAGTATTATCGTCCGCGGCCCCCCAGAACGTCACGCTCGTCAGCACATTGCTATATTCGCAGAACAGCTGGAATAACTGGGAATACCTATCCTCCTGAAGACTCATCATCTCGGAAGTAGGCGATATCAGATCGGTTCGTTTATCTTCGAACTCGAACACCGACACGTCCATCTCCGTGATATGCAGTTTGAGCCCCAGCGAAGCGTAACGTTCAATTGCCGTTCGGATATCGTGCAGTGACGGATGGGATAGATTCCAATGCGCTTGAAGTCCGATACCATGAATTGGCACGCCCTTCTCCTTCAGAGATTTTACCAGTCTATAAATTTTTTCCCTCTTCTCAGGTACGGACTCGTTATAATCGTTATAGAACAACAGCGCTTCGGGATCGGCTTCGTGCGCATATTCGAACGCCTTGGAAATGAATTCCTCACCGACGATGTCAAACCATTTGGACGAACGCAGTTGTTCTTCGCTACTATCAGATACGGCTTCATTCACGACATCCCATGCATAAATTTGACCCTTATAACGCCCAACCACTGTATTGATGTGGGCTTTCATTCGCTCCAACAGCGTATCGCGATCAACTAGACCTCCAGTTTCATTCTCGAACACCCAAGCAGGCGTTTGATTATGCCAGACGAGCGTATGCCCTCTTACTTGCATTCCGTTTACTTTCGCGAAATTCATTATTCGATCCGCATCCTCGAAAGTATATTGGTGTTCTGCAGGATGCAAACGCTCGAACTTCATCTCATTTTCAGCCGTTAAACTATTGAAATGATAAGCCAGCAACTCGCGTTGTGTGACCAGTGTCTTCATATTTACAGCTGCACCAATTAAAAACTGCTGACTAAACGATTTATGAAGTTTTAAAGATCCTTCATATCGGGAATTGTCCATTTCTCCGATCGCTCCCTCTTCATGTTTAGGTTGACTTTAGACATAATATGATTACCAATTTAGTAGAATATAGCTTTTTCCAGGTAATATGGGAAAAGCTTTTATTGTTCGTATGGATAATTTGTTACTTTGATTCATAATCGAACCAGTCAAAATGGGCAAGCGACTTCGATTTGGCGCCATTTCCGGTCGCATACAAGGCAA
This sequence comes from Paenibacillus sp. NRS-1760, assembly GCF_050467785.1. NCBI lineage: Bacteria > Bacillati > Bacillota > Bacilli > Caryophanales > Paenibacillaceae > Paenibacillus > Paenibacillus sp. NRS-1760. The sequence continues at coordinate 938,869 of NZ_JBITPK010000014.1, read as the reverse complement.
AGAGCACGCCAGTAAATCCGCCAGCCACTTCCGTCGCAAGAAGAGAGGTCTCTCCATGACCGAACCAGAATGGTTCTCCGTTGCCATCAGAAAATCCGAAAGCATACAGGTCGCGATTTGCGCTCACATGAAGCACGATAGAATCGAACGGCCACGGCGCCTCGTTCTCGATCTTCCACAAGCTGCCAAGCTTTCTACGGAAAATTACTTTGCACACGCCAGCAATACGAGTCACAGCAATCTCATAATGGAAGCGATCGTTCATATAAACGGTAATGCCCGCTTCCTCTCCGTCACGCTGAGGTGCAAATTCCATATGCGTAGACACGCTGCAATCGAAATGCTGTTGTCTTCTCGCTAGAAATGCAGGCGCTCCGATTTCATTCAACGTCGTCTCGTTGCCCTGCAGCGTTAGACAACTATCCTTCTCGCTAAGAGACCAGTTATCCGGGTTGGGTGAACGCATAAAATTCCAATACGGAGCAAGCGCCGCCGCATCGAAGTTGTCCCGAACTGGGGCAGCGGCTACAGGCAGCAGCGGAAGATTGCCTGCCGGCATCGTCTCGCTGACCGTTCCGTTATCGCCAATGATCGGCCAACACTCTTCCGTCCATGTGACGGGAGAAAGAAACGTCTCTCTGCCGAGATGGTGTTTATTCGGATAGCCATGCGGCCTGATGCCAAGAAATACAGCCCACCAGTCTCCGTCCGGCGTTTGAACGAGGTCTGCGTGTCCCGTTGCATGAATCGTTTTCGACTGGCTGCGATGGGTTAAGATTGGATTGTGCGGACAGCTTGCGAAAGGTCCATTCGGACGTTCGCTTCTAGCGATCGTTTCCATATGGCCGTATTCGGTGCCGCCTTCGGCAATCATTAAATAGTACCAACTGCCGACACGATAAATATGCGGTGCTTCCGGGTACTGGCCTCCTGTTCCCGTCCAGAGGAAAGCAGGATCAGTCAGCCTTTTGCCGGTTTTCGGATCAATCTTGCTTTGATAGATGCCAGGCCCATGATCCCCGTGAGCAGAGGAAGTGAAATATAATGTTCCATCCTCATCGAAGAACAAGTCTGGGTCTATGCCGGGATGGTCGACGAATATCGGATTCGACCATTCCCCGCGCGGATCATTCGTATGTACAAAGAAGTTACCGCCGGCGGTAACGTTCGTCGTCACCATATAGAACGTTCCGTTATGCTCGCGGATCGTCGGCGCGAATATGCCTCCGGAGCTAGGTGCACGGCTTAGATCGAGCTGCTCGGTCCTTGTCAGAACGTGGCCGAGCTGCGTCCAATTCACAAGATCCTTGCTGTGGAACAGCGGAACACCCGGAAAATATTCGAAGGAACTCGTTACGAGATAATAATCATCGCCAAAGCGACAGACGCTTGGGTCCGGATGAAAACCGCTTATAACCGGATTGTTATAATTCATGCAAGCGCACTCTCCTTATCGTTGCGAAATTAGTTAAATCAGACCCACATAGCGGAAGTAATCGAAATCAACGAAACCGCCAGCTTGCTTCGTGGCGTAATTGTACAGCCCGAATCGGTATCCCATAAAATGCTCTAGCCTGTATTGCATATGAAACGGATCTCCGATCACAACCCAATTCACTCCGTCCGTGGAATAGCGGAACCAGGCAATATCCTCGCAATCGCCATTATCGAACTGGCACTCTATTTGCAAATAGATTTGGTCGCCCTCATACTTTACGCGTTCAACTGTGATTTCGCCTTGACCGTCGTCCACTCTGCCATTGACGCACATTGCTACGTAAAAGTCGCCGTTGTCATCGACCTGAATACCGACCGAGCCGAAAGCATATTGCAGCGACACTAACCCTGCACGGTCGCCCGGTTTCATAGCCTTGATGTCCATAACCGTTGTACCGACACATGCCGGACCTTCTGTACGCTGTGTTAACGTATTGCGGGCAAATTCTACGCTATTCGTGATATGTCCCGTCGTTAGGCGCAAGCAGCCCGGTCGCTCCGTTACCGACCATTTACCATTATCAGGATTATGATTCCATTGCCAATGAAGCGCTAGACGATTCTCCCCGTAATCAAACTCATCACTGATGACAAGCGGCTTTGTCTCCGAGCTGGGCAGCTTCACTTCGAGAGTCTTTGGCGCTTTGCCCTGTTGCCCCAGAACTGGCCAATCATAATCCCAAACGACCGGCAGAACGCATGGAATACGGCCAACGGCCCCGTGATCCTGGAACAGTACCGCATACCAATCCCCTTCTGACGTATCAAAAATGCCACCTTGTGCGATGCCATTGTTCCGATAATCCATTTGATCATCGAGTACTAGCTTGTGCTCGTATGGACCGAGCAGATCACGTGAACGATAGCATAGCTGTCTGCGGCGCTTATTACCTGCATTTGGCCAATCGATGAAGAATAAATAATAATAACCATTGATTTTGTAGGCATGGCAGCCCTCGGCACGAAGCATAATTCCGTCTCGTTCCGTCTCGAGCAGCAATTGATTGATGCCGTCCGGCTTCAGAGCAGTTGCATTCTCAGACAGCTCTGTAATCCGAATATCGCCATTGCCGTGGAAGACGAACACACGGCCATCATCGTCGAACAGCATGCTCGGATCATGGTGAAGTCCTTGAATAACGCTTCGTTCCCATTTCCCGTTCTCGATATCCTCAGTCGTATACACATAGAACTGATTCGTATCCAGACTCGAGAAACACACATAAAAGATACCGTCGCGATAGCGTAAGCTGGCAGCCCATGATCCCTTGCCGTAAATGCCTTTACCGTCAAGCAAATTGTGCGCGTCATTATCCTCGAACGTTTCGTACACGTAATTAACAAGCTCCCAATTCTGCAGGTTTTCGGACTTCATAATCGGACAGCCTGGCATCGAATGCATGCTTGTGCTGACCATATAGAAGGTCGATCCTACACGGATCACGCTCGGATCCGGAACGTCCGCCCAGATGACCGGGTTCGTTATTGTCGTTTTGTTCATCGCTAGCTCCTCCTAGTAGGGCTGGATTAGTCCATCATCCAACCAGTCTAGCCTGTATGCACCTCGGCAACAACCCGTCTATCTATAGGTTTTCCTACACAAATTATAGGCGGTACTTTTTATACTTTTATGGTCGTACTTGCCCAGATGGATCGACGACTGCCCAGAATGCCGGCTTCGCGTGGAGCTGCTTGTCGAACAGGAATGGCGCGTTGGTACGCGTCACCGGAAAGCTGTTCAACCACGTATGGTCGTCCGCGATGCCCCAGAATAGGACGCCGCTAAGAATGTCCTTATTGTTTCTGAAAGCCTCAAACAGCTCGCGATATCTATCCGCCTGCTTCTGCAGCAGATCAACCGGTATATCGCTGCCAACATCGCTGCGATCGTTCCATGCGTAGAGACTCATATCCAGCTCGGTAACGAGATTATCAAGACCTAGCTCAGCAAACTTCTTCATCGATTCGATAATAGAATTCACCGTCGGCCCGAATAGGTCGATATGGGTCTGATGACCGACACCATCGATCGGTACGCCTTTATCCAGCATTTCCTTCACAAGCTCATACAATCGGTCTCGCTTCGCCGGATTGTCCGTTCCGTAATCATTAATGTATAGCTTTGCCTCGGCTCCACCCGCTTCGCGTGCCGCTCGGAATGCCGTCTCGATAAAGTCTGTACCCGTTATTTTATACCATTCGCTAGCTCGCATCCCGTCCGGATCGGCTGGCTCTATTACTTCATTGACAACGTCCCATGATTGGATATCGTCCTTGTATCGTTCGACAATTGTGCGGACATGCGTATCGACTCGCTGCAGCAGCAGCTTTTTGTTCGCTTCGCGCTTAGCCGCGTCTGTCTCCTCAACCATTGGCTTGCCCTCCGCATCCTTAAAGAACCAAGCGCCGACCTGACTATGCCAAAGCAAGGTATGGAAGCGCACCTCCATGTTGTTTTCTTTCGCGAACGCTACGATTCGATCCGCATTCCCCCAATTGAATTTACCTTCCGTAGGTTGAATCGCATCGGGCTTCATCACGTTCTCCGCAACAAGCCAATTCACGTGCTTCTTGAGCATCTCTGCCTTTAGGCCCTCCATCTGGGCCGGCTCGATGGCAGCTCCGATCTTGAAGTAATCAGCGAATGTCTCCGCAAGCGATGGAATATCCTGCTCGACCGATGGATCCGGCGTCGGAGTTGGCTTCAATGTTGGAGCCGGAGTCGCTTCAATCGTGCTTGTAGGCTGGCCATCTTCAGTATTGACGCTGCCAGCAGGTGCTTCCGTCTGAAGCGCAGCCGTTTCATTCACTGATTCCGCTTGATGCTTATTGAGAATAAGCACAGCAACAACCGCAATTAAGGTGACAGCAGCTACAATGCTGTATATTAGCTTGTTTCTTTTTTGACTCAATTCGTTTGCCCACCTTTCATTCGTAATCTTGTTTTGCACACCAAACCTCTAAGCAGCAATAAGCGCCCTGCGGGCAGCTGACCGAAGTAGCTGGCCCCCCAAGGCGCTATACATGCGTCAGTACGTTTCTTAACCGACGATTCCAGTACGCTCGATACTTTCGACGAAGTATCTTTGAACGAACAAATAAAGAATAACGAGCGGCAGAATCGCAAGCAAAATACCGGTATCCTGCACCATGCTCATGAAGAACGGGTCTTTGTTGGTCGTTGCGCCGCCTTCTAGCAAAATTTGCAAGTTGTAAGGAAGGGACGACAACTGCGTGGACATCACTTTGCTCGACGTCAGATAGGTTGTCGTGAAGAAACTATCATTCCACTGCCACACAAAGGAGAAGAGCAATACGGTAACAATGGACGGAATCGCATTCGGCAGCATGATGCGAAGGAACGTCGAGCCAACGCCCGCCCCGTCGATGTACGCCGCTTCCTCCACCTCCTTCGGAATACCACGGAAAAACTGCCGGAAGATGAAGATGTACAGCCCCGCCTTCAACGAATTCGCCGTAAGGGAAGTTAGAATAAACGGCCAGTAAGAATTAAGCAGATTCAAGGACTTTCCGCCGGTTAGCAGCGGGATCACGCCTAGCAGCGTAAAGTCCTTCAAGTTCATATAGATCGGAATTAGGATGGTCGTAGGCGGAACCAAGATGGTTAATATAACGCCAGCGAACAGCAGATTGCTTCCTTTGAACTTTAACCTGGCGAACGCATAACCTGCGAACGCACAGGATGCGGCGGTCATGATCGTCGTCATGCTAGATAGAACAAATGTATTTGCCAGCGTTTCCCAATAATCCATAATGGAGATCGCTTGCTTGAAATTGTCGAGCGTAAAGTGCTCTGGAATAAACACGACGATCGGCGAATACAGATCCGCCTTGTCTTTGATCGCCGTCGAAATTTTTTGAATAATGGGATACAAGATAACGAACGACAATCCGATGATCAGCACGAGCCGAACGATCGTCCACAGCCCTCGCTTCCAGCTTTCCAACGATAACAATCGGGCCAATATCAACGTTTTCACTCTCCTTCTATTCCTGGTAGAAGACCCGCTTGGATATGAAGTATGCACTAACTAATAGAATGATCATGATGACCAGGAAGTAGATCCACGCCATCGCCGAGCTAAGCCCGAAATTAAAGGTGGTAAAGCCGGTTTCTTTGATTAGCGTCGTCATGTTGTTCCTGGAGAAAGAGTCGATAATCGTATAAATGACATTTACGAGTATGAGCGGACTGACCATCGGAAACGTAATTTTCCAGAATGCCTCATACCCCGTTGCCCCTTCGATTTTGGAGGCCTCATACAGCTGCGGCGAGATGGTCTGAATCCCAGCTAGGAAAATAAGAATTTGCACGCCGGATTGACTGACGATTTGATAAATCCTTTGGACAGCATCCATCAGGTACAAAACAATATCTTCATTGACTCCGGATCTCAACATGATGTTCGCCAACTCTATCGTGCCGCTCGAGAATACGCCCCCGTTCGCATTTTGTTCATTGATCGCTTGCACCAGACTTGATGCCTCCAAAGTCGCAATGACGCCGGAAGCAAGTATAACTGGAAGGAAAAAGATCGATCTTGCCAGTGCTCTCCCGACGAACTTTTGATTCAGCAGCACAGCCAGAAACAAGCTGAAAATAACGATAAGCGGAACGTTTACGACCATATTAACGACCGATTCCGTTAATATTCGATTAAAGCTCGTATTGACCGTGAGCGCTTCAATATAGTTCGCGAATCCGATATATTTCATTGTCATCCCGTTCGCATTGGCCTTAATCGAGCTTAAGCTGTATTGCAGTGAAGTCAATAAAGGAATAAAAAAGAAAAATAGAAATCCAAGCAGCCATGGCAGCACGTAGAGAAAGCCCCACAAAGCCTTCTGCTCGTTGTACGTTCTTGATCTGAATACCAGCTTCGTTATCGTTTTCAAGATTGCTCACCACCCGTCACATAGCCCTCGGCTTCTATCGTTATCCCGTTTATTGTTGTATTCGTCGCATTGTAGTTAACGATGACGTACGTCCCGCTTTCATATACGGTTTTGAACAGGCCTTCGGCTAGCTTCTCGTGCGCAACGATACGCTCATTCTGAACTTTACTCAGTACACCGTTCACTTCAGCATATATGGATGCAGCCTGCTCCAGCCACTGCTCGTAATTGACGGCATATAGATTGCTGAATTCAGTATCCTTAACCTTATAATTCGGCGCGTGGATCCATTCGAAGTATACGCCGGAGCCGTACTCGAGACATTTCAGAATATATTGTCTTACATTCGTGTAGCTGGTCAAATTATAAGGCGAACCTGTGTAATTGATATTTCCGCGAATCACCATTTGGAAAAATGGAATTTCTTGATCCTCGAGCTTATAGCGACTATTCGTTAAAGGCGCGTTTGTAATATCTGATAAGTAAGGCAGTGTGTAAGCATTGCCGCCCTCGGCCAAAATATTCAAGTTTGCTTCACGAATTTTGTTCAACGCCTGAGTAGAAATATCTTCCGACTCTGTACGGTCGATTTGTTTGTTTTTGCGGAAATCGCTATTCAACTTGTCTCCCATATCACGAAGCGAAATCCCGTCCGTATTGAAACCTTCCATGTCCTTTAGAATGGCATCCACGTAAGTACCGACACGCCTCGGCGATACGACATAGGATGGGGACTTCGAGCGGTCTCGTCGCCCTAGCGCAAGGTCAAGAGGATAGAATGACGAAGGTACGCCACGCAGAGAACGCGATGCTTCCTCCTTCTCGTCGAATCCCTTCCCCGTATGCGCGGTTAGAATTGCTACGTCAGGATAAAGTTCTACGCCCTGCTCCTTCGCGAACAACGCCAAGCTGCGCAAGCCTTTTGCACCGCCAATCGCATTGTCTACCGACAGGTCATCGGGTACTTTATGATCGAGTCCGCCGTTGAACCAACCGGCATATCGAAGCTTAATATTGGCGATGCCGAGCTTCTTCATTTCGCTAATCATTTCCTGCGTCTGCTTGAAAGTGGTAAGCGGCTCGAGCGTCATGTACGGGACGCCGACGAAATGCTTCTGTTTCGCAATGCTTCCCACGACCTGAACGTAGAACGGAAGCTCACTATCCCCGCTCCCCTTCTTCGGAGCCGGTAATCCGTCCTGGCGCTCCAAATATTGACGATAATACTCGGCCATGCCCTGATACGATGCTGACTCACCCGTAAGGAAGGCATAACGCACCGTAAAATCACTTTTCATCGGTTGTTCTTGGAATTTCGGCAATGTTCGCTCCGATCCGTTCGCCTGGAGCGTAAGCTCCCCTTTGTTCGTAACGTTGAAGGTCGGATAAACATAATTGTAGCTGTTCAATTTGCCGCTGATATCCGCATTGATCGTCGCAACAGGCGCGCCTTCTTCGATAATGCCAAGAAATGCGTTGCCGTCCCTGATCATACCGAAAACCGGCAGCCTAACGGTTTGTTCGTTAACAGCGTTCTCGACCCTCTCCATTGCCTGGTCATTACCGTATACCGCCTGCTGGTACGCAGGGTACTTCGTCTTGCCGTTATTGAACGAGATGAGAGCCCCGGAGCCGTCCGGAACGAAGATCGAGCCTTTCTCCTTACTCCCCGCTGCGCCAAAGAAGCTTAGCATTGAAACGTTGCTGACCGGATACTCGCTAGGAGACTGAATTTCCTGTGATGGCACCCTAACAACAAGACAGTCCGCATCGAGTTTATACTCAATGGAAGCGAGGAAAATTCTCGGTGCAGGCGAATCTTGCGAAAAATTCAGTTCAGCCATATCCTTCTCCAGATCCTCTTGCGTATAGCCGGCATCCTCGAATGCTTTGAACGCACGATCAAGCTGAAGACCGTTCAGCGCTTGGTCATTCCGAGCATAGACCGCTTTATCTTCATTTTTTGTATACCCAATACGCAAAGCACGTTGACCTGCCTTATCCAGCTTGCCCGACAACTCATCAAAACGAGTCATACTTAACATGAGAGGCAGATCCATGGCAGATCTCTCGGCTTTACCGAATTTATAGGTTACTTTGACTCCGCTATCAATCGTTTCATATTTAACCTGTTCGTACAAGGCGCTGTCCAGGAACGTATTAATCGAATTGACCTGTCCGAAGCTGTTATAGTAATCTATTTTCAATTGCGAGGACAGCAAACCCTTATTCACCCCGGTTGCGACAGGATCAGCCTCCGCTTCGAGGGGATTGCTATGCCATACTTCGCCTCCGCTTTTGTTAAGCACGGCAATAGCGCCCGTCTCCTCGTTGATGAACAGCCTAAGCCGCTCATTCTCGGCGATTCCCTTCATATCGGCAAGACGCGCATCCGTGAACGAAGCGTTAAGCGCCTTTCCTTGCACGAATGCCGCCTCTAGCTGCTGCGCGTCTTCCGCTTGGTTTGCGGTACCCGAGCTGGAACAGCCGGCGACCAGCAGTCCGGTTGCGAGAAACGCGGACAAGATGGCATTTCTGGCCATACGCATCTAACGTTCCTCCTTTCCTAATTCCTCAAGGTGATTTCTTGATATAAGATCGTGATGAAGGTAATAATTTGTTGAATCAAGCTAAAAAACAATAAGCAGAGAAACGCCATGAACCCAATGGCAATCAGCGAGAGCATAATCGTTACGATTGTTTTGCTTGGTGTGAATTGATGAACGGTCATATTTCCAACGAACAGAAGATATACCGACCATAGAACGGCAAAGCTGTTGCAAAAATAATAAAACGTTGTCTCTTGCATGGAAATGACATTGCTAAGCCAAATCCACGGGAAGTTGACAATAACCAAAGGCAGTAGTGCGAAGCAGGTGGATGTGAAGATATCCACGAATTTACCTTCACCATCCATTAGAGTTGTAAGCGACCAATTCGCTACACACCAGAATAAGACTGGTACGAGAACATAAGTGATCTCCATTAAGCTGTTCATGTATTCAGGATTGTAGATGTTAACTAGAAACCCGCTGTACTGACTGCTTAGTACGTTAGTCAAGATAAGCATCAGCAGAATCCCGAACGACAAGATCAAGTTCAGCTTCTTGTTCTGTTCGTATTTCAGCTCCCAATAACCGTTAAAGGGATGCATGATAACATAAAATGGAAATGTAATGTACTCTTTATTCAAACGAAACGCCCCTCTTTCTAGCCTGCTTTTTCCGGTAGATCCTTACGGTCAGGGTAACGGCGGCTAATCCGATGACAACCGTCATAACGGTGCTGAAGTTTGCTCTTAGCACTTCCTTGCGGTAAAGGAGAAACGCCTTGGAATAGTTGGGTTGATCAAGGCTTTGCTTGAAGTAACGCATCGCATCATTGTAGTCGCCCTGCCTCAGAATCGCCTTGCCGATGCCGGAATAAGCGAAATCCAAATTCGTGTTCATATTAATAGTCTGCTCATAGAGCTGAAGCGCCTTGTCTTCCTCGCCCCGGTAATAGCTTCTGACGGCTTCATTCAACGTCCGGCCGTACTCCGTCGTCTGGAACAACGTCATTTCGCCGAACGCCTTGTCCAGAACGAGGAAATCGTCCCCAACCCGTTCAATGGCAACCGGCGTGTTGAACTCGCCAATCCGATTGCCCATGCCTCCGAACACGTACATGAATTGCCCGTCTCCGTTATAAGTGAAAATCCGACCTCTCTTCGAATCAAGAACCGAATAGATTTCACTGTCCGTAATATCGACGTCTATAAGTCTGGAAGGTCCAAGATCGTTCGTAAAGTTTATATCACCCTGCGGTTTGTAAAAACCGGTTCTTCGCAAAATATCATTGCCTTGGGCGTTCAGCTTACGAATGGTGTCACCCGAATCTCCGCTAGTTGCGTAAATGAAGCCTTCGTCATTAATGTCCATATTGGTAAACTCCGTTGGCGTGAACATCACCATTTGGCTGCGCTGCGCCTTCGTCGATAGCCGCTTCCAGAACAGCTCCACTGGATCTACCCAGACACGGTTCGCGCCGATGTAAGAAGTGAACGCACCCTCCGCGCTAAATTCCATCAGCCCGTCGAACACACCTATCGCCATGACATAGATGCGCTGCGCTTTATCCATGACGACCCGCACCGGTTGAAAATTGAAGTTGACCGGCAGCAGATCGGATTCAGGCTTTTCTACGATTTGCGCCAAACGGCCTTTCTCATCCAAATGAACGACCCGCTTGTTTCCTGTATCGGCGATCAGCACATGCTTCTGCTCGGTTACGAAGATACCTTGAGGATTCAGAAATGTATCGGTTACTCCGGCGTTATCGAAGGTGTCGATGATGGCCTTCTGATGATAATTGATGTCCAAAACGACAATCCGATTATTGCCGGAATCAAGTACATATATTTCATTGTCCGCCGTCACGTGCAGATCACTTGGATCTTTAAACGCACCTACACCAAGCGAAGTGCCGGTCATTAGAGTCGTCGCTTCATAAGCGGGAGGAGATACGACAGTCTCTCCCCAGACGGAATAGTTGTAAGAATCGCCACTCGCAGCAGAAGCAAGCGTTCCTCCCGTGCTTATGCCAATTAAGCAGCATATGGCCGCAAGGAGATAAGCTCTTCGTTTGTTTTTACTCTTCAACATCGTGCAAGTCTCCCTTCTACTCTTTCATCCCGGAAGTCGCCATCGTCTGAATGACGCTGCTCTGGGAGATAACAAAGAGCGTGATCGGAACAACCATCAAGATGAGCGCGACGGCCGCTCCGACGCCCGCGCGCGCGATTCCACCTAGCGTAATCTGTCCCAGTGCGTAATGAAGCGTCTTCAGGTTCTCACTGTAGATGAAGCTGCCTCCGTCTGTTCCCCATAGCATAGGAAACTGCAAAATCATAAGCGTGAGCCACGCTGGCTTCACGTTCGGCATCACAATGCTCCAATAGATCCGGTACTCGCTCGCTCCATCAATCTTGGCGGCTTCCAGCAAAGCCGTCGGAAGCTGCTCCATGAATTGCTTCATTAGAAATAGGCCTAATGGAAAAGCGAGCGATGGAACGATAATTGATGCATGCGTATTGATCCAGCCGAGCCAAGACATGACCATATAGTTTGGAATCGCTGTGACGTGACCCGAGAACATCAGCGACAGAACGACGATCGAGAAGAGCGTCTTCGAACCGAGGAACTGATATTTAGCCAGCGGATACGCCGCAGCGGAAGCCAGCAAAATATGTCCTACCGTTCCGATGAGAGTAATGAGCAGAGTATTGGCAATATAACGCGACAACGGCACCCATGAATTGCCCATCAAGGCAACTAGGTCATAGAAATTGTCCAATGTTGGATTATTCACAAAGAATCGCGGTGGGAATATAAATAATTCGTCCAGCGGCTTGAAGGCGTTGTTCACTGCATAAAGCAGAGGCAGCACCATAAAAGCTCCGAACACGGCGAGAAACGCGAACAAGATGAAGCTAACCGTAAACGAACGGTTCAGACGCTTCGTCGTCCGAAATACGGTCATCATTTTAACGACCAACGTTACTCACCTACCTTTCTGAGCAGTTTTTGCGTCAATTTGTTAGTCCCGATCATAATACCGAACAAAACGGTCGCAATCGCCGAGGCATAACCCATCTCGAATCGAATCGTGCCGTAATCCATCAGGTGGGTTACAATCGTGTGCGCCGCATAGTTGACGCTCGGGAAACCCGCGAGCGCGATCGTAATATCGGCCACCGCGAGAGATCCCGTAATTTGCAAAACGGCGCCGAACAGCAACTGCGGCCTCATCGAAGGCAGCGTAATGAACCATAGCTCCTGCCAGCGGTTTTTTATTCCGTCCACGACACCCGCTTCTATCAGCGTCCGATCAATCGTTTGCAGTCCTGCTATAAAGGCAAGGAAGCTTGTGCCTAAGCTGAGCCATAGCTGCACGATCATGACAATCATAAGAATGTATTTTTCATTAGTCAGCCATTGGATCGGCTCCAGAATAAATCCGAATTTAATCAGGAATCCGTTCAAATAACCATAGCGGTCGCCCGAAAATACAATCAGCCAGATAAAAAACACGTTTCCAGAAATCGCCGGCGCATAGAAGATCAAAGTCATAACCGCCCGTATCTTAGGCGACAGCTCGTTAATAACCCACGCAAAGAAAAAGCAGGCGATATAGCTGACCGGACCGGTAATGATTGCGAAGATGAATGTGTTCTTCAATGCAATCATGAAGATGTCGTCATTCAGAAATAATCTAGAGTAGTTCTGCCATCCGACAAACCGCGGAAATTCGAGCATGTTGAAGTAAAAAAAGCTAAGTATGAGCGAGAATACGACCGGAATGACCGTAAAGGTAAAGAAAATAAGCATGTATGGGCTCATCAGAAGGTAATAATGCTTATTTTTTTTCAGTTCCGTCCATACATGGGACAACTTCGATTTTTTCTTCGGATGGATAAGATTAGATACGGCTTGACTGGTTGTTTCGGCTTGCAATGAACTCCACCCCCAAACAATTACGGTAAATTAAATTCTTTCCGCTTAATCTCGATTTCATCGTTAATGTAGAGCACATAATCGTTAAGCGCTTCCCTAGAATTCTCGTTCGCGTTGACGACTCTGCGGAAGGCGTTGTCCAGATGTCGGCCGGTGAAATAACCTCCCGGCACTTGAGGTATGCCTTCAACCCACTCCCACTGACTGGACAGATTGTTGTAATCCTTGATTGGCCAAGGCAATTCTGCAAGTGCTTCTACGTTAGCAGTTGGATAACGTGCAGCTTCGCCCATTAAACCTTCCATTTCTCTACCGTAAGCAATTTGCGTATCCTTGCTGGTCCACCATTTCATAAATTCCCAAGACGCTTCCTTATTATCGGCATTCTCCATCATCATAACGCCAGTCGTATGACTGGCTACCGCATGATTAACGGTTCCGTTATCTTGCTCCGTACCAGGAACGAGCGTGAACTCCCACAGCCCTTTAATCTCAGGCGCGAGCACCGTCAGCATGTTATACGTTGTATAGTCCGCAATGCCGATTGGCATCTCGCCCGTACGGAATCGGTTCGGGAAGTCTGCCAATACCGGGAATTTGTAGTTCGTATAAAATTGCGTCCACTTCTTAAACATTTCCATAGATAAATCCGTATCAAGCGCACTCTTCTTATCGTCATCACGATAGAATTCGCCGCCATTCTGATAAAGCAGCATAGAGAAGGTCGCATTCGGTACGAGACTTGCGTTCGTAGCCTCGATTGGCAGCCAGAACTCCATGTTGTGCTTCTGGAGGACGGAAATCATGTTGTAAATATCCTGCCATGTCTTTGGCGGCGCAAGCCCTAGCTCCTCAAGAATATCCTTCCGATAGAACAGCATCGGGAACGACTGCTGCTCAGGCAGTGCATAAACGCCTTGATCGTACTTGTAAGGCGTAAGTCCACTGTCATGGAAACGCGAGGCTACTTCATCGAAATCACTAAACTGGGTCAAGTCTGTCGCAGCATCCCGCATCGCATAATTCACGGGAATGTCCTCACCGATTTGCATGGCAACGTCAGGTCCCTCGTCTGCCAGTGTTGCCGGAAGCAAGATGTTCCCCGGTACAAGCCTTAAATCTATCGCGACATTCGACTCCGGCGTGAAGGAATCGTCGATTAAGCTCTTAAGCACCTGTGCTTGATCCCGCCCCGTTGTAATCCACACCGTTATTTTACGGTCCTGCTCTCCTCCCGTATTGCCGATGCTGTCATAGTCCTCGGTATAAGAAGCAAAGTACGCACCAAGCTCATGCTTCATCTCTTGAAAAAAAGTCGCTCCCGCTCTCGGAAGCTTCTTGTCTGGAGAGGACACAATGAGATAGTCCAGCTTAATCGGTTGCTCGCGAACCGTGAGAATCCACGTGCCTAATCCCCCGACATTCGTTTTAAATGCGGTTAAGCGATTGCCAACCGTTTCCGGATTTTTGATCATTTCCTTTAATTGACCAACCATTGTATGAAGAACGGCTACTTTGTCGCTCCGCTCTCCTGTCGATTTCTCTAAATAATCGGCTACGTTCTGTATGATTACGGCTTGCTCTTCGAATGTCTTAACCATATCCGGTATCCGCTTCCCTAATTGGTAATCACGGAACGGATCGGGCGTATTTGACGTGATCATCAATATTTTCCGATACATCTCATTAAGCTGCAGCACGCTGGATTCAATCGTTCGAATGAGCGGGGCGATATCGCCGAGTGAAACTTCCATTCGAATGCGATGCGTTCCCTTGGACAAATGGAACAAATACGGCTCTTCTTCATCGCCCAGTACGTTCATCTCCCAATCCATGTTGAAATTAAAGCGTAAGCGCTTCATTTCCAGGAAAGGAGTCTCTCCGTCGATCGTCAGGCTTCGAGTGGCGTATATGCCGCGCAGTGTATCCTGCTTTTGCTTTAACGCGATTTGATATAAGCCGTCTTCTGGGGCTTCAAACTCCCACTCGATCCACTGTCCAGGAAGCTTCCAGTTCGTTCCGCCGATCGTATTGATTCGAAGCTTCGACACATTGTAAGGGATGACCGTCGGACTCGATCGGTCCGCCAGCGGATATAACGTAGGAGATGATTTGGCGACCGCGTCCTCCGCTTGTATTTCAAGGTATTGATCCGATACTGCCTTGATTCCTTTGGTCTCATACTCTTTCTTCATATCCTCATACGAATACAAAACTGGTTCCTGATACAGCTCAATATAATCAATCGCCATCGGTTCCCTTAAGGCCGTCAAGGAAAACGATTGCTGCCCGCTCTCAAAGTAAAAGGAGTAAGGCTCGTCATAATATCCATTTCGATCCGTGAAAATTCCGATTTGCCATGCCGGTTTTTCTACCTGCCTTGGCCTGATTTCATTGCCGCGATCGTCACGCTCGATTTCGTCCTGTCGATTTCCCCAAACTCGATCGAATAATAATATATCCGCTCCCTTAAAAGGGACTTTTTCGTTAATGGCAAACTGCCTTTCGATCGCAGAGCTTTTTCCCTCGATCGGCAAATAATGAATCCTTATGTTGTACAGACCCGCTTGTTTTACCAGTACATCCCACACAATGGAGCCGTTATCCGGAGTGACAACCGCCTTGCCAGACAGTCCTTCTAAATCGTCCGCTATGTCGAACCCTTCTCCAGTCGTTCCCGAGAACTTCTCGCCCTCTATTCGGATGACTTCTTCCGGCCGCCCAGCATTTATGTGGCTAGTCAAATACGCATCATAACTGTCTTCTCCTGCTGATGCCGTAACAGCGTCGAAATCTCCCATGGCCATTACACGTCTGCTATCCTTCGAATCTGAAGGGTAGAAAGCCCATATAGAAGTTGCCACTATAGTGAGAACGAGTATAATTGCGATGTAGTTCTTCTTTCTGAAGTTCAACTTTTCTCCCTCCTGCAGTAAGAAGTTAAATTCAACAACAGTCCCCATTAGAAATATTTCTAAAATGGGGACTGTCTCTCACACGTTATTACATGTTAAGAACCATACACCGCATCAATCGCCGCTTGGAATACCGGTTTATACTTCTCGACAACTGTAGATACCGATACCCCGCTGTTGATCTCTCCGACAAAGTCCCAGAACTTCAAAGCATCGCCGTACGTACCATGGTCGAATACGATCATGCCAGATCCTACTTGCTTAGCGTTGTTAATGTCATCCTCGTTCGCAAAATTGCTTTCAAGGGACGCTTGACCCGGATAGTCATATTCGGAGTCGATATCGTTGATTTTTTCCCAAATGTAAAGCAGCTGCTCTGGATGCTCCACTGCCTTTGGAATGGTTAGTGCTTGGTATGAGCCTTCGCCGGAATGATATTCCGTTGCGCTTGGTCCTTTAGGGAACGGTACGAAGCCGATATCCGCATCCGGCATATCCGTTTTGAAGCCATTCAGTTCATAAATGGCACCGGCATACATGAGCGTATTTCCTTGACGGAAAAATTGTCCAGGCTCGGTCCAATCTCCACCCTCAGTCGGTCTGTACACTTGTTCGGTTGCGAGTTTCGACAAGAAATTCAATGTTTCCTGCGTTGCTGGATCATCTAGGTTCTGCTTGTCGCCTTTCGTCAGGTGAGCACCGTTCGAATACATCGCATGTTCGACAACTTGAGAATTTGCAAGCCCCCAAGTATCCAGCTTGCCGTCGTTGTTTGTATCTTTATTGGCTTCTTTCGCTGCTTGAACGAATGTATCCCAATTCCAGTTGTCTTCTTTCACATAATCTTGAAGCGCCTTGATGCCAAGCTGATTCAAGAGCGTCCGATTGTAGAAAATGCCTTGAATCAGGTTGCCCTGGTCTTCTGTGAACGCATAGCCTTTGCCCTCATAAGTAAAGAATTCGCTTGTAGCCTTTTGATTGAATACTTTCGTGTTTTTCGTATACTCGTCGACCGGCCAAAGCAAATCTTGCTTGACTAATGTCGGAATCGTATAGTTTCTTCCCAAACGGACGATATCGCCAAGCGGCTCTCCAGCAAGCAAGGATGCTGTTACTTTTTGTTGATATTCGCCGAAGTCGACCGCTACGTATTCCATTTTGAAGTTATGCTTCTTCATCAGTTCATCGAGGTTTTTCTTGCGTTGTATGTTATCCGGATTGTCTTCTTGAATCGCCATATCCCACCAGGAAACGACTTTGATCGTTCTTCCACCCATGTCGAAGTCCATCTCGGGCGAGCTGTATAACTCTTCTTCTCCGTCGCCCTCAGGAACGGTCGTCTCCGTGCCCGCATTGCCCGAGCCATTGTTCGAGCCGCCGTTTGTTCCGTTGTTCTTGCTGTTGCCCGAGCCGCTGCTGCATGCAGAAAGAACGAGAACGAGCGCGCATAACAAAACCATTAATTTACGAATCTTCATTGCGAATCCCCCTTAACATATTGAACTACATCGAAAGTGTAGCGCTTTCATAAGGCAAGCAACAACCTGTTGAATATCAGGTTTATTACCCGTCATATTCTAGATTGGAAATCATTTACTTTCGCCAAAAGCCGATTTTTTTTCAACAAGTAAAAACCTGTGGGCAATGCAAAGAAAAGCACGTTGTATCCACTGCCCCCAATTTACATAATTAAAGCGTAGACTTATCTCCCGTCAGGGAAACCCCTAAGTACAAGTATAAGAATGTAAAGCATCTGTTGATTTACTGTGCTTATATTTCACAGCGAAACGTTAGCTTTTACAGCCAAAGACGGCGGTAGACGTTTACGCTCAAGCAAATGCAATTGGGAGGTAACCATCGTGTATAAAGTGCTGCTTGTCGACTATGACTCCACATCGTCGATGGAGATGTTGCAACATATGCCAGAGTGGAATGGAATTGGATTTGAATTGGACGCTTATGCGAACAGCTCTGCGGACGCTATCGAATTTCTCGATCGAAACTATTTTTCGCTCATCCTGGTCGGCATGAACGGCTCTCACCATGACGCCTTGTTTCTTTGTGATTACATTCGCCGGAAGAGCCGCGTACCTCTCGTCTTGATAGGCGGAAGCAACGACTTCCAGCTTGCCAGAAAGGCTCTCTATTACCAAGTAAATGATTATTTGCCAGACCCTGTTTCTTCTGTCGAACTGACTACATGTCTTCTGACCGTCAAAGGCGAGCTTGATTGTGTAAACGATAAAAATAAAGCGCTATCATGGACGCCAGTGGAAAATGATGCCCAGCTTCAGCCTAATATCATCGAGAGGGTCAAGGAATATGTCGATGAATCGCTGCATCAAAATATTACCTTAAAGCAAATTTCCAACAGTCTGCATTTCAATTGCTCGTATTTAGGTCAAAAATTCAAGTATCAGGAAAATATGACCTTCAATGAATATTTGCTGCAACAGCGCATGGAGAAAGCAAAGCTGCTGCTTGAGAATACGGACATGAAGGTGTACGAAATCGCGAATGAGATCGGATATTCGGAGATGGATTGGTTCTATAAGAAGTTCAAAGCGTATACCGGTGTAAGTGCTAACGAATATCGTAAGATGTTTTCCATTATCGCGTAACCGCTTACATTTTTTTTGCATAGCAGTATCGACTGACATTTCTAGCAAAAAAACCTCATCCTCGCCTAATAGCGGGAAATGAGGTTTTTGCTTTTGTATAGGAGGTTTCCAAATCACGTCATAATCTTTAAGATTGCTGCTACGTTAACTTTCCGTTCGTTCCTAACGCGGATAGAGGACAATGCGGCCATCCTCCATTTCTACCCTCACCTTGTTGATTTCTTTGAATCCTTCCGTGTCTAGGAAACCGGAAGGAATTTGCAGGCGACCCGCTTTATCCAGCACCGCATATTCCGTGTGGCTCTCCGCCTCCAGCATAGCGCTTTCGGCATCCAACATGGCCAGCTCATCAGCGTACGAGACTTTGCGGATCATCTCTGCCGACGTTTTGCCATCCCGAATCTGGACGACCCGGTCCACCTTGCGAGCCAGTTCCGGATCATGCGTTACAATTACGATCGTAATTCCGATCGATCGATTAAGCGCTCGGAACAAATCGAGTACTTGATTCGATGTGTTCGTATCGAGGGATCCTGTTGGCTCATCGGCGAGCAGCAGCTTCGGATCGTTGGCAAGCGCGATCGCGATCGCCACCCTCTGCTGCTCACCGCCAGACAGCTCATTCAGCCTGTTCTTCATCCGGTGGCCAAGCCCAACCGCCTCCAGCAGCTCCATAGCCCGTGCCCGCCGGCGCTTGCCGCGAAGCAGCATCGGAAGCTCCACATTAGCCAGCGCCGTTAAATAAGGAATAAGATTACGCGCATTGTTCTGCCATACAAAACCGACTGTATCCCGCTTATAGGCTACCAGTTCCTTTTCTCCGAACTTCAGCAGGTCTTTGCCGTCCACATAAAGTTTGCCGGCCGACGGCTTGTCAAGTCCCCCCAGCATGTTCAGGAGCGTCGACTTGCCGCTGCCTGAATTGCCGATAATCGCCATTAGCTCGCCGGCCTCGACCTGTAGATCCAGACCTTGCAGAGCGAACACCTCAAGATCCGCCATTTTGTAAATTTTGACGAGTCCTTCACTTCTAATCATCCTTTACTCCTCTCCAAGCTTGAGTGCTTGTGCAATCCGGATTCTCGACAAGCGGTAACCGAGAATAAGCAAACCCAGGGTCAGCGTAATGCCGACGATGCTGTACAGCTGCAAATAATCACTGAGCTGCTGAATCATTTCAAAAGGCGGCACTTGATCCTTCGTTGCGAAGGACATCTCGAAGAGCGGTACGAATAGCTCGCTTATCGAATTGCCGATGAAAACACCCAGAACAACTGCCGCTCCCGAAGTCAGCAATTGTTCGCTGACGAGCATGCCGATAATTTGTCCGAACCGAATACCCATTGCCCCGAGCACGCCGTATTGAAGTGTTCTGCCTGACAGCGTGAGCACCCAGAACAGCAAGAAGCCGAAAAAGCTGATGAGCATGGAGATAACGAATCCGAGCGTCATAACGCCATTGATTGCGAGTCTGAACGGATCGTTTTTCGATTCAATCAGCTCTTGCGTGGCATCCTGAAGCTGGATGATTCGCAGCTTCTTCTCTGCCAGTTGGTCGTAGACGAATTGGCTTGTAACGCCATCCTTCAGTTTCAGCCATACTTCGTATGGCTCTACAGCAAGTCTCTTCTGAATTGTTCCGAGATGGCCTACGATCAAGTTGGGCTGAACCGCTTTTTCATTATCCTTGCTGCCCGTAGGAAGCGGATTCCAGCTTGGCCAGTAGTCGATAATGCCATAGACGATGAATTGCGCCTGATCGAGCCCGTCCCAGGACAAGCTGATGGTGTCGCCTGGCTTTGCTTTTGCCTTCTTCGCGATTGAACGAGAGATCAGTACCGCCTTCGTATTAGGCGCGAGGAGATTAAGGTAGCCGTTAATGGGATAGTCAAGCAGCCCATCCTTCATCCATGTCGTCTGGCCGAAGTTCATCGTGTCGATGCCAAAGAGCGTCGTCGCTCCGCTTGCCCCGCTGGCAGGCGTGACGAAGCGCGCATTCTCTTTCTTAAATACTTTAGCACTCGCCTCAATGCCTTCCAGCTCTTCGAACGGCTGAAACGGCGGCTCGATGTAATTTACCCGGCTCGAGCTGGACGGTGTCGGTTCGGTCAGTGTTTGAGAGGCCGACGACATATAGGTTGAGGGACGCGCATCGCTTTCCCAGCGGGTCATAATCGACATATCCGCTCCGATGGCGTACTGAATCTTGCTCTCCATGTTGTCGTTTATGGTTCGGGCCGCATTCGCGCTAAAGAGTCCTGTCGCAACGGTCATGATCAGAAACAGCTTAATCGTCTGATATTGACCAGACGATCGGCTAATCTGTATTAGCGTGTTGTACAGCGCCGGCGACCACCATCTGCGGCCTGCCCAATAGATTAGACGTATGAACCACGGATAAACCCGCAGCAGCAGCAAGCCGCCCCCGAGAGCAAAAAGCGAAGGCATCAGAAACAGCATCGGATCGAGCTGGAAAGCATCCGAATCAAGCCCTAACCGCTGCAAATCCTCCTGCCGTTTGTTGAAATTATAGAGCAAATACATAGCAACGCCGACGAGGATAAAATCAAGTCCAGTCTTATGCCAAAACGTCAGCTTGTTATGGCGGGCATTCTGCTGCTTATGACTGACGATACTGACTCTGGTTGCCATGAAAGCCGGTATGAGAGTCAAAACCAATGCGGCAGCTACCGCTGCACCCGACATCAAGTAAGCGCTGCTGGTCAGACTGACCTCAAGGGCCGAACGATCGACGAACTCTAGGAAACCGTTCGAGGCGCCTAATACTTTAGTGAACAGAATGCCGAGAAAAGGACCAACCGCAAGTGCGCTAACGCCAAGAAACAGGCTTTCGAACGTATAGGCCGTCATAATCTGCAGACGACTTGCCCCTCTGCTGCGCAGGACGGAAATCTCCGTCTTCTGCCGTTCAATAATGAGATTGGCGGCCATGTAGAGATAAAAGGCGAGCATCAGCATGACCGGCGAATAAAGAGACAGCATCATGATATCAAGCTTCTCTTGCTTTCCTTGATAGGCATCCACAGTCGATGTGGCAGGGATATTGACTTCGTCGACGCCGATGCGACCACGGAAATATCGCCTGATGTCCTTGTCGGCCTGTACGAATGCATCAATCGAATCGATCGTTAACTTCTCGTAATCAAGCGCCACGCGCCAATCGAGGCTCGCGAGCTTCGTCTTGCCTCCAATTATAAAATCGCTCTCGAATTGATCGAATGGAATAATAAAACCATCGCTGTCCTCTGAAGCGAGATAAGGCAAATAAGGATCAGCAGTCGGATCCGTCTCCATGATCCCTACCGCGATAAAGCGGAACTTCATTTTGTCCGGCGCTTCCGCGATCAATTCATCCCCGAGATCACGCTTCGTCGCAATAAGGAACTTCTGCGTAACGAGAGCCTCGTAAATGCCATCCGTGCGTACGGCTGGCATCACGCCGTCGATCAGGCGAACGCGCTTCTCAAGACCGGATAGCGACTTGATGCTGCCCGCCGCCTTTTGCGACTGCTTCTCCTGATCCGTAGCATCAGCTCCGTACACCTTCATTCGCTGCGTGAAGCGTTGTTGATAAGCGGATAAAGCTTCGAGTCCCGCTCTTCCCGGTATCGTTTGCACGAATCGGTCAGCCCGCCTGATGGCCTCTACTGTCTTCTCGTCCACGGTCGATGAGGATACTGTCGTTCCGATGCGGATATATCCCGGATACACGCCTTCTTGAAGCTGCACCGATTGAAGCTCCTTCTGCAGCGTCTGCTGCAATATGGCTTCGGAGTAAAGCGGCATGGAGCTGAACAAAGCCACGCACACAGTAAGGCCGATCCAAAGGTTCAACTGCAGCCACTTGTTGTTTGCCATCTTTCGAAGGATCATCGTCCATAAGGCCATACGTACACCCCATCCCAGCGCCGGATACATTGCTGTATCCGGTCTTCATTGTTAGTTAGTTGTTCAAGATGACCTTCTGGCCTTCCTCGAGTCCCTTAATGATTTCGGCCTCCGTCGGCGTTATCAGCCCCACCTCTACGTCGACCTCCTTGCGTCGCTCGCCTTCCGCCACCTGTACGTAATAGCGCCCCATGTAAGAACGAATAGCCGAGCGAGGCAGGATGATGACGTTCTCGCGCTTCTGAAGCTCGATCGTCAGCTCGGCGCTATCTCCGATTTGGATGCCTGCCGGGGCCTTATCCATGCTCATGTAGAGCGTTACAGCATTGCGCTCTGCTTTGGATCCGTCCGTTCCGATAGGCACAGTGGAAGGCGATTGCAGCACTTTGCCTGTATACGCCTTTCCCTTATATTTCAAATTGACCGGCATTCCTGCTTCGACCGGCTGTACCTCCTTCATGTCTGCGGCAACATAAGTAAGCTGAATGCGGGACGTATCCGCGATCGATACGATAGCCTGGTAGGCGTTCACAAAGTCGCCCGCATTCAACGTCTCCACGAACGTCACCGTTCCGGGTAGGGTCGCATAAAGACGTGATTTTGCAAGACGCTTCTCCATCGACTGAAGCGATATTCTCTCGCGTTCGAGATCGATTTCGCGCAAACGCAAGTCAGTGGTCGACGCGCCGTCAAGATATGCTTGCTTGAACAGCAGCTCTGCTCGTTCCACGTTAAGCTGTTGAAGGCTAACCTGAAGCTCAAGATCACCGGTTTCCTGCTCCACGAGCAGATCGCCAGCGTGAACTTCCTGCCCGGCGCTTACCTTGATTGCTTTGAGCCGGCCTCCCGATTCCTTGAATGACAAGTTCTCCGCGCTCGAGGAAACGAAATGAGCCGTTCCTTTCAGATATGTCTGAATCGATCCGCGGCTTGCTTCTACGATATCCAATTGCTCCTGCGCTGGCTGAACAAGCGGCGGCTGCAAAGCAGACTGCTCTGCAGGGAGAAGGCCGCATCCGGACAGCGCTAGCATCAATGCCAACACCACTGCCGATCGGCGCACGCCTGAAAGCAGCAGTCCGCCTCCCTTATTCGATGTTCGTTTGCGATACAATTCTTCCATCCTCCAATGAAATGACATGATCGACAAGCTCCATAATGCCCGGGTCATGCGTGGTCAGAACGACCGTCATACCAGAACGATTAACGAGCTCCCGGAATACTCTCATCACTTGAAAGCCCATTCGGCTATCGAGCTCCGCCGTCGGCTCGTCCGCGATGAGCAGCACAGGCTCGTGGGCAATTGCCCTTGCGATCGCCACGCGCTGCTGCTCTCCTCCTGAGAGCTCGGCCGGCCGGTGCTTCATTCTTTCCTTCATCCCAACCTGCTCCAATGCCCGTTCCGCCGCCTCCCGATTGCCCTTAAACGGCGTGCCCGCAACGCGCAGGCCGAATTCCACATTCTCGTATGCATTCATGAGCGGAATAAGTCCAAATGACTGGAAGACAAGGCCGATTTCTTTGCGCCTCAGAGCACTTCTCTCTTTTCCGGTCATACGCGTAATTTCTCTGTCTCGGAAAAACACTTGCCCTTCCGTTGGCTCGTCAAGCGCGCTGAGCATATTCAGCAAAGTCGTCTTGCCTGAACCGGACCTGCCCTTAAGCGCAACCATTGATCCGGCTGGTATAGCCAAATGAACATCCGATAACGCGGTTACGGCGCCACTGCCTCTACCGAATACACGCTTAAGGCCGACCGCCTTCAGAATCATCCCGCCGATTGCTTCTCCCGGCAATTCTAACTTCGCCAATACCGCTAACCTCCTCATTTTTCCCCGTTATTACTATTTATTTTAACGCTTTCATTTCTGTAGAAGTACCTGTTCATTTCTTGTTCGTTTACCCTATAAACGATAGCTTTGTTCTCCATTAACGACTAAAAAACAACAAATTGAACCCTAAATCGCAAGCTAAGGCCTCTTTTCAATTGAACTATATAAGTTGAACTAAAGTTTCTCGTTTTGGTCGCTGGGCGAGAAGATCATTCTTACGATCGCGGTTGTAACCAGATTTTTTGATTGACTAAGACATTTAAAGGTAAAAATCCGGCTACAAAGGCGAACTCTGCGTTTCTCCAGAACGATCTTCTCGCTTCGCTTAAACTGTATTCCTTTAGTTCAACCAATATAGGAACTCCACTAACAACAAAACCTCTGCTTTACATCAAAGAAAAGACTCGCAGCGAAGAGGCTGCAAGTCTTTATCTGTTCAAGGAAGATGAATCGATTTCATTAAGGGTAACCTTTTCAATTATTTAGAAAACTGCCATGCACGAAATGTGAACAAATCCGTATCGGCCTTGCCTTTGAACACAAAATACAGATCGTGAATGCCTACGGCGCCTTCAACCACCGTATTTACTTCTGTCCAGCCTGTCGATCCGTCATCAGCCTGTGGAACAGCAAGCGAACCTATCAAATCGCCATCCGGACTGTCCAAACGAAGCTCTATGACGGCAGCTTCGCTTCCGCCTGCTATGAACGCCGAGAACGTAGAGGCGCCGGCGCCGAAGTCCACACCTGACACAGCTGTCCAATCGCCGTTGTGAATAGCTCCGATTGCAACCTCTTCTACCGTCGTTCCGTTATCGTCCATCTTATGTAGCAACGCATCAATGCCTGCGCTCCAAGCAAGCGTCCCCGCCTCCACTCGCACGAACGGGTTAAGCTTATCGAGCTGCGGTACGCCTTTCAAATCCGCTTCAATTTCTAGAATCGAGCCGTCCGCGCCGAAGCTCACTTTGTTCAAATGCGTCGATCGATAGCCTTTCGGTACACCCATCGCCTTTGATAATGTCTGCGCGTGATACGCAATGTACCATTCGTCCTGGAATTGGAACATCGCATGGTGGTTATTGCCGCCCACGCCGAAGAAGTGTCCGGGATTTTTCAGAATGGTGCCTTGGTATGTCCACGGCCCCATAGGATGATCGCTTGTCATGTAAGCGATTTCCCCTGCTGGCGGGCTTCCTTCTGGACGAGTGCCGTCGTAGAAGTTCGAGCAGTATGTGTAATAATAAGTACCGCCTGCTTTATTAATGCCGGCATCCTCGAACATAAATGGCGCAGGAATGACAGCGGCTTCACCGACGACGCTGATCATGTCGTCCCCTAGCTGCATAACGCGAGCCGTATCCGGCTTCTCCTCTTTGCCCTCTGGGATACCCCCGCCAAAGTAGATGTACGCCTTGCCGTCATCATCGACCAGCACCGCCGGATCGAACAGCCATGTCACGCCTTCTGCGGCCGGCGCCGATCTCGCAATTAACGGCTTGCCGATCGGATCGATCCAAGGTCCCGTCGGGCTGTCGCTCGTGAGCACGCCAATGCCACTGGCGTTATTCGCAAAGTAAAGGAAGAACTTATCCTTGCCGTCAATCACCTTATGCGCCGCTGCCGGCGCCCAGGATTGCGTCGCCCACTTCGCCTCCCCTTCGGGACCAGCGGCAACTACGAAACCATGATCCGTCCAGTTCATTAAGTCCGAGGAGGAAACGATCGACAGCCGCTTGATTGATCCGTAAGAGTTATCCTTCACCTCTCCAGCGGAGTCGTATTCTAGTACGTCGTAGGTATTGTAAATATAAACACGGCCATTATATACGAGAGCATAAGGATCTGCGCCGAATTTATGGGATACGATCGGATTGCCGTTCTGCGGAAGCTTCCCGACCGCGCTGGCAGGCGGCTCATAGCTCAACTTCGAGGTTGCCTGGTTAACGTCATATGCCGTGTTATTATGATTGGACTCCAAGATTTCCAGACTGCTTACCTTCAATTCATCTTTCATTTTCACAATCAACTCCCGCTTTTGTTTTAATGTAATCGTAGCCAGCGCTTTGCTGCCGTCAAGATTCGTGAATGAAACCTTGGAACCGTCGTCATTGCTGATCCAAAGCTCCAGCCCTTCATCGGAAGGCTTTAAGGCGACATTTGCCGCCGAAACATTATTGAGGTTCAGAACGATCGAACCGACTTCGAATGCAACCGGAATGTGAAGCAAGGCGCGAATTTGTACAACCTCAGCCCCGATCGGGAAATCATCCATGAGTAAATCCACTTCATATGTGCTATCCCTCTTCTTGCTAAGCTCTACCGTCTCTTCATTCAGATAAGCCGACAGCTTCACATCAGGCCGCTGCTCCGATTCATTCCGGTTAGCTTGCAATTGGCTTAGAAGGAATATCGCTGTGGCGGTCACTGCAAGGGCGGCAATGATTCCAAAGCGCTTCTTGCTTGTCAAAAAGCTTTCACCTCTTTCCCTATTATTGAACATAGTAAGGTTAACCTCGGCAAGGAACAACCCGCCAAGTTCTCAGTCATTACCCGTCAATTTCTAGTTGTTATGCAGATGAATCCGATCACGAAGCGAAATAGCAATTCGAGCAGCACCACCAACTAACAGCCTTCGGTCAAAAAACTATTGCAGGTTCCATTTATTTCGATATTCGGAAGGTGACATTTGCTCCAGCTTATCGAATTGTGTGATGAAGTAATCGGAATTGTTAAACCCGACACGCTCTGCCACCTCGTATATGCGCAAGTCCTTAATCCTCAACAATTTTTTCGCTTCTGTAATTCTCACCTGCTGCAGGTATTCATTAAAGTACACACCGTATTTTTTTTTGAAAAGCTGTCCCAAATAAGCCGGATTCAAAAAAAATTGACCAGCAATGATTTTTAAACTAATATTTTTGCTGTAATTTTGGTCGATGTACGTTTTGATTTTGTGAATTCTCCCCTTCCCGTAGGTTCTGTATAGCATGTTGATCAAATCGCTTGCTTCGAAAACGAAAGCGTTAAGCAGCCGTTTGATCTCGTCTAATGTGACATTGTAATCATACCAATTAATAATTGGTTCAAAGGACGTCAGCTCGGTTTCATCACCTTCCATGCTTCTAATCGATATACAAATTAATAACACGCAGTGTACGATGCTTGTTTGGATCGCCTCGGACGAGAAACGTTTCTCGCGAAATTCAGAAAATATCCGATTAACGACCAGTTTGATTTCATATGAATCATTCTCCTCTACTGCCTCTACCAACTTCCGACATAGGTCGCCGTCTAATTGTCCGTAAACCAATGTTGTTTCTTTCACTTCGCTATATGCAATGAAACACTCGGCGCTTCTGTAATACTTGCTAGTTACTGCTTTCTTGGCGCTTGCATACGATTCCTTGATCTTATCCAATTGCTTGACCGTTGTTCCCGCGTAGGCACGATACGGAAGCCCATAGCGATGTTCGAGCCGCATTAATAAAAGCTCCATAAACGTCTTTATGCTTCCTCCAACGCCAGCAAGATACATTGAGGGAACGATCAACCCATAGGTTCTTCCGTGTTCGTATATAAACGGCTCTGCCGCTCTTGGGACGATTTGCTGTATCGCATCCCGAATGTCTGCCCGAATTTTCTCCTTTAACGGAAACTTCCTTCCGCTCCAAGGATGAACGTTATTCAGCTCAATTAACGTGTATGTAAACGCCTCTGATCCGATCGCCATTTCCAGCAGTATGCTTTCCTCTTTCGCAGTCCCCGTCGATTCTCCCCTGATCAATGTTTCAATCTGCTTCTGGTTCTTCAGCATGCGTTTACGCACTTGAAGCTGTTTTTTCTTCTCCAGCTTGTCGTGCAGCTTCACAAGTGCATAAACAAAGTCATCTTCGTCGATAGGCTTAAGCACATAATCCAATACGCCCAAACGAACGGCCTGCTGCGCATAACAGAAATCGGTATGCCAGCTTATTATAACGAACTCGGTATCGAGCTTCTCCCCCTCCGCAGCTTGGATTAAGGCAAGACCGTCGAGTACGGGCATTCGGATATCAGTAATGACAAGATCAGGTTTTTTGTCTCTAATCATGGCAAGCGCGTCCTTGCCATTAGCCGCTTCACCGATCACTTGATAACCGTTGCCCTCCCAATCTATCTTTCCTATAAAGTCTTTGCGGAAAAATAGTTCGTCGTCGACAATAATAACGCTATGCATGAGGCAGCCCTCTCTCTTCGAAAATTGAAAAGTGCTATATTTTTTAAAGTAAACGCTATAATTCCTTAAGCATCGACCATGTTATGATATGTTCAAAAAAATGTACTGTGGAGGTTGCGACAATGTCAGACTCAAACCAAGGTGCTTTCCATACAGGCAGCTACAGAAATCTATTCAAGGAACTTGGGTATTCCTTTCAGGAAATCGAAAGCAAGCTCGAGCAGGCTTGGAACGAGCTGTTCTATGGCAACCCTGAAATGCGCATCTATTACCCTTTGGGCGACGACAAAGGGTATCTTCTAGATACCGGCAATCTGGATGTACGCTCAGAAGGCATGTCTTACGGCATGATGATGGCGGTGCAAATGAACAAAAAAGATGAATTCGACAGACTATGGAACTATGCGAAGACGTTCATGCAACATAAGGACGGGCGTTACAAGCATTACTTTGCGTGGCATTGCAAGCCGGACGGCTCTCGTATTTCGCAAGGTCCAGCACCTGACGGGGAAGAGTTTTTCGCCATGGCCTTAATTTTCGCCTCGAACCGCTGGGGTAACGGGCCAGTGCCGTTTGATTATTCCGAGCAAGCCAAAACAATTCTGCGCGCATGCATCCATCAGGGAGAGAACGGCGAAGGCGACCCGATGTGGGATCCAGCAACTAAGCTGATTAAATTCATACCTGAATCGCCGTTTAGCGATCCCTCCTATCATCTCCCGCACTTCTATGAATTGTTCGCGATTCATGCCGATGAACAGGACAGGCCGTTCTGGAGAGATGCCGCAGAAGCGAGTCGCGCTTACCTGCATGCCGCCTGCCATCCGGAAACGGGACTCTCCCCCGAATACGCGAACTATGACGGAACGCCTGCAGTACCTCAGCGGCACGGCGACTTTCGGCATTTCTTCAGTGACGCTTACCGCGTAGCGGCGAATATCGGACTTGACTATGAATGGTTCCGCAAGGACCCATGGCAAATCGATCAGAGTAATCGCATCCAGGCGTTCTTCCGCAACATCGATGTTTCCGACTATCGTCGCTATACAATCGAAGGCAAACCATTTGATGAACCGGCGCTGCATCCGATCGGCCTTCTCGCCACGAATGCAATGGCTTCTCTCGCTGCGGACGGACCCGATTCCGCCTATTTTGTCCGCTTGTTCTGGGACACGCCCCTCCGTACCGGCGAGCGGCGCTATTACGATAATTGCCTGTATTTCTTCAGTCTGCTGGCATTAAGCGGCAATTACCGTATTTATTAAACAATTTCACAAGGTGAAACGGCTGTCGCCGTCATTTGGCGGCATGGCTCGATTTATTCCGAGTTATATAAGATTTCTTTATTGTGTAAAACATATAAAGTCTTACATTTCAATAAAAAAGCGGCAATCGTCTCCCTTGCTAACACGAGGAAACGATCGCCGCTTTCTTCATCTTTCATCCATCCGCAAGATTGCGATCCGCGGCATCGCTCGGCCTCTCGTTACATCAATTTATCGTCTTCAAGATACATCCACAACCTGACGAATCATATGTTTTTACCCTTCAAATTGTAGTACTGCAACAACCGGCTGCGCGCAGAAACAATAAACAAGGCGAAAGGATAAGAGAAACCTTATCCTTTCGCCTTGTTCATTGGAATTCATCTATACGTTGAGTGAATCGCGATACTCTTGGGGCGTCATACCCGTCACCTTCTTGAAGAAACGCGTGAACGAATGAGCGGCTTCATACCCGACTGATACGGCAACCTCTCTTACCTTCAAATCGTTGTCATGCAGCAGTTCCTTCGCTTTTCTTGCTCTGCAGGTGTCGATATATTCAGATAGATTAATGCCTCGTTCCTGCTTGAAGAAACGCGACAGATAGGATGGATTGAAGTAGTGGATTTCCGCAAGCCTTACCAAAGAAAGGTCCTCCCTCAGATGGTCGTCGATGTACTGGCAGATTCGGTCAATAACTTGAGAGGTTCTGTCCCGCTCATCGCTCTGCTTATATCGGAAAATCGCTTCCGCGGTTTGCTTCAAATACTCGAACCCCTCCTTCATCGAGGCATGGCAGTCCAGTCGCATCAGCTTCCCGTGATCATCAAGGCGGCTTTGCAGCCCCAGCTTGTTCAAGCACGAGTAGAGTATCAGAGCAACCGAATAATAAGCTTCGATGGATCGCTGCGCTTGCTCGTTGTGAAGCAGCGCTACTCTCGACAATTGCTCCCAATCAGAATAAAACTCTTCCGCGCGGCCAGCCTCCAAATGTGCAGCCATAATCTCTACTTTACGGCTCGGTACGAATGCTTCTTTCCCCGAAAATCCGTCCATATTCTCATCATGATCCCTTAGAATCATGCAAATGCCAGTTCCGATCCTAAGCTGCTGCAGTCGGCGCAGTCTCTCATATTGCTGGGTGACGGCCGTCCAATCGCAGCTTGCTCCGCTTATTGTCAACGTGATTTCCAGTTTAAGAGAGGAGAGGCAGGCTTCTTGGATAAGCTCGAGTACCCCCTCGATATAACATGCAAAGTCGACCGCTGGTTTCCCACCGCTTTCACTTCCAGGCTGTATGAACCACATAAGGTCACCATGCCGATCGACAATTCCGATGCTCTTCACATGTTCCTTCAGCAAGGAATCCCATATCGTCCTGGCCGAAGCAAGCAGCTTGCTCCTCTCCGTATACGTCATGCCGGACGGGTACGACAACCTAGCAAGCACGAGCATGACAGTTTTCGTTGGGTCCAGTCCGATATTCAAATGGCCGAATTCCTCCATGAGCTCCTTCTGCTCCGAACAGAGCGAATCGCTCTCATGCAGCAGTTGCCTCATATAATCACCTTGCGCCATAAACTCGTATGCATACTTCTGCTCACGTGATTGCTCAAGCAACATGTTCTCGACCGTGCTTCGCTGAATATCGAGCAAGGCGCCCCGGACGGCTTCCGTCACTTTCGCATACCCTTCTGTCTTCAGCAAATAACGGACATCCGGCATTTGAAATGCCCGGTAAGCAAAATCGAATTCGCTATGTCCCGTAAGGAAAATGACCTTGCATCTCGGCCAATACGTCAATATTTCTTCCGACAACTCCAGTCCGTTCTTGCCCGGCATGGCGATATCAGTCATTACAATATCGATGCGCGTTCGCGACATCCACTCCAAAGCTTCCTTAGCCGAATACGCCTTGCAAACGTCCAATTGATCCGGAATGAGCTTGCTCAACACCTCATAAAGTCCGTCGGTTATAATTTCCTCGTCATCGACGATTAGCAGCCGGTGCATCCCCATCCGCCTCCTTTGAATTTATGCGTATTTCGACTCGCAAGCCACCTAACTCACTTCTTGATAGAAACAAGCCGCTGCCTTCGCCATAGGTCAGTATAATCCGACGGTGGATATTAATGATCCCTGTCATTTCATGCGCTTCCCCGTTATTTGCCATTTGACCGTTCAAAGCGTCGATTAGAGCGTCGTCGATCCGGCTTCCGTTGTCTTCGACGACAATCATGGACTCCTGCTCATTCCGTACAAAGAAGATTCGCAGAAAGCCCTCCTCCGACATTTTCTCAAGACTATGTTCATACGCGTTCTCGATAATCGGCTGAACGATAAGCCTTGGTACACGTATGCGCTCCATTTCCTTCGGCAGCTCGTCGAACTGTACGCTTATGCGTCTAGAAAACCTAAGCTTCTGGATCTCGGTATACATCCTTGCATGCTTGATTTCCTCCGAAAGGTAAACATTATCCTCCCCATTGCGCGTAATGAATCTGAAATATTCGCCCAGCATATTTGTAAAAAGCTCGATACGATCCGTATCGCCCGTTTTGGCAAGCGAATTAAGGATAAAGAAGCTATTGTACAGGAAATGCGGGTTAATCTGTGACTGCAGCTGCTTCAGCTCAGCCTTCTGCATCATCAGCTTCTGCTTAAAATCCTGATCGATCAGCGTCTGCAATTTGTTCAGCATCTGATTAAAACGATCATATAAATAACCGAATTCGTCCTTCTTCTCGTGATCGATCTGAATATCCAGCGTGCCGCCTTCCATTCTGCGGAAGCTCTGAACAAGCAGCAGCAGCGGCCGATGAACGAGCCTGTATGTCGAGAGGGAATAAACAACTATAGCGAGAATCGACGTGCCCGTGAACAGCCAAGCCCATAGATTAAACTTATTAAGCGGCCTTTTGACCGTCTCCTCCGGCAAATACGTGACGACCGAAAGCCCTAATTCCGGTGAATTGGCTTTGTCGACATGATACGATTGTCCATTTACTTTCAATAGCAGGGAACTTTCTTTCGAAAGACGAGTTGTTTGCAAATATTTGTCCAAAATAACGCTAGAATTGTCGTTGCCAAGCAGCGTAAAATCCACCTCATCGGCGATCAAAAAAGAACCGCTCTCAGCATAAACGCTCAGTTGATTTAACGATTCCTTCAGCTTCGCCGTATCGAGCTCGATCTGCACGATATAAAGCGGCTCTTCCCCCTTCCTTCCCCCGAACTTGGAGGCGCTTAGGTGAAGTGAATCTCCCTGCCTGATGAGACGCTTCGCCCCGTTTCGTTCCGACACGGCACGGATTTGATCATACCTTCCTTGCTCGAGATCGTGAACGGCATTGCCGAATGAGAGCGTTTTGCCGATGGAGGGGATATGAACGTATATATCCTTCATATAAGCGCTGCTGTTCTTAATGGAGGTCAGCCGATGAACCAAGTAGTCCATGCTCTCCTTCTTCTCGACGCTGTCCATCATATCCCACGTTACCGCGACTTTCGTAAGCTCTCCTTCCTGCAGCATATCGAATTGCTGAACCTCCAGCCATTCCACCTCGCGGTTCATGTCCTCAAGATACGATGACAGCTGCGCCAAGGTGTTTCTGGAAATGTCCTGGCTCGCGTTGGTGTAGCTCCAGTTATATAAATAAACGCCAAGTAAGATAATAGGCAAAATAACGACGAGATGCATGATAACAAGCCTTAAAAACAAAGCATGGCGCATGGAATTGACGGGTATCTTAAGCAATCTTACACAACTCCTCGCAAGCAGCTTTATCTATGGAGGGAACAAGGAATACTAAAGGAACGCCATGAGA
Source organism: Paenibacillus sp. NRS-1760 (assembly GCF_050467785.1). Taxonomy (NCBI): domain Bacteria; kingdom Bacillati; phylum Bacillota; class Bacilli; order Caryophanales; family Paenibacillaceae; genus Paenibacillus; species Paenibacillus sp. NRS-1760. The sequence goes on along the minus strand of NZ_JBITPK010000014.1, from coordinate 905,373 downwards.
GAACCTACTTCTTATCTAGGATGTACCGTCTTTCTTGGTATACCACTCGTTTACCTCAGCCGTCATCTGCGATCCGCCTAATCGATGCCATTCTTCGACGAAGCGGTCAAATTCCTCGATAGGCCGTCCGAGAATAATGTTCATATATGTTTTATGCTTCAAATCGTCCAATATGGATTGCTTCTCGATAATCGCTTGCGTCGGAACGCCGACGAACTTCTCGTAGAGCAGCTGATTGTTTTTTTCATACTCCCTGAAGATGGAGAACGCCCCCTTGGGCCCGTAAGTACGTTCCCACCCCCAGCCGGTTACGTTGTTTTTAGTCAAATACGCATCGATATTTTTTTTGATCGCTTTAGCTTCATCATGCAGCACCGCTTCGTCTCCCGTGGTCCGGAATTCATCCAGCTGCAGAAAGGCCTCGTAATTTTTGAGCAATGGCGCGGGAGTAAAAGGCGAGAGCTGCCATGCTGGATACGGAGTGCTGTAGTAGGTTTCGTATTCCGCTGTAACGCCCCAATTTTTCTCTAGATGCAAATTGATCATTTTCACGATCGCTTCGGGGTGCTCTACCCCTTTTTTGACGGCTAGAAACTGCGTAGTCGCAAAGCGAAGCGGTACTTTGGGCTTCTGGCCGCTATCCGACACAATAGGGAATGGCTGCCAGTCCGCATCGGCATCCTTTTCGTAGCTTGCTTGAACCAAGAATGAACCCCATTGCTCTCCGAACATCATGCCGATTTTCCCTTCCGAGATCATCGCCTTCTCTTTACGGCCGTCCTTTAACGCAAATTCCGGATCAATTTGTCCATCGCGGTACATCTGCTGAAGAACGGCTAGCGCTTTTTTCACTTCCGGCTGAACGGCTCCATTCATAAGCTTGCCCGTATCATCCTCCAGCCAAATGTTTGGGTAAGCGCCGTAACCGGCCATAAAATCCAAAGCCCCCATAACGGGATCCCACAAATATTGCGTTAGCGCCAGCCCGTACGTGTCGTTTTTGCCGTTTCCGTCGGGATCGTTTTCTGTAAACGCTTTCGAAATTGCGAGCAAATCATTCATCGTCTCTGGCGGCTTTAAATCGAGCCGCTTCAGCCAATCGGTCCGTATCCATAAGTATTGGGCGCCTTCGATCGATGCCGACGTTTCTGGTATCGCCATCAGCTTCCCGTCAATCGTTGCCGCCTCAAACGGCCCCGTCCCTTCCTGGTTCAGCACATCCTTGGTGAACGGCGCTGCATACTGCTCGTACACGCTGGTTAAATCCTGCATGAGTCCTTCGTTTGCCAATTGCCGCAACTGCTGCGCATTCACTCTGACGATATCGGGTATGTTGCCCGATGCTAACGCAGATCCTAATTTTTGTTGATAGAGATCCCTTTTGGCAGTCCATTCGTACTTAACCCGAATGCCAAGCACATCCTCGTATAGCTGGCTCCACCGATTGTTATCGAGTGTCTCCCCCGGAAAATTGGCTATCAAATCCGTAAAGTCTTCGTCTATTTCCCGTACGAGCGAAATTTCGATCGGAGGATTATATTTGGTTAAGCCTAAATCCGAATACATCGATTGTTCCGTAACTTCGGTATCAGGCTTCTCTGCCGCTTCCTTATTTTCGCACGCCGTAAGCGTCTGCATAAACATGAATACGGCGAGCATGAGCGCAGCCTTATTCCAAATTCGCTTCCGCAAGATGACAACCCCATTTCTCGACAACGAATTAATCATGCATGTTTATTATTCTCCATGATTGATCACCAAAAAATCAAGAGCCAATCCTTTATAATGTTACCCAATCTTTACTTAATGAAAAAAACGAGGTACAAATCGGAACCCGATTGCCGATAGCATGCAAAAAACACGCCGGTTCTGGCGTGTTTTCATGTGGCCTATTATTCCTCTCCCAGCTTAAGCGCTTGGCTAATTCGCGTACGCGACAACCGGTAGACGAGAATCGACAAGCCGATGCCAATCGTGAGCCCAACGATGCCATAGAGCTGCACATAATCTCCAAGCTTGCGCACGATTTGGAACGGCGGCACTTGCTCCGTTGTTGCAAAAGACATTTCGAACAGCGGAACGTATAGATCGCTCGTCAAGTTGCCGATATAGACGCCGATAATGATTGCGGCTCCCGAGGTGAGCGCCTGCTCACTGACAAGCATGCCGAATACCTGGTAGAACGGAATGCCCATTGCCTGCAGCACTCCGTATTGAAGCGTGCGTCCGGATAAGGTCAGTACCCAGAAGATCAAGAAGCCGAAGAAGCAGATGAGCATCGCAACGGCAAAACCAAGCGTCATAACGCCGTTCATTGCCATCCGCAGCGGAGCGTTCGCGGACTGTATCAATTCCTGCTTTGCGTCACGGACACCCACAAGCGGAATTCCTTTCTCCGCAAGCTGATCGTAGATATGCGAGCTGGAAATGCCGGCCTTCAGCTTATACCATACCTCGTATGGCTCGAGTCCAATCCGATTCTGAATTGTACCCAGATGTCCAACGATCAGATGAGGTTTCTCCGTCTCCTTGTCTCCGAACGACCTTTCGGAAGGTAGAGGATTCCATGTCGGCCAATAGTCGATAATGCCATATACAGTGAACAGGGCTTGGGATTGTCCCTGCCAATAAACCCGAATATTATCGCCCGGCTTTACGCCGTGCTCCTCGGCAATGGAACGAGAGACGAGCACCGCCATCGGGTCTGGCGCAATAAGATTAAGATAGTTGTTAATGTGAGAATCAAGCAATCCGTCTTTCATCCAGACCGTCTTGCCGTAATCCAACGTGTCGATGCCGATTATCGTCATAACGCCTGAGCTCTTGTTTTTCGTTTCTACGAAAAACGCGTCTTCCTTCCTGAACACTTTGGCTGCCGATTCCACGCCATCCAGCTCTCTCATCGGCTGGATGGGCGGCTCAATGTACTTCATTTGCTTCGAATTCGGTGCCAGACTTGCTTGACCTCCGGAATCGGACTCGTAGGTTTCCCACTTGGCCTTCACCGTGATATCCGCGCCGATAGCATATTGGATTTTACTTTCCATATTATCGTTAATTGTCCGCGCTGCATTGGCACTGAACAACCCTGTCGCTACAGTCATAATTAGAAACACCTTGATCGTCAAATATTGGCCGGATGAGCGACTGATCTGCACAAGCGAATGGTAAAGCGACGGCGGCCACCATCTGCGACCAGCCCAATATAAGAACCGAATGAACCATGGATAGACGCGAAGCGCCAATAGCCCCCCGCCAAGCGCGAACATTGTGGGCATGAAGAACAGCAGAGGATCAACCTGCAAGACATTGGCATCGAGCGCAAGCCGCTGCAAATCGTCCATTCGTTTATTGAAGTTAATCAGTAAATAGATGGCCAATCCGACCAAAATAATATCAATTCCGCTCTTGTACCAGAACGAGAGCTTAGCTCCTCGAGCCATCTTCTGCTTGTGGCTAACGATGCTAACGCGAGTAGCCATAAATGCCGGAATCAGGATCAGCACAAGCGCCGCACCAACGGCAACCGCTCCAATCTTGTAAGACTTGCTGCTCAAGCTGATCTCAAGCGCCGAACGCTGGACGAACTCCAGAAAGCCGCTGGAAGCGCCCAGCAATTGTGTAAATTTCACGCCAAGAAACGGTCCGATCGCAAGTGCACTGAGGCCAAGAAGCAAGCCTTCTACGGTATAAGCCGTCATCAGCTGCGTACGGCTTGCTCCTCGGCTGCGCAGCACGGATATTTCCGTCTTCTGCTGATTAATAATCAGGTTTGCAACCATATATAAATAGAAGGAGAGCATTAGCATGACGGGCGTATACAACGCCAACATCATAACGGTCAGTTGACTCTCCGTCGCATGATATGATGCCGTTGTCGGCGTTGCCGGAATTTCGACCTTGGCAATGCCGATATAACCTTGGAAAAAACGTCGAATCTCGGTATCCGCCTTAACGAGCTGATCGATAAACTCAACGTTCAACTGCTCATATTCCATAGCATAACGCCATTCAAGGAATGCGATTGCCGCTTTGCCTCCTTGTACAAACTCGCGCTCGAACGTCTCGAATGGAATCATGAATCCGTCAACGACCTCTTCTGCAACAAAAGGCAAATATGGCTCCGCATTTGGATCGGTTACAATAAGTCCAACAGGGATTACACGGAAGCGTGCACGATCCCCTGTCATCACTTCGGCGATCAGTTCTTCTCCGAGCTCCCTCTTCGTCGACAGCAAGAAGCGTTCTGTAACGAGCGCCTCGTAGACGCCGTCCGTTCGATCGACGGGCATCCGTCCCTCAATAAGAAGAACCCGATGTTCCATGTCCGTCAGCGTCCTAAAGCCGCCTGTCGCATTCAGCACTTTCTTCTCTTGCTCCGACGCGTCCGCCCCGTATATTTTCATTTTTGATGTAAATCTTTGTTGGTAGAACGCTCTTGCTTCCATACCCAACCGCTCGGGTATCGATTGTACGAATTGATCGGCCTCGGCGATCTGGCTTCTCGTCTTCTCGTCCGTCGTCTTGGAGGAGACGGTCGTACTAATTCCTACATATCCAGGAAATACAGCTTCCCTCTCTTGAAGCTGCTGGAGCTCCCTCAGCAACGTCCGCTGCAGGATGGCATCAGAATAAAGGGGCATCGAGCAGAATAGAGCCACACATACAGTCAGACCGAACCACAAGTTCAGCTGCAGCCACTTATTATTCACCATCTTGCGGAGAATCATCGTCCATAATGCCATATATACACCCCCGTCCTTGATATGAAGTTCATAGCAGGTTGGTTTGAAACCTAGATTATCGGTAAGCCAATGACTGCAATTCGAACATTCGGCAATATTCCCCTTGCAAGCTTAGCAATTGTTCATGTGAGCCTTGCTCGACTAGTGTGCCATTCTTCATGACTAGAATATGATCCGCCATTCGGCAGCTTCCGAGTCGATGAGAGATGAGCAGCGTAATGCGTCCTTCGGCCAGCTCCGTGAATCGCTTGAACAACTCCGCTTCAGCCATCGGGTCCATGGATGCTGTAGGCTCGTCAAGTACCATAATTGCAGAATCTCGCATAAACGACCTTGCGAGGGCAAGCTTCTGCCACTGGCCGACGGACAGCTCGTGCCCCCCATCAAAAATCGGGCCGAGCAACGTATCCATGCCGTCCGGAAGCCCTTGTACAACGTCCGCGGCACCGGACCGCGCGGCAGCCGCCTCAATTGCGGCCAAGTCTTCCATCCGGCCTACATCGCCGAACCCAATATTCTCCTTCACGGATACTTGGTACCTTAGAAAATCCTGGAATACCGCTCCAGTACGGTCGCGAAATGTGTTAACGTCCAGCTCCATCAAGTCAACGCCGTCGTATTTTATAGAGCCCGAATATTCACGGTAAAGTCCAATCAGACAATTAACGAGCGTGCTCTTGCCCGCGCCATTCTCCCCTACAATCGCTACTGTCTGATTCGGTTTGATTCGGAACGAAATATCGTTAAGCACGGGCTTCAGGCTGGTTGGATAGGCAAAAGTCAAATGATCAACGGTAATGCCTTCCGCAATGGGGCTGTTCAGCACATGCCGTCCCTGCCCGTTCTCTTCCTCCTCCGAATCCAAAAAGTCGTAATACTCGTTCATGACGAGCGTTTCCTCGTAGATGGACGATAAGTTCTGAGCAATCATGCGCATTGAAGCTTGAGTCGTGGCCAGCACTTGCGCGATCGCGACATAAGCCCCGAGCGATAGCTGCTGTGAATAACATACCCAGACCGCATAACAGGAGAATAAAAAGGCAAGCACTCCGTTCAGACCTTCAATTCCTATTCGCATCTTTTGCGATCGAAGCTCGACCTTCTTCTGCTCGCCAGCATTTTTCCAGAAATATCCGCCCCAATAGTGTAGCAGCTTATTAGCGTGCCGATACAATCTGACCTCCTTAGCGGACTGACGGTTGGTCATCAGATCGAAGAAGTAGAACAGGCGCCGCGAGAACGGCGTCTGCACACGCATCAGCCAATACTTCCATTCACCGATTCTCATATGTACAACAAGCGTCGGAACGACAACAAGCACCATTCCCAGCGACAATACAAAGCTAAAATGCCACAGCAGGGCGAAGAATGAAGCGACCGTGAGCAGCGATTGGCCAATGGAAAAAAGCTGCTCTATCAGTTGAAAACCTCGAAAAGAGACGTTCATCTTAGCCCTTTGCAGTTGATCATAGTATTGTGGCTGCTCGAATCGAGACAGCGGAATACTCATTGATTTCCCCGCCAGCATCGTTTCCATTTTGAATTGCGTCTTCTGTTTCATCAGCATCGTCATGTATTGGGCTGCGGCATCCAAAAGCGCGCCAATCAGCAGCAGACCGCCGCTTGCCGCCAGCCACTTGACGGGCTCCGACATCTCGCCATCACGCGTGAGCAATCCGGCGACCGCATCTGTTAATTCCTTCACGACCAATACCTGCATAGCCGGAATGAATGCGCTCACAACTCGCATAACGAGAAGCAGCAGCACAAGTGGCGCCGATAAACGCCACACGAGCATCAATGAACGCCCCAGTATGGCTATTATGCTACGAATCCCGATGTTCGGTCTCTGAGTTTGATTTGTCATATTCATCTTCTCCATTGCACGCATAGGATTCCGGCTGCTCAAGGTGATGCCATAAAGTCAGTTCAAGCATGAGACGCCTCCTTTTTATCTTACACAGTTTCATAACACTTCGAAAAGTTGTTTCGCGTATGCAATTTCATTTCAACTCCAGCTCTAACTCTAAAGCATAATGGTGCAGGGATTCACGAATCGGCAGGCCATTATGAATGGCAGCTAACCGATTAGGACTGCTCCATTGCTCAAAGTATGGCATGGAAAATGCCTCATGCATGAAGAGCGCTGCCGGAACGGAACGTTTCATTTCATGTATAATTAACGTTTAGAGGAGACCACATATTCGCTAACGCCTGTTTCATTCATATTCAGAGGTTCAATTGCGCCGCGCCGATACAATTCTAGCATCTGATTAGGCGCAAGTTCGAAGATATCCGGTACATCCTGTGCCCTCTGCGTTACTGTATACAAGTCGGCACAGAATTAGAGCCTTGTGTCAAACTATAATCATTTATCCAACGTATCGTAATGTTCGTATTGGGATTGAGATCTCCAAATCGTTCGATTTTCCGCGCTAGCCGATGGTGCTCTACTCCATAAAACGAGCCGTTACTGGAGACAAGCTGGATGGTCAGCGTGTCTTTCGACTTGGGTTCCTCACTGTTCCGTGCTGCTTCTTCAGCTGTTGTTGTCGACACGCAGCTGGATAATAAAGTGATGAAGAGCAATGCTACATTTATCATCATTGTGTATTTCACGACAGGGCTCCCACGATGTAAAAGTAATCTGTCAGATAACCGATTAGACTTGCTGCTCTGCATTAGATCTTTGCCGATAAAAGGCTAGTCTGCTTTTCTTCGACTGCTTCGGAGCCCACGTAAGGAGAAGGTCAAATTGCTCTTCATTCGTAATCAATCCTTTGGATGTGACTTTACCATCCGGAGATAGCAAATAGCCGAATGGGAAACGATCGGTCTTAATTGCTTTCAAACTTTCCTCGTTCTCCAGTTGAACAATCGGCACCATCAGGCTGTAGTTATGACCGATTGCCTTAACCTCTTGCAAATCACCATACATCATTGAGATAAACTCGTATTGATCGTTTTTGTTCTGCATGAAAGGATTGATCAGTGGATATAACGTCGTGCATGTGCCGCAGGTCGGAGAGGTGACCAATATAATTTTCTTTTTTCCTGAATCATTATGAACCGCAGCTTGTCCGCCAGTGATCGTCTGAAAGTGTGTTACTGGAAATTTCTCCCCTAGCGGCGCACCGAAATCGGAGTACAACAGTTCTTTTAGCTTGAAAGGCATATAGACCTTATTGCGCAACCGCAGCACACTGACCGCTAACATTATGACTAATAACCATAGAACAGCATTCGCTATGGATTGCATGTTATCCAACTCCCCCTAACTTGGAACCGTCACTTGCTAAAGTACCAAATGCCGCGTACGGCATTAAGCTGTAAACCAGAAGCACACCGATCGAACCAACTCCAGCATAATAGATATCTTCGATTGGATACTCCGCCCATACAGTTGTTGTTCCGGTTGATAAGAGATATAGGGTAATGACAAGTAACAGGACAACCCGTAGTACCGTATTCCAACCGAACGACTCTGGATTAATATTGCCGAAGCAATTACAGGCCACTTTCAGCTGGCGTTTATATGCCCGGTAGATAGACCACACAAAGCAGCCTAGTAAAAACAAGATTATTAAATACGCGAGATACTGAGTCCCTGAAAATATAAGAAGGATCGAAACAGATAATTCTAGCAGTACAACAACAGCTGCACTCGGTAAAACAAGTCGACGACTGATTTCTAATTGTTCAATCGTCTTCTTAAAATCTGCGAAACTGATTAGTTTTCCGAATCCAGACAACAAAAAGGTAATCAATAACAGGAACTGCAAAAAGGGACCCATCACTTTATGATCCTCCTATTCCAACATGAAATATAATGAGAAAACACGGCATAAAGCCGTGTTTTCTCATTATTGTAAGCATGTAGTCCACTGATTTTAAAGGTTGCAGCAACCCGACGAAGTCTGGGATAGAATGACACCATCACATACGTAATTCACCAGTTGAACCCCCAGTTTAGAAGAACCTCCGCAGGAACTCGCCAGACAGCCCCCTGATTGATATCCACACATATAATCACCTCCGTTTCTATTTTTTACCAAGACCAGTCCTTGGAGAGTACAGACTACAGAATCGACAAAACTCTCGGACTCACAATCATTTTAACATTTATGGAATAATTTATAATACATGTCTAATTATTGGTTTTTGACTCAAAAACATTATTTGTCTCTCGCATCGCTATCCAGTTGATCCGCATACTGTTTTAGCATATCTCTAATTGACTGCCCGTCCCTGATCGCAAGCAGTGGTTTTGGCAAAAATAATTGTATCGCGTCATAAAAACCGATTTCGGCTACCTCATGCGTATTAAGTATTGCTGGAACGGACCTTTTCATAGCCTTTATAATTATCAATTTCCGTGCAGCGTCCACTGGCTCCTTCAAGGTTCTTGTAGCGGTCTGAAGTGTATGCGAAGCAATGTCCGTATACAATGAATCTCGGTCTTCTGATAGATACCGAATTAACTGCATAGCCAATTCTTTATGTTCAGATTTCGAGGTTAGGGATAATCCCGATATTAAAGCCGGATTATGACCGTTCGTTCCCACAGGTAACGCTGCCACTCCGATTTGGTTATTCTCTTGCGCAATCTCCTCATAGCTGTTTTTCATAGATATATTAAACCCATACGCATATTCTATCGCTAGCGCGATTTTACCATCGACCAAATCGTAAGGCATAGGGGGACGTAAATCAGTTAAGGACATCGAGGCATATTCCATTTTCGTTCCGATAGTCATAATCCACTTGGCAGCTTTAATTGCATTATCACTATCGATATAACCGGCGAATGACCTGCCGTCTACTCCGACAACACGTCCACCGTACAGTCCCGTTGCCCACTCCAGTGTAAATGGCGATAGAGGAATATAGAGCGTCTCTCCCGCAGCCTTCAGCTTGACGATCGCATCGTTCAACATATCGATATCCCATTTTTCCGAAGGAACTTCAATCCCCAAGGTAGAAAAAATATCTTTATTGTAGTAAAGAATCATCGGGTTAATCTTGCTTTTCATACCCAGAACATATCCGTCATTAGTCGCAATCGCATAATCATCTAGATCCGATTCGTTCAAATTTAACGGCTCGATAACTTCCATCCGATACAATTCTCGCATCTGGTAGGGCACCAGTTCAACGATATCCGAAACGTTATTAGAGTCCTCATACAGCTCAGAAGGTACCTCAATTGGAGTCCAAGGTGCAAACAAAACTGGAGATTTGCTATACGGATTATTATAAGACTGAACCCACTCGATCTTAATTTCCACATTCGAATGCATATCGGCAAAACGCTGGATCTTCTGAGGGAGCGTATCCCCGCTATAACGACCAACCAGCTTAATTGTTAGCTGCTGTTTCTCCCCGACTCGAGCAGACGTATCGTTATTCTTGAGTGTATGCGATGACGACATACAACTCGATAACGTCATAACGAACATTAGCAGTATCCCCAGTTTTCTGATGTTTGACATGAACATATTTCTCCTCTACGCCTTTACTTCACATGACAATGTAATGCCAGATGTTAATCTCGAGAGCCAAATTCAATATCTAATTCTTTCGCATATTGCTAACGCCTCTCTCCCATTCTGTCCGTTCACAATCACTTGAAGAGACTTGGTGCTGCTAAACCGTATTTCTTGCTCAATATTAGACTTTCCTCCAACATTCACGGGTTCATCTAATTGATCGTAATTTGTACATTCGGATACTTTTCGCGGAAACGGTCGATTTTTTGCTTCAACGGATTATCCTCGTTTGACGAAGCTATCGGGGCCCAGGAAACAAGCTGTATGATCAATGACCTTTTTAGCAGTAAGATTGCAAATAACCTTTTGAATTTCATGACGCTCATCCTCCTTTTGCTTGTTCGTCAATGTATACGAAATGTTTTCTTCATAAAAAAGTGTAACGTTTACATGTTTTGTAAACAACCTTTTGTTCAATGGTTTCTATACCTGTTAGATGATGGGATTTTCTACACAAGAGCATGGGTCAGATACTCATTTCATCGCACTAAAAAACAAACAAGCAGCCGACATGGTCGACTGCTTGTTTGTTCTATTCATTGCCGCTATTCGGTTACGAATATGACTTTCTAATCGTGCGTTCTGCAAATTGATTCTCCCACGTAGCGAACCTACTTTGTTCAAGATCTGCTCCTTATGGGTCATCCATGCAGCTACAGGACCAACCAATGAAGCCGGCATCAAGATCTGCCTCGGTACAATCTCGAATGGAAACTATGAGACTCTCCTCCTCGTATTTTCAATTATTTCAGGTTCCTTCAGATAACATGCTTGCTTTAAACACTCCGTAAATATGGTGTTTTAGGTAGAACAAACTCAGCATATACCTCACCAGAAGGGTGGGTATTTCCTGTTTCAACAAATCCTAATGAGGCATATAAATTTTTCGCAATGATGTTTTCGGGGTTATAGGTAACTTCAACGACCCTCGCTTCACCATGAGAAGATGTCTTAGCGAATTCTATAGCTTTTTCCACGGCTTCCTTCCCATACCCTTTGCCTTGATATCGCCCATCAATCATGATTTTAAAAACGCCATAGCTGCTGTATTCGAAATTCCCATTTCCATCGTCATAATACATCATGATAAAGCCGACCATAGTCTCATCTTTATAAATAGCAAATGTAATAATGACCTGCCCCTCTTTTGATGCGATATATGCTTCTGCGAGTGCATGTTGATTAGAGGAGATAAAGCGTTTCTGTTCCTCTGCAACTTTCAGCTCAATACATTCAATAAAGTTGTCCCACGTTATTTCTCTAAATTCCACTATCCAAGCCACCCCACAATCATTATTTTTCAAGCTCCTACAACCACGCGGTAACGTGAAGCCTGAAGGTTAAACATTTGAGCGTACTTCCCGTCCATTCTCATAAGCTCTTCGTGTGAGCCTTGCTCAATGATTTGACCATTTTCCATCATGAGTATGCGATCCGCCATTCTGGTCGTCGATAAGCGGTGTGAAATAAAAATGATGGGTCGATCTTCTGCCTTCTCCAGCATCACTTGATTCAAATGATATTCGCTCATTGGATCCAAGGCGCTGGAAGGCTCGTCTAATAGGATGAGAAGAGTCGGCTTGGCGAACACTCTTGCGATCGCTACCTTCTGCGCCTCTCCACCAGATAGCTCTATCCCGGCGTCGTCAAACTCCTTGGTAATGGAGGTATCGGTCCCCAATCGCAAGGTCTGCAGCTTATTGCCAAAATCACTTTTCTCCAGCGCTTCTCTTACCAGAAATGAATCGCCGGATGAAAACTGATTCATGACGACATTTTGGGAAAGCGTAGCAGCGAACAGCTGATGATCCTGAAACACTGAGCTAATCTTCATACGGTAATCATCCAGCTTGAACTGATCGATTTGTATCCCATTTAAACGAATTTCTCCCGAGCTTGCATCGTATAGACGCATGATCAGCTTCGTCAATGTCGTTTTTCCGGCACCATTGTAACCAACAATTGCAATTTTCTCACCTGGCCTAATGCTGAAATTAACATTATGAAGAATACGCGGCCCGGATGGACCATATTGAAACGATAACTCTTTTAGCATTAATCCAGTAAACTTATCCGGCACAGGCAGTGGATCTTCAACTTCCTTCAGAGCGTTCTTTTGCTCCAGGAAACTTCTTAACTTCTCGATGTACAAGCTGTTTTCTTGCATCTCACTGATGAGTGTCGTCATATATTGCATGTTGCCTTTTAGACGCCATGATGAATTCAACAGTGTAACCGCGCTGCCAAAGCTTAACGTTCCTTTCACTAACGTCATAAAAACAACATAAGTCACGTACAGGCCGCTCAATATCAACTCATTGAAGAAATACTCTGAGGTGAAGTTTAACCAAAACTGCTTTTTCGAACGTTTTTTAACAATCCCGTGCATTTCTTTATGCGTATCGGTGAAATCTCTAAAAAATTTCTCCTTGATGGAATAAAGTCTTAATTCCTTCGCGTAATCAGCCAAGTAAAACAATCGTTTCAGATAGATTCGTTTACGATCCTTTTCGTTAAGCTCCATTCTCATTTTGTACCTGATTTTATTGGAGATCATGCTGACAATCAGAGTTAGAATGAAAGACGCGAGCACAAATAGCAATCCAAGCTTGTCAACAAACAAGAAAAAGCTAATAGAGGTTATAATAACCGTGACGGATCGGCACAATTTTCTAATGTTGTTTATCGTAGCATCAATTCGATTATGGGCATCATTGGCGCTCCATACATAATCATTATAATAAACAGGATCATCATAGTTGGCCAAATCGGTGCTAATCGCTTTTTCGTAGAGATCCATCCTTATTTTTTGATACAGCAATTCCTTTCCTTTCGGTTCAACGCTTTGAAAATAGATGCTGTCCAGCACAAAGCAAATTGCGATAAACAAAATTGTAAGTCCGATATATAGAGCAACGGTAGAGAAGGAAGTTCCATATTGAACGCTGTCGAATACAAACTTAATCAAAATGACATGCTCAATAAAAATTTCGATTTCCTGCAAGCATGCATACAAGCAAGTAAAGATGATATAGTTGCGGGAATGGCGCAGCCCGTATTTCATAATAAACCAATTATTTTTAAGGACTCTAGTAAAGCTATGCTTATTGGGCTTCATGCAGATTCACCACCCCTGCCAACTCTTCTTGATCAACATACTTTTCCGCTTGCTTTAAGAATAGCTCCGCATATTTCCCCTGCAGCTGCATCAATTCCATATGTGAACCAGACTCTCTGATTTCGCCATCCTCCATGAAATAAATACGATCTGCAAGCATAGCTGATGACATGCGATGAGAAATAATAACAACAGCTTTATCCTTGCAGGCTTCCATCATACTTTCAAAAATTTCATATTCCGCAATCGGATCCAACGCGCTCGTAGGCTCATCAAGCACGAGGATTTCAGCCTGTTGCGCAAAGATTCTTGCTATCGCAATCTTTTGAAACTCGCCGCCTGATAAAACAACCCCGTGTTCATCAAACTCCTTCGTGAGCATCGTATTTATTCCCTCCGGCAAAGAGGCTACCTTATCATAAACTCTGCTTTTCTTGAGCGCATCTATGACGAGCTTGCGGTCTGCTTCGGAAACCAAATCACGCATAAGCACATTCTCTGCAATCGTCATCGAAAAAATCTTGAAATCCTGAAATATGGTTCCATACATTGAGCGGTATGACAGGAGATCAAACTCTTTAATATTTTGGCCATTCCATAATATTTCGCCGTCAGTAGGATCGTACAATCGCATCATGAGCTTGATTAGCGTTGATTTGCCGGCGCCATTATGGCCGACTAGAGCAATTTTCTCATTCTTATTAACTTCTATCGTAATATCGCGAATAGCAGCCTCAGCTGCCCCATCATAAGTAAAGTTAATATGCCTAAATGTTAATTTCTGTATTGGCGGCGCAATTGCTTTAACTGGACCGGCATGCTCCTCGATTTCGGAAACGTAGCTTAAAAAGGTTTTTAAATTTTCAATGTAAATGCCGTTTTTATTAATTTCTACAAAACTATCAGACAATCGGATGAGCGACCACGCACCGCCGACCATTGCGCTTCCCAGAACGATAAAGGAACTGATAGAAATCGACTGCTTGACAATAGCCAAATAAGCTCCATACAACAGAACCCCTTGGAATATTAGTGTAAAGGTTGTAAATATCTTAAAAAAGGAAACAACTCCTGCTTTGACTCGATACTTATGAACGACCGAAATGGCACCGTCATACCCTTCTATATAGGTGTTTCTCAGAACTGAAAATATGCGGGACAGACGGATTTCCTTGGCAAAGTGGGATAAATAGATGACCCGGTTGACATAATCCATTTTCCGTTGGTAGGGTACCCGTTCATTATTTTGTTGAAACTGAATTCGGTTAAGCTTTTTTCCAAAATAAAAATTTCCGAAAATAGGCAATAAAGCAAACCATACCACCCATGGGTCAATGGCGTACATCACGGCAAATATGCTAATGGTTGCGAGCGATACGAATATCACCCTTGAGAGATTTTCAAGAACAGCGCTGACTCTTTGATCGGCTTCTTGAATGGCTTTTGTATACTTGTTATAAAACTCATAATCCTCAAAACATTTCAATTCTACGGATGCTGCCTTCCGAAAGAGAATGAGATACAGCTTCTCATATAACTTGAGATCACTTAAGGGTTTGAAGCGAATTTCATACCAATTGTCTAGTAAAATTAAAGCAAGTATCAACACTAACGTCATAATTATGAAATGGATAATTTGCTGAAAGTCCCTTTCGATTGAAATAGACTCAATGAGGTACTTCATGAAATATACAGAAAAAAACACATTGCCAATCATTCTACCGGCTTGAACTGCAAAATCCGCCAGCACTCTCTGTGGATGCATACTCCAAGCTAATCTGAACACAAATAAGTTATTGGCAATAATCACTTTAATATGTTGAATTGTAAGTTTAATTTTCTCCAAGGCCGTTTCTTCCTCCAATAATTAGTAATTCAAAATTTACTACATAGTGGAATTGGAAACAACCTGTCAATTAGCTGATCATTCACCCGTCAAATCATAGTTTATTTTACATTTTATTGAATTTACTGCCAATATCCCTTAAGATTGTTAAGCTGTAAATAATCGAAGTAGCGATAAATTCTAAAGGCAGGTGACGATGTGAGTATAATAGCTGTTAACCGAATTACTAAGACGTATCGGCAATACAGAAGATTTCCTGGACTGATTGGGTCCGTTAGAAGTCTATTTACAAGGCAATATACGGAAGAAGATGCTGTTAACAATATGTCATTTACGATCAATGAAGGAGAAGCCATTGGTTATCTGGGACCAAATGGTGCGGGTAAATCTACAATGATTAAAATGATGACAGGCATCCTGGTCCCAACGAATGGAGACATTAAAGTACTCGGCGCAGTACCGCATGAAGCAAGAAAAGCGAATGCACAGCAAATCGGGGTCGTTTTTGGACAACGAAGTCAATTATGGTGGGACCTTCCTGTCACAGATTCCTTTGATCTTCACAAATACATCTATAAAATACCGGATTCTGCTTTTCGTAAAAATCTGGAGCTTTGCATGAGCCTGCTCTCCATCCATGAATTTGTGCAGAAGCCCGTGAGACAGCTTAGCCTGGGGCAACGTATGCGCGTTGAGATCGCCATGGCGCTGCTTCATGAGCCCAAAATTCTATTTCTCGATGAACCAACGATCGGTCTAGATGTCATGGCCAAGGATCAAATTCGGCGCTTTCTTCGCACTGTAAATCGGGACCGTAAAGTAACGATCGTATTAACTACCCATGACATGAAAGATATTGAAGAAATTTGCCCACGTATGCTTGTCGTTAACAAAGGAAGCCTGGTCTACGATGGCTCTGTTGAAGATTTGCGAGCTAAGCTGGGAAGTGAAAGGAAAGTTATCATCGATTTCCGAGTCGATCCCGGGCTGATCGATATCCCTGGCATTACGATGCTTCAGGACGAGGGAATACGCAAAACCTTTCTAGTACCGCGAGGTGAATCAACCGTATTTGAACACGTCAGCCGGATTGCCTCCCAATACCCTGTAGAAGACGCCTCTATTGAAAGCCTGGATATCGAATCTGTCATACGCAAGCTGTATCTTCAACTGGCTAGCGAGGAACAAACGATCAGCAAAATCGGATGAGAAGGAGCAGACAATGTCGACCTATTTTATGTTTACGTTAAAGGCCTTTGTTAACCAGTTAGCATATCGTTCCGAAGTATGGCTTCGTCTGCTGGGCAACTATTTTGCAATACTCATCCAAGTGGAGATTTGGAGGGCCGTTATCGGAAATGGCGGTTCAGCCAGTACGACAGTCGAACAAATGATTACATATAGTATACTAAACACCCTCCTTTTTGCTCTTTTGCTAAACCGGGTTAGCAGTAAAGTTGACGGCAGTCTCAAGTCCGGCAGTATCGCATCAGAGCTCGTCAAGCCGCTCTCCTATCCTTTATATCTGCTTTTTGACGGGCTTGGACAATCGCTTTATCAGTTCATTTTCACAGTTATCCCCTCTCTGATTCTTGCATGGATTTTGTTCGGGATGCTTCCTCCTGCTTCCACGATACATTTCATTGCTTTCCTAGTGGCTCTGCTAATGGCTTTAATACTTTCTTTTCTTCTTGGTTATCTTGTTTCTCTTCTGGCCTTTTGGTTCTTAAGCCATTTTGCGCTCAGTTGGACGCTTGGCGGCCTAACTACCATTTTCAGCGGTTCGTTTCTGCCCTTGTGGTTCTATTCCCCTTCTTGGGCAGCGGTCGCCAAGTTGTTGCCATTCCAATATCTAGGCTATGTACCTGCGGCGATTTATCTCGGCAATCTGAACGAGGCAGAATTATGGAGAACCGTCGCGTTGGGATGTGTATGGATCATCTTGTTGCTTGTTGTTGCCTATTGGCTTTGGGGCAGAGCCGTACGGCGATTAATCGTTCAAGGAGGCTAATAAGAAAGGAGGCGTACTATGACTTTATTACTCTTCAGTAAGCTGGTTCGATTATTGTTGAAAGAGAAAATGGAATACCGAGCTGATTTTGTACTTTCTGCCTTCGCGCAAATCATTTCCTATGCAGGCGACTATATTGTCATTTGGCTGTTCATGAAGCAATTCAACTCGATTGCTGGCTGGAACTGGCCTGAAATTGCTTTGCTTTATAGCATCGGATTATTTACATATGCACTTGGCGCTTCCTTTTCTTACGTGCAAATGTCGGGTCTGGAAGGCCAAGTTCGGGAAGGCACCTTCGATACGCTGCTCATTAAACCTGTCAACCCCTACTTATACCTGATTAGTCGCGGCTTTAACCTGGCATACGTCGCCCATATCAGTATTTCCGGAACTGTATTGATTTGGGCCATTGCTCAATTAAATTTACAGTGGGCATGGACAGATTACGTCTATTTGCTGCTTGCATTAATCAGCGGTGCAATGATTCATGCTGGATTGCTCACTGCTATTGGCGCTACAACCTTCGTGTGGGTGAGGACGGGATATTTGTTTTCATTGTTTTTCCATTTGAAGGAGTTCATATCCTATCCTCTTCCAATATTCGGAACAGTGGTTCAGCTGCTCTTGACCGTTGGCGTTCCACTCGCTTTTGTCAATTTCTATCCTGCAGCCTTTCTTTTGTCGTACGAGACATCGCTAATACCGCATTGGGCCAAGTGGCTGGTCCCGCTCGCGGGTCCGCTGATTTATGGACTAGGCTACCGCTTTTGGATGTACGGCGCAAACAAGTATCAGGGAGCAGGCGGATAACTATTTGCCGTTCTTAAAGTCCGTTTCGTTGTGTAAAATGATTAATTAATCCCGTTTTTTCCGTGCTCGATATTGCTGTGGCGTTACGCTGACAATTCTTTTGAATAAGTTCGAAAAGCTTCCTAAGCTGGTATAACCTATACGCTCTGCAATGTCTGTAATCTTGTATTCGGTTTCTTCCAGCAATCGTTTGGCCTCTTGGATTCGTTCCTGAATGATGGCATCCGACAAAGATAACCCGGTCTCCTTCTTGAACAATCTGGATAAATATGCCGGGTTCAGATAGACATGGGCAGCCATTTCCTCCCGGGTAATCTCCTGGTTCAATCGTGAACGAATGTAATGTCTAATCTTGGTAACTACAGCAGAAGATACTTTGTTGCTTACCGTGAGAAGTCGTACGGTTGCCTTCAGGCAGCATCTCGTCCATTGTTGCAGGGCATCCGAGTGCTTGGGATAGCTTTCCTTATCTGTCAAGCTCTTTAATTCCGCTGACTTGTGAATGGATAAACCTTTTTGGGCCAATATGGTGTGAATAATGAAGAGAATACCGTGGATAAACTGATGATGTGATTCCTTTGTCCATGTATTTCCTTCACTGCTCCAGAACCATTGCTTCACTCGGCGATCCAGCTCTTCTAACTCGCCAAGCTCCATTATAGTGGACCACTCTGCAAATAAGCTTAGTGGAGCTACGGCCAGCAGTTGATTCATGCTTTTTTCCATAGGAGTAGAGGCAGGCATGAATACTTGCCGGGATCGAGTTAAATTGTGCTGCTCTCTCTCTGTCACATACGTGTAGGCGCTAACGATTTCCGGTAATACTACCGTCGGACTAATATAAATAGATAAGGAGCATTGAAGAAGCCGTTCACACTCGTTCAGAAACTGACGGCAATTGTAATTAAGCACCTTGCTAATAGAGGTTTCTTCACTTCTCACATATACGATCGCCAGATTAAGCCCTGTATGATCCTGAAATACAACACCTTCCAGCTCTAGCAGAAGCAGTTCTCCAGCCAAATTGCGAAGCGCGTATTCCATAATGGCTTCATCACGCGCGCTCAGATTATCTTTCCATTGCTCAAGTCCAAACAGAACCAGGATATAACGATCATCAGGCTTGATCGACAAGCCACAAGTTTGTGCGGATCTTTGCAGCGAGTCCGGGAGCAGAGATGCCCGCTGACTAAGGATGTCCTGCCAGAAGCGTTCCACCAATATAGGCAGCTGATGTTCCCATTTTCTTCGATAGTCCTGCATCAGAGCTTCAAACTTTTTTTGTTCTTTTTGCCTACCGACCTCTGCAAAAGCATCGCCGGCCACTTTCTTCAATTGCTCATAATCGACGGGCTTGAGCAAATAATGGAACGCTCCATGATGGATGGCGCGCTGCGCGTACTCAAAGTCCGCATGACAAGTAAGCATAATCGTCAAAGTGTACGGCGAATGCTGCTCCACCCAGGCCAACAAATCCAAACCGCTGCTCCCCGGCATTTCGATATCGCAAATTAGCAAATCGACAGTAGTGTTACTTAGCACCTTCAACGCTTGATCCACGTTCTCCGCCAAACTAATGTGCGTAACGCCCAGCATGCTCCAGTTCACGCCTTGCTGCAAACCGAGCAAGGCAAAATATTGGTCATCAACAATTAAGATTGTATACATACGATGATCAAAGCCTCCTTTGCATAGGCAAATTGATATTCACTATTCCACCGCCCTGTGGATCATTGCGGAAGGCTATATTCGCGCGTCCATCATAGAACATAATCAAGCGCCTGCGCACATTCCATATCCCCAGTTGACGGTCTGTCGGCTCTTTTTCATATAATCCAAGGTTGAGCATGTCCAATTGCTGCTTGGAGAATCCCGGTCCAGAGTCGCGGATTTCGATGGCCATGCATGAATCCCCATCTTTACTAGTTGCTTCACTTACCGTGACGCTGACTTCAAAATGCTTGGTATTATTAATAAATCCATGCTTCATAGCATTCTCCACGAACGGTTGCACAAGCAAGGGCGGAACAAGGACGTTCTCTAATTCCTCGGGCAGCCGATCATAAAAACTCAGCTTGTTCGGATACATGACCATTTGGATTTCCATGTAGTTCCGGATATGATTAAATTCGCTAACAAGCGTAATCCATGTATCGTTGGTGCTCATGATGAACCGGAAATAGGAAACTAGGTGGCTGATCATCTTCTTAATCAGCGAATACTTCTGAAGCTCTACAAGATGGAAGACGATATTTAAGGAATTCATGAAAAAATGGGGATTAATCTGAGCCTGAAGATGCTTAAGTTCGGCTTGCTGTACTTTCATTTGCTCTTCATATACATAGATCTTTAGATTCCCGATTTGTTCAGCCATTCGATTGAACTGTTGTGTAATCAGTTGGAACTCCTTGGATTTCTCTTCCTTCAAACGGTATTCTAACTGTCCCTTGCCAAGTATGCGCATCCCGCTTGCCAACTGCTGAATGGGCTTAAATACAAGCCGGCTTAATAGAAAGAACAATACAACTAGAATGACAACTACCGCTATGGGAATGACCTTAATTACGCTTTGGAACAGAGGCAGCTCGTCCAGCAGCAATTCTTCGTCCAATAAAATGAAAACGTTGAGATCCGAAAAAAGAGACGGTTTGCCTACGAACAAATAGCTGCTGCCGTCACTAAGTCGAATAGAAGCGCTAGAGCGTTTCGATTGATCGTTCAGATGGCTGCGGATGCGGACAAGATCTTCATTGGCGAATTGCCCCCACAACAGATGCCCCTCTTTGGATATAATGCCGATTTTCTCGTCGCTCTCTACAGACTCCAACCGGATTAGAGGCTGAGCTAAGGAGTCAATGCTGACAAGTACACCGATGAGCAGCCTTCCACTTTTATCCGGAAGTGCCTTAAATAAGACCGGCTCGCCACCGACGTTAATGATTTCCCACTTCAAGGACGTCGGAAGCTTGAACTTCTTCAGCCGAGCGGACAGACCGGCACGGATAGCCTCCTTCTCCTCGTAATACTCCTTTTGACTGCTGAGGAATAGCTCCTCCCGGTCAAGATGATACACGAATACACTGCGAATAATAGAGTAGTAGCTAACATCGCTATACCATTGATCCATTAATTTTCTGATAGATAAATAATAGTTTACACTGTCTGGGTCGCTCTCCGAGTATAGCTCGAGCAGCATGCTTTCATTTGCCGTTCGCAGCAAATAAGTACTGGTCTGCTCCAGCAGCTCATCAAGAGAGCCTAAATGAAGGGTCAACGTGTCCGATGCGGATTTCGCTACTTTCTCACGAACAATATTTGTGGAGTAGATATTGGTGTAGTAAAGAAAGAAAAAAAGTGGCGCCACTAATAGCAGGACGAGTGCGCTTACTTTAAATTGCAATGAAAGTCCCACAGTTCCACTCCTTTGCCTAGTATATGAACGCCCATGCGGCACGAAAGGGGAAAGACCATTTCGGTCTTTCCCCTGCCTGCTTATGACTGCTTCGCCTTCCACTCATCGTACTGCTTCTGAACTTCGGCGCGGATTTTCTCGATACCGTTGGCCTTTAGCTTGTCGTTGTATTCTGCCAATACCTTGTCGGCATCTAAGCTGCCCGTTTCAAGCAGCGGACGATATTCCTTGATAATGTTGCTGACGACGGACACCTCTGTTTTGACAGCGTCTGTATTGAAGTTGAAGCCAAACGACCTTACTTTGTGAGCTTTTTCGTTATAGGCTTTGAACTTCTCCCATTTGTCCGAGCTTTCGCCTTCCCATAAATAAGTGAGGGTCTGATTCCCAAACATCCACTCAATACCCGGAGCCCACCCCGTATCCGCACGGGTAGAGACGCCATCTTGCAGCTTAATGAAATTATCCTTGCCCTCTACCTTGACATATTGCCGTCCTTCCACACCGAAATCGATCAGGTTGACCAGATTTTTATCGGTATGAAGAAGGTTTAGAAGCATCATTGTGCGCTCCGGATCGACAGATGTGCGGCCGATTGCCATCATGGAGTTGCTGACGCTTGCTGTACTGATTTCAGGATCATTCCCCTTCAGCTTGACTAGTTCGATACCCGTCGCGCTGGAATCTTCCTTGTCGGAATCCGGTTTATCGGAACCGAATTTCATCCACGTTTTGCCGGCCTTAAATGCATCTTCGGCGCTCGTTTTGGTCGTCGCGGCATCCTGATTAATGAATCCCTTTTTGAACCATTCGCTGTAGAGCCTCAACCTATAAATAGTCGCATCGGATTCCAACGTGCTGATGATCATCTTATCTGTCTTAGTATCCAATACAATACCGGCAGGTGCTCCGGCCACCAGCTCGTATCGGAAGTTTTCTTCCATGCTCGGCTTTGTTTTGTCGAAGTAGCTCAGCGTATCGGAACCACTGCCTGAGAGCCAGATAGGTGCAAGGCCGGGTTCCTTATCCTTAATGGTTTGAAGCCACGGCTCTAGGTCTTCCAGTGTTTGGATAGAGTTGATATCAAACCCGTATTTATCAATAAGATCTTTCCGAAACATAATCGTGTGGCTCTCGCCGATTTCTTTGTTGGTTGGGATCGCGTAAATTTTCCCATTTACTCTGCCCCCATCGAGAAAACGAGGATCTAGCGTCTCCATTATTCCTTGCCCGTATTCGGTTAACAAATCATCTAGCGGGAGAAACGCCCCTTTGGTTACATTGTTGGAAAAATCTGCCCAGTTCGGAGCAAAAGTCAAGTCTACTTGCTCTCCGGACTGATAGGCCAGCGCCATCTTCTCAGCCCAGGAGGACCAGGGCAGTCCTTGGAAGTCGATCTCCGCATTAATTTTCTCTTTCAAGTATTTATTGATTTCTGCTACAACTGCCTTGGAGTCGTTTTGTGGAAAATTGCCTACCGTATAGACTTTGAGCTTGCGGTAGGTCGATGTATCGGAATTGCTTGTGCTTGATCCGATTTCCTCGGATGGCTTGCTTGTTGACAGCGGTTCTGCATTAGGTGAACCGGATGATCCTGAATTTGTGCTGCAGCCTGACATGACAAGCATGGCCACCGTTAGCCCAGCAAGCGTTTTGCCCAAACCTTTCGTTACCTTCATTTTTTTAACCCCCAATAAATTTTCATATATTCTAACCGGCCGTTAAGCCAGAGCTAGACGAATTAACCTTTGATGGCTCCAATGGTAAGTCCCTTGGTAAAGTACTTCTGAAAGAAAGGATAGACAAACAGAATGGGACCAATGGAGACGACTACCATCGCCATCCGTAAGCTTTCTGTCGGTACCGATTGCTGCACTAGCAGAGCTACTCCGCTGCCCGCCAATTGATTTTTGAAAAACTCCGCTTGGCGAATCATTTGAATCATGACGTACTGCAACGAGAACTTTTCGCTATCATTAATGAACAGCAAGGAATTGAACCAATCGTTCCAATACATTAGCGTAGTAAACAATCCGATCGTTGCCAGTACCGGAAGCGAAATAGGAAGAACGAGCTGAAAAAAAATTCGCCACTCCGACGCTCCATCCAGCTTACCCGATTCAATCATCTCTTCCGGTATCGTTTGCTGGAAGAATGTACGGGCAATGAAGATATAAAACGCGTTCGAAAGGCCTGGAAGGATAAGCGCGACATAAGTGTCCTTCAGATCCAAATAGTTGACGTACAACAGATAGAAAGGGACAAGCCCTCCAGAGAACAGCATCGTAATCAGAAGATAGATATTAAATATTTTCTTAAACGGAAAATCCTTGCGAAAGATCGGGTACGCATATAACGCAATTAACAATACCGCCAGCAAGGTTCCAATAAAAGTTACAGATAAGCTAACCCCATAGGCTTTCATAAGAGTCGACGAATTGGCAAATAGATGGTGGTATGCAGATCCATCGATTTCGTCAGGCCAGAACTTGTAGCCCTTTAGCGTTAGGAGCTTTTCATTTGAAAATGAGATGGCGACGATCAGCAAGATCGGCAAGATGCAGGCGAGACTGAAAACGATAAAAATAGTATGAAGCACTATCGCGGCTAGCTTAGATACCTTCTGATACGGTTTAACGTTCGTTGCTTTGTTCATATTGATTCTCCATTCTAGAAAAGTGCCGTGTCGCGATTAAGCTTTCGAGCCAGACTATTTGCTCCGATGACAAGGAAAAATCCAACTACCGATTGGTAGAAATTCGCTGCGGAGGCCATTCCCAAGTCATTGAGCTGAATCAGGCCTCTATAAACATACGTATCGATGACATCCGTCGTGGAGCGCAACGCGCCGGAATCGAGCGTAACATGATAAAATAACCCGAAGTCAGAGCGGAATAAGCCCCCCAAATTTAATATCGTCAGAATGACCATCACGGGAGTCAGGAGCGGAATCGTAATTCGGATGATCTGCTGCCATTTGCTGGCTCCGTCCATGACCGCTGCTTCGTACAGCTCTTCGCTGATTCCAGTTATTGCGGCCAAGTAAATGACGCTGCCTATGCCGACGGAGTGCCACATTTTCGTCAACCACAAAATATAAGGCCAAGCCTCCGGGTGCATATAAGCATTAACCGAAGAGTGTCCGAACAACGGCAACACGTATTTGACCAGAAAACCGTATTCGGGGTGTAAAAAGGCGTATACGATATAGCTGACGACAACCATGGACAAAAAATTTGGCATGATCATCACCGTCTGATAGAGTCGCGATGCCAGCTTGGCACGAACCTCGTTTACGGCAATGGCAATCGCAACGGAAAGAAGAAGACCGGTCACAATAAAGACAACATTGTAGGCAACCGTATTAATTGTTACTCGCCACGCATCGGAAGTAGCGAAGAGAAAACGGAAATTGTCGAGCCCTGCCCACGGACTGCCCATAATTCCGTCGATGTAGTTAATGTTCTTGAAAGCAATGAAAACGCCAAACATGGGAATATAACAATTAATGAAAAAAACGATGCTTGTCGGCAGCAGCATAAGCAGCAGCACGCGATACTTCACAATGTTCCGCAGCAAACGGACGTAGCTCCTCTGTCGCTGTGAATGTGCTTGCTTAGCAGAAAAATTTACAGATGATGGAATTGACATAGCATTTAACCTCACTCTATTTCAATAGGATAGATTTATTATAATGAAGTTGGAAATTGGAATTCTCTATCCCAGGTGATCTCATTTATTAGAAAGTTACCTCTTAACCTGATTTCCAAATATCATCCTCGTTGTCTATTCTTCGTGTTTCGTCTCACAATCAAAAGTGGAACAAAACATCACAAAAGCATCACCTTAATAAGGTGATGCTCCGATTGTTGAGAATCCAAATTGTCATGATAACATGGTTATTATTTCACTCGTGTACATCTAAGAGATTAGTCGCTAGACAGGCTATCTAAAAATGAGTTGGGAAAAATGGTATAAATCGTTTTTCCAAACCGGCCAATCGTGGCCGCCACTCTCCTCGTACCAAATATGGGGTACATCGTTCCTCTCCAAATAGGCATGTGTCCGGTCGCTGACATGCTTAAGATTGTCCAGAAGTCCGCATGACAACCAGAGCAAACTCAGCTTAGCCGCCGCATCTTCCGGATTCGAAACAAGCAACTCGGGTTCCTTCGTGTTTGGAGCAGAGGAAAATCCTCCAATCCAAGCAAAATGATCTAGATTGCCTAATCCGATATTGAGCGATTGTCCTCCTCCCATCGATAAACCGGCTAGAGCACGGTTCTCTCTCCTCGTCAGAACCGTATAGTTCGATTCCACATAAGGAATGAGATCATAAAGCAAATCGAATTCGAAATCCTCAAACGCCTTTAATTTGTCTGCGTCGAATAAATTGCCCTCCGCCCGGTCGTTCTGCATGGCACGGCCGTTAGGTAGAACCACAATCATGCGCGCAAGCTTATTGTCTGCATACAAATTATCAAGAATCACTTGCGGACCCGCATGATTGTACCATTCCTCTTCGTCTCCGCCGATACCATGCAATAAATAAAGAACGTTATATTCCCCTTGACCATCCGGGTAACCTGGAGGGATGTAAATCATCGCTCTACGCTTGCATCCTATTGTCTTAGAGAAATATTCAACCGTTTCAATTTTGCCGTGGGCAATATCATCCCTGTACTGGTCATACCCGGTCGGAACGACACGTCTTAGCAAATCATAGTTAATTGGACTCATCCTTTTTCCTTCCCCTTCCTGTTTACACCTACTTAACTGCGAAAAGTATAAACTTTCCATAATGAACAAACAACCTGTCAATTGTTACTATCACTTGTACGTTAAAGATAGAGTTAGAAGGGTTTCAGAACCATAATTAGACAGGTTGTTGATAGTGTCAAACGAATAGTAAACTCAATTTTGTAAGCGCATACATATTAATTTTACAAATAATATACCTCTTTCATCTTCTCCTCTCCTGAAGTCTAAATGGTTATAAATCGTTATTCTTCACTTCTGATTCGTCTCTGGGTACCTCATCCGCCGTATGCTTCACCACACCCTTGTACTACCATGAATTAACATATGTAAAACAAAAAAAAGGAGATGAGTATTAATGATTAAAAAGAAAGTCAGTTTGGCAATGAAGCTTCTGCTGCTTTTGGCGCTAGTGATGTCGCCATTATTGCTGAGCGGCAAGAAGGCAGATGCGTGGGTTGGCATGCCGATGTCCAAGCTCCATGTAAGCGGCAACCAATTGGTGAACAGCAGTGGACAGCCTGTTTTGCTAAGCGGGTGGCATCAGCCTTCGGGCGCTTACTGGACGTACCAGAACAGCAATTACTACCTGAATCAGAATGGCGGGAATCGACATGCAGCGATCTTAGCGTATTTGAAAGATATCACCGACACCTTTACAAGCACCTCGGCCAAATACGGCAACAACCATGGATGGTATATGAATCAGGTACGTCTATTCATTGACCGGGAAGACATGGGCGACGTAGCGGCGGGCACGTACAATTTTGCCGGCCTGCAAGCCGTTACTCAGAACGTCATCATTCCTTATATCAACTATGCCAAGACCAAGGGCCTGTATGTCACCCTCGGCCTAGATTTCACTTTAAGCAACAACCAAGCAACAACCCCTGCCAATCTCGCAAAGTTTAATCAGATTTGGGGTTACCTCGCTGATCAGCCAGGAATCAAGAGCGCTGACAATGTTATGTTCGAGCTCATTAACGAGCCCGTGCTGTCTGATGTCAATGGCGTCTGGGGCGGTCATCCTTCCCAATCCAATTTCATTGCGTACTGGAACTCGCTCAAAAATTTCCAAAATTCCATGATCTCCACAATTCGCAGCAAAGGCGCGGATAACGTCATCTGGGCATCGGGACTTGGTTGGGATCAATACTATCAGCTATGCGCAGCCTATCCATTGACGGATTCACTGAACAATATAGGTTATTCCGTACATTGGTATCCGGGCTATGGCGCTTATGATGACTACACTCCTTTGCAACAGCAATGGGATACCAATATTAAGCCTTGCGCTGATAATTATCCAATTAATATTACGGAGACAACCTGGTTCAAGACCCAACCGGGAGACTCTTCCTACTGGGATCTGTTCAACGGCTCGAACGCGGGCTTCGGCAAAAATACCAAAGCGATCTTCACGGCAGCAGGCAATGTGAGCATCGCTGTCCATATGAATGGATTTTTGTTGAATCCCGGCACGAGAAGCTCATTTGCAGACCCAACAGGCGGATTGATGTATGATGGCAACACTGCCCGGGACGGCATGGCCCGATTTATTTTCGAATGGTACTATGAACGTGCGCAGTTTAATCCTTGGAATGGTATATGGAATGGAGTCACGAATGGCGCAACTTACAAGCTCGTCAACCGTGCTTCGGGTAAAATACTCGAGGTTCCAGGCGGCCAGAATACAAACGCGTTGCAGCTTCAACAGCGAGCAGACAATAATACGACAGCTCAGCGCTGGATCGTCACGGATCAAGGCACCTACAATAACTATTACGAATTGCGAAGCGTAAGCTCAACTGACAACAAAGTCATGGATGTTCGTAACGGGACAAAAAACAACGGGGAAGCGATTCAGCTTATGCAGGATCTCTCCAATACCGCGCAGCAGTTCCGATTGATCAAGCTCAGCAACGGTTACTGGAGCATCTTGAATGTGAATAGCAACAAAGCGGTAGAGGTCGCCGGCTCCTCCACGGCTGATGGCGCGAATATTCAGCAAAACTTATACAGCGGCAATCTCAATCAGCAATGGCAGCTAGTACAAATCAACTAATAGGAATAATTTCAATATTTTAGCAAAAAAAGAACCTTCAGATTCACTCTCATAGTGGTTTTGAAGGTTCTTTTGCACATACTATGGGATTCTCTCACTCCGGTTTGCCCTTTTGGGATATCCTCTATATTAATTCGGCAGATATGCAATTCTACATTGTTCTTAATTATTTTCTATACTGCATAGTCGCAGGATAGCTGCATCTTTCTCACACTTACGTGCAGCTATACTGTATTTCCTACAACATAAGCGCTGTTAAAGTGCAGAAATGGCAGATCATATAGCAAGTTATTGCATAAATACAACATAAGTATCCACACAGCTAAAAATGGCCGAAGTTCCTGCAATAGTGCAGGATAGCTGGACCTAGATTGCGGAGATTGGTGTGGCGACTTCGCATCAAAACAAAGAAAAAGTGTAAGGATATGCGTTGTCGGTAAGACGAATGATTGAACACGAAAGTGTATTCGGGCAGATCAAGAATAACCCGGGATTTCGACGTTTTCTGCTTCGCGGCTTGCCTAAGGTAAGTCTAGAGGTCGGGTGGCTTTCGCTTGCCCACAATCTGATGAAACATGCAAATATAGACCAGAATAGAAAAATAGCCGTACAGGTATAGCTCTCCTGTATGGCTATTTTTCATACTTCCCAATATTTCCGTTCAAAGTGAGCTATCCCTTCACCGGGCTGAACGCTTATGGGACAGCCTCTTACTTTATCACTCTTATATGCAATTTAGTATTTTATCATGTACAAATATGGATAGCATACTACATTTCGATCAATTCAGTGCAGCAGTTATACGTCATAGCCGCATAGCGCTCGCTTGACTCCACGCAGCTGCTCAACGTAAACTCCCCCTTGTATCATTGCTTTAAAGGTATAACCATGTTCCATGTATTGGAAGCATCCATAAAACCGTCGATGCCGTCCGAGACGGCAGCGAACAAATGAGTAGGCTTGCCGTTCTGGAAAAGCAGGAATGGCCGCTCCAGATTTCCCAGCGTCTGCACCGTGCCATCATCATAGCGTACCGTCCGGGAGTAGCTTTGCGGCTGTCCATGCAAGCTCCATTTCAACCCGTCTGGAGACTCCGCGAAGATGCCGCCATATTTTTCACCACATAGACGTCCTTCCATATCTTTGGCGATCAAATGGTATCCTTTCGCTGTTTGCCAGATGAACGGATCTTCGATATGGAACGACTCCGGAGGAAACACCGGCTCTCCGCTCAGCACCCGATATGGTCCCTCGTAGTGATCCGCATACGCGACGCCAATCGTCATGCCGCCATGCAGGTTGCCTTCGTAGCTTCGTGCCTTGTAGATCAGCAGCACGGAACCGTCCTCCCGGACACACGGAGCCGGATTGGAGGTCAGAAAGCTATCGAATCGGCCGGGACGTGTTGGCAATATCGGTTCATCTGCTCTGCGCCAAGGGCCGAATACGCTGTCCGCGACAGCCAGGCCTACCCGTTTGTTCGCCCGCGCCACGATGCATTGCGGATCGGTTAACCCGAAATTTCCGGGCGGCTCCGGATCGCCCAGCGGATGGGTCGAGCCCGTATAATAAAGTAAATATTTGTTGTTGTGCTTAACGATATGGGGGTTGTGCGTGCAGCGTCCGTCCCAATATTGCGCTCCCCTCGCCGGAAGCGCCACCTCGCGGAATTGGTACGGTCCCTCGGGCGTATCCGAGTCCGCCCTGACAATCTCCGATGCCGTCATCCAGCCGGGGTGCATCGGCAAAGTCTTCGGCCAGCGCGAGGCAAACATATGGAATTTGCCGTCCTCGCCCTGCACGACGGAACCACACCATATCCAATAACCTTCCATTCGGAAGCCGCCGCCACGCGGAGCCGGCAGCATCGTGTTAGTATGCATGTAACGTCACCTCGCCTTTTCCCTCTGCTCCATAGCTTCTGCGAACCATGGTCTCCCATCCTTTCAAATAAAGTAAATAACCGGCATGCTCCGCACAGCTATGGAACGACATAGCCATGCCGGCGGACCGACCGCCGGCATGCTTGATCATTAATTACCCTAAGGCGTATTCAGCCCCACATCGCCTGCCGCAAGCGGGCGATTCAGCAGAGGCGCTCCGGAATATTCATCCGCTCCCACATCCGTTGTCGCCCGCATTTGGCCATCCATATCCGCCTGCAAGAACGCGTATGTCCCTACAGCGGCGTCAATCGCCGGGCTGCTTGCGGTCAGCTTCTGGATGCCGCTCACCGTAGTGAGCAGCGGATTGATATCTCGGATCTGCCCCGAGCTGCGCGATATGTTGCTAATGGTGCTGCCATACCCGATGTTGCCCTGAAACAGCGTATTCGTTGTCGCCGCCTCGTAATAAAGCGTGCCGGTACTGTTGCGCACGATATTGTTCGCCACGACGGAATCCTGCGGAGCATACGCTTTGCCCGAACCAATGACGATGCCGGTTGTACTGTTTACAATCGTATTGTTGACGATTAGCGCCCGGTAAACTTTCCACTGTTTGCGTAATTGTTCGACCGTCGGGCTTGGAGGAGAGCCTCCAGTACCTCCGTCGAAATCGCCGTTTGGCAAGTAGATTGCTTCGCCTGTCAAATTCTCGAAGTAATTGTTATAAATCTTATGGTCATTGCCGAACATCCGGATGCCTTCCTGATCCGACTCCACACCGTCCCCGAGGAAGAAGTTGCCGTATACGCTGTTGTTATGGCCGTGCCGCAGCGTTAGGCTGCCCTTGGACGTGAGGAATGAATTGAAGCGCACCGTATTGCTGCTGCTCTTGACCGAAACAATTTCCGGCTCGCCGTCGCAATTCTGAAATACATTATATTGTATCGTATTATAGCCGTGGGAGAGCGTTAGACCGGACAAGCCGAGACGGATCGTCTCTTTGCCGTTGGCTACCCATGGGCCTATATCATGGAAATAGTTGTATTCAATAATATCGTACTGCGAAATTTGCCCTGAGCCATCCTGTCCTTCGTAAGCGATCAGCGGTTCGGTGTCGCTCTTCATTCCGAAGTCGTTCCGGTCGATGCGGTTATGATGGCTGTTCGTGCCCCGCACTTGCAGCCACATCAGGCCACCGCCCGAGCTTGGCAGCGCAAATGTATTACGGGTCAGTCGCACATGGTGCGAGCCTTCGAGCACCACTGCGCTATTGCTTACGTTCGTAAACTTTAATCCGTCCAGCACCACATGCGAGGAGTTCTCGACGCGGAAGCCCGACGCTCCCGAGATGATAGCTTGGCCGCGGTTTTTCGCCTTAATGACGATTGGCGCGTTGGCGGTGCCGTTTTTGTTCTGAACAGCAAACGGGCTTGTACGCGAATACGTGCCGTTTGCCAGAACAATCGTTTTACCCGCCGTAGCGGTTGCAAGCTCGGCAGTGAGCTGCGTGGAAGTGCTAACTTCGACGACCGTCCCTTCGCTACCGCTGCCGCTTGAATCGCTGCCATAAATTTCGACCTCTGCGAAGCTGTTCCATGCGTTCACCGAGTTGCCGTGGCCAACAATACGAACGTATCGGACAGGGACCACATCGGCAAAATCAAATGTCTGCAAGCTGTTGGTCAGACTGCTGACCGCTCCCGAAAGCGCTGTGCTGAAGTTGTAGCCATCATAGGAAGTCTGGATATCAAAGCTGAAAGTTCGCTCTGCCCCGTTGGTGAAGGCGATCTTCACATATTCCACTCGTTTGCTCGATCCAAGGCCGTATTGGACCCACTCCCCGTCGCCACTCGCCGCCCAGCGCGTGCCAAGATCGCCGTCGATTGTATTCGCGACGATGTTGCCGTCATCTCCACTAGCCATAAGCTGCGGTACGGTAACCGCCAGCTTGCTTGCACCCGGCGCAGGGCCGCTCGCGGTGCCGTACAGTTCAACTTCGGTATAGCTGTTCCACAGGTTGGAGGAATTTCCGTGCCCAACGACCCGCACATAGCGGGCAGGATCGACATCCGGGAAATCGAACGTTTGCAGGCCTTCCACAAGGCTGCTCACAACTCCACTGCTGACGGTCGTGAAGGCGGAACCATCCGTAGACGTCAAAATATCAAAAGTAGAAGTGCGGCTTGCCCCATTCAGAAAAGCAATTTTAATGGAAGACACTTTGCGGTTAACGCCCAAATCGTACTGAATCCATTGCCCGTCGCCATTCGCTGACCAACGTGTGGCGAAATCGCCGTCCACCGTGTTGGCCGGAACATTGCCGTCATGTCCACTCGCCGTCACGCTGGAGCTGCCAATTGTGAACTTCGCATCGGCCGCCCTCGCCGCTCCTGGCATTAACGCAACTAGCATACAGAGCAAAATCATGCATGTCATACTTTTGGTTCCCATAATTCTTCATCCTTTCCGTTATGAATTGATGGTTATTGAATCATTCCCTTCGTTCCGTCCGCACCTCCTCTCAAGAATACGGAAGCCGGGAGGTGCTTCCTGTCCTCCCGGCTTCGTTAATACTGCTCATGATCCCGCTCAAAAAATATGCTGGCTCCAGCCCTTGCTCTTCGCCAAAGCTTCAATATAATAGTAATCGCCGTAAATCAGCGATACGTTGATGTTGCTATTGACTGGTTTATGCCCGGTTGCACCGAGCAGAATGCCTTCATACTTCGGCTGATCGAACGTACTGTATTTGTTCGACAACGAGCGCAGAATGCGCGTGGCCGCGCGCTGATATAAAGCGGCTTCCTCAGGAGGCACCTGCGACGCGATATCGATCAGTCCGGATGCCGCGCAGCTTGCCGCCGAGGTGTCGCGCGGCTCGTCCGTCAAGTCGGCCGCCGCACGGAAATCCCAATGCGGCACATCGTCTTCCGCCAACGCGCTGATAAAATAATGCGCCACCCGCTTCGCCGCATTCAAGTAACGCGCTTCCCCCGTATAACGGTAAGCGCAGCTCATCCCGTAGAGCGCCCAAGCTTGGCCACGCGACCAGGACGATTGCGGCGCGAAGCCCTGTCCGCCGTCATAACTCTCCACTTCGCCCGTCTCCGGATCGAAGATTACGATATGATGCACCGAGCCGTCGTCTCTTATAAACGAGCGGAGCACCATATCTGCATGAGCAACCGCAATATGCTTGAAGCGTGGATCATCACTTTCTTCGCTCGCCCAGAACAGAAGTGGCAAATTCATCATCGAATCGATGATCGACCATCCCGTCTGGTTGCGGGGCCACGCTCTAATGAACTGTCCGACTGGGTTGTACCTGCCTGCCAAATAGTTGGCAGCAAACAGCCCGCGCCGCCGTGCGTCCTCGTCGCCGGTCAGCTTGTAGCGAATAACCGATGTCGGCAAAAACTGAAAGCCAACATCGTGGTGGAAATGGTTGTCTCGCAAGTAACATTGCTCCATGCGTACATCCCAAGGCTCTGCCTCCTCCCGATAACGCCGCTCTCCGGTCATATCGTACAGAATCCACAGAATGCCCGGCCAAAAGCCCGATATCCACTGATCCACTTTGATCTGGTCATATTTGCCTGCTGCCGAAACATGCGGCGCTTCTGTCCAGCCCGCTTCGATCATATGATCAACTTTAATCTTCACTTTATCCCACCAATCCGACAGCTCGGATGGTTTCAGCTTCACATTTTCATTGCTCATCTCAAAATTCCACTCCTTATCCTAACCTTTGATGGCACCGATCAAGGCGCCTTTCACAAAATATTTTTGCAATAACGGGTATACCAGAAAAATCGGAAGGGTAGCTACCATAATCGTGGCGTACTTCAATGTCTCGCCGAGTATGATGATCTC
This sequence comes from Paenibacillus sp. NRS-1760, assembly GCF_050467785.1. Taxonomy (NCBI): domain Bacteria; kingdom Bacillati; phylum Bacillota; class Bacilli; order Caryophanales; family Paenibacillaceae; genus Paenibacillus; species Paenibacillus sp. NRS-1760. The sequence goes on along the minus strand of NZ_JBITPK010000014.1, from coordinate 871,297 downwards.
ATCCTGGGATGCACCCTCCGCCATGGAACTCGCCTCGCCGATAATCAATATTTCTCGCAGGATCAACTGCAAAGGATACATCGACCGATCCTGAAGGAAGATCATGGCATTAAACCACGAGTTCCAGTGGCTTACTCCGTAATACAGGCCTACCACTGCAAGCACGGGCTTGCATAACGGCAGGAAGATGCGGAACAGAATGACAAAGTCGTTGGCGCCATCGATCTTGGCCGACTCTTCCAGCGCATCCGGCACCGCCTCGAACGAAGTCCGCATAATAATGAGGTTAAACGCGCTTATCGCGGTAGGCAGGATTAGCGCCCACAGTGAGTCCGTAATGCCCAGCCCTCTAACCAGCAAGTAGAACGGAATTAATCCACCGCTGAAAAACATCGTAAACACGATAAAGAGCGTAAGCTGCTTGCGATATTGCAACGTTTTTCTGGACAAGGCATATGCCGCGAAGGAAGTGAGCAGCAAATTGAGAGCCACGCCTACAATGACAATAAATAACGTGTTGCGGTAGCCAAGCAGGATCATCGGGTTGCTGAATACCGCCCCGTATGTTTCAAGCGAGAAGCCCAGCGGCTTCCACAGAATACCCTTATGCGCCATCATCAGCGCCGGTTCGCTGAATGAAGCAAATGCCACGTACAGAATTGGGTACATTGTTGCAATCATGAGCACGGACAAAAACAGCGTATTGCAAACCCGAAATAGATGTTCACCCAAGCTTACTCGCATGCGAACCCTCCTCTACCACAAGCCCGTATTGTTCAACTTCCGGCTTATCCAGTTGGAGCCGATAACGAGCGCGAAGTTAATCACGGAGTTGAACAATCCAACAGCTGAGCTGAAACTGAATTGAAAATCTTGAAGCCCGATTCGATACACATACGAGGAAATGACATCCGCTGTCACATAAGTGGTCGGGTTGTACAGCAGAATAACTTTCTCGAAGCCAACGCTCATAATTCGGCCAATGTCCAGGATGAGCAATATAACGAAGACGGGCAGCAGCCCCGGTAGAGTAACATTAAGCATCTGCTTCCAGCGTCCACCGCCATCGATCTTGCAAGCTTCATATTGCTCGGGATCGATCGCAGACAGCGCGGCCAAATAAATAATTGTACCCCAGCCTACATGCTGCCATATATTCGACGAGACGAAGATCGTCCGGAAAAAAGACGGCTCCAGCAGCATCGTGATCCGCTCGCCGCCGAAAAATGCGATAATATCGTTAATGACGCCGTCACTGCTCGTAAAATCCTTGATCATGCCGCAAATAATGACAAGCGAAATAAAATGCGGCAAATAAGTGATTGTCTGAACCGAACGCTTGAACAGCGCATTTTTCACCTCATTAAGCAGCAAGGCGAGAATAAGCGGAGCGGGAAAACCGAAAACGAGATCGTACAAGCTTATCATCAGAGTGTTTTTAAACACCCGCCAAAAATACATTCCGCCAAAAAAGTCTCTGAAATGCTCCAGCCCTGCCCACGCGCTGCCCCCAATTCCAAGCCTGGGATTAAAATCCTTGAACGCAATAATCGCACCGTACATCGGAAAATATTGAAAAATAATGAAATATGCCAAAACAGGAGTAAGCATGATGTACAAATACTTGTTCTTAACTATGTCTTTCGCGATATTAAGCGGCAGACGCCCGGCATGCGCGACTTTGCTGCGTCCCAGCTTCAACTGAGCCATCTCCTACTCCTCCTGTCCACATGCAGCATCATCGACAGGGGATGGTTGCACCACCCCCTGTCCCCACGGCGGCCTGCAGCCTGCCGCAAGACGATACATGAAATTATCTATTGTTGTAGCGTTCCAAGGCACCTTGATAGATGTCGATTACATCGCGAATGCCCATATCTTCCAGCTGCTTCACGAAGCTGTCGAACTTGTCGAGCGGTTCATTGCCCATTAAAAATTTGATAAACATTTCTTCCAAATACGTATTGATTGCCGTCATCGTCTGCGCTACCTTCTTGCTCTCATCTACAGTAGGCGTAATGAACGCGGGCAAAATATGTTTCTCCGCATCGGTCTCCGCCCAAACCTTGACCGCCTCATCCTGTTGTGGAAACGTGTTGGTCGTTTTTTGCTCATGCATCGGAAACGGACCATTCGGAACCGTATATTGCGCCAGCATCTGCTGCGAAGTGTACTTTTCGTTTTTCACGATCATATCGGTAAATTTCGGAACACCGTTGTCCATCGTGTAGCTTTCGCCGTCAACGCCGAAGTTGTACATCATGGTTCCTTGCTCGCTAAATGCGAAATCCAGCCATTTTACGATCGTTTCCAGGTCTTTCGCTGATGTCGTCACTGCCGCGCTTGCTTTCGGGTTATATTTGAAATCGCGCTGTCCAGTGAATGGTTTTTCGCCTGCTTTCAATACCGGATAAGGAGCCGCTGCGAGATTAAAATCCGGATTTTGTGCTTTGCCGGACTCCAGCCATTTGCCCATCCCGCCGCCCAGCAGGTAAACAGTTGCGCCGGACTCGCCGTTCAGAAACCGCTTATCCAGCGTGTTGCGCTCTACGATTGGAAAGTCTTTATCAATCAGCCCTTCGGAATACCACTGGCGGAACAACGTCAAAACATCTTTGTATTGCGGATCTAACGGACCGTATTTCACTTTGCCCTGATCGTCAATATAGAAGCCGTGCGACGTTTTGTATGCGCCGAAAAACGCATCCTGTAAATTCATTTTGTTCGCGTATAGTGCCGTCAGTGGTGCCGCGGCGCCTTTTTTCTCTTTGAACGCTGTCAGGACCTTATGCCAATCATCTATTGTTACAGGCAATTGCAGCCCCAGCTCATCCAGCCAGTCTTTGCGCAGCATTGGTCCGCGGAAGACTACGCCTTCCGAGTTGCGTACCATCGGGAAGGCATAATATTGGCCGCTGTCGGTTTTCACCATTTTATCCAGATCCGGATTAGCTTCCAGCATCTTCTTTAGATTAGGCGCATATTGATCGATCAAATCATTGAGCGGTACGATAACCCCGTCTGCAATCGCCTTTTCTGGACCACCTGGATAGATGCTCCAGTCGTACTCCAGCACATCCGGCAGCTTGCTGGAAGCCAGCAACAAATTAAACTGCTCTTCCGCTTGACCGTCGGTCGGGTGGATGTAGGTTACTTTCACGCCGGTAGCTTCTGCAATCGCCTTCCCGATTGGCGCTTCCGCCAGATTCGTTGTAAATGTAATCAAGTTTCCGTTGATTGGAGCCCAGTACGAGAACGTATCTTTGGTATTCAGCGGATAAACCGGCTTATTCGCTCCCTCGTTGCCTTTGCTTTCGTCATTTCCGCCCGTATTGCTGGCGGCGCTTTGAGTTGGCTCTGTCTTGTCCTTGTTGCCGGAGCCCCCATTACTAGTGCATGCGGTTAACAACAATGAGAGTACCATTGTGATCCCCAGTGTAAGCTGCAGCCCTTTGTGCATCTTGCCGTTACGTTTTTTCGCCATTGTGCCCCTCCGTTCTTTTCGTATGAATATGTTGGTGTGAATACGCTTTCATCGTAACGCTAATTCAGTGTCACAAACCATTGTCAAAACCTCAAATATACTGCAATTTCTCGAAAATGAGGGTAGCAAAACCGCAAGTTAACCGCTTTTTCTTGAAAAAAAGCCCGAGAGCTACTTGACTTCCCTGTAGCGCCCGGGCGTAATGCCTTCGAACTTTTTAAATATGCGGTGGAAGGTATTCACATCGTTGTAACCGACCATCAGCGATATTTCGCTGACATTATATTTCTCACTGGTAAGCAGCAATTTGGCCTGCGCCAACCGCGTCTTGTTAATGTAGTCGAGCAGAGATTCGCCCGCAAGATCCTTAAACAGTTTGGAAACATACGACGGCGTCATGGAGAAGGCTTCCCCGATCATCGAAATGTTCAGGTTCTCGTCTTGGTAATACTCGTTAACATATTTCATGACCTTATCGATTAGCGGATTGCTGCAGTATTCGCGGTTATTATTAACGTAGCCGCACAAAAGCTCCAGCATATCGTATAGCTGGCTGCGCATCTCCCCAACCGTCTGGCATTGCATCAGGCGTTCGATGGCGCGCACTCCGTCAGGCATATCCGGCTTGCCCGCGATGCGGATTTCTCCGATTACTTTTTGCAGCGTTGCCATCAGATCGAACATGAGACATTTCGCTGTATGGAATGGATACGGCTCTGTCGTAACATTTTTCTGAACAATCTCCCCGACAAACGTTTTCGCCTTTTCGAGCTGGCCTTCGCGAACCATAACGATCAATTGCTGCTCGGCCTTGAGAGGATAAAAATAACCACCAGGAGCAGTCCCCTGGTTGTCGCTGCCGCTCAGGTCCGCATAATGAATAATGCCCCCGCTGCCTGCAATGATACGGTATTCCATCGCCTCGACCGCTTCCTGAAACGCCTGGAAGATGCCATATTCGCCCTCCTGCTGTGCACTGATGGCAGCGGTCAACTGGACATCGGCATGACTTGCGATAAACGACATCGTTTCTTCCGCGATGTGCTCCAGCTCCCCCCGCTGCTTCTCCGGCGAAACAAGCTGATGGTTGACGATGCAGGCGAGCAGCTCCTGGTCCAGTTCTACCGCATAGGCGTTAACGGACTTTCGCGCAACCTCCTCGACCACATTGGCGATCAGGAAGTGCAGCAACCGCTTGTTATGTACCTGATCCTCATCCTTCCGATGGAACTTGCCGAAATGCTCGATGCGCAGCAAGATGACAGAAAATCCGCCCAGCGGGAAGCGCAGGTCATAGGCTGAGAACGATTCGTGCAGCGGGATATGGCTGTCGAGCTGCCCCTTCAGCAACCGCTGCAGGAAATGCGATCGGAGCGTATTGTTATGCTGATTCAGCTTGTTATGAAGCTCCTCCTTCTCATGGAAGGTGCTGCTCAGCGCCTGCTCCAGAAAGGAGTATTCATTAGAGCCGCGATCGAATGTAACACCTGCCTTGAACGACAAGCTCTGTATAAGCGCATGAATAGGCAGGTAGTTCCGCTTGAGCAGCCAATACGTCACACCACCGCCAATAATAAGGCAAAGCAAGATGCTTGCGATCGTCAATTGCTCTACCACGTTCATCTTCTGGTGGTATACGCCCGCCGGAAGCGTCATTACATATTTCCATCCCGTAATGGAGGAGGTCGTGTAGGATGCAACAAGCTTGCTACCGGAAGCCTCGATCTCCAGTTGCCCCGACTCTTCCGGCATATCGCCGTAGTGCAGAGCAGGTTCCGCCAGCGACTCGCCCGTAGACGCAATGAACCGGTTGTCTTCATCCAAAATAAAGATTGTGCCTTCCTCAGGCACCGACGCTTGCTCCAGCAGCTTGCCGCGGTCAATCATGAATAGCAAGACAGCTCCCGGCTGATTCATGATCGTTGACGTCGCATTTTGGGCATACATGACCGTAGGCCTCCACTCATTCTCTTCAGACACAACAACCGAGTGGTAGCCTTTAATGTACCATTGGTCAAAATATTCTTGAAACGACTGGAATGGCATTTGCTCTTCAAGGCGGATATGGTCGTATAACCCTTCGATGTTCATACGGTTGTTGCGGGCGATGACCGTATCGCTATTTTTGTAGTAAATATAAATGCCTTCAAGAAAATCGTTAGCGATTTCGTATACTCGCAAATCATTGGCGATTTGGTATATTTCATAGTGATCTGAATCAGACAACATGGGATCGGCAGAAATAAATGATGCGATTCGCCTGTTGAGGCTCACCTCGAGGCTCAGGTTCTCGATTCCTTTGAACTGGCTATCTATGGCTTGCTCCATCTGAACAAGAATGGATTGGTTGGCGCGGTTAATTTCGGCCTTTACAACGTTCAGCGTCGCGCCGTATATAACGCCGCTGATCAGAATGGGCACGAGCAGCACCGAAATGTATGAAAGCATCCAGGTCAGGAATACGCTGCGATTTTTGTGCCGGAGCTGCTTCAGATAGATCGTCCACCGGTTTCGAGTTTGGGCCATAGGTTCTCCTCCATGTTAGCTTTAGTCGGAGTCGGGACCGACGTCAATTCTTGTTAGAATGGCCGGACATTGAATATCCTCGACTTCCGCTTTCTGATTGTTGATACATACCGCCGGAGACGGCCGGTATTCATATATGGTCGGTTGCTCCTTGCCGCATACACGGTTGTAAGCGATTACACAATTCTCAGGCGCATAAGGAATCCGCTTGCCGAGCGTGACGCCATGACGACAATTAACAATCGTATTATTCACAACATGCGCGCGATAGACGCGCCAATGTTTCCTCAGTTCCTGCTCCGTCGGCGCCTCCGGATAGCCGCCCGGACCCCCATCGTAGTTACCGCCGTCAATGAGCAGCGCATCCAACGTCAAGTTTTCCATATAATTATCAAAAATGTGATGGTCATTGCCGTAAATGCGAAACCCGCCCATCTCTTCCTTCATGCCATCACCGATAAACACATTGTGATGAAAGCGGTTTCCATGCCCGTGCCGCGCTGTCACTTGGCCGGCGGAGCTTTGGAATGTGTTGTACCGAATTGTATTATAGCAGCTCTTTACCGAAATAATCTCGGGCTCTCCGTCGCAATTTTCAAACAAGTTGTGTTGAATCGTAATATAACCGTTCGAGAGAGAGATTCCGGACAAGCCGAGCCGGATCGCTTCAAGCCCGTTGACAACTCGTGGGCCTATATGATGAAAATAATTATATTCAATAACATCATGCTGCGAAATTTGTTCCCCGTCGCCATCAAAAATGACGAGCGGTCCAAGGTCGGCCTTTGGCCCGAACTCGTTGCGTTCGATTCGGTTCCAGCCGCTGCCGCTTCCCATCACAGACAGCAGGCTATACTCCGCCCCAACCTGTCGCGGCTCAAATCTATTCCGCGCAATCCTCACATGCCGCGAACCGTCCAGAATGATAGATTCGCGCTGCTCGACCTGGAAATGCAGCCCCCATACCTCTACATAAGCAGAGTTCAAGATGCGTATACTTGATTCGCCAGCTATCGTCGCTTTTCCTTTATTGACAGCGCGAATGCTTAATATGGCGGTGTCCGATCCCACTTTGCCTTCAATAATATAGTCTTCATTCCGCTCGTAAACGCCGTCTGCCAACAAGATCGTGGAACCAGGTTCTGCCCGGCCCATGGCTGCCGCCAACTCGTCGCTACTCGACACCCAATAAATAGTAGTCATCTTCCCACCTGCTTCCTATTAAATAGGCTGATATGATCCGCAGCCTCTGCAGGATCATATCAGCAACTTCACAACCTCTATTATGAAAGATACGTTTCCCATGCCATAGTGTAAAAAAATGAAACAATCATAAAAAAGTAAACTGAGGCTTAAAAATAGCGAAAATAATCACCTTGCAACCTGTAAACCGCAACCTGCCGGTGGACAAAACATGAGAAAGGACGTATCCCGATATCTAATCGTGGATACGTCCCCATTGCAGTTGCCTGTTTACCAGCCCGCTTAACCGAAAAAAAAGTAGGCAACCTTCATCTCTTCTTCCTTCAACAGCAACTTTTGTGCTGCTTCAAGCAGAGGTGTGCGGTCATAGACAAGACTTTTCATTGCAATTTTGCCATCGGTAATCGTGAAATAGTGCGCTTCTTTCGACGGATCGTCGCGACGGCGGTAAGACACGCTTCCCGGATTCAGCCACAAACTGGCGTCGCTCAAATAATGAATGCATCTGCGATGCGTATGTCCGAATATAATGCGGCGATCTCCTGCGGTTCCAGTTGCCTCGCCGCTGCGTTCCGCCCAGAAGGCGTCGTACTTGGGCAAGCTGTCAATCGTCAAATAGTTGTCGTACAGATGCTGCATCGTGTAACTATACCCGTCCATCTCGAATGTTCGGTAGACTGGTATGCTTTCTAGGAAGGAAATTTCCGCTTCACCGAGCAGCCTTGCATTGCAATGTGCCCACTTAATCCCTTCCTCCGCCACATCATGACCTCTATTGCCGTTTCGGTATAGGTCGATAATAATGTCGTCGTGGTTGCCGCGAACGCAAATCGCATCGTTCTTATGCACCCATTCGATAACTTCCCGCGGGAAAGGACCGTAGTCTACGAGATCACCCGCGCAATAGATTAGGTCACAGCCTTGTTCTGCTTTGCGGATCGATTCCAATGCATAGACGTTGCTGTGAATATCCGAAATAATTAAAGCTTTCATAATCAGTTCAACTCCCAAAAATTCAAAATTCCCAGCAGTAACGTCACCGCTTCCGTCCGTGCAATGTATCCCCTGGCATGAAACGGTTGCGCTCCAGAGGATAAGCCATTAGCACCATGTCAGCCATCTCGGCGATGCCAACTTTACTCCCCTCGTCACCCGGCACGAACCCACTACAGCATTCGGATTTAAGTGTTCTCCCATTTGTCGAGCACACTCTCCCTCCTTTATATAAAAAGATGGAACTCTGATAAATCGTCAAAAGCTAAAACCGCCCTCATATATTTCTACTTCCTATCTGCAATTTCTGGAATGGGCATCAAATTTTAAAAAAGTCACTCATGAGAACGTACATTTTCGAGAAAAAGGGCACGTACGCTGCCTCATATTAGCTTCCATTAGCTTAAAAAATAGAGCAGGTTACCGTAGCACCTGCTCATCAATGTCTTTTATTCAACAATCGTGACTCGTTTGTGCTCGGCAACCCTCAAATGCAAGGGGGACGGGATGTTTTTCATCCTATTTAGAAGATTAAATGATTAACTTGCTATTCCTATCAATTTTCTTGCGAAATCCTTATACATAAAAAGTCCGGAAATTGTCTGATCATTAAGCTTGATATCACAAAGCAGAAATTGGTCTAATTATATACTGTTCACCTGCAACTGTAGGAAAAGAAATTTTCTTAATATGCTGCTCCGACTTAGCTATAACTACTCCATTATTGATAGCTTCAATTTCTACTTCAGCATCTATTGTACAATTGCGTCCTAGCTTTGAAACAAGCTTGGCCTGCGAAAGCCTACCGCTTGCCCATTCGATCCCTATCTCGAATCCGCCGCGCGCACGCAAGCCTGTTATGCTTCCCGCCTGCCAAGTATCCGGCAAAGCCGGCAGCAGTTGCAGCTTCCCTGCATGTGACTGCAGCAGCATTTCAGCAATGCCAGCCGTTACCCCAAAGTTTCCATCAATCTGAAATGGAGGGTGAGCATCGAAAAGATTCGGGTAAACTCCTCCAGTATGCCCTCTATCTGGGTCCCTCTCATCAACAATTCGCAGCAAATGACTAATTAATTTACGAGAACGGTTGCCTTCGCCAAAGCGTGCCCATAGTCCAACTTTCCATGCGAGACTCCAACCTGTTCCTTCATCACCCCGAATTTCTAAAGAGCGACGAGCTGCCTTGAACAAGTCACTATCGTGATCTTTCGTAAATTGACTGCCCGGATAAACACCATATAAATGAGAAACATGGCGGTGATGGGGATCCTCTTCATCGAAATCAACAGACCATTCTTGGAGTCTGCCTCCTCTTCCGATTCGAAGCGGAGCTAACTTATCTCTCTTGCTGAGCAGCTCCTTCTGCCACTCCTCATCCACCTGCAGCACTTCTGCAGCTTCAACGCAGTTTGTAAACAGCTCCCAAATAAGTTCTATATCCATAGCGCTTGCCGTCGACACACCAACCAAGCTGCCATTCGCAGGATTTTTGAATTTATGCTCGGGAGAAGTGGAAGGCGATGTGACTAACGAGCCTTGATGATCCTCCGTTAAATAATCACTTATGAACAGAGCCGCCTGCTTCATAATCGGATATGCACGCTCTTTAAGAAATAGGAGACTACCACCAAATAAATAATGCTCCCATAAATGACTGCATAGCCATGCTCCCGCCATCGGCCATAGTGCCCAGACTGGATCGCCATGCCCATAGTCGCCTACAGGCGCTGTTTGTGCCCAAATATCAGTATTTTGATGAGCTGTCCAGCCTCTTATGCCATAATGCACCTTGGCTGTCTCACTTCCTTTAATTTTCAAACTGTCAATCAAATCAAATAATGGGTCGTGACAATCGGGCAATCCGCAGGTCTCTGCAAGCCAATAATTCATTTGCGCATTAATATTCAGCGTCCAATTGCTGCTCCACGGCGCCCTCGTTTCTCGGTTCCATATCCCTTGAAGATTAGCCGGCTGACTTCCTTTCCGAGAGCTGGCAATAAGCAAATATCGTCCATATTGGAACAATAGCTCTATGAGTCCATGATCATCAGCCCCGTGCATCCTAATCCGTTTATTATTTGGTATCTCTGATTCATGTTCCGATGAAGCCGAATCTAATTGCAATTGGACACGATCAAACAAAGGCTTGTAGTCGGCAAGATGTTTATCCTTCAGCACATCGTAGGACTGTGCTGCCGCTAGCGATAATCGTCTTGCAACCTCCTCAGGCGGATTCTTCCCCTCATGAGTAGGCGACTTATCATAACCATTAAAGCTAGATGCAGCAGTCCATATAAGCATAACCGAAGAGGCTTTACTGACATGCAGACCGCTATCATCCAGCTCTATCAATCCACCATCCGCTGTTGCGGTTAGCCCCGCCTCAAAGCGAATAGCCTCACTTTCCACTTCTTCTTTATATACGATTGGGTTATCTGTACAATAATAGCTTGGATCCACATGATCCGGACAGCGGCCATTCATGACGAGACTATCGTCTCGCACAGACATTCGATATTTTAGCGGACTCTGCATCCTAGCAGAGAAGTTAAGCGACGAATCTTTGCTGGCAGTTAATCTCATTACTAGTATCTTATCTGGGTAAGAACAGAACGTCTCACGAATGATTCGGTTATCTCCCACCTTAAACTCAACGCGGGCTATAGCAGTCCCCAAATCAAGGCTTCGTTTGTATTCGGTGGCTAGATCGCCATGATAAAAATCGAGTATGAGATCTCCTAACGGCAAGTAGGATTGTGTATAGGGGCCCAACATAGACTTCGCTAACTCGTCTGCTTCTTCATATCGCTCTTCTTGCAGCAGCTTCCTAACTTCGGGCAACACCGCTAATGAATTCGGATTATTATCTCCCATAGGGGGACCTGACCAGAGCGTATCCTCATTTAGTTGTAATCTTTCTCTTTCCACACCGCCGAAAATCATCGCCCCTAGATGCCCATTCCCAACAGGCAGCGCCTCTGTCCATACATCTGCCGGCTTGTCAAAATACATATTCATTCACGTTCACTCCTCTTTGTTGTTTCCCGATAACTGCCGGGGGTTACGCCAACATATTGTTTAAAAACATTATAAAAATGTCCTAGCCACACAAATATTTGAAACGTGATCTGCTTTCTGAAACGTCTGCTGAATATGTCTGGTAAAGGACTGGTCAGAGAGGTTCATGTAACAGGATTTAAATTCGTTTTCATGTTTGCCTCCTTTCTATAGGCTTAATTATAAAACGTTTTCATTAAATGAATACGGATCATTTATAAGCACTTAGGTATCCGATATTAAGGTGCTTTACATAAAACATAAAAATCCCTAACCCCTAAGTTATTAGGGGATTGGGGATTTGCTTCAGTTGGGCTATTCGTTTGGTTCGCCGTATCGGCCTAGCCTATGCTAATCGCATACTCCGCTTCCGCAGAAAGCGCCAAAATCTCTGGCTGGCGATCTTCCAGTGGTCTGGATGGCATGTAGATGTCTCTTTCCTTTAATAGAGGAGAAATTTTCAGAACAATCGAATGGCTCGCCAATTGATCACGAAATCTCTTTAAGCCTATTTTCCAAGGGACGCCGTTATAAAACTGATCTGCGACGCATTGTCCGGCAATATAGGCTTGTGCTACATCTCCTACGAAATCGACGATCAACGTGATTTCGCTCGCTTCACCGAATGCCGAAGCATCTATGCTAATCTCCCATTCAGGTGCTGTTCCTTCTTGCCCCTTATCTTCGAATAAATATTGGAAGAAGTCTCCGTTTAGCGAAGAATCGCGGGTCCGCTTCCATGACAATTCGACTTCACGAGTTTGGAGGTTCGGCTTGAACGCCTGGAATATCCCCTCTTTGTCTTGTGAAGACTTCAACGAAACGCCCTGACAAGTGATGCTATGTTCAACAGGAGGATAAACATCAAATGCCATCCGGTCGGCTTCAGTACCGCTAATGCACAACCCTTTCTCCTTAAACACGACGTTTCCTTCGCATAGAATTAACCGTTCACCTCCAAATGCCCGGCCCTTCCACAGATGCAGGGACTGCTCTTCGGTTATTGTCAGCACCTTAACAACATGACTGGCAGCAGAGCGAACAGTGAATTCGCAGCCAGATCCCGGCTTCAGATCGGAAATGGCGAGCGTACCATCCTGCCGCACCAAAGTTCCCTCTTTCAATTCGACATCGGAAACGGTATCCGATTCGAAGGAGAATTCGGGGCACACGCCAGAAACCTCGAAGAATACATACAGCGTCTCCCCATCTCCGCGAAGCATGCATAACAGCTGTGCGGTCGCATATTTCAAACGTACACCGTCCATATCCATATGGAATGGCCAGAAGAAGTAACCGTCCTTCTTAAGCGTAAATCCATTTGCAGGAACGTTCAGCTCACCTCCGGGTAACCGCAATTCAACCTGTACGCCATCCTTGTCTTTCATCTCCGTTAGTCTCTGGTAGTTGTTGAAGAACAGGAAGCCGCTATCTACTTGTGCTCTCGCAACGACGCGTACCGTCTCGTTATCCTCCAAGGATGAAGGCCGAACTTGCGGAAAAACCACAGCCATGGGCGCAAGCCTTTCTCCGAAATCGTGTAGAAATAAATGAAGCCGCTTTAGTATTCTATAAGAATCCCTGATTCCGCCAAACTCTCCGAGCGGCGCCTGGAAATCGTAGCTCCGTACGGGCAACTGATTGCCTTGGGGATTGGATTCTTGCATCGTTGAAAGTTCTCCGAGCGGCTGGGTTCCTCCATGATACATATAATAGCCCAGCAGATTGCACCCGTTAGCTATCTTAATCATCGCCATCGCGCCAACGTCGTCCGCCTGTATGATGGGACGCCGATGATAGGTAATTTGCACGCCGCCCCCAAGCTCGCAAGAGCCATCGGGATAACGTTCGATGTCTTCCAAATCTTTAATATCAACGGCTTTCTCTCCGAACAGATCGCTGCCGATGCTCGGATCGTTCCGTACTGAATGGAAGAAATAATGCGGTCCTGGAGGCAGTTGGTTTGTATGCTGTTCCCAAGGATGATCCGGATAACCTCCGAATAACGGCAGCATTTCGTCCTTCGGAATCCGTGCTCCACCTGGGCCCCCCCAACCTGTAACCGTATATAAAGGAGCTTTCATGCCCAATCCTCGCGCGATACTCTTTAAGGCTCGCAAATGCTCGGGGTTATCCGTCAATTCGTTGTCGAATTGCATGCCGACGATCGAGCCGCCTTCTTGGAAGGACAACCCTTCGATCTGCTTGGCAATTTCCCCGTAAAACCTTCTAACATACCGCAAATAGTCATCATCGTTTGTCCGTAACGCGCATCTTCCATAGATCCAATCCGGAAATCCTCCATTACGGCATTCGCCATGCGCCCATGGGCCTATGCGAACAAGGACCTCCAATTCGTTCTTATGACAGAACTGCACGAATTTCCTAAGATCCTTGTCTCCCGACCAATCGAAGCGACCCTCTGTTTCTTCATGATAGATCCAGAATATATAAGTAGCGACGATCTGAATGCCGCCCGCTTTCATCTTAAGCAGCTCTTCCTCCCACTGTCCATGAGGAAACCTGGAGAAATGAAACTCCCCCATAACCGGCAGCCACGGCTTTCCTCCGCGGGTGAGATGCAAGCTGTTCACGTTGATTTCCTCTCCCGCCGGATTGGTGCCTCCCATTTTTAGATGACCTTCGATCAATACTGGCTTTCGTTGATTGCCAACATCTAGTAAGTATTTCATTGTTTCACTCCCCGAGTATGCGTCTTTCCAACCCATCCCAGCTGTTGCACTGGATTCGAGCGCTTGAATTAATTTTCACTTCCATCATAATTTTGGTATCCTACCTGAACAACGGGCATTTTTTAAGATCATTGTCCAAATCCGTCGAACTGTCTTATTCAAATATTAATCTCGTAGTCAGATATTTAGAAAACTGTCCGATCTTACGATTGAACAAGCGGAACGGTTCTCGAAACCGAATAGTCTCATAGCTTGTTGTCCATCTTCCATCGTTCACCTGCAAGCAACTTCAACTTGCTCACTTCTTCGCCCCTTACTCTAAAATCGATTGTCTGATCGACGTTCGAGAGAAGCGTCACGCTCATCCTCCGATTCTCTAGATTCCAATTCAATATGGTGAGATATAGTTAGATTTTTAGGTCGTTCTCATTTCTTAATATTCGAAGCAATGATAGATATAATCGTTTGACAATGTCTATTGTTCCGAATATGATAATACTGACTAGTCAGTGCAAATTAAATAGGAGTTGATATTCATGCATGAAATGTACGAATTGAAAGCTATCTTTACGTCGAATGAAGGAAAACGCGGAGATTGGGCAAAACTGAAAGTGGAGTACGGCAATCTCGGGGATAGCGTCGAGATCGACAAATCGATCGTAAGAATTTCGGATTACGGGATTTACGATGCAATGAAACGCGAAGAAGATGGATCGTTCACATGGTCTTATCCAATTCCGTATGAGGCGCCGATCCAAACCTACGAGATCGAAGTGTATGCGATAGACAAGATAGGAAACAAGGGACCAAAGCAAACGGTTATCTTCACTGTTACCAGCTAAAAATTCCCTTTCACACGAAACCGACGGCAGCTCGAATGTCTGCCGTCGGTTGTTCCTCCTAATCTACCTTTTGTCCTCTTCGGTTAATATCTTCATCCAGCGACGCATTGTCATCAAAGCGAAAGTCTATCGAGAACTTGTCACTTGCCGATCCATTTCCCGTTTGTGAAGTCTGGGATCGCTACCGGCTGCCCGCCCATGGCAATCGAATCCTCGGTTAATGAGGATATACTCATCCACGAAGCCATATCATATACATCAATCGGCGTTTGCGCCTTGTTCCTGAAACTCTCGATGAAATCCCGGAAGACAAGCCAATCCATCCCGTCATGGCCTCCTTTAACTCCTTCCTGCAAATAGCTCTCCCACAGCGGATGTTCATATTGCTCGCGAAGGTGCTCGACGTTCCCCCATTGCGTCTTCCAATTCGATTCATACTGGTTATGCTGTCCATCTATGAATAAAGAATGGTTCTCCTCCATATACATTCCTTTTGTTCCCCTTACCGTAAAACCTCTTGAATAATATCTAGGCAATGTAGTATCCAATGTGAGTGTAATCGTTTCTCCGCGAGCGCACTGGATGATAGTCGTTACGATATCGCCTTGCTTAAACCGAGTACGAGCAAGCTCGCTATCCTTCCTCTTGCTTGTGATGTATTCCTGCATGCCTTCCGCCTTTGAGGCGAGAGACACAAGCGATACCATACGATTTCCTCTATTGATATCTAGTATTCTGGCGATGGGGCCTAGCTCGTGAGTGGGATAATTATCGCAGTTTCTATGAATATATTCGTTCAGTCGATAATGACGGTTTTCTTTGCCATTAGCGATTTCATAACGCAGGTCGTGAAGATAACCTCCTGAGCAATGGACGATTTCTCCGAGAATACCTCGCTTTACCATATTTAATACCATGAGCTCATCGCGGCCGTAGCAGCAATTCTCCAGCATCATGCATGGAACCCTCGTTCGCTCATAAGCTTCTACCAGCTTCCAGCATTCCTGCATGGAATAAGCTCCTCCGACCTCGCAAGCGACATACTTCCCTTTCTCCATCGCTTCGATTGCGATAGGGATATGGGTGGACCAAGGTGTGCAGATCATGATGACGTCAACTGCCTCTTTATTCAGAACTTCCTTATAGTCACCAGTTTCAAAAGGTCGACTGCAGCCTGCCTTTTCAATCATATTAGCTGCCTGTTCGCGACGATCCTCGTGCAAGTCACAGACAGCGACGACTTCCACGTCCTCCATTTTCAGCAATATGATTTCCAAAAGCCCCGTTCCCCGTCCACTAAGCCCAATTAAGCCGATTTTCACTTTAGATTTCATCCTCGTGATCCCTCCGAATAATAGCTGCTTGCCCCTTATCGATCGCAAGGTGCTCTGCCTTCATTGATATCGTCTTTACGATTGCGACTGCCTTGTCTGCCATTGTATTCCCGCGAATTTCAACTCCGCTGCATGCCCGTAAGCGGATGATTTCTTGCGAATCAGCGTATTCTCCGCCCATATCGCCGTTCCTTGAGATCTGGTTATCCGCAACAATTAAATCGTTTGTGCTCTTCGCATCCAATAATGGGGAAGCGTCCAATTCAAAGCGGTTATTACTAATCACAACGTTGCTGTGCACGGGAGCATCCACTGATACAACCGTGTTCTCCGGTTGAATCAGAATGACCGGCTGATTACCGTTACCACAAGCGACAAACCGATTTCCCCTTATCTGGACATCGCGAACCATCCCCGATTCATACCAGCTTACCGCATCGTCGGCGATGAGAATCGCGCTCATATGCAGCTTCTCGAACAGATTATTCTCGATGGTCACTTTACGGCGCGTTGTCACTAGAATTCCACGAGTCGGTATTCTCTTGAAGACATTTCCGCTTATGGATACTTCGGGTGTCCATGTGATATTCTCGATGACATCCTCGTCCCCGATCATTCTCGATACCGGAGCATCCAGCGTCAGTTCGGCTTCACGCAGACTACGCTGCTTGATGTCGACAACATGACGGGTAGCATAAGGTATTAACGAGCTAGCCGAAATAAAATCAATCTCATCGCCCAAATGGAAGGCGCTGAATCCGTAGCTTTGCGGATGCATAAACCGCACGCGAATGCGTCTCTCGTCCTCTGCGCCAATGATTTTTAGATGGGTACCGTGAATATTGATGGCATCATCGTGCGCACCCTCGAATAAGCAATCGTTGATCGATATTTTTCCTTTCATACCGGAAAGATGAACAAAATCGGCGAACGCCGCCGCTGTTCGTCCATGGGAAGGATCCGGCGCCAATCGCAAGCCCTCCAAAGTCAAGTTTTCGCTGAATTGCCCGACGATCCCAAGCCCATGCATATATTGCATCCAGACATGACGCCAAGTAATATTCCGGCAGCCAACGATCAGAGCACCAACCTGATCCCGAATGCCGTCGCGCATTTGAAACACATGACCAACCTTCGTGATCGGAGCTGCCGATACAAACCAAAGCCGAAGCTTACCGAGCTCCATCTGTTCGACATGGCTGGCCAACGTGATCGGGTTGGGTACTCTCCAGGTCCGGTTGCTCACCGGGTCAAATTCCTGGGCAGGGCCCCCGCGGTAAGACCAATCTTCATCAGTCCAATAAAGCTTATCGTCCATCAACAAATAATAAGAATCCGGATGAACCTCCACCTCCCAATAGTTTTCGAAGATCGCGACGATTCGCATTTCAGATATAGTCGGCCGGACGAAATCGATCGTCAGGTTCCTTATTTCCACGTCGACGCAGCCGTCCATGACGATCGGCGTCATTTTCCCGTGAAACAGCAGTCGCGAGCCATTCCCTTCCACATGAATTCGTTTTGCCCCTTTAAACCAGAGGCCTATCGTTTTGATCTGATGGGGATGCTCCTTTTCGCTAGCCGTATTCGAGACGTAGTAAGGTTCTTTGCTAGCGTTATTGGCATACAAATCATATCTTCCCGGTGGAAATTCGATTACCGTCGGCCCATCCTCGGCCGAAGCGGCAACGATCGCAGCCTGTACGGACCTAGTCGCATCCTCGCAAGAATCCGGGATCGCTCCGTAATCAGTTACCCGAAACAGACGGGGCGCCGGATCGTTTCCTATCACATATGCTTGACCTCGCATGCTTCATCTCCCAGTATGATCGACTTTTCACTACACCCATTTCCTACGACAAACTGCGCTTGAACGCCATCGAATCAATTGTTGAAGCTGCAATGAGCGCCCCCTCGTCTCCTTCGTCCGCTCATTCTCTATTTATTGCTGCGATGGAATGATTGATATCGCCATTCCCGGCGCTAGAGAAAGCTCCAGCAACCCTCCCACAATTCGTTGACCAAGCTGCGCTTCCGATAATCCTTCAGCCGTAATTCGGTAGATATCAACGGCAGCTACTTCGTTCCAATCAGGCGGAAGCGACCAAGCCTTCTTCGAGTAACCACTCTTGCTGAATGCGATTAATTCCGGTTGCACTTGCCATAAAGCAGGGAACAGCACGTCGTCTCCTACGCGCAGCGGCTTGCTGTCTCGACGAACGGAGTGATCCGCTAGATGAACGGAATGCCCTCCCGAATAATGAACGACCCTGTTATCGCCCTCGCCCTCTATCTTAATGCGATCAAGCGAGTTCAAATACTGGTATTGAAGCATTCTTGTACAGATCTGCTCCATGAAGATATCGTGCCAATCCTCGCGTGAAACTTCGTTGCCTTGATCCCAGAATACATCCTCGCCATGCACGCCCGCGCCGAACAAGAACTCCAGATCATGTCTGCGAGGAATGCCCGGTTTAGAGTAATCTCGAATAGCAGCTCCGCTCAGCAGCTTGGCGGGTCTCTCCAGAAAATGCTTCTCCTGGTTCTGATCAAACCACCAGCACCACGGTTGCAATCCGATGAACGGATCGTTGCGATGATGGGCGAAGTTTTCGCTTGTCACATCAATCCCGCGACTTCGGAAATAGCGGATCGTCCGGCGCATGTAGGAGGACTCCTCCTCCTGGGAGACGCCTCGGAAAACATTCGCTCTCGGAAAATAAGCGTCCAGGTGTACCGTGCCGGCCTTATCAAGCTCGAGCAGCGAGATCAACTTCTCGATTCGCTGGACGATTATCCCGCTCTCCCATTCCTTCTTATAAAAAATTTGATAGGCAGCCATATTATTATAGTTACCGATTTGCAGCAAAGAACCATCTTCGTTACGCGAAATCAGATCATGCTCCATGTAAAGATCCCAATGCGGGCTATTATCGTAGGCGTCCGTCATATTGACATGAACGCTGACTGTTGTGTTATAACGTTTGGCTGCTTCCGCCAACCACAAATAGCTGTCCTTCGCAGTCGAATCCTGCGGCCTCTTCAAATGGACATTCACTTCATCCCAGGCAGGGTATCTGTCATCGTGACCATTATACTGCCATCCGACCAAGTAAATGATTTTCGGAATGCCTCTGGTAAGCCGATCGATGTCCACAATATATCGAAGCGCCTGTTCAAACGTACAAAACACCTTCGACCCGCCTTTACCGTCCGGAATCGCCATGCCTAGCTTCATCGTCAGCGTCTGACTATAATCGAAATTGTAAGGGCTCTCCGGCTGCATCGTTTCTTGCCAATCGTAATATTCCCCCGGAATGGATCTCCACGCTTCATCAATATCTATTGAGTTAGTCATCCTGGCCTCTTCCTTTCTGTAATGAAGAAACCTGACAGCGCCACACATCGACGCTGACAGGCTTCGCATTTCTTTTTACTTGGATACTTGAGCGTTCATCATATCCACGATCGATTGATAATCGCCAATATCTGAAAGCTCCTTCTTAAATGCATCCCATTCGGAGAGATTTCTCTCGCCAAGCAGGAATTTATAAATATTTTCGTCCAAATACGTTTGTACCGCGGTCATGATTTGCGCTTTCTTCGCTTCGTCATCTTTGCTCAGACGAACGACCGGTGCTTGTTCATACGGAGCAATGGCCGTTTCCGAACTTGTGAATTTGCCCATTCCCTCTTGAGGACGCATCTCCTCGAACTGACCCTTGGCGAAAAATTGCACTTTTTTATAAGCGATATAGTCAGTAGAATAATTTTGCGGGGCGAAGACGAAACCTTGACGCGTTGTACCATCGCCATTTAAGTCTTTTTTCTCTTGCCAGTCTCCGTTTTTGTTGATGAATTCCTTTTTACCTTCGACCACTTGGTAGGTTTTCCCTTCAACGCCCCAATGCATCAAATCAATCATTTCATCCGAATACTGATAATCGAGCATCTTGACGATAAGTTCCGGATATTTCGTGTTTTTGGAGACCATGACGCCGTAGTTGGCATAAATGGTATGACCCAAGAGGGCCGGCCCCAACACCCACTGATCGCCGTACTTTTCGTTTTTCGGATTGACCGCTGCTCCCCATGAGACGCCTTGGTCCGGAACGGAATATTGCTCCCACCAACCTGCCCACGCCAACGGAAGCATGAAGGACTTGCCGGTCGTTACTTTCGCCTTCAATTGATCTTGAGACTGGCTCAGGAACTCGGGATCGAGCAGCTTCTCGTCGTACAATTTGCGAATATACATTAAACCTTCTTTGAAAGACTCCTCAGTCGGTCCGTATACGTATTTCTCGCCGTTCCAGTAAATATCGCTTTTCGTATGGTTCGAGAGAGCTAACGCGTCTATGAATTTTGGCCATTCCTGCGAATTGACCGGATAGGAATCCGGATACAGCTCTTTCAGCTTAACGGCCGCATCGTAGAATTCATCCCAGTTTTCCGGAACTTTGATATTATGTTTCTGGAAAACATCGAACCGGTATAACGCTGGGTATGCGGAACCCGCTAACCCCGTATCGTTCCGGAATCCATCCCCGAAGAAAAACATTTTGCCTTCCGGTGTATACATACTCTTGTCCGAGAACTTTGTAGACTCCAAATAAGCTTTATAGTTTGGAGCGTACTCGTCCAGGTAAGGCGCAATGTCCAAGAGGGACCCTTGGTTGCCGAATTGGAACATGACTTCGGCATCCTTCACACCCGACATAATGTCCGGTGTATCACCGCTGGCCAGCGTCAATTTTATTTTCTCCGGATAGTCGTCACTGTTCACATAGATCCATTTAATATCAAGCTTTTTGCCGATATGCGCTTCCATCTTTTCCTTCCAGAGCTTATAGAGCTCGGTATCCTTCGGATCGTCCCCGAAGCTGGACATGTAAGCGTTAATCTTGATCGTTTCCTCAGCCGGTTCGGATGGCTTGGATGTCTCACCGGAATTGCTGTCGTTTGTTTGCTCTGACGGTTTGTTGTCTCCTTTGCTGCAGCCAGCAAACACGAGTGTCGCAACGAGCAGAAAACTAAGCACTAGAACCATTTTTTTCTTCAAAGCATAACCCCTCCATGAATAGTATTTGTTAATCTATGTTTAATTTCAGATCAACCGCTGTTAGCCTTTCACCGAACCGATCATCATTCCGGACACAAAATGCTTCTGCAATAGCGGGTAGACGAACAGAATCGGTAATATCGTGACGATGATAGACGCCATCCTAATGTTTTTGGTATTCAGATTGTACGTCTCGAGGAATCGTTGCAACCCGCCTGAACTCGTATCATCCTTCAGTTCGATTACCATCCTGCGCAAGAGCAACTGGATGGGATGGCTGCTTTCGTCATTGAGAAAGATCATTGGTTCAAACCACATGTTCCAGAACATGACTGCACCGAATAGCGCAAATGTCGCCAGCAGCGGCTTGGATAATGGCATATATATGCGAAACAGAATGCCGAGATCATTCGCTCCATCCAGGTAAGCGGATTCCCGCAACTCCTTGGGGACATCTTGGAAGAAAGTACGGAAAATGATGATATTGAATGCGCTCATTGCAACTGGCAGTACGATCGCCCATATCGTATTGAACAAATGCAAATCCCTGATAAGAAGGAAGTGCGGAATAAGTCCCCCACTAAATACCATCGTTATGATCACGTATAAGACCAACGGTTTACGAAATACGAATTCGTTGATTGCTAACGGGTAGGCGAATAAGGAGGTCAGCAGCAATTGAAGAAAAGTGCCGATGACTAAGAACTCAATCGTATTCATATAAGCATTCAAGATGTTTTTATCCTGTAAAATGAATTTGTAGCTGTTAAAGTCAAATCCTCGCGGATACCAAGTAATCTTGCCCTGAGCAACTAAGGTGGGATCGCTAATCGAAACAGCAAACGTATTTAATAGCGGATAAAGCATAACAATACATAGCACGATCATAATCGTGTAATTAATAATATCGAAAGCTTTAGACCCAAGCCCTTCATTATATACTTTCAATGTATCCCCTCCTTACCATAAACTGTTTTCAGATACTTTCTTGGAAAAGTAATTCGCAAATACAATTAAAACAAGACTGATCACGGAGAGCATCAAACCGACCGCGGCGCCATATTCAAACTGTCCGCCTTGCACGCCTACCCGATAGACGTAAGTTTCGATAACGTCCGCCGTTTCGTAAATTTTCGGATTGTACATGAGAAGCACTTTTTGAAAATCCGTGCTTAGAATACTTCCTAGCTTCAGAATGAGCATGACCGCTGTCGCGGGGATAATTGCCGGCCATGTGACATATCTCAGTCTCTGCCAACGATTCGCGCCGTCTATGACCGCTGCTTCGTGTTGCGCCGGATCGACACCGGTAAGCGCTGCCAAATAGATGATGGCTCCATAGCCCAATTCCTGCCATATACCCGCACTAATGTAAATCGGTCGGAAAGCTTCCGATATATACAGCAGCGTCCTTGGTTCCGCCCCAAACCAAAACAGAATTTTATTGACGATTCCCTCTACTGAAGTAAATTCATGAACGAAGCCGACAACGATTACCGCGGATAGAAAATGCGGGAAATAAGTAATCGTCTGCACAGCCCGCTTAAAAAATTTGTTGCGAAGTTCATTCAATAATAAAGCAAATAGGATTGGAGCCGGAAAACTGAAAATCAAAGAATAAAAAGCAAGCAATAGCGAGTTTTTAGTAATCCTCCAACTCATCGGACTATCAAAAAACGCCTTAAAATGGTCGAAGCCGACCCAAGGACTTCTTAAGAAGCCCAACGATGCGTCATAACTTTTAAAAGCGATTGTAATTCCATACATGGGTAAATACTTAAAAACTAGAATAACCAGAAATCCAGGCAGCACCATTAGGATCAAGTAGCGCTGCTTCCAACATTTTCGCAGAAAGCTTTGTTTTTTTCTGAGTTGCAGATTATGCGCAAGCTGTTGATTCTGCAAATTTCACCCCTCCAGTACACATATACATAATGTCATTAAAATGTAAGCCCTTTCGAAATGCAGCTGATCATCTCACCAAGCCCACATCGTTCTTGGTGACCTCAGCATACGGGAGAAGATGATTTTTAAGCAATTATCAACTATTAATATCGTTTGAATAATTTCATTTCGATCGAAAATCGATTGTATGTTAAAGAACGAAAATCGCTCCTGCATACGAAATATGGGAATGTCATTTATTAATGTGCTGTTCATTATTTCAGCTGCGCATGACAGCCAAGAATTATCCCCTTATAATGATGGAAAGCGCAACCCGTTTTATGCAAGCGGTTACAAAATAAAGATTAGAAACCGATCTACCTTATAGAAAGAAAAAAGGGGGGCTCCCAACTTGAACAGATTATTCCGAACTGTTTCCACTCGATATCACAGAAGCAGCGTTCTGTTTAAGCTGCTCATCGTCAACATGATTTTTATCATTCTGCTCACCACTCTGCTTGGGTTCAACTACTCGTATTTGAAAACAAACGTCAAGGAACAAGTTGTGCGAACGAATGAAGGCTTCCTGAAGCAATTGTCCGGGGACTTGTCTGGTGAATGGTTGGAGATTCGCAACATGATTTACAATTTCAGCGTTAGCTTGGATACGAAGCTCCTGTCCAACAATCCCAAAAATTCGCGTTCTTATTACCCCACGTTAATGGCATACAAAAACAAAATAACGCAATCGAATCTGCAGCTTCCGTTCCGGGCGCAGATCTCCACTTACTTCCCGAATCAGGACTTGGTGATCAGCAGTGACGGAACGCGTAGTTTGAGCGTCTTCTATAAGAATCTGGATGTTAAAAACGGTGGTGAAACCTGCCGTTGTCTGCTGCAAAACGAATTGGAGCATCTGTATAATTTCCGCAATACTATCGTGTTCTCATACCGGCTTTTCCCGGAAGGCTATATATTCGTACAAATCGCCAAAGCGGAGCTGCTCGCTTATCTGAACAATCAGACAATGTTGCTTGATAACGTTATCGTGATAAGCGATAGGGAAAATCAACTTTTTGTAAGTACAGCGACACTTGATCCAGCAATCGCCGAGCAACGGCTTCCTGAGCTAAAAGGTCCGCTCATCATTAATGGAAATAAATATACGCCTATTTCTCAAACAGATCCATTGTTCACTTACACCGTTTTGTTCTCGGAAAGCCAGATGCAGGAAAAGCTTAAAAAGGCCAACGGGTACACCTTCGTCTTGTTTGCCCTTTTCTTCGCCGTTAATTTGGGATTTCTGTTCGTCAACTGGTCCATGTTCAGGCCGCTAAGGCTCATGGCGAGAACATTCAATCAATGGACGACGGGCCCTGCTACGAAAAATGAATTCGCGATTCTCTCAGATACGTTCAAGGAACTAAATTCCGCCACAGTCTCCATGAAACAGGAGATCACGGAGCAAGCCGACATCTTGGAGCATAACGCGCTGCTTCGGCTGTCAACGGACGAGAATTATACGATGAAGCCCCACATAAACCGGATGCTGTCCGTGAAGTATGATTCCTATGCCATACTCACCGTCATTGAAGAAAGCAACCAAGGCCAATCCGTTACCTTGTATGCTCCATTACTGGAAGCGGCGTTAAGTCAATCCCGACCGTACATTCGACTGCATGCCCATAGCGATAAATCTATATTTATCACAAGCTGCTCCGACACGAACGCACTGGAAGCTCTGGTTTCCCGCGTCTTTGATAGCTGTCCCGATCCGGTAGACAACATGCTTGTATTCTGCGGTATCAGCTCCGTTCATACACGGCTAGAGGACATCGGCAAAGCACTTCGTGAATCGACTGACGCGATTGACAAGCATGTCCCCAATCTAACCCATTTAAAGAGCGTCATTCTATATCAAGATCGGAACAGCGATCAAGCGGCGGTCATCCACTTGTCCATCGATAAGGAGCAAGAACTTGTCAACTACACCCTTAAAGGAAATACGGAAACGCTACAGCAATTTTTCGATAAAACGATACAAAAGACGTTCAAAAATTTAACATTTGAACAGTTCCGGAACATGCTTCGTTACCTCCACGACCTGCTGCTTGTCATCATGAACAGTAAGAAGATCAGCGTCGAAGAGGTGTGGGACGTTCCGCCGGCATTTTCGCATACGTACCATCTCCAGTATTTATTCCGGCAGATCCAAGAGGGATATTTTCTCGTGGCTAAGCGATCCGCCCTGCCGATTACGCCTCTTCTGGAGCAGATCAACCAATATATTGATAAGCATTATGCCAATCCGGATTTATCGTTAACGCTTATTGCCGAACATCTGGCTATCACTCACGTGTATTTATCGACATACTTTAAGAAGCACTCCGGCTACAACTTAAACTACTACATGCACCTTGTTCGCATCCAAGCTGCAATTCGCCTTATCCAGTCTCATCCGAATATGACCATGAAGGATATCGCGGAACAAGTCGGATACTCGAATGCCGGAACGTTCATCCGGCATTTCAAGAAAATCTCTGGGACGACGCCCACGCAGCATGTCAGGTTACAGCAGGAATAGAAATAAACAGGACACGATACTAGTAAGGAGGCCGTTGCTTTGAAAGGCCTCCCTGCTGCTTCGCTCCGGCACTGCCGGGCCTTTATGTTTCGAAGGTTATGATCCTGTCTACTCCCGCTCCGAACCGGGTAAGGCGCAATTCGCCCTTTGCATAATCAATACTGATGAGATCGAACGCCGTCTCAGTCACCGTTCCGACCGTCCTTTCGGGGCTTTCGTCATAATTTCTGTAGCTGACCGCGTTAAGCGTAGATATCATCGGAATACCGTCATGATACAGCACCTGATCGATATGAACGTGTCCGAACAAGCAAGCGACGACGTGTTTACGGTTTGTTTTAATGATTTTCCAAATCTTCTCACCGTTCTCAACCTCTCCGTCGACGTACCCTTTAACCCCACGTTGAATAATAGGCAGATGCGAGAAAATGACAACTTTCCAGTTTTCGCTTTCCGGTACACCGGTAAAATCGAACACCCTATGTTCAAACCAATCGACCTGCCTGTCCGAGAAGGCGTATTCCCATTGCCCGTTTTGCTGCAGCATCCCGTCCGCTTTTATTTTGTAGAGAATATCGATGCTGTTCAACATTGCGATCCTCGTCTTTTTTTCCGGGATATCATAGTAGTAATAAAGTCCGCTTTCGTTTCCCTTATCGAAGGAAACCGTTCCGTTCAGACATTGGTATATATCCGCATATACCTCGACCGGGAAGATCACATGATTAGCCCCTTTTAATTTCTGGTGAAAATCATGAATCGAGTTGTCGTCATGGTTTCCCCTAGTCGGAAAGACAGGGCATTCCGGCATCCTAATCGCATCCATGAACTCCGACTGAGCATATACGACATTATCCTTTAGCCCATTCTCAACGATGTCACCGCCGACCACTATACAGTCCAATGAGAGCAATTTAGCGGCGTGCTTGATCGCAGCCGCAGCCCAAAGCTGATTCCCTCCCGGTGTATGATGGGGGTCGGTGTAGAACACGATGTCGACTGTCCAATTTGCCTGCGCTTGTTTTGCTCTATCGATCGCTTGGCTTAAAGGCGAATGATAATACTCTGGCAAATCATGATATCGATCACCCGTCAACAATGAGTCTGTTCTGTTCTCAGACGTATCCCGCTCCATATATTCGTTTATCTCCTTCATTGTTTTTAGATGCTTACGACTCTATCTTCTCCTGCTCCGAACCGCGTTGCAGTCAGTTCGCCTTTCAAGTAATTGATGCTGACGATGTCAAATACCGTTTCGGAGAGAGTTCCTTTTATTTTCTCCGGGCAATCGTCAAAGTCCTTATAGGAAACCGCATTCAGTGTAGAGATCATCGGAATGTCGTCCCTGATCTGGACCTGGTCATAGTGTACGTGACCGAAAAAGCAAGCCACGACATGTCGACGGTTCTCTCGAATGATTTTCCACATCGCTTCGCCTCCCGCAACTTCATGATCGGCTCCAGTCACACCGCTTTGAAGAATAGGGACGTGAGAGAAGATCACGGCCTTCCAGTCGTCCTTGTTTGGTTTGCCGCCGAAATCGAATACTTTGCGCCGAACAAAGTCCAGCTGTCTTTCAGAAAAGGAGTATTCCCATTGTCCGTTCTGCCGAAGCAACCCATTATCCGCGGTAACGTAAGGAATATCGATGCAATTTAGAATGACGACCCTCGTATTCTTGTCCGGGATATCAAAGTAGTAATAGAGGCCGCATTCGTTCCCTTTATCGAATGTTACCGTGCCTTCCAACGGTTTAAGCCAATTCTCGTAAGATTCAATCGGAAAGATCACATGCTCTACGCTTCCGGTTTTTCGAAAGAAGTCATGTATGGAATTATCGTCATGGTTGCCTTTCACCGGTAACATGGGACACTCCGGTACCCGAAGCGCGTTAAGAATTTCTCTTTGCGATTGCACGACCTCCTCTTTCGGCCCGTTCTCACTGAAATCTCCGCCGCACACGATCGCATCAAGTGGAAGCAATTGCGCCAATCGCCTGATGGCCGCGGCGGCTTGTAGTTGATTGCCTCCCGGCATATGATGCGGATCCGTATAGAAGAGCAATCGTACGATCGCATCTCCCTGATCTTTTGTTGCCTTTTGGGCCACTACCGAAAGCTCGGAACGGAAATACTCTGGAATTCCTATGTCCTGATTAAGGCGGTTCACTCGACTGCCTCCTTGAACAAGCCCACGGGAACTTGGCCTGACCAGGTGTTCGGTGCCTCTAAACCGAGCGCTTTAATGACGACAGCAGCAGTATCTTCTATGCGAATGGGGCTCACCTCGGTAGGGGTGGATACGTTCGGGCCTGCGCAGCCCCAGAAAATTGTCACGTCCTTCGGATGTTCGCTGCCGTGATTCAACGGATCCTCGCCGCCCCCGCCATGATCCGCGAGAAATATAATTAGGCTTTCCTCCAACAAGTCCTTATTCCGAAGAAGATCGAGAATGTTGCCCACCAATTCGTCCGTCTCTTCAATGACTTCCAAGTATAGCGGCGACCCATAACCGAAGTTATGTCCCGCCCCATCGATTCCGTCGAATTGGATGAACATGACCTTGAAGTCCGAATTCTTTTCGGCAAAGTCGGCTACTTCTCGAACCAGATGCTTATCGGCATGGACGTTTGCAATATACGTCGCAACCCCCTCTTCAATAATTCCGTCATTAATCGGCTTCCATGCGCTGAACGAGGCGATTACAGCAGACGGATCGGCTTCCTTGACGAGTCTCATAAAAGAAGGATAAGGTGAATCGGCTGGATACTTGCTCTTCTCGGCTCTTTCGTTCGTCAAGCCATGCAGCTCAGGCTTTACCCCATGAAACATAGATCCCCAACACTCCCCGCTAATGGTCGGAATCACTGTTTGGGCAGCGTAAGTAATAAATCCGCCGTCCAATGCTTGATCGATATTCGGAGTACGTGCTTGATCGATCATATTTCCGGCGCCATCCAAACCGATAACAATTACTCTCTTCGTTAATTCCTTCACGTTAATCATCTCCTTTATTTGTTATCCGCTCATTCCAACTACAATAATACCGGCTGTTATCGCGGAAGCTGTCACAAGTCTTCTGAACCCGCTTTTTTCTTTTAGTATCCATATTCCCAGCAAAGTAGCCATGACCGTACCCACTTCCCTAATCGGAGCCAGGTGGGACACCGGTGCTAATTCCATTGCAACGAGGAACAAGAAATATGAGCCCGGCATCAGGATTGATCCGAGCAGGATCATTCGTTTGTTTCTTCGCCACTCGCCCGTTAACACTTGTACGTTCAGCATCGTTCGACTATTTCCTAGCATAAAACCAAAGTTGGAAACCGAAATCAGAATCAAAGGAGATACGTATTGCAAAGTCATTTTATCAATGAGCACATAAGAAGTAATACATAATCCTACTCCCACAGCGGTCAATATAGGCTTCATCTGGAAAGGTTGACCTGCTGAGGGGACCCTCTTCCATTCACTTAGTCCCAATATGCCGATAAATATAATACTGACTCCAATCCATCCCCATAAAGATAATCGCTCGCCCATAAATATGACGCTAATCAAAGGTATAAGCAGCACTCCCGTACCACGCTGAATCGGATAAACCTGCGACAAATCACCTAACGCGTACACTTTGGATAACATCCATGCATAGGTCGCTTGTGCTGTCATGGACATCAACAATAGAACATATACCTCCGGCGGATAGCTCCTGCTCACCAAATGAATCAGTAATAAGGGAATAAGCAGCACGTTCGCCGCAATGACAATGAGGGAGAGATAGGCTTGCTTATGCTTACTTTTCTTAGTGAATAGATTCCATAGAGCATTCATTGTGCCTGACACGAGAACCAACGATACAGCGATCCACAACATACCCAAACCTTCTTTTCGATTTATTGCCTTAACAAGCTAGCGATGGTCTAATCCGCATCATGTTTTGAAGCTAAGAAAAACGTTTCCACGCTCTGCCTCGAAACGAATGAACAATGTCAACAACCAGCCTTCTTCGCAAGCGCTGTCGTCGATCGTAATCGCGAGTCCGATCCCGGAATGCTCCTCAAGCGTGTACGAAGCCGGCACCTTTATCCAGTAGTGCTCTGTCATGCCTCTCGTCCCGCACAGCTCGAGCCGCAAGAGGTTATTGTCCCAGCATTCGTCGAGCACGCTAACCGCATCCATGCTAACGTGGCGGGAAGAACCGATTAATTGTGGTCGGTTTTCGGCTTTACTTAACCCGACAATTTGGCAAGCCCCAAGCTCTAATGGATTTAACGCGATCGCTACAGAAAACTTGCCCATATAGCTTTGCTTCCAGAAATCAAATGCATGATATGCGTCACTCGAATCCAATGCCAATGCTTCAAGCTCCAGTTCAACCTCAGTTAGCGGAACAATCGCGAATCGGCCAGCTACGCACCAGCGGCGAAATGGAAGGTCGAAATGAATGGCCCAGAGCGATGCCGTCACATACGATTCTCGCATTCCGTCGTTCAAACCCAATATCGCATACGCATACTCTTCCCTCGTCTGACTAGCATTGTGCTGCGGATAAGATAAGTCCAATGGAAAAGTCATATCCAATGGGCCGGTTTCCCCTGTCATCGTCGGCAGTGAAGGGATGCAGCGCTGAATGGAGCGAATTCTTTCGCTATCGTACAGGTCTGTATTATCGCTAATAATCATCAAGCCGCCTGTTAGCGATACGAGCGAAAGAAGCGTTTGCCCCCAGTCTTTCTCTGTTCGCACGCAAACGTAATCAGGATCGTTCAAGAACAAAATTCGCTGCGTATGATACCACCTTGCTGTCTCCACCATTTGCTTGGAAATCGCTGTCCAGCTCGCATTGGAATCCCCTGCAATTCTACAAGCATCGACGATTCCGACCGCTTCTGTTAACACGCCCCAGCATGCTAGGAAATATGCATCCTCCCCGAGCTGCTCTCGCGCACATTGGAGATAAGCTCGCAAGCTGCGAGATGCCTCTTCGCTCGTAATACATCCTTCATGGACAGCCTTGTGCAAGCCTTCGTATAGATAGTGACGAATTTGATCTGTTTTGAAATAGCTATAGCCTATTTCCTTCAATCCCTTGTAGAGTGGCGCAACCTGCTCTGCAAGCGTTTCTGGCACTGCCTTGATCACGTATTCAATCCATTGTCCATATAGCGGATCGCCGTTGATATCCCGCTCGAAAAGGTCGCGATGTGCAGCGACGAACTCAGGATTCGTGACCATCGCGCTCGTCCATATACCCGCCTGAAAATCTCGCCCCACGATGCTGGAAATTATACCATCGTGTCCGTCAGGAAAGCGTGCGTTCGTCGATAGCCAAGCGTCAGCAACGATGCCATCTCTCTCTGGCGGAATAGCCTCACGCTGAAACCCGTCATCAATCTGCATGTGAGTCAGACCATAAGGCTTGAAGTGCGTTTCCAAAAATGAAGCCGTACGTTCAATATCTTCCCCGGTTACCTGTTGTGCGAATGCCTCCCATGAACTCCAGCCGGTAATCGGCTGCATTTGCGGACGCCATTGCCAAGGCTTATGGTACTCGTAATGAAGATGCATCCGATAATAGTGCATTCGTAAGTTGACGATCCAAGGCCGTAAGCCCCCTTCTATTTCGAGTTCAGCTTGACAGTTCCCATATTCGTTCTGCTCTAATCGCGATTTTGTCCACTTCCATCCTGCTCCGTGCCAATCGATCAACAAATCCTGTAGAACATCGTACAAGCCATTAACCCCAGAGAGCAGCGGTTTGCCTACCTGTCCAAGTATGGCTTGCCCTCTTACAGCACGATTCGGCCTCATGTTTATCGCTTCTTTACTCAAATAAACGATGACTTTGACCGCAGCTGGTTTATCCAATGCCAAATAGAGCTGCTGGGCCAACGGGCTGCTTTGGATATTGCCGTTCGATACTTCCCGATAATACGGCTTTATCCCCTCTGGAATGCTCATCGACAGTAAGCGACTGCCGTTATAATCGTAATTCAGTGACCGAGTGCTGGCATCCCAGCTTTGCGATGCATGTGCAACGGGGGGTTCCTTGCCTGATATCACGCTCATCCAACGACCTCCATATACGTTTAATTTCCCCATACTGTCATGCTAATCAAGAGCATATTCAGACACAACATTCATAATTTAATCTGGCACTCGAAAATGCATAAGCACGATATTCAATTATTCATATTCCTTTCAAATTTTTAACCGAACAACCCTGTAGCACCATTTTTTCGTAATGATCTTAATAAAGCGATATAGTTGATTCCCCCTTTAAGTGATAGATTAAGGGGCATCACCATCTATTTTAGAAGGGAACAGTGATATGACCATACAAAATACGGAGCAGTTATTCATGATGGAAAACAACGGCATGAAGGTTTCGCTAGACAAGAGAAGTCTAATTCTGCGCGTGGATACAGGAGACACCACGTGGGAAACCGTTCCCGAGGCCGCGAGTATGGCATTAGGATTCGAGGATACAGGTCGAGTTCAAATCCCTCTTAGTCAGGCTGAGAACAAAAGCTTCTCACCGATCGTGTCGGGCTACTTCCAAGGCGTCCGCATCCAGCTTAAACATTCTTCCGAGGACGGGATTGCCAGCGGGATTCAAACGGTTGTCACCGTTCTAATGAACACACATCACGGCGAACTCGTGTTTGAAGTGCTTGAAGTTAGCGAAGGTAAAGACGTATGCGAAGTCATCTGGCCCGGTACTTTCCATTACGCCAGTGCTCGCGAGAGTGATTATACGGTCGTGCCGGCCATGCAAGGCTACTTAATTCCGGGAAATTGGCCGCAGCCTATCCGTAGATATCATCAAGGAATAATGTTCAGCAGGGATGCCTATATGCCTTGGTGGGGGCAAGTTAAAGATGGGAATGGCTATCTATCCATCATCGAAACGCCCGCAGACGCCCGATTGTCCATCGAGCATATTCCACTTGTGCACACGCATGCCGAAGTCGTATGGATTCATTCGCTTGAGCGCTTCAGCGCTGCGCGGAGACTGCGTATCCGCTTCGCCAAAGATATGAGCTATGTCGTAATGGCTAAGTTATATCGCCAATATGTACGCAGCCTAGGGAAATTACACACATTGACAGAGAAGCAAGTGCAGAATCCGCAACTATCTGCTTTAATCGGCTCTGCCATCGTACACACGAGCGTGCATACTCGCATTGCACCAAACTCTTATTATTTTGATAAGGAAAATCCCGAGCTGAACGACTATGCCGTATCCTTCGAAGAGCGGGCCCGACAGCTCACATCGCTCAAACAAAAATATGCCGGTAAGCTCTATGTCCACGTGGATGGGTGGGGGCTTAATGGCTATGACAATCTTCATCCTGACGTCCTCCCGCCAACCCCTAAAGGTGGCGGATGGGAAGGATTCCGAAAGCTTCAAGAGGTTTGCCGGGAGGAACAGATTCTACTTGCACTGCACGACAATTACCGCGACTACTATCACGATGCCGCTTCCTACGACCCTAATCTGACGATTAAGGATAGGAAAGGAAAGCAGGAATTTTCCGACTACTGGGCAGGAGGCGCCCACAGCTGGCTTTGTACAAGTTTGTCCAAAGGCTATGTTGAGCGCAATCACGATCTGCTGCAAGAAAACGGTATCCACCCGGATGGCGTTTACATCGATGTCTTCGCCGTAGTGCCTGGGGATGAATGTTATGATCCGGGGCATCGGATGACCAGAACAGAATGCTTGGCTTACCGTGCCTCCTGTTTTGAGGAAATCCGCTCTAGAGGGATGCTGGTCAGCTCGGAGGAGCCCGCAGATTGGGCATTGCCTGCGCTGGATCTCGTCCATCATGCTCCCTATGCGCTTGATCCGGACCCTGGAGGCGGTAAAAGCATCGGCGTTTCAACCCCTTTATTTTCCCTTGTCTATCATGATGCGATCATTGTGCCTTGGTCTTTGAATAGAGGAGACTGGGGAATCCCAGAGACCGATCTCGGATCACTTCATGGTTTGTTGAATGCCGGCGTCCCTTATCTGTCGATCCAAGCTGCAGACAAAGAGATTCCGATCGTCCGGACGCTAGCTCGGCTTCATCAGCTTGTAGGGGTTCTTGAGATGATGAGTCACGAATTTATTGAAGGAAGTAATTGGCGCAAACAACGCA
This sequence comes from Paenibacillus sp. NRS-1760, assembly GCF_050467785.1. Lineage (NCBI taxonomy): Bacteria > Bacillati > Bacillota > Bacilli > Caryophanales > Paenibacillaceae > Paenibacillus > Paenibacillus sp. NRS-1760. Next base: position 837,489 of record NZ_JBITPK010000014.1, on the reverse strand, counting down.
GCACGTACGCAGACGGTACAATCGTCGAGATTGATCTAGACAAGGACAGTTATACGATCATTCCGGCTAACAAGGAGTCGTTCTCATCAGTAGAACTTCAATGGGCCGATTAACACCTAGCCAAGCCGTAACTAATAACCTCTCTTTCAATTTCAGATTGACATTCCCGTTATCCATCATTTAAGATTGAACTGACTAGTCAGTTCAATTCTAAATAAGGGAGGAATTCATATGAAAAGCATGACAACAAAAGGCTCTCGTTTCATTGATGCTCAAGGACGCCAAGTCATTCTTCATGGCATAAGCATGGTTTGTAAGGACAAAGAAAAAGGATATATCGATGATTGGACACAGACGGATTTTCTAAAATTAAAGCAATGGGGATTCAACGTCATCCGGCTGGGAATTATTTGGGACGGAATCGAACCGTCGCCAGGACAATTCAATGGCCAATACGTAGATAACGTCCGGGAGATGATACGGCTCGCCGATCAATTCGGCCTGTATGTCATTCTCGATATGCACCAAGATTTGTATAGCTCGCTATACGCGGACGGCGCCCCTGCATGGGCTACATTGACCGACAACCATGAGTATGCCCGAACCGATCTCTGGAGCGATGCCTATCTGTTCGACCGGGCAGTTCAAACCGCATTCGACCATTTCTGGAACAACACCCCTGCTTCCGATGGCGTCGGCTTACAGGACCATTACGTATCGGCTTGGCGGTTCGTTGTCGAAAGGCTTCGCGACGAGCCTAATCTCATCGGATACGATATGATGAATGAACCCTTCATCGGCTCCAAAGTCGGGGAAATGGTTCAAGGCATGTTTGCTGCATACGGAGAACAGGCAGCAAAACTAACGGGACAGCTCCCCCCTAACATGGAAGAGCTACTGAACATATGGCTCGATCCCGAGAAGAAGCTGCAGGCACTAAGTTTGCTGGATTCCATCGATGTTTATCGCCAAGTCATGCATGCGACTGCACCCGCGCAGGACGTTTTCGAACGGGATGTGCTCTCTCCCTTTTTCCAGAAGACGGGCCAAGCCATTCGCGAAGCCGATCCTGACCGAATTCTGTTTCTTGAAACGAATTACTTTTCTAATCTGGGAGTGACCAGTTCGATCCAACCAGTCGTCGGGCCAAACGGCCAACCAGATGATCAGCAGGCGTATGCGCCGCATGGCTACGATTTGGTTACAGATTCCGATTACGTGCACGTTGCTAATAGCCGTCGTGTTGACTTTATTTTCGACAATCACGCACAAACCCAGAACAGGCTGAACATGCCGATGGTCATCGGGGAATGGGGAGCTTACGGCGAATCCCATCTGGCGGAACAAGCGTGTCTTGACGTTCAGAAAAACTTTGAACGATTGTTATGCGGTGATATTTACTGGTGTTATTTATACCCCGAGATGGATCAGTTCAGCTCCTTTAACGGAGTGTGCCGCGGCTTTCCTGCAGCCGTCGCCGGGAAAATCTTGAGCTACTCCTATGATCGTAGTCACAACCGTTTCGAGATGGAGTGGGATGAGGATGCCGGCGTCGAAGTACCGACGAGAATCTATTTTCCGGATACCAAAGCCATGCAGTCCGCAGACTTGATGCTAACCTCCGCTGAGAGTGGATATGAATGGTCTGGCTTAGAAGGATCGACAGCGGGTTATCTTTGCTTACAGCATTCAGGTGGAGGAAGAAGGACGCTGAGAATCGGTTAATTCCCCGACATATGGTATACTCTAGGGAAAATCAATACCTAGGAAGGGACCGATAGTAAGGTGAGCAGAAACAAAATTATAGATGCCGCAATCAAACTTTTTTCCGAATTCGGTTATCACAAGACGAGCATGGACGATATTGCCAAAGAAGCCAACGTAGCTAAGGGCACGCTTTACTATCATTTCTCGGGCAAGGGGGAGCTGTTCGAGAGAATCGTGACTGACGGACTTCAAATGCTGATGGAGAAAATCGAGGACGTGCTGCAGGAAGACGAGACCGCCGATAAGCAAATCCGGAAAATCGTTAGCAAGCATATCGAGTTGTTTTTACAATACGGTGAGCTTATTCATATTATCTCTAACGAGATTACGAACGGAATCGAGCCAGATATATTGGAGCGGATCGGTGTAATCAAACAGAATTATATCGTCTTCTTGTCTGAAGTTCTCCGCCAGGGGCATAATGACGGGGAATTAAACAAACTGAACTTCGAGCTCGCAGCTGCCTGCTTACTCGGTATGTTAGAAAGTGCGAGTATCTATGTGGTCAAACATTCGGAAGCTGTCACAAGCGAGCATTTGCATGAGACGATCAATGCTTTCGTGCTTCCGGCGCTATTGAGAAAATAGTAAGCTTCGCTTTGTTAAGAGAAGACTAAGAGAGTTGACGGTATCTCTTTCAGTAATCGAGACGCAATATCCCTATCATCTTCTCTTCATTTTCAAAGGTTAAGTTACATTTGTGAGCCCTCTTGAAATATAAACTTGAGGATTGCAGCCCATTGCCGCAATCCTCTCCATATTGTAGAGGACCTCACGTTTTTTAAAAACGTGAGGTTTCTTTTTTTGCTGTTCTCGAGGAGAGGCAATAGGTTGTTACACCATGAGCGTTTGTTCCGTCGCGTTCCACAACCCTCGCAAACGGCAGAACCTGTTTGCATCCGTGTTGATTGAGTCCAATTTCCAGCAGACTTTTGCGAATCAGCATACTCCTGTCTCGAATACGGCGTCCAATGAACAGCTTTTGCGACTTGTTCCGGGTAATCCCGAATCACCTTGAACATCCTCTCAGCCATGCTCCACTTGCTGCCGGGACAGTGCAATATTCTCAGCGCTCACATTAGACAGCACCTCCTCCCTAGTCATTCAATATTCAATCTTGGCTTTTATTCACTTCTATCAATCGTGCAGATCGTGCTATAATTCCAAAAAGGGGTGTTATCATTGAGTGGTTTCTTAATCGTTGTCATTATTTTTGCAGTGTTATTTGGTTTTTTCAAAAAGAAGAAGAATTGATTCAATATTCAGCGAATGTTCGTCAGAACAGCCTCATTTGCCCGTCCACTGAACCAGCGGCCACCTCGTTTATCCAAAGGATTTCGGTCTTGATTTGCCCAGCTTCATCCAATGCTTGCCGCACTTCTTTATGCCAATGAGATAATGTTAACAGCTGTCAACTAAGCTTATAATACATAAAGCCTCTGCAAAGGTATTTACTCCCGGCAGAGCCTTCAATCTTTTTGTTAGATTCCTATGGCTTCATATTCAAGTGAGCCGACCAGCCTAGATCGCCCTGTCTGAATTAACCCGTAGTGATCCTCTTCACGATACTGGATGATGTTCATTGTTCTTCACCTTTCTTGCTTTTTTAACATCTTCTACCCTACTCGCGCGATTGCCAGTTCCATAGCTGTACTTCACCAACCCTTATATCTCTGACCCACGGCTCCTCACGCAGCTTAAGCAGCTCTTTGACCGGGCCGGTAATAACAGCTCCATACAGCCTTACACCATTTTTTTCCACATAATCAATTGTGTGATCTAACTGTAGAAAAGGAGCTACTTTGGTTGAAATACCTTTATTTTTCTGTAGCATGTGTAAGGTTTTCTTGAAGTAGCCATTCCTCTTTTCCCCGTCTCCATAGGATTCGAGTGATGGATAAGATCCTCCACTGGACACCACTTTTCCGAACCACCCTGTCTTTTCTTCTGAGTAAAAGTCCACCGTCATATCATCAGATTGCCAGATCGGATAGTAAGGAAAACCCACTGGATTTGTAATGGCTCCGCCGCTATCAACTTGCTTCGGATCAAGACCGGTATCCACCGCGAACCAGACTGGCTCCATGTTCTTATGCTCGAATTGCTTTAATAGCTCATCTGTCGAGAATAACCGGTCCAATGATAGATAAGCTTCTGCCACAGTTCCCTCTGGGAGCTTCTTGAGCTTTACCCACTCATTATGGTTAAAGCGCTCCTCTTCCCGGCGGTTAGTCTCCTGCTGTTCGCTTTGATTTGCTGGTTTATAATCGGGATGATAGAAAATACTATTGCCCCCTATAATGTTTCCCTGCCAAGTAATCTGCGGAGCCGAGGCTAGATTCAACAGAAACCGCATCGAAAAATCTGCTACAGCAATCTCTTCGTCACCAACTCTCTTATTCAGCTTACCTGTAAAGTCCATTGTAAAAAAAGCGTTACCTGTTCCATTCATATTGACCTTCAGATTGGGGTGGGAAACAGCGACTGCTGACTCCACAACATCCCGGTAAGCCTTCATCCGGTCCGGCGTGCCGCTCCCGTAAAATACACCAGTAATAATCATACTAATCACAGTCAGCACTAGTAGGACGGATAGTACCGTAAAGACATTCATCACCCGCGCCTTCCATTTGCCACGTCGGATAATAACGGCTTCTTTCAATGAAGGTATGCGATTACGCGTCGTCTGTCCATCCTCCCCCTCACGGGAAAGCTTCTGGTCTGACTGTGTGACAACTTCCTCCAAATAAGCTTGATAAACCTCCATCTTCTCCATTTCACGCTCTACTTCCTCACGCTCTTCATCAGTGAGCTTGCCTTCAGCATAATCCTGTAACTTCCGTTTGAAATCCTCACTCATTCTGATCCCTCCCCCTTTCTACCCTGTCCCCGTACCGCTTGCCGTGCTCGAAACAGCAAAATCTTCACATGTGATAATCGGATATCCATAATGTCTGCAGCCTCCTGATACGTAAGCTGGTTAAAATCAATGAGCAGCATCGCCTGCTGCTGATTTTCCGGCAATCCGGATAAAGACCGCCCGATTTCGTTCCAACGCTCCTGACGCAACAGTTCATCCTCCGGGGTATGATGATCTGCAAGACGCTGAAAATAATCAGGGGTCTGCAGTGTTGTGCGGCTCTCCTTGCGCTTGTAATCTACATAAGCATTATAGGCAACCCGGAATAACCATGGCTTGATCTTCTCGTCTTGACAATTTTCCAAGTAAAGATATGCCCGGTAAAAGGTCTCCTGCATCAAATCTTCTGCCGTATGATGGTCGTAGCAGAGGGAGCGCAAGTAGCGATAGACATCCTGCACATAAAGCTGGTAAATATCATCCAGATGGTTTCCCTTCATTTTCTCCCCCCTGCCCTAATCACGAATCAGACGAACTAAAGTTACAGTTTACAGTCAAAAAAACGGAAGTCGTCCAACTATTCAATTAATGACTCTGGATATAAAAAAGCCATCTTAGCCCTGTTAACATTGCTAAAATGGCTTATTATTTGCATTCTAATTTCATTCCTCAGATATAAAGCGTTTGGGATAAACCGGAACAATTTTATAAATTTCTTGCCTCGGCAACCAATCCGTACTTTGTGCATTAATTACTTTTACATAATCTGTGAATTCAGGATCTTTAACATCAAGAAGAACACCCTCATAGGTAACTGTTGAGTCTAACTCTACAACGACTACATGTCCAATAAAATCATCGATCCGCATTAAGCCGCCCTCCTTATTTTAAGCAGTTCGACAAGATCAAAAACTATCCTTCAAAGATTGTTGCTTATTTTTTACTATATATCATCCCGAAGTCATTAGGCGCAAAATTCGCAAGCATGTTCTAATCAGTAACCTCAACGGAGACCCGAACAACATAACTATCCGAATCCATCTCTGAGAAGTAGTTGAGCAAATCCATTACGTACACATTCCCGCATACTTTCATTCCTTTGCGCTCAATGTATTTTTTAATAATGGAGCAAGCCTCTGAAATACTCTCGTAAGAGCCTTTATGGTCCATAACAACATAAAAACCCTTGGGCTTGATTAGCATTCTGCCTCCCGAAATCGGCGCTTTAATCCTATTAGCTACATGGCTCCAAGAAAAGGTGCTGGATTCATAACTTTCTTTGCTTATAAGCGCCCAGATCGGAAATTCGTGATTGATAAAATGTTTTTCACAATAATTGCGATGTTCACTTAACTTAACAGCAAATTCCTCTTCGTCCCCTTGTTCGAGCGGCGTCGCGATTAAATACTCCATTTCACATTCTTCTGTAGAAGGATTGTCCCGTAGCGTCTCCATCGATGTCTTCGTCATTTGAATGGCATTTTGCAAAATATCTTGCATCCGATTAATTCGAAGCAGCTCTGCTTCCAATTCGCGATGCTTTTGATTAAACAACTCGATGAGACTCGAGGTGTTCCGGTTCTGGATAAAACCTTTGATTTGCTGAAGAGAGCTCCCAGCCTTCTTAAGCACATTAATAATATCCAAAATATAGGATTGGCGATGAGAATAATAGCGATATCCATTTACATGAATAAATTCAGGCTTTAAGAGCCCGATCTCGTCATAGTGAAGAAGGGTATGTTTTGTAACTCCGCTTATGCTCGCCAGTTTGCTGATCGTGAGATAACGACCGTTAATATCGGACATGTTGTATATTCCTCCGAGTCTGAAAATCTCATAAACCGATACATGGATTACCGCTAAATTTTACCTAACGAAATTGGCTTTGACAATAGGGTAACCCTGTAGTCTAGAGTTAATTCAGAAGGTTATTAGATTAGTTTGACGTGGAGGGGAAAGAAAGATGTATCGTTTCAATCGTTGGATCGTTCTGGCAGTTGTCTCAAGCGCTCTTTTGCTCATAGTAATGGATGCGACGATTCTTTATACGGCTATGCCAAGCTTAACTTACGATCTAGGTGCTTCGGCATCGGATAAATTATGGATTCTGAACGGTTATTCGCTTGTTATGGCAGGTCTGCTCCCGGCGATGGGAGCGCTAGGAGATCGTTACGGCCATAAAAAAATATTCGCCCTTGGATTGCTCGTATTTACGGCAACTTCTCTCCTAGCCGCTTTTGCTCCAACTCCATCTGTGTTGGTAGTAGGACGGATACTCCTTGCTGTTGGGGCATCCATGATGATGCCTGCTACATTATCCATCATCAGAGTCACATTTACCGACCCGCGTGAGCTCGGACTTGCGATCGGCATTTGGGGTTCCATTGCTTCTGGAGGGGCTGGAATTGGTCCCCTTGTAGGCGGATTGCTTATGGAGCATTTTTGGTGGGGTGCCGCCTTTTTGATCAACGTTCCAATCGCGATCTTGGCGTTTGTTTTGACGCTGGTATATGTTCCGAAGCATGAAGGCAATAAGAATACGAAGTGGGATCTTACCGGCTCCATTCAGATCATGATTTCCATGGTGGCGATTGTTTTTGCTATTAAAGAATTTGCAAAGCGCGAAGGGTCCCCCATGCTTGCTGCTATTGCCGCCGTTATCGGGATCGTGGCAATGATTATCTTTATTCGTCGTCAGCTCAAAAGCCCAAACCCGATGCTCGACCTGTCGCTCTTTAAAATATCTCCTTTTATGACAGGATGTATTACAGCTTTAGTCGGTCTATTTGGACAGCTCGGAGTTCAGTATATTGTGACTCAGCGACTTCAACTAGTGGTAGAAATGAGTCCGCTGCAAGCGGGTCTGATCACGCTAAGCGTACCGGCGGCGGCTCTTATTGCAGGTCCACTGATCGGAAAGATATTGCATCGCTATAATGTGATATATATCAAAGGCCTCGCTCTTCTGATTGCCGCTTTGGGAACGATGATTTATGTCTTTCAATTTGATTCCAGCATTGCTGGACAAATGATAGGACTAGCACTCCTCGGAGCAGGCTTGGGAGCAGGAATGACGGCAGCTTCTCACTCGATCATGAGTTATGCACCTCCTGAAAAAGCGGGGATGGCGGCTTCAATTGAGGAAGTGGCCTATGAAGTCGGAGGGGCGTCCGGAATTGCAATCATCGGGAGCATTTCTGGTCTAGTGTATACGCTCGCTATGAATATCCCCGAGGGACTTCAGGTTCCTGCCAATGTAAAAGATAGCCTGGACGAAGCGCTGTTGGTTGCCGACGGGTTGCCTGTTCAGGCATCCGAAGCGTTGAAAGCGGCTGGGCGCTTAGCTTTTGATCAATCTTTTTTCGTCATACTGCTGGGGTTATCCGTATTTTTCGCAATAACCTCATTAGTTATATTATGGATAGGAAATAGATCAAAACAAAGTAGTTCAGGAAAACGTTCAGAACAATCATGAAAGTGCTGAATGAAGAAGCTTGAAGAGAAGCGGAGCAATCAAGATACATTACACTCCTACAAGCAAAAACCCCGACCTCTTACGGTCGGGGTTTTACATGCTGATGGCGAACCTTGGATATGCAACACTACAATTCCTTTAACTTTACTTATTGTTCAAGCAATTTATCCAACAAGCGAATAATCATCGCAACTGACTCGGCACGGGAAGCAGATTCACTTGGTTTGAACAATCCGCTGCCTTTACCGCTTACGATACCTGCATTAGCAAAAGCATTAATTGGTTCAGAAGCCCAGTTCGTGACTACATCCGAGAACGGATTGGTTGTGCTAGGAACATAGTTCGTCAACCGAGCAAGCATTGCAACGATTTCAGCACGGGAAATTTTTTGATTAGGATGGAAAGAACCATCACTATAACCTGTGATTATCCCATTAGCCTGTAATGCTGCAATCGCTTCTGAGGCCCAATGCCCCTTGGTGTCAGAGAAGGAAGCACCGTTTGAATTCGTTAAACCAAAAGCTTTTGCAAGCATCGTGGCGAACTCGGCGCGAGTTACATTTTCATTCGGATGGTAAGAACCATCACTATAGCCTTTTACAATCCCCATCTTAGCAGCACGCTCCACTACTAAAGCACTCCACGAAGATGCCGGGACGTCCGTAAATTTTAAAGCAGGAGCAGATTTCTCTTTTTCCACGATAGCTTTAACTACATCCACATCGATCTTGTCGTTGAAGACTGGTTTCGTAATCGTTGGTGTCGATGTTGGCGCCGGTGTTGCTTTTGGTGTCGACGTTGGCGTTGATGTTGGCGTCGATATTGGTGCTGATGTTGAAGTCGGCGTCGGCGTCGGTGTCGGTGTCGGTGTCGGTGTCGGTGTCGGCGTTGGCGTTGGCGTCGGTGTTGGTGTTGGCTCAACTCCCGTTGTTTTCACGACAGTAAACTCATCGATCTTATTACCCGCACTTGTACGTGCTTCCACATGAATCCCGTCCTCCGTAATTTCAATAGCGGAATATACTGGCACGTCCTCATCAAAGATATGTTTCAAATAATTATATTGCGTACCATCATAGAATTTCCAGCCCGATGCACCACCATCAAGATAAACGGTACCTTCATTTGTATCCTTATTGGGCTTGCCATCTTGCATGGGATAGGTACGCGCATACACATGATCATGACCTACTAGAACCAAATCAACTTTTTTCTCTTCTAAAATAGGCGCAAAATAGGTTTGCGTATACTCAACAAGGGTTTCTCGACCATTTTCTGTATGGTAAGCAGGACGATGGAACATAACGATAGTCCATTTTTTATCATTTTTATTTAAATCTTCTTCGAGCCAAGCTGCTTGATCTATCATTTGTTCCTCTGTACCCTCTGAGTTCAATACGACAAAATGAGTATCATCAACCTCATAAGAGTAAGCATATTGGAGCTGAGATTCTGGTCCGTTCGTTGGGAAATTCGCCCCTTTGGTAAATACTTCTTTCCCTTCACTCTTCACATCATGATTACCCAATGTTAGAGCAGTTGGAATTTTTGTTGCGTAGACCGCAGATGCTTGCCAGAACTTCTGCCATTCTTCAAATGCGCCGCCTACATCAACCATATCTCCACCATGCATAATAAACTGTGTTGATGGATGTTGTTTTAAAGCGTTAGTCATTAGTTCTTGATAGGCTTGTATGCCTTGTGATTGATTCGTATGAGAATCTGTAATAAACAAGAATGAGGTCGGTGTTGATTTATTCTGATCAACTGTCGAATATTCATACCACGCCGACCAATTGCCCTCATAACCTACACGATATTTATAGGCGGTATTTGCTTTCAAGCCTTCAATCAGAGCATTATGAAACCGGATTTCACCCTTCGTTCCATTTTCCTTCATACTAAGCACTTGAAGCTCACTCTCAGCTTGATGTTGTTTTACATGTTTGATATCAGGGCTTTCTCCTGTTCCCCATTCACTAGCTTCAATGTATTCAAGATAAGTAATGGTTTGGTCTGGCTTTGTTTGCCAAGCAGCGCTCAGCTCAGAAGACATATCTTCTGCCACATAGGTTTGAACATATTGAGGTGTATCTGTACCATATTGCTCCACGACTTCATAATTGACAACCTTACTGTTTTTATCACCATTGACCGCTTGAACCTGATAGGTTCCAAGTGCCAATGTAGTTAGGTCTGTCGTTAATTGTCCTTTAGCATCTGTTTTACCAAGGCTGCCGTTCAATAACTGACTGCTAACATCCGATTCAGAGATATAACCTGTTGTTTGTCCATCTGCGAAAATAATTTCGAATAACCCATCTTCAGCTTTTGCAGAAGCATAGTAACGTTCACCAGCTTTTGCAACCATTAAGACATCAGAAGACGTATCGTCATCCTCATATACATTAGACGTTACGGTGTTAACAGTAACTACTGAGCTTTGCTTTAATAATCCAATGAAAACAATGTCCGCACCTTCATACGGCTTGCCCACATGGTCTAATACTGTAAATGTAGAAGGCGTGCCTAAACCAACTCCCGTCATTTCCAGCTGATATGGAAATGCGATGGTATAGTGAATAGGAGCAGCGAGTGGTGAGCTAGTCTGAACTTCGCCAGCTGTAAGATTTGTATTACTCATGGTTATGGTCTTGTAAGCTTCACCACGTTCCAGCGCGGCATGAGAGCTCACTCTAAAATTAACTGTAACGGAATTATGGGCTGCTGCTACGTTATTAAGTGCTACTTTAACCATGCCGTGCTCATTATCAATATCTGAATTTAGGGCAACACCAGTCGCCTGAGTAATGCTTTCAACTTGAAGAATACCCTTATCATAATTTAGTGCAAATTCTGCCTGTTCTGCATTCAAATAATCTTTGATACCTACTTGTACAGAGTAGATTTCGTTACTTATTGCTTCTTTGTTAGCAGTCATGAACAATCGTTCTCCTGCATTCACTGTGAAGGCGAATGTTTTCCCTGCCGGGTTACCTACCTTATCCTTCACTTCAATCACAAGCTCATGATAACCGCCATCCACATATTTACCTGGATAGGTTAATACGTTTGTATTTTCAGAATAGTCCACTTTATCCGTTATATTCGTTCCATCCAAAAGAACAGACAATGTATTCAAATCCAAGCCTGATCCATTATCGTCCAGCTCCACCTTCAATGCATCAAGCGGAGCGCTTAATACTTCATTCGGAACAGGGGCTATAGGTTTAATGGTCGGAACTTCTTTATCCTCATCAAGTTCCTTATAGATAAAGGTAATATCGTCTACCCAAATCGAGCCTTTATTTTTCTTGCTCATATTCGATTGTTTCAACTGGAAAAACAATTCAAGGACGATCGGACCTGGTTTTCCCTGAGGCACATCCGCCTCAATATATTTCCAACCTGACCAGTCTACACCCATTTGATTTTCATCATAAAATGCTGCTTGAAATGAAGATCCGCCTTTATCTCTAAATTTTGTCGTTAGCAAATGTCCTTCATTGTTCCCATAAACCCACATGCCTACTTTAGTAGGATAGCCTGTTACTGGAATATTTCCTGTTTTATACCCGACTTCAATTTGAGATGGGTTATCTACGATGCCAATCATATCGTAATCAATTCTAGCTGAATATTGTCCATTTCTTACATGCTTCTTGTTGTTCTCCAAGTGCAGCGTAGCCTCATACATACGTTTAGGATTAAATTTCACATCTGAGATTCCATCTTCAAAATCTTCAATGATAATATTTGGCGATGCTTCATCTACTGCAAAGACATGGTTTTTTTGACCAAAACCGGTATGTAGTCCCCCTCCTAGCAGCGTTATAATGGATGCAATTACTATTGTCTTGCGTAATACTTTTGCTTTCATTACGTTTCCTTCTCCCTTAGTAAAATGGTTAGTCAATGAGAACTATAACAGTGCATTGTAAAATTAAACCTCCTTAACTATTAAGAAATTTTATTTTTATTCACAAATATTTGTAATTAAGCATCCTTTCATGTTTAGCAGTGATGGGAAAAGACGAGTAGAACATACAAAAAAACCCGATCTCATTCGATCGGGTTTTCTATTTCCGCGGAATTCATTCATCGTACTTTCCCCAGCGCCTCTCTAAGTTCTACACTATGGATTGACGACTATTCCACGATTTTTAGTTTTTTTGGAGTACATGCCCCTTTACAAAGCCGCTTCCGCAGTCTCAAACTGGCTATTGTACAATTCAGCATAGAAGCCGTTTGCCGCAAGCAGCTCGTAATGATTGCCGCTTTCGATAATATCCCCGTCCTTCATGACGAGAATAATATCGGCATTCTTGATCGTAGACAACCTGTGCGCGATAACAAAAGAAGTTCGTCCTGCCATCAACCGATCCATCGCTTCCTGAATGAGAAGCTCCGTTCTCGTATCGACTGAGCTTGTTGCCTCGTCGAGGATGAGCAGCGGGGCGTTCGCAATGAGCGCTCTTGCAATCGTGATGAGCTGTTTCTGACCTGCGGAAAGGTTCACTTGCTCGTTCAATACCGTGTCGTAGCCATTCGTTAAGGTTCGGATAAAATGATCAATACCGACAGCCTTGCAGACGGCCTTCACATCCGCATCAGTAACCCCTTGCTTGTTGAAGACGATATTTTCTTTGATCGTTCCCTCGAACAGCCATGTATCCTGAAGCACCATACAAAATTGTTCATGAACATTTTCCCGAGGTAGCTCATGGATCGGAACGCCATCGATAGCAATTTCCCCGCCATTCAGCTCATAAAATCGCATCAACAAATTGACGATCGTCGTCTTCCCTGCACCCGTCGGCCCGACGATGGCGATCTTCTGACCAGGCAAAGCACGGGCTGAGAAATCGTGAATGATGAGCTTATCCGGATCATATCCGAAGGAAACGTTCCGGAATTCGACCTGCCCCTTAACATCCTTAAGCACCTTCGATTTATGGTTCTCTTCCTCAAGCTCTTTCTCTTCTAAAAATTCAAAAACGCGCGCGGCTGCAGCTGCAGTTGATTGCAGACTAGTCGCGGCTTGTGCAATTTGCCCCAAGGGCTGCGTGAACAATCGAACATAAAGCATGAAAGCGACGATGACACCAAACGAAATATGACCATTCATCGCTAATGCTCCGCCGACAATACAGACCGACACATAACCGAAGTTTCCGACAAACATCATGAGCGGCATCGTCAAGCCGGATAGAAACTGCGACTTCCATGAACTTTCATATAATTTATCGTTTATCTGATTAAAAGTTTCCTTCGCCTTCCGCTCTCCATTATAGACCTTAACCACATCGTAGCCTGAGTATATTTCTTCGACATGGCCATTCATCGCACCAAGATTCGCCTGCTGGTGAACGAAATGCGTTTGTGATTTTTTGATCATCACGGTCATAAAGGCAAATCCTAGAAACGTCGAAATGATCGCCGTCAACGTCATCCATACGTTTGTATAGAACATCATGACCAAGGAGCCGACCAGCATCGTAACGGAAGTAACCAGCATCCCGACGCTTTGATTCATCGTTTGCCCGATCGTGTCGATGTCGTTCGTGACGCGGCTCAGCACGTCTCCATTGCTCGTGGAATCAAAATATTTGAGCGGAAGCTTATTGATCTTCTGGGAAATGCGCGTACGCAAGCTTTTCGATACCTTCTGGGTTACCGTAGCCATAATATAGCCTTGGAAGAACGAGAAGATGACGCTTAATCCATATAGAACAGCAAGCAATATACCAATGCTGCTAACTGCGTCCATATCAATTTCGCCCATTAACCCTTTGGTAATATGATCCGTCATATCCTTCAGCTTGCTTGGCCCGACAATCGTAAATATCGTGCCCACCACGGACAGCAGCAGAGCCACGACAATAAGAGGAATGTACGGCTTGCAATAGGCGACGAGCTTGCCCATTGTGCCTTTGAAATCGATGTTTTGTTTGGTAGCGACCTGTTGTTTAGCCAATTTCAAGCTCCTCCTTCGATAACTGAGAGTTCGCGATCTGACGATATACCTCGCAGGTTTGAAGCAGCTCTTGATGCGTGCCTCTTCCTACAATTTTGCCTTCGTCTAGAACGAGTATGAGATCGGCTTCCTTAATAGTTCCGATTCGCTGCCCCACAATTAGGTTGGTAGCTCCAGCTGTTTCTTGATTCAACATGGAACGCAGCTGGCGGTCGGTTTTGTAATCAAGCGCAGAGAAGGAGTCGTCAAAAATATAAATGTCAGGCTTACGGTAGATAGCCCTAGCGATGGATAACCGCTGCTTCTGTCCGCCAGACAAATTCGAGCCGCCTTGCGAGATAGTGCCCTCATACCCGCCTTCTAGCTTCTCGACAAACTCTTGTCCCTTAGCGATCGCTACCGCTTTCTTCACATCGTCCGCCGAGCCAGCCACATGCCCATTATCACCATAAGCGACGTTGGACGTCACTGTTCCGCTGAACAATACGGCTTTCTGAGGAACATAGCCAAGCTTGTTATGCAGATCTTTCAGTGAGTAATCCTTCACATTCATTCCCGCAACAAGCACTTCGCCGTCCGTCACATCGTAAAATCTTGGAATTAAGTTCATCATTGTACTCTTGCCGCTACCCGTGGAGCCGATAAACGCAACCGTCTCTCCCCTGCGTGCAACGAAGCTGATATCCCTAAGTACATATTCATCCGTATCCGCATACTTGAAGCTGACATTCCGGAATTCAATCTCTCCTGCTTTCGCAGCATTAGTTGATTTCGAACTGCCATCCTTGATGCTTGGTTCTGTATTTAATACTTCCATGACACGCTTGGCAGCAACCGAAGCCCGCGGCAGCATGAAAAAAACCATCGATAGCATCATAAAGGCCATGACGATTTGCATCGCATAGGACGAGAATATGACCATGTCGCTAAACAAGCCTAGTCTAGCTGCTGTATCCGCTCCATTAATCAGATACGCACCGATCCAATAAATCGCCAAGCTTAATCCGCTCATAATTAAGCTCATGACCGGCATCATTAATGCCATTAATCGGCTTGTGAATAGATTCGCATCGGTTAACTCCCGATTTGCGTACTCGAACTTTGCTTCTTGGCTTGGTCCAGCATTATAAGCACGAATGACTCGCAGACCTTGAAGCCCTTCTCTAGTTACTCGGTTCAGTTGATCCGTTAATCCTTGAATCATTCTGAACTTCGGCATGGCGAACAAAATAACGATCGCGATCATGAGAAGAAGCAGTGCAACCGAAATACCGGACGAGAGCGTCCATTGCCAGCTCTTGCTTGAGATTTTCACAATTGCCCAGCCTGCCAGAATAGGCGCTTTAATCATGACCTGCAGCCCCATCGCCACAATCGTTTGTACTTGCGTAATATCGTTCGTGGAACGCGTAATGAGGCTTGCTGTTGAAAATTGATTCATCTCGGCCATGGAGAATGATTCAACCTTGTCGAAGAGCAGGCTTCTAAGCCTCTTAGCGAGCGATGCAGCGCTCTTCGCGACCAAATAAACAACGATGAAGGATGCAATTAAGCTTCCAATGGCACACAGCATCATATAGGCGCCTGGCTCCCATACCTCGTTTAAGGAGCTGCCTTCCGTCTGCACCAGCTTTGTGATTTCTGCCAAATAATCGGGAAGCTTGAGATCGAGCCATACCTGGAACACGATAAATGCAGTACTGATGACGATAAACCAAACATTTTTGGGATTGAAATACTTCAAAATCTTAAGCATTTATCAAACGCTCCTTCTCCATGTTGTTAGCCATAGAACTGTAAGCCTACTAACTATATTACAATAATGAAAGCCGCTCCAACAACTTCGGCGACTACTCCAAATTCTTTTTGATTTTATCGAGCACATTAAAAAAAGTATCCAACTCCTCTTGCGATAGACCTTTCTTAATTTCGCGCTCCAATTCAACGTATTTTAAAATAATAGCTTCATGGTATTCAATAGCTTTTGGCGTAAGAATAATCCTCTTTAGTCTTGCATCATAAGGAACAGACTCTCTCGTTATGAGATTATTTTTCTCCATCAATTGCAAAATTTTACTCGCGGTCGAACGCCGAATCGTGAACTGGCTCTCGAAATCGCGTTGAAAAATCTCCTTGTGCTGGTTCTCAACAAAGTACCTCAGCACCCATCCATGCATGCCAGTCAATTGATCGCCATATTTTTGACTCATAAACCCGCTAACCTGTCTATGCAGCATATTTCTTAGCGTTCTAAGTTCGAGCGCAACTGATCGATCTCTGTTCATTTTCGCCCCCCTTTACCTATCATCTCCAGCTCTTTCCTCATTTTATCACAATTATTGTTAGTCAACTAACATTAATTATATATTAAAAGCTTTAAACCACAATGAACATCAAAGAGGAGCTGACCTCGCGGCAGCTCCCTCCTACTATCTCATCCTTATATCATTTTAGATAGCTATCTACTTTCTACATAAGTCTTATTCGATTTCGATGGCACTTCTAGAAGTTTAATTAATTTAAGCAAAAGAACAGGCTCTTCTTCTCGGAATTGGTCAAAGCGGAGCCTCAACCGTTTAAATACTTCCTTATCTTCGCGAATAACATGGCGAATGTATTGATCTCTCAGCTTCATCGCCCGTTTTGTTATATCCTTGTAGCCTTCCACAAGCTCTTCGTCATACGAGATTATCCCCTCTTCTACTAGATAACCGATTCGCTCGCTCATCATTTTTTTATGCTCCCAGAGAATGTGAAGATGTCTCGCATCGTTGCGGTCACCCAGCCTAGAATCGTTTTGCTCTACAGCATCAAAGTACATTTGCAGATAGTCATACACCTTGATTCCGAAAGCTTCCTCGTCTGGATTGTAATTAATTCGGTTTAAATGGGTCTCACCATTAACATAATCGAGCAGTTGGTCGATCGCGGCCGTTTTATCAAAAGGATAAGCAGAATGCGGTGCGTATTTGTAAAAATACGTATGATGATCAGACGTGAGCTTCTCCTTCAAAAGCTTTCGCATAGAACCTGCAGCATCCTGAAACTCTTGGAATGGGATCTTCACATTACGGTACACCCCCGTATGATCGAACATGGAAGCATCAAACATATTTTCCTCCCAGTCAAAACCGTACAGAAAAAGATGATGAGGGAACGGCTCTTTCTGATAAGAAGCTGCCGGTGACAGCTTGGCTTCGTCCACAAACACAATGCAGTAATAGCCGCTGCGGATCTGATCCGCGAAAAATTTCGGCCAGTCATCCAATGCCAAATTGTCTAGAATCGTATAATTCACAGAGCATGTTAGAAGAAATGGGTTATTGAAATTCAACTCGTTTGGCTTGCCCCGAAAAAAATCGATAAAATATTGCTTGCCGTCCTCCAGAAATTTAGTGGTACAGGATAACTGGATAAAGTTGCTGTAATACCAAGGAATCGTTTCTTCGTGGACGCTGGTGATTGAAAGGGTGTAGGCCCATCGTAAAAACCCTTTAAGTGGCGGATTCAACACGGGAAGCTGTACCGCGTTCATATGATTCGCCTCCTTCTAATGAGTAATCGGGAAGCGTAACCGGTAAAATTCCTTCAGGCTTAAGCTTGCCCAGTAAAACGCTAGAAAGGGCCTGCAATGTTAGCGGATGATGCTCATAACAGGCTAGAAAACCTTTAGCTTCTGGAAATGCCGCGAGATCAACGGGGTTGCGAAGGGAGATCGGAATGACTTTGTTCCCTCCTGCCAAAAGCTTGTGAACCAAAACGGTCTGCCCGTGATTAGAAGCCGTATGGAATATTCCCACGACGATCTGCCCATATCCTTCTGCTCCAGAGACCAAGTCCGCAATTTCATCCGTACTCGGACTAGTCCCATACAACCGCTCCATAAACTTTGCTTTCATCAAAGGATATAGAAAGCTGCCGAGGGTGTCATCGTATATCGGTTCATCCTCAGACTTGCAAGCAGCCGCCATCTGCGGCCAAAGCACAAGCGTGTCGACTTCGGAAGACAACTGGCAAAAATTCGGTTCACGGTTCATCATGGTGATGCTTTTCTGGCGAAGCAGCTTAATCGTCCGAAGTGTTTGCGAATGATCGAGATAGGTCTGCGTTTCTTCCCAGCTGCGCTCTCGCAGCTCTCCGATGCGGAGCTCCTTAAGGAGAAGAATGCGCTCCACGGAAGCATCAATCCGATCTTCAGGCAGACGCCCATCTGCTACTGCATGTTCCAGTGCTGCTGCCGCCTCCAGCTGGCTTTCGTACGTATGGCTGACGAGAAGAAGATCTGCTCCAGCAAGTACGGCTCTTACGACTGCCTCCCCGACGCCAATGCCTTGTGTTACAGCGTTCATTTCCATGCAATCCGTCACGATAAGCCCCTTGAAATCCAGCTCTTCCCGTAGCAGTCCCGTCAATACTTCATGAGAGTGTGTGGCTGGAACAGACAAACCGCCACTTAGCAATGGAATCCCGACATGGGCAGTCATTACGGCTTCGGCCCCTGCCCGCGCACAGCGCCGAAACGGTACGAGCTCGACAGACCGCAGACGCTCAAGAGAATGCCTCACGACCGGCAGCTCAGCGTGCGAATCTACCTCCGTGTCGCCGTGCCCAGGAAAATGCTTAATAACAGAGACGATGCCTCCATCCTGAAAGCCAAGCATTGCTGCGATCCCAAGCTCAGCGACAAGTTCAGCTTCGTCACCGTATGCCCGGACATCAATAATCGGATTTCGCGGATTGACGTTAATATCGACCACCGGCGCGAAATTCATATTGATGCCTAGCAACTTCAGCTCCTTTGCCGTTCCCTTTGCGGCTTCATAAAGCAGCAAAGGATCACGTGCCGCTCCCAAAGCCATTGCCGCTGGCAGCTGTGAAATTCCCTGTCTTAATCGGACGACCATGCCACCTTCCTGATCTGTTCCGATCCATAGCGGTATGCCTGTTGCATCCGCAGCCATTTGTTGGAGTTTCTTCGTTAAAGCAAATGCCTGCTCAGGGTTGTCCAAATTACGGGAAAAGAACACGACTCCCCCAATGAAATGGTTTTGCAAGAGGCCGCCAATAATCGCATCTGGCGTAAGTCCCTCGAAGCCTACCATAAGCATCTGCCCAATTTTCTCTTTCATCGTAAGCTGGCTACAAGCTCTCACCTGCATTCCTCCTCTGACATTACAATTGCGTCCAATCGAATAAAACGCCTAACAAATCAGGCTTACTCCCGGAGAGCCGGGAATAAACCGATACAGCTTCGAGCGGGCTTGCTTCTTCCGTTATGAGACTTGCGACGTCCAATTTCCCACGGCGGATAGAATCGAATATGAACATGTTCATTTCCTCTTCCGTCCAGCCATTAAAACCTTCCATCATTCGGCCGTGAATGCCTAATATGCTGACCGAATTGAAAACGACTTTGGGACCGATCGTCTGTTTTGAAGGCTCTGTCGAGTCACCTAGCAGAATGACTTTGCCGAGCTCCCGTGTCAGCTGTGTGCAGTAGGGCAGTACCGCATAAGAACCCGTCACATCATATATCGTGTCCAGCATTTTGCCATCAGTAAGTTGTTCTACCGCTCCGAATGCTTCGGCTACCGTAAGATTCAGCAGATCGGTCGCACCGCTTCTAAGGGCTTGGTTCAGGCGGGAGCTTTCCGGAGCAATCGCAATAATCTGCCTTGCACCACTCGAATTCAGATACTGAATGACAAGCTGGCCGATAAGACCGAGTCCAACAACTCCCACTCTTTCACCAAAAGCAGGTTCTGCGCGCAGAATACCTAGAAGAGCAACCTTCGCGATCTGTGTAAAAACCGCCTCTTCATCACGGATCGAATCTGGTATAATTGCCGCTTCCTTATAGTCTGCGAGGAAATATTGTCGGTGACCAGCCGGGCAGATGACCCGATCGCCGGGCTTTATTCCTTCCACTCCAATGCCTGTCTCCAGCACTTGCGCCGCCATCGAGTAACCGGGATAGAATGGGTACCGAACCCACGAGGACCAGACCGTTCCTTCATCGAAACGCCCCTTTAGACAAGCCAGCTCCGTTCCTGTACTTATTAGTGATTTTTTGGCCGCACATAAAATTTGTCCTCGTCCTGGCTTCGGCACCTGTTCCTCTATAAGCTCAATTCGATCTGGCTCCTGAAAAACGCAATTTATCGAGGTACGGCCTTGCGTTGTCGCCATGTCCGGCATACGATGACACTTCCTTTTCTAGGCATGGGATATAGATACTGATATTCGTAATTTCCTTATGATCGCAAAACCATCTTAACTGCTCGCGCTGCTATACCCCTTCACAGCCTGTTTCCAAAGCAGCCGTACAGCTGCGAAGAGCAAAAGCGATCCGAACAGCGCCAGCCCTGCATATAACCAGCTGAGCTGTCCAAGCAGGAACATAGGTCCGAAATTAGTAATAAGAAACAGCGGAATAACGAAGGTCCCGATTCTGCGGACCCAAACAGGATAAATAGCCATAGGGAAATTGTTGGCATCCCAGGCGGAATGGGCGATATCCGACATCGCCCCCGTCTGGACGAACCAGAATGAAAGCAGCGCTGGGATAATCATTAGGCAATACGTGATGACAACGGAGACCAGCAGCATTAAAGCAAATCCCGTAAGTTGAACGAGCGAAAACGGAATATCCATCGCATGCCAGCCGATACCGACCATAGTGAAACCGACCAAAATATCGGGAATTGGCAGCGCCAGATCGACGTATCGCAATGATGCCATAAACTGCAGGGAAACGGGCTTCGTAATCATCAAATCAAGCGAGCCGTCTTTAATATACTCAGGAATTTTCATGAAATTTGTAAAAAACAACCCGACATAAATTCCCGTAACGACGGTGTGCATACCTATAAATAGAAGCAACCCTTCAGGAGGTATGCCTTCTACATGTAGATCAGTGCGGAACACGACGAGCACATACAAAAGCTTGGCAAGCAGATAGACAGATTCGACAAGCAGGCTCATCACAAAATTGCCCCGAAACTCCATCTGAGCAATGAGACAATTTTTGATAAACATACCGTACAGGCGCAAGTATTTTCTCACAATTTTAAACATATGGAACGTCTGCTACCCCCCGACCGCCGAATATTTCTTTATGGATACGCGCCACGTCAGACGGGAAATGAGCAAGAAGAGCAATATCCATCCACCCTGAATAAACAGCCCCTGATACATAGCCATCGTCCCTGTTTTACCGCTCAGAACATTCACCGGAAAATAAATGGTATACGGAAAAGGAGTATATTGAAGCGCCTTTACAACCGATTCCCCGAAAATTTCCAAAGGGAACATGCCACCGCTCAAAATATTGACTAGCAAACTTGTAATCACAAAAAAGTATGAGATTTCATGCAAATAAAACGCGCTGGCGCAAATGCAGTAGGCGATCAAAAAGTTGAGCAGAAGCGCACCCCACAGCGTCACAGTGAACAGGATTATACGTACGACCTCGATATCCAGCACATCCCTAGCGGCTGAAATCCAGATCATACAAATAAGCAAAAGTGCAGTAATAACGTAATAAATCGCCTTTTGACCGATAAAAGACATCAGCCGGTACCCGAAGTAGCTGACTGGCTTAATCAAATATTTGTTAAGACCGCCATTCTTAATATCGTCGGCAATCTGGTGCTCAAACTGGGTAGCAATCAGCTTGGACACCAGCCCTGCCAAGATCGTATACAAAATAATTTGACCATACGAATACGAGAACAACGCCGCCTTGCCGGAATGTTCGTACACCGCCGTCCAAATAAAATATTGAACGAGAATCGGAAAAGCAGCCCCAAGAAGACCTAGAAAGAAGTGAAATCGGTATTCCATCGAATGCTGGACGCCCACCCTAAAAACGGCCATGTACAATCTGCGTCTGTTCATCCTACGGCTTCCTTGCGATAGAGCATGGAAATGCTCTCCTCGATCGGTACGTCTTCTATCGTCCAGTCGATGATTGGAAACGAATCGAGCACGGCGCGCGACACTTCCTTTAAGCGATGCTTGGGCAGCTCTAGAACAACGTTGTATTCGTCTCCGCTTACAATTTTCCCGAATTTGGCCAGCCGCTGCTCGGCAACAGGTTCGGAGAAGTGCAGCCTTATAATTTTCTGCTCGCCAAACAGATCGTTGATCTTGTGAAGATCCCCATCGTACAGAAGACTTCCTTCATTAATAATGATCGTCCGCTTGCAGAGGTCCTCCACATCCTTCATGTAATGGCTCGTAAGCAAAATCGTCGCACCAAACTGCTCATTGTAGTATTTCAGAAACTCTCTAACCTTCTTCTGGGAGGGGAAATCAAGCCCGATCGTCGGTTCATCGAGATAAAGCAGCCTAGGGCGGTGGATAAGCGCGGCGATCAGCTCCATTTTCATCCTTTCGCCCAGCGACAGCCTGCGCACCTGCACGTTCAGAAGATCCTGCACATCTAGCATCTCCGATAGCTCAGCAAGACTTCGGTGGTAGAGATCATCCTCGACGTCATAAATGCATTTGTTCAAATAAATCGATTCGCTAGCTGGAAGGTCCCACCAAAGCTGATTTTTCTGCCCCATCACAATGGAAAAAAGCCGTTTGAACTCATGCTTCCGCTCCCATGGCACATAGCCAAACACATCGGCTTCTCCGCCTGTCGGATAGAGAATGCCAGACAGCATTTTGAGCGTTGTTGTTTTACCCGCCCCGTTAGGTCCGAGAAATCCGACGCATTCGCCAGGGCCTATGTCAAAAGAAAGCGATTTGACCGCTTCCTTCACCAGCGACTTGCGAGCAAATAAATTTTTCAGCGAATTTTTAAGCCCCGCTGCTTTCCGGTAGTACACGAACGATTTGTGCAGCTCCTGCACACGGATATAGTCCATCCCCGTTCCTCCTGGCTTAAACTCCATTGTTGTACAGCAGCACACACTTAGAGCATATCGGCATTAAACCGCAGGCAACAATTTCACGCTGTTTCCGAAGATCTTCACCGTGAAAAACATCGGCTACGCTTTCTTCGTACAAATTGCCAACACTGAATTCCGGGAAAAATTTGCACGGATTCACTTTGCCGTCCGGCATCACATCCATCCGATTCGAGATCGAAAAGCACTTCGTACGATTCATAGCCGGTTTCTCGCTGCCCCGGATAAATCCTTCCACCTCTTCGGGCTCCAGCGCAGGCTGATAACGGACACGCACATTCCAAATTCGGGAATTCACACGTTGAAGCTCTTCGAGCAAAATATCAAAATTGTCTGGCGAGATGTGGAACGTGAAGGAGTGCCAACTATTCTTGTGATCGTCTGCAAAGCGGGAGGCAAGGTGCGGGAAATGAGCATCGAAGTAGGTGTCCATTCTATCCGCCGTATCAGAAGGGATATACCAGGGGAAGCAGAAATAGACAGAATCTACGCCCATCTCTTCAAAAAATTCCATAAAGCTGTAAAGCTTGCCGACCATCTGGTCGTTAACCGTCAAGGCCACAGAAACCTTGCCTTTATATATACCCTGCTTTTTCAGATCTAGCAGCAGCTGAATCGCATGGATTACTTTTTTAAACGTGCCTTTGCCTCGGATCGCGTCATTTTCCTTCTCAAAGCCTTCAAGGCTGACCAGCATGACCAGATTTTCTGACATTTTCAGAATGGAATCCAGCTTCTGCTCAATGAGAATCGCATTCGTGCAAATCGTCGTGTAGCGCTCTTCTTTGGATAGCAGCTCTGCCAGCTCATCGAATTTGGAGTAAAATAACGGTTCGCCGCCCCACAGGAAAACACGTGATTTGCGTGCTCTTGTTTCAGCCAAAATCTTCTCCACGACGGGAATATCGATTTCATCTTTCTTCACTTCTTTCGCAAAACCGTGATGGAAGCCATCCGGATTCCACTCAAAGCAGTGTGTGCAGCGTAGGTTGCAGCCATTATTAAGCTTAATTCCTATCTCATAAGGCACGGGTGCTGCATAAGTTGGATCATCTCTGCGCTTCCTTCCGGTTTCCGCCAGCGGAACCAGCGTTCTTTTCATATTACGAAATGTGATTTGGTCAAACGTAACTGCTGTTTTCGGCTGCATAGGTGATCCTCCCGAAATGGTTAATTTTTGACCGCTGCTCTAATAATCGTGTGCAAGTCTCCTCGAGCAAATGCTCCGAAAAACGTTGGTTTTTCCACTCCGTAAAGCGGATTCCGAGTCCACAAGATTCCCAATAGGTTGAATTATGAAGCTCATGGTCGCCGAACGGCTCCAACATGACAAAAGGGATTCCAAGTGACAACGAATCGTTCAAAGTCGCTCCCCCCGGCTTACTGATGATCGCCCAGCAATTGCGCATCAGCTCGGTGTAAGCTGAGTAATCCTTGAGGGGATACTCCCTGAGAAGTCCGTCTTCACGGATATACTGAATCATAGGCGGGAAAGAATGTCTCCCATGTTTGTCCCTGCTCCACGGATCCCAGGAGACCTCCGTCCCAAAATATCGCGTGGTCCCGTCGTCCTCCTCCACCTCTGAAGGATTGTAAACAATGACATCCAGACGGTGTCCGAGCATTCGAAGTTCGGAGATCGTCATGGCGTAGGTGCCGATTCCCCAGCCACCGCCATGGATCAGAATGCGTCCGGCGCGCTGCCAGAAAGGCAAAGGCTTCGCTTCGTCTGAAGCGATATAACTGCCCGGAGACATTTTTTGAAGCTCGTAAAACCAAACGTTCTTATAGACGGGGTACAACTGCTTATGTACCTTAAACGACGGGGTATCCCACGCATCCAGTCGGATCAGCCGGATGTCCAATTGCTTGTTAGAATCTGTCTTGTAACGCTCCAATATAGGCAGCCAGAAACCCGTAAACACCGCAAAACGGGTGACATCGGCCTGTTTCCAAGCGTTCAGCAGTCTTTGAACCTCTTCCTCGTCCAAGGAATTGTCAACAGGTTTGGCCAGCTTATGCCCCATAAGAGCAACAGCGAAATCCGCATGAAATGCTTTTTTGGTGGATCTGATCTTGCTTCGCACTTTTTCGTCATACAAGCTCTCCAGAACGTAAATATCCGTTTCGACTCCTATGCTTTGCAGGTACGTATGCAGATGCATAGCCGGAATGTACGCGCCAAGCGAATTACCCGACGCCAGCAAAATAACTGAAGATGAATTCATGCTCAGCTCCCGCGTTCCAAATTTAGTTGTACACTTTAACGGATAAGTCGGCGAGCACCTGTCGCAAGCTGTTAATCAGTTCGCTGCGGTGTTCATCATCTCGGCCTACGACCGAGACATAGAGCCGTCCCTTCGGCATGCCTCGTTTGTTTTGCGTTCCCTCCGCCATTCGGCGGCGAGTCAGAATCTCGTTTATCATTACGGTATTGGATGATAGAGGAACAACCCCGTACCCTGAGGGGGTTGTCAACAGAAGTTCAGATGCACGCAGTGCGTGCAGTAGAGTGCCAAACTCGAAGCCTTCCGGTAATCCGAGGGATAAAAACGTAAGCCAGCCGCTATGTCCGTACGTTTCCCAACATTTATCG
Organism: Paenibacillus sp. NRS-1760; assembly: GCF_050467785.1. NCBI lineage: Bacteria > Bacillati > Bacillota > Bacilli > Caryophanales > Paenibacillaceae > Paenibacillus > Paenibacillus sp. NRS-1760. Next base: position 811,890 of record NZ_JBITPK010000014.1, on the reverse strand, counting down.
AGATACGCGTTAATAAGTCCCATCGACTTGCGGGCGTTAATCTCTACAATCGATACGACTTTTCCGTCCTCCAATATCATGGAGTCAAAGCAGACAAAGCCGTGGTAGCCGTCTCCCGCCAGCAGCCGGAGCGCTTTCTCCATCACGTTGAAATAGCCAGCGTTCTCCAACATGCTGATAAAAACATCATCCGCTTTGATAGACCCGCTGTAGTTTTGCTGGTGATTAATCATCCGCTGAACTGAAATGAACTCCGTCTCGCCACTCTCCTTGATGAACCAGTGAGAGCTGAAGTCGGTCTTTTTCTTTAGCAGCGGCTCAAGCAGGAATTGAGAGCGCAAACCTCTTTCCTCCTGTTTATGCAAGTGATCCGTTATTCTTCGCTGCATGGATTCGCTGTCAATGAGCATATTGCCTTTGCCAGCAACGCCGAAGGGATCTTTTAATAAATAGTGCCCCTGCTTCAATAGAGCACTTCCGACCGTCTCTATTTCTGCTGCGCTGTTCGCCTCCATGCCGTAGCACTTCTCGCCTATTCTAGCCAAGAGCCTGTTGGAATACAGCTTTGAATTAACACGTACAACCGTCTCTAGATCTGGCAAGGAACCGCTAAGTTCGGCGGCGTATAGGTACGCTTCCGTATCCGATGTTATGGCGTACGGGGACACCATTTTGGCAGCGCGGGAGAACATCTCTTCACCCTGTGATTTCATCTGCTGCAAAACCACACCCTCGGGGAAACCGGAACCGGTTGTCTGAAGCACTTTGTTTGCCGGTTTGGAGAGCCTTGCTTGATCGGCCGCAAGCCTGAACATGCATGATTTAAATAAGTCCGGTTCGGGCAAGGGATCCTTCTCATCATTCAAATCATAGTGATAACGAGTTCCAAACGAAAAACCTAGCCCATTTAGATACTCATGCAGTGCTGGGTTGATTTTGCAACGGCTGTAGAGGATATCATTAGGCCCGCAAAACGGAAAGAGCAGCTCATCCATGCACAGGACAATGGACTCGCTATCCTTGTCCGGCATAGCAGGCAGCTTGGCTAGATCAGGATCTCTCCACCTCGTTTCGGGGTCGAAGGTACCCATAACCATTTTCGCAATCACGTCGACTTTACGACTTAGCATCTTCGTACAACGGCTGGCCTTGCGGCTGGCAGCTTTTCACAAACTGAATAAAAGCTCCGATCGACTGGAGATGCTCATAATCGAATTCGTCATAGTCAATGGCCACATTCAACTGATCCTCGACTTGGAGCATAAACTGGATCATTTGCAAAGAATCAAGGCCAATATCATTGTTCAGATTCGTTTCAGGGGAGAGGGAATGGCGGAGTTCCGGCTGGTCTTCTTTGATCATGCACAAAATATCAGCAATTTTATCGAACATTACTACACTCCTTTAAAGGTTTAATGTATGAGGAGCATCTGAATCCTCACTTACACAAATTCCAACAAAATAAAAAAATCCTTGTTCATCCCTCCAATTCCTATAAATTACAATTATTATCATGCTCTAGCATGAATCTGTCAACGAAAATAGAGTAGATCATTTACACTATTTTTCAATATAATTTCGTGAACACCCTTTGAATAGGTAGCAAGAATCATCTCATTTTGAACCTCGGCATTGGAATACGACAAATTTATACATTAATATTGATTGATTCTATTCAAAACTGTCCGCTTATTTAGGACTTTTTAACCTAAAATTCAAAAAAATAATCTAACCATTATTTTGCTGCAACTAGTATTAGTTTTTTGTACTATTTTCATCTAAAACAAAAAAGCCCCCCGGAGCTCCCATTCAACTCCGAGGGCTTAATTAGTTTATGGCTGCAGCTGCCACAACGCGGGAACGTTGCTAGGCTCCCAACCTGCTAACGAAGTGTGCGGTTGAATACATTTATACGTCGCACCATTGTATGAGACTAGAGCATTCGCTGCATATGCCGTGTTAGCAGCCCATGGTGTAGCGCTTGGTCCTTGAGCAGTCGTAGCGGTAACTGCGTTGCTGTTGCCTGATTCATTTTGAGATGGATCAATAGCACGAACCGTGAACGTATAGGAAGTATTAGGAGTAAGACCCGTAACGAGCTTCTCGGTAGCTGTGCCCGTTACTGTTGCAACGACATTTGAACCGACATAAATGCGGTAACCCGCGATGCCAGAAGCATCCGTTGAGGCGTTCCACATCAGTGTAAGTGAGTTTGAGCCAGGAGCTCCCATGACATGAAGTCCAGACGGGTTCGTTGGCGGAGTCGTGTCGTTCGGGATCTGAACCGTCGTTATTTGTACGCTATTGCTGGCTGGAGATCGATTACCGGAGGAATCAAACGCTTTGACGGTTAAGTTGTAGGTGGTTCCGGCAATCAAATTCGTCAGGTTGACATTTAATTGATTTCCCGGAACGGTTGCTATTGGCGAGGTGTTAGAGCCGGAATAGATCTCATAACCTGAGACACCATTATTGTCCGTTGAAGCTCCCCATGATAGTGAAGCTGTTGTTGTACCGACTGTACCTGCTGTAAGGTTCGTTGGAGTAGTTGGGGCAATGTTGTCTGAAGCGCCAAACTGAACATCAATTACGTTATACCAAGCGTTTGGTGTATCATAAATATCCCATACGGCAAGGATGATTTGATAACCAGTTCTCTCTGGTACACTACAGGTATGGGACAATGTTGCTGGAGGCTGTTGACCGTTCCCCTGTACCGTACAGAATGGTGTCAGATCAAGCTGTGCACGAGAAAGCGGGGCATTTGGATTCCAATCTTGCTTGGTAATAAAATAGCGATAACTTGTCGTCGCATGACGGGCTGTGAACTTCCAAGTAAATGTATTGGTACCGCTGCTAATATTGACCTTATTCCAGCGTGTAGCTGTTTGTTGGTCAAGATTGGCGAAGGCAGCAAGGCCGGCACTAGCGATTTTACCATCTGCAGGTCCAGTTGCTGGAAAACCTTTTAATCCTTCGAGGCTTTGCGGCTCATAAATAATTGCGCCACAGTTCGTATTCAGTCCATTTTTACATTGTATCGCCCGACTTGCAGGATTATCGATATAACCATGAGCAGAAACAGGCTTAACGAAAGCAATCATACTGGTTAATAGAAGCAGCAGACCGAGACAAGCAACCAACACACGTTTCTTCAAACTCGAATTCCTATGAATCTGATTCATCATCACATTACCTCCTAGGTTTTTGGTCTGGTTTTAGAATCCATCCATTTCCTAACAGCATGCGGATATCAGTATCATTTCCCCCCTCTCATCATAGCTGCGACGTCTATAAAGATAGGTTCACTTTAAGCGACCAACTCCTTTAAAATCCGAATTTATATAAACTCCTAAGAGCTTATACACGCATTAAAAAATGAGTAGTGAAGCCAAGATAGGTATGGTTTGGGTTCATGGGAAGGTGTGAGGTTTGGTAAAAAGAGAAATCTTTCCGGATGTTTGTACCGAAGTGTGGTGGAGATGAATGATCCTAAAATCGGATTGTAGCTGAGGAATGTTCTATGAATCAATCATAATGTAAACGTTATTATTTTGCACTGCTATTTTAGAACTAATATTTTTCACGCTCAAAATAGGTCTTGCACCCAACCCCAACGACCTAAGCTTATGACACAAGGATGTATATATTACCATTTTTTGTGTTTAAAGACCTAAATTTGTTTTCGTAATTGCAGCATATTAGGATACTTACATTGTTCTCCTATAATAAATTGCTTTTACTTCTATTTCAGCAATGGTACGTTTATTTTGGGGTTGAACAGGACGATGATTATCAGGGAATATGGCTTGAAATGCTTTTATTTGAGCTTTCGACATTTCGATAGGCTTCTCTAGAACAGTCCACTTCACGCCCTCGGAACAAGGCGGAGTCGTCAGTGATCCTTGGTAGCGATAAGCGTCCAGATCACTAGGAAGAAGCGTGCTGAGATCAATTTTGTTTTTCAAAATAAAATCAGCAGCTGTCTTTGTTTTGGGCAGCTTGGACCAAATTTCAGTCAAGGCCGGGTTTCCTTTACCCTCCTTAATAAGTACGCCTAGCACAGCTAGATTTCCAGTCTTGCTCTTATGTACAAAGTGCAGCTCCAAGGGGGATGCTTTTCCGTCTATTAAATGCTCACTCGGTGTATGGAAATGGAATTGAGCCAATGTGTACTTAGTATCGCCTATTGTCAACTGATTGGCAGCTGAAGATGTATTGGCTTGAATGGTATGTCCGCTATTGCCAAAGGTAAAGGAGGTTGGTTTGTAATGGACGGTCACCTTCGTTTTGTTGCCATTTTTATTTGCTTCGTCGCTATGTATATCGATTGGTGATTGCTCCACTCCAGCACTGCAAGCAGCATATTCCGCATTAAGATGGGCCCAGTGCTCTGGTCCAGTGCTGCCATCATAACTCCAATGCGATGCTTCGCTCTCGGATTTTGATGCTGGTGCTGCATAAGCGACAGTTGAAGCTAACAGAACTAGCATAACTGCGCTTGTGAGTAATTTAGTCAAACTTGTGCTCATAAATCAATTGATCTCCTTAATAAGTTATGATTGAATGATAGAAAAAACGGTACGCTGCTTCGAACACCTCCTACAGTATAGTACCAACAACTTGGCTAATTATAAATAATTAGAAATATTTTGTGCATATTGAATATTTTGAACATAAAACTCATATTTTCATCATGACGATTACTGGCAAACATAAATAATGGAGCAACTGCCGCAGCAATTGCTCCACTCTCCCGTTTATCATCTACTTTTCAAAAAACGCTTTAGCATATTCTACAACCCCATGGACATCTGAAAGTCCAGCATCAATAAGCTCCAATGCCATAAAGTTATCGTCAGAAACCTCGAATGGTGCTTCGATACCATATTGACTGGCTTTTTTATAACCAAACTTCGGATAATACTTATCATGACCCAAAACAATGGAACCTTTATAACCAAGCCGTGCAGCGATTTTGTGGCCTTCGATTATCAGCTGCTTCCCTATGCTCTTGCTTTGCATCTCTGGAAATACAGCAACAGGTGCAAGAGCAATCAGCGTCTGATTGCCTACTTTTATTTCTGTAAAAAGAATATGACCCACGATTTCGGCCTCGTATTCAGCTACAAGAGATAACTCCGGAATATAGTTCGCTGAAAGCCTAAGCCTGTTTACCAAGTGATGCTCATCATGATCTGAATAGTCAGCATTTTCAAAAGCTTTTTGTACGACATGGTAGATTTCGTTAACGTCTTCATTGTTTTCTGGTCTGATTATAATATTCATTGGTTTAACCCTCTTTTAGTTGATTATGCCCGCTTCACAGCGGCAAAGTAGGTATGAATTTCGCTTTAACCTTCTCATTATCACTAAAGCTAGTCATAGAATCAAATGTTTGAACTGTGTACTCATTCATTTTAGCATTAAGTGTTCGCACGTTCACGATATTAGTCATTTTTTTCATAATTGGCACCTCCATCCTCATTACGCCTGCAGGGCTTACTTTGGTAGCGAAACAGGATGCTTGGATCGTAGCCATAGTAGGGATCGGACTCAACATTCTAAGCGTCCTCATTTATGTCAGTCTCGGTAACCGTTATGGAAAATAGAATTTCTAGACTTTGAACCCATACTGGAGTATGGCTTTAAGCCCATTGTAAAAGCTGGCTTCTCCTTTTCCGGATTTCAGGAAATGATTGTACTGCTCATGATTTATCCTTATGTAGCGAAATCAGCAAAAAGAGGACGAGGCTTTGTATGGGGAACCCTAATCGGTGGAATTGTACTGATCATCATTACTGTGGGATGTATAGGCGTAATGGGAGCTGCCGTCACCGCTAATCAATTATTTCCGGCCTACGTGCTGGCGAAAAATATTAACATCGGCCATTTTCTTGAACGTATTGAAGGCATTATGATGTTCATTTGGATTTTATCTATCGTGATGAAGATTGTGCTGACGTTTGATGCATCGTTGATTGGGCTCTGCCAGCTATTCAAATTGAAGGATTCGAAGCCATATGTCATTCCCATGGGATTTGGCTTGATCGCTCTAGCGCTGTTATGTTACACAAATACGATTTCCGTCAATGATTTCCTCACTAAAAACTGGACACCCTTTGCTACGATTTTCACGATTTTTGTACCCTTGTTCATTCTAGGTATATTACTGATTCGTGCACCGGGCGCGAGTAAAAGTAAGCAGGAGAATACAACTGAGAATGAGCAAGTATAGCTGTGATGAGGAGAAGACAAATTTGAGGTTTGTTTAATAAAACGGAGCCGCCTCAAAAGGCGGCTCCGTTGCAAAGCATAAATGACGGTAAAGCTCAGACATTATTTCCCCATAACTTCTTTCAATTTCAGCAGCACAGTAACCGCTTCAGCACGGGTAGCAACGCCAGCTGGCTCAAAATTATTACCGCTGCGTCCTTGTACAATTCCTTGCTTCTTCGCCGTTTCAGCAGCCTTCTTAGCCCATGCAGGTATAGCACTGTCATCAGCAAAGCCTGTTTTGCCGGTTGCATCTGCATCAAGGCCAGTAACTTTTGCGATCATAGCTACCATCTCGGCTCTTGATATGCTTGCATTTGGACGGAAGCTGCCATCCTCATAACCTGTAAGAATACCAGCTTCAACAGCCTGAGCTACTGCCTTAACCGCCCACGCGCCAATAGCAGACTTATCTTTAAATTGCAGCTCGCTTCCGCTTGTTTGCGGCTTCAGCATTTGCATCATCATCACTGCAAACTCCGCACGTGTTACCGAAATATTCGGCTTAAATGTGCCGTCTGAATAACCATTTACAAAGCCTTCTGCCACTGCCTTTTGGATATTCAGCTGTGCCCAGTGACCATCAATATCCTTGAAGTTCAGTTGATTTTTATTTATTGCCATGACAGCAAATTTCGTAAAGTGATCCACTTCAACTTCAATTTTATTACCGTTTATCTTGCCTCCAATAGATACCCATTTCTTGCTCGTCTCATCGAAGTAGAATACAGCTGCCGTTTGATTCTCTTTAAGCAGCGATGAATTAAATTCAAAGACGAGTGTTACATTTTTGCTGAATTTACCCGAACTGTTTTTCAACACTTCAAAGACTGAGCTGAGAGGAATATCGTCTTTCGAGAAAAGCTTAGCCGTATCCAGCAGCTCTTCAATGGTCAGCATAATTTCCTGAGCTGTTGCTCCAGCTGGGATCGTGACTTTAATTTTCTCACCTAAACTCACCTTTGCTGAGTAACCAGCTGGTATTGTTGCTTTGCCATTCGTAGATACAATCTCTGTTATACCAGTGCCGCCGCCTGAATTACCACCGATTGGCGCTTTAGGTGTCGTAATATTTCTCGCATTGCTTGCCTTGGAGAAATTATTCGCATGATCGAATGCGATGACATAATACTGGTAAGCTGTTTCCGAGCTTAACCCTGTATCACTATAAGATGTACTTGTTGTTGTTGCCAGCTCAATACCATTGCGGAAAACCTTGTAGCCTGCTACTCCCAAATTGTCAGTAGAAGCAGACCATGTCAAATTAATTTGAGTGCTGGAAACCGCTTCTGCTTTTAAATTCGATGGATCAGTAGGCGCATCCGTATCAACGATAGTTGGTGTCCACCAGTTGCCGGATACGACAATCATGCTGAGCAAACGGAGATTATTGCCAAAATATAAATCATCTTCCGTTTTAACAGCCGTATTATGATCCCAAAGCTTATTTAGCCATTCTTGATTGGATGAATCGATCATTGCACTAACCATTAGCGGAGCTGAGAAAGTGATATCTTGATAATCAGCTATCGCTTCCGAGCCATCCAATTTATAGCCCGCCAAAATATTTTGTGGATCGTTATCCGTCTTTTTACGAATCCACTCATTTAATGTACTTAACTGATCTTTTGCACGTTTTTCCCCTGTAATGAGATAGTCTGTACCTATGCGCCATGGTGTACGGGATGAGTTGTAGCTATAATCGCCGTCCGTATCTGATTCTAGGAAGAACGGCGGTGCAGGTATAAAGCTTCCACTGTCAGTATCCTTCACGACAAAGTCTGGAAGCAGACCAGCGTTCGGACTGAAATTTTTATAAAGGCTTTCCATCACGTTATAGGTTTTGTCGACTACCTGATTCCAACGGCCATCGCCGGAAACAACAGCAAAATCCTTCATATGCTGCAGCATGAAATCCGAAGGACGGGTAGCATTTTCATACTCGCCGCTAGTTGCCCAATCGGCAATTCTTAATACCCAATCCTTTTGGTTGACTTCACTATCCATAATGGCTTTTATTACTTTACGAGCCTGAGCCAAATAATCAATTTCCCCATCATTTCCCCATTGCTCGCTCGCAAGAAGAAGTGCATAAGCAATATCCATATCTCCATCTGTAGCTGAATCCACACCGTTAATGTCAATAATTGCTTTACCATTATCAGCTTGCTGCCAAGCCATGAGGTCTGGATTAATTTCACTTGGATGTGCTCTGAAATAACGATACATACCGTCAAAATACTTCTTCGCATCTTTATCATGGCCTGCCATTAGAGCAGTGATCAGCATGCCGTAGCCATGAGCTTCAGAAACGGTAATCTCATTCTCTTCAAACCAGTCTCCATCCGCATACCACACATAATATTGACCTGAGGTATATGGATTCTCTTTCAAATATTTCGTTTTCCACTCGTCATATAATCTTGACACGGTATTATCCATATCAGCTTGCGTAATATGATTTGGCTTAATTGTGCCGTCCGCATAAGCGGTATGCTGAGGGAATGCTTTAAGCGGACCTTCACCCGCAGCAGCTGGCTTCGTCTTCACGCTTATCGAATTACTTGCAAGCGATTCTAGTCCCTCTTGATTAACTGCTTTCACTTCATACGTATAAGTGCTGTTTGCAGCTAAACCTGTATCGGAATAGGATAGCTTTGAGCTTGATGTTGCGCCAACTTTCACGCCATCACGGTACACATTATAACCTGCCACGATGATGTTCCCAGAGGATGCCGCCCAAGTCAATTCGTTCTGATAAGGGGATACGGCTTTTCCAGTTAAGCTTGTTGGTGCTGATGGCGGCTCATTCTCGGCACCATTTTCAATCGTTGTGACTTCCACCGGAGCGGAGTTGTCTCTTGTTCCAACAGCCTTGACGATAAAATCATATTTCTTATTCGAATTGATGTCTTTAATTTCTAAGCTGTATTCTGTTTGATTGCCGGTTACCGAAATATATTCGCTCCAGTGTGCTGCTACTTTGTCGTTCTTCTCGTAAATTCTAAATCCTCTAACCGGTTCTGTTCCTGTAGAAGGCTTCTTCCAAGATAAAATCGCTTTATCCCCTTCCACCTTCACCTTGACGTTCTCTACCTTCTCCGGCTTCGTATCCGTTCTTCTGATTCCGTAATCATCATAAGCTTTCAATCCCTTGCCAACTGTATTTTCAGCTTTTTCGTCTGCAACAGCTGCTGTGAATGCGGTAAAAGCAAGTACTTTATCCGAAATAGACACATCCGTAAACATTTTCTTGAATGGTTGAGTGTCAATCTCAGCAAAGTAATCATCATAAGGAATGGGATTGCCGTTCTCATCCTTTACTTCTTGCGCATCCCCATTTTCATCAATATAATGCTGATTATTTTTTTCGTAAAATTTATTTCCGAACGCATTAGACATCAGGTAGACTGTCCCTTTAGGATCGATGGCATTGCCTTCCTCATCGATTTTAAAATCTTTAATGATCTCATCATTTAACATTTGAAATGATCTCATATACATGTGATCATGGGCTTCGAACACCATATCGATTCCCATTTCGTCAAATTCAGGAATAAGATACTTTTTGTAAAATTGTACCCGCTCATCTTCCCACTGCGCTGAATTGTCGCCAGCTCCGTAAGGTCCTTTATGGAAAGTGACGAACTTCCATTTCTTATCGCTTTTCGCTACTGTGTTTTGCATCCATTTCACTTGATCCCAGAACTCTTTATCCGCCCATTCTACATCTTTCCCATTCGCAGCAAGTCCGCCTTCATATTGAGAATTGAATACCATGAAGAGCGCGTCGCCATACTCGAAGGAATAAACAGAACCTTCATCCGTACCGGCTACCGTTTGCTTAGGCAAGTTGAAGTGGTTATAGAAGTTATTATTAGGCGTCGTTACATCACCGTCATAATCATTCACTTCATGACCGCCAAGTACAGGCACATAAGGAACATTCGTGAGAGAATCCTGTGCTAAGCCCAGCATCCACTGCCATTGCTCCTCCAAATCTCCATTGTCGACCAAATCGCCCGCACTGATCAGAAATTTAGGATCGCCAATATAATCAACTGCTTTCCTAAACGTATCTGCCCACGGTTCAAAATCAGACTTATTAGAAGCCTGCGAATCCGATCCTGCAATAAAGCGGAAAGGTTGGTTAGCTGCTGTATCCGTTGTAAATGAACCAATCGAGCTCCAGCTGCCTTCTTCTCCATTGCCAACTCGGAATTTATAAGCTGTACCTGGTTTCAGCTCTCTTGCGATTGCTTTATGACTAATGAATTTCGTGAAGGTTTTGGAATCACGATCAGCTTCTGTCATAAAGGTTTCAATTTCCTCCGCCGTTCCTTTATAGCTGACTACTCCATCTGCCGGGAAAACATTCCCTGACATTTTCGAAGCCTCAACGACTTGAACGACAGAGTCTGTCATCGTATCGGTATACCATGCTAGAGCGATACTCGTCTTGGGATCACCGTTAAATGTCATATTGATCATTTTCGGCAAGAAAGGCGATTGTTGTATGCTAAAGCTCCATGCCAAATCACGAATCTGAGTCACTTCGTCTGTACCTTTGATTAATGATTTCGGAACAGAGATCGTATACGTTTTGCCATAGCTAAACTCCGGATGATTAATTTTAAGCGTGTTTCCACCTACAACTTCAAGTGAAACACCGGCTAATGGTTTATTCTCATTGTCGACAATGCTTACAGCAGATGCGGTGTCTAAAGAGATAGCCTTATTAAACTTCACGGTCAACGGCGCATCCACCGATACATTTTCAGCCTTGTCCTTTGGAAGCTTAACCAGATCAATAGTCGGTACAGGAATGGCCGAGTTATCTATACGCTCTCCTTGAACCAGAATGTTTCTGATTTTGCTGGAGCCTCCGCCTCCAATTCCATCACTATTGCCATTTGTGTTCTGTCCCGAGCTAACGACCCAGCGAAGATACAGAAGCTCCTGATCATTCGCTTCACTTGGAATCGCAACGTTTTTCAATTTGCATTCATCGTTAGGAGGGCAACTATATACTCCTTTTGTCATTTTAACCGCAGCGTTTGGCACATCCGTCCATGACGCCCGATCCGTGCTCATCTGCAGTTTAAAATCACGCGGGCCGGAGCCGGAAGAAGTTTGCTCCGATGACAAGGTTAAATTTTTAAAGCCTTTAGTCGAGATCGTAGCAAGCCAATATTTTTGGCTAAAATCACCGCTCCAGCCTTGATAACTAAGATCCTTGTTGCTCCCGCTATAGTATTCAAACGTTCCACCGACATTTTGGAACAAGGAAGCCGCTCCGTAAGCACCGCCTGTTGCTATGGAGATGCCATTATCCCCTTCATTCGGAAATATCCATTCCGCAACCTTCTCTGCTCCGTTACTCACAGCTGCTGGTTCATCCGCGGCAGCAACAAAGTTGGAAAAAGTGGTTGTCAACATGATGAACGTTAATAATATACAAGTCATTACATGAAATGATTTTTTCCGTTTGTTTCTGCTATGCATATACTTAACCTCTTTTCTTTTCCATAATGAAAACGAATGACCTAAAAGTCCATTTTTTGAATGCGCTATCATTTATATTTGGTTTTCACAATCACTCTTGGCTCCACCCCCTCATCCAGGACGACTTTGCGCTGTCTAAAAGTTTAAACGCTTTAATCTTCAAAAAAGAGTTTATCCTGTAAGGAAAGTCCTGTCAATCACTTCCAAGGATTTTTCTGCGAATTTCAGAGCTATTTACCTGTCAAATTCAAATTTCTCTCCATATTTCGTACTTTTTCTCCCCGTTCCTATAAGAAAAACGAATTCATTAATTATTTTAAGTATAAGCGCTTAAATTATTTGTAAATTTGAACAGCGTTGACTTTTCAGATGCATAGACTTCCTAAAATGCTTAAAATATACATTAATTACTATTCGAGTTTTCGAGAAAAGGTGGGTTTAGCTGTGATGAAAATAAGAAGAGTAAGAGGTTTATCTAGTTTTATGAAAGAACGATCAAGCACAAGGCTTCCCAGTACCCCCATAAAATGACTATCGTCATATTAAGAAAATTACCTTTATCACTAAATAAGGCATGCCAAAACTATTAAGATAAAAGTATCAAATCGATGAGGTGAGCGAGAAAATGAACGGAAACACTTTTTATATGATGATCGCTTTTATAGCCGTTTTAGTTATATGGAGAAGGACGAGAAGCATGTACCGTCCAATACGGGGGAACGGGATTCGATTACTGATTCCATTATTATTCATAATCCCTGGCCTGTCTTTAATTATTAACCCGAACGTGAATGAACCAGCTTGGGCTTTTGGAATAGCCTTCGGGCTTGGCGTTATATTTTCAATCCCATTGATTTGGACGACTAATTACGAAGTGAGAGCAGACAATTTGATTTATTCCAAGAAAAACTGGGGATTTATCGCAGCTTTCATAGGAATTGTGTTCGTACGGTTTGCTCTGCGTCAAGAATTGTCCGACTTGGATCCTCAAGGTAAAACAGCTTTATTTATGCTAGTGGCTTTCGGTTATATCATTCCGTGGAGAGTTTTTTCGTTTATCAAATTTCGGCGTGTGGCCAACCAATTGCAATTGTCTAAAATAAACTAAAGTTTGGTTGCCTGTTCTTACACCTAAACTCTCTATCGCAGAATATCACTTAAATACTAAGATGATATCTCTTAATACAATAGCTGATTGAAAGTATGCTCTCTAAATGAGCACATCTGTCAGCAGCGGCTTTATTTAAGCGCATAAATGCACTTATTTAACCAACTCCTTCTCAAATCTGCTCAACTAGATGCATTTGTACTCCTATTTTCATCATTTCCATCTCATTCGTTAAAAACAAGTGCACTTCTGCGCTTATTTACACCATACTATCGGTTCACGCCCAAACCAATCACACAACATGCTACAACATGCACACTGCATACGAGAAAAACCCTTTGTGAATAACCAGTCCAATGAAATGGGAATCTTATACAGGATAAGACTGATAAGAATTTGGAGTGAGCGGAAAATGAAAACGATGACAGCGGCTGGCAGCGCTAACCTGCAAACTGGCGCGACTCAAAAAACAGTAGGCCAGTACTTGTTCGATTGTCTACAGCTGGAGGGCATTACCGAAATTTTTGGCGTTGCTGGAGACTATAACTTTACACTATTGGATACGCTGGAGCGCTATAAAGGCATCCGGTTTATGAGTGGACGGAACGAATTAAACTCAGGTTATGCGGCGGATGGTTATGCAAGAGTTAAAGGCATATCCGCTCTTATTACGACTTTCGGAGTCGGAGAGCTTAGTGCTTGCAATGCGATAGCGGGTGCTAACAGTGAGCATGTGCCGCTGATTCATATCGTAGGTGCGCCTCCCGATAAGGATCAAAAGGAGCATAAGCTGATGCATCACACTCTAATGGATGGAAATTTTGACGTCTTCCACAAAGTGTACGAGCAGATTACGGCTTATACTGCAGTACTGACACCTGAAAACGCTGAGATTGAAATTCCTGCCGCCATTCGTATTGCGAAGGAGAAGAAAAAGCCAGTGTACCTCGTTGTGGCTGATGATTTAGTGACCATACCGATCATGACACGAAGTGAGCCGGTGCCCCCACGTCCAATGTCCAATCTGAAAACTCTTCAGGCAGCAACGGAACATGCACGCCAACTGCTGGGGCGTGCCCAGCGGCCGGTCATTTTGGTTGATGTCAAAACCATGCGTTTCGACCTCGTAACAGCAGTTCGGCAGCTAGCCGATGCGATGAACGTACCTGTTGCTACAATGATGTTCGGCAAGGGGGCATTTGACGAAACCCATCCGAATTATATTGGGATGTACGAAGGTTCATTCGGAAGTTCTGAAGTCCAAACCACAGTAGAAAATGCTGACTGTGTCATTGCGGTAGGCATGGTATGGGCGGACAATAATACCGCGAACTTCACTGCGAAGCTAAACCCGCTCGTGACAATCAATATTCAACCGGACATGGTCAAGGTCGCAGAAGCGGAATATCCGAATGTGTTCGCAGCCGACATGCTGCTTGCGGTGCAGAATATTGGATACATAGGCCAAGGTTTAGCGGGAAAAACGACATTCCCATACGACCAAATAACTGGCAGTGCCGGTGACCCACTAACTGCAGCCATTTATTACCCGCGTTTTCAGAAGTTGCTGAAGGAAGGGGATATTGTGGTCGCCGAGACTGGCACGTTTTACAACGGGATGGCGCAGGTGAGACTGCCGCGCAATGCAACGTACATTGCACAAGGTGGCTGGGAGGCGATTGGTTATGCCACACCTTCCGCATACGGTGCCAACGTCGCTGCACCTGATCGGCGGGTGTTGTTATTTACAGGTGACGGCTCCTTGCAATTGACAGCCCAAGAGATCAGCACCATGCTCTATTATGAATGCAAACCCATTATCTTCATCTTGAACAACGATGGCTACACAATCGAGAAATATTTAAATGTCAAAACAGAGAATCAACAATATAACAAAATTCCGCGCTGGTCATACACTAAGCTTGCCGAAGTGTTTGGAGGCGATGCGTTTGCCGTGACAGTACGAACCTATGGAGAGCTTGATCAGGCTATAATCCAAGCGGAGAGGGAATGTACAGGAAGACTCTGTATCATTGAAATGATAGCCGCTGACTCTATGGACGCACCAGAGAATATGCGCAGGATGCGCAATTATTTGGAAATGCAAGAGAAACAACGCAGCCAGAACTAGAATAAGCAGCATCTAGTTTGCTTCTTCTTCCTTCATATACACTGTAAATAATCTCATTATAAGGCCCGATAGACTCGTGAACCAAGCTATCGGGCTTCAACTTTATTTATGGAATGATCAGAGTTAAACAATACGCTGTTACCCATTAATTGAACGTTGTAGGTCACGAATGTCCTTCCACGAAATGAGCTTGATGTTTTCCTTTAGGAAGAGCTGCTTTATATTCAAATCACAGAGTAAGCGGAATTCAATTTCCCTTTCCATACAACAGTTTGTTAATTGCTTCAGTTCTTCAGTAATGATAGACGGATGAACAGTTAACTGGGTGATACCAGGTTTTAGGTTTTTGATCATGGATACAAACTGCGCCTTCACCGTCTCGTACTCTGCATTTGTGCTAAGGCAATACGGAAGAGAAATGATATCATCAATGAGGAAAATACCGCGCCTGTCCGCTGAAGAAATTCGTTCGGAAAACCTCTCCTTTTGCTCTTCGTTTATAAACGGCTGCATTAGAATTCTTCTAGGCAAATTAAAGGGCAGTTGATACTCTTGGCATAAATCTAATGCTATATCCAAAAAATCACGTCCTGTGTTTAGACCAAAGATACTCCCTGCATGACTGTCAAGATGAGTGGGATCAATCCCTTGAGAAATCGCATATGTAATTTGAGCTCGCATTTCAAGCCTAACCTCATCCAGATCAGCATTGGACTCTAAAAATGCGATATCTGTAAAGAATTCATTAGCTGAAGTAACAAGGCTGTGGAGCGGATTCTCATGATACACAGGCTTATATCCTTGATGCTCTGAACTTGATAATGTCAAATGAATTCCGGCGTGCTCGATAGTCTGAATATCACCCTTGCTTAAAGCTTCTTTAGCTGCTCGGCAGGGAATCATTATTGAAGTTGAGGTAATGGCAGCCTGTTGAAATAATGTATGAATAGCCTCATTGGTTCCCCAAGTTATTCCATAATCATCCGCATTAATAATTAATAATCGATCTGATTCTTTATATCCTAATTTAGAATTCATTTACTCTCCCCCTAATTCAAGTTGAAACATGAATAAGGGCGTAAGCACATTTGTGCCTACGCCCTCAATTTATAGTTGCCTTATTTTAAGAGCCTAAATCAGGTTGATCCAAGAAGCTAACTGTGTTATCCGTCGTTCCATGCAATTCAAAGATAATAATCTCATTATCGCCTTGCTTCAATAATGGACCTGGCACATACAATCTCTTCTGCGGTCCAATATCCCAATAACGACCCAGATTGAAACCATTGATGAACACGACCCCTTTGGTCCACCCTTCCAGACTGAGGAAAGTATCACATGGCTCATCCACAATTAACGTTCCTCGGAAGAAGCTCGGTCCTGTTTGTTCCGTGATGCTCCCGAATTGCAGGCCCGATAAGTCCGTTAGCGGTAACGTGTACGTCGTCCAATCCGACAAGAACTGGCGTCCAAAACGTACCCCTTCTGTAATCCCTTTCCGGTCTTTCATATAAGGTCCGTAATTAACTCGGCCTAAATTCTCAACAAGGATAGAGACCTCTACTCCTTCAGCAGGCACTTCAAATTCTATCTTCACATCGGTATGAACGCGGTCCAGAACACCAGCCGGCTGTCCGTTAAGGAAAATTTGTGCACGGTCATGCACGTCTTGCAAGAAAAACTGATCTTTAGGACGAGGTCCGCTAATAAACGTACGATAATGGATAAATCCGTAATCCTGCCCCAGCTTTTCCATTGTCTCAGGGTATGCTGTATAAATAGGTGCAGAGATGTTGTCCAAATTAGCCGCTAATGAAGCTTGCTCGGTCATTTTCACTTGTCCATACGCTTTCTTAGCGATCGGAGCTGGCAATTCACATGCAGGTACATCCACATATTTGGAGATAATATCGCGCACCGCATAATATTTAGCGGTCGGTTCACCGGATTCATTTAGCAAGGCATCATAATCATAGCTAGTCACTGTAGGTTCATAGCTATCCGCCGTATGGCCGTTTGCTCCGTTGTAGAAACCAAAGTTTGTTCCGCCATGGAACATATAGAAATTAACGGACCCGTTGAGACTAAGCATTTCATCAAGCACACTCGCGACATCCTCAGCGGGACGGGTATGATGCTCCTCCCCCCAATGATCAAACCAACCATTCCAATATTCCATACACATAAATGGCGCATCCGGTTGATATTGTTTAAGCTTCTCGAACGCTTCTGCTGGCCGAGAACCAAAATTCACCGTTGCCAGAACACCATCGATCATACCGCCTTGCAGCATCGCATCTTCAGGTCCATCGGAAGTGAATAGCAGAACGTCTATTCCACGAGCAATCATGCTTTCTTTTTGATGAATTAAGTAGCGTTTGTCATTGCTGTAGCTTCCATATTCATTCTCGACCTGCATCGCGATGATCGGCCCGCCATTGGTGCATAGGAGTGGTTTTAATTTCGGAAGCAGCACATCATAATAAGCATCTACATGATCTAGAAACGGCTTATGGTAGCAGCGCAGACGCATATCAGGGTCCGCCAGCAGCCAAGATGGCAATCCGCCAAATTCCCATTCCGCACAAATATAAGGCGCCGGGCGAACAATAACATGCAGCCCGATTTCTCCAGCCAGCTCAATAAAACGAACGATATCCGCCATGCCTTCAAAATAAAATTGGCCTTTCTTCGGCTCATGAAGATTCCATGGGACATACGTTTCCACGGTATTGAGCCCGCAGGCTTTTAATTTTGCAAGTCGATCTTGCCAATGCTCAGGTACAGTTCGGAAATAATGAAAAGCTCCTGAGAGGAGACGTATCGGCTGATCATTATAATAAAATGAAGATCCTGAATAATTAAATGTAGTCATTTATTTCCCGCCTTATAAAATAGTTAAATCATTAATTAAGCATAATGACTCGCTATAGCCAGATTGATTCTCTCTCTTGCCGCTAACAGCCATTCCCCACTGCCCTTTGGATAAACAGAGAACGTCAATGGTTCTTGCAAACCCTCTTCCAACAGCTTTATCGTCTGTTCTTTGCCAATTTTCTGCTCTAGCAGCTCGAGTGCGCGCAAGTCTTGCATCGCTTCATAGAGAACTTCCAAGCGAATAGACTCAATTGGCCCCTCTTCGCCAGGATAAACCAAGAAGGAATCTCCCGAAGGAAACGCAAGCTTTGCATCCGTTGACCGATAGGGATCCAGCTTCTGATCGATGGAGTACTGCGAATACCAGAAATTAAAACCCCAATGCAGAAAGCCCTTCAATCCAAACTTATACAACTGAAGCCCAATAATCCGGTTTCTAGAGGAAGGCATGTTAAAAAAACGATTGGACACTTCTTGATGCTGCGCACAGCAATAATAGGTCCATAAATCCGGAACGCCATGCTCCAGAAACGGTTCGATATGATTGTTTCCCGGAATCGGTCTTTGCACTAGACCCCGCTCATACATATCCAAATCAGACAGCGCGTCCATAATAGGATAATCAGACAAATGCTTACGCACGATCTGGCTGGCAGCCTGATAGGATTCCAATTGACTGAGGTCCGGCTCATCCGAAATATGGAACCAGCTTTGCTGATCCAGTCCATTTTCTTTCAAGTAGCGATCAAGACTTGGCAGGAATTGATCCAAGAAGCTTCGATAAGCTTCAGAGGATGCATCCGTCTCCCAGCCGAATAGCTTTTTCTCTTCTCCATGTACCGTTCCCATAATCTTTGGAGCGCATTTTGCTCCCCATTGCGTAAACAAGTGTGAAAACTCAAAGTACTTCACGTCCAGCTTCTTGCACATCGTTACCCACCGCGTAAGCTGATCAAAGCCAAATGTATAAGTATCTCCCTCCACATCAACTTTCACCAGTTGGACAGTTGGACGTTCTCCTCCAACAAGGGTATCGAGCGGCGGCGTAAAGAGTGGCGTCAATACCATGTTCATGCCGTGCTTGACCATCGCGTCCACATAACGTTCCAGAAGCGTCCAATGCGCTTCACTAAAGACTTCGACACCATACTGCGTTGCAATACAATCCACATGAAACCATTCCGTGTGAATTAACTGCTGCGCGGGCAATGCCGCAGGGATGACTGTCAATTGAAATATATCGGATACCGCTAAGGACTCCCCTTCCTCTGATTGAAAGGAGAATTGAATGGAATGAACACCCGCAGCGACAGAATCATCAAGCTCCACGCTCACCCAAATGGAACGCCACTGCTCGGGTACTGCATTAATGGATTGTTGATTCAGCTCATATAATGGATCTGGATATAGTCCCGGTGTCGTGCGCAGGACGTTATCATCTGGATTTTGGAAACAAGGCATCTCCGAAGGAGCCAGCCCAACAGATCTAATCAAAATACGTTCTGCAAGGTCGGAGTCGATGTTTACTTTTATATTTTTTAAGAGAGTATCTGAGGTGTAGGCGACTTGGAAGGAGTAGGTTTCGCCGAAAAGCGCAGAAGCGCTTTGAAAGGCTTGTTCGGTTGGCGTCTCATCTGCGAATACTTTTGTCAACGAGCTTAGTAACTTCGTCTCAAATTGAACTGGATTATTCATACATCTTGCACCTCTTTAAATTAGAATGCTTTCTGCAAAATCTTTGAGATTGATGCTGTTTCCATCCACTCTAGATTGCTCCGCCGCGAAGGCCATTAAATGGCTTTGAACGGATTGACTTGCCGAGGTAAGCCCCTCACTCTTGCCATCTTCTCTTACCAGCTTTAAGAAATCCTTGAGTAAACCCATATCACCGCCGCCGTGGCCAACATGACCTCCCATGTCTTCAAATGCGATTCGCTCAATCTTGCCGCTGCCAAAATGGATCACTTCAATTTCATTTTTCTCCATGGCGCCGCGGATTTCACCTTTGGTTCCCATAAGCTTGATTGTGCGGCTGACATCTCTAGTAAATGCGCTCATCGTAAATGCTGCAGTGACGGAATTCGCAAACTCCAAATTCACAACCTGGTGGTCAACAACATCGTTGTCACAATGATAGACGCATCTGCCGTAAGGTCCTTCCTCAAGCGCCTTATAACGCGCACTATAGCTCAGATCATTACTAATTGCCGAAGTTGGCCAATTCGTATCCTCTGTTAAATAGTAATTAGGCGCGTAGTAGAGACATTCGTCTGACACTGGACACCCGTCTAAGCAGCGTAACGGCGCTCCTGCCGGCGCTTGATCGGCTGTAAAATGTGAGAGTGATCCGAAGGAGGATACACGAACGCATTCCGAACCAGCCAACCAGAGCAAGATGTCCAGATCATGACAGGACTTCGCTAGAATCATTGGACTGGAATCCTCTTTCCGGCTCCAATTTCCTCTTACGAAGCTATGCGCTTGATGCCAGAACCCTACATTCTCATTATGCGTGATAGACATTAATTTACCAATTGTTTCTTTTTCTAATAATTCTTTAATGGTAGAGAAGAAATTCGTATAACGAAGCACATGACAAATCGAAAACACTCGATTCAACTGAGACGCCTTTTCTCCCATAAGCAAACATTCTTTGGCATCGGGAGACATCGGCTTCTCAAGCAGCACATGATAACCTGCCTCAAGTGCTTTCATTGTCGGATCGAAATGCTGTTTATCTTGCGTGCAGATGAGTACGGCATCCGCTAGTTTTGGCATAGCGAAAAAATCATCCCAGTTCTCAAAACACATATTATCTGCAATGTTATGTCTAGCCTGGAAGCTCTTCCTGCGCTCTGCAACCGGCTCTGCAACAGCTACAACTTGCAGCTCATTGGGATGAGCAAGAGCATATTCCAAATAGTTGACACCCCGCAAGCCCGCTCCAATTATGGCAACCGTAACTTTTTTCATAATTAATCTCTCCTCGATGTTGTAAGTCTATCTATTCCTTGACGCTTCCTACGGTCATGCCTTTAACAAAATACTTTTGCAAGAACGGATATACGAGCATAATGGGCAAAGCACCCATAAAAATTTGCGCATTTCGAAGTGTCTTCTCGCTTAAGTTGTCCATCACTTTAAGCTGCTCAATAGACATGGAAGACATTTGGGCATTAATCGACATAATTAATGTAGACAGATACGTTTGCAACGGATACTTTTCTGGTGAATTCAAGTAAAGAATGCCATCAAACCATGAGTTCCAATGCCCAACAATCGTGAACAAGCCAATCGTTGCGATCGATGGAAGCGATACAGGCAAATAAATTTGCCAAAGCACACGCCAGTGTCCCGCACCGTCAATTGTCGCTGCCTCATCCAGTTCTCTCGGAATGGATCTGAAGAAATTCAGCATGAGCACCATATTCCATACATTCAAAGCACCTGGCAAAACGAGCGCCCAAATCGAATCGATGATGCCTGTATCTTTGACAATGATATACGTAGGAATCAACCCGCCGCCAAAAAACATCGTTATCGCAAAGAACCATACATAAGGGGTTCTAAATTTAAACTGATGATTAGATTTCGCAAGCGGAAAAGCGGTAATAAATACAAGCAGCATATTAACAGCCGTCCCAAGCACGACCCGCTGTACGGATACCCATAATGATCGGAAGAACTCAACCTTCTCTCCCAAGTATTGATAGGCATCCAAGGAGAAGCCGACAGGCCAAAGCTTAACTTCTCCTGCCATCGCAGCCGTATTCGAGCTAAGTGAGATGGAGAGTAAATGAATAAACGGGATAATACCAAGCAGCGTGATAGCTGTTAACAACAACGTATTGAAGACGACAAAAAGCTTTCTACTGATTGATGGTTTGTGTATCACTGTATTACCTCCGTTCTAGAATATTCTGTAGTTGTTAAGTTTATAAGCCGCATAGTAGGTAATGGATACTAACCCTAATGAAATGACCGATTTAAAGAGGCCGATTGCCGCTGCCGGTCCGAATTGCTGGCTGAACATCCCTAGTCGATAAACGAATGTATCAATGATATCTGCGCCTTCATAAACGGTCGGGTTATACATAATTAGAATTTGTTCGAAGCCAGCATTTAGAATTCCGCCTAAGCTTAATACGCCTAGCAAAATGAGTATCGGGGAAATGCCTGGAAGCGTAATGTGCATCACTTGCTTCCATTTGCCTGCTCCGTCAACCTCTGCTGCTTCATAAAGCGTTGCATTGATCCCTACAATGGCAGCGAGCATAACAATCATATTGTAGCCCATGCCTTTCCACACATCTGATCCAATGACAATGCCTCTGAACCAGTCATTGTCGAGCATAAACATAATCGGCTGAAATCCAATTTCGGTTAACAAGCCATTAACAGGTCCGCTCAGCGAGAACAATTCAATTACGACTCCGCCAAGCACGGTCCATGACAGAAAGAACGGAAGGAAGATGGCAGATTGAATGAAACCTGAGAACCATTTTCTTGTCACTTCATTTAGCAATAACGCAAGAATAAGAGGAACAAGCAAAAACAGGATCATTTTGAAAATCGCAATAATGATCGTATTCCAAAGCACTTGACCAAAATCCGGCAACGCAAATACGTAACGGAAATTGTCAAAGCCTACGAATTCAGATTTAAAAAAACCGGATAATGGTTCAAATTGTTGAAAAGCCATCACTAGGCCAGCCATAGGACCGTATGCATAGATCAATGTAGCAATAACACCGGGCAGTAACATCAAATGTAGTACATATTCTTTTTTCAGCGTTCTCATAGATGACCCTCCTAACCAGCTGCTAATTTTAAAGCGGGAGGAGTTGTCGACTCCTCGACTCGTCTCTCCCGCTTTTGATTGATTTAAGATTTAATTTTTCGCTTGCTCGCCGTACCATGCATTTACTTCTGCTGTAATATCATCGCCGCCTAGCGATTTCCAGCTTGCAACGAACTTATCAAATTCATCAATGGAAGCGCCCATAATGATCTTTGTAAAGGATTCCTGCATGAGCTTATCCAGCTGAGCGCCTTTCTCTACTTGTGTTTTTGTAGGAAGGCCATAGAATTCATTGTTTACAAACGCACCGCTTTCTTTAATTTTACGCGTCGTTCCCCAGCCGCCATCTTTTGCTGCACGGCTGTAATATTGACCCCAATTGACGCCTTTGGAAGCATCTTTTGTATTGCCTGCGAGGAAATCGGTTCCTGCTTTGAATACATCCGCTACATTCTTGTAGTTCTCGTCATCCAGCGTAATTTCAGTTTGTTTAGCGTCGAGTGCTTTGTTTACTTCTGTATAGATGGTTTCAATTTGAGCCGGGTTGTAGATACGTGGATTAAACCAGTTGTATACATAACCATTCTCGGCTTTGTTTTTCTCCAAATATTGTTTATTGCCCATTTCGATATAGAAGTTGATCATTTTAATTGCAGCTTCTGGATTTTTCGCTTTTTTGTTTACAGCGAAAACCTTGCCAGCGCGAATTTTCGGAACGAGTGATTTTGCTGGACCGTCCAGCCCTGGAATTTGAACAGCAATCCATTCAGCCTTCGGATCCTTGTCAATATTTAAATTAAGCGGCCAGTTCGGGTACCACCATTCTCCGTAGGAAATACCTACCTTGCCCGAAGTAAGATCTTCTACTGCTTTGTTCTCATCCTTTAGCGCAAACTCCTTATTGAGAATGCCATTTTGGTACCAAGACTGCAGCTTGCTAAGCGCCGTCTTCACCTCAGGTTGAATAAGGCCCGGTATTAGTTTATCTTCACCATTTTTGATCCAAGCCGTCTGAGCATCACCAATGGATGGGTAAGCTCCGAATCCGTTAAATAATCCTCTTACATCAAAGCCCCAGAAAAACAATGTTTTCTGCAATGAAATACCATAAGTATCATTTTGCTTGTTTTGATCTGGATCGTTTTTCACAAATGCTTCTGCAACCTTCTCCAGCTCATCGATTGTCGTAGGCGCTTGTAAGTTCAGATTATCCAGCCAATCCTTCCGAATCCAAAGCAATTGCGTGGATAGGAATGGATCTTCAAAAGCTGGAATGGCCAGCTGTTTGCCGTCTGCGTTATAAGTCTTCATTGCAAAGCCGCCATCCGATTCCATATATTTCTTAAGTGTTGGCGATGCATATTGCTCATATGCTTCTGTCAGATCAGCGAGCATATCTTGCTTTTTCAGCTTTTCGAAGTTTTTCGGGTCCAGCTCCAAAATATCAGGCAGGTCGCCCGATGCCATCGCAAGTGAGAACTTTTGTTCAAATTGGCTGGAAGGCACGGTCCATTTATATTTCACGTCAATGTTCATCATCTCTTTTAAATCTTTAAAGTAAGCATTTTGATCTGGTGTAATTCCTTTTGGCGTTCTTGAATCCTCAGGTGGATTAAATCCAAGCACTTCTGTAACCGTAACCGGTTCAGCGTATTTACCGAATGGATCTGGCGGAGTGATTTCAGTCTGGTTGTTCTCTGTTGACGGTTTTGATGTGGATGTGTTTCCTTTGTCATTTCCTTGGCTGGAGCATGCTGTAATGGCTGAAGCAGACAGCGATAACAACAAAATCATCTTCATTGTTTTATAATTTTTCATATGGAACACTTCCCCCTTTTGATAATGTTAGTAGCCCTGATCCCTGTGTTTATTATATTTCGAGAGGGAAAGCGGTTTCAATTTCACTTTTTTTACATCGCTTTTGAATTTTTTACTTATTGCGAATTTCGATACTCTTGAGGCGATAGACCCGTCATTTTTTTGAAAAAAGTCGTAAAATACGAAGCCGAGTCAAAACCCGCCTTACTCGCAATTTCATTTAACTTCAAGGAAGTATTCATCATCAGATCGATGGCAACGGTCATTTTTGTAGATTGAATGTACTCTAATAGATTATGTCCTGTGATCTGCTTGTAATAGCGAGACAAATAGGATGGATTAAAATGCACCTCGTCCGCAATAGCCGTTAGAGACACATCCTTGGACAGATTGTTATGAACATATTGATGAATTTGTTCAATAAGCAATTGTTTAAATTCTTCTTGCTTCATCTCTCCGCTCATATCGGATTCACAAGCATTCGATTTTTCGTAATCAACAATAACCATTTTTTGACCAAATGCCGCTCTTTTCTGAATCATTGCACGAACAGCTTCCACCTGATGATGGAGCGTATCCCACTTTCCTAACAAATTTCCAGAAATGCCGAATGAAACCGAAGCCGAGAGAACCTCAACACATTCATTCTGTACAAGCTCAAGAATGCCTTTCATATAGGATGCGATGCCTTGCTCCTTCGTATTCTCATCTGGCCCATTCCCTCGAAAACGTCCCAATAATTCCTCATCCGCTTGAAGAATCCATAGAAGTGAGCTGCCATTGTAGATAGCTTTCTCTCTAGCTATGGAAGCCGGCAAATGATTGTCAAAAATCCGTTGCACCGATTCCAGAACCTTTAAATTTTCAACCTCAAGCCGATCCACTTGTCCTACCAGGAAGAAAGCGGGGCGCTCAGCAGCAATGCCAAATTCCACTTCTGCATAAATGGATTCCGTCAATAAAGAAGGAAGCGGTTCTCCGGCAAGCATAGCTTCCATCATTTCTTTTTTGAGATACGGCTCGGCGATTTGAATATGTCTTTGCGCCTTCTCCTGCTGCAGCTTAACGCTTTTCTCTTCTTCCAGCTTTCCTATTACCTCTTTTACCGCTTGGAAAATAGGCTCAATGCCTTCTGTTTTCAAAATATAGTTTTCTACGTTTTTCTTTAACGCTTCGTATACATAATCAAATTCGCTATACCCTGTAAGAAAAATGACTCGGCATGCGGGCCAATAGTATACCATCTCATCCACCAATTGCAGGCCATTCTTCTGAGGCATACGAATATCGCTGATCAAAATATCCAGTTTCGTTTTTTTTGCTATTTCAAGCGCTTCACCAGAGGAATAGGCTTTGCATATATCCAGCTCAAAGTCTTTGTTTCCCTGAAAAAGCTGCACTAGGCCATTCACAATGACAGGCTCGTCATCTACGATTAACAATCGGTACATTATTGTGCCCCCTTATTCTCAAGATGTATGATAAGCTCCACTTTTAATCCGCCGTATTGGCTTCGGGAGACAAATAAGCCGCTGTCCGCTCCATAAATTAATTTTAGCCGATTGCTGACGTTAATTAATCCCGTTTTCTCAATCTGTTTCGTTTTGACTGCAAGCTGCTCCTGCAACTGCTCAATTTTATCATCTGTTAATAAACTGCCGTTGTCCTCTACGGTGATGCGTACGATATCATCCTGATAGCTGGCTCCAATATAGACAACTCCGTTCATCGTACCATCTTCAAAGGCATGATCAAATACATTCTCTACGATCGGCTGAATGATAAGTCTTGGAACGTAAACGGTATGCAATTGATCTGAAATCTCTGTGTATTCATACGAAATGCGGTTGGAAAAGCGAATACATTGAATTTCACAATAATCGAGCGCATGCTGAAATTCTTTGTTAAGCAGCACTTCATCAGAACCGCTCCTTGTAATGTATTGATAATAGCTTCCCAGCTTTTGGGAGAGCTCCGCCGCACTATCCGAATCGCCTACCTTACACATCATATAAATGTTAAAAAAGCTGTTGTATAAAAAATGAGGGTTAATTTGAGATTGCAGCTGCTTTAATTCCGAGTGCTGCAGCGCTATCTTTTGTTCATAGTTTTCCTTTATGGAAACCTTCAAGCGATGTGCCATCCGATTAAAGCTTTGAAATAAATAATGAAATTCATCCTTTGTTTTGGATTCGATAACTAAGTTCAGATTATCTGTTTCTATCATACGAAACGCCTTTCCTAGATTGGACAATGGGCGATGGATCATGACGTTAACGGAGAATGAATAAAGCAAAAGAATGATAATGGTAATGCTGAACAGCAGATAATACAGCGTATAAAACTGGCTTAATGATCTAGTGATCTCGTTCTGATTCACATACATAATTAATGACAGATTTAAAGAGCTTACAAAATTATGGATAACAAAATAACGGATGCCGTTTACCTTCTCCATTTTGGACATATTGTCATC
Source organism: Paenibacillus sp. NRS-1760 (assembly GCF_050467785.1). Classification (NCBI taxonomy): domain Bacteria; kingdom Bacillati; phylum Bacillota; class Bacilli; order Caryophanales; family Paenibacillaceae; genus Paenibacillus; species Paenibacillus sp. NRS-1760. Next base: position 784,898 of record NZ_JBITPK010000014.1, on the reverse strand, counting down.
TTGCTCATTAGGTAATTTAACCAGCTGTTGCTGTACAGAAATAGCTTGCTCATCTTGCGTCGTCGCAAATACACTCCCCAAACCCTCACTCCCAAGCAAAACCTCTGACTCCTGATAAAGGGTAGTAATGGTATGCAGCTCTTCCAGCAGCTTCACTTTAGAGATTTCGATATACGACCAAATGCCATCATTATTTGCCGTCTCAATAAAGAAGATCCGATCACCATCTAGGTAAAAAGAGGGCTTAATCGAAACGCCTATAAGCTTAGAAATAAGCTCGTATTCATCATTTGGCGTGTTGGTAACGCCATTCGAAATCGAGATGGTTTTCCCCTCTGAAGCAATATAAACGCCTGCATTAAGTACGTACTCGCTCGAATTCATAAGAAAGCTCAATCGATCCTTCACTTGCTCAATGAGTCTAACTTCATCATATTTCCCAAGGCTTCCTCCCCTGAAGCTAAGCTTTTGCAAATCTTCACCGTTAATAAAGCCTAATTGCTGATTGCGAATAAAATACATTTCCTTGTCCAGCTGCTTCGCATAAAAGGAAGCTCCCGCTTCGGCGGAATCCAACATTGTATTTTTCGAAAACGACATGCCCTTGTAATTGACCCAAATATTCATCGAAATGAGGGGAACAAGAAATACGATAAATACGATGACAATTTTCTGATAGACGAACCACTTCGCTTTGCCAGCAGCCTGCAATTTCATAGGATATCCCCTTCTTCACCATCTAGGAAAACTTCTCGATGCTAATTAATATAACCAGAATAAAAGAGACTTGGATCAGATTGTGCAACTTATTAACGGAGGGCTTTGGCCATTAACATTCATAAAGGAATCATACCAAGATTTTATTTAGACGCAATAGATAATTCAACCATGCCAGTCGCCTTTTGAATATAAATCCTAGAGTTCACGCCGATTTTTGGCGTACAACAAATAAAAACCCGACCTTTTATGGTCGAGTTTTTCCATGGTAGAGGCAAGGGCTGCTGCTTCCTCTTATTCCAAATTAACACTTTAATTAACAAAAAAAAGGTTAGCACATCAATTGATATGCTAACCTTCCTCTATAGTACTTCAAGAGCGCACGAACCAGTCACTTCCCGCACTTTACATCTAGTAAGCCCAATTCCCTTGATGAAAGACAGGCTCGATTGTGCCGTCAGGCAGTTCTCCATCAATATCAAGATCGGCGCAACCAATCATGAAGTCAACATGTGTAAGACTTACGTTAGCGCCTCGCTCCAGTAGTTCCTCTTTGGAGAGCTTCGTTCCACCTTCGAGGTTGACAGGATAAGCGCTTCCCAGTGCAAAATGACAGGAAGCATTCTCGTCAATGCCTGTATTATAAAATACTCTATTCAAGTTTGAGATTGGGGAATCATGTGGCACTAATGCCATCTCTCCGAGATAGGATGCACCTTCATCCGTTTCGAGCAATGAAGTTAAATGTTCAAGTCCCGATTCGGCATCATAAGCAACCACTTTGCCTTCCTTGAACGTAAACGTGATTCCTTCAACTAACCTGCCGTTCAAATTGAGAGGCAATGTGCTTTTTACCGTGCCGTTCACACCGGTACGATGAGGCATGGTGTACACTTCTTCAGTTGGCATATTCGCAACAAAATAAACACCTTTCTCATTTTCCCCGCCGCCGCCACGCCAAATATGTCCTTCAGGCATCTGTACTCGCAGATCCGTTCCCGGCGCGCGATAATGCAGACTCTTATAGCGTTTCGCATTAAGAATATCCTGGCTTTTCTTCAAATGATTAATATGGTCACGCCAAGCGGCAATAGGATCATCTGTATTTACACGCACCATGTGGAAAATAGCTTCCCACATCGCATCCACGCGCTGCTCCTCCGGAAGATCGGCATACACTTTATCCGCCCATGCACGAGTTGGCGCCTTGATCAGCGACCAGCTAATTTTGCTGTTCCGCGTATACTTTGAATATTCTTCTCGCGCGACAGCCGCGGACTTGACCGCAGCCGATACTTTTGCAGAATCGATGCCGCGAAACAGCTCTGGATTTGGTACTTTAATATGCAGTATAGCTCCGCCCTCTTCAGCAAAATGCACCATGCTGTCGGCAAGCCACTGTGGATAATAATCGAAGGAATCATCTGATGCCTTCTCATACCGAACGCGAGTAATTGCATCGTCATCCCACTCTACAATGACGTATTTGGCTCCTGCCTCATAAGCTTTTGCTACAATTAATCGCGTTAGTTCAGCCGTTTCAATCGGGGCATGTACGATAAGCACTTGCCCAACTTGAACGTTCACACCAACCTTAACGACTAATTCAGCATATTTGTTCAACATGAACTCAAACTTCTCCATTCATCAGTAACCCCCTTGTTACTCGACTTCTTCCAATGCAATTTCTTTTTCCATTATAAAATCATCCATCACAAAACCATTTCCTATATCAGCCACCTGAGTACGAACTGATTTAAACCCTTTTTTCTCATACACAGCAATCGTTGTATCATTATAACGATTTACCGTGAGCCATATCATACCTAACCCTCGATCTTTGCATATCTCTTCCAAGAAAGCCATAGCCTGACTTGCATAACCTTTTCCGCGATGCTCTTTTCGTATATAAAACTTGCTTAAAAACAACTTGTCTTCTTCTTGTTTTATTCCCAAGTAGCCGATATTATGGCCATGTATATTCATGAAAAAATATTCATAACCTTGATTTTCAATTTGATTCGTAATCGCATGATCGGATTGGAATTTATCCACCATATAATCAATTTGTTCTTTTGTTATAATGCTTACAAAATATTCATTCCAAATTTCCGATGCCAATTGCGCTAAAGCCGAGACTTCTTCCACTGTCTCTACTTTTGGAAAAACGAGCTCCATAAAGTTTACAAACCACCTTTTCAAATGCATGTCATAATTAATAAATTATCACATTCATCTGAATTTTTCTATTAACCGAATATTTATGTGAAGCCCTACATGAATCAATGTCAATAAATCGAGGGGGGTTCGATGGACTATTGCGTCTTAGATCTACTTAGCATTTTTTCTTTTTTTAATATTGTCTGTTCATATCTTGCAATTTTATCATCCATACGTTCTAATCCTTTTTTCATCTCTTCCATTTTTTTGGCTAGCAGTTTATGCTGCTCGATTAAAAGCTCTTTCCTAGCCCCGATGGTTTCATCACCCTGTTGATACAACGCAACATATTCAATCAAAATCTCAATAGGAAGACCTACACCACGCATGCATTTGATATATTCAACCCATCTGCAGTCTTCCTCCGTATAATCCCTGATTCCGCTTTTATTGCGGTTCACCCGTGGAATAAGCCCGACCCGTTCATAATAGCGGAGCGTGTCCGGTGATAAATCAAATTTCGCACTTGCTTCAGCTATCAACATGCAGATTTCACTCCCTAATTTAAGATCAAGAACGCCCGAAAAAAATCGATCGGGCGTTCTTGTTGTTCCTTATATTAAACACTCATTACATCGTAATAGGCCCAACGACTGGATGTGGAACATACGGCTCTTCCAGCGACGCAATTTCTTCTGGCGTTAGCTTAATGGAAACTGCAGCTGCTGCATCTTCGAGATGCGACATTTTTGTAGCGCCAATAATTGGTGCGGTTACTGGTTCTTTATGTAGTACCCAGGCTAACGCGATCTGAGCACGTGGAACGCCATGTTTTTCGGCAATGGCTGCAACCCGCTCTACAATTAATCGGTCAGTATTTGCAGTCGCATCGTATTTAGATTTTTGAACTTGGTCGGTTTCGAAACGATGCGTTGTTTCTGACCAATCACGTGTCAATCTTCCTGATGCGAGCGGGCTGTAAGGAATGACGCCAATTTTTTCTTCCTTACAAAGCGGCAGCATTTCTCTCTCTTCTTCACGGTAGATGAGGTTTAAATGATTTTGCATCGATACAAACCGAGTCCATCCATTTTTTTCAGCTACATGCAATGCCTTTAGGAACTGCCATGCGTACATGGCTGAAGCGCCAATGTATCTTGCCTTTCCAGCCTTCACAACATCATGTAATGCTTCCATCGTTTCTTCAATGGGTGTATGGTAATCCCAGCGATGAATTTGATAAAGGTCTACATAATCTGTTCCGAGACGCTTAAGGCTCTTATCTATTTCACTCATGATTGCCTTTCGAGAAAGACCAGCACCGTTTGGGCCTTGATGCATCCGAAAATGAACCTTTGTCGCCAGAACAATTTCATCTCGATTGGCATAATCCTTTAAAGCTTGACCCACAATTTCTTCGCTTGTTCCGTCTGAATATACATTCGCAGTATCAAAAAAGTTGATGCCTAAATCCAGTGCTTTTTTTATGATTGGACGGCTGCTCGCTTCATCAAGTACCCAAGGATGCACCCACCGCTCCGCTACACCAAAGCTCATACAGCCAAGGCAAAGCCGAGATACATCCAAGCCTGTATTACCGAGTTTCACATATTCCATTTAATCGCTCCTCACTTTCAAATAGATATTGTTTCCTTCAGCTGTAGTGTACTCCTTGGAGTTAACTCCAAGTCAAGCGATTGTGCACAATAATGCCCATATGACAGGCTACATCAGTAGATACTGCAGTTTCGGGAGCCTATAAAGCTTATATTCACTGTGTTTGGCAACCGTAATGAATAATAAAATCGTATCTGATGTTTAGTAGGATCGCAAATTTATATTGGTCAAGCTAAAGCTAGTGTCGTGAATTGTATTAAATAAGCGAATATATGGGTTTCTATCTATTTATCCTGAATATTAGGTACGACCTTACTATGCTCAATAGGTGAGGAGAGGACGATTAAAGTTGTCGAGTCTCCAAACTTTCCCATTTCATTAATAACATTTTCCATGGAATGCAATGATTCGCTAATCACCTTAACCAAAAAATTGTACTGACCACTTATACGATGCATCTCAAGTACATCAAGCGAATTTTTGCAATGATCAACAAAACTTTCGCAGCTCTTCGTATGAAATAATAAGTAGGCAACAATCGATTTGTTCAATTTTTCAAGAGAAACAACAGCACGGTAATGATCAATAATGCCTTTTTCCTCCAACCTCCGCACTCTTTCTGTTACTGCTGGCTGCGACAATGCAACGGCTTTTCCTAACTCCGTCATTGAAATTCTTGCCTGATCTTGAAGAATCATAATAATGTTTTTATCCAGTTCATCGACCAAACTAGTCACTCCTTTAATTTCAATGTCAAATAACATTAATAAAACAATTTTAAAGGATATCATGATACAACACCTTGAATTTATTATGTAAAATAGAACGATTCCATTATAACATTAATGCATAATCAACTGTTAAGCACTGAGGAGGCATAAAGATGGAATCTAATAAATTGCTTGAACAAGTTACGATTGAAAATTGGACGCTTCAATCACGTATAGTCATGGCGCCTATGACTCGTTCCTTTGCCGACAATAAGTCAGGTGTGGTTGGTCCAGATGTCGTAGAATATTACCGTAAACGGGCTGCTGATGGTATTGGTCTGATCATTACGGAGGGGATAAATCCAAGCCCAAGAGCCAAAGGAACATATGGTATATCAGGGCTATACACCAACGAGCAGATCCAAGCATGGAAAAAGGTGACTGATGCTGTTCATTTGGAAGGTGGAACGATCGTGGCGCAGCTTTGGCATGTTGGCAGGCTGACCCATCATGAATTAACGGGAGGCCTTCCTCCTCAAGCGCCATCTAGCATTGCAGCAAATGGACTCGTGCATCGGTTACGCAAACCTTATGAGATGCCTGAGGCGATGTCTCAGGACGAAATTTCCGAAGTGATTGAACAGCATGCTGCTGCTGCGAGAAATGCGATAATTGCCGGTTTTGACGGGGTTGAAATCCATGCAGCCCATGGGTATTTAATCGATCAGTTTAATTCAGAGATTACAAACACTCGGACGGACAACTATGGCGGGGATTTATCACAACGTTTAACATTCATGAAAGAGCTGCTAACTTCCGTAGTGACAGAAATAGGTGCGCTAAGGACTATCGTTCGTTTTTCAGAAATAAAAGATGATATTCCGAATTATAATTGGGATAATCCCGAACAAACAATGGCTGCTTATATACAAATTTTCAAGGCATTAGGCCTTAAGATTCTTCACCCCTCAACCAACCAGTTTACTAAGATATTCACCAAAGGAATGACATTTCATCAAGCTGTGCGCGAACATTGGAATGGTACAATAATCGGAGTAGGAAATTTAGATTATGAATCTGCTGCATCTGCTATAAAAGCCGGAACCATTGATCTAGCGGCTTTCGGGCGCCCACTCCTTGCCAATCCTGATTTTGTTCAACGTCTGAAGGCCGGAACCAACTTAACACCGTATGATGCTGCACTTCATCTAAAATATCTGCTTTAATACGTTACTAAGAAATCACAATAGATTAAAAAAAACAGACTAGAATATGCGTTTGCGATAAACAGCAATCCCCCCTTCCTTAATCACCATAAAAAAACAGAAGCCGCCAGCTCATGTCTGACGGCTTTCTTCTCTGAAGCTAGTAACAACTTAAACTCACATAAATCATTCAGCTGATTAAACTCATAATAAGCACCTCAATGCCCCTTTGAAGGGAATCCGTATTCTTTAGCACGCCACGCGACTAGCAGTGCAAGAACGATAAGAATAAGCAATGACAGCGGGAAAGAACCAACACCTATAGTTTCTATAAGAATAGCGCCCAACACGCCACCAACGCCGATGGCTAGGTTCCATGCCGTCACCAGCATCGACTGGGCCACATCTGCGCTCTCGCCAGCAGCTTCAGCCATGGCTGTCTGCAGCAATGTCGCCGCGCCTCCGAACGTCAGCCCCCATACTGCAACCACTAGGTAGATCACGATCGGTTGGTTATTACTAAAGGTTAATGCGATGGATGCGATGGCGAAAGCAAGCAGGCTGTTCAAAACGAGTGGACGCAGTTTCCGGTCGATCAAGACACCGATGATCCAAATTCCAACAAGCGCTGTTATGCCGAAAATAAGCAGTACCAAGTCTACACGCTGAGAGAGTCCAGCATGAGCAAGATACGGTGCAATATAGGTATACAAGATGTTATGTGCCAGCACCCAAGCAAGAACAACAAACAGTACCGGACGTACTCCTGGCTTACCAAATACCTTATATAACGAGAGTCTTTTACCTGGCGATTCTCCTGGATAGTCCGGTAATTTCCAAACCACCCATACGACTAATATCAGAGCCATAAGTGACATAATCCCGAAGACAAAGCGCCAGCCAACGAGCGAACCAAGCCATGTTCCTGCGGGGACACCAAGCGCCAGTGCTAGAGGTGTACCCACCATGGCCACTGCCATAGCTCTTCCCTTGAGTGATTCCGACACCATGCGGCGGGCATAACCTGCTATCATGCCCCATAAGACACCCGCAGAAACGCCCGCGAAGAACCGAGCGATCAGCGTCAGTGTATAGTTGGAAGAAAAAGTGGTAACTGTGTTAAAGACGAGAAAGCCAAGAATGCACATGAGCAGCAATGGTCTTCTCCGCCAGCCGCGCGTCATGGTCGTTAGGGGAATCGCAGCCAGCAGTGAACCAAGGGCGTACAAGGTGACAAGTTGACCAGCAAAAGCCTCCGATACTCCAAGTCCATGACCTATTTGCAGCAATAAGCCAGCTGGAATCGTTTCAGTTAGGATACAAATAAACCCCGTCATCGCAAGAGCGAGTAATCCAGCCCACGGGAGACGTTCTGAAGGAACTGCGCTGGAAGCACTCTGTGTAACAGAAGCTGGGTTTGAATTCATTATGAAAGTACCTCTCTTTTATTTATGTTTGATCTCTATTTATTAAGCCCGTCATAAACAGCATCGCAAAGGTCAACGGTAAACTGACCTGACATGCCTTCGAGTGCAGTATTGGTGAACGCCACCACACTTAGACGCTGATTAGGATCAACGAACCACGAATGACCATAGGTGCCACCCATGCGCCATGTACCAGGTGATTCAGGAGTGTTTGCTGACACTGGATCCTTAAGCACCGTAATGCCTAGGCCAAAGCCCCTCCCCGGCCAGAAAGCCATTGGCAGATCACCAATCTGGTTTGTAGACATCTCATGAACAAGAGACTGTGGCAGCAGAGGAGCTCCGCCATTCCGTAATGTTTCCAGCAGCACCAAAAAATCGTCTGCGCTTCCAATCATGCCAGCACCCCCAGAAGGATAAGCCGTATCATCAAGTGCCCGGCGCGGGGAAAGACGGAAGCCCGCTGTTCCTTCTAAGAAGGGAATGCTATCGTGCTCAAGCAAAGGCCGTGGTTCTGGAACTTCATTGGTATAAGCAGTAGTAAGACGTTCTGGGTCGATTGCAATAAAGCTAGTATCGCTCATACCAATTGGCTTTGTCACAAGTGAATGCACTGCTTCGCTTAACGGTGTTCCTGTAACCTTCTCAATTACTGCGCCCAGCACATCTGTTGCGATCGAATATTTCCACTCGGTGCCTGGCGTATAAAGGAGCGGTACAGAAGCTAAACGAATCAGGTTCTCTTCCAAACTGATGCCAGGCTGATCCATACCATCCGATACGCCAGCTTGATGATAAGAGCCATTTTCTTCTTGAAAGAACCGATAGGTCAGCCCAGCAGTGTGCGTCATCAAATGACGAACCGTTAATAGGGCAAGCTCACCATTTTGGAGACGTGGCTGAAAGTTTGGCAGCCAATGATCAACACGGTCATCCAGCTTGAGAAGGCCTTGCCCAACTAGTGCTAAAGCAGCCGTTGTAACGATAGGTTTAGTAACAGAAGCTAGCCGGAATAAGGCATCTTCACGCATGAGCCGGTTCATTTCACGATCGGCATAACCCGCAGCGCGGCTATAAACCACTTTCCCGTCTATCGCCACTTTAATGACAGCACCGACCAACCGCTTATCAGCAAGCGTTTGATCGATGACCTCATCGATCCGACCTGCTAATCGTTCTGAACTAAATTTGTTTGTATGCAACATACTTAGATGTTCATCCTTTCGAAATAGTTAAAGCCTATTACACTTTACTATTGTAAGTATATTATATAAAATAAGTTATCAAGCATACATAAGGGAACGAAGTTAGATTCGCCTTTTCACGGTTAAAGCCAAGCTAGTTTATAACGGATACCTTAAATTTAAAGGAGTCGATTTGTATGGACCATGTAGATAAGCAAATACTTTATCATCTCCAAAGCCAAGCGAGAATTTCTATGACTGAACTTGGAAAAAGTGTCGGTTTATCGCAGCCCGCAGTAACAGAAAGAGTAAAGCGCATGGAGGAAAAAGGGATTATCAGTGAGTATCGCACCGTTATTTCTCCTGATAAAATTGGCAAACATGCATCAGCCTACATGTTGTTTCATTCAAGAGATTGTCATGCATTCCTTGAGTTCTGCCGCTCTGCTCCTGAAGTCGTGGAATGTTACCGCATCAGCGGAGAACACAATTACTTGTTGAAAGTAATAACCGACTCCACACAAGCTCTTGAAGAGTTCGGAAATCAATGTGACAAATACGGAACCTATACAATCCTAATTGTCATGTCATCGCCTATCGATCATAAATTTCTTATCCCCGCGCTTATAGATGCCAACTCCAATATGCTGAGTTAATCCGTCCCTTTCGAAATAGAAGATATGTCCTTAGCTCTTGCCCCATTGATAGCAGCAAAAAAAAATGCGTCCCTAAAATTCCATTGAATAAACCTGAGGTTTGTTTCAATGTCCATTTTTAGGGATGCATTTTAGTCTGATCCAATTTTCTCTTATGTTGTGATCAAGGTGAGAGGCTTCCTCTCCTAAGCATGCTCTGCACTTTTCGTTGTGCATTGTGTTTTTCTATGTGCCAGGTACCTCGCTTACGAACCTAGCAGCTCTTATTTCGCCAATTTATTATGGATGAGAAGTTTAACGAATTCCAGAATCGTTATTTGTTGAAAAACAACTCAAAACACCCCAAACAGCATGCAATAACGTTAATACGGTTCGCTAAAACGTAGGAATAGTCGTTTTCTTCATAATAAGCGTCATACCGTTCGTTAGAGACGCAAGCAGACATGTATCGTTTAAATGCTAATTCGACAGCAAATCAGCATATTTAAATTGTAAGTGATAATGGTTATCAATTATAATGGTGAGATCGTATAGCTCTAACGTACTTCTCCCCGTTTATACGAATCCAATCTTACAGGGAGAAGGATTGGAGATGAAAGCATTATGAAACTGGAAGAACATATTTTGTTATGGAATCATGCAGCTGTAAAAATATTGGACATACGTCACGTTATTATGGAACCAGGCGAGCTGCTTGAGTCTTATCTGCTGCCGGCAAGCAGCTTTATTTATGGTGTTCGAGGCTCAGCAACTTTGCAGCTCGATGGCAATAAGCATGATGCAAGGCGCTTTCATATGCTGCATGGCGGTAAAGGGATGCGCCTAGATATAGAGGCAAAGGAAGAATTTGAATATTATCAACTGTTCTACAAAACCGGGTATGCATTCACGGGCCGGAAAGAGCTTACACAATTAATGGAGCGTTATCATCCGTTTTCACTGCAATATGCCTTTCGGCCAGAGGAGCCGCTCGCTCTGCTCCGCTGCCTTACCCTTATGAGAAATATATGGCAAGGTGCGCATAGTTTGGATCAGCTTCATATAAAGGGACTCTTTTATCAGTTTCTGCATGAGCTTCTTCGTCAAATGGATACTCAAGGGATTGATGCGCGCAAACCGGATCTTGTATCACAAGCCATCAGGTACATAGATGAGCATTATCAAAAAAGCCTCACACTGGAATCAATTGCTGACACGCTGAATTACAGCCCACGTCATCTATCCATGCGGTTTAAGGAAGAAAAAGGGGTCAGTCCGATCCATTATTTAATTCAGGTTCGGGTAGCTCACGCCATCGAATTACTGCTTGGTACTGATGCTGATATGCAGGAAATCGCACGGGAAATCGGCTATTCGGATGTCTACTATTTCAGTCGCATTTTCAAAAAATATACTGGGTTGTCACCGCTCCGCTTTCGGACATCAGAGCGGCAGCGACGAAAAATAGATGATTATCCATTTAATTCAACCAGATTATCCATTGGATCAGGCGGGATGAGGCGTTATATTGGTAATGATGATGATAATCATTATCAATATAAACGTGGAGGGTCTATACAAATGAAAAGACACACAAAACCTGGATTAGCTGTGAGCATATTGCTCAGTTTAACGCTTCTGCTAGGAGCTTGCTCAGCAGGTGGAACGAATACTGGCAATTCATCTTCGACTACTGCAAATACCGCAGCTGCATCCAATGCCGCTCAAAATATGAATGGTACCGCTGGCGATAACAACCAAGCGAGTAAATCAACACGTATCGTACCTACTATAATAGGTGAAATTGAAGTGCCTGCAAATCCTAAACGCGTCGTCGTGCTTTATTTACTAGGTGACGTCGTTGCTATGGGAATTAAGCCAGTTGGTGTGTCCGATGTATTTGAAGGGGCTGCTTTTGAAAAGGATCTTGCAGGTGTGAAAATGCTGGGCAGTTGGTTTGAGCCGAACCCAGAAGCCATTATGGCGCTTGAGCCAGATCTCATTATTGTCCCTTCTGAGGATACGTATAAGAAATTAAGCCAAATTGCACCAACCATTCTTGTTCCAAATGAAAAAATGACAACGGATGAAAGACTTGCTTTGCTGGGCAAAACCTTCGGTAAGGAGCAGGAAACGCAAACCCTCCTTGACAACTTTAATACGAAGGTAAAAGAAAGCAAAGAGAAGCTCGCAGCAGCTGGCGTGCTGGACAAAACGGTAACGATTATTGAGGGCGGAAAAAAAGAAATGTCGGTCGTAACCGGCAAGCAATTTGGACGCGGCTCTCAAATTATTTATGAATATTTAGGCATGAAAGCACCAGAGATCATTCAGAAAAAAATTGATGGATCAACGAATGAAGAAGGTGATACCGTTTCTATGGAAGTCCTTCCAGAGTATATTGGCGATTATGTTGTCCGTTCTTCCTATGAAGGAATGGATGATTTGACTGGCAATCCTATTTGGAATAGCATTCCAGCTGTCAAAGAAGGCAGAATGATCGAGCTCAGCTTTAACCTCTCATATTACAGTGATATCTATTCCCTTGATGAACAGCTTGACTTTATCGTCGAACAGTTGCTGGCCACAGCAACAAAAAACTAAACCGGCATGGTCTACGTAAAAGAGCAGCTGGCTTCAAAAAGCCAGCCTACAAACACTTATTTTGCTACCATTATTTTCGTTGGATGCCTGTTAGTGCTGTTGGCTGCTGCAGTGTCCATTTCCTTCGGAGCTGCTCGAATGAACCTATCAACGGCATGGAGCGCTGTCTTTTCTTTTGATCAGAAGCTGACTGAACACCAAATTATTCGTTTCCTGCGGTTTCCCCGAACCATTGCAGATATCATCGTTGGTTCCAGCCTTGCGGTCGCAGGAGCGATTATGCAAGGAAGCACACGCAATCCGCTGGCTGATTCGGGGTTGATGGGAATAAACGCAGGAGCCGCCTTAGCTATGGCAATTGCATTAGCATTTATGCCAGGGAGCCAGTACAGCGTGCTGCTATTGGTATGCTTTATCGGAGCCGGCCTTGGCGCAGGGTTAACGTATTTAACCGCTTCTCTGAGCCGCAAGGGCATGTCACCGCAGCGGCTAGTGCTTGCGGGCATGTCAATCACACTGCTTTTTGGAGCAATTGGTACATTTATCTCTATTAATTTTAATATCGGCCAAGCTCTTTCCTACTGGACCTCAGGAAGCGTTGCTGGGGCTACTTGGGCGGAGCTCGCACTGACTGCCCCTTGGTTTGTGGTAGGTTTAGCCCTATCGATGGGACTCGCGCGCTCTATTACCATCCTGAATCTAGGTGAGGAAATTGCTCGGGGCGTGGGACAGCGAACCGTAGTCGTCAAGCTCCTCTCTTCCCTTGCGGTTCTTCTATTGGCCGGTGTATCAGTTGTGCTCGTAGGCCCGGTCGGATTCGTAGGACTCATTGTTCCGCATATGATGCGGTTCATGGTTGGGGTCGATTATCGGTATATCATTCCTGCCTCGGCTGTATATGGCGGACTGTTTATGCTAATCGCCGATCTAATCGGCCGTTTGGTCAACCGTCCGAACGAAATGGCGCTTGGCATTATTTTCGCCATTGTCGGCGTTCCTTTCTTCTTGTTGATTTCTCGCAGGGTAAGGAGAGCGTTTGAATGAGGCAGCAACTATTACACGGAAGAAGAAGTCTGCTGCTAGCAGGGCTGCTGGTGATGCTAATTGCTGGTATTCTTATCAGCATGAATACAGGGAAGATGGCGCTTCACCCCGGAGAGGTGTTGAACACTTTATTTGGACAAGGCACGGAGAGACAAAATCTTGTCGTGTTCAAGTTTCGGCTGCCGCGCATCGTATTGGCTGTGCTTGTAGGCATGGGAATGGCGATCTCTGGAGCTGTTCTCCAAGGACTTCTGCGCAACGATCTCGCTGATCCAGGGATGCTCGGCATCAACGCCGGTTCAGGGCTCATGGTTCTACTGTTCATTACTCTATTCGGCCTTTCTGGATTGTCATCTGCCTTCCTGCTTCCCGTCATGGCGTTTGTTGGAGGACTGCTGGCTGCACTTTTGATTTATATTCTTGCCTATAGGTCACGAAGCGCTCCTTCTTCCACTCGTCTCGTACTGACAGGAGCTGCAATAAATGTCGGCCTCAGCGCCTTAACCCTGTTTCTGACGCTCAAGCTGGATGACGAGCAGTATGTCTTCGCTCAGAAATGGCAGGCTGGTTATTTATGGGGGACGGAATGGCAATATATTGCGCTTCTTGCCCCATGGGTGTTGATACTTGTGTCGTATATCTGGTACAAATCATTAGTGCTCAATACATTGAATCTTGGTACTGAGATTGCTACTGGCGTAGGCGCTCACGTTAAAAAAGAATTTCTAGGGCTCGTCCTAGCCGCGGTCGCCATTGCATCGGGATGCGTCGCACTCGGAGGCTCAATCGTCTTCCTCGGGTTGATCAGTCCTCATATTGCACGCAAACTTGTTGGTCCAGACCATAAGCTATTGCTTCCTGCTTCAGCGCTCATTGGCGGCATTATTATGGTTGCGGCCGATACGATTGCCCGCACCGTTAGTTTTGGAGCTGATATTCCAGCAGGTATTATCGTTACGATCCTAAGCGTCCCCTATTTCCTATATTTATTGATGCGATAAACATGGTAAAGACAATCGAATGTAATCAGATACATTCCCCCCAGATGTAAAGAAAAGAAGACCTCGGCCTGCTTGGCTCGAGGTCTTCCTTTCTTCTTCGTACATATCTACTAAATTTCCTCCTGCGACGCATTGCTCTTTCCGAATCGGATATTGTTAGCTATCGTGTCCTGAAACAAATAAACATCCTGAAATACCATCGAAACCTTGCGTCATAAATCGTTCGGCCCTGTGAAGACAAGTAGCCTGCTGGCCCTAAAGACAAACCATCTATGTTAGAAATTAAAATATTCAATAATGATTCTCATTTACTCATACAGTATATCAAAACTAACTACCTATGAGAACTTATTCTACTAATTAGCTCGATGAACATAACTAGAAGCACTTTGCAGCTGTTTTTTTGATATTTTCCCAAGCTGCCAATCGTATACATTACTCGCTTCAATCATGAAAATATCCAAAATATGTTAAAGGAAAAAACGCGTATTATGTCGAATTTCAATGTATGATGACACAGCTGAAAAATAAAATCACCTTCAAATATGTAGCTATTATTCTATTGTTTCTTAGCGTTCTTCTTGCCCTGCGATGGACATGGTCTGAACTATTTTCTACAGCGGAGCACCCTCGTGCTGTAAATGGCGTACTCGACATGCGCGGCTGGGACTTTAACAACTCAGCTACCATTCCCTTGGATGGCCAATGGGAGTTTTACCCTGCAAAATTAATCCATCAACAGGATGTTCAACCGCTGCAAAACCAGTTCCGATATATTCAGGTTCCAGGTGACTGGGGCAGTGTACTGACCAAAGAGGCAGACACCTCTATCGGGTACGGAACGTACCGATTGCGTATTCTGATCGATCCGCTAGAGCAGCCTGTCGCATTTTGGCTGCAAAACATACAAGCCTCATCAGGCGTAGAATTAAATGGGCTTGTTGAGAACGACTTCGGAAAACCAGCCGACAACGCTGAAGAATACACGCCCAAGAAACTCTCATACACCGCTTCCTACTTTGTAAAAGGCACCAAAGAGCTTGAACTGCTCATTCGTGTTGCTAATTATGACGATGCTTACAGCGGTGGGATTTTACACTCCATTCAATTTGGCTCTCAAGCAGCGATTGACTTTGTGCGATGGTATTCGATTGGCTTTCAGCTCGTCATATTTGTTGTTTTGCTGCTTCACGGCTTGTATGCTACTATCCTTTTCTTATTCAATCCTAAAGAAAAGAGTTTGCTTATCGTTGGTTTATTAACGCTCGCTACTGGTATTACGATCGTTGTCGGCCATGATAACCTGCTTTTGCTATGGCTGCCAATCAACTATACATGGGCGCTGAAGCTCAGGCTGCTCTCTCTGCTTTGGCATTCCTTTTTTATTTTTCTACTATTTAGAAGATTGTCTTCGGCTCCTCCGAAGAACCGATGGCTGCGAGTATTTACAGCGGCGCTCATATTTTATTCCTTGTTTCTAATTGTCGCAAGCGCACAGCTTGTAAATGGATCGGTAGCATTAAAAATATTTTCTTTTTTTTATCTATTGCCCTTTGCTTGGTTTGTTTATATAACAGGAACGATGGTCTTCAGGAAGCAAACAGACAACAACGACGTTGTCTTCCTGTTGTTATCCGCGGCAGGCGTTATGTCTAGCTTTCTGTGGAGCTTAATCAACTCAAATAGCCAGGTTTCGGTTGTATATTATCCAATAGATATCATAGCAGCTATCATTGGTTTTTCTACGTACTGGTTAAAGCAATTTTTCCGTAACTCGAAGGAAAACAAAGAGCTGAACGAACAGTTAAAAAAGGCTGACAAGCTAAAAGACCAATTTCTTGCCAATACTTCACACGAACTGCGAACGCCGCTGCACGGTATTATGAATATTGCTCAAACCGTTGTAACGAAAGAGAAAGGGCAAATGAATACAAAAAGCGTTAACGATATGGAGCTGCTTATACGAATAAGCCGCCGTATGTCGCATATGCTCGGTGATCTTCTAGATGTAGCAAGGCTGAAGGAACACGGAATTGTGCTTCAGCAGGAGCCTTTACAAATTCAATCCATCGTACCTGGCATCGTTAGCATGCTGAAATTTATGATCGAAGGCAAACCTATTCAACTGCATGTGAATATCGCTGAATCGATGCCTTGGGTCATGGCAGATGAGAAAAGGCTTGTACAAATTTTGTACAACTTATTGCACAACGCACTAAAATACACGGAAGAAGGATCAATCACCATTTCTGCGGAGATTCAGAATGGGAATGCCGTCATTCATGTCTCCGATACCGGAGTCGGCATGAATAAAGAAACGCAAGCGCGCGTCTTTCTTCCTTATGAACAAGGGATTTATGGAATCAATGATGGAAGAGGAATTGGGCTTGGTTTAAGCATTTGCAAGCAGCTGGTCGAATTGCATGGCGGAGTACTAAGTGTTCGCTCTGCGCTTGGCAAAGGTTCTTTTTTCAGCTTTCAATTACCGCTTGCCAATATGTCCAGCCTGCCTTCAGCACAGCCCTTGCTTCCTGTACACCAGACAATGGAAGCATCAGAAGAAAGCCATGGTGGATTGATTTTTCCAGACATCGCAATCGACGAAATAGCAATCTCTTCAATTAACCCGACATTTCTGAATGAGGGGAAAATGAATATTCTTGCAGTGGATGACGACCCTGTTAATCTGAATGTGCTTGTTGGCATTTTATCTTCCGAGCCATATAACATTACAACAGCCAATTCAGCACGTGAAGCGTTAGTGTTGCTAGGCAGTGGGCAGTGGGATCTATTAGTTGCCGATGTTATGATGCCACAGATGTCCGGCTACGAGTTAACGAAGAAGGTACGCGAGCAATACTCTGTATCGGAGCTTCCCATTTTGCTGTTGACTGCACGTAGTCAGCCAGCTGACATCTATACCGGATTCTCGTCTGGAGCAAATGATTATGTTACCAAGCCTGTAGATGCTCTGGAGCTCAAATACCGAATCAGGGCGTTGACTATGCTGAAGCAGTCCATTAATGAACGTTTGCGTTTAGAAGCCGCTTATCTTCAGGCACAAATCCATCCGCATTTTTTGTTTAATACCCTTAACTCCTTAATGGCGCTAAGCGATATTGATACAGACAAGATGCGTAATCTGGGCGATTCTTTTGTATCCTTTTTACGGATTAGCTTTGACTTCTTAAATACAGGGGAGCTTGTTGAGCTCTCTCACGAGCTGGAGCTTGTCGAAGCCTATTTGTATATTGAAAAAGAACGTTTCGAGGACAGGTTGACTGTCGTATGGGAAGTTGATGCCAACATCAGCTTACTTATCCCGCCCCTTTCTATACAGCCGCTGGTTGAAAATGCGATCAAACATGGGCTTCTTAGTCAGAACAACGGCGGCACGCTGCATATTCGAATCAATCGCGAGGACAGCTTCATACGAGTTGAAGTCATTGATAATGGCATAGGCATGAATGAAGAACAGGTCATTCAATTGCTCAGTCCAACGATGAAAGGAAAAGGCGGAATAGGGATTGCCAATACGAATCGACGATTGACTCAAATGTATGGTCAAGGCTTATCTATAATTAGTAAGCCTAAGGAAGGAACTACCGTGTCGTTTGTCATACCAAACAACCGCAATCAGCAGGCTATGGATAATGATTGATTTTAGCAGCTGCTAAATAACTTCATCGATACAAAAAAGACGGACAAATGGTTTCTCATTTGTCCGTCTTTTTGTTATTCGAAAAAAAATCGAAATAATAGTGATCCAAAATTTCATTAGCTCCGTTAGGCCTATTAGGAACGGAAAA
This sequence comes from Paenibacillus sp. NRS-1760, assembly GCF_050467785.1. NCBI lineage: Bacteria > Bacillati > Bacillota > Bacilli > Caryophanales > Paenibacillaceae > Paenibacillus > Paenibacillus sp. NRS-1760. The sequence goes on along the minus strand of NZ_JBITPK010000014.1, from coordinate 766,785 downwards.
CAACAAAATATGAGGAGAGTGAATGATTCATGAAACTTAAAAGATTAATTGCCCCTGTACTTAGCTTATCTTTATTAATCCCTGCGTTTTCTGGCGCGGCTAGCGTAAGTGCAGCGGAGCCGCTGACGCCTTCATCCGAAACGCCGGCTGTAGAGCTCAGGTCGACATTGGACTACTCGCTTTCAGAGCATTTCACCCTCGCAGTCGATGCGATGATCAAGAAATACGATAACTCGTTTGACGCCGCCGCGGCGCAAGCCGCCTTAGAGAAAAATGCAAAAGATATGATCCCAGCTATCACTTCTGTCTATGGAGATGCCGGGGCGAAAGAATTTGACCGCATTTTTAGCGGACATCTAAACTATACCAAAGATTATGTTACTGCTGTTAAAACGGGCAATGCCGCTGATAAAGCGATGGTCGCGCAAGAAATTGAAGAGTTCGCAGTTGAACTCGGTAACTTCCTAGGGACTGCTACTGCAGGCAAGCTGCCTGCAACGGCAGCGCAAAACGTGCTTCGTACACATGAGAAGCAGGTGCAGCAGGTGTTCGACTATTATATCGCAGGCAACTATAAGAGCTCGCTTGCCAAATATCGTGAAGGTTTAAGCTATATGTTCACGATAAGTGATGCATTGTCAGGTGCGATCGTCACTCAAATGCCAGAAAAATTTAACGGCACAAAATCGGACACTCCGGCCGGCGATCTAAGATCAGCGCTAAATTATCTCGCAGCAGAACATTATGCCCTTGCTGTGTTCAGCATGCAAAAAGGCTCCGATAAGTCCCCTGCCTACAGCGCGATAATCGAGGCCGAAAACGCCAATACATCAGGTTTGACAGCAGCCATCGCATCCGTTTATGGTGCAGCAGGCGGAGATGCCTTCAAAGCGATCTGGCTTGGTGACCATATTAACGCACAAGACGAAATCGTGAAGGCAGCTCTTGCCGGAGATGCCGATGCAAGCGCGAAAGCTAGAGCTAAGCTAAGCAAATTTTCTGTAGATTTCGGTAATTTCCTTGGCGCTGCCACAGAAGGCAAGCTTCCCGCTTCGGCTGCAACAGCTGCTGTAGCAGAGCATGAAAGACTTGTACTTGAAGCATTTGATCTCTATAGAGCCAAAGATGCAAATGGCCTGTATGTCAGCTATGACAAAGGATACAGCCTCATGTTTGGAGTAGGCAAAGCACTGAGCGGTGCCATCGTGGCTCAGAAGCCGGAACTATTCAAAGTTCAGCCTCCTGTCACAAAACCGGAAAACCCGAACAACGTTCAAACCATTTGGCTTCAAATCAATGGTTATACTGCTAAAGTAAACGGCAATCATGTGAAAATGGACGTTCCGCCAACCCTTAAGAACGGAACGACATTCGTATCCTTAAGAGCATTGACTACGGCACTTGGCGCCGATTTGAAATGGAATCCCTCCACTAGCACGGTTGAAGTAAAAGTAGGTGACGACAAGGTTGTCTTCTGGCTCGGCAAAGATATGGCTAGTATCAATGGAAAGAACGTCAAGCTCGATGCTTCCGTATTCGTTCATAAAGGACGCACACAAGTCCCTCTTCGTTTCATCGCGGAATTGCTAGGTTGGGACCTAAATTGGAACAAGGCTGACTGGTCAATCGTGTTGACTAAAGCCATGTAGATGTAAATACATTCCGAAACTCGCAGCATACTTGTCCTGTTCTGGTAATTCTATACCGGAACAGGATTTTTATATTATAATGAGGGGGTGTGTAAAGGGGGAACAGCTCTAGTATGTCGGATGAACTGACGGATTTACAATTAATGAAGCGTATTGGCCGCAAAGATTCCAATGCTTTGCAGCTTATATACGAAAGATATGAGCGTCCCATGTACACATTCGCCTACCGAATCGTTAAAGATTCCATGCTGGCTGAAGAAATATTACAGGAGCTATTCTTGCGAATATGGAACGCAGCAGAGAAGTATGACGAAGATCAAGGTAAGCTATCCAGCTGGATGTTTACGTTAACTAGAAATATAGCGATAGATGGATTACGGCGAAGGCAAATTCGAACCTCGCAGCAGGTTGTTGAGACGGAGCAATTGAACCGAACGCCGGATGACTCGGCGGACACAGAGACTGCCGTGGAAACCAAGGTCATTGGCGAACAGATTCGTGAGGCAATGCGGAATTTAAGCCAAGATCAGCATCAAGTCGTCGAACTTATTTATTTTGGCGGATATACGCAGCAGGAAGTGTCCGTGAACTGCGACATTCCGCTCGGAACGGTTAAAAGTAGAGTTAGGCTAGCCATGAAAGCACTGAAGTTGCAGCTTGAAGATATCGGAGAGGAGGGGCAAAGTTATGAAACAAGAAACAAATCTATGCGATGATGTGGAAATGTATGCGCTTGGCGGTCTTGATGAAGCGGAGGCTAAAGCTTTCGAACAGCATCTTAAATCTTGTGCGGCATGCACCGAGCAAGTCGCGGAGCTTAAAGAAATCGTCGATATGCTGCCGCTATCGTCCGAGCCAGTCGCCGTTCCTACAGGAATGAAGGATCGGATTCTCGGTTCTATTTTACAGTCACAAGAGACGGCTGCACAGCCATTTGAACAACCTAAGTCTGCTATTCCAACTCAAGAACCCGAAAACGCAAAGCGCCCCCTCTCCGTAATTCAAGCCGACGCAAAGCGTCGAAACTACAATAGCTGGTTAAATATTGGGCTTGCGGCAGCGGTGCTTCTATTATGCGTGTATATTTTCACATTAAGAGATCAGGTGTCAGACCTCAGTAATGAGCTCACGCTCGCCCAGATGAATGATCCTCCACAGGGCTTGCAGACGAATCAGGCTGTCAGCTTAAGCTCGGCGGCACAAAATATTATTGCCCAAGGCCTCGCTACCATCGTCATTGACAGCAAAGGAACACATTTGCTCGTGCAGGCCGAGAAGCTTCCGCAAATCAAGGAAAACGAAGCATTTCAGGTATGGCTGATGAAGAAAGGTCAGGACGTCATAAACGCAGGAACCTTCTACCCGGTGGATGGAAAAGGCGGCTTGTATTTCACACTCGACCAGAACTTGAAGGGTTATGATCAAATCGCGATTACCCAAGAACCAGATGCTTTCGGTAAATTGCCGCGAGGGACTGCCGTCTTGACTGCCGAGCTTCATCTATAAAACGAATAATTGAAAATAAGCCAGCTTATTGGACTCGTGCGAAGTCTTTAAGCTGGCTTATTTTTTTGCTTAAACACCGTTTTTTTGTACTTTTTATAATCGTTTCAGCCTCCTTCACGCTCTTCCTTATCTAGCCAAGCGCACGCAGGACATCATCGATTTTCAGGCTATGGGCGAGGACGCCGTAATTCATCCAGCTCAGAAAATCAACCTCGAATACACGGTTATGACGTACTGCGGGAAGCGATTGCCAATGTGGCGTCGCGTAAAGCTTCCTTTTCTCTTGTTCTGAAATTTCAAAAGTGACGAACACATTATCAGCATCGATCTGCGCGAGCAATTCTGGTGTTAGCACGGCTGTCCTTGTGCTCTTTGTCAATTGCTTTACAAGCGGATGAGGCGTCATTCCCAGGTCACTATAGAGAACGGGCCCCGTGTATCCCTTATCCGGACCGCCGTACAGCAATATTCCATTGGCTTGAATTCGCAGAAAAACGGTCGTTTGATGATGAATCGGGCGAAGCTTTTTCCGAGCAGCTTCTGCTTTTTTTTCATACTTCGCTATAATATCAACGACTTTTACGTTTTTTCCTCTCCCAATTAGATCTGCCATGATTCGCAAAGTCTCCTGCCAATCTTCCCCCTCATTGGACATTTTGTAGAGCGGAGCCTGTTCCTCCAACAGATGATGGTCCCATTTATCTGGAAAGCCGTTGTCTACCAAAATAAAGTCCGGCTTTATCGGCAGCTGAGCAGCATATTTATCGGAAATCTCTATTGCGGGAATATGCTCAAGCCCCAAATACGACTGTTTTCCCCAATTCGTTATGGAGCACTGCAGGATAGGCGTAACGCCAAGCGTTACCAGAAAATCTTCAAGAAACGGTGCGAATACACGGATCTCCTCTCGATAATGCCTTCGGTATTGTCCTGGCGATATGCCGACCGTCTTCTTGAAGCGGCGGTTAAAATAAAACTCATCGCCAAATCCGGCGTTCTGTGCAATATCGGACAAACGATCATCGGTTGCTTGCAGCAAATGCTTCGCTTGATTAATTCGAATGCCGGATAAGTACTGCAGCGGCACCTGACCCGTTATCTCTTTGAACAAACGCGAATAGTGTGTGCGGCCAACATCGGTCAAATTAGCCAGCTGGCCCACCGACCATTCGTTGCGATAGTCATGATTTAGTCGATCAATTGTAGCTTCAACCGCTTTCCGACTGCTCTGGGCATGAGAAATGGTCAGATTGTGCATGAGAATATGTCGGAGCAATTGTTGAAAGCATATTTGTTGATCCAAATCGTCCAGCTCATCACTAGTGTCCGATAAGCTAAAGCTATTCAGCCTCTCAACCCACTCCAAGCACTGGGAAAATGGTTGGCACACCACTTCTCCTGTACATGGGAATGAAGTACTCCATTCGCTATCCGAAGCGGCCCGACCATCTTTTCCAATGTAAAGAATCTCAAAGCTCAGTTCATAATGAATGAGTCCGCTGCTGCCGACTTCATTTGTAATGGTTGCCCCTGGCTCGGAAATAAAACATTTGCCGCGCTCGAGCTGGTAACCGCATCCATCTAGAACGAGGCGCCCTCTCCCGTCCATAATGACAAACAATCGATAGCAATCATCTTTTTTCGCTTTTTGTTGTTCATAGGGTTCAGATTCCTTATATTTCACTCCGGTTAAGCGATAGATTTTGCTTGGAGATGTAATCGTATTGGCGTTTGTCTCTTGCATAGATTCATAAGCCCTCCTTTCCATGAGAATGATTATCATTAAAATTACTATAAACGATAAAGAAGAGCACTTCAACTGTTCGTTGAAATGCTCTTCCGATAAAATTGTAATTATGGCGCGAATGTTACTTCAGCAAAAATTTTTCCAAATCTTTAATCTTGAGTTGGTTAGCCGTGAAAGCGCCCGTCTGCCAATAGGTCCGATCCACTTGATAAACATTTCCTTTCTTTATGGCAGGGACGCTTTGCCAAATCGGACTATCGAATAGATTTTTAATGGATTCTTGATTCTCGGCCGATGACCAAGATCCATTTGAAGTTAAAATAATGATATGGTCCGCATTAAGATCAGGAAGCTTCTCCATGGAGATCGTATCAATAAAGGCTTCCATATCCGCAACCATCTTTGGAGGAGTTAAGCCTAATTCTTTGTAAAGGATAGAACCAATAAATTTGTTCTTAATTCCAAGAAGATTGAGGTCAGTCTCACCGATATTAAGTCGCAACACAGCAACTGATTCTTCTCCAATCGCTGCTTTCAGCTTGCTTTTTGTATCCGCGATTTGCTGCTCGTAGTCCTTCACCAGCTTCTCGGCTTTCTCTTGTTCACCAATTAGATCAGCAATCTTAAGAAGAATATCGGAGGAGCTGCTCATCAAAATGTCGTCAGGCATCCGAAAGGTCGGTGCTACCTTAGAGTATTTTTCATAGATAGCTGCATCTACAAAACCATCTGTAATAATAAGATCAGGTTCTGCATCTAGCAGCGCTTCAATGCTTCCTGTTATATCAAATGGAGGAACATCTAAATTCAAATATTCCTGTTTGCCCCACATCGGATGGTACCACTGTACAACAGGCTCCACGCCAAGAGTGACTAAATAATCCTCCAAATAGATAGCAGCTATTCGCTTTGGTTTAACCGGAATTTCAACCTCGCCAAAAAAATCCTTCACTACGCGGGTTTCATTCTCATTCGTTTCCACTTCTATGCCATTCTCTGCGGCTTTGTCTGTTTGCGTATTCACAGCATTTTCTTTGTTCGCTGCTTCTTTCTTCTCATCTTGCGGCGTGCTGCATGCCGTAAGTGCCATGAAAACAATCAGTAGAGAAATGAGACCCCTTACGATGAAGCTGCGTGAACCTGTATGCCGAAACATATTTTACCCACTCCTGTATATGTATTGTCGTAACGAAATGTTTTCATTGATTATCATTCTCATTTCGTTCATGAGCAATTATATCATTATGGTTTTGGGATACAATGTCCATTCTCATGCGAGTTTTTTATCCAAACATGAGATAACGAACACGATTCAATCTTAAAAAACATGTCATCTTTATATAAAAAAACAACCGCCTCTAGGCAAAATATTTCGCCCAAAGCCGATTGTTTGTCGCAAGTAATCATTATTTTACCGCACCAGCAGTTATTCCAGCTACAATATATCTTTGAAAAAAAGCATAGACGAGTACAACAGGCAACATTGAAATTAACAGTCCAGCGAACAATGGCCCCCATTCGGTTCGGTACTGCATCTCCCCCTGCATGATCGCAATTCCAACAGGCAGTGTGTACTTGGAAGGCTCATTCACGAAGATCGTCCCCATGATGTACTCGTTCCAATTGTTCAAAGCGTTCATAATCAAAATGGGAATCATACCGGATCGAGCCATCGGCAGCATAATTTGAAAAAAGGTTCTAAAATACCCCGCCCCATCAATATAGGAGGCTTCCTCCAATTCCTTCGGCAGCGATTTAAAAAAACTGACCAAAACAAAAACGCCAAACGGCAATGACCACGCTGTATATACAAGTACTAATCCGTTTAGTTTATTAATTAAGTACAAATCGTTTAGTAGAAAGAACAACGGAACCAGCCCTAAAATAAGAGGGATCATCATTGAGGACAAATAGACCATATACATCAACTGGCTGCCGCTGAACTTGAAACGCGCTATAACATATGCAGTTGTAGCCGATAACAAAATGGATAAACATGAGCTCATTAAAGTAATGTATACGGAATTCAAAAAATAGTCGCCAAAATGATAGGTTTTCCACACATAAGAAAAGTTGCTCCAGTAAAGCGGAAATTCAGGCAGTGACCAAGGTTTGTTCGTTAAAAATTGCGTATTATTTTTTAAAGCGCTTAGTAATGTCCAAAGCAGCGGATAAAGTACAGCCGAGGTCCACAGAAGAAGAACGAGGATGGCTGCTGTCCTAAATATTCGTGAAGGCTGACTGAAGCTCATACATGCATCTCCTCTATGAAAATTCAATGCTATCGCGTCGAAGCACTCGCTGCAAGACTAGCGTTGTTGCTAGGGATAAGATCAAGATCAATACACCAAGTGCTGCAGCGTAACCCATATGAAATTGACGGAATCCCATTTGGTACAAATAGGAACCAAGCACTTGCGTTGAATTATCTGGTCCCCCTTCCGTCATCAATAAAACCATCACGAAGGCGCCGTTTAAAGTCGTCATCACAATATGAAGAATGCTGACCTTAACCTGCTCCCAGATCAAGGGAAGCGTAATCCTCCAAAACTGTCGATTAGGCGAGGCTCCATCCATTTCAGCGGCCTCGTACAAAGAAGCCGGTATGCTAAGAATGCTGGCAACGAGCAGCAGAAAATAAAATCCTACCCCAGCCCAAATCGAGGGCCATAAGATCGACCATAATGCCGTTCCTTCTTCCCCTAGCCAAGGCCTATTGTTATGGGCATTCGTGAATATCCCAAGAAACGAATTAAGAAAGCCGATGCTCGGATTATAAACAAATCGCCATAACACACCTATAACCACAATTGAGATCAAATTCGGAAGAAAAAAGACTAATCTAAAAAACTGCTGCCCCCGCACTCTGAGCCTAGTAACTGCAACAGCGAAGAAAGTAGCTAACAGAATGATTCCAATTACTTTCCCAATGACTAGAAAATAATCGTTGCCAATCGCTCTCCATACGATCGGATCCTGAATCAGAGCCTTAAAGTTGTCCAAACCAATATAAGTCATGTGCTCAGAACTGCCAGACCAGTCAAACAAAGAGATGTATATGCCTTTGGAAATGGGAAACAGTGCAAAAAGGCAGAAGAAGAGGAACGTTGGAATAAGGAATATAATAATGAATAGCTTTCTTTGTGCTTGACGCGACATTGACGCTCATCCTTTACCTGAAATAACTAGATTGCTAATGGCTTACTTTCTAGCCTTGGCTGCTGCTGCCTCAACCCGCTCCGTCCACTCTTCCGGTGTGATTTTGTTGATCGTTAAAGCTATCGTTGCATCACTCATCACCTTGAATACATCAGCATTAAACACAACTACAGGTGCGACAATCGTATTGTCGCTATTGTAATATTTCATAGCATTTTTGGCCGTATCTCCAGCATTGGAAGATTCCAAATCTACTTTCACGTTCATGAGAGCACCGGTTTTCTCCGCCCAGTTCAAAGACGCTTTTTTGGTGAAAATAAATTCGATGAACGCTTTGGCAGCTTCAGGATTTTTCGCTTTTTTGGCAATCGCCATCGTACTTGTGTACGGCAACGCTATGAATTTCCCGCCCTTCGCTTGGGTTATTGAAGGAACGAACCCATACTTAAAATCAGATGGCGCATCATTTTTCATTTCGCTTTCCAGCCATAGCCCATTCGGAATCATAGCAGCCTTGTGCTGTAGAAATTGCATCTGAGAATCTGTATGGTTAAGCGCAGGAGCACCTTTATCAATTAGACCCTTAGCGGAAATCTCGCTTAATTGACGAAGCGCTTTAAGAACGGGCTCGCTTTTGAAAATGCCTTCTTTCATGTCACCCATGTCTTTCAGAATTTGCCCATTATCTCCGTTCGCCGATATAATCGCTGGATATACGAAGCCGCCAAGAATGTAATCCGGATATACACCTGTATGAATATAAGGACTAATACCAGCAGCTTTTATTTTCTCACTTACCTCCAAGAAACGATCAAAGTCTGTAGGAACAGCCCATCCATTTTTCTCAAACAACGCTGCATCGTAGAATGTGCCATATGAGCCGAATACAAGCGGAATATTATAGGTTTTGCCGCCGTATTGCTCAGGGCTTGCGATCATAACATCAGTAATTTTCTCTCCGTCTACGTTGCTCGCTTCATGAATCCAATCCGATAGATCCAGAAGCTGGTCGTCTTCTACCATCTGCCTCGGATTTGATCCAGCTCCATCTATGTAAATGAGGTCCGGAGGATTGCCTTGAATCCATCTCGGTTTCATTTGATCGTTAATTTTGGGGCCAGCGGATTGCTTGATTTTCAGATCAGGATTTAGCTTCTGGAATTGATCAATAACATCAATCCACCAAGCATCCCCATAACCCCCGACAAAATATTGGATTTCAAACTCTCCCTTAAGTCCATTAGCCACTTCGGATGGCGTGTCAGAAGCTGCTGGCTTTTCCGCCTCAGCACTCCCATTACTTGAACCGCAAGCAGCAACGATAAATAAAATCATGATGAGCAGTGTTACAAATACCGGCCTTTTCATGTTCATAATAAATCTCTCCTTTTGTCATTACTCCCTTTTAAAAATGATCCCCCGCAACAGATTTCGTCACGGAGGATCATACTGCCATTAATTCAAATACAATCTATTTTGCGGGATGATTTGTTTCGCTTGAAGCGGACTCGACCAAGACAACTTAGCGATGGCGTCTTCCGTATTGTCGTAATATTCAAGCTTAATATCGTACTTCTGCCCCGCTGTTAATTGAATCGTTCCAGACCATTCCGTCGTCGCTTGATCCACCCACTTATTAATGATGAGCTGATTGTTCACCCATAGCCGAACCCCATCATCGCTGCTCGTATAAAAAGTATAGGTTCCTGTATATTGAGGCTTCACTTTGCCCGTCCATCTTACGGAGAAGGTATCTGCATCCATACTGGTCATAGGAGCCCCTAAACCCCAATCGAAGTTCACGGTTGCATCGGTTCTAGTCGCTTTTAACGAGGTGAAATCCATGTTGTTAAAGTAATTGGCAGTAAGCCCCGTTCCTTCTGCTTCTCCCGGAGGAAGCTCGCTTGCTGGCGTAAATTTAATCCAATCGTAATACGCCCGAATCGGCGTGCCTGGATAGACGAACGGCCCGGTCCAGACTTCAGCAGGTCCTGCGCCTGACCATAAATTGGCCATAATATGACCTGGACTTGTAGGAAGCGCGCCTCGCGAGCCGTTCTCTGTATGCACCAAATTACCATCAACAAACCATTTGATATACGTAGGAGACCATTCGAAGGCATAGTTATGGAAGGCCAAGGAAGAGTCGAATCCAAGATCAATAATCGTGCTATGCTGGCCTACACCGTTTGTGAAGTAGTTCGCTTCCAGCTTAGTCGTATCCTTGCCTAATATTTCAATGTCAATTTCATCGTTTGACGTGTTTGTCGCTTGACCCGAATACGTAAAGAGTGCTGTAACAAGCCCTGTACCCTTAGCCGCTTTAATGCGCGCTTCAACACGACCGTATCCATATTTCACATTCGTTGCATATTCGCCGGAAGCATAATTTTTGCCAGCGCAATTGGTAGGGCAGCCCGTATTGTCCAAACGAAGCGCCATAATTCCATTACTAAACTCTTGATTCGCTGCCCGCCAGCCAACGCCAAAGTCCACTCCGTTGCCCCAGCCATCCGACGTATAGAACAAATTATTGTTAATCCCATTCAACGGTTCATCAAACGCAATATCAGCAGCAGAAGTAACAGTCGGCATCATTAAAGAGAGAAGCAGCATACAGGATAAGAGCCATACCATCATTCTTTTTTTGCTATTGCTTGCCTTGTTCATCATTACACACCTCTTTCTCAGATTGGTATTGCGAAAAAAAGTGGTAAACAGGCTTTCAATTTACTCGTTTCCTCTGCTAATGCTTACTTTTCCATCCTTCCGAATGACGTCAGCACCGATCGCATCCGTTAAAACAAGCAGTGGTACGTAAGCATGGCCATTATTCAGAATGACTGGATTTTTCATCATTGTTTTTATCCCATTAATAAAAGCAACGTTCGAATTCACCTTAAAGACCATTTCGGATTTGGACAATTTGTCATTGACGATGATTTCTTGTTTAGCTGCATTCCATTTCACCGTTGCAAATAAACTTTCCATAACAAAACGAAGCGGTGCCATTTCTGTTTGTCCGATTTTGAATACTTTTAGTTCTCGTGCATCTTCAACTAGCAAATCTACTGATTTACCTTGTTTTACAGGTGTTGAAGGATCTACATTCGTTTCAGGCTGCTGCTTCGGCAGCGTATAAGCGATTCGATCCACCTCAGCGATCTGGGTTTTCCCTGGATACACATACTCGTTCGCCCAGCCATTGGTTTTGGTAGCCGGCCACATGTTCGCAATCATATAGCCAGGTGCTGAAGGGAGCTCTCCTCTCGAGCCGGTTTCCGTATGAACGAGCTTGCCATCTACATACCACTTGATTGAATCCGGCGCCCATTCAAAGGCGTAATCATGGAAATCATCCGCTGCATCAAACCCTAGAGGAATGATCGTCGAATGCATGCCAACACCTTTTGTAAAATAATTCGTTTCGAACTGCGTCGTGTTTTTACCTAAAATCTCAATATCGATCTCGTCAGCCTTACCGTCTGAATCAGCGCCATAGGTGAAAAAACCGGTTACGACTCCATCGCCTTTAACCGCTTTCATTCGAACCTCAAACTTACCGTATCCGTAGCGCTGTGTTGTAGAATATTCCCCTGAAGCATACGGTTTATCGGAGCATTGCGCTTTATCCTGTGCACACGGCTTGTCGTCAATCAACAATTTCAATTTCCCGTCTTCAAAAATGACATGATCATCTCTCCAGCCGCTCAGAAAGGTTCCGCCATTGGACCATCCGTTAGAAGCATACCAGCGATCCGAATCCTTCTGGTCCAGCAAATCTATAAATGTTTTACCTAAAGCTTCTGGTGCTTCAGCTTCCTCTGCCATAGCAGCAACCGGCATTGCGCAGAGCACAACAGCGATTATGAATGTTAGCAGCGTGGATTTAAGATTTTGTTTCACAAATGAGCCTCCCATAGTAAATTGTGCTTTTCTCCATTTTTAACCCATCCTAATTGCCGTTACCTGAGGCCCCACCTCCCAACGTAAAAGCTTAGTTTTACTTCGTTAAATAGATGAAAAACATTCTTTACATTCGTGTCATTCCCACAGCAAGCATTTTTCAATAATAAGTTCTTTACGGTTAAATTTTACAAATAAAAAATAGGCTTTTCTCCTCCTTAACGATTATAAAATGGCACTATCCAACTGTTATTTGGCACACGGCCAGATGAAGCGTAGTTTTTAGGCATAAAAAAAACCGTTCGAGCGCTGAGCTCGACGGTTTAATATGCATATAGACTTTTACTAAGAGAACAAAAGCATTCACTGCACACTTATTTCATTGCTGCTATCCTCTGCCTTCTTAATAGACAAAGCCATATAAATAGCAACAGCATAAAATATTATTCCTATAATCATGAACAAAATGCTGATAACATGAGGCGCTGTCATCATCGTCTCATCCATAGCTATTGCGAATTTACCGGGCGGATCACTCCATCCCGTCATTTTTCCAGCAAAATTAGCAATGGCTAGAAAGACAATACCAAATAGTAGAGTTCCAGATAGAAGGAATGTGGATCCCGCAATTAAACATACTTTTTTCATATATGATAACCTCCCGATCTGTTATGAAAAAAAGGAGAACCGCTCCAATCAAGCGAAGATCAGAATCAGATCTATTTTCATGTTACCATATATCGGAAGTTTATCCAAAGAACATTGATCATACCGATTATGATTTATTCTTTTATAACAACGAGCTATTCTTTGCTTAACCTTTTAGCCTAGTCTGCATAAATACAACTTCATCAGCTAATTTCTCGATACGCGCAATGATGCCCTCATTTGCAATTTGCTGCTGCTCATCAAAATGTTCATCATGGATATAAACATGGCCCGGTGCTACATAAGCTCTAAAATAACCAGCTATCGGCTTCAGCTGATTTTCAACTACGAGGTAATGATGACTGGTTCCTCCAGTAGCGATAAATCCCATTACTTTATTCGATATTTTGGGTACGGGAACGAGATCAAATAGATTTTTTAATACGCCGGTAATCGAAGACTGAAAAATCGGTGTGCCGATAATATAGAAATCAGCAGCTGCTATCATCTCAATTACCTTTTGTGTATCTTCATTGTAGTCGGATATATTGCTTCCGTCGCAAAATTGTACGTTTTTGTAATGCCGCATATCCAGAAAATCCACTTCAATATCCGGATATTTGTTCCGGACAACGTCTAAGCTCGCATCTACAGCCGCAGCTGTTTTTGATCCCAAAATAGTACCTGAAATGCCCAATAATTTCATCCATTTTCACGCTCCCGCAATTTTATACTGTTTTTTATTCCGTTTTCGATTAAATACTTTTTAAACTATAATGTATATTATATTGAGGTCATTTGTTCTTTGTCAATGACCATATCCACAGCGTTGACATGATCTAACAGATAAGATACATTTATTATATATTTTAATATACTATATATAAATAAAAAGGGAGAGAACCTTTCGTGAGCAATGAACAACCAGATCTATTTACAGATATAACGATTATTGGCGGCGGTCCAACAGGGATGTTCGCTGCGTTTTATGCTGGGATGCGGCATGCAAGCGTGAAAATTTTGGACAGTATGCCTCAGCTCGGCGGGCAGTTGGCCGCTCTATACCCTGAGAAATATATATATGATGTTGCTGGATTCCCTAAGGTGACGGCTCAGCAGCTTATTCATAATTTACAAGAACAAATGAATCATTTCCCTGTGCAGGTTTGCCTGGAAGAGAAGGTTCAGCAGGTGATTAAGAAGGACGAGCATCATTTTGAAATCATCACCGATAAAGGAATACACTATAGTAAATCTGTCATTATTACCGGCGGCATAGGCGCATTTGAGCCGCGTCGATTAGAGCTTCCAGAAGCCAAACCTTTCGAGAACACAAACTTGCAGTATTTTATAAGTGACTTGAATCAGTATAGCGGCAAAAGGGTGATCATTAACGGAGGCGGAGATTCCGCGGTCGACTGGGCGCTTATGCTTGAACCGATTGCTGAAGAGGTTACGCTCATTCATAGGCGGGACAAGTTCCGCGCTCACGAGCACAGCGTCGAAAATCTTCTAAAATCAAAAGTGAATGTCATTACACCAGCGGAGATTACAGAGCTGCATGGGGATGAACAGATCGAGAAAATAACGATTACGTTTGGCAAAACAGGAGAAACACGCGAACTCGCATGCGACGCGCTCATCGTTAATTTTGGTTTTGTTTCCTCGCTTGGTCCCATTTTGGAATGGGGATTAGAGGTGGAGAACGGCTCTATCGTCGTTGATACTCGAATGGAAACGAATATTAAAGGGATCTTTGCAGCTGGAGACATTACAAGCTATCCCGGCAAAATAAAGCTTATTGCAGTTGGTTTCGGAGAAGCTCCTACTGCCATTAATAACGCTAAGGTTTATTTGGACCCTACCGCTAAACTCTCGCCCGGCCACAGCAGTAATCTGAAGCTTTAACTACAGAAAAAACAAGAACAGTGAGATATAAATGCTACCTCACTGTTCTTGTTTTTGTCTTTTTTTTATGGAATAGGTACATCTTTGTCCACCCTTGGCAAGACACTCGGATCTCGAAACCTCTACATCGCCCAGCATCGTTTCAAACAGCTTCAATTCACATTGGCAGGCATGCTGATATTTGGTCGCTACTTGCTCAATTGGGCAATTATTTTCTTTCAAAATAAATTGTTCATTGTTGATCTTTTCCCATTCCACCATATATCCATTCTCGTTCTGAATTTCTGCGAGTGCCTTCACTCTATCCTCAAGCTCTTTGCTTTGCATGCTCGATTCGTATGTTTTAGTCATTTTGTTTTTGCGGCCTTCAAATAACGACTCTACCGCCGACGAGCCAAGCTGATCGGTAAGCTCATCCAATAATTCAAGCGTTAAGGTATGATATTTGCGCGGGAAAAATCCGTCTGCATGCTCCGTTAAACAATAAACCGCTGTTGGTCTGCCCATCGCTTGTCTGATGGTTTTGGATGAGATAAGATTATCTCTCTCCAGCGATTGAATATGACGTCTAACGGCCATTACCGTAATTCCCAGCTCTTCCGTAAGATCCTTTGTACTTAAATTACCCTTCGTCTTCAGCAGCTGAAGAATATATTCTCTCGTAGAAAGCTGTCCTTGATCTATGTTGGTCATTCCTAATCACCTTCCGATAATTGTCATATGAAATATTTCATGTCTGAAATGAATACTGCAATAATAACATTTTCTAAAATCAATGTCTCCACTCTGCAATAATTCATCCTGCTATTCATCTTCATTTATCGGAATGGATCATCAAAATTAGATTTGATCTTTTATATACTATTATATATAATAAATTTAATAATTCAACTCCATCCTTTTTTCCAATTCTAAGCGAGGTGTATACATGATGATAGAAATAAGCGAAAAAGCAGAGTCCATTATTAATCAGATGGTTATCGATTCAGGAAATGATCGTACGTTTTTGCGAGTAGGCGTTGAAGATGGCGGCTGCAGCGGATTATCCTATAACATCAAATTAGATGATACCATTACTAATGATGACCACTCCTTGCAAACGGATCATATCAACGTGGTGTGGAACACACAGAGCGAGCCTTATTTGGCGGGGGTGAAAATTGATTATGTGGAGCAAGGCATGACTGGCGGCTTCACGATTGATAATCCCAATGCTAGAGCAACCTGCGGCTGCGGAGCTAGCTTTCGTACGGCGACCTTCAAAGGCAAACGCGAAAAATGCGATGAATAACCCTCTCCTCCCATTCGGAACGAGGCATTTTTTTATCACACTTATTATACATTTATATTGACTAAGTATGAAATATCAATTAAGCTGTAAGTATAACTTACCAAATCAACTTATGGAGGAATGAACCATGTCACATCAATTACCTGAACTGCCTTATGCAAACAATGCTTTGGAACCGCATATCGACGAGCAAACGATGATGATTCATCATGACCGCCATCATAATACGTATGTAACAAACTTAAACTCCGCTTTGGCGAACTATCCTGAGCTTCAGCAAAAAAGCTTAAATGAGCTGCTTCAAGATTTAAAAAGCGTCCCTTTAGATATTCGGACAGCCGTACAGAACAATGGAGGCGGACACGCCAACCACTCTTTATTTTGGGAATCGATTGGACCTGATGGCGGAGGATTGCCTGCTGGTCATTTGGCAGATGCTATCGATAAAGAATTAGGCGGCTTCGACTCGTTTAAGGAGCAGTTTACGAAAGCAGCTACAACTCGTTTCGGCAGCGGGTGGGCGTGGTTAAGCGTAGATCATAAAGGCCATTTGTTCGTTTCGAGCACGCCTAATCAAGATAGTCCGCTTATGGATAATCTGACTCCTATTTTAGGACTTGATGTATGGGAGCATGCTTATTATCTGAACTACCAAAACAAACGCCCTGATTATATTTCAGCATTCTGGAATATCGTGTTATGGGATGTTGTAGCAAAACGATACGAAGCGGCTATAAAATAAGATGACAACGAATTATAAAAAGCTAGGCTGCTGCATGGCAACCTAGCTTTTGTCATGCTTATGGCGACTCCAAAATGCTGCCGTCACTGCCGTCGTCAACCTTTGATTCTACGCTTGTCATTGATTTCATTAACTCCGTTACGGTCACGAATTGAAAACCCCGTTTATCCAGCTCGTACAGTATCGTCTCCAAAGCTTTGACTGTCTGCTGAGAACCAGGAATGTAATCATGCAGCAATACAATGTCTCCGTTTCTTGCGTTATTCAAAACTTTGTTTACAATTTTGTTCACGCCAGGGCTTCGCCAATCATTTGTATCTTGATGCCATGACCACAAAATCGTTGTGTAACCTAATGTTTTCGCAACCTGAATTGAATTTTCATTATAATAGCCTCCGGGCGGGCGAAATAAAAGCGGCTTTTTCCCCGTTAAGGCTTCTAACGCATTTTCAGTTTTTACAATCTCATCTCGAATAGTCGCTTGGCTTATCGATTTCAAGAAGTAAACATGATTAAACGTATGATTAGCTACCTCATGTCCTTCTGCAATTTCTCGCTTAATTGTTTCCGGGTAAAGCTTTACCTTGTTGCCCAGTACAAAAAACGTTGCTTTAGCATTGTATTTCTGCAACAAATCGAGAATAACTTCCGTTGTTTTCGGATATGGCCCATCGTCAAAGGTCAAAGCAATTTTCTTATCCTCCGTAGGAACCTCCCACACAATTTCCCCCCGCTTCTCATAAAAAAAACGGTCCTTTTTAATTGGTGCTGAGAAACCTACCAAAAAAACGAACATGAGCAGCAATAGCAGGCCACGCTTACTAATGGACAACGGTTTTCCTCCTAGCGGCTTATCGATATGTATGATTAGATGGATTCGGCAGCTCCATAAGGAGCTGCCGATATCAAGTCTTATTAACGTAGAGGAGCGGTTATTGCATTGCCAATATCGCGAATCATGATGGTCACGTCATTCGCTAACGTCTTCAATGGATGACCATTAGTCATGCTCGTGTTCATCGTTTGTATTTTCTTATGCATACCTTGATCGGATGTCACATGAATGTTGTACTCAGGGTATTGCCCTTTTAAGGCAGCATGCACTTGTTTCTCAATAATGGCTTTTTTGCCGATGTTATCAACATCTAGGCCTACGATTGCATCTTTATTATGAATGACGACTGTTGCTTTTTTCACACCGCTAACTTGCTTAGCACGGTTAGCTAATTGACCAGCGCTTTTATTATGATCCATTCCGAGGCGATGTACCGTTCCATCGGTGCCATTCATACGATTTGTGCCATTGAGACTGTTGGTTCCATTCATTCCATCACCGTCAATACCATAGGTGCGATTAGCACTATAAGGATTGGCGCTGTATGAATTGTTATTATTCACTAAAGGATCGACACCATATGCTCTATTATCCAAATTGTTATATCTTCTATCCGTCATATTAGTGCCGTGAGGAACCATTTTTGATTCAATACGATTCATGTCGTTTTTAGCTCTCATCGATTTTTGGTTCACCGTATGGTTTTGACCACATGCCGATATCGAAAATCCAATAGCAAGCACCATAACTGAAGTAAGAACCGGTTTTAAATGTTTTTTCACTACATAACACCTCCTGTTTGATGATAATAAGTTGTGCTAAATGTGATCATTCATACATGGAAAAAATAATTTAAGCAGCTACGGCATTTAAGATAACCTTTTTATTCGTTTATAAAGCACCTCAGGCGTAATATCGGGACTGCCGGCATTAATTCGCGGTATTTCCAATTTATTAATTCCTCTTTTGACCAAAGCAGGTTTTGTTGTATAGCCATAACTAACGCCTGCCCCCAGCATCGTTGGGAACAAAGTCTTAGAATAGATGCCAAAAGGATAGCTGATCGAATCCGAATTTTTCACTCCTGCTTTTTTCAGAAGGCTTATGCATGCTGCAGTGTCCTGCTTGACGCGTGATTTATGAAGCTCCAGTGCATTTTTCCCGCCAACTTTTTTATTTACATAAGTTAATGCGCTTTTCTCGCCAACCTTCTGATGCAATTGATTGGTATGGCATTGAAAATCGATACTTGTTGATTTGGCCATCATTTGTTTTAATTGCGCGTAAGACAAATGCGGTATCGTCTTAGATGGCTTCTCTAAATAGCTTGTAATCGTAAAATTAACTGCTGGAATGGATAATTCTTTTAGGATCGGATAAGCCACTTTGTAAAAACTTTCATATCCGTCATCAAACGTGATCAATACGGCATTGCTCGGTACGGCGCCGCCAGCCAAAAAATGACGAAAGTCCTCCAGTCTAATGAACTGGTAGCCCTTGCTCCTTAAATAAATTAGCTGATCCCGAAAGAGCATCGACGAAATCGTCGAAGAGCTTGAATCTTTATCATGAACATGATGATACATTAGAACAGCGACTTTATCCTTATACACACCAGATGAGCTTTTTGCCGAAACAGAGGAGGAACTTATAAGTATTAGAAAAACCAGACTCAGCATGAAGGTCATTCGAAAAATGATGTTCATTTTTTCGATTTGCTCCTTTCTAATGAACTC
The DNA here is from genome assembly GCF_050467785.1 of Paenibacillus sp. NRS-1760. Lineage (NCBI taxonomy): Bacteria > Bacillati > Bacillota > Bacilli > Caryophanales > Paenibacillaceae > Paenibacillus > Paenibacillus sp. NRS-1760. Next base: position 747,658 of record NZ_JBITPK010000014.1, on the reverse strand, counting down.
TATATCCTCTGGAGGGTCGTAGTCATAAGGTCTGCAAAGCACCAGTAATCATACATGGTAAAAGTAGCTTCCATTCCTTAAAATAACAGGCTTCCATTCCTCCCAAGCAGGGATGGTTTTTTTGCACGCAAAAAAGGAACAGTATCCGCATTCTACATAAGCGGTTAACTGTTCCCTCTACATTTGAATTTCCATCGTTTAATCCTCAACATTTCTTACATCTACAGATACATGCAATATTTGCTCACCCGTGCCTCTATATACACCTTTAACCGGAACAATATCTTTATAATCCCGCCCGTGCCCAAGCTTTACATAACGCTCTCCAACAGGATCAACGTTAGTTGGATCAAAGCTGCACCAGCCGAGTCCGGGTACAAACGCTTCAACCCAAGCATGCGAAGCTTGCTCGAAATCAGCGCTTCCTCCCTGCAAATCACCAACAAAGTGATAGCCGCTTACGTATCTGGCTGGGATGCCAAAAGCTCGGCAGCTTGCGATCATTAAATGCGCAAAATCTTGACATACGCCGCGTTTGCTCAAAAACATTTCCGATGTTTTCGTCTTTACATCTGTCGCTTCAGGATCATAAATGAACTCGCTCCTAATTTTTGTAGACAGCGCGCTTAGCCAATCGAGAACGCTGGCTTGACTGCTTGAGCTTGTGCTCAAAATTTCACCAGCAAATTGTTCTACCTCAGACGTAACAGCTGTATATTCGGTCGTAAGCAAAAACTCGGTGAAACGGTTGGCAGCTTCATCTGTTCTTAACCAGTTCCATGCCTGCTCTGGTGGTCGCTTGCTTAAGTATTGTTCACGTTCCTCCGACGTTGGCGCCTGCTTCGTAACAACGGTCATAGATGTTCGAATGGTAAGCCGCTTATGGGGACCATTAACCGAGAACGCATGAACACGATTGCCAAAATAGTCCTCATAGGTGAACAAAGAGGCATTCGGTTCAATTGAAATCGCTTGCTGGTAACAGGACTGTCTTTCATTAGTGCTGGGCGTTAGTCTAATTTCATTGACACTGTCCGTCACTGACTCTGCATACTCGTACTGCGTGACATGTGAAATACTGAGCTTCATGCGCTTGCCTCCCCCATACGAAAAAAGGTTTTGGCAAAAGCCATCCCAAGCTGCTGACAAGCATCCAGCAAATGAGCAACGATCGTTCCATTCCGATCAATGACCATATCCTCTCGCTCAAGACACGCCAAATCCGCTTTCACCTTGCTTACTTGGCGGATGACTTTCTCATGTGCGGTGCGAAGCTGTTTATCCTGCAGTTCAATATGCCGCATATGTTCATCGAGGGTATGCAGTGCAAAATGAAGAGACCGCGGAAACACGCCATTAAGAACTACAAATTCAACGATCGATTCCACAGAAATGCCATCAGCATAATAACGACGAAACGCTTGATAGCCGCTAACCGAGCGCAGTACGGCCTGCAAATAAGGATATGCCCTTGCATTGTCCCAATCCTCGCCGCTAGCTGCGTTGCCCACTGCCTTAATGATGCGCAGCGTATTCTCAGAGCGCTCCAAGTATCGCCCGCATTCAATGAAATGCCATTCATTTTCCCTTGGCATGACGGATTGGCTGACCCCTTGAAAAAGCGCCGTCCATTCCTTGATTCTTCCGAAAAACAAATGTGGAGATTCACGCAGCAAATCATCCGGCTGCTTCTCCCGCAGCCACAAATAAAAAGCATTTGTTGCATCCCACATTTCACTTGGCACCTTCTCGCGCAATGTACGAAGATTGCCGCGAGCATGACTGACGCAGGAAACCAAAGAGTTTGGATTATCACGATCAAGCGTCGTGTAGAACAGAACATCACGTTCATTGTAGCTGCTATATTGCTGTTCATAAGCTTCTCGGCTGCCAAGAGCATCGACGATTCTTGCCCATTTCGAATAATACACCATCTCATCGCCCTCCAGCTTTCCTTTTAGGCTTGGCGTGTCGTCGTCAACCTGCAGGTGGTAATGAACATCAATTAATCTAGCATGATTCTCAGCACGCTCCATGTAGCGCCCTATCCAAAACAACGCTTCTGCATTCCGGTTCAGCATAGCAATCCCTCCTGTTAATTATCGTTTTAGGACCCACGTATCCTTGACTCCGCCGCCCTGAGAAGAGTTGACCACAAGTGAACCTTCCTTCATCGCAACACGTGTTAAACCGCCCGGAATGACATGAGTCTCTTCACCCATCAAAGCAAATGCGCGCAAATCAATATGCCGGGGCGTCATGCCGCCATTCACCATAACCGGCGCTCGCGAGAGCTTCATCGTCGTCTGGGCGATATATCGCTCAGGTTCCCGCTTAATAGCTTCAGCAAATGCATGAATCTCGGGCAGGGAAGCGCTTGGACCAATCAACATGCCATAGCCTCCCGAAAGCGATGTCTCCTTCACAACGAGCTGATCCAAGTGTTCCAGCACGTAATCACGTTCCTCCTTGCGCGTTAAAATGTACGTTGGAACGTTATGCAAAAGAGGCTCTTCTCCCAAATAGTAACGAATCATGTCTGGAACATACGCATAAACGGCTTTATCGTCCGCCACGCCTGTTCCTGGCGCATTGGCGATCGCTACATTTCCGGCACGATAAGCGTTCATGAGTCCAGGTACACCAAGGAAGGAATCCGGCTGAAAGGCAAGCGGATCAAGAAAATCATCATCGATGCGTCGATAAATAACATCCACTTGACGAAGTCCGCGCAAATCACGCAAATAAATTTTGTGGTCTTTGTATACGAGGTCCCTGCCTTCAACGAGGTGAATGCCCATCTGCTGCGCCAAAAAGGTATGTTCATAATAAGCTGAATTATAAGCACCAGGAGTGAGCAGCACGATCAAGGGGTCACGCTTGCCGCTTGGAGAAAGCGCGCGAAGTGAGCTTAGAAAACAATTTAAGCTGCGGTCAATACTTTGTACTGAGCTTGATAAATACAAATCATGAAATAGCTCATTCATTAACGTTCTGCCTTTAAACAAATAAGAAAAGCCTGATGGAGATCGCAAATTATCCTCCAGCACATAATATCGGCCCTTCTCATCACGAATCAAATCAATGCCTGATGCTGTAATATATACACCGCCTGGAACATGTAGACCAGCCATTTCAGGCCGAAAATAAGTATTTGAAACAATCATTTTACGAGGAATGATACCGTCTGCTACAATTTTTTGTCCGTGATATACATCATGAAGGAATGCATTCAAAGCTTTGATTCGCTGCCTTACTCCTCGGTCAACGCCATCCCATTCATGCTTCGGTATGACGCGAGGGATATAATCGAACGGAATCGTTCGCTCAAGCGGCTCATTTTGCGCACCGCTGTACAGCGTGAAGGTAATTCCCTCCTCCATCATTCTTTGATTAATCGCGTTTTGCCGGACTGCAAGCTCAGTTGGATTCATTCTTCCGAATAATCGATGAACGCTTTCGTAGTGGTCACGAACTGAAAAGTCCTTATCGAACATTTCATCGTAAAAGGTCTGAGCATCGTAATATTGCGATTGCGACTGTTTGGCCGTCGACATGACAACCGCCTCCTTCATGATGGCCGCTATACCAGTTTGGTACTAGCTAGGTGAAAAATCGATCAAATTTGTTGATTTAACGTTAAAAAACTTAACATTAAATCCATATTTGTATCGGAATGTTAGGATAATCATACTAAATTCTGAATATTGTGTCAACTTATATAACACGAAAGCAGGAACCCTCAAGTGAGAGAATTCCTGCTTTTTCTGAGCTGCATTTCCTATTCGGATTGGTTTAATTGCTGTAAATCCTTTGTAACTTTATCAACCATATTAACGAATGAAGCCAGTTCTTGGGATCGAGCTGCTTGATTACGGGCCTCAACCGAGGTTTGCTCCGATTCAAGGCGCACTGCGGATAGCTTCTTATCGATTTCCTCAAGCTTTGACTGTATCCCTTCAAGTGCGTTTCTTGATGAAGCGGCCAGCTTGCGCACTTCATTCGCAACAACCTCGAAGCCTCTCCCATTTTCGCCAGCTCTCGCAGCTTCTATCGCAGCATTAAGACCTAACAAATGCGTCTGATCCGATATGCCTCGAATCAAAGTTCCCATTTCGTTAATGCCTTCAAGCTCTTCACGAAGCTCACCTAATAGTGTATGCGTCTTATCCTGAGATTGCGAAGTCGAAATCGCAGTTGCCGCTATCGATTGTGCACCCTCGTCCAATTCAAACATAAGTGAAGCAAGCTCCTGCACAGCACTCGTAACAGTCGTCAGCATGATGGAACGATTGTCCGCCAGCTCTTGAATCTTTTTCTGTTCATGCTGATTGTAAGCTTCAAGCACGAATTGCGAGTCCAGATTGAACAATTTCGTCAAAGCATGCACAACATCCTTCCAGCGTTCAGGAAGAACTCTTTTCAGTACGTTTGTCGATATGTCCAGATAAGTCATATATGTACCCAAATACCAGTCCGTCGTCAGTCCAATTCGGGAATGGACAGCGCCTATTTTTATGCGGTTATCAATGTAAGCTTGGTCGATTACCCCCTCGGTAAGCGACATGTAATACCATATCTGCGTTTCCTTCAAACGTTCAATGGTGCTTACATTAGAAATAATAGCTACAAGCTCCGGCTGCTGGCCTATAGTTTCATAAAACCGGTCGACCACTTCATGGACAATATTTTGAAAAATGGGCTTGCATTCCGCTAAAATCTTGAGATCCTGCTCCGTAATACCCGTGTATTCAATCTGCTTCTTGCGCTCTGCTGATAAATTAATCAAAATAGCCCGACTCCTTCGGTATATAGTAGACCACTATTACCTATTATATCGGAAAATATTCAAGAAACAGTATGATCATCTCAAATTCTTTTTAAACCTTGAGGAAGAAAAGAAATGGGGCTGTCTCGTAAAGCAATTTCCGAATCATTCAGCCTCCACTTTTCACGTAGTATGCTAGCAAAAAAAAGAACCTTCAGATTCACTTTCATAGTTGTTTTGAAGATTCTTTTGCGCATACTATAGGATTCTCTCACACAGGTTTATCCTTTTTGGATATCCCCTTTTCTAATCCGGCAAGTATGCGCTTCAACATTGTTCTTAATTATTTTCTATACTGCATATTCGCAGGATAGCGGCATCTTTCTCATACTTACGTGTAGCTATACTGTATTTCCTACAGTGTAAGCACTCATTAAATGCAAAAATGGCAGATCATATTGCAAATTATTGCATAAATACAACATAAGTATCTAACACAGCTAAAATGGGTGAAATTCCTGCAATTTTGCAGGATAGCTGGATGTTGATCGCGGAGAATGGTGTTCGAGACTTATCAAAATAGCATCAAAACAAAGAAATATGGTTTTACAAATGAATAAGGGGCGTCCCTAAGTCATTTATGACTTTTGAGACACCCACTTCACTAATACTCAGACCGTTTATTTATCGATTATTTATCGATTAAGCAGGCTTCCTACATAACGGAGCAATTCATTTGAACATACCGAGCAGTAGCTATGCTCATCCATAAGACGTTTCGTTACTTCATTAATTCGCTTCAATTGACTCTCATCCGGTGTTTTTGTAGACGTCGTTATTTTCACAATATCCTTCAGATCAGCGAACAGCTTCTTCTCGACGGCTTCGCGCAACCGCTCATGACTCGTGAAATCAAACTTTTTCCCTTTCCGCGAATAAGACGAGATTCGAATCAAAATCTCTTCGCGGAACGCTTTTTTCGCATTTTCGGAGACGCCAATTTGCTCCTCGATGGAACGCATGAGGCGCTCATCCGGATCCATCTCTTCGCCTGTCAGCGGATCTTTAATTTTTGCCCAGTTGCAATACGATTCAATATTATCCAAGTAATTTTCAAATAAAGTGCGGGCAGATTCTTCATAGGAATATACGAATGCCTTCTGAATTTCTTTTTTCGCGAGCAGATCGTATTCCTTGCGGGCCACCGAGATGAAATTCAAGTAGCGCTCACGCTCATCCTTCGTAATGGATGGATGGTGATCCAATCCTTCCTTAAGCGCACGCAAAACATCAAGCGCATTAATACATTGTGTATCCTGCTTAATAAGCGCGCTGGAAATTCGGTTAATGACGTAGCGCGGATCAATACCTGTCATGCCTTCCTCTAAGTATTCGTTTTGCATTTCCTTCAAATCTGCTTCCTTGAACCCTTCTACTTCCTCGCCGTCGTACATCCGCATTTTCTTCACAAGATCCATGCCTTGCTTCTTCGTTTCCTTCAGCCTCGTTAAGATGGAGAAGATGGCAGCAGCACGCAGCGCATGCGGTGCGATATGGATATGGCGCATATCGCTTTGTGCGATTAGCTTCTTATAAATTTTTTCTTCGTCGGACACTCGCAAATTGTAAGGGACCGGCATAACGATCATCCTGGAATGCAAGGCCTCATTTTTCTTATTGCTTATGAACGATTTGTACTCCGATTCATTCGTATGAGCAATAATAAGCTCATCCGCGCTGATCAAAGCGAATCGGCCTGCTTTAAAGTTGCCTTCCTGCGTCAGTGAGAGCAAGTTCCATAAAAACTTCTCATCACACTTGAGCATTTCTTGAAATTCCATCAATCCGCGATTTGCCTTATTAAGCTCACCGTCAAAACGATAGGCACGAGGATCGGATTCAGATCCATACTCCGTTATCGTCGAGAAATCGATGCTTCCTGTAAGATCGGCGATATCTTGTGACTTCGGATCGGATGGGCTGAATGTGCCAATACCAACTCGGTTATCCTCAGAAATAAACACCCGCTCAACGAGTACGTTTTCAATATCGCCGCTGTATTCCGTCGTAAGCCTCATTTGGCATGAAGGGCATAGATTCCCTTCAATTCGAACACTGAGCTCTTTTTCAATATCAAGCCGAAGCTCATGGGGAATAAGATGAAGCGGATCCTCATGCATCGGGCAGCCTTTAATCGCATAAACGGCTCCACGCTCAGTTCTGGAAAATTTCTCAAGACCTTTTTTGAGCATCGTAACGATCGTGGACTTTCCTCCGCTGACCGGACCCATTAACAATAGAATCCGTTTACGAACCTCCAGCCTGCGAGCTGATGAATGGAAATATTCTTCAACCAGCTTCTCCACCGCACGATCCAGCCCAAAAATTTCTTGATCAAAAAATTTATACTGCTTGTTGCCGCCAACATCTTCCACCCCATGAGATTCAATCATTTCATAAACGCGAGAATGTGCTGTCATGGCCGGGGACGGGTCCTTCCTTAACAAATCAACGTAATCCTTGAATGTTCCTGTCCAAGCAAGTTTCTCGCTCTCAGCCTGATACTCCGATATTCGCTTGAAAATGTCCATACCGTGCCTCCTCCCATCGCTTCCGCATTCCACTTATCATTCTACGCCCGGGATTTGTCTCTAGACGCTCTATCGAGTGGTGCCAACTTTTATTGAGGTATTACATTCCTATGCTTATTCGAGGAGATAATTGCACACTATTTTTGTCCTTCATCCATCAAAAAACGACAAGTGCGCAAAATCCTTTGTTATAATGATTCATAAGCATCAATGGAAATGAACGTGGAGAGGAGTTAGCAAACGTGGCAGTAGCACGCGAAGAAGAGCTCTACAAACCTATAAAAAAGTATTATGAGCAGCTTGGGTATGCGGTAAAAAGCGAGGTCCTTCATTGCGATTTGGTCGCTATTCATCCTGAGCGAGCCGATACGATAATTGTCGAAATGAAAAAAACATTCAATCTCGCCTTGCTTTTGCAAGGGGTTGAACGTCTTCGATTAAATAGCCATGTCGTGCTGGCGGTTGAACGCAATCGAACGAAAAGCGGAGCGCACAACCAGCGCTTTGGCGATTTGACTGAACTGTGCCGAATGCTAGGACTCGGTTTTATGACCGTCACCTTCTATAAAACAAAGCCGCCGGTCATCGATTGGTTATGTCAGCCAGGCGATCCACCGCTGCGCGGAGTAAGGCGCAAGAAGCAAGCACAGCTGCTGACCGAGTTTAAGGAGCGCAGCGGCGACTATAACGTCGGCGGCAGTACAGGTCGCAAGCTTGTTACAGCATACCGCGAGAAGGCTCTGCGCTGTGCTTATGCGCTTCACACCTCGGGACCACTAGCGCCGCGCGAGGTCGCAGCCATTACTGGCTATAGACGCAGCGGCGAAACGCTGCGCAGCAATTATTACGGCTGGTTCGATCGCATTGAACGCGGCAAATACAGCCTGCGCCCTGAGGGCGCGGCTGCATTATCTGAATATAGCAATGTTATCGCTGAATGGTCAGCATCGGTTAGCTCCGCCCCGTAAATTCGCCGATCGCTTCAACAAACCGCAATACGCCTTGTTCTGTACGCGCTCCTGTATTATACGTGTAATTCAACCTTGCAGTGTTGCGCTGTGGATGATCGGCATAGAAAGAGCTGCCCGGCACAAACGCAACCCCTTTTTGAACCGCACACCGCAGGAGCGCCTCTGCATCCAAACCGTCAGGCAGCTCCAGCCATAGGAACATGCCGCCTTTCGGTTTTACCCAAGTGACGCCCTCTATTGCCTGGCGCTCAAGGAGACCATGCATCTCAAGCATACGCTCGCCGTATGACTTTGAGATAAGACGGATATGACCATCGAGATCAAACCCTTTAAGCAATTGACTTAATATTTGTTGATCGATCGTACTCGAGTGAAGATCGGCAGCTTGCTTAGCTTTGGCTACCATGTTGATGACTTCACTGTCTCCGATAGCCCAACCTGACCGCAGCGCAGGTGCTACCGTTTTAGAAAACGTACTCGTATAAAATACCGCGCCGCCCTCTACTTGTCCTTCTAATGAGAACAATGTAGGGAATTGCTCGCTCTCATCAAATTTTATGTCACCATAAGGATCATCTTCAATAATTGGCATTTCGTTTTGCTTGCAGAGAGCAAGTATTTTCTTCCTTCGCTCAACGCTCCATACACGTCCCGTTGGATTGCCGAATGTCGGTACAGCATAAAGCAGCTTCGGACGATACTCGCGAATAAGACGCTCTGCATCCTCAGGAATGATTCCATGCTCATCACTCTCCGCTGCCACTACCTTTAAACCATGAAGAGCAAATACTTGCAAGCTTGCCAAGTAAGTAGGCTTCTCTACCAAGATTACATCTCCAGGCTCTGTAAGTACGCCAACGAGCAAATCAATCGCCTGCTGCGATCCTGTCGTCAGAATCATTTGATCTGGATTAACATGCATTTGCTTAACGGCCATCCGCTCACAAAGCTGCTCCCGCAATGGCAAATACCCAGCTGTCAAACCATACTGCAATGCGCTTGCTCCTGCAGTAAATACTCGATCTGCTGCTTCGCGCACGGCTTGTACGGGGAACAGCTCCTCAGCTGGAAGTCCTCCAGCAAATGAGATCATTTCCTTTCCTTGCGTCAGCTTAAGTATATCCCTAACCGCTGAAGATTTAAGCTCTGATACTCTAGATGAAAAACGATAATTCATATTGATTGCTCCTCCTCGCAAGCTATATTGCTATGCTTATACTCTCTATGTTAACAATGTGTTCACAACTTTTAAAGTTTTCTTTTTTGCCATCGTTGGTTATAATAAAGACAGCATACTTGGAGGTGTCCCACAGATGAACTTTATTATCGTTATGACTGTGTTTGCATTGTTCATTACGGCGATGCTTACCAGCTCTTACAATGATGACAAAACAAAAGGACTATAAGCCTGCTTTATCCGCTTATAGCCAGCGCAACAAAAAAATGAAGCTTCCCGAAGAGCAACAATACTCTTCTCGGGAAGCTTCATTTCGTTATACAGCATGCAAAAACGCTGATTAGCGTTGCAGAACTGCCATTTCTTCCATACATACACCACAAACATAGCGATCCTTGAAATCACGAACTTCAACCATTGAACCGCAAAAAACACACTTTGGACGGTAACGCTCCAAAATGATATGGTCACCTTGGACGAAAATTTCAACGGGATCGCCCTCGTTCATCAAATAACGTTTACGTAATGATTTTGGAAGTACAATACGTCCGAGTTGGTCCACTTTTCTTACTACACCTGCTGGTTTCATCACTTTCACCTCTTCTGTGTCTGGTTTCGCAAGCTATTTTTGAGAAACCTCTGCGTTATAGTCTTTCGATGGCACTTCAGTATTTCCTTCCTAATTTAATAATTTCTTAATATCCTGCAATAATTCTTTTTATTAGAGCAAAAAAATTCCAAAAAATGAGAAATAAATTAACATTTTTAATCGAGTCCTGGAAAATGATTTTGTCTAAGCGCTTCATACACGATAATTGCTGCAGAATTGGACAGATTAAGTGATCGCACTTTATCCGTCATCGGCAATCTAATGCAAGTTTCTATATTCGCATCTATAAGCTCCTGTGGCAAGCCCTTTGTTTCTTTCCCGAATACAAAGAAATCGCCATCCTGATACTCGAACTGTGAATACGTCTTCTTCGCTTTCGTACTTGCGTAGAAGAATCGGCCTTGCGGATAACTTGCGAGCACCTCATCGAAGGAATCATGATACTCGATATGTACCGAGTGCCAATAATCGAGTCCTGCCCTCTTCAAAGTACGATCGTCCGTATCGAAGCCAAGTGGTCTTACCAAATGCAAAATAGTGCCGGTTGCAGCGCATGTACGAGAAATATTACCTGTATTTGCAGGAATTTCTGGTTCTACCAAAACAATATGAAATGGCATAGTTTTGTTTCTCACCTCTCATTTTGCCTATTATACACGAAAATGACGAATATTTTTACACCCACTTTACGTACCGTTAATCTCAAGCATAATTTCAACCTTCATAATAGAACCATAATAGGCGGAAACACATGGAGGAGAGCTGAATCATGCGAAAAAAAATTTTGATCGTGGATGACGAACCATCTATTTCAATGTTGATTGAATTTAACTTAAAGCTGGCAGGTTATGATGTACGTTGTGTAGGTGATGGTGAAGCTGTATTCGAAATGCTTAAACCTTTCCGTCCCGACTTAATTGTTCTAGATCTCATGCTGCCAAAAATGGATGGACTCCAAGTTTGCCGCGAGCTGCGCAAGCAAAGCAATGCTGTACCCATCGTTATGCTGACTGCACTTCAAGACGTAACCGATAAAATAGCTGGTCTTGATAATGGTGCCGATGACTATATGACTAAACCTTTTAGCCCGCAGGAGCTTGTTTCCCGTATTCAAGCTATTTTCCGCCGAGTTCAATCGCTTCCAGGCACTGCTGATGACACTACGTTCAACATTGGCCGCTTGAAGGTTCAGGTTGAACAGCGTGAAGTATTCATAGACGGCAAATCCGTTGAGCTTACGCCAAAGGAATTTGAACTGCTATTGTTCCTATGCCGCCACAAAGGAAAAGTGCTTAGTCGCCAGCAGCTGCTTCACGGCGTTTGGGATTACCATTTCCTCGGTGATACACGAATCGTCGACGTTCATATTAGCCATCTGCGCGACAAGATCGAGAAAAACGCACGTACGCCGGAATATATTATGACTGTCCGCAATGTCGGTTATAAATTAAACGGTCCTCATATTGCTGAGAGCAGTCTTGCCCAAGCTTAATGAACTTATAACGTCCATACCAAAAAAACAGCCTGCTTCTATATTAGAAGCAGGCTGTTTCTATTCTAGCAATAATAGGCGTGAAATCAAAACTACTTATTAACCGTTCCGTTTTTGGAAGTCAGCCATGAATTGTGCAAGCGCCTGGCAGCTCTCAAGCGGAACCGCATTGTAAGTTGAAGCTCTTAGTCCGCCAACATCGCGATGACCCTTCAAGCCTTCAAAACCTTCTTTCAACGACTCCTTAACGAACAGAGCCTCAAGCTCCTCCGTTTGAATACGGAAAGTAATATTCATAAGCGAACGGCTTTGCGGCTGAGCACAGCCCGTGTAGAAGCCGCTGCTTTGATCGATAGCGTCATAGATCAGCTTCGTTTTGTCGCGGTTGTACTGCTCAAGCTGAGAAACTCCGCCCTTTGCCTTGATCCACTCCAGAACCAGCTTCACCATATATACCGAGAAAGACGGCGGTGTATTGTACAACGAACCGCTCTTCGCATGCGTGCTGTAACGGAACATCGTTGGAATCGTTTTGTTGCTGCTCTCGATAAGATCCTTACGAATGATGACAACGGTAACGCCTGATGGACCTAGGTTTTTTTGTGCACCGGCATAAATGACGCCAAATTTGCTCACATCAATCGGTCTGCTCAAAATATCACTGGACATATCCGCAATAAGTGGCACATCACCAGTGTCAGGGAATTCTTGGAACTGCGTTCCGCCGATTGTTTCATTTGATGTTAAATGCACATAGGAAGCATTGCTCGGAACTTCAATTTCTGACATAGTCGGCATACGCATAAATTTGTCAGCTTCAGTCGAAGCGGCAATAACCGTTTCTCCGACAAGTTTCGCTTCTTTAAGCGCTTTGTCAGCCCAAGCTCCTGTCATGACGTAAGCGCCTGGCTTGCCAGGCTGCAGAAGATTCAGAGGAAGCATAGCAAACTGTGTGCTCGCGCCGCCTTGCAGCAATAGAACCTCATAGTTTTCTGGAATTCCGAACAATTCACGAAGCAGGGCTTGCGATTGATTGTTCACTTCTTCATACATTTTGCTGCGGTGAGACATTTCCATAATGGACATCCCTGCGCCCTGATAATCAACAAATTGCTCCTGGGCTTGCTTCAGCACCTCAAGTGGTATTGCGGCTGGTCCTGCATTAAAATTAAATGCTCGTGTCATCTTCGGATACCCACCTCTGTTTCTTTATTTATGATATGGATATGATAGCAATTTTGAAGGGCTGCATCAAGTGTATTCCGCATATTAAATAAATTAAAAGTCGAACGTATGACGCAATACTGTCAATAAACATTCGGATTTCGTTCATTATATCTTTACAAACGATAAAAAAACGGGTCCCAGAGGGACCCGTTTCTTATATTTCTTGAACGATTGATTAGCAATCGTAGTAAAGGCTGAACTCATGCGGATGAATACGGATTGCAACAGCTTTAGCTTCTTGACGTTTTACTGCAACGTAGTTGTCAATGAAGTCTTTAGAGAATACGCCGCCTTCAGTCAAGAAATCGGAATCTGCTTCAAGGGCATTAAGCGCCTCGTCAAGCGTTCCAGGAACGCTGCGGATTTCTTTTTTCTCTTCTTCTGGCAATTCGTAGATGTTTTTGTCGAAAGGACCGTAACCAAGAGCTACTGGATCAAGCTTGCGCTTGATGCCGTCCAAACCTGCAAGCAGCATCGCTGCAAATGCAAGGTAAGGGTTAGCCGTGTTGTCCGGTGTACGGAATTCAATACGACAGCCTTTAGGTGTTACAGCTGCAATCGGAATACGAACGGCTGCAGAACGGTTACCTTTTGAGAATACAAGGTTAACCGGCGCTTCGTAACCAGGCACAAGACGTTTGAATGAGTTCGTGCTTGGGTTAGTGATTGCGATCAAAGCTGGAGCGTGGTAAAGCACGCCGCCGATGTAGTGCATAGCCATTTCGCTTAGGTTAGCGTAAGCGCCTTTGTCATAGAACAAAGGAGTATCGCCGTTGAAGATAGAAGCATGAACGTGCATACCGCTACCGTTGTCACCGAATAGTGGCTTCGGCATGAAAGTAGCCGTTTTGCCATATTGGCGAGCTGTGTTGTGAATAATATATTTGAACTTCATAAGATTGTCGGCTGTTTTTGTCAATGTGTCAAAACGGAAGTTGATTTCTGCTTGACCAGCAGTTGCAACTTCATGGTGATGACGTTCTACGCGAAGGCCCGATTCCTGCAATAGGCGAACCATTTCGCTGCGGATGTCTTGTTGGGAGTCGATAGGAGCTACAGGAACATAGCCGCCTTTAACTGGAATTTTCGAACCAAGGTTTCCGCCCTCTTCTTTACGGTTCGTGTTCCAGCCAGCTTCCTCGGATTCAACAACATAAGAGGATGCGTTCATTGTGCTTTCATAGCGAACTTCGTCGAAAATAAAGAATTCAGGTTCTGGTGCAAAAAATGCTGTCGTACCAATACCCGTAGTTTGAAGATACTCTTCAGCCTTTTGAGCGATGCTGCGTGGGTCACGGTCATAACGATCGCCTTCAGGTGTATGAATATTACACATAACGTTCAGTGTAGGATGATCAGTGAAAGGATCAATAAATACGGATTCTGTATCCGGCATCATAACCATATCGGAATTTTCGATACCGCGGAAACCGTGGATTGATGATCCATCAAAAGCTACTCCGTTTACAAAAGTATCAGCATCAACCTCAGCAGCAGGAAGCGTGATGTGGTGAGCCTTACCTAGAAGATCCACGAAGCGGAAATCTACAAACATAATGCTGTTTTCTTTAATATTGTCCAAAACATTTTGAACTGACATTATAATTTCCTCCATTTCCGAACATTAGCGTAGTGTTGAACAAGTATTGTTCAATTATTGCTCCAAATCCATGTCGTTATTATAAAACTAGCCCTCAATCTCCGTCAATAGCTATGTAAGGTATTTTTTGAACTCATGTTAGGTATACTTACAAGTTTGTACGTTTGTTCACAAATCCTCAATAAAAAAAGCTGAGATCCTTTTATTTATAAGGCTTTTTGAGAACGGTTACACAAAAAACAAAAAAACTTTGCCATCCTAAGATGACAAAGTTTGGTTTGATGTTATGTTAGATTTTCCACTCTACAAAGGCTTCTGCTGGTGCTTTTGGCGTATCAAACTGTTTGCCTACGATCGGTGCCAACTTCTCTAGGTCCTTCAATAAGTTAGCGAATTGGTCCGGGAATAAGGATTGTACCCCATCGCCAGTCATCGAGTTATCTGGATCGGTATGCATTTCAACAATCAATCCGTTCGCGCCAGCCGCTACTGAAGCTTTAGACATAGGCTCAACCAGCTCACGACGGCCTGTTCCATGGCTCGGGTCAGAAATTACTGGCAGATGGCTGAGCGATTGAAGCACTGGAATTGCAGATAAATCAAGCGTATTGCGCGTGTAGGTTTCGAATGTTCGGATTCCGCGTTCACACAACATGACATTTGGATTGCCGCCTGCCAAAATGTACTCCGCCGCATTCAAAAACTCGTCATAGGTTGAGCTGAATCCACGTTTAAGCAGTACAGGCGTTTGAATCGTTCCAAGCTTGCGCAGCAAATCGAAGTTTTGCATATTGCGTGTACCTACTTGAAGAATGTCCGCGTATTCTGCACATACATCCACATATTCTGGCGTCATGACCTCTGTAATCGTCAGAAGGCCGTGCTTCTTGCCCGCTTCCGCCATCATAACAAGCCCTTCCACGCCTACACCTTGGAAGCTGTAAGGCCCTGTGCGCGGCTTGAAGGCGCCTCCGCGCAGCACCTGTCCGCCAGCCGCTTTTACTAAACGAGCAATCTCGTCGATTTGCTCCGGTGTTTCAACAGCACAAGGTCCGCCCATTATAACAAGATTGCTTCCGCCGATTTTCACGCCTTTTATGTCAATAACTGTATCATCTGGATGGAAGTCACGGCTTGCTAGCTTGTATGATTTCGAAATTTTAATAACGTTTTCCACACCTTTCATTTGACGCAAATGCTCAGCAAGCGTAGGTTCTGCTTTGCCAATAATTCCAATTACCGTGCGATCCGTACCTCTTGATACATGTGCTTGAACTCCTGCTCTTTCAATATGAGCAACAATTTCTGTAATGCGTTCTTCTGCAATATTTGAATTCGTGATAACGATCATAGGGATCACTCCTAAATTTATTGTGGGATTTGGGCAAAAAAAATGTACAAACTTTTGCTTAATAAATGCATGGCATTGCACGAAGTGCGCCTCATTTTCTCATCATTCATTGGATATTCACTTTACAGCTTTTATGCTTCGTAGCTTTTAAGCTTCTACGCTTTTAACCACTAAAGTAAATATACAAGAGAAACTCATTTTCGTCAACCCCGTCATAATAAAAAAGGAGATGAAACTCATTCATGATGCTTCTTCTGCATCAATCACTCGTCTCATCTCTCTCTTCATGTTAGCTATTTATTCAGGTTTCTCTGCGGTTGCCGTTGCCGCTGGCGTCGACTTCACTCGAACATTAGGCAGCAGCTTATTCATATTGACCGTACGACGGATTTCCCATGTCTCCGGATTATTATGATCGTACTGCTCTAAATAAGTAATAACCTCTTTCGTAAGCGGCGTCGGCGTAGACGCACCAGACGTAACTGCGACACGATCGATGCCTTTCAGCCACTCCTGTTCAATCTCTGACACATCGGAAACGCGGTAAGCTTTCACTCCTGCGATCTCCTCGGATACTTGTGCTAGACGGTTCGAGTTGTTGCTTCGCGGATCGCCAACTACGATCGTAAGCTGCGCTTCGCCTGCTTGCTCTGCTACCGCCTCTTGACGAACCTGAGTTGCCATGCAGATTTCATTATGAACCTCTGCAGTAGGATAACGCTCAAGGAGCTTGCTAATCACATGACGAATATCCCATTGCGACATCGTCGTTTGGTTCGTTATAAGAATGCGCCCTTCCGGCACATTAAGCGCAGCAATTTCCTCTTCCTTTTCGATGAGGTGAACCTGCTCCGGCGCAACGCCGATCGCTCCTTCGGGCTCAGGATGGCCCTTCTTGCCAATATAAATAATATGATAGCCTTCCGCCGATTTATCGCGAATGAGATCATGAGTTCTCGTAACGTCAGGGCATGTCGCATCCACAACGGAAAGCCCCTTGTCACGAGCACGCTGACGTACTTCTGGCGAGACGCCATGCGCTGTAAATATAACGGTGCCTTGTTCGATTTGATCCAAAATGTCGAGTCGGTTGGCACCATCAAGCGTAATGACACCTTCCTGCTCGAATGCTTCTGTAACATGGGCATTATGGACAATCATACCTAATATATAAATAGGTCGCGGCAGCTCCAAGTTTTTGACCGTTTGCAAAGCCAGTACCATCGCGTCGACGACGCCATAGCAATAACCACGCGGTGATATTCTAACGATTTCCATTTATTGCACCTGCTTTCTGACCGGATATGCGTAACAGCTATGAATCCTTCATTTCATCCGTTGCTACTATTATAGACGAATGAGACGTGTCAGAAAAGCTAATTGGAAGCCAAATCGTAAACTTCGTTCCATTTCCTTCGCTAGTGAGCACTTCTACAGAGCCTTTATGCTCATCAATAATCCATTTTGCAATGGATAATCCAAGACCTGTACCGACGGTAACTCCCCGTGATTCGTCCGCTCGATAGAAGCGATCGAAAATATGCGGGATTTCATCTGGATTCATCCCAATCCCTGTATCTTGGATAACGAAGCCGATTTGCAAATCCGTTCTGACCGCACTCAGCTCAACCGTACCCTCCGACGTATATTTGAATGCATTCTCAATAAAAATAAATAACAGCTGCTGCAAATAATTGTGATTGGCATTGACGCGTACCCCATCCAGTGCCGATAGATCGCCCAGCTTCCATTCAGCTGTACGCGGGAGCAGCTGTGCTCTGCGCACAACCTCCTCTGTAAGCGGCAGCAGATCAAGCGGCGTCTTCTCCATCGTATAACCCGCATCTGCTCTCGCAAGCGCAAGCAGATCATTAACGAGCGTACTCATACGAATCGCCTCAGCAGATATATCGCTCATCGCTTCTTTGGACATATCCCATCGATCCGAATCCAGTGGCAGCCACTCGCCCGTATCGATATCTCTATTGGTCTCTCGAACTCGCGTCCACATCCGCTCGAGCAGCTCAATATTGCCCCGAATCGTTGTCAAAGGCGTCCTAAGCTCATGAGACGCATCAGATACGAACCTGCGCTGTGCTTTGTAAGCTTCATCAAGCTCATTGTATGCCATCTCCAAACGCGCAAGCATCACGTTTAACGTACTTACAAGCCTTCCTATCTCGTCCTTCGGCCCCATGACAGGTATGCGCACACTGAGATCAGCACCATTTTCAATTTGCTCTGTAGCACGAATGACTCGTTCAATTGGACGAAGTGCCTGACGTGCAATCAATAGCCCTACTGTAAAGGCAATAAAAACAACGATTAATGATGAAAAAATGAGAATAGTACGTAATCCATTCAAAAATCGTTCCTCATTATATGAGAATACACCAACTTGGACTAAACCCACTAAGCTGTTATCACTCTCTAAATAAACAGGTCGCTGATAGGTGAGCATAGCATATTTGTTTTTGTTAATTTCGACGTGGATTTTAACAAAACCCTTTTTAGGCTTAGTATTGACCTCAGGATACGGTATAACGAATTCATAAGGGAAGTTGTTTGATTGCTTAATAGCACCTTCCTTATAATTCACCAATTGAATATACATGTCTTTTTTGTCAATTCGAAACTGAGGACCTACTATTAAATCCAAAGTTTCATCTAGAAAATTAGTTGCACCGATAACATTGATTTTACTATTTTGAACCAACATTTGTTCTTTAATCTCAGCATACGTATTCCAATTAACAAAAATATATATAAATATCCCGAAAACGATCAGTGTTACCGCAAGCAAACCCGAATACCAAAGCGTAAGCCTGAGCCTAATGGACATATGCTTAACCCGCCTCTCCGCGAAGCACATAACCGGTGCCGCGAACCGTCTGAATGAGTCGGTTTTTGCCTCCGTCCTCTACCTTTTGGCGCAGCATCGCGATATACACCTCCAGCACATTCGACTCCCCGCTGAAGTCATAACCCCAAATCTTTTCCATAATTGCATCTCGCGTAAGTACACGCCGAGGATTCTCCATGAATAGCAGCAGCAAATCATATTCCTTGGACGTCAACTCAATACGGCGTCCCGAGCGAATCGCTTCTCTGGCATCCATATCCAAAATCAAATCCTCATAAAGCAGTTGATTGCTTGACTGCTCGATTTTATCTGCTTTGCGGCGCAGCAAGGCGCGTGTCCGCGCAAGCAACTCCTCCAACGCAAACGGCTTGACCAAATAATCGTCAGCCCCAAGATCAAGCCCTTTGACCCGGTCATTGATGTCATCCTTTGCTGTCAGCATCATAATCGGTACCGTACTGCCTCCCTCGCGCACACGGCGGCAAACTTCCCAGCCATCCACTTGAGGCATCATCACATCAAGAATAAGCAGATCCGGCTCCGTCTTAAGCAGCACCTTCAGTCCTTCCATCCCATTCGAAGCGGTAGTTACCTCATAACCTTCAAACGCTAGACTTCTGCGAAGCAAAGAAATAATTTTATCATCATCATCTACAACTACAATATGCTGTCTCAACGGCATGTCCCCCTCTATTTGCAGCAAAAAGCACAGAGCCTGCTGTCTCTCTGCGCTTTTTGTTTCTATCCATCATGTAAGGCTTTATTGAGCGCCTGACGTATTTTTATCACCAATCTCAACCTTCAAGTTCATCGCACTGCCTTTGCGCAAAATGTTCAGCTCGATCTTATCGCCAACTTTTTTGGTTTTAATTTGATCAATAAGAGCTTGCGTGTTTGCGTATTTCTTGCCGTCAATGCCGACGATGACGTCGAACTGCTGCAATTCAGCCAAGTATGCTGGTGAATTATAGTATACATTACGTACAATGGAGCCTTCTACTTTATCCATGCCTAATTGCTTCGCAATATCCGCTGTTACATCCTGCAGCTCTGCACCAATGTATGGAGCGGCTGGCTTAGGAATCGTCTTGTTGTTTTTAAGATTTTCCAGCACATCTTGAATCGTGCTCGTCGGAATCGCGAAACCGATGCCTTGTGCTTGCGAGCTTACTGCCGTATTAATGCCAACGACCTCGCCGTTCACATTCAAAAGCGGACCGCCAGAGTTGCCTGGGTTAATCGAAGCATCCGTTTGCAGCAAATGCTCGTATTTACGCGCTCCCTGTGTATCAGGGATATCGATCGGACGTTCTTTGGCACTTAATACGCCAACAGTAACCGTATGATCGAAGCCGTATGGGTTACCGATTGCTACAACCCAGTCGCCGATATTAATCGTATCCGAGTTGCCAAGCGGAAGCGTTGGGAACGCTTTGTCGCCAGTTACTTTAAGTACCGCTAAGTCTAAGTCATAGCTAGAACCCAGCAATTCAGCCGTGAATGGCTTATCATAGCCTTGAACAATAACTTTGATTTGGTCAGATTCTCCGATTACGTGCTGATTCGTTAAAATATAGCCTGTTGAATCGAAGAAAAACCCAGTTCCGATGCCTGATTGCTGCATGTTGCCTTCTTCATTCTTTTGTCCTTCATCCGGCTGTGTCGTTCCAGGGTAATCATCACCAAAAAATTGGCGGAAAAATGAATCATCGAGCATGTTGTTGCTATTGTTGCGTTTTGCCGTATTAACGAAGGTTTCGATTTTCACTACTGCTGGACTTGCTGTCTCGAACAATTTAGCAATGTTGTCTGGTCTATCCGCGACTGTAGCCGCACCGCCGTTGCTGGTCGTACCCGCAGAAGCAGTGGAACCCATTCCGCTAGATTGTGTATTTGATGTTAATGCGGCTTCTTTCGTGAACCAGTTGTTTAAGTCCGCTGTATACATCAAGCTGCCTACTACGAGAACACCTGCTAGAAACGATGAAAAAATGGCCTTAAAGGAAGTCCGGCGCGGTTCCCTTACTTGCCATGGCCCTTTGGAGGACTGCGGCGATGGCGTGAACGTTCGAATTTGGGATTGCATAGGCGATTGTGATCTTGCCCGTTCAGATTCCATCGTTGAATCCGATTGTACATTCACTTCTTCTACACTGGATGCCTGTGCTTGCGTATCGTGTGTATGTGTATTGCCGTACGGCTGATCTTGAATCAGCTTAGGCTTTTCCGATCCGTAGCCAGAAGCTGAAGGATTCCCGCCTTCTTGAGAATTCGCCTTATACGGTCCATACGAATAATAATAAGATGGCTTTGCCGGCTGCTCCGATGACTCATTTGAAATAGGCTGCACGGAGTCATTTACGCTTTCGCTGTTATCAGCTGAGCCATGTCCCTCTTCATTTTTGCGGAAAAAGTCGTCAAATCCCTTTTTGTTGTTTTGATCGTCCATGTACGTTCTCCTCCTTGAATCTTATTGCATCATGCGTCCAATTGGCATTCTATCCGGAAACATGTTATTTGATATAGTTCTATCATGCACATTCTACCTTAAAACAAACTTAAAAGGAATTTAAACAGAAATAAAAAAAACGCTCCCAAATGATTTTGGCAGCGTTTTTTTTGAGTGCTTCTACGATGTGAATCAATGCGGAAAAAGCTGCTCTACTTCATTTAATGCATCCTTTGCGCGATCAATCCACTGCGGCTCTACCTCAGCATCCGGATTCGACGGTGATTGGAATTGATCAAACAGCGCTCCGACTACTCGTACCGATGCTTCCGGATCATTTCCTTCTCTGTACTCATGCTTAAGTACGTAAGGTGTACCGAGTATAATCCTCGCTTCATTATCTTTTTCCCCAACATCAATTTGACCAGCAATGACTTCAAAAGGAATGCGAAGCCAAATCTTATTCGCATCATCAAGCGCGCGGTCAAAGGAACCAGCAGCATACTCCCAGTTGCCGCCAAGCGTGAATTGCTGCGACTCCAGCAGCTCTTTCGTTTCTAAGAAATGTTGCTCCCGTGATTCCAGCACGGACGAAATGGGTATCATGAAGGCATCTCCTTTGCACTAGCATATTTCTAATCTCTTTTTGCTAGTAGGTAGTATACCCTTCCATTTCCACCTTTATGTGCGATTAGCCCAGCCCTTGCGATGGGCCAGCACTGCAAGCTGTGTCCGGTCGTCAAGCTCACACTTCATCAATAAATTGCTGACATGTGTTTTCACTGTCTTTACACTTATATGCAGCTCTTCTGCAATTTCTTTGTTCGATTGTCCATCTGCGATAAGCAGCAGAACTTCCTTCTCACGTTCCGTTAACCCCTCATCACCAGACTGAGCGGTCTTCTGTCTTAAGCCTCTCGTTAACGCCTGCGATACGTCAGCAGTCATGACCGGCATTCCTTTGAATGCGCCGCTGATCGCATAAATAAGCTCTTCTGCAGAAACGGTTTTGAGCACGTAGCTGACAGCGCCAGCCTCTATCGCGCCATAAACCTTGTCATCTTCGAGGAAGCTGGTCAGCATTACGATTTTCATATCAGGAAAATGCGAGATAATCGCCCTTGTCGCTTCAATGCCATCCATGCCTGGCATCATCAAATCCATCAAAATAATATGAGGTCTATTTTCATCCGAGCTAGCCTTCAGCAAGTCAATTGCGGATTGTCCATTGCTCGCCTCTGCAATGACATGAAGCTTTGGCTCCAGCATTAGATAAGTACGAAGGCCCGTCCTTACCATATCATGATCATCCACGATCATTACTTTTATTAGTTCAGATGCATTCATTATTCATGCTCTCCCCGCTACATTTTTGGTATCGTAACCTTTACCCTCGTCCCGCTCCCAGACTTGCTCCAAATTTCGGCTGCACCGCCAAGCTTCTGTGCTCTCTCCTGCATCGTAGACAGTCCATATGAGCCGCGTCTTACCTCATCTACCTTGAAGCCAACTCCATCATCCTGCAAAATCATGCTAACCTGCCGTTCCGTATCTGCCATTGTCAGCGTGCAGCCCTTTGCGCTTGCATGCTTTACGATATTCGCCATCGCTTCTTGGACGATAAGAAAAAGCTGATGCTCCTTCGCTTCGGATAAACGCTCCTTCAAGCGCCATTCCAGCTCACCTTGCAAATTGTTTTGGCGGCAATAATCAGGGAACCACTTATCAAGCGCTTCATATAAAGTTCGACCTTCAAGCTCCATAGGCCGCAACTGAGCGATGAAATTCCTCATTTGTTTCTGAGCCAAATTAGACATATTGACGAGCTGCTCGAGCACAGAATCCGCACGTTCGCGATCAACCTGCTGCAGCTTTGGAAGCGATGAAGCGCACATATGGATAGCGAATAACTGCTGGCTTACCGTATCATGCAAATCCCTCGCCAAACGCTTGCGCTCCTCGAGCACTGCCGCTTCATTAGAAGCAGACTCCGTCATCACATACTCTTCGCCGCGTACTTGCAGCCATTTCATCTTTTCTTCCATCTGCTGAGCGAGCTCATTAAACTCACGATAAACCTCATTAAATGAATTATGACCGCCCTCAGTAATCCGAACGCCATAGTTGCCGTTTGATGCTTGCTTTAGCGATAAATGAAGCGTATCAATTCGGCGTCCAATGCGCTGCGCCGCCCAGTAACCGAACGCCACGCTGACAAGGAGGAAGACGGAGGCAGCCCCTAGGCGCACTTCCGTCTTATTGACTTCATCTAAGAGTCCATTCCACACCACCGCTCCAAGTATTAGAGACACAGTTGATGCAATGACAAACATTCCGATGAGCTCCCACTTTCCGCTCCTCAAAAACCGAACCATCATACTCGAATCACCCTACCTTTGTAACACGAACATCTCCGATAAACGTGCTGACGACCAGCTTAATTTTTTTGTTAGCTTCCTGATAAGTTGGCGATTGAATATTGATATTCGTAAACAATCCTCCTTCTTTCTGGCCAAGCACCTTCACATCGCCAATAAAGGCGCTTGATACAACCTGTACGCCTACTTCATAATCATTCGGAACGTATACCTTTACATCGCCAATAAATGAAGATACATGAATTTTGGTTTCACCCATGGATACTTGCGCTTTTGTTAAATCAAGCACGGTATCGCCGATGAAATGGGAAATATTAAGCGGCTTTAAATCCCAATAATCATGACCGATATGAATATCCCCAATAAACCCGGAGCGATTCTGCACATTGGAATCATTATGGTTCCACCATTCCACATGCTCCTTATGATTTCGTTTCCATTCTTTTTCATTTTTTTTGTATTCTGATTTATGGTGATGTTTCCATTCCTTATACTCTTTCTTGGTGGCAGAAAAATCATCATATGGTTTTTTTGAATCGCTTTCCTGCTTCTCTTCCTTAGTGTGCGTATCCACAGGCTGCTTCGTTGGATCAGGGTGAAGAGGCGGCGCTGGCGGAACAGATGCTTCATCTGTGTAAGGGCGGTATGATTTCCAATCATCTGTTGGCGGAGTTTGGCGTTTTGATCTTGGTCTCCAAATAATATTGATCCCGACTAAAATAACAACGATTGGCCAAATGTAAGGAATGATGTCGCCAATAGACCATGAGAACAAGTTTAAATTGCGTCCCAAAAATACACATCCGATTAATAGGACAATCGCGCCCCACCAGCTCGAACCCGAGCCGTACGTTCTGCTGGACAACAATCCGCGAATACCTACAATCATAATGATTACAGGCCAATAGGTAGAAAATAAATCTCCAATATCGAAGGTCACATGACCCGTTTGATTCAGTAAAAACAAGACGCCAACTGCAATGATGATTAACCCGGTGAATAACCGGTTTGCGAAGTTTCCGTTCATGCGGCACCAGCTCCTTACGATTCCATCGTCGTTTGATATTCTTAGTATAACGGACAACATGCAATAGAAAAAGGGACGACCGATTGAATTGTTAGTCAGTCTCTAGACTGAGCTTTTGTTGATTCTATCCATTTTAAACATAACATGCGTCATGAAACATAACGCAGAGCGTTGACATTGTTAACGTCTTCTATTTATAATGATGAACGGATTAAGATAATAGAGACCGCTATACATGAATATTAGGATTAGGAGATGAAGAAATGGACGTTATCGAACTGTCAAAAGGACTAGATACCATCTGGGTCGTTTTGACAGCAGCCATGATCTTGCTCATGGAGGGTGGTTTCGCATTGCTTGAAGCAGGATTTGTCAGGCAGAAGAATGCCGTCAGCATCATCATGAAGGTTTTTGTCGACATCGCTTTCGGCGCACTCGTTTTTTACTTTTTTGGCTTCGCACTCATGTATGGGCAGGACGCAGGCGGAATAATCGGAACGACCGGCTTTCTCATCAACGGAGACCTGTCTCACATAAAACTAAATATTACGCACGAAACCTTTTGGTTATTCCAATGCGCATTCGTTATAGCCGTCATTTCAATCGTGTCGGGCGCAGTAGCGGAAAGAATAAATTTTAGAGCTTATATTTTACTCACTATTGCAATGACCGGCTTCATTTATCCGTTAGCCGGACACTGGGTATGGTCAAGCAGCGGCTTTCTTGGCAAGCTTGGCATGATCGATTTTGCAGGCTCCGCTGTCATTCATGCTTTAGGTGGTTTCTCCGCTCTTGCCGCAGCTATTTTCATTGGTCCGAGAATCGGTAAGTTCAGTCCAGACGGCAAAGCCAATATCGTTCCGCCATCCAACTTGCCGCTTGCTTCTGTAGGTGCATTCATTCTATGGTTTGGCTGGTTCGGGTTTAATGCAGGCAGCACACTTAGCGCTACAAACGGCTCAATCGGACATATTGCGATTACAACGATGCTCTCGGCAGCTGCAGGCGGCGCAACATGTATTCTGTTTACGATGTTCCGCTACAAGAAAGCAGATCCGCCAATGGTCATCAATGGTTCGCTCGCCGGCCTCGTAGGTATTACTGCTGGCTGCGCGTTCGTATCTGACATCGCTGCAATTGGGATCGGTGCAGTATCCGGCATCGCGATGGTGCTGGTCACTGAATGGCTGGAACGCAGGCAGATCGACGATCCAGTCGGCGCCTTTGCCGTACATGGCGTCAGCGGCAGCATCGGAACAATTGCAGTCGGCTTATTCGCACTTCCCGAGCTAACCGAGGGCGTAGGCAAGGGCTACTACGGTTTATTTTATGGCGGAGGCTTCAACTTGCTCGGTGTTCAAGCATTAGGGCTCGTAATAGTTTCCTTATGGGGCTTCGCTTTAACTTGGGGCGCACTATGGCTGATCCGCAAAATTATGCCCGTCCGTGTCTCCAAGGATGAGGAGCTCATCGGCCTCGATGTTGGCATTCACGGTGTTCCCGCATACAGCCAAGAGCATGATTTCCTCGATTATGATCGCTTAAAAAACAGCAAATAAACATAAAGAACCGCCCGAGCCGGAATGGCCTGGACGGTTCTTTGCTATTATTTAGAATGATCATTCCATTAATCGTTCATCTCGTTGGCCAGCTCATAGGATACCGTTACAATATCGCTTGGAGCCGATACGTTTTTGATGGAGCGAGCACTTTCGATTTCCAGGCGGAGCGCACGAACCTTCTCCATCGGCTTTCTTACAAAATGAATATATTCAACAGCCAGATGATGATCAGGCTTCCTGCCAGTCAGCATTCTTCGAAGTGTAGACATCGATTGATACGCGCGGTCTTCCATCAGCCTTCTTTTCTCATAACGCTCAACCATCTGTTCAATTTCAGCTATTTCCTGCTCTTTCTTAGCAACGTAAGCATCAATAAAAGGTAAAACCTCGCCCGCTTTACGATGATGGGCAGCAATTACAAAGCCTGAATGAATGATCGGATCTGTCATGAGTATTCACCTATCTTGTCATGTTATTATTTCTTACATATGTAATCATACAACAAACCGAGGCCATTTGAAAACTGTTTTTTATTAGACGGTGCGATGAGCAGAGGACAAATAAAAAGAGGAACCGATAACGGTTCCCCTTTGTTTCCTTCTCATGGCATAGCAAAAAAATATTACTTCTCAGCTTTTTGCTGAGCATTGTTTGCCGCTTGTTTGTTAGCAGTGTTATTTTGGTTAAACTCTTCTGCGAATTCTGCATTGTATTGATTGTTTTGGGCTTTGTTGTTTTTGTTTTTAGCCATTGTATTCACCTCCCCGTTTCATTGATAGTATGGCATTCTTGCCGCTTATTATACGACTCATTTACGATTCTAAATACGTCTGCGGAATAGGCTTTCCAGCCTCTATAGCCAAGTTGATTTTGTTCAGCCATGCCTGCGAAAGCTTGCCCGTTCCCATACGCAGCACCTCTACATGAACGGTACGCTTGCCCCACTGCTCGTACACCTGCTTGATCGTTTCAAAATACAAGTCGATGCGTTTTCCCTTAATCGCTGAACCCGTATCAGCCACCACGCCATAGCCATAGCCAGGTATATAGAGCAGCGTCCCAATGGGAAACAGCCTCGTATCCGCCGCAATCGTTGAGACTTGATCCCTGCGTACCTTTACGCCCGAATAGGTGATTCCGTATTGTGGATGCCCTGGCCGTTTACCGGTCGATTCTACGCCAGCTGTGTAGCCTGTAGCAACAACTTCAACCTTTTTCGGCTTCGTGCGCGCAGCTGCCTCCGACTTGCCCAGGTTGTCGCTTTTGCTTGCAACAGGGCTTTGCTCAGGTGCTGATGCTTCAGCATGAACCGTATTGCCGCCCTTTGTATCTAAACCAATTACGATAACAGTTAGGAGCAGCAATGCCGTTAATCCTTTTTGAATATAAAAAAAGCTTGTAGCCATCTGGGTACTTCCTCCTCAGAAGAATAATGCCCCGATGGCTCAAGCTTTATGCGTTACTTATTATTGTTCTTTGTTTGCGATCTGCTTTTGCAGCTGCGAAATCAGCTCTGCAACTGGAATAGCGCCAAGATCGCCTTCACCGCGTTTCCTTACGGAGACGGCTTCAGCTTGCATTTCATTCTCGCCCACTACGAGCATATAAGGCGCTTTCTCCAGCTGAGCCTCACGAATTTTGTAGCCTAGCTTCTCATTGCGCAAATCACTTTCTACACGAATGCCGTTTTCTTGCAGCTGCTCGGCAACTTTACGGGCATATTCCTCATAAGCAGTCGATACTGGAATAACCTTCGCCTGTACTGGCGACAACCACAATGGAAGCGCGCCAGCAAAGTTCTCAAGCAAGAAAGCTGTCATTCTTTCCATTGTGCTTATAATGCCGCGGTGGATAACGACCGGACGGTGCTTCTTGCCATCATCGCCGACATATTCAAGCTCGAAACGCTCAGGAAGCAAGAAATCAAGCTGTGCAGTCGACAACGTTTCTTCTTTGCCAAGCGCCGTTTTAATTTGAACGTCAAGCTTAGGACCGTAAAATGCAGCTTCGCCTTCAGCCTCGAAGAATGGAAGCTCCAGCTCCTCAACCACTTCACGCAGCATGCGCTGTGACATTTCCCACATCTCATCATTTTGGAAATACTTTTCTGTATCCTTAGGATCACGATAAGATAAGCGGAAACGATACTCTTTAATTCCGAAATCTTCATACACTTTGCGGATCAAGTTAACCACGCGTGCAAATTCTTCTTTGATTTGATCCGGACGGCAGAAGATATGCGCATCATTTAGCGTCATGGCACGTACGCGGTGCAAGCCTGTAAGCGCGCCTGACATTTCATAGCGGTGCATTGTGCCAAGTTCAGCAATCCTAACAGGCAGGTCGCGGTAGCTGCGCATGTCGCTTTTAAACACCATCATATGGTGTGGACAGTTCATTGGACGAAGAACAAGCTCTTCGTTGTCCATAATCATTTTTGGGAACATATCCTCGCTGTAGTGCTCCCAGTGACCGGAGGTTTTATAAAGCTCCACATTTGCAAGCACTGGCGTATAAACATGCTCATAGCCCAGTCTTTCCTCTAGATCCACGATATAACGCTCCATTGTTCTGCGAAGCTTCGCGCCATTCGGCAGCCATAGCGGCAAGCCTTGGCCAACCTCACGTGAGAATGTAAACATTTTTAGCTCACGGCCTAGTTTACGGTGATCGCGTTTTTTAGCTTCCTCGAGGAAGTGAAGATGCTCATCCAATTGTGCTTTCTTAGGGAAAGCTGTTCCGTAAATACGCTGCAGCATTTTGTTTTTGGAATCTCCGCGCCAGTAGGCACCAGCTACGCTAAGCAGTTTAAATGCTTTAATACGGCCGGTAGATGGTAAATGCGGTCCACGGCATAGATCGAAGAACTCCCCTTGGTCATACATCGTAATAACCGAATCAGCAGGAAGGTCACGAATAAGCTCCAGCTTCAAGTTATCATCAAGCTCAGTGAAAATCGCAAGAGCCTCGTCTCTGCTAACTACACGACGACGAATGTCGATGTTTTGCTGAACGATTTTTTCCATTTCCTTCTCGATCTTCACAAGATCCTCTGGCGTCAACGATTGCTCCATATCAATATCATAGTAGAAGCCATCTTCGATAACCGGACCAATACCAAGCTTAACATTAGCATTGCCGTATATGCGTTTGATCGCTTGTGCCAGCAAGTGAGCTGTACTATGACGGTATACCTCAAGGCCGTCTGCCGAATCTACAGTAACGATTTCAATTGCAGCATTGTTGTCGATAGGTGTGTATACATCGACTACTTTGCCATCGATTTTTCCGGCAATTGCATTTTTACGCAAACCCGAGCTGATCGAGCCTGCTACTTCTTCAATTGTTGTGCCAGCCGCATATTCTCTTACCGCGCCATCTGGCAAAGTGATTTGAATTGTCATTTTGGTTCATCCTCCATTTTGTCCGTAAGCGAATTACGCTTCCATTCATCATTTCAAGCAAAAAAGAGCACAAAAAAAGCACGCATCCCTAAAAAAGGGACGAGTGCTTGTGTGCTCGTGGTTCCACCCTACTTCGACTGCTCTTTATTCCTAACGCAGCAGTCCTCGTATTATCTGGTAACGGAGATTTCCGGTACAGCATACTGCTATAGCGCTCAGCTTCATAAAAAACCTGCTATAGGTTGGGCCATACAGCTTCAAAGGGGTACGCCTGTGGACATTGTGGAAGGAAATTACAGCCAAGTTTCCTCTCTCTGGACCAAATATCATAAACAGACACATGTCTTTTTCATTGCCGATTACATCGTATATGTGTGTCATTATAGCTCGACTTACGCGTTTGGTCAAGGCTATAAGCTTCAAATAGACATTAATTTCGTTAATTCGCCTATGGCTGAACGAGTTCATCAAGGCTGCTGCTGCAGGATGCGCATTGCGTGCAAAGCGTGACCCGCTGGTCAAAAATCGTTTGAATCGTTCGAATCACTTGCATATCCTGCTGCCTCGTATGAATCGTAATATGCTTGGGAGATACAGCAATCAGCGAGCTGATTACCATGTCTTCAATGTTCATTTCCGTTTCAAGCATTTCGGCTACGATACGATCGGTTGGAGGGTTCGGATCAAGCGGTTGAAACTTTTCGTCATAGAGCATGAATTCATGACCGCCCTTATGCAGCAAATGCACCATAGGCAGCTTTGTATCTTGAAGAAACACAAAATATTTTAACAGGGAAATAAACTCCTGATATTGTTTATCGAGCACATACTCATCTAATGCATATTCCACGACTTCGGCTAGTTCCTTACGATAGGGCTCAAGCCTGAAGGTTGTAAACCCCTTTACATTAAGCTCCGTATTATCATGCAAAAAAAGCTCGACCTCAGCAGCCACTTTGCTTTTCCTTCTTAGGCGATCCGCATCCAAAAATCTCGTTCCGAGGCTATCCCATTCTTTCCCATGCAGCAAATCATGACAATACCGCTCAATAGCAGCTGTATCGGCTGAACTGTTATGACGATACTTTCTGCGAATAATAGCAGCAAGCATCCCCGGCTCCATCTCACTTACCACAAATTCAGCTATGGCTAGTGACGCCGCTTTATATACGATGTGACCATGCGTTTTTAACTGAAAATGTGGCAACAGCGCTAGACAGCTTATATTTTGATCCGATACCTGCTGAAACTCGATGACGGCTGTTTGCTCCGTTTTTGAGCCAATATGTAAATCGACGAGCGCTTGTTCCTTCAACAATTGAGTTAGTTTATTAACCGACTTTTGGAGACTTGCAGGTAACGATACCGTGAATAGCTCCATCAGCTCACCCCTTTCTTTCCTTATCAGTATATGGTGATGCGTTCGGGTATATACGATGAAGACATTGGAATGTAAGGGAAGCAAGCATACAAAAAAACGTTTGCCGAACCTCCCACTATGCAGCGAGAAGTTCAACAAACGTATTGATACTGCTTATATCGGTCTAAAAAGCATTAATTTTGCATAACAAAATCGAGATCTGCTTTGTCGGATTCATTGTAAACCTTCAAAATATTATATTTCGTATCCCGTTGAGCCGGAATTTTGCCGCACTCGCGAATAAGCTGAAGAATAAGTTCAATGTTCACTTTATGTGTTGTTCCAGCTGCTGAAACGACATTTTCCTCAATCATGGTGCTTCCGAAGTCATTGCAGCCATAAGACAGTGATAACTTGCCCATTTCTGGCCCCATCGTTACCCAAGAGGATTGGAAATTCGGAATATTATCAAGCATGATTCGGCTAGCTGCAACAATACGCAAATATTCCTCTGGCTTTGCTTTCTCAAGCTTCAGGTTTGTATTGTCTGGCTGGAAAGGCCACGAAATAAACGCCAAGAAACCCGTCGAATCATATTTGTTCGCAATGCACTCATCTTGAGCATCACGGATGCGCAGCATATGTAATGCGCGCTCTTCAACAGTCTCGCCAAGACCATAAACCATCGTTGCAGTCGTATTCATACCATGACGGTGTGCAGACTTCATCACATCCATCCAGTCCGTCCAAGAGCCCTTCATGCGGCTGATCTTGCGGCGAGTGCGATCGTCCAAAATTTCAGCGCCGCCGCCAGGCAAAGAATCAAGTCCAGCATCATGCAGTTGTCTAATTACTTCATCGAGGGAGAGGCCGTCTGATACAACCTTCATCTTCTGAATTTCCGCTGGAGAGAACGAATGCATCGTTATGCCCGGGTAATGCTGTTTAATTTTGCGAAGCAGATCCAAATAATACGTAAACGGCAAATCAGGATTCGTACCGCCCTGCATCAAAATTTCAGTCCCGCCCACATCGATCGTTTCTTGAATTTTGCTCAAAATCGTATCGTCAGGCAGCACATATCCCTCTTTAGAGCCTGGAGCTCGATAAAATGCGCAAAAACGGCAATAAACATCACATACGTTGGTGTAGTTTACATTTCGACCAACAACAAAAGTCGTTATTGGATCTGGATGATGCTTGAGCATGATTTGATTGGCTACATGCCCCATCTTTTCAATCTGATCCGAAGCTAATAATTCCATGCCTTCTTCGAGCGAAACACGCTCGCCGCGCAACGCTTTATCCAAAATATGGTCCAACGTTCCCATTCCGCAAGACCTCCTTATTCCCGTTCTATTTATGCTAACCATCACTTCATCCTAACATAGATCTCTAGTGCAAGT
Organism: Paenibacillus sp. NRS-1760; assembly: GCF_050467785.1. Lineage (NCBI taxonomy): Bacteria > Bacillati > Bacillota > Bacilli > Caryophanales > Paenibacillaceae > Paenibacillus > Paenibacillus sp. NRS-1760. The sequence goes on along the minus strand of NZ_JBITPK010000014.1, from coordinate 715,422 downwards.
CACCCGCCGTATGATGGCATCTCGCCCTGAAATAAGGAAAAACACGGCATGTTCGTTAGAACATCCGTGCTTTCCTTTCTTTTAGTCCCATTTAGGCACGAAGCGCATTATCCAAATCTTCAATAAGATCTTCAATATCCTCTAGACCAACAGAGTAACGCACCAAGCCGTCCGTAATGCCGCGTGCATGACGCACTTCTCTCGGCATTGCTGCATGCGACATCATAGCTGGGTAAGAAAGAATGCTCTCTACGGCACCTAAGCTGACAGCTACTAAAGGAATTTGAACCTTGCTCAGCAATGATTTGGCACGCTCTCCACTTCCAACATCGAAGGATACGACAGCTCCATACCCAAGCGACTGCTTCTCATGTATCGCCCGGCCAGGGTGATTCTCTAAACCAGGATAATAAACCGCTGTTACTTCCTTATGCTCCGACAACCATTCAGCTAGTCTGCGAGCGCTTTGTTCGCTATATTCCATCCGAGCTTTCAATGTTTTCATGCCGCGCATCAACAGCCATGATTCTTGGGCGCTCAGAACCGTTCCCATTCCGTTTTGAAGCTGTTTCAAACGTTTGCCTAGACCTTCATCTGCGGTAACTGCAAGACCAGCCAGCACATCGCTATGGCCGCCTAGAAACTTTGTCGCACTGTGCAGGACGATATCGACGCCATGCTCGATTGGACGCTGATGATAAGGGGTCATAAACGTATTATCAAGCAGTGTAAGCAGTCCATGCTCTTTTGCCCAAGCTGTCGTTTCTGCAATATCTGTGATTTTGAGCGTCGGGTTGGAAGGCGTCTCCATAAATACAGCTTTTGTATTTGGCTTAAGCGCCGCCTTAACCGCTTCAAAATCCGTCATATCAACAAAAGTAGACTCAATGCCCAGTCGATCCAAAATCGTCGTTAGCAAACGGTAAGTTCCGCCGTATACATCCTCTGTTACGATGACATGTTCACCTGCAGAAAGCAGCAAAAACGTGGTTGAGATTGCAGCCATGCCTGATGCAAAGGCGAAGCCGCGAGCACCGCCCTCAAGCAAAGCGATATAATCCTCTAGCGCTTGGCGTGTAGGATTGCCCGAGCGGCTGTAATCATATTGCGGCGGATTGAAAATATCATGATGATGGAACGTTGAAGCTTGATAAATAGGTACGCTTGAAGCTCCTGTATGCTCGTCAATTTCTGCTCCGAAATGCAGCAGCTTCGTTGCAAACCGGCGATCTTGAGGTTGAATTTTGTCGTTGCCCATTAGTTGTTAACCTCCTCAATTTCGCGTTTGGCAGCTTCAAGTGCTTGCGCCAAGTCACTGATCAAATCATCTGCATGCTCAATTCCTACGGAGAAACGAAGCAGACGGTCGTCAACGCCTATCGCTTGACGAATTTCAAGCGGAATATCAGCATGCGTCTGAACCGCTGGGTAGGTCATCAAGGATTCAACTCCGCCCAAGCTCTCAGCAAATGCAATGAGCTTAATGTGACGAAGAATTGGCTCCACATAACGAGCGTCCTTTAATCGGAATGAGAAAATGCCAGTATTGCCGGAAGACTGTTTGTTCTGAATTTCATGGCCAGGATGGTGAGGCAATGCCGGATAATAAACATCCTCAACGGCTGAATGCTCAAGCAAATAATTAGCAATTGCGGTAGCATTAAATTGGTGACGCTCCATACGGAGCGCGAGCGTCTTCATTCCCCTCATTAGAAGCCATGAATCCTGAGGCCCGAGCACCGCTCCAATCGAATTGTGCAGAAAGGCCATCTCATCCGAGAGCTCCTTGCCTTTGGTTACAATAAGACCAGCAAGAACGTCATTGTGACCACCTAAATATTTGGTCGCGCTATGAATGATAATGTCAGCACCCAGTTCTATAGGACGTTGGAAGAAAGGCGTAAGCAGCGTATTGTCTACAATAGTAAGCAAGCCTTTTGACTTCGCCCACGCAGTTACTTTCTCAATATCCGTAATCATCATAAGCGGGTTAGTTGGCGTTTCGATAAGTACTGCTTTTGTGTTCGGCGTCCATAATGCCGCCACCGCATCAATATCGTTGGTATCCACATAAGATGCCGTCACACCAAATCTCGACATGATTCGCTCCAACAAGCGATAAGTACCGCCATATAGATCAAGAGATACGATCAAATGATCACCCTGACTAAATAAGGCGAATATCGTTTGCAGCGCGGCCATGCCGGAGCTACAGGCAAATGCCGCGTCGCCAGCTTCTAATTGTGCAGCCGCTTCTTCTAATACCGCTCTGGTTGGGCTTTTAGTACGCGCATAATCAAATCCTGTACTCTGTCCCAGCTTAGGATGACGAAATGCTGTTGATTGGTACACTGGAAAACTTACCGCTCCAGTTACAGGCTCTTTAATAGATCCAATCTGTGCTAAATGGCTCTCTATCTTCATCTTTATATAGCGCTCCCTTATTATATGGTTTTAAATGCCTCCACCCAAATCATACGGTGTTTGCTGGTAAACATAATAATTAAGCCAGTTCGAGAATAATAGGTTGGCATGCGCACGCCATGTTGATAACGGCGGGTTAGCCGGGTTATCACCTGGGAAATAATTTTTTGGTACTTCTATTTGGTGCCCTTTGGCTTGATCGCGATCATATTCATATTTAAGTGAAGTTGGATCATATTCGGAGTGGCCTGTGACGAAAATTTGTCTGCCGTCTTTTGAAGCCACGATGTATACGCCCGAATCCGCTGATTCCGATAAAATATCGAGGGAATCAAGCTTCTCGATGTCCTCGCGGCGTACCTCTGTGTGACGAGACTGCGGCACAAAAAACATTTCATCAAAGCCTCTCAGCAAATTAACATTGCGTTTTTCTATCGTGTGCGGGAACACACCAAACATTTTGCTGTCCAAGCTGTATTTGGGAACATTAAAGTGATGATAGAGCCCAGCTTGTGCGGCCCAACAAATATGGAAAGTTGAAGTTACGCGCCTTGCGCTCCAATCCATAATTTCTTTCAGCTCTTCCCAGTAGTTTACATCCTCGAAAGGCATATGCTCTACCGGCGCGCCTGTAATGATGAGACCATCATAATATTCATCCGAAATTTCATCGAATGTTTTATAGAAGGATTCCAAATGATCGGCTGAGGTGTTTTTTGATGTATGTGTTCTTGGATGCAGCAGTACAACCTCAACTTGTAGCGGCGTATTGCCGATAAGTCTAAGCAGCTGCGTTTCGGTTGTTTCCTTGGTAGGCATTAAGTTCAAAATCGCAATTCTGAGCGGCCTAATATCCTGATGGTAGGCGATGCTCTCATCCATGACGAAAATGTTCTCGTTGTTTAATACCTCTTTGGCTGGTAAATTGTCAGGCACTTTAATTGGCATAGGTATCACTCCTCTAGAAGCAGTATGACCGCTTGAACATGAAAAAGACCCTTTCTGCTGTGAGAAAAGGTCGTATGCTCAGTAAATAAGCCATCCGCCTCTCTCATCTCTCAGAAACATTAAAGTTTCCGCAAGAATTAGCACCGTGCGTTTTACACGCCGGTTGCCGGGCTTCATCGGGCTAGTCCCTCCGCCTGCTCTTGATAAGAAAGTAGTCTATTCAATTTTCCGCGGTTTCATTTCACCTTCACTTTAATGCATTCTGACAATTGCGTCAAGATCCTCTATTCATATCCTTGACATTTAGATGAAAAAAACGATTGTTTTTAGGCTTGAATGTAAAGCTGACGCGGGAGTATACTAGACAAGAATTATTTCATCTATTTGACTTATAAAGGGGTGCATATGGACATGGAAGGCGACCGACCGAAGCCTGAAAACTATCGAATACGGTTACTGCCGGCCAAGTCCGATTCAGCCGGCAGTTTCCTCTGAAGAAAGAAAGGAGTGACTCCGGATGAAAATCCGCCTTGTTAGCAATGGCATGTTCACCACTATTGAAGATATTAACGAAACACTTATTCCCTCGAAAGAAGGATTTTACTGGATTGACGCTGATGTGGAGGATCTTGCTATTTTACAGCCCCTATTCAGCATGCACGATCTGGCAGTTGAGGATTGCCTCAGTGAAGAGGAGCAGCGCCCAAAAATTGAAATTTACGAAAGCCATTATTTTATTGTAATCAACAGCATACGATTTGATGACGAAGAAATCTTCCTAAGGGCACTCAATATTTTCCTTGGCCGCCATTTCATTATTACGGTCACCAAGCAAAAAATTAACGAGCTTCGTTCTCTAAAGCCTGTGCTGTGGGAACAAGAGGTTAGCCGGCCCGATTATTTCTTGTATCATCTCGTCGACATTGTTGTCGATAATTATTTCCTCGTTGGCGACCGTATTGATACGCGCATCGAAGCGCTTGAAGAAGATATACTAATGCATACTAAGAAATCGCATTTGAACGAAATCATCGGGCTCCGCGGTGAAATATTGTGGCTAAGGAAAGTGCTCGGTCCACAACGCGACGTCATTGCAACGCTTAACAAAAAAGATCTGAAGCTCATTGATGATCAGCTGCAAAAATATTTCAGCGATATATACGAGAATGCCTTGAAAATTGCCGAGTCCTTCGATACGTACCGCGATCTCATGGGCAACTTACGCGAAGCTTATCAGTCCAGCGTATCCAACCGTGCCAATGAAATCATGCGCGTATTTACAGCAATTACGACTATATTCATGCCGCTGACCTTTATAACGGGCATCTATGGGATGAATTTCGATTTCATTCCAGGCCTTCACCTTCGCTTAGGATCATACATTTTACTTGGTATCATGCTGCTGCTTGGCATAAGCATGTTTTATATTTTCCGCAAAAAAGAATGGCTCTAGAGACCTGTGCCATATTCATTGCAGAGCTGCACTCGTACGGGCAATTTATGCCTAACGAGCTGCAGCCTTTTTGCTGTAATGGCCGCTATCCTTTATAATAGTAGAATATGAGTTTGAGCATTAAGTACCTATGAGAGGGGGATTGACGTGAATATTAGTCAGCTTGAAACACTCCTTACGATATCCAAAACGATGAGCTTCAGGAAAGCTGGCGAGCTGCTGAATCTCACACAGCCTGCTGTTTCGGCACAAATCAAAAGCCTTGAGGATGAATTCAAAACGATTCTCATTAATCGCAATCAGCCAGTTACGCTAACGGAACACGGACAAGTTTTTTTGGAGCATGCGGAGCAAGTTCTTTCGATCGTGGAAGAACTGAAGCAGAAGCTTTCCGATATGAACCTTACGCCGCAAGGACACATATTACTCGGAACTACGGCTTCAATAGCGATTCAGATTTTACCGCGCGTGCTATCCTATTTTCAAAACCAATTTCCTTTTATTAAAACAACGATTCATTCCATGCCCTCATCCCAAGTTATGGCCAGTGTCGAGAACGGGTCAGTCGATATAGGGATTACATATCTTTCTGAAAAAAATCCGAACGTTTCCTCCTCCGTCCTTTATTATGATACATTTGAGCTCGTCGTCCCTCCTTCCCATCCCATGAGCAGGTTGACGCATACGACAGTTGATACGCTTAAGGACATTCCAATGATTATGCTTGCTCCAGACACGCTTGGCAGGAGATTTGTCGATCAAATTTTTCGTAAATACAATATTCAACCCAATATCGTAATGGAGGTTTCCAGCAGCGAAGAAGTGAAGCGCATGGTTGAAATTAATTTAGGCGCCGCAGTCGTATCCAAACTTTCGATAGCAAATGAACTCCGTATGGGTACACTAAAAATGATAAAGGTCAACGAGCTTGAAATAAGTCATCCCGTTGGAGTGGTTTATAAATCAGGCCGTTACATCAATACCGCACTGAAGCAATTTTTAAGTGATCTAAAAGGCATGCCTGAGCATCAATTCATTAGCAGCGAATAGTCGACAAGAAGCTTCCACTAGACAAATAACTAGGAGAGATAAAAAATGAAATTCGACTTACATACCCATCATTTTAGATGCGGCCACGCCGACGGCAATATCGAGGATTATATTTTAGCCGGAATTGAAGCCGGGCTTCAGGTTATCGGCATCTCGGACCACTCCCCTTTCTTTTATCATGAGAATGATCAGCCTTCGCCAGGCATTGCAATGGCAAGAAGCGAATTCACCAATTATGTTAATGAAGTATTGCGGTTGAAGGAGCAATACGCAGGCAAAATCGAGGTTATGCTTGGAGTAGAATCGGATTTTTTTCCTAAATATGTAGACAGCTACAAAAAAGCCTATGATGGCGTGCCCTTCGATTATATCATTGGTTCTGTTCATCAAGTTGGCGACGTCAGCATATTCAATCGCAATCGGTTTAAAAACTTAAATGAACAGCAGCATATTGAAGTGAAGCAAAGCTACTATGATCTTATCAAACAGTCTGCACGCAGCGGCATGTTTGATATTCTGGGACATATCGACGCGATGAAGGGGTATTACCCTGCTTTCTCCGATATACCTGCTAATAAGGAAATTGACGATGCTTTGCAGACGATTGCCGAATGCGGCGTTTCCATAGAGATTAATACATCAGGCAGTACTAAAGATGTAGGCGGATGGTATCCATCGGATGCAATCTTGGAGCGAGCACTTCATTTTGGAGTCAATGTGACGTTTGGTTCGGATGCGCATAAGCCAAGCAGAGTTGGCGAAGATTGGGAGCTCGTACAGAAAAGGCTGAAGGAAATTGGCTTCTCACAGTGGGTTTTTTATCGCAAGCGCCAGCAAGTTATTGTACCGATATAAGAGCTCATGAGGGGTTTTAGACAAAAAAAGTGGACCTGCACGTCGCAGGTCCCAAAAGGATATATTAAAAAGGGGGTCTTGTTTATTATAATAGCCCACTAATGTAATAAGACGATAACAGAACTATTTCATTTGTGTAACAAATTTGAGGGGTTGGAAAACGATGTGGCTCATTACAGCCATCAGCAGCGCTGTTTTATTTGGACTAGCAGGCTGGTGGATGAAAGTATCACAAATGCGGGGCGGCTCTACAAGAACGCTGCTGCTCGGATTGTATGCTTCTGGAACGTTAGGTTTTGGGGTGCATGCGGCGCTTGAAGGAACGTTTTTCTTTCTTGCTGATCCGAGGGTATGGATTGCAGGCATCATAATAGGAGCAGGCTCAGCATGGGGAAACGCTTTGTTTATGAAAGCATTGCATTTTGGACCCGCCAGCTTGACCTCTCCCCTAACGAATATGAACATTATCTTAGTTGTCGCTTTAGCGACCTTGTGGTACAACGAGCCGCTCAGCGCTTCGGAGGCAATAGGCATAACTCTGCTTCTGCTTGCTGTCGTCTTTATTGCTCATAAACGAAAGGAACCGCTCACGATTACAGAAAAAAGATGGTTTGTTCTCGTCTTTTTGGCAGTCGTGCTATTTGCGCTGCGCAATGGTGGATTAAAAGTCACCGATGAATTGGATCTTCCTAGCGCCCCGATCCTGTTCATTGCTTATGCCCTCTCTCTCTGCTGGTTTCTCATCCCGGTCAAAACGACCGCTGCACGTTCCTCAGAGCGAACTGGACTTTGGCTCGGTATTGTTGCGGGTCTGTTCTCATACGGTGGATTGCAGCTTTATGCAGTCGCTATTGCTACCGGACAAGCGAATCTTGCAGCGCCTATCTTTGCTACGAACAGTCTTGTCGTAGCAGCTGGCGCTATTATATTTTATAAAGAGAAGTTGACGATCCTTCAGTGGACAGCCTTTGCTTGTACCATTCTTGGGTTGATTGTTATTCGATTGTAATTCGCGAACGCTTTTCCTGTATTTTCCTAACTTTAATATAGTAAATATAATATACGATCAAACAATCGCATTCCCACTGAAATTAACTTACTTTTAGTTTGTTCGTATGGTACAATAGTATTACAAAAAGCGGGGTGATACGGTTGGATTATTCGACAATGTGCCCAAAGTATGAAGCCGCAGCCGACATTTTAGGCAAGAAGTGGACTGGCAGAATTATTCGGGTATTGCTTGGAGGACCAAAAAGGTTCAAAGAGATTAAGGAACAAATTCCCGAAATGAGCGACAAAATGCTAACGGACCGGATGAAAGAGCTTGAAACATTAACGATTATTAAACGTCAAGTTTATCCAGAAATGCCTGTACGTATTGAATATGAGCTAACCGACAAAGGCAGGGAGCTTCAGCCAGTCATTGAGTCCATTCAAACTTGGGGCGAACAATGGATGTAAGATAAAAAACCGCTTAGGCGGTTTTTTTTATTGCCTTCTCTTCTTTTATCTGGAATTGACAAAGGATTATTTATCTACTATCATTGATAATAATAATCAATATCACAATATGCAAATAAAAAACCCCCGATCAAATCGAGGGTTTCCTATAAATCAATTGGCCTACATGCCAAGCCATTTTTTGAATAGATGTTTGGTAGTATCTTTATTGATTGCTGCGATTGAAGTCGTAAGCGGAATGCCCTTCGGACATGCGCGAACACAGTTTTGCGAGTTGCCGCAGCCTTCGATGCCGCCATCTGTCATAAGTGCATCCAGACGTTCTTCCTTGTTCATCTCACCTGTTGGATGAGCATTAAACAAACGAACCTGTGAAATTGCAGCAGGACCGATGAAGCTATTCCGATCATTTACGTTCGGGCACGCTTCAAGGCAAACACCGCAAGTCATACATTTGGAAAGCTCATAAGCCCATTGACGCTTCGTTTCTGCCATCCGCGGTCCAGGACCCAGATCATACGTTCCGTCGATTGGAATCCATGCCTTAACGCGTTTCAAGGCGCCAAACATCCGCTCACGGTTAATAACAAGGTCACGAACTACTGGGAATGTTTTCATTGGTTCAAGACGAATCGGCTGCTCAAGCTTATCGATCAAAGCGCTGCACGCTTGACGAGGCTTGCCGTTGATGACCATTGAGCATGCGCCGCATACTTCTTCCAAGCAGTTGGAATCCCAGCATACAGGAGCCGTGCTTGCGCCGTCTGCCTTTTTCGGATTACGTTGAATTTCCATCAGGCCGCTAATAACGTTCATATTAGCGCGGTAAGGAATTTCAAACTCTTCCGTATATGGTTTGGAATCAGGAGTATCTTGGCGAGTGATGATAAACTTAACCGATTTTGTAGCTACAGTCGTTTCAGCCATCATTATTCTCCTTTCTTCTTGTCGCTCGAGTAATCACGTTTACGCGGCTTGATCAAGCTTACGTCGATATCCTCGTAAGAAATTTGTGGACCTTCCTTCGTCCATTTCGCAATCGTTGATTTCATGAAATGCTCGTCGTCGCGTTCTTGGAAGTCTGGTTTATAATGAGCGCCGCGGCTTTCGTTGCGCAGCAATGCGCCTAGCGTCATTGCTTCAGAAAGCTCAAGCATGTTCCAAAGCTGACGTGTAAAGGCAACGCCTGCATTGTTCCATTGCGCTGTATCGTTAATGTTGATATTCGCATAACGCTGCTTCAGCTCTTTGATCTTGTGGATCGTTTGCTCCAGCTTGTCATTAAAGCGAACTACCGTCATATTGTTCGTCATCCATTCGCCTAGCTCTTTGTGAATGACATATGCATTTTCAGTACCCTTCATATTTACGATGCTGTTGTACTTGTCCGTTTGACGCTTGTTCTCGCGGTCAAATACGGAGGAAGCTACATCTTCAGCTGATTTCTTCAAACCTTTGATATACTCAACAGCTTTTGGTCCAGCTACCATACCGCCGTAAATAGCGGATAGCAAAGAGTTCGCGCCAAGTCGATTCGCACCATGGTATTGATACTCGCACTCACCAGCCGCAAACAGACCAGGAATGTTTGTCATTTGATTGTAGTCAACCCACATGCCGCCCATTGAATAGTGAACCGCTGGGAAGATTTTCATCGGGATTTTCCGTGGATCGTCGCCCATGAATTTCTCATAGATTTCAATGATACCGCCGAGCTTAACATCAAGCTCCTTCGGATCTTTGTGAGACAAATCAAGGTAAACCATGTTTTCTTGATTGATACCAAGCTTCTGATCTACGCACACGCTGAAAATTTCACGAGTCGCAATATCACGAGGAACAAGGTTTCCGTAAGCTGGGTATTTTTCTTCTAGGAAGTACCAAGGCTTACCGTCTTTGTACGTCCAAATCCGTCCGCCTTCACCACGCGCTGATTCCGACATCAAGCGGAGCTTGTCATCGCCTGGAATAGCTGTTGGGTGAATTTGAATGAACTCGCCGTTTGCGTAGTTAACGCCCTGCTGGTAAACTGCGCTGGCAGCTGTGCCGGTGTTGATAACAGAGTTCGTTGTTTTGCCGAAAATAATACCAGGACCGCCTGATGCAAGAATAACTGCATCTGCACGAACCGTGTGAACTTCCATCGAGCGAAGATCCTGTGCTGAAACACCGCGGCAAATGCCGTCATCGTCAACAACAGCGCCAAGGAATTCCCAGTGCTCGAATTTGTTAACTAGTCCAGCTGCTTCCCAGCGACGAACTTGCTCATCCAGTGCATAAAGCAGCTGTTGACCTGTCGTTGCGCCTGCAAATGCTGTACGGGAATGCTTCGTGCCGCCGAAGCGACGGAAATCCAGCAAGCCTTCAGATGTACGGCTGAACATAACGCCCATCCGGTCCATCAAGTGAATGATGCCTGGTGCCGCATCACACATTGCTTTAACTGGCGGTTGGTTGGCGAGGAAATCTCCGCCGTATACGGTATCGTCGAAATGCTCCCATGGAGAATCGCCTTCTCCTTTTGTATTAACAGCGCCATTGATGCCGCCCTGTGCACATACTGAGTGGGAACGTTTGACCGGTACTAGTGAAAACAGATCAACGTGAACGCCAGCTTCTGCTGCTTTGATGGTAGCCATCAAGCCTGCAAGACCGCCGCCTACGATGATAATTTTATTTTTAGCCATAACGTTTCGCTCCTTGTCTACAAACTAACCGATATTCGTAAGTGCCAATGCAGCACTTGCAGCTTCTTTGAATTGATCTCCGCTGAACGCAATAAGCGAAAGAATAAACAATGCTGATACGACTACAAAAACGCCCATGCAAATATATGAAGAGATGCGTTGAGCTTTCGGGCCAATCGTAATGCCCCAGCTGATCAGAAACGCCCAAAGGCCGTTGCTGAAGTGGAAAACAGCTGCTAATACACCAATAACATAAAGTACGAAGTAAGTAGGGTTGCTCGCAATCTGATTCATCGTTGATCCCAGTTCCTCATGCGTGATGTTGCCGAGATAAACTTGAATCCGAGTTTGGAATACGTGCCAGAAAACGAATACAAAAGTAATTACCCCTGTAATCCGTTGTGCGGTAAATGCCCAGTTCCGGCCGTACTTAAAACGCCCCGTATTCGTGTTCGATTGGTAAGCGACATACAAGCCGTAAATACCATGAAACAATAGCGGGAGGTAAATGCCGAAAATCTCGAGCAGCGGCAGCACGGGCATGCTGTTAATGAGAGTTACGCCTTTGTCAAAGCCTTCAGGCCCGCGTTCAAACGCCTGGTAGTTAGTCAGACCATGCACGACGATAAATCCGCCGAGTGGAATGATCCCGAGAAGCGAGTGAAGCTTGCGCGAGAAATACGAATTTCCTTTCATGTCATTCCTTCTCCTTTCAAAACTGTGAGTGCTAGCATGCTTTTTCTTAAAATATAAGAATGTATCGGTTTCCCCTTTATACATTGCTTATATTCCAGCGCAAACGAGGTGCTGTGCAGCCAATGGTTGTCATCAGCAGTTTACGCTTGGCAAATCATTCTACATTGTAACCCCAGCATGTATGTCCGTCAACAAAACTCGACACATATTAGCCACACTTCCCATCCTACTCCTTTTAAGCTTATAATGGAATTGCTTATTTTTTATAATTTCTTATAACAAAATGACATAAGGGGTTTCATTCATGAATGAAGAGATGCATGTCTTTACCGTTATTGTGGAACAGTCCAGTATGAACAAGGCTTCCGCCTTACTAAACCTGTCTCAGCCTGCACTGTCTCGCAAAATTGCCAAGCTTGAGCAGGACCTAGGCTCTCCTTTGTTTCATCGCATCGGAAAACGGCTGGAGCTTACTCGAATTGGGCAATTGACCTATGAATATGCTTTGGAGCTTCGCCAGCTTCATCGCAAATATTTGCAAACCGTCTCTGAGTTCACCTCGGCTGGACATACGACCCTTACCATTGGCGCAAGCTTGACGACGCTTCAAACGACTTTGCCCGATCTCATTCAAAGCTTAACTTCTACCCATCCGGAGATCGACATTAAAGCGATTACCGGCAAGACGCATGAAATCGTATCGCTCGTGCGAGATCACAAAGCCGATATCGGCATTGTCGCCTCTAGTATTGAAGATTCAACGCTGCGGTGCATTCCGCTGTTTGAGGATCATCTATCGCTCGTGGTGCCTCGCAATCAGGTTATTACCGATAAAGGCACGCTGGGTATACAGGATGTGACCGGCATGCCGATGATCTTGTTCTCCAAAGGCACTTGGTACAGGTTGTTGACCGACGAGCTGTTTGACAAATATCATCTTCAGCCGGATGTGCGAATGGAAATTGATTCGTTTGAAGCTATCCTTCGGTTGCTGCATACTTGCCGTGCTGCGACGCTCCTGCCTCAATCGTATATGCGCAATCAACTGCTTGAAGACAATGATCTTACCGTCATTCCCATTCGAGAACTTGAAGATACAAAACGTACCACCTCGCTCATTCATGCGGACTCGGCCGCCCTCAGCCCGTCCGTTCGCCTTTGGATCAACGAGCTTGCAGCAGGCTTCCCCAGCAAAAAGGACAGCAGCTTTTAAAATAGCTGCTGTCCTTCAGCATTTCCAATATTACACTTCCAAATCCATTTCAGCCTAATCTGCCTTTTCTAATGATAAGCCTCTTCCACTACATAAAAAAATTAACGGATAACGGATGCTTCGAAGTCTTCTATTTGCTCATTTGTTCCTATAATAACCATGACATCACGAAGTGAAAGGACATCCGTTGCTGTCGGTGCAATAATGATGCCATTGGGCTTATTTATGGCTACGATGCTGCATCCAAATCTAGCTCGCGGATTAAGATCATGCAATGACTTGCCATCCAAGCATTGCGGTACAGCAAGCTCGGCGATCGTATACTCTTTGGAAAGCTCGATATAATCTAATAGATTTGGGGATACTAGCTGATGCGCAACTCGAATACCCATATCGCGCTCAGGATAGACCACGCGGTCGACACCGATTTTCTCAAGCACCCGGCCATGCAGTTCAGTCAAAGCTTTCGCTACAACTTGCTTCACTTCCAAATCCTTAAGCAGTATGGTTGTCAAAATGCTGGATTGAATGTCATCGCCAATCGCGACAACTCCGCAATCAAAGTTTCTTACACCCAAGGAGCGCAGCGCTTCTTCATCCGTACAATCAGCTGATACAGCATAGGTTAGAATACCGCTCATGTCCTGAACGGCTTCCTCATCCTTATCTATTCCAAGCACCTCATGGCCAAGCTGGACGAGTTCGCGCCCTAAGCTCGAACCAAATCTCCCTAAGCCGATGATGACAAATTGTTTCTTTTTAATTCCCACTTGCAAAGTCTCCTATCCAATCGTAATTTTGCCCTCTGGATGCCGATAAAGCTCTTTCTCTGTACGAGGCCCAAGCGCGTATGCGAGCGTCAGGGGTCCAAGTCTTCCGGCAAACATGGTTAATGCAATGACTATTTTCCCAACAAGGCTCAGCTCTGGCGTAACACCAACGGATAATCCTACTGTTCCAAATGCTGATGTCGCTTCAAACAATAGCTTTATAAAAGCTTGATCCTCCGTCATCGACAAGATCATCGTTACAATAATGACAAGCGATAAAGAGATCAAAGTAATCGTGAGTGCTTTAAAAATTCTGTCTTTGCCTAATCTGTAACGGAAAAGAACGATGTCCTCTCGTCCTCTAATCATTGCAAATACAGCGCCGACCAACGTTGCAAAGGTTGTTGTTTTGATGCCGCCGCCCGTCGAGCCGGGCGAGGCGCCAATAAACATTAATATAATGGTGAAAAACATCGTCGCTTGCCGAATAGCCGTATAATCAAGCGTATTGGCTCCTGCCGTCCGCGGCGTTACCGACTGGAAGAACGAAGACAAAATTTTCCCGCCCCAGTCCAGAGAGCCCAGTGTCTTCGAATTCGAGAATTCAAAAATAAATATGACGAGTGTCCCTACTGCAATAAGCGTTCCTGTCATAGATAGCACGACCTTACTGTGCAGTGACAGCTTGCGGTTTTTGCGGAACTCCATCAGGTCCGACATAACAACAAAGCCGAGTCCACCCGATATGATCAGCATCATAGCTGCAATATTGACGACTGGATCAGATACGTATAAGGTCAAGCTGCGATAGTTCCCAAAAATATCAAAACCAGCATTGTTAAACAATGAAACCGCATGAAAGGCTCCAAAATAAATCGCTTTGCCCAGCGGCATATCAAATGCAAACCTCGAAGCAAACAACGCAGCGCCAATAAGCTCTATTGTCAATGAATACACAATAACGCGTCTAATCAAACGCACGATGCCTTCCATGCTCGACTGGTTCATGGATTCCTGCAGCAAAAGCCGCTCACGCAGCGAAATCCTCTTGCGAAGTACGAGCGCTACCAGCGTCGCCATCGTCATAAATCCGAGTCCACCAAGCTGGAACAGGCACATTAATATGATTTGACCCCATATAGAGAAATAAGTTCCAGTATCAACGACAACTAACCCTGTTACACAGGTTGCCGAAGTTGCCGTAAACAGCGCATCTATAAAAGGCAATCTCTCACCGCTTACCGATGCAAAAGGCATGGATAATAATAAGGCACCCAGCAATATAATAAGAGCGAATCCACTTACCAAAATACGCGGGGGTGACCACTTCAAAACATTCCAACTAACCTTCATCCATTTCCCTTCTTTTTGATTATGTCATATTGTCATTTTTGTTTTTAAGCATAAAAAAAAGCACTGGAAACTCAAGTGCTCGTGCGATGAGTCCTGTTCCAATACGCCTTCGAGGTTAGCTGACGGATTCGGGCCTGGACAGGCAGCCCTATTCAGCGGAAGAAGACGATGCTTCACCGCTAAAATTCACCCCATGCTATCTAATGTTAAACTGCTTTGCTTTCAGCAGGTTCATCCATTTAGACAACTTTATGGTTCCCCCGATTTCCTTAGGAAATTCGGCTATGCTATGCAATTAGTATGACGATAACGATTATAATCCCTAAGCACTCCTGATATAAAGGTGACGTTTATGACAAACAGGACGATATTAGCTCAAATTAGGGCAATGGGACGAACCAGCACATAGCTAGCTTGCTGGACATCGTTATTTCGCATTTTTTTGAAAACAAACGGTCATTTTCATTGGATAATTTAGGGATTCATATGTTAAGGTAATAAAATGAGCTATTTATTATGAAGACAGTTGAGGTGAAACTATGATTGATTCTATTAAACCCAATGAATGGAAACGATTTATATGGGCAGCAGTTGCTTGCTTTATTATTTATGGGGCCGTACAAATCGTTCCCATGATTACGGCTATCTCATCTGGCGAAATGAATACCAAGGTCATAACGAAATCAGCGGCGGAGGATAAGGCGTCTGCATTTGTTGAAAAAGAAACAGGCTTGAAGGTGAAATCGGCTAAAGCCGTACATCAAACCGATAAAATTATGAATGGCTACTTATCTAAATATGAGCTAGTCAAAGCATATACGGATAAATATGACCCTAGGTTTCCTACAGATACGTTTCAGGTTGATCTTAAATTCGCAAGCGGCGGCAGCGGATATGTTTATCTACATATGCATAGCGGGAAAGTCGTAGCTTGGAACTTGAAGCTTGAGGGGGAACAGCTATCAGATGCAGATAAAGCAAAAGAAGCTATTGCCTTCCTAACTGCAGGAAATTTCAGCGGTACTGAATTCATAGGCGGTCAAATATTGCCTAATGGCGACTGGCAGCCTAAGCCTCCTGCAGGTTATTCCATTAAAAATGCTCATCTTAACGTATTGGTTAACGCTCTTGTCGTGAATGACCGTACGATCATTACTAAATATAAACCGATATTCGAGGCTCCATCCGATTACATAAACTATGTAAAGAAACAAGATAAAATAGCTGGATACCTTACCTCTATCGGTTATCTGTTCATGAGCTTCGTTTTATTTGTCTTAGCTATTATTTACTCCGTTTTGTATCGAAAACATACATCCTTTAAATACGGAATCGTATTAACGATCATTTATTTAATTACTTATACGATCATGAATTTAAACGTTCTGGATGGTATCCGGGCTACGCTCGGCGAGACGGATATGGCAGGCGCTACCGTTTCGATCACTGCCATCGTAAGTGTTCTGCTAGCGATTCCAATGGCAGGTTCCATTTATGTATCCATCGTTGCCGGAGACGGCCTCTGGAAGGCGCAGGGCCGCGCTTTATGGCCGCGCTTCGGTCAGAGAGGGTATGGCGATTATGTTTGGCGCAGCGTGGGCTTGTCCTATTTATTCGCGATCATCCTATTCGCAATTCAATCGGTTATCTTTATCGCCTTGAAGCTGTCCATTGGCACTTGGGAAACATCAGATGCCTCACAATCCCCATACAATATGGGCATTCTTTGGCTGATGCCCGTGCTTGCTTGGGCTGCCGCAATTGGCGAAGAAGCCGTATTCCGCTTCTTCGGTATTGGACTATTTCGCAGGTGGTTTAAAAACACGTTTGCCGCAGCACTGCTGCCTACCTTCTTCTGGGCGCTGGGCCATGTGATGTATCCTTTTTATCCGTCCACGACGAGACTGTTTGAGCTGATGATTATCGGACTGTTGTTCAGCTTTATCTTCGTCAGATACGGCTTCATTACAGCCATGTTCACCCATGCCATCTTCAACAGCGTTGCAGTTGGCCTATCCTTGCTCACTATTGGAACAGCACCGAACATAATCTCAGCTATTTTCTTCTCCGTGCTGCCGGTACTGATTGCATTTGTTCTAAAATATTTAAGTCACAAAAAAGAGAAGAAGCCGTCTATGACGACGACTCCTCCCCTAGAGCAGCTATAATTTGCGAAGCTAATTTATCACCAATAGATAGAGGCCGAAAGTCTTCGACTGAGGCCTCTTTTATTTTTTTGATCGAGCCAAAATGCTTGAGCAGCAGCTTGCGTCGTTTCTCGCCAATGCCCGGAATCGAATCAAGCTTCGACTCCACCATGGACTTGGCGCGCTGCTCGCGGTGGAATGTAATCGCAAAGCGATGCACCTCATCTTGAATGCGCTGCAGCAAATAAAACTCCTGGCTGTCCCTTGGCAAAGGAACAATCTCAGCTGGATCTCCAGTCATAAGCTGCGCTGTCTTATGCTTCGCATCCTTCACAAGACCGCAAACGGGAATGTATAACCCAAGCTCATTCTCAAGCACATCGAGCGCGGCAGATATTTGCCCTTTGCCCCCATCGACTACAATCAGGTCCGGCGGAGCTAATTCCTCTTTCACCACACGCTCGTAGCGGCGCCGTATGACCTCGCGCATCGTTTCGTAATCATCTGGACCTTGTACTGTCTTCACCTTGTATTTGCGGTATTCCTTGCGGTCTGGCTTGCCGTCCGTAAAGACAACCATAGCCGAAACGGGATTCGTCCCCTGAATATTGGAGTTATCAAATGCCTCGATTCGGCGTACTTCATCCAGCCCTAGCCAGCCTGCAAGCGACTCTGACGCTTTAACGCTTCGTTCCTCATCTCGTTCGATGAGCCTGAATTTCTCGTCCAGCATCACCCTTGCATTATCGATAGCCATCGTTACGACCTCGCTCTTGCGTCCGCGCTGCGGCATAAGCACCTTAACCTTCAGCCAGCTGTGCAAGGATGCAATGACATCGTCAGCGTGCGTAGCTGCTGCCTCATCAACTGCTGCCACTCCGCCCGCTGATTCCACCGCTTCCAGCTCAGGCGGTATTGGCAGCAGGATTTGCTTAGGCAATGCCGGATTATCGCTATAATACTGCGTAACGAATGTCATGAAATCATCATACTCTTCCCCGTAATAAGGAAAAGTTGTGCCGTGCCGCTCAATGAGCTTACCCTGGCGCATGTACAATATTTGAACGCACATCCAGCCCTTATCTACTGCAAAACCAAAAATATCACGGTCAAGCGCATCGGACATCGTAATCTTCTGCTTCTCCATGACCGCATCGATTGCAATCAGCTGATCCCTAAGCTCCTTCGCCCGTTCAAATTCGAGCTTCTCGGCTGCTTCCTCCATCTTGCGCTGCAGCTCATTTTTCACGACATCTTGACCGCCGTTCAAAAACTTTGAAATTTCTTGAATCATCCGATCGTATTCGCTCTGCTGCACATCAAATTCACACGGTGCAATACATTGTCCTAGATGATAATACAAGCACACCTTATCTGGGAGTGTCTTACACTTGCGAAGCGGATATAGCCGGTCCAGAAGCTTCTTTGTCTGCTGAGCGGCATAAGCATTCGGATAAGGGCCAAAGTACTTGCCCTTGTCTTTAATGATACGTCTTGTGACCTCGAGCTTCGGATGTTTCTCGTTCGTAATTTTGATATAGGGGAACGTTTTATCATCCTTTAACAGGACGTTATATCTTGGATGGTATTGTTTAATTAAGTTGCATTCTAAAATGAGTGCTTCCATATTGCTAGAGGTTACAATGAATTCAAAATCACGAATTTCAGATACGAGCCGCTGCGTCTTGCCATTGTGGCTGCCGTTAAAATAAGAACGCACGCGATTTTTGAGCACTTTTGCCTTGCCTACATAAATGATGACGCCTTCGCTGTTTTTCATGAGGTAACAGCCTGATTGATCCGGGAGCAAAGCTAGTTTGTTCCGTATCGTCTCTTTTGCCTCTGCAAGCTGCTGCTCTGCCTGCTCCCGATCCGTTTGCTGATGATCCATGCTCTCGCCTCCGACTGCCATATGATTCTGTTCATATTTTATCATAACTCGGCTATACTTTGTTTTACAATTGTCACCGGTTCTGGCTTTACAACTGTTTATCTGTTTGAGTATACTAATATAAGTTGAATAAACCGATACTACATAAAGACGACCGTAAATTGGTTGTTACTTACGCAATCGGTCTTTTTCAAGGAGGACGTCAACGATGGAAAACGTAAGAGACCCGCGCGAGCATTTTAACGAAGAGCCTCGCCATGACTTGATGGACGTCGTGTTCGGCTTTGGCGGCATGCTCGGTTTAATGACCGTCATTTTCGCTGTTGCTGTAATCGTGAAATTCATCATTTCATAAGAAAAAGGAGCAGCGAGCTGCTCCTTTTTTTTGTTGCCTATCAACGATACGCAGCTGATAAATCAGATATAATTCCGCTATGCTTGTTGCTTTCTCATTAAATAAGGATACAAGAAAATAAGTCCTAGTATATAAAGCAATAACGCAAACAACGCAGGTGAAAGATGCAAAAAATCGATATAACCGATGGATAGATGAACACTTAAGCCCGCATAGAAGCCCGGTACTCCGCCAAGCAGCAGTGTCCACCATATCCAGCGCGATCCCTGCTGGATTCCCCATAGCGCAATAATAAGAATGGCCAGCGCAGCACAGAACAACGCTCCGCCAAATCCTGCTCTATCATGGGCTATCAACGGGATAAGTTTCAAGTTCGCCCCATTCAGCTCGTTATGCGTCGTATTCAAGTAAACCAAATCCGACTGTACGAACACCTCTGTAATCCCAACGCCTGCGATCGTTAAACCGCCTACAGCCAACGCGAAGCCCAAAACAACAAAACAAAATTGTCCATACATCGCCAAATGCCATAATCGATCATTACGAACATTAACTGGCAAGCGATAGGGCTGATCCGGATTTCTGCGCATGGATAACAGAAACATCGGGAACAAAACAGCAGCAGCTAGCGCATGCAGCGGGTCGAAATAACCGTAGCCAAGAAATAAGAAAAAGCTTAAAAACCCAACAATACCAGACGTCATCAAAGCCGTTCGAGCCCAGTGCAGACTATGCTTTAATCCATGTCTAGCCAGCTGAACATACAATATGCCAATTGTAATCATCGTTCCGGAAAGCGTAATTCGGTCATGAGACATAAAATGCAGCAGATGATGGTTGACGTGCTTCAGCTCGTCCAACGTCATGTCTATAAAATTCAAATCATAGGACAGCAGCACCGTAGTCGCAGCAATAATCCAAGACAATATCCCGCCAATAATCATGCTGATTCCAAGCAGGAGCATCCAGCCCCAATGCTTCCAGAATGATGGAGTCACTTGCGCAGGAAGATTTCGGACCTGCTCATAAATGACAGCTTCATTAATCCGTTTTGGCAGACCAGGCCCTGCATAAATCAGTCCGCTGTGAAGTAGAACGGCGTTAGCGCCTGCTTTCAGCAAATCTAACGCATCCTGCGGCTCATGCACGCCCCCGCCCGCTTTGATTAGCAAGTGGGAACAGCATTCCTTTCGCAGCAGCTTTATTTTGGCCAAAGTAAGCGCCTTGGCCTCTTTACCCACGCTTGCGGCATAGCCCTCGTTGTTATCTTCGCAGATTGCTTCTCCAATGACCACGCCTCTCCAAACTCCCTCTGCTGCGTGGATCAGCGAGATTAAGCTGTCATTAGAAAAGTCAGGCGGAACATAAATAAACAAAGGTTTATTAGCATGCGGTTGTGCGGAAGCGTATCCGGCTATACCTTTCAAAATAGTGAGGGCTTCTTCGAGGCTCCTTGATGAATGCAGGACATCAACATAAAAACCAACCGCACCCGCTGCACTTAGCCGCACCAGCATGCTTTTAAGCTCGATTAGAGCCTGCTCGCAAGAAGCATGCGGCATTGGAGCAATTCTCGCAAGCTGCGGCAACGAATGTCCTGGCTTTCCCATACGCTCAGCATACTGCTCTACACCGTCGTTTTCATAATAATCTGGATATCGAATGGTTTCATTTAGGATGTCATTCGTTATAGGCTTATCACTCTTAATTTGCTTGACGGTTATAGGACCATGCTCGATAAAACCAAATCCAAACTGAGCCAGCGCTTTATGTGCCACTCCTTGCGGATCTAGACCGCCTGACAATCCCACACTTGCAGTTAAGGGAATGCCTGCTAGCTTCTGCTCCAAGTGAGGTGATGGCTCCATATGCCCAAGTGTACGAATGACAAAAGTACCGCCTGGGATGCTGCTCAGCGTACCCATTGCTTTTAGAGTCAGTATTCTGCTGAGCCTAGAAGGAAGCCTGAATAAAAGAGGTCGAAACAAGGACTGATAGGACCAATCCGGCATTAATATTCTCCTTATGGATACTTTTCTTCCAGTATACAACAAACCCAATGCCTGCGCGGCATTGGGTTTGTTGTATATTTATCGAATCTATTAGGGAGCTACTGCACAATTCTAAGCGCTTCGCCCGTTGATGAATTGTCCCGCTGCTTCGATTGCTGTGAAGATTCGGACGGAACCTGCTGCTTCTGAGAGGGACCATCATAACGTGTTCTTTCCGTCCGGTCGATCTGTACAATTCTTCCATCATGAACAGTGATCGTTACATGCCCATAATTAAGACCCGTTACTTGTTCAGAAATACGCTCCAGCCATTGCGCATCTAACTCTAGCGGTTTTGCCATTTCAAACCCCTCCATTATTGTCATTTATTCAGCTTTCTCCGCTGGCTTCTGCGTGCCAGACTTCCACTCTACAATGCTCTTCACGATCATCGTTACAACCGCTAGCATGACGAGCAAAGAAGCAACGGCGAATGAGGCCGAAAATTGATATTCGTTGTACAAAATCTCAATATGCAGCGGCAGCGTATTCGTTTCTCCGCGGATATGGCCGGATACGACAGATACAGCGCCGAACTCGCCCATTGCTCGTGCGTTACACAAAATAACGCCATACAATAGTCCCCACTTGATGTTTGGCAAAGTAACCTTCCAAAAGATTTGCCAGCCTTTAGCGCCTAAGCTTGCAGCTGCTTCCTCTTCTTGGACGCCCTGCGCTTGCATCAACGGAATAAGCTCGCGAGCAACAAAGGGGACCGTAACAAACACGGTTGCAAGTACGATTCCAGGAACTGCAAATATAATTTGGATGCCACGCTCATCGAGCCAAGGACCAAAAAAGCCCTGTGCGCCAAATAACAGCACATAAATCAATCCAGAAATGACTGGCGACACAGCAAACGGCAAATCGATTAACGTAATTAAAATATTTTTACCGCGAAAGCGAAATTTACTGATCGCCCAGGCCGCAGCAATACCAAAGACCGTATTCACAGGAACTGCGATTAATGCAACGATAAGCGTGAGCTTAAGCGCTGACAAAGCATCCGGCTCTGTAATCGAATTAATGTATACGCCTACACCTTTTTTTAATGCTTCAACAAATACCGATGCCAGCGGCAGCAGGACAACTAATCCAAGAAACAGCATCGCAATGATAATAAGCAGCCATTTGACGGGACCTGATTCTGTAATATGCCTCGGACGTTTGGAAGCTTCTGCATTCGTGTGTACTGTAATTGCTCCAGCCATTTGTATGAGCTCCCTTCTTAGTCTGATACTGTGCGGCGATTCATTCGCCACTGCAGTAAATTAATGACTAGCAGCATCAGGAAGGATACAACGAGCATTACGAGTGCAATAGCAGTAGCGCCAGCGTAATCGTATTGCTCCAGCTTCGTCATGATGAGCAGTGGAGTTATTTCTGTTTTCAGCGGCATATTGCCCGATATGAACACGACCGAGCCATATTCTCCGATACCTCTTGCAAATGCTAGAGCAAAACCAGTTAGTAGTGCTGGCAACAGCTCAGGCAAGATGACCTTCCAAAAGGTTCTTAAACGATAGGCTCCGAGCATAACTGCCGCTTCTTCCGTTTCTTTCTCCATATCCTGCAGCACCGGCTGTACCGTACGAACAACAAACGGAAGTCCAATAAATATTAGTGCGATGGTGATACCGAGCGGGGAGTAAGCAACCTTGACGCCGAGCGGTTCAAGCAATGAGCCAATCCAACCATTCGGTGCATAGATCGCAGTTAAAGCAATGCCAGCCACTGCAGTTGGCAGTGCAAATGGCAGATCCACTAAACTGTCGACGATTTTTTTGCCTGGAAACTGATAACGAACGAGCACCCAAGCGATTAATAGGCCAAATACTGCATTTACAAGTCCGGCAAAAAATGCGGTTAGAAAGCTGACTCGATAAGAGGCAACGACACGAGCATTCGTAACCGTGCTCCAGAATTCCGACCAGCTGAGCTCTGCCGTTTTGAAAAAAACGGCAGTCAGCGGAATCAATACAATAATGCTAAGGTAAAACAATGTGAATCCAAGCGACAAACCAAAACCCGGCAGTACGTTACGGGGCTTGGAACCTTTCATGTGAAGTCAGCTCCAATCTTGTTTATGCTTTGCATTATGAGCCTGGTGTGTAAATTTTGTCGAAAATGCCGCCGTCTGCAAAGTGTTTGGTTTGCGCTTCTTTCCAGCCGCCAAAATCTTTATCAATCGTGAGCAATTCTAGAGTTTTGAATTGATCTGCATACTTTGCAGCAACTGTCTCCGAAATTGGACGGTAGTAGTTTTTAGCTGCAATTTCTTGGCCTTCTTCTGTGTAAAGGTATTTCAAGTAAGCTTCCGCTACTTCACGAGTTCCGCGCTCGTCTACCACTTTATCAACTACAGCAACTGGAGGTTCAGCAAGAATACTTAAAGAAGGATATACGATTTCGAATTTGTCTGGACCAAGCTCATTGATCGATAGGAAAGCCTCATTCTCCCAAGCAAGCAGTACATCGCCAATGCCGCGTTCTACAAACGTTGTTGTTGAACCGCGTGCACCGGAATCCAGAACAGGTACATGCTTAAATAATTGTGTAACGAACTCTTGTGCTTTTGCTTCGTCATTTCCATTTTGCTTAAGCGCATAACCCCATGCAGCAAGATAGTTCCAGCGAGCTCCGCCAGATGTTTTAGGATTTGGAGTAATAACTTCAACTTTGTCCTTGATTAGATCGTTCCAATCCTTAATGCCTTTTGGGTTTCCTTTACGAACTAAAAATACGATTGTTGATGTATAAGGAGCGCTGTTGTGCTCAAACTTTGATTGCCAATCCGCATTAATTAGCCCTGGCTCAACGATTGCATCGATGTCATAACCAAGTGCAAGTGTTACAACATCCGCCTTCAAGCCATCAATAACTGCGCGGCCTTGTTTACCAGACCCGCCATGCGATTGTTTAATCGTCACGTCTTGACCTGTTTCCGCTTTCCAATGTTTCGAGAATGCCGCGTTAAATGCTACATAAAGCTCGCGAGTAGGATCGTAGGATACATTCAAAAGCTCAACTGGCGGTTTTGGTTTATCCGTAGGTGCGTCTGTTGCAGCTGTATTAGTTGCCTCGTTAGTAGGCTTATTCGTTTCTTTGTTTGTTTTGTTGTTGCCGCCTTGACCGCAAGCAGCCAATACAAGCACTAATGCCAATAGAATAACAACGGAACGAACATGAGTAATTTTCTTCATCTTTCCATACACCCCTTTTTTAAATTAACAGGCTTTCAGAAACATTTATGAAGTTTACTTCCTGTGAGGATGTTTCTCCTGGATAGGTGTTTACTCCGGTTCGTCCGGTCGGAAAACATTATTCCTACCTGCTTAGTTGGTTATGGAAGAATCTTACCAGCGAGCCCCACTTTCTGTCAATACTTAATTTCAAATAATTGATAAGTCCTATAAGAAAGCTTTATATGCTAACAGAACGCACGACACAGTATAAAAACAGCGCTCATTCTGAATACGCTTTCAACCATACTGAGATAAAGCTTGATGCTGCTGCCAGCCTTAAACAAAAATAAAAGCTTTGGTCAACAAATTCCTCGAATAGGAATCCGTTAACCAAAGCTTTAATCAATTATTTTTGTCCGCGCTTGTTTTCACCGGTAACCATGACAACTTCAACGTAAGGCCGTATACGGTCCATTATACGCTGTCCCTTATGCAGCTCATCGCCATCCTTGCTCGTGAAGCTAAAATGCCTCTCCAGCGCCTCCAGCTCGTAGTTGGAGGTGTAGAACGTTGGCTTGCGCTGCATCCGATAATTCAAGATCGCGCCTAGTACATGATCGCGAACCCATGGATTTAAATTTTCTGCGCCCATATCATCAAAGATAAGCAGGTCGGTTTCCTTCATCATCTCGACCGTTTCCTTCAGCTTGCCGGGCTCATGCATGAGCGTCTTCAGATCTTCTACAAAATCAGGCATGTAGACGATCACACCGGAATATCCAGCCTTCGCAAGCTCATGAAGCAAATAACACATTAAAAATGTTTTGCCTGTACCAAAGCGGCCTGCCAAATACAAGCCTTCCTCCTGCAAGCCATGCTCTTTCGTGCGATCGATATATTTCTGAACCTGCCCAACCGCCTTTGCACGCTCAAGATCTCTCGTAATAATCTCAGCTGACGAGTAGCCGCGCTGCAGCGCCTTCTCGTCTATGTAGAAGCTTCTGATCCGGCTTCTAATCTGATCCTCATTCTGACGAGCGTTAAATTTCTTGCATGCTACCTTACGGTCATATAACTGCGTTAGACCATTCACCGTATCAGAACTAAGCAGCGTATAGTGGCCTTCAAAATCATTCGGGCAATTGTCTAAGCCCGGACAATTGGTACAGTTCCTGTATTCCGTCACATATTGATAAACCCGATTCAAATTAAGACGGATTGTCTGCTCATCCAAATCCGGATATTTAACGCGAAGCTTCTCAACAAGCGGTTCTGCAAGCAGCTCAGTCAGCTTATGCTCCGCCTTTTCCGTAAAGGCTTTGCCGGAAGGCCAAGCCTTCAGCAATTCGCCCATCGACTCCATCATCTGCTTACACCGCCTTTATCATTTACCGTCTAATTTCCGAGCCAGCTTCAACAGCTCTTCAAGCTCATCGGCCGAAACTGCCGAAGCCGATTGATCTTCCTGTACGATTGGAATAGAAGGCTTACGGGATGTGCCCCTGCTGCCTCCGCTTCTGGAGCCGCCTTTCGAGCCGTTATAGCCTCCGCCAGCGTAACTGGTCGCAGCTTCCTTGCGGCGCTCCTTATCCTGCTCCACCTGCGCTTGCTCTCGCACATAAAGCACTGCTTTCTCGAATGTATCGATTTGTTTCACAAGCATGTTCGATGCTACGGCGTCCAAAAATGTTTTTGTCACCCGCTGCGCATCGTTAGCTCCGATAACATAATGTATAAGTACGTTTATAACGGGGGCAGCTAATTTATAATTGAGGTCGATGCGTTCAAACACTCGTTCAATCCAATCCGGTACTGCTCCGGGGAAAAAGCGCTGAAGAAACCGTGTATGTGGTTCATTTCGCATCAGCATATTATATTGCTGAACATCACAGCGGCCGCTAAGCTGATTTGGAACTTGCAAATAATGCTGCTCTTGCACTTCGTATTCCTCGGTCAATTCATCAGGATCAACCGTCTCCTCGTCCGCAACAACTTGCGTGCGTGACAGCGCTCGCTGCCGTTCGCCTTCCCGCTTCTTGTCCTGCCTATAAAATTGATTAGCCCGCAGTTGAAGCTCATCAACATTAAGTGTGCCGCTCTCTCCAAAAATGCCATCCTCATCAAGTAAACGACATATATCCACTACAGCCAAATTATATTTGTAAGCTACATAGTTCACCTGCGAGAGTTGTTCTTCATCACTTCGCAGCCGCTCCACGAACCGCCGATTTGCGGAATTACGAGGAAAACGCAAAATAATTTCTCCATAAGGTATGCCTGCTGTTGCTTGTGCCGGCCTAGCGGCTGATTGCCGCGATGGCGCAACCTCTGTCAACGCTTGCTCAAGCTCATTATCTACGGACTGCATATTAAGCTTAAACAGCTCATAGAAAGGCACTGATATATTTTCTTTCGTTAATTTCGCTCCTGCCAGCTCATCCGGTTCATTAGCGCCAAATGATTCTCGAAGCGAGATTACCGCATACTTGCCAACCTTATCGCGCAAGAGCATCGTTAAATGCATGTTGCGAAAAAATTCGACTGGCGACAACGGCTGCGACATCTCATATTCATAAATAACATCTGCATTATCAGGAACGCCTAATCGTGACGTTTGCAGCAATCCAACAGCCTCCAGCTTCGAAGCCTGCTCGATAAGATGCTTGCGTCCGCGCTCGTTCATCTCCAGCCCTAAGCCAAGAAATAGCTTGCGCTGCGGCTCAATCGAAGAATAGCCCGAGGTGCCTTCGGCAATGCCATGATACAGCTGCTGGTAAAATGCGACGGCAAATGCGCCAATCATCGGCTGATAGATTAGCGACAGCATTTTGTAGTCGAGGCTGCTTAGCGAAAAATCGCGAAAAATGTAATATCGGTGGTGTTCCGTGTACTGCAATATATTATTGATGCGCATAGCATCAGCTCCATCCTTCACTAACATTCTATCATTTTAACATAAAAACCGATGTTCAGGACGAGTCGGAAAATAGAAAAATCCCCCGAAGGAGGGATTTTTTTTTCAAATATAAGAAGGCATATCATTCGTTCCTTCTGCTTATCTTATATTTCTCCGTCAAAGCTGCTTCAGCATCCAGTGGACGCTGAAGGCGTTTTTGCTTGGCTTAAAACATTTTGTAGCCGCCCTTGCGCAGCGCCTGAATCGCCCATCCGCTTACGTATGCGCCGATTAGCGCTCCAATTACCGGTATGTAATCAAAAACCGTGTAGTGAGCAAAGTTTTCAATCGTCGTTGACGCCGACTGATCCCAAGGAGCCCAAATGCCTAATACAATTAATGCGATAACAAATAAATATATCGGGAACCACGTTGTTTTTAACAACATATTCAAAATAAAGCCAATGCCGAACATCATAACTAAAAACAGCACGGTTGCAATAATTAATTGAAGCATCAAAACTTCCCCTTTCACACTCTCGTTTATTAGTTTAATTAATGGTTAGATGGAAGTCAATTATATGAGGACAAATGTCACAAGACCGCCATTTGCTCACTCCGCCCTCCTTACGATACAATGATTAGAGCATCATTATGGAGCTTGAAGGGAGCATTTATACGATGAGTGAAGCAGCACAAACATTAGAAGGCTGGTACGCGCTGCATGATTTTCGCAGTGTGGATTGGACCGCTTGGCGCTTAGCCGATGAAAGTGAACGCAGCCGCGCGCTGGACGAGCTGCAAACGTTTTTGCAGCAATGGACCACAGTGGAGGAAAATAAAGAAGGCAGTACAGCCGTTTATTCCATCGTTGGTCAAAAAGCAGACTTCGTATTCATGCATTTGCGTGAAACACTAGAGGAGCTTAACGAACTTGAAACGGCGTTTAACAAAACAACGTTCGCAAGCTTTACATATCCGGTATTTTCATATGTCAGCATTGTAGAGCTGAGCAACTACATGGCACAACCGGGCTCTGATCCGATGCAAAACCCGGATATTATCGCTCGATTGAAGCCGACGCTGCCAAAAGCAAACCACATCTGCTTCTATCCGATGAACAAGCGCCGAGATGGACAAGACAACTGGTACATGCTCGCAATGGACGAGCGTAAAACGTTGATGCGCAGCCACGGGATGATCGGTCGTCAATACGCTGGCAAAGTTAAACAAATCATTACCGGCTCTGTCGGCTTCGACAACTGGGAATGGGGCGTTACACTGTTCGCCGACGATGCGTTGCAATTCAAGAAGCTGATTTATGAAATGCGCTTTGATGAAGTGAGCGCTCGTTACGCTGACTTCGGCGATTTTTATGTTGGCAATTTCTTGAACGCAGAAAAATTCCAAGCTTTGCTGAAAATATAATAGAAAGAAGCCCAAGCCTTTTCTTCAAATGGCTTGGGCTTCTTTTTTTTCCGAGAGAATCAACTGAATGAAAAAGGCTTCCGCCTTGGAGCAGTTTCGTTGCTACTCCAATGAGCGAAAGCCTTTATTTTAATTATCGTCGTCGTCATCTTCGTCATTATTTTCAAGACCAAGCCGCTTCGCTTCCAAATACTCTTGCGTAGCTCGGTCACGAGCGCGGCCTTTGTCCTTCAACCGCTCGATCGCCGGCTGAATAAGGAGGTCAACTTCCTTTTGCACCGTATAGGCCAAGTCGTATCGTGTTTGCGATTCTAAGAAGGAGCCGACTTCCATCAATGCATTGTAACGATCCAGCTCATCTCTGGTCAGCAATCCGCGGACTTGTACGCTGCAATGTCTCATTATAGAAACTTCCCTTTGCGAAGTACAAGCGAAATGCCGCCGATGATGAACAGGTAACGAAGGTCGATCGCTTTTTTCAGCCAAGCGGCTACGCGGCCTTTATATTTTTTGCCAAAAGCTACTCCGATTGCTTCGCCTTTGCCAAGTGAGGCTACCGTTCCTTTGTTGCTGAACGTGAAGCTCTTCGGCGGTTGATTGCGAATGGAAGCGACAAGGTTATGTGCGCATACGACACCTTGCTGCATTGCAATTTGAGCAGTCGGCGGATAAGGACGGCCTTCTGGATTAAACATCAGCGAGTTGTCGCCAACGATATAAATGTTCTCATTGCTCGGCGAGCGAAGGAATTCATCCACCTTCACGCGTCCGCGCATCGTTTCGAAGCCAGCTTCCTCAATGAGGCGATTGCCGCGAATACCGCCAGTCCAGATCACGGTAGCCGACTTGATTTCTTCGCCTTCGCCAACGATAACACCCTCTGGCGAGCACTCCTTAATGGCTGTGCCAATCCGGAACGTAACACCCTTCTTGGTCAACACATCCATCCCATACTCTACGAGCTCAGGATCAAAGCCTGGCAGCGCCGTTGGTGCTGCTTCGATGTTGTAGATTTTTACAAGCGCAGGATCTACGTCAAATTGCTTGCACAGCTCAGGAATACGGTCGGAGAGTTCTCCAACAAACTCGATTCCCGTAAAGCCTGCACCGCCAACAACAAACGTCAAATAATCCGTACGATGCGGCTCACGTTTGAAGCGCGCGAATTGGTACTCGATATGCTCGCGAATCAAACGAACTGAGTTGATGCTGCGAATATTCATTGCATGTTCGCCTAAGCCTGGAATTCCGAAAGTCTCAGGCTCGCCTCCAAGACCAATGACCAAATAATCATAAGACAAAGTACCGTCTTCAAGAATCACTTTTTTATCTTGCGGACGAATTTGAACGACCGTTGATTTCACGAAGTCGATTTTAAATTCATCGATCAATTTCGAAATGCTCACCCGTGCATTTTCTGGATTATCCGTGCCTGCCGCTGGCATATGAAGATGTGTTGTAATATAGTGGTAATCATGTTTATTAACTAACGTAACGTCAGCTTCATTGTAATTTAATTCTTTTTGCAGACGAAGTGCGGTCAAAATGCCGCCGTACCCTGCGCCAAGAATAACAATTTTAGGTATGTTACTCATCGTTTAATCCCATCCATTCCTTATTTATCTTTGTATTTATACTTTGTGAAAAATTACACATGCTAAACCGAATATTTATAATGATGAGTTCAGTGTGTTCTAATTAAAGTGCTTTTATCAATGAGCCTATGGCATTAAACCGACAACTTTCGACGTTTTATGCAACCACTCCCATGCATAACATACATCAGAAATTCTACAGAGTTTTCGGGCAAAGTTCAAGGGCAAAATATACGAAATTGTTTAGAACTCTATACAAATTAAATATTTCCTTCTTATATCTGGAAAGTTTATAATTGAAGTCGTAAAGCTTAAAACGTGGAGGTGGCTACAATGTCAAACCCTGAATCAGCAGTAGATCCCGTCGATATTTTAATCATCGGAGGCGGGCCTGCAGGAATGTTTGCTGCTTTCTATGGCGGTATGCGCCAAGCTTCAGTTAAGCTCATCGAAAGCATGCCCCAGCTAGGCGGTCAGCTTGCAGCGCTTTATCCTGAAAAATACATTTATGATGTTGCTGGATTTCCTAAGGTAACGGCACAAGAACTAGTTGACCGTCTACGAGAGCAGCTTACTCATTTTCAGCAGGAAATCTGCCTTGAGGAAAAGGTATTAAACGTAAACAAGCTTGATGAACGTCTCTTTGAAATTATAACAGACAAAACAAAACATTATGCTAAAGCGGTCATTATTACTGCCGGTGTTGGTGCATTTGAGCCGCGGAGGCTTGAATTGCCTGAGGCCGCTGGATTTGAGAAGAAAAACCTTCATTATTTTGTGGGTGATTTGCAGCGTTTTCAGGGGAAAAAGGTGTTGATAAGCGGCGGCGGCGACTCAGCCGTTGACTGGTCGCTCATGCTGGAGCCCATTGCTGAGAGCGTTACGCTAATTCATCGTCGTGACAAATTCAGAGCGCATGAGCATAGCGTTGAGAATTTAATGAATTCGAAAGTTAACATCCTTACACCAAAAGAAATTACAGCGCTTCATGGTGAGGAGAGCATTACGAAAGTCACGTTATCCGACGTCAAAACATTAGAGACAATTGAGCTTGAAGTCGATGCCGTCATCGTCAACTTTGGTTTTATTTCCTCACTCGGTCCGATTGCTGACTGGGGTATTCAAATTCAAGGCGGGTCGATTATCGTTGATACCCGTATGGAAACGAATATTGCTGGAATCTTTGCAGCCGGCGATGTGACTACTTATCCCGGTAAGCTTAAGCTGATCGCTGTTGGTTTCGGAGAAGCCCCTACTGCTATTAACAACGCTAAGGTTTATGTTGATCCCGGAGCAAAGCTGTCCCCAGGACATAGCAGCAACATGAAGCTTTAGCGCATTTATATTGATCATAACGGTAAAAAAATAAACATAAGGGTATCCTAACCTTGGCTTAGCTCATTCATACACCTATTGCATTCATATGCACGGTGAGCCTAGGAGGATACCCTTATGTTTTGTCCTGTTTGTAATGGCTTTCAATATTTGCATGTTCGCTGCTCCTCTTGCGATAGCGCAGTTATCGATTGCGGTCGTGCATCTGATCTGACGAGCCCTTACGCTCCCTATGAACAGATCGCAGACGAGCCGCTCATAAATAGTGTGCATGTGCAAAACTCTTTATCTTGCAAGCATCTTGTATATTGTCAGGCCTGCAAGCTTACTGCCGAGGTTTGGGTGAAGGAAATGTAGTCGCTCTGCTATCTTGAAGAATCGCGACTTTTTATGCTGTAATTTTGATGTTTTCTGGTTTGAGTCGTCTGCGTGTCATTTCGATGGCTAACATTCGAATAAACTCGGGTTCCAATTCAAACTGCACAGCTGCATAATAAGTGTCTACTAACATTTCGTCAGACAGTAGCTCCATACTACACACCCTTTCTTCCATACTTTGGTTACTACTTTTTCATAGTAGCATGGCACTATTAGAAGGACAACAGTCCCGGTTATACACAAGATGTTGTGGATACGATGTGAATAGCATGTGTATATACGTCGAATTTTAAGCATTATCAAGGTGGATAATGTGGATAGAGTTATCCACAGGTCTTTTTTACATCCTCTCAATAAAAAACTTTAATCGCTTTATATGAATCTATTAATGGAATATATTGAAACCTCTCCCTATTTCCTACACTAGCCCACATACAATCACATAAAAAAAGCCCCAATGGGGGCTCATATGAGAAATGATTCCTTACCAATTTAATTCATATTGCTCATTTTCGATCCATGAGGAAGTCGTATAGTCTCTGCCGCGCACAATAATCTTATTTGCGTACACATCAACCTGATAACCTTGGCTGCCCTCTTTGTACTCATCCTCATTCGTCCATAAATAAGCGACAGATGCCGTATTAAATATGGTCGCCGTTTCACCTTTTCCTTCAAAGCAGGTATGTCCAGCTTCCAGCTCCCAATGGGTATGTCCGTTAAACATGATTGTCTGAGGATGCTTTTTCAGTATTGCTTTCAATTCTTTGTCCTGAGTTACACCATACCAGCCCTGCTCCTCGAGCGAGCCGGCAACCGTATCCTTCAGCGGCTGATGCAGGAACAAAAATACCGGCTTTGATGCTGATGCCTGCTCACCAAGACGCTCATCAAGCCAGTCAAGCTGCTCTGTACTCAAATAGGCGAAATCCTTTAATCCTTGCTCCGAGCCAAGAAAAATAAAATGATAGCCCTCCAGCCATCTATCATAATATGGGCCTTTCATGCCGGTGCTAGATTCATAGAGTTTAAGCTGACTGCTCCATTCACCTAAAAAAATATCATGATTGCCATACGTAAGCAGCATCTCTGGCAGTCCTGCTTTGTTTGCTTCCCAAATGCGGGTAAACTCCTCATATTCAGGTCGGAGTCCATGATCCGTCACATCTCCAACATGCATTATGCCTATACTGTTAGAAGCATGTGCCGCAATATCAAGAAGCGCTTGCTCGAAATGCTTATTGTGAATATGATCCCGGTCATTCGTAACATGGGTGTCCGTAATGACTTGAAAACTAATAATTGGAGATAGCATTTTATTCCTCTCCCTTTCTGCTTGCATTTAATGGTTTTTTACACTCATATTCAAGCCCACTACTCCAACAACGATAACAGCGATCCAGAGCAATGAGGTAATAGGCAGCTTTTCATGAAAAATCGTAACGCTGACAATCGTAATGAGAATAATGCCAATACCTGACCAGATCGCATAAGCAACACTCACATTCATATAAGATAGAGCGAAGTTTAGCATCGTGAAGCTGACACCATAAAATAAAAACATGAGTATAGAGGGCCAAAATCGTGAAAAGCCCGCTGAATATTTCATTGAAACGGTTCCCGACAGCTCTAATACGATAGCGAGAAGAAGAAATGTCCATCCCCAGCCCATTTCACTCTTCATTCACTCGTCTCCTACTCGTTAGCTCGCTATAAGAAGCAATAACTTCATCTGCATTAGGAAGCGTCTTGTGGACGCGAGATCCTTCGGCAACATCTGCGATACCAACTTTTACGCAAGCTCCAGCCGCAAGTCCCATCCGCATATCTCCATTAGTGTCGCCTATAATCGCAGCCTCCGAACAATCAATTCCAAGCTTCTGGCAGGCCAACTGCATCATATCCGGAAACGGCTTGCCTCGCTCAACCAAATCAGTGCCGATTACGACATCAAAATAATTGCGAATTCCAAGCCACTCCAAATGTTTATTTGCAGCCTCCGTTTCATCAGCAGTGACAACGCCAAGTCTAATGCCATGCTCTCTGCAGCTATCCAGAAAATCAATGCTTCCAGGCAGCGGGAGAGCTGGGCGCGAGAGCTCCAGCTCAATATCCGCTTGCTTCTTGCAATGCTGAACAAGCTCCATCGCTTCGGCCCACGATACGCCTTGGCTGTACAACTGCCAAGCAAGCACTGCATACAAGTCATTCATCGTGCCCATAGCAAGCGGGCCATTTCGATCATAATCGATGATCATGTTGTCAGCATCATGTTTCGTGCCCCAAAGGCTAGGAATTCGATCAAGCTGAAAAGGAATTCCACGGTGCTCTAGCTGATTCTTTAGCTCAATGAATATGAACTCGCTCCAGCTGCCCCACATCCCGATGAAATCCAGCAGCGTTCCATCCTTGTCAAACAAGATACCTGACACCTTGTATGCTCGATTATTTATCATTAAGTCAGGCATATTCGCCATTCCTCCTATTTTAATCTGTCGAGCTCCTTCTGTGCTGCTTCCTTCGCTTCCTTGAGCGCTTTCTCAGCAGAAACATTTCCAATTTGCACTTTATCAGCTGCAATCTTAAGCGCATCGTTTATTTTGCCGCCTGTCGGGTCCTGGAATGGCGCAGATGCATGAGCTGCCTGCATAAGCGGCACTTTAATTTGAGGGTTTTTCTGGCTGAATGCTTTGTATTCCTCGTCCTCAAGTGCGGATGAGCGAACTGCGATATAGCCCGTACCAATCGACCATGATGCGGTATTTTTCGTTTCAGAGAAGAACGTAAGCCATTTGTATGCCGCCTCTTTTTGTTCTTCACTAACGCCAGCTGGAATGCCTGCCATAATTGCACTTGCAACAGGTTTGCCTGCACCTATGCCGTCCCAGCCCGGTTGCTCCATTGCCCCAACGATACTGAAATCAAGATCACCTTGATCGCCGCTTGAGCCCGTATAGCCTGCAGCTTGTCCCTTCATAACATCGTCGATCGTTTTGTACCAATATTCCCATCCTTGGCCGCCGGAGTGGATCGTCATCACTTTATCTTCATGAATCGATTTGCGGAACATCTCCCATGTCTCTACCCATTCCGGAGAGTCAATCATCACGGTTTTGCCATCATCACTTAGAACGGTTCCGCCTTTGCCTAATACTGCATCCATCATATTTTCCATGCCCCACATCGGCTCCCAGCCGTAGAAGCTTGTTTTTCCATTCGCTTTAATCGCCATCTTCGACGCCGAAGCAGCTAAGCTTTCCCATGTCTTAAAATCTTCTGTTGTAAGTCCGCTCTTCTCAAGTGCGTCCTTGCGATAATACATGACCTGCGTCGTGCCATACATCGGAAGGAAATATTGTTTGCCGTCCAGCTGTCCTTGCTCAAGAAAGGTTTGTACAAAGTCTTCTTTATTGAAAGAAGAGTCAGCACCAATTAATTCGCTCATGTCAGCGAATAATCCTTTTTTTGCCCAGTTCATATTAGAGGAAAGAACTGCAGCAGGCGCTTGCTTCGCTGCAATCGCAGCTTGAAGCTTCTGCTCGGTTTCGGAGTAATCCGCTTGGGCGATCCCTTTCACGATTACCTCCTGCTGCGAGTTGTTGAATAAGTCGATTTTTTCCTTCATCGTTTCGCCAAGCTTGCCGCCAAGCCCATACCAGAACTCAATCGCAACTGGCTCTTTAGGAGTAGGAGCTTCGCTTGCCTCATTGGTTGGATCTGCATTAGCTCCATTATTCGTTTTCGTATTTCCTGCTGTTTGTCCACATGCTGCCAGTACCGCAAAACTGGTTACCATCATCAGAGCTAACCCTTGCTTCATTTTCAACATTGTAATTGATTCCTCCACTCGATTTGTATAAAACAACAAGCAATGCCTATTTTCTACCCTTTGTTCACGCCAACTGACATATTGAAGCTTTTCATAATCGTCTTCTGCGCAAAAAGAAACAGCACAAGCAGCGGGATAATCGTAAAAGAACTTGCCGCCATAATAAGCGGCCACTTCAAGCCATAGGCTCCTCCTTCCACAAAGAAGCTTCTAAGGCCGGCCGAGACAAGCTGCAGATTCGGATTTTTCGTGATCAGCATCGGCCAAAAATAGTTATTATAATGTTCAATGAACGTGATAAGAGCGAGCACAATGAAGGATGAACGCGTCACCGGAATAAGAATCGACCATAAAATCCGCATTGATGACGCACCATCGATTTGCCCTGCTTCTACCAGTTCATGCGACACCTGTAAAAAAGCTTGTCTGATCAAAAAAATGGAAAAGACGCTGACGCAGTTGGATAAAATAAGGCCAGCATAGGAATCGAGCAGGTGGAGCTTGGCCAAAATCATATAGCTCGGCAAGTAAACCGCTGTGCTAGGAATCATATAGCCAAGCATTATGATTGCTGTGATGGCTTTCTTCAATCGAAATCGCATATGCGTCAAAGCATAAGCCATCATCGCAGAATTCAGTGCCTGCAGCAGAACAATGACTGAAGCTACGAGAATGCTATTCGTTAAATACCGCCAGAAAGGCGCTTCTAGCCAAGCCGCCAAAAAATTGCTCCACTGAGGAGAACTTGGCCAGAAGGTGGGCGGGAATTGCCATATTTCATCATTTGTTTTGAGCGCGCTTGTAATCATCCAATAGAATGGAAAGGCCATAACGGCACTGAAGAGCAGCAATAACAAATGCCTGATCGTACGTCGAAAAACATTTTGAGCTTGCATAACAATCTTTCTCCTCTCCATGCGGTTGACGATTATTAGCTGTAATGAACGGTTTTACGGCTGATGGCAAAGGATACGATCGACAGCACCATACAGATAGCTACGAGCACAACCGCCACAGAGGAAGCTTCTCCGATATCAAACGACTCAAAAGCCGATTGATAATACATATATAGAAGCGTTCTAGTTGAACCGGCCGGGCCACCCTGCGTTAACACGTTAATTTGGTCATAAGCTTGCAGCGCCGATATCGTTTGTACAATAAAAAGAAAAAAGGTCGTTGGCGATATTAGCGGAATCGTAATATATCGAAGCTTGCTCCAGCTTCCCGCCCCGTCCAGCTCTCCAGCCTGCAACAGCTCTCGCGGCAAATTTTGCAAGGCGACTAAGAAAAACACCATCGACCAGCCCATCAGCTTCCAGATGGTAACGATCAGCACGCCTGCAAGCGCCCATCTCGTATCTTGAAGCCAGCCAACTCCGTCAAAGCCGAACCATCTCAGCACTGTGTTTGCCATTCCTACCTTAGGCTCGAATATCCAAGACCATACAATAGATACAGCAACCGTTGGTGTAACCCAAGGAGAGAACAATAACGTCCGGTATATAACCGAGCCCTTCATCTTCCGGTTTAGCAACAACGCAAGCGCGAGTCCAAAAGCCATCACCGGAAGCACGCTTCCAAGACAAAAGAGGAGGGTTACGGCAAGCGATTGATAGAATGCTGAATTACTGAATAAATAAATATAGTTTTCAAAGCCTACAAATGTTTTAACGGGACTCATAAAATCCCAATCCGTAAAGCTCAAATAAAAAATAGTTCCCAGCGGGATCAACCAAAATACAATCAATGGAATCATAGCCGGCAGCGTGAACAATAGAGCCTTCCATTCCTTAGCCATATCGCGTTTTATCATCTCCTGGTTATCGTACAATTTTTCCTTAATGTTTGCTATAATTATCATTAATAACTCATTTTCACCTCTATTGTTCAAAAATTATTGTACACTCAGTGTAGAACAGCCACATTATCTGAACGTTAACGTCTGATAAAGATCTTGTAAAAGAGTTGTTTTCCTGAAAGATTCACTTTCATCTAATATTGTTGCTGTATAATGAATCATAAAATCTTAATCTTGTAGGTGATGTTGTGAAAAGAGCTTCCACCAGCGATCAGAATAGTTTGCCCACGACTCAGGAGCAA
This sequence comes from Paenibacillus sp. NRS-1760, assembly GCF_050467785.1. Classification (NCBI taxonomy): domain Bacteria; kingdom Bacillati; phylum Bacillota; class Bacilli; order Caryophanales; family Paenibacillaceae; genus Paenibacillus; species Paenibacillus sp. NRS-1760. The sequence goes on along the minus strand of NZ_JBITPK010000014.1, from coordinate 677,322 downwards.
ATAAGAGGAAAAATAATAGACGCTATTGCCCAGACGATGGACTTATATGGTGCTAATTATTCATTCGGACAGCTTTACGGCATCATGTTTTTTGAAGATAAACCAATGACACTTGAAGAAATGAAGCAGCAAATGAATATGAGCAAAAGCAATATGAGCTATGCCGTTCGATCCTTGATGGATTCAAAGATGATAATGAAATTGGATGAAAAACTGGAACGCAAAGATTTATATGTAGCAGAGACTGACTTTTTCCAAGCCTTCCAAAACTTCTTTGCAGCTAAGCTGCAGCGCGAAATCGATGTCATGCTCGGTGCAATAAATGAGGTTATTCCTCCGTTGTCTGAAATTATCTTAGATATTGATACGGAGGCTGAGGAGCGGCTCCTATGCCTAAAGGACTTGAACAAACTGCGCCATGGTATTGAGTATTACAGCTGGCTTCAGCAATTCGTCGACGGGCTTCGTAACGGAGAGTTTTTCCGCCAAAATGAGACCAAGCACGATCTTTAGCTATGATTAAAGCAAAAACGGCTTCGGCACCCTCTGGATGCTGAAGCCGCTTTGACGGAGAAATATAAGAGAAGTATGAGAATATAATCTACTTTCTTATATTGAACAAAAGGATGCTAAGAAGTGATTTCCACTTCTACGCATCCTTTTGTTTGCCTATTATTGCGGCCTTGTATTCACTTCAAATATCCATATTTTACCTTGTTTATCAATGCCGTAATCAAACCCTAGCTGGCCAATTCCAGGGTACTTGGCTTCAAGCACATTTGTCGATAATACGGTAAGCTCACGCATCTTCCGCTTCTTTTCCCCAACCTGTGCTGAAGATAGGGATCTGCTAATCCCGTCTGCTGCTGAAACCAATGTGCCGCCTCGGCATAAATTAGTTACGAACAGCCCTTTTCTAGCAATTCGCCCTACAATTGCACGATAGACCCAGCCGTTATCCGTCTTCACATATTTTACTCGGTAATCAATAGGCCTGCCGTCCACCGTTGCCAAATATATCCCTTTTTGAATAATATAAGCACGGCCTCTACGCTCATTGTTAAGCGATCCTACTAAACCCGCAAAACTAGCGAATCGTTTCGTCTGCGAATAATAAGTATAGGTATACCCATCACCGTCTCGCGTAACCTTAATAACGCCGTGTCCGCCAGCACCGACTACTGGCTTAACAACAACCATTTGATGTGTATCCAACATGCTTCTGAGGTTATTGGCCGTAAATCTCCGTGTTGGAGGAATATGCGGTGCGATGCTGGAATGAGAGAGCAGTATTGCCGTCTTAGCCCATTTGCTAGCTAATTGCCTACCCTGATTATCACCCAATGAAAACTATCCCCTTTCCTACCTCTTCATCCATAGCATATGACAGTACACTATCTGTCTCTTGGATGAATGACATAGGTTAGGAGCCTTTATTACCAAGCTTACCAACAATCGCTAGCCATTTGCCTCGTTTCGTATCCGTAGAACCTTTCACTGGACCAATATTCGTAATCCGTACTGGATTAATTCCACAAAATTGAAGTGTTGCTTTCTTCATTGCGCGATGCCCTGGCTGACCATATACAAAGCGGTTGTACCATACTGGCGTATCCAGTGTAACGATCAAGCGAGCTGTTTTGCCAGACAACAGCTTATCCCAAAATATAGAGCCTTCACGATATTTAAAAGCGAAACCTGGCAGCAGCACCCGATCCAAAAAACCTTTGAGCAAAGCCGGCAGCGTCCCCCACCAAGTCGGATAAATAAAGACGAGATGATCCGCCCACTTAATCGATGCTTGAGCTTCTAGCAAATCCGGTTCAAGCTCTGTACGCTTCGCATAGCCGAAGGCAAGATTAGGATTAAAGCTTAGCTCATGCAGATGTATGATTCGAACCTCTGCGCCGCCCTGCACCGCGCCGTCAGCATAAGCCTTTGCCAAAGAGCTGCAATAGCTGGTAGGGTTGGGATTTCCTTGAATGATAAGTATCTTTTTGTTTGAGCTCACTTTGGCTCCACCACCGTTTCAGTTACTAAAATAATTGTAAGAAATCTAATCATCGGTACTTATCCTTGTCGTGATTCTCTTTGACACTATTCAGAAGTTCCGTCTTGTAAAATGAGCAGCATAAATGTATAAAAATCTTCTTTCTCGAATGCACGAGCTGGTGATGAAAGCGTGTCGGCTAACATAATGTTTCGAACGCACATGCCGTATGACAGCATTACGCCTTGCTCCGCAGCTTTACGCGCATCCACGGTTTGAGCAATGAGACCCTCTTTTTGTCCGCTTTCTATCCACTCCAGCAAGGTCACTGTTGAACGCTCGTGAAATTGCTGCAGCACATTTGCAATACCTGGCTTATCCTTCTGACTAAGCAAATAAGTTAAGATTTGATTAGCTACACTATCCTTCTGCTGAAGCTGATCAAGCCCCTCAGTAATAGCAAGCAATGGAGCTGTAAGACTGCAGCTTTTCTCTATCGTTAGCAGGAAGGAATCATTAATGAGCTCTACTTGCGAAGCCAATATAAGTCCAAAAAGCTCCTCCTTGCTTTTTACATAATGATAGATGGCACCTTTGGACAATCCGGTACTAAGCATAATTTGCTGCAATGTGGTATGTCGGCAGCCTTTTTCCTGAATGAGCTGCTCTGCTGTTTCCAACAATAATTTATAACTCGCGTTTGCAGTGTAATCTACCATAAGCAGCCTCCTTTATTATTACTTGTTTATTATTAGTTGCAATCGACGATAACTTATATAGAAGGTCAGCAGACCGTCGGTCGGTTTGTTGATATCTTTATAATACATACCGCTGGTCGGTTTGTAAAGTGGTACTCTATTTTTTCTTTTCACAAAAAAACCGGCAAGCAATCTATTTAGGATTGTTTGCCGGTATTCATTAGTTTATTTACCTGATTGTTTCTCGAGTGCTGCCTTTAGCTTATCTGCCAAGCTATTGGACATTGACGTATTATCACTATACTGTTCAATCAGTTTCTGGTTTTGCTTGCGATTCACTTTGCCGCTTTGCTTATCGCCAAGCATTTCGATGACATTGCATGGTTTGCATTGTGCAAATTTCCCTGCTTTGCCGTCTTTAATTTCCATTTTCTTATGGCATTGCGGGCAGCGCTTATTGGAGAGCGTTGGCTCTGCTGAACGGCGATAGCCGCATTCACGATCTGAGCAGACGAGCGATTTGCCTCGTTTTCCGTTAATTTCGAGCAACGGCTTCTCGCATTCAGGACAGCGTGAATGGGTCAAATTATGCGGTTTATATTCCTTCGTCTCAGCAATAACCTCAGAAACCCATTTCGCAGCCTGCTGTCTAACATTTTTCATAAAGGCAGCCGGGTCGCCTTTACCTTTCGCAATACGCTCCAACTCCTGCTCCCATTTTGCTGTTAAATCAGGACTTCTGAGCTCGTTTACTACGAGTTCAATCAGCTGCTTTCCTTTTCCCGTTGGCATCAGCTTGTTTTGCGTCCGAGTTATCGTATCTGTTCCGAGCAGTTTTTCAATAATATCAGCTCTTGTTGCCGGTGTTCCAAGACTGTGCTTCTCCATGCGAGTAAGCAGTGTCGCTTCTGTATAGCGTGCTGGCGGCATTGTGCGAAGCTCGCGCACCTTTTCCTGCTTCACAGGGAGCGATTGTCCGATGGATAGCGGCGGAAGCAGCTGAGCAGGCTGTCCGTCGGATTTCCCTTGACCTGATCCCGCTCCGTCGTCGTCATCATCATCTTGAACGGAAGAATAAGCATCTGATTGATAAATTTCCTTCCAGCCCTTTTCTTTCTCGATCTTCCCTTTTGCGTATAACATATCTTTGCCTACAGCAAGCACGACACTCGTCTCATCGTAACGATAAGGTCCATAAAATAATGAAATAAACCGTTTTACGATTAAATCATATAATCTGCGCTCATCATTGCTAAGAGCAGACAAGTTTACGAATTGTTCTGTAGGAATAATAGCATGATGGTCTGTTACTTTACTGTCGTCCACAATCCGCTTCGTTATCGGAAGCTGCATTCTGACAAGCTTGCGAGCCAGCTGTGTGTAGGGGCCAACAGCGATGCTCTCTAAACGCCCCTTTAAGGTTGGAACCATATCGCTCGACAAATATCTGGAATCTGTACGCGGATACGTAACCAGCTTATGCTGCTCGTAAAGCTTCTGAAGTACGTTGGACGTTTGTTTGGCCGAGAAGCCCAGACGTTTATTCGCATCCCGCTGCAGCTCAGTAAGGTCATAAGCCTGAGGATGCGGCTCTGATTTCTCCAAGGTGCGAAGCTTGCTTACCTTTGCAGTTCCCTGCTTGATACGAGCGGCGATCGCATCAGCATCAGCACGGCTCCATACTCTTCCATCATGTGCATCCTGCTCCCGCCAATGCGCAGAGAATGAGCCAAAATCAGCGGACACATTCCAATATGGCTGCGATTGAAACGATTGTATTTCTTGTTCCCGATCCATCAGCATAGCGAGCGTTGGCGTTTGCACGCGTCCAGCTGCTAGCTGTGCGTTGTATTTGGTCGTTAATGCTCTCGTTACGTTTAATCCAATCAACCAATCCGCTTCTGCTCGGCAAACGGCCGAAGCATACAAATTGTTATAGTCCTTGCCTGGCTTTAAAGTGTTGAAGCCGTCCTTTATCGCTTTGTCCGTCTGAGATGAAATCCAAAGACGCTTAAACGGCTTGCGCCAATGAACAAGCTCCATAATCCAGCGAGCGACTAACTCGCCTTCTCGGCCAGCATCCGTAGCGATGATAAGCTCACTAATATCTTGCCGTTTACATAGCTGAGCTACTGTACGATATTGCTGTGATGTTTCTTTCATAATTTTTAAATTCATTTTTGGCGGAAGCAGCGGCAAATCTTCCAAATTCCAAGTTTTATATTTCGGATCGTAATCCTCAGGTTCAGCCAGTGTCACCAAATGTCCCAGCGCCCAAGTTACAACATATTTAGGGCCTTCCATGTAGCCTTTATGTTTCTGTCCGCAGCCGAGTACACGGGCTATTTCCTTCGCCACACTCGGTTTTTCTGCCAGTACAAGCGATTTCATTCGGATTATTCGCTCCATTCCATTTAGATGCCTCATTCGCATCAATCATTATGACGAAACGATACCATAGGCTTGCAGCCTGCGCAACGCCTGCAGCCTTAACTCCCAGCATGCTGTAAAACGTTTTTGCATCGATTTCGCATCCTTCCTATCGTATTGAAACACTTGGCGATTAGCAATCTATTCCTGCTATTCTTGTGAATTTTACTGCTATAATCTCGGTGTGATATAGTAGGTTCAGCTTATAAGAAAGCAGATTAAGAGCTAGGGAGCGTTGATGGATGAAGCTGCGTGTTGTTGCTATTGTTTTTGGTGTTTTGCTCTTATACAGCGGCATTTCCTTCTATATTGGCTGGAATGGGTGGCTGTTCTTATCTCATTTATTTCATTTCGAAAATGCGACAGTGTATACGATCATTGCTAGTGTCATTGCATTTTCGTACATTATCGGCCGGCTCGTTTACCGTGCGCCTTTTAAACCGGTTGCCGAGATATTGAAGCTGATTGGTTCCTACTGGTTTGCCGTATTGGAATACGCCGTAATCATTTTGCCGCCTGCCAATGTTGTTGCCCTTATCTTAAAAGCAGCTGGCGCTGAAAAATCAATCTATATTGTAGGTGTAGGCGGACTGACCTTGCTTATTATGGCTGCACTCCTTATCCGCGGTTCATGGAATGCATGGAGCCCAATTGTTCGAACCTATCACGTTCAAGTGCCAAAACCTGCTGGAAAATTGAAGAAATTGCGAATCGCCATGGCTTCTGATCTTCATTTGGGTACAATCGTAGGCAATCGGCATTTAGTTAGGCTGGTGAACAAGGTTGAAGAAATTAAGCCGGATCTTATCCTGCTTCCTGGTGATATTCTTGATGATGATATTGAGCCTTTTCTTCGCAAAAACATGTCATCTGAACTTGGCAAGCTCAAAGCGCCACTAGGCGTTTACGCCGTAACTGGAAATCACGAATACATTGGACGGAAAGTGCCGGAATTTATTGCGGCAATGGATGCAATCGGCATTCGTGTCCTTATGGACGAGACGGCGCTCATTGCTGACAGCTTCTATGTCATCGGTCGTAAAGATAAGGCGGCTGCGGGATTCAGCGGCAAAGGAAGGCTGCCTATTCAGGATCTTGTCGCTCCTCTAGATCAATCCAGGCCGCTGATCATGCTCGATCATCAGCCTTCCGACATCGCAAGCGCAGCAGATAACGGCATCGACATCTCTGTATCCGGCCACACCCATCGCGGCCAGATGATGCCTAATCATCTGATTACGAGAAAGCTGTTTGAGCTCGATTGGGGTTATTTAAAAAAAGGCGGACTGCATGCCATCGTATCATCAGGCTTCGGAACTTGGGGACCACCGGTACGAATTGGCAGCCGGTCTGAGGTCATTCATATAGAGGTAGAATTCACAACCGTTTAAAAGGTTAACGAAAATAGCGGCAGCAATGATGTAAACCACTCATTTCCGGCTATCCAGCCTATGACGAGGGTATACACACAATTGCTGCCGCTATTTTTATATCTTTATTGTAGACTCCGTGTTGCGTCTATAACGGTGTGAATCCGCTAATTAACGATTAATCTACATCAGCTATTCGCCATTCAGCACCTTTTTCCTTGCTCTTATGGAACACATACACTGAACTTCCGCTGCTATCTTCATTATTTCTGATCTCCGAAACTTGAACGACAGCCTCAAACAACGACTTTTGCTCTTTTATAGCTATGGGTTGTTCGACCTTTATGCTTGTAATGGTGAATCCTGTAATCCCACTTGATCCTTCGCGTGACTTGCGCGAACTATCCGTGTACAAGTTTAAAAAATCATCCCATTTTTTCTCATGTATATACTTTATCCGCAAATTAATTAGCTCGATAAGCGGCTTCTCTTCTTCCGTGAAAGCTGAGCTTTCCAAATACGCTGGCTCGAGTACTTCGTTATTCGGCGACTCAGACGACTGTATAGGAATGGGAGTGGGAGACTCGATTATAGGTAATGGCGACATGCTCTGTGTATTCTGCTGTTCTCCGTCTACTTGCTCGTCTGCTCCTTCTTTGCCAGAACCACTCACCGAATACGCATCTTCCAGCAAAGTCCAAATCTTCTTCGTGGATGATTTCCCTAATCGATAAAGCGTTCCAGTATCACCTGGCTTCATGAAATTCCCATGCTCGCTGCTCTTCGATATCCAAAGCAGGTAACGCGAGTCCCCTAAGATTACAGAATAGGGTGGTGCCGCGATATCGACCTTTCCCTTCATCTGCTTACCAAATCGGAATGCATATTCGAATGCTCGAATCGACTCTCGATCCTCCCACACCACTTGCGAGGTCGGCTCTGCCTGCTCAAAATCAAGCATGCGCTGAACGGTAACCTGATTCTCATTTACCCGAAACAAAAACATCAAAATTGCAGCAGCCACAACTACGACGCCAATCAGAATGATGTAACCACGCTTCAAATGCACACTTCCTTTCTCCAAAAAAATTCAACCATTGCTACCTGTTATTTCGTGTCCGATATAGTAAATAGATAAATAAATAGATAAATCGAGTGCGATAACCATTAAGACGAAGGTCCATGGTAAAAGGTTCCATACATAGGTCCAGGTTGTGCCATAAACTGTTCTGGTCAACCAAATATAGGAGGAGCTGGCAGAATAGGCAGGGCTAAACACAAGCATAAATGTCGTCATCGCCGACAATAAGAAAGCCACACCTATGCCGACTAATACGAGGGAAAAGGAATTTACACCTTTTTTCCAAGCAATCAAATAAATCATCATTCGGCAAATGATCATGGCCGAGCAGGACGCAAGAAAAAAGCTTGCTTCGGTTACAAAACAAGGAAAATGGGTAATCATAAGACTGCTGCCAATTAATTGTCGCCTTTATGGAAATAGTGAACATACCTTTACGTAGTTATTCTACGATCGCTTGCAGTTCCAATGTGATGAGCGTATCAACATCCCATTAGTAAAAACAATGCACTTGAGCACATTATCCCGATTCTAGAGAATGGGACCCTTGGGGCTCCATTGGGCGTGAATATATGATTTGTGAGATGAAACGTTATTTCATCAAAAACGCTACTATTGCATATTGACAAATAATTATTTTTGTGTTATAATATAATATTTTACTATTTACATACATTTTAACTACTGGTACGATGTTACTTGAAATGAGCAACTCACCTGCAGCAAAAACTTCTAAACAGTAGCGGAGGGTTAAAATGAACATTGCAAGCGGCGTTAATATGATGCCAATATCAGCGGTCATGATGGGTCGAATGGAAACGATTTATCCCACTTTAATTTGGGATAACGACACCGTGATCTTAGTGGATACTGGCTATCCAGGGCAGCTGCCATTAATAAAGGAGCAAATGGAGCGTGCTGGACTTGCGTTTGAGCGTCTTAACAAAATCATTATTACCCATCAAGACCTTGACCACATTGGAAGCTTGCCTGCGATTTTGCAGGAATTGCCTCATAAGGCGGAGGTGCTTGCGGACAAAGTAGAAGCTCCTTACATTCAAGGTGAAGCACATTTGCTCAAAGTTACACCAGAATCGATTGAGCAAGCTGTCAAAGCCTTGCCGGCAGAGGTGCCTGAGGAATGGCGAGCCGCATTCAGGAAGACGTTGGAGAATCCGCCTAAAGTGAATGTCGATGTTATCATTACGGATGGGCAACAATTGCCGTATTGCGGAGGAATTATCGTCATTGGCACACCTGGGCATACGCCCGGACATCTTAGCCTTTATCATACTGCTAGCAAAACGTTAATTGCAGCTGATGCCTTGATCGTTGAAAACGACCAGCTGCTAGGACCGACACCACATTATTGCCTCGACCCGGATACCGCAAAAAAATCCATCAAAAAATTAACGCAATACGACATAAACACAGTCATCTGCTACCATGGCGGATTATATTCTGATCATGTGAATGAGCGGATTTTAGAGCTCGCTGCCGAATAGCGAATAAGGGAGCTGCCAACGCAATCGACGTTGACAGCTCCCTTTTATATATGTCTACAATCCGCCAGCCAGCGCTTTTTTCAAAAACTGTCCTGTATAGGAAGCAGCAATAGCCGCTACTTGCTCTGGCGTTCCTGCTGCGACAAGATTGCCGCCTGCTGCACCGCCTTCGGGCCCTATATCGATGACCCAATCGGATTCCCGGATAAGTTCCAAGCAATGCTCAACCAGAATGACCGTATTGCCGGCATCCACTAATTTATTGAGTAGAGCAAGCAGCCGTTCAAGGTCCGCTAGATGCAAACCCGTTGTTGGCTCATCCAGCAAATAAAGGGTATGTTTGTTCGATCTCTTGTTCAGCTCCCTAGCCAGCTTAATGCGCTGACCCTCTCCACCCGACAATGTTTTTACCGACTGCCCCCATTGCAGATAACCTAACCCCACTTCACACAGCAGCTCGGTCATGCTCGCAATCTTTGCTTTATTTTTAAACACAGCTCGGCTCTCTTGGGCCGTCATATTAAGCAAATCCGATATCGAATAACCCTCGTAGGTGACTCTCAGCACTTCATCTTTGAATCGTTTTCCTTTGCAAGCCGTGCAGCGAATTTCAAGATTAGGGAGAAAACTCATGTCTACCGATAATACGCCAAGTCCTTGGCAAGTCTCGCAGCGTCCCCCTGGTGTATTAAATGAAAAATGCTTCGAGGTAAGCTGATTGCGCTTCGCCTCTGGCAGCCCTGCATATAAATTTCGCAGCTGTGTAAATACTTCTGTATAAGTCGCAATATTTGAGCGCTGCATACGGCCTAATGGTGACTGATCGACCGTAATTTGATTTCCGATATGCTCAAAGCCCGCAATGCTGTCGCAGCCTGCAATACGTGGTTTCCCCTGCCCTCCCTCCGCAAGCAAATCAAATAACAAGGTCGATTTGCCTGAGCCAGACACTCCCGTCACCGAGATGAGACAGCCAAGCGGAAAAGCAACGTCAAACCCTTTCAAATTACGAGCATGTGCATGGACAATCGACAGCTGTTTACCGTCGCCTGACCTTCTTGTCCGTACCGCCGCTGGCAAGCTTTCCTGACGCAAATAGGTACCTGTAACGGAACTCTCACTTGCGATCAGCTCCTCCAAGCTGCCTTCGCCAACGACGGTACCACCTAAATATCCTGCTCCTGGACCGATATCGATAATATGATCTGCAGCTCTCATGACCTCGATATCATGCTCAATAACGAGTACCGTGTTGCCCAAATCACGCAGCTGCATGAGAACGCGAAGCAAACCTGCTGTATCGCGCGGATGTAGACCTGTTGTTGGCTCATCCAATATATAGAGCACCCCAGTAAGTCCAGACCCAAGAAGTGACGCTAATCGCAGACGCTGAGCTTCCCCGCCTGAGAGGGAGACGGTCTGTCGATCCAGAGATAAATAACTAAGGCCAACATCGATGATTCTCTCCAAACGTATCGGCATATCAGTCATGACAGGCGCAAGCAGCGGCCGTCCCTGTGGAGGCACAGCATCCTGAAGCTGCTTGGTCCAAGAAAGCAAATCCTCCAATGACCAAGTGGATACTTCTGATATCGAAGCCCCTGCCACTAAAGCTGACCGGCTTTCTTTTTTTAGACGCATGCCCTTGCAATCCGTACACCCATCTTGCTTAAAATAATCGTTTTCCTTTTCTGCTGCCCCTTGCTCGCTTTCCTTCTCTTTATATCTTCTCCACATTCCAGTTACAATGCCTTCAAACTTGCCTTTTCCGACTGTTTTTGGCGGCGCAGCAAGAGGAAAATGTCTCATGAATGCATCGCTCTCCACGCCGTAATAAAGCAGATCACGCTGGATTTCCGTATAATCCTTTAATGGCAGGTCGAGATCAAATGTAAATCCATAATGGTCTCCTGCAGCCTTTAAAATGACAGCATAATATTCGAGTTGTACTTCGTACAAGTAAGTCACACAGCCGCTGCGGAAACTCAGCTCTTGATTGAATACCGCTTCTAAGTCAAGCGTGGCAACATGTCCTAACCCACTGCAGGTTTCGCAGGCTCCCTCCGGCTTATTGAAAGAAAAGTGAGCCATTCCGAGCTTCTCATGTTCCTTATCGCAGCCCGGGCATACGATCGTCTGGCGTCCCTCCTCTTCCTCTGCAGCTGCGATATCATTCTCTTCATCGAATACAGGCGGTATAGTTGTATCGCAGCTGCTGCATATACGGCTGCTAAGCCTGGAGTAGACAAAACGCAAATACGTATAAATATCTGTAACCGTACCCACCGTAGAACGCGGATTGCGATTGGTGACGTGCTGACCGATGCTGATGGAAGGAGAAAGTCCAGCTATCGATTCCACCTTCGGCTTGCTTATGGAATCCGACACCATCCCCATTGACTCCATATACTGCCTCTGACATTCCCTTTGCAGCGTGTCCATGGCAAGCGTTGATTTGCCGGAGCCTGAGGGCCCTGTCAACACAACCAATTTGTATTTGGGGATTGAGAGTGAAATGTTTTTCAAGTTATTTTCGCGTGCACCTGTAATGACTATCGTATCGTTCATGCATGTCCTCCTCATTGACAATAAATTTTTGGGGTAAGCAACGCTTCGCCTATTTAGAGCGCTTTTCCAGCATTTATTCCAGCATACTACATTGATGCAAGTGAGAAGGTTAGGCAAATAAACACCCTATTTAAACCCGTTTCGTTGACAAAAAGGTTCCCATGGTTGTTTAATGTTTTTAGAAAAGGTTCGGAGGTGTTTTTTGTGATGATTCGGCCGATCGACATTGCCAGGAGATTAAATATTAGTACGAACGCGTTGAGACACTACGAGGATTGGGGCATCATTCCGCCGGTTGAACGAGGGACAAACGGTTATCGCATATATACAGCAGAACACGTCGCTTACTTTGAGTGCATAAGAGCGATGAATGAAGGTTTTGGAATGACGCTTACCAAAGAAGTGATGATTAAACTGATCCATGGCGAGATTGATGAGGCGTTATGGCTTGTAAACAGCGCACAGGCAGAGCTTCACCGTGACAAAACGATCGCCGATAAAACGATTCTTGCGCTGGAGACCGATGAAATTCATTTGCTGCATAAAGCAAGGAAAAGAAAAGGGATGACCATTGGGGAAGTATCCGAGGCAACAACCATACCAAGTTCCGCTATTCGCCACTGGGAGAAGATGGGTCTCCTTGTTGTTAATCGCAACAAGGAAAATGGCTACCGCATCTTCAGTCCAGCAAACCTGCGTCAAATCTTAATTATTCGCACCTTCAAGGCGGCGGTATGGTCGCTTGAGATCATTCAGCAGGTGCTGAAAGAGGTAGACGATAACCAGGTAGAAAATGCGATAAAAATAGCGCGTGAATCGATGCAATTTCTAAATCGAGTCAATAGAAACCAACTGCTCGGAGCCCATTCTTTGTATAAGCTTCTGCTCGCCATTGAACAAAAACATTAATCATTAGCCCAGATCGCTGACATAGGAAGCTGCACTTGAGCGAAGCAGATCGATTAAATCCTCGTTCATGTATTCGAATTCATCTGGTATATGAAGACAAATTAACTGCTTGCCCGAAAGCTCATAGCCAAACTTGCTTTGCAGCCTTCGAATATGTTTTTTCTCCATTGCAAAAATATAATCAGCCCAGCCAATATGACCTGCTGTCACCTTAATCCGGGCATTCTCTTCCGTACCAGCGGACCTCACCTCATTACCGCCAACACCTTGAAAAATCGTTTCCGCAGTCAAGCTTCGCCACTTGTTTCTGCTGCATACAAACAGTAGGTTTATCGAGAACACACTCCTAATTCATTTTTAATTTTATTGGTCAACCAGTTCAAGCAAATTACTCAGCTCATGATATAACTCCAGCTCCGACAATACGCGCTTGCAGCGTCTGAGCATCCGTCTGTCTTCCAAAATTAATTTCTTGTGCTGCGCATCACGAAGGAAAGCAAGCTTTCTCTCCGGGCTTGCCTCTTCAACCATTGCATCGAGCGCCCGCCTATCATCCCAATCAATAGAGAGCGGCCCTTCAGCGGTATAATCAACCTGACCCAAAAGCGGTACAACACCAATCGAATCCAGCGTTTGCATGCAAATCGCTTGCGCCCTTTCCTCACGTACACTTTGTATATACTGTTCCAAGTCAGTAATTTCACGCAGTCCAAAAAGCTCTTTCAGCCTTTGCAGCGCCGCTGAATGCTCATCCGCCAAGCTTTCTTTTTTCTGCTCTCGCAGCTTTTTAAAGAAATCATCAAATGTCGCAGGATTATTATATAGTAGACTTCTATCCGTAATGATAAGACGAAGGAAATCCTTAATATTTTTGGCAACAAGCCATATTTCCGAATCAAAATCCATTGGCGATACGACAGCTATATAAGCTTGCTCCAAATCTTTGACAGCTCCGAAATCCGTTACAAAACAATAATGAATGCCATCACAACCAGAGCTGGCGAAAGGAACAAAATCGGGCGGCGTACATGGATAGCGGAAGTCATATTTTTGCATGATAAGCCCCAGCTCTAGATCCATTGTTATTCCGAGTTCAGTCTCAAGCTCGTACAGCTGATTAATCGCCTGCGGCACCTCATAGTTGCCATATTGCCAATGAACACGCGGCTTATCCCATTTTTGTTCCGTTTTGACGATCGGCCCAAACGATATTTCCGATGGCAAATTTGCCCTATCGATGCTGGCGTAGGCTTGAATGATATCCGGTACGTATTCACGAGTCAGTTTATGCCCAGACAGAATTTGGTACAGCTGCGTAAGGTCATCTTCTTCCCACGCCGACAAGCTCTCCAACGATATCCCGCCCTTATGACCGGATAAACGCACAATAATCGCATCAAACTGTGCGCGGTTATCCTCCTTTACGAACGCATATTCTTCCAAAATGAAAGCAATCATCGAATGTTTATCCATGCTCAGCTCCATCTCCCTATCGTAAAACCGATTCAGTATTTTAGGAATTTAATGCTAATTATACCAAATGAACCAGCTGAAAAACTACATATTCATCCTAGTCCAGCTCTCGATATTGGAAATAGCAGCGATTGAAAGCTTGTTCTCGTCCTCTTTTAAACGCAACTCAAGCTTTGTTTCATAGAGATCGAGCTCAAATAATTGCTCAATATGATAAACTCCTTTTGGCAGATTCGAGCTGTATACAGCCATGGCAACCGCAATTGCCGTTTGTGCTGTAATTTCGGCCTCCTCTGTACCCTGCAGTCCATATTCAATTAACGTCTCTGCTCCTGATTTAACACCGTAACCTGTAATCTTTACCGCGTAACGAGCAGAACCGACTCGAAGCTTACCGAGCAATTGAATCGCCAATCTTCTCATCGGTTTTAATCGCAGCAGTCGATCGAATCCTAATCCCTTGAAGAGTGCTATCGTGCTGGTGACAATTCGCGAATCAAAGCATAACCTCGTAGATACTGATGGTAAGCCTAGTGTATGAGGTAGTGTTTCTTGGTCGGAAAATGGGAAGCGATAGGCTGTTCGGACTTTTAAATCAGCGCCAAAATCTGTTTTAAGCCCTTCCGTAAAGCTGCTGACTCTTCGTGCGCTGCCTGATTCCGTAATATGAAATGACCGTGAGAGACTATCGACTGTCCATTCGATTGCTGCTTTGCCATGCGCGTCTCCAAGACCCAGCATAATGCCGATATCAATCCGTTGCACTTCATCCATCGACTGCACGGCCTTAAGCGCCAGCAGATTCGTCAGGCCTGGCGCCAGCCCGACGCTTAATACAGCGGTACCTTGCTGATCGTTCACGCTTTTATTCAATTGCTCCATCGCTGCAAAAAAAGCACCATTCGCCGATACGTCTACATAATCCGCGCCAGCGAGTAAACAAGCTTCCGCAAAGGCAGTATCCATCTGATCCAAACACATCACAACAAGCTTTACTCGATCAAGCTGTTGCTTCTTAAGCGGTTCTTTCACTGAAATGCGAAGCGGCTTTACCTTCCCGCCCCCGCTCTGGCAAAATTGCTCAGCTCGCGCTAGACTTCTGCCTGCCGCATACACGTTGCCTGGATAATGAATCGCAAGCTGATTGCATATTTTCCCGCCAACATGGCCGTAACCGCCTACTACAATGATGTCTGTTTTCATAGCTGTCCCCTTACCCTCTCTTAAATCAACATAGCCGTCTAATATATAAGCAGCAGCAAAGCTGTTCATCATCCCATCCATTATGTAAAATGAATTAAGAATTATTCTCAATTATAGTGGAGATAAAATAAACAACCATCCCATAAATGTGGGATTCCGAATACAGAAATGAAGGAGATTGCGTATGTCTTTAACTATAGATACGGTCAAGCAGCGATTAAATAAGTTGTCCGTTGCATCAATAACATCAAAGGCTTATCGCGAAGCGGCCTTATCCATCATCAGAGAAGCCGTGCCTTATGCTGGAGCCTGCTGCACTTCTGTTGATCCGATGACTCTGCTCTCGATCGGGGCGACAACAGATGAGGCTGTGGAGGCAATTCATCATCAATTATTTGAATATGAATATTTGCATGAGGATTACAACAGCTATGAGCAGTTAGCCCAGGCAGAAATGACAGCAGCCTCCTTAAGCGAAGCCACTGAGGGCCACTTGGGACGAAGCGGTCGTTACCAAGAGGTTCTGCTGCCTGCTGGATTCGGAGACGAGCTGCGTGCTGCTTTGCTTTGTGAGGGTTCATGCTGGGGATATTTGACGTTGTTCCGTAAGTCAGGAGAGCCTTTTTTCCTTGAGTCTGAAATTTTGTTTATCGTCGCTGTCGCTCCGATTTTAGCCAAAACATTAAAAAAATACGCTTTGGAGCTTCCGTCGACCGAGGGTGTTGCAGGCTTAGAGGAGCCTGGCTTCTTGGTGCTGTCCGAGCAGCTTCAATTCAATTCCTCCAATGATGCTGCCCGCCGCTGGCTTTCCGCCTTAAGAGGCTTAGAGCAAATAGAAGGCGATACACTGCCAAGACCAATCAGAGCTGTTTGCTCTCGGGCGCTGGCGAAGCCAGCCTCTTCTGCGGATGAAACAAAGTCAGCAAAAGTATGTATTCGGATGCCGAGCGGTCATTATTTATCCTTGCATGCGAGTAGGCTGGATGGAACAAATGGTTTGACCCAGCTTGCGGTATTTATCGAGCCGGCTAAACCATCCGATATTGTTCCGCTTATATCAGAAGCATACGCCCTTTCTTCTCGCGAGAAGGAGGTTATAGAGCGGATCATCAAAGCATTTTCAACTAAAGAAATTGCTGAATCTCTTCATATTTCTGCCTATACCGTTCAAGACCATTTAAAGTCGATTTTCACAAAAACGGGGGTAAACAGCCGGCGTGAGCTTTTATGGGAACTGTTTTCCCGTCATAACTAATAACCAGAGGTTGATGTCATCTTCAAGGGGGCTTACAAACTGAGAACGAGATGCTGGCTAACCCTCCTCAGATCACAGCTCTAACGAACTGTATCATGCTTATTGTGAACAAAATTCCATGTTTTGAATTTTAACGAACCCTATTAACGTTATAGCATGCTGTATTGGATGTCCTGAGCTGTTTTTCTCGAAATAAGGACGCTAGAGTTCGCTACACTTTTATTTCAAGACAAATGGTTTAAATACGAGTTGCTGAGTTCGTTAACTGAAAATAGTGGTGCAATCCAAATGGTAGGTGAACGCAGCGCCAGCAGAGCAGCGCTTAGGGATTCACGCAGTCTAAGCTCGATTAACAAAACAAAGCAGGGGCTGTCCAAAACGCAGATAAAACTACGTTTAAGACAACCCCTGCATTACTTGCCTATTGCTCCAGATTACCCTTGTTCGATCACACTTGGGTCCATATACACTAGTTCCCATAGATGATTATTTATATCTTGAAAGCTCCAGTTATACATAAATCCATGGTCTATTGGATCTTTAGCAGGTTTACCGCCAGCTTCCAAAGCCTTATTCACAATCTCATCCACTTGCTCTTTGCTTTCGGCGGATAATGTCAATATGACCTCAGCTGTTTTTGATGGATCTGCAATTTCTTTATCAATAAACGTTTGGAAGTACTGCTCAACCAGCAGCATAGCAAAAATATTAGGTCCGATGATCATACAGGTAGCTTTCTCATCCGTAAATTGGGGGTTGAACTCAAACCCTAATTTAGTAAAAAAATCGACTGTCTTATTTAGATCTTTAATCGGTAAATTCACAAAGATGTTTGCGGACTGAAAAGCCATAACCTATCACCTCTTAATTAGAATGCCCTGCATGTGAATCATCACTATCATAATAACCTATATTCTAGCTTTATTTCTAGTGAATGATAGTTTGACGATTGTTTTTTCATACCAATACACGCTCATTAATAAGCCGTTTCTTGCTTACTTCTCTGTTTTGCCTTCAAAAAACAAAGGACGCTTGCATTCATTAGTTCTCTCCAGCTTGTCAATTTCGACTCCGATTTCCTGAAGCCAAACCTCATCACCTGTCATGCTCGCCATATAGCCAAAATTATATTGTTCGGCAAGTCTTTGTGCGTACTTGGCATTCAATTTCATGCAGGCGTTTAGCTCTGAGCTTTCTTGCTCCGTTAAGCTCCGTTTCTCCTGCAGCAGCCACAGCTCAGCAAGGCGCCAATGAACATTCATCATATCGATCATTCCCATCGTTCTATTAATGACCTTCACCTCTATTCTTTCCCAGTCGTAGCCAAAATAATCTCCTTGCTATTAAAACTCACAAAAAATTAGTAGATTTGCTATAAAAAAAAAGAGTCCGTCCCTAAAGGTCGCTCGCGACCTAAAGAAACAGACTCACTATTTCAGTAATCCTTCATTACAACACTCACTTATTAAAGCATCGTATACCGCGTTTCACGGAACGAAGCTTCACCTGCGCCCACCAGACCAGGCAAGCCTGCAAGGCTGGATACAGCACCTGCAAATACGACTTGATCGTCCAGTCGAATGGTCAAGCAGCCGTTAACGACCGTACTCGAAAGCGTATGCCAGACTGTCCAATCGAAGTCTGCCGCATCTAAAGTAACGCTGGACAAAACAGATGCCTCTCCATCAATGCATGACGATACGGTTACCGAACTGGCGGTACGATTCAACACTGCTTGTACCGAGTTGCGCTCATCCGTATAAGCGGCATAGATGCCATATTCGGAACCACGCTTCACGAGAATATCGGTATCAAAACGGTAAGCTTCGCTTGAGGCAGCATCACCTAGTTTGTCCAATAACCAAGCTGTACGCAGCCCTTGCTTGCTGCGGCAGTGAAGCTCGCCGCCGCTGACACGGCAGATGCCATCACCGCTCGTCCGCTCAAGCTGCTCAGCAAATGCAGTGCTGCTCGCATCCGTTAACGCCAAATGGCGCGTTACCTCAAAACCTGCAAAGGAAGCTGCTGTATAGCGCGTTTGCAAACCTACGCTGCCGCTGGCAATCGGGAATCGCTTATCTATAACGGTAACCTCATCAAGCTGAATACAATAGTTGTCTCCCGTTTTCTCCACACGCAGCAAATGGTATACGGCGAAGTTAAAGCTCTCTGGCAAAGCATGCTCGATTGCTTCATGCTGAATGCCTTTATAGACGGCATGAGCGCGCAATACTCTTCGTCCGACATCCAATAAGACCGACACATAATTGCTTTCGTCCTGATATGCGGCATAAATGCCATATAAACCGCCGGTATGATCCTTCGACCATTTCACGCTTGCTTCAAGAACATAGTGGCTGTATGCAGACTTCGTGACCGCCCCGGCGATAACAGCACGGTTCATCTGAAGCGCTTCGCCATTTGCTCTTGTCCAGCTTCCCGCAGCTGCTTGCCACAACTCGCCTAGTCCTTCTTCACTACCGTCAAATAAATCACGGAATGTTGGCTGCGCCGGCGCTGTCTGCGGCGTATAAGTCGGGCCGGCAATATAGAGCCGATCACCGCTCCAAAGCAGAGGATCTGCTCGCATCGTCCGCTGCTCACGGTCCATGTCAAGAACATCGTCAGCATTCCGGCCGTGGTAAAACACCCATGAATCTACGTTGTTTGGAGCTCTCACCACGGAATTGTGGCCTACGCCCTCGACACCATCATTTTTGCGAAGAAGCGGCTCATATTGATCATCGGAAGGATATTTGTTCCATTCCAGGCCATGAAGCGGCTGGCCTTTGCTGCCGTCTGCCACCGAATAACCTAAAAAATAATTCGGGCGTACATATGCATTTCCGCTGTACATCATATAGTGCCTAGTGCCGCGCTTCAAATAAAAAGCACCCTCAATCGTATGCCAGTCACGGCCGTCGCCAAACCGATTTTCCTCATAGATTTCCTCATCAATGGTAGGCAATACGACAATTTGCGGCTCACCGGCTGGCGTAACCATATCCAGCATTTTATCGACCAGGATGACTGTACCCGCACGATCACGATCTACGCCCGAATATTCATTATTGGAGTAAAACATATAATAATCGCCTTGCTCGTCCTTCACAACATGCGCATCCAATGAAAACGTATCATAAAACGTTCGCACGTATTCGAATGGGCCCTCCGGCGTATCTGAAACAGCAACCATCAATCGCTCTTCATGCACATCATCCTCCGAAATCGGCATAGATGATACGTATAAGTAAAAGCGGCCATTCTCATATACAGTTGCTGGCGCCCAATATTCCTTATGCCCTTCCAGCTGAAATCCATAGCCTAAGTGCTCCCAGCTTACAAGATCACTGGAGCGCAGCACAACTACGCCAGCTTTCGCGGTTGCATAGGTATAATAACGACCGTTAAATTTCAAAAGGTAAGGATCGGGATGCACGAGCGTCAGCGGCTCCTGCTGCCCTGCGCCCGCTTCGATCTTCAGCGGATTCAAATATGATGCGCCGCCATGATGCGGCAGTCCGATGTTTTTAGCCATAATAATAGTCCTCCTCCAGCTTATCTAATAGCTCATTAATTAGCTTTTTACAGCGCCTGCCGTTAAGCCTGATTTCATTGCATTCTGACCGAACATATAAACAATAATTGAAGGAATAGTCATCAAAATAAGCGCTGCATAAAGCTGTGCGACCATTTCTGGCGTCTGATTTGTTGTACCCGTAAAAAATTGCGTAGCCAGCGTAACGGTATACATCTCTTCATCACGAATGAGGAGCAGCGGAATGATATAGTCATTCCATGAGTAGATAAATGTAAGCACTGCAATATTAATAATAGCTGGAATGCCAAGCGGGATCATGATCGTTCTGTACATTCGGAAGGATGTGCAGCCATCAATCATGCCCGCTTCCAGAATCGCATTCGGAATGGAATCGAAATAGTTTTTGAGAATAAGAAGCATGAACGGTGCGTTGAATGCGACCAATGGCAAAATGACGCCAGAATAGCTATTCATAATGCCAAGTGTTTTTGCTGTAAAAAAGAGCGGTGACATGACCGCTGTCGCAGGAATAGCCAAGCAGGCAACCAGCGAATAAAACAGGACGTTTTTCATTTTGAATTGCATTTTCGAGAATGCATAAGCAGCCAGTGTAGCTAGCAAACCTACTGCGAGAGTTGTGCATACCGCGATAAAAAAGCTATTGAAAACGACTAGGAAATAATTGACCTTTGGGTGATTGATAACGGCAAGATAATTGCCAAACCCATTGATGCCGAGCGATTTAATGACGGATTGTACAAGCGGATACAACCAAACGACCGCAACTATGGCTAACACGGCTTGAATGATCCATTTATCTAATTTGCGTAAATTAATAAACATTTGAGCTCACCCCTTACGGTTATAAATCACGTTGTTGACGGTTAGTATACTGAATTTGCAGCACGGCAAGTATGAGAGCGATGATGAGAATGGTAACTCCTGCAGCAGCGGACATCCCGCCATTAAACTCCTCAATCGCCTTCTTATACACATAGGTAGTCAGAAACTCTGTCGAGCGCCCCGGTCCGCCGCCAGTAAGCAGCGATACGATGTCGAACGTTTTGAGCGAGCCGACAATACCAAGAATGACGAGTGTAGACGTTGTGCCGCCAACGAGCGGAACCGTAATTTTGAACAGCGTCCTCCAAAAGCCGGAGCCGTCAATTTTAGCTGATTCATAGATTTCATCTGGAATGGCTAGAAGCGCTGAATAATAAAGCGTCATACTAAAGCCCATCCATTCAAAAATATTGACGATAATGATCGACATGAGCGCATATTTGGGATCGCCAAGCCAGGATACAGCTAGAAAATCAAGCCCCAAAGCGCGCAATCCTTCATTTAGACTGCCGAAGTTTGTATCCATAATGATACGGAATATAGCTGCAATAATGATCGGTGCCATAATGGTCGGTATGAAATAGACCGATCTGAAGATGGAATGGCCCCGCAGCTTCGCGCGAAGCAGTATCGCCAGCATTAACCCAAGCGCCGCTTGAATGCCCACTGTAAAAATAAAGAACACGAGATTATTCCGCAGTGCGATATGGTAGGACTTATCGTCAAACAGCTTGATATAGTTATCAAAGCCGATATATTTCATCTCCGAGTCAATGCCGTTCCATGAATGAAAGCTCGTATAAACCGTAAATCCTATGCAATAGTACAAAAATAAACCCGATACGATAAGAATTGGTAAAATATATAAATAAGCTCTCCATCCGGAAAGAACAGAACGATTGCCGTTCATGGTGTATCACCCCTTCATTTACCTATCAAATATCCGATTTTGAGTATAAGAAAGAGCATGAATACCAACACGCATATCCATGCTCTTTATCTGCTCTAAATCTTATTGCTTGCTAAAGTTCGAATCTACTTGCGGTCGATGCCGTCTGAAACCTTCTGGATATCTTTAAGCGAGGTTTCAATGCTTTTACCTGCTGCAACATCCTGCATTGCTACACCAATCGCATTCGTAAGCTCAGGGTAATCAAGCAGACGTTTGCCTACTGCATTTTCGATTGCATCGTTTACCGTTTTGATCGCTTCACGCTCGGATTCGAATTTAAATTGATCAAGCGATTGAATTTCAACGCCAATCTTAGCTGGTGATCCTTGAATGAAATCAGCCATAATTTGTTGGCCTTCGCCTTGTGTCATAAACTCAAGCAGCTTCCAAGCCGCTTCCTTGTTTTTGGAGTTTTTGTTGATTGAAAGTGCTGTATCTACGCTGGCAACCGCTTTGGATTCGTTTGGTCCGATTTGCGGAAGCAAGAAAATGCCCGTTTCATCGTTTTCAATCGCTGTTCCGTCTTTCTCTCCGCCTGGAAGGCTGAAGCCTGCATGCCAAGAACCAGTCAAGAACATAGCTGCTTTACCGGAGTAGAAATATTGGTCGCGAGCATCTGGGTAAGTAGACAAGCCCAAAGCTCCGTCTTGCATTACTTTATCTGTGAATAGCTTGCTCCATGCTGTCATCGTGTCGACGAAAGCTTGATCAGTCCAAGCTACTTTGCCTTGCTCTGCTTCATAGATTTTGCCTGGCGCGAATTGATTGCTAAGCGCTACGAACATATCAACGTCATGCCAAATGTCCTTCGCTCCGAAAGCTACAGGCACGATGCCGTTGCCTTTCTCACGAATAGTCGCATTTACAGACAACCACTCTTCATACGTTGCCGGCACTTTTGTAATGCCCAATTTATCAAAAATCGTTTTGTTATAAAGAACAAATTCTTGGCCAGTCAAGTTAAGCGGCAGTGCAACCATTGTGCCGTCTTTTGCTCTTACTTGATCGATAGAAGCTTTAACGAACTTGTCCTGCCAGCCAGTACCCCAGTTCGTATCCGCAAGCGCTTCGATAGGCTCTAGCGTGTTGGCATATTGGTTCAGCATGCCTCCAACTTGCATACCAAGAAGATCCGGACCTTCGTTGGCAGCCATCGCTACTTGAAGCTTCTTCTGAAAGTCTGTTTGCTCGCCGCGCCAGTAATCTACTTTAATGTTCGGGTTAGCTGCTTCAAATGCCGCAATCGCTTTCTCCGCTTGTACATCCGTAGGAACCCAAGACCAGAAAGTAACCGTTTGCTGTTCCGTAGAAGTTGATCCACTATTCTTGCCGTTGTTTGTGTCTGTGTTTTTGCTGCCGC
The DNA here is from genome assembly GCF_050467785.1 of Paenibacillus sp. NRS-1760. NCBI lineage: Bacteria > Bacillati > Bacillota > Bacilli > Caryophanales > Paenibacillaceae > Paenibacillus > Paenibacillus sp. NRS-1760. The sequence continues at coordinate 654,144 of NZ_JBITPK010000014.1, read as the reverse complement.
AAGCAGCAGCCGTCAATGTTAAACAAATGGATAATGCCAATACAAGCGCAAATCTAAAAGATAATTTTTTCATTGTTCCATCTCCCCTTAGATGTATGTTTGTCATCTTGCCTCTTCATCATAGAAAAGAAGAGCCCACACGTGGACTCCATTATTTTTACATTTACTCTATCTTTTTTACTTTTCACTCAAATAATCTTATTTTTGTTGTTTTTCATATTCGATTGGCGTGTTTCCAGTAATTTTTTTGAATACCGTAAAGAAATAATTGTAATTGTTAAATCCAACCTGCTTCACAACATCCTTTAAATCAACATCGCCTGACCTTATCAGCAGCTTAGCTTGTTCCACTCGCACATGGTTGACATAATCAGCGAAGCCTTGACCGCATTCCTCCTTGAACATCCGGCTCAAATAAGAGGAATTGACTCCAATGACATCTGCGGCCTCCTGCAAAGTGATTGGCTCTGAGAATTTTTTCCGAACCCACTCCATAGTGCGGCGGGTATTTTCAGAATAAAGATTGTCATGCACATACGGACGAAGCGCCTCGACAAGCTTCTTATACACCCCAACAATCCATTCCTTCAGATCGGAGAGCGTATCAAATTTACCAATCGCCAGGTAAGGATTCTGGTCGCCTTCGAACAAATCCTGATCTGCAATGCCAGCTTCCTTCGCCTTGCGATTAACAAGATGAATGAGTTCTACCGCAACCATTTGAGCCGTTTTATGCGGTGCACGCGCTTCATTCATTCTAGTAAACAGCTCTTCGATTTTGATGACCAGATCCTTTTCATTGGATGCTGCGAGAAGCGACAGCAATGTTCGCTCCAGCTTCACATCTACGGAGAAGCTTGCTCCAGAGTCAGCCCCTGCCTTTCGCTGTATCCCCGGCCAAATGACGACATCGCCGCCCTCATAAAACCTCTCCTGCAGCGCTTTGTCCGTCTCATTGAAGTATTCATGCAGCACATTCACCTTGCTGCACATTTCACTTACGCTGAAGCTTAACATCAGGTTAAGCTGCCGTTTGGCGCTCAATCTGATTCGGGAGAGCGCTTCCGAAATAATCGTGTGCCAAATAAATTTGCTGTTCGTATCAAATGAAAATAAAATAGCAAACTTCCCATTTTCGATCGGCGTCATATAAGCGTTTCCTGTATCTGCAAGGATATTGTCGGTAATATCCATAAAAGTGCCCATAATATAGTCAAGCTCTTTGGCGTTAAATTTATCATGAAGCATGCCGCGGCTATCCCACTCTGCAACGACGACGGTGAGCATCCGCAGGTTCAGAGCTAAATCAAGCTTGTCCATCTGCAAGAGAAGCTCTTCTTCGCTATTGTATGTGTACTGAACAAGACTTCGAATGAACCCCCTGATCAGCGTCGTTTGATTCTGCTGAATTTGCCGCTGCAAATCCAGCGTCTTCGCCTGCTCCTCCTGCTCTATCGCAAACCGCTCCCGTGCGCTTGCAAGGGCAGCAGCCAATGTTTCTGTATCCAGCTCATGCTTCAAAATATAGTCGACAGCGCCCTTTTTCATACTGTTCTTCACATAATGAACATCGCTGTAGCTGCTGATCGCTATCACTTGAATATGCGGATAATGCTCCTCCATATAACTGATCAGCTCTAAACCATCCATTCCCGGCATACTCATGTCCGTAATGACGATTTCAGGCTTGCGTTCATCCAGAAGCTTGATCGCTGCATAGCCGCCGCTGGCTTCTCCGCATAAATTAAAGCTGCCCGCTTCCCAGTTCATGATGTTTTTCAGCTTGCTCAACATAGGCAGATCGTCATCGACCAGCAAAACATTAATCATGCTTGTTGTCTCCCTTCACTTCAATCGGAATACGCACAGTTACCGTCGTGAATAAACCGGGCACGCTCTCGATTTGCAGGCCATAGCCTATTCCATAATGGAGCTTCATTCTCTGCTGTACATTTACAAGCCCAATACCGCTAAATCTAGACCGATTTTTTTCAGTGACTTTATTAAAAATAGTTTCCAATCGCTCTTGCTCGATGCCTACACCATTGTCTGACACCTGTATTACGATATGTCCATCATCCTCATATCCTTTAACCGTGAGCTGTCCTCTTCCCTTAAGCGGCTCTAAGCCATGAATGAGGGCATTCTCAACAATAGGCTGCAGCAAAAACTTCAACATACGCACCTGCAAAATCTCTTCCTCGATGTCGAATACAGCGACAAACTTATCGTAATAACGAAACTGCTGAATATTCAAATAATGCTCCAAATATTGCTGTTCCTCTTGAACGGTAACATACTCTCCGCCTTTGCCCATGCTGCTATGTAGGAGTGTAACGAGAGAGGTAACTAGCTGCTTAATATTGTCGGCTTTCTGTACATCTGCCAGCCATTTGATTTGATTTAGTGTATTGAATAAAAAATGAGGATTGATCTGCGCCTGAAGCGCTTTAAACTCAAGAATCCGTTTCTGCTCCTCCGTTTGCTTCACATCATCAAGCAGCAGCCGCAAGTTGGTAACCATCGCGTTAAAGCCATGGCTCAGCTCCTCCACTTCATCGCCTGATGATATTGCAATAGGATCAGATAAATTGCCCTCGCTGACCTTCTTCATGGCCTGCCTTAAACGGCCGATATTAATCGTAATTTGATTGGACAAAATCGTAGCAACAAAAAGGGCAACAATGAGGGTCACCATAGGAATAATCATAATCGTATTGGCTGCTTTTCTGCTCTCTGCGAGCAGCTCACCCTGCGGAATTAGCCCCACTGTCGTCCAATTTGTAAAATCGGAAGTATGATAAATAACAAGATGCTTCTCTCCGTTTATGTTCATGCTTAGCTTGCCCGAGCTGCCCTTCAGCTCAGGGAGCACATCTGCATAAGCTGTATCTGAAATCGGCTGATTAATATCCTTGTTGCGCGGCGAGTAGACAAAATTCCCTTTTTCATCAATCAGAAACAGCTGACTTTTATTAGGCAGAGGGGTATTGAAAATACGCTCAACAACCTCATAACTAAAATCAACCATGACGTAACCTGCCGCCTCCGAGCCGTCCATGATTGCCCTCGCAATAGAAACGACGTTTTGGTTCACATAGGAAGACACATAATTAAGTTTTTTATTGGAATGAGTCGTAATAAATATTTTATTCCCTCTTTGCTCGAGCAGCTGCTCGAACCAGCTCGACTCCATAAATTCATTGGTTGGAACCGTGGCCCCCTGCGAGTAGCTGCGGCCTCCCAAACTCGCTACTTGTATGCTCGATATGTAATATTTGTAGCCATATAAACTAGAAATGAAGTTATCAAGCTTACGATCCTTCTCGAGTCGATTAATTAAACTTTCAGAGGGATCAGGCAAAAGCACATCAATCACGTTGGGCCGGTTAAGAGAAATAATCGTACTAATATAATCGATGTCCTTGAGAGTAAGCTCGAAGCTTTTATTCGCATCCAAAATGGTACGGGACATAAAGCTCTCAGCCGAATCGCGCTGGCTATCATAATATTTGTTGTACCACAACACGCTAACTATCGTCAGCGAAACAATGATTACTACAGAGAAGCTTGTGAATATCTTGGTGCGAATGCCGATTCTCATTCCAAATCTCCAATTCTATACATTTAGGCTTTTGGACTATATGATACTCCTCAACCTCGGACAGGACAAGCATGCTTTAAAAAAAGGAAAAGCTGATCGCATCGTTGCGACCAGCTTTTCTTGGCTTTCTATTCGAACAAGCTGACTGCCTTGCCCCGCACTTCTTCGAGCATCTTCTTTCGGGCTGCATCATCAATTTGCGGCACGCTGCCAAAAAATATATGGCCAACTGACTTGATGCCGCAAAATTCATAAATACCCGTATCCGAAGTTTTTTTCAGCCCATCGTACATGCCAGTCCGGCTGTAAATCTCCGAAGGCGTTCCATGTGTATTAATAATAAGCCCCTTCTTGCCCGCAAGCAGCTTGCTGATCGTTCCATCCTCACCATACGCATAAGCGAAACCATACGAGAATACTCGATCAATGTATCCTTTAATAAGTGCGGGCAGCCCCGTCCACCAAATAGGATATACCATCGTAAAAGCATCCGCCCATTTCACAAGCTCTTGCTCCGTTTTAATATCCAAAGGTGTGTTGCCTTCGCGCAGCGCCTCAAAATCGCTGGCTTTGAGCACAGGGTCAAATCGCATCGCGTACAAATCTCGGACGACGACCTCATGGCCTTGCTCCTTTAATGATTCAATAAAAGCATCCACAATGGCGTTATTAAAGCTGTCTGGGTTAGGATGACAATAGACGATTAAGTGCTTCATAAAAAGGCTGCACCTCCGTAAGTATATAGACATCAGTCCGCTTTAGTGTTGCCTAATCAACTTGCAATATGTAATGCCTGAATGCTCTCTTTTCAAATGAAAGCTTGCTTTGGTTTGTTTGCCCGCTTCTAGGCATTCGCACAGTCCAATCGCAAGGGATTGGCATAGGTATAGACAGAAACCATGTATTTTAGGCTTGGAGGAATAGTTATGCACTCGTCTTTCCATACACATAGGTACCAGCCAGATCGGTTAGCAACAGACGAATATTTGCTCGACATGAAACAAGGAGATGTAACTGGTGACGGTATACCTGATCAGATTTATTTAATTGGTCATAAACCGGATGGACCATCCGGTATATTCGCAGATCATATTACGCTAGTCATTCAAGATGGTTATTCACAGCAGCGAACAGTCGTTCCTTTACAAAATAATGCCGGTTATAACGCTGTCCTGCTGCTGGGCGACTTTGATAAAAATCAAATACCTGACATTTTGATCAGTATCGATTCCGGAGGAAGCGGCGGTTATGGCATTTTCTACATTTACTCCTTCGCTCACCATGCGCTTCACAAGCTGTTTGATTCAGACAGCTACAATCAACAATACAAGTTTCGCGTCCAGTATGAAGATATGTACAAAGTGTCGGTATCAAGTGCTCAGCTTGATTTGCTGTTTATAATTGATATAAGCAGCAAAGGGGCCGCTTATTTAGCCACTTATTACAACGAAAACGGAACGCTGAAGCAGCCTCTGCAAGGTGAAGTGCTGGCTATCGCAGCATTAAACCCAATTATTACAGCCGAAAACCGTGCATCCTTTGATCTGCAGGCTCTTCAGCGCATCATTGGACCAACAAACGCTGATACGCTCGGTTATGTAGAGAATCTGCTGACATGGAATGGAAACAGGTTTGATTCTTCTAGATTAAACGTCGCTATAATCGGTACTCCGCTCCAATCACATTTTTAACTTTTTTCAGATTGAATCGCTGACAATGATCGTTCGCCCAATCGTTGCTAGGTATTTCTGCATAACATGCATTAGCCCAATTGATAAGGAGTGATTTTGCATGGCATTTATGCCTCCAATAGGCCCGCAAGGGCCAATGGGACCGATGGGGCCTTTCGGACCATTTGGACCGCAAGGTCCACAAGGTCCACAAGGACCGATGGGACCAGGACAACAAGGTCAACCAGGTATGTCGGGTCCGACCGCTCCGCCTCCACAATTCACGCCGCCGCAGCCAGCTGTTTCGTCATTTGCAATTGATCCAGGAGCTATTTCCGGCTGTTTGTTCCACAACACTTACGTATGGATGGAGAATGGTCATGGTTTCTGGTTTTTCCCTGTATTTGTTGGACGTACATCTGTCTCCGGTTTCCGTTGGTTCGGAAGATCATGGGGTTACACCGGTATAGATTTACGGAGAATCAGCTCTTTCACTTGCTTCTAAATGTTCATATGAACATAAAAAAAACGACTTCTCCTCATTTTCTGAGGAAAAAGCCGTTTTTTTAATTTTATTATGCGTTTGCCCCGCGAAGCATGCTCTTCATGTAGCTGCTGCATGCGGTTATGAAGTACAACGTCTGCATCACGATATAAATGCCGATAACGACGAAAGAGTAAATCCAGTTAGATGATTCCATAATGTTGTCGAGTGCTTTCATCGCGAACAAGGCGTGACAAATGCCAACAATGACGGGAACAAAGAAGACGATGCCGACCTGCGTTACAACAATTTTGCGAATCTCGCCCTTCGTCATGCCGATGCGGACTAAAGCTTTAAACTGGGCTTGGTCTTCTTGCAGCTCGGTGAATAGCTTGAAATAAATCATGCTTCCCGATGCAATGAAGAATAGCAAACTAATGAACATACCGATGAATAAAGTCAAAGAAACCGTTTGATTCATTTCTTGCAGCGTTTTTACACGGCTAAAATCGGTTTGGGATTGAAATTGTTCTGGCACAAGCTTACTAAGCCTCTCAACCGTAGCTGCTGTTTTCTCCCAATTGCTTAATTCATAGCCATACATCACATAAAGCTCATCTTCTGGCACACTCGATAGCAGCTTCATGTAAGAAAAATCGTCCATAACGAAAGTAAAATAGTTGCTTTCGAGATAATTCATAACATGAGCTTCTACCGAGCCGCTAATGTCGAATGCCGCTTCCTTGCCATTAATGCTGCCTTTTACAATACCTGCTTGTTCTCTTTCTTTTGATAAAAAGGACTTTATAAGCGTTAGCTTGCCATTCTCAGGCTGAATGCTCGGCTGACCCGTCAATGCTGCAAGCTTGTTATAGTCTGTAGCTGAAATTACCAAAGCATCATAATCATAATCACGGGCCTTTTCATCTCCCCATTTAACCGAAAAGCGATTCAACAGTACGCCAGCTGCCTTTGCTTCACGCACAATTTTGTAGCCGTCCTCTTTGACTACTTGTCTAAGCTTACCTGGGTCAATAACCTCATGTGTATTCAAGCCTTTTTCACTATAAGCTAATGAGAAAGGAGAGTATTCTATCATATTTTTTTTGGCACCGATGTTCATCACATATACCGTCCCAAGGGCAGTCATAACGATCGCGCTAAGAATAGATACAATAAATAAAATACGCGCATTATCCTTAATCTTATAGCCAAGCTGTGCGAACACGATCATATTGGTCCGTTTATAATAGATCGATGATCTTTTTTGAATATAGCGGAGCAGCAAAATGCTCAGCTGAGTAAAGAGAAAGTACGTCCCGATAACGACAGTAATTAGTATTGGCAAGGCTAAAAGCATGAAATTCCCGTCGTTCATAACCAAAGCCATGCTATATGCAGCCGATAAGCAAACGACAGAAATAGCAACCAGCCAAGGCGAGAATACGAGCTGTCCTTTTGGCTTGCGAGCCGCTTTCAGCAAATCAATAATTTCGGTTCGTCCAATGCGAAGTGCTGTCCAAATGGAGATCAGCATGAACAGAACAAAAAATCCGCCTGCCGTTAAGCCAATGGCTTTGATTGGAGCCGCAAAAGATATCGCTTCCTGCAAATTAAGAAGCACCGTTAGAGCCATAAAAAATAGCTTGCTGAACAGCATGCCAAGACCGATGCCTACAGCAATGGCCAGCGCAGCGATGGCTGCATTCTCGTAAATAACAAGCTTTCGAAGCTGAACTTTTGTCATCCCGAATAAAGAGAACAAACCAAATTCCTGCTGCCTCGTTTTGAGAAATGCTGAATTAGAATAGAGCACAAACAAAAACGAGAATATGACGATAATATATTCACAAAACACCATGCCTGTACGAATTTTTGATGCCGCCATAATGTGGCCGCTCGTTACTTCTGGATGGTATAGAAACGCTGCATAAATATAAAAGATCATAACGGAAAAGACACTGCTCAGGAAAAATGCGCTGTACGATCGCCAGTTGCCCCGAATGTTACTAAGCGCGAGCGAACGGAACGTCATCGAAATTACCTCCCAGCACGCTGAGCGCATCTAGTATTTGTTGGAAAAACGCTTGCCTGTTCGAGCCGCGGCGAATTTCCGAGAAAAACTTGCCGTCCTTGATGAATACGATGCGCTGGCAGTAGCTCGCAGAGAATGGATCATGCGTTACCATCAATACGGTCGCCTTAAAACGCTCATTCATGTCCTTCAGGGAATCCATAACATCCTTAGCTGATTTGGAATCGAGATTGCCCGTCAACTCATCTGCAAGCACGAGCGAAGGCTGATGAATAATAGCACGGGCGATTGCTGCGCGCTGCTTCTGGCCGCCAGACACCTCATACGTCCGCTTATTCAAGATTTGTTTGATTTGCAGCAATTCAGCGAGCGAATCCAGTTTTTGTTCAATTAGCTTCGGTGCCATGCCCTCCATTACGAGCGGCAAAATGATGTTTTCTTTGATCGATAATGTGTCTAGCAAGTTAAAATCCTGAAAGACGAAACCGAGCTCGCGGCGGCGAAATAAGGCCAGCTTCTTATCCGTTAGCTTACTTGGGTTTACGCCGTTGATTTCAATTAAACCAGAGGTTGGTCGATCGATCGTGGACAATAAATTCAGCAGAGTTGTTTTTCCGCTGCCCGACGGCCCCATTACCCCTACGAATTCTCCCGCTTCCACTTGCAGCTCTATATCCTCAAGCGCTTTGTAAGCGACGTTGCCTTTACTGCTGTATATTTTGCCAAGCCCTTCTGCTTTTAGTACGCTCATTGCTTTGTTCCTCCCCAGATCTATCTGTAATGTGCTTCATTACCGTTAGTATAGACGAGGGGAAGAGGTTAAACCCATCGATTTCCCTTTCATTCACACCCTGCCAACCTTACAAATTTGTCACCTAACCTGAGCTTCCGTTACCTCCGCTGCCCATAATATGAATGCCGCGCGGTTTGAATGAGACACTGACCGTCGTACTTTCTCCGAGAACCGAGGAAACAGTCATCTCATGACCTAACCGATTGCATACCTGCTTAGCCAAATAAAGCCCCATTCCAGTTGACTCGCCCGCCGTTCGTCCATTCTCACCTGTGAAGAAAGGATCAAAGATGCGTGGAAGATCATGCGGCGCAATACCAATGCCTTCATCGATCACCTGCAGCCTGCCTCCTCCGCCACTGAACGCTTCCAATTGAAAGAGCAGTTTTTTGCCGCCTTCTTTGCTTTTACTATATTTGATTGCGTTGCTAATGAACTGATTGAGCACGAAGTTCATCCATTTCTCATCCGTTTCCACGAATGCTTCCCCCTCGACACGAGGAAAAATGGAGTAACGGATGCAAAGCTTCTTATGGGCGTTGATGACCGAGCGCACAAGTTCATGAAGCGCTACCTGCTTGACATGCAGGTCGATTTCAAACTTATCCAGTCGAGCTGTATACAGCATCATCTCAAGCCCCCGCGTCATCCGATCGGATTCCTCCTGCATACTTAGCGCCAGCTGCTGCTGTTCCTGCTGCGAGGACGAGTTCTGCTGCAAAACCTCCTGAGCGAGCAAATCGATGACAGATACGGGCGTCTTCATATGATGCACCCATTGCAGCACAAAATGATTATGTATTTCCTGCTGCCTTCGATATTTGCCAAGCTCGTTCAAATAAGCCCTGCTCTGCTCCTCCAGCATTTTAGCGACAAGCTTCTGCTCTTGTGTCACAGTAGCTTGTACGATTGTTGAAGCTTGCAGTTCTTCTGACCGTGCAATCGCCTCTAACATTTGCTTAAAGTACGTGCGCTGCCGCAAATAATCGACGACCAGCCACGTCCCTAGCAAAAATAAAGCAATAACAATAAAATAATAAATCGTACCCAGCTCGACTAACCCTGGGTATCGCTCACGCTCAAGGAGAAGCAAGCTGACGGCGAGTAAAATAATTAAACAAACCATAAATATAAATAACAGACGATCACGTAAAAATAACGCCAGCGATAAGCCTCTCATCGTGACGTTTCTCCTACTGCATTTTCTATTACGAGCTTATAGCCCTGTCCCCGCACCGTTTCAATCGCTTTAGGAAGCCCAAGCTCCTCCAGCTTTTTCCGAAGTCTGGTCACATTGACCGTAAGCGTATTATCATCGACGAATTGCACATCGTCCCAAAGCGCTTCAAGCAGCTGCTCGCGCGAAACAACCATGCCATGCCGCTTCATCAAGCATTCAGCCAGCAGCTGCTCGTTTTTTGTCAGCTCAATGCGGCAGTCTCTCCACTCAAGCTCATTACGGTTCAAGTAAAGACGGAGGTCGCCAGCTGACAGCTCCCCTGCTTGCGAGGCAACGCCCGTTTCTGTTGCTGCAGACCCGGATGCCGCATATTCCCCGTAAGCTCGCCTTAGCACACTCTTCACCTTCGCCATTAATAAATCCAAATGGATAGGCTTTGTAATATAATCATCGCCGCCGTTCTCTATAGCCATAACTTGATCCATCTCGCCAGCACGCGCAGAAATAAAAATAATAGGGAGGCTTGAACGTGTTCGAATTTGTCTGCACCAATAATAACCATCATAGTAAGGCAAATTAATATCGAGCAAAATGACATGCGGATCAAAAGCCTCCAGCTCCGGCATAATTTCTCGAAACTGCGTAACAACGGCTGCCTCAAATCCGTATTTATCCATATTTTTTTTGAGGATTGAAGCAATTTTATCGTCGTCCTCTATGATGAAAATTCGATACATGAAATTCCTCCTATAGGTTTACGCCTTTTCCTTCCGAATTCTTATCTTTAGGAACAATAAGCTTCACCTTTGCTCCTTTGCCAGGCTCCGAAACAATATCTAAATAGCCGCCGATGCTGCGAGCTCTCTCCTCCATGCTGAACAAGCCTACACCGTGGCCGATGCGATCAGGACTGAAACCGAGCCCTTGATCTGTTACGCTGACGACGACCTCTTCCTCCAGCTCCTCAACTACAACTTCAGCCTCGCCTACATCGGCATACTTCGCGATATTCGTTAATGCTTCTTGAATGACACGATAAATAGCTGTTTCCTTCATAATGCCCAGCCTGCTCTTTAAATTGCATGTGAGCGCCAATCGAATGCCAAAATGCTGTGAATAATTGTCCACATAAGTTCTTATTGCCGGAACGACACCTAAATCATCGAGCACCGATGGCCTCAGCTCCCAAGCCAGACCACGAATATCCTCCATTACGCCTGATACATCGCTGCGTAGCGCGCCCAGCTCAGGAATGTCATCGTGATCGCCGATGATGCGGTCAAGCTGAATAAGCAGCGAAAAGAGACTTTGGCCAATCCCGTCATGCAGCTCTCTCGATATTCGTTTTCGCTCTTCCTCTTGAATTTCAATTACCTTAACCATCATTTCCTTCAGCTCTTGCTCAGCCCGCTTCCGCTGCGTCACTTCACTGCGAATGGCTAAATATTGATAAGGGTTGCCCGCTTCATCAACGAAGGGAACAATCGTCGTGTTAACCCAGTAGTAGCTGCCATCCTTGGCACGATTTTTAATTTCTCCTCGCCATACTTCGCCTCTTGAAATAACCTCCCACAGCGTGCGGAAGAAATCGCGCCCATGAAATCCGGAGTTGATAATCCGATGATCCTTGCCAATCAACTCTTCACGGCTGTACTTAGAAATTTCACAAAACTTATCGTTTACATATTCAATGCGCCCTTTATGATCCGTTACCGCAACGATAGACGATTCATCCAGCGCAAACTTCACATCTGCAAGCTGCTTAAGTGATTGATTAACTTGCGTAAGCATCGACTTATCGTCAATCTCATCCTCCAGAACGGATAGAAGATAATCGACGTCTGACCCAATCATTCGCCGAAAGTTGTTACCGCCATGCTTAATCAAAATGCAGCAGCCCCTTCTCTAGCGCAAACTTAATGAGCTCCGGCCTTGTTCTAAGCCCGAGCTTATCCATGACATGGCTTTTGTGAGTCTCGACTGTCTTTACGCTGATAATTAAACTTTCCGCTATTTCCTTATTTGAATACCCTTTGGCGATCCAGCCCAAAATCTCCTTTTCACGCTCAGATAACGTGTTGTAAGGGCTGTTGTCCTCCCCGCCTTGCTTCAGCTTGACGAGATATTCACTCATCAACCGCTTGGTAGCCGTAGGATAAAGATATGCATTTCCTTGCGCTACCGACTGAATAGCTGATATGAGCTCATCATGAGGCGCATTTTTCAAAATATAGCCTGAAGCTCCGATATGAATCGCACGGAACAAATATTCGTCATCGTCATGCATCGTCAAAATAAGAACCGCCGTCTCAGGCAGCAGCTTCTTCAGCTCCGTCGTTGCTGTCATCCCGTCTTTGCCATGCGGCATACTTAGATCCATCAATACGACATCCGGCACTAATTGCTGTGCCATCTGAATGGCTTCGTCCCCTTCCGAAGCTTCCCCTACTACTTCGATATCATGCTTGCCGTGAAGCAGCATCGCTAGACCCGATCTGACCATGGCATGATCATCACAAATAAGCAGCTTAATCATCTTATTCTCCCCTCACTGGAATGATACCTCAGTCGATATGAGTCTATCATTTCTTTTATCTATACTAGTATAGCTTACATTAGGCAGTGAATTGTATTTACAGTCAAAAAAAGCCATCATCAAACGAGCATTGATGAGAGCTCTACTGTAATATGTGAAGCCTTCTCGAGCTCTTCGGCGACATAGGTCTTCTCCGAGCGTCTACCGATAAGCAGAACGCCGCAGATGCCTTTAGGCGTTTGAATGGGTACGCTTGCAGCAATGCGCAGCTGCTCCGTCAGCAGAATCGGCTCTCCTAACTTGAACCGCACCGTATCGGTCATAGCCGAGCTTGTGCTTGCGGTTCTGCCGGAGCGTATCGCAGTACCGGACAAACCCGCAGATGACTTCTGCTCAACAAGCGGTGTGCGCTCACTTATACTGCCTGATGCCTTGGACCAGCGCAGTTTACGTTTGCCCGTATCGATCAAGCCGAGTATAGCGAAATCGCTGCCTGTCTCCCTCTTCAATCGCTCGATGTATGCAGCGATTTCCGCTTCTATCGTCTTCATCCTCATTCCTCCTTCAGGAAATACAAGCAATCTCTAACCTTATTATAAAGCTAAGCAAATGCTTTGTATGTCAGGGAATTCCCTGAATTAATGCCATCCAAACCATCATTACCTTAAGTGCACAGTGATTTCGGCATAGAAAAAAGGAGCCCTTTTACAGGCTCCTTCTTCGACGGTGTTTGATCGTACGAGTCTTCACATCTAACACTTCACATTGTTAAGATTACTTGGGCACCGCTTGTACACATTCCGTTTTAATGGATTGCGCTTAGCGTGTGTGTTCAGAGATGCTCTGCGACACAACCCCTCGCTTTCATAAAAGCTTAGTGATTAAATAAGTTCCTCCTGCAGCCCTAGCACCAAAAGGTCCAACGGAACCACACCTCTCTTCACACCGTCAAATATAATATGCACATCATTTTACTGCCTTATACCTGTTTTGAAAATTTTTTTGATGCCTGCATTCAATCCCATTATTATTAGAAGTTCTCCTGCATTTGAACAACAATAAGGCTGGATGACTCTTTCTCTGCATCATGTTGAGCGCTCTTCTGCTCCGCTTCATTTTTATTCAGCAAATAGAACATTTCACCTGCAAAAAATACGATCGTAAAACCAATCACTAACATTAGCTTAATCGTCGTCGCTTTATTTCTTTTCATCATTTCATTTTTTTCGGTTTTCATGGTTGTCCATGTTCTCTTGTCCTTTATTGCCGTGCTCGCCAGGTGACCGCAAGCACATTGGATCGGTGAATGGAACGCATAGCCTTCTGAGGAAATCGTATAGTTGTCTGTTTGAACTGTATGCTTTCTATTGCATGATGTGCAGCCTACCTCAATAAACTGTCTATAATCACGAATAAATTTCATGCGCTGTTATCCCCCAAGATGATCGATTTATAGACTTAAAGCCAAACCGACAACAAAAAAAACTTCCGGAATGCATATGAATTTCATACGCATTTCGGAAGATAACATTCACCGCTCGTTATTAGCACTCGCCTGCTGCAGCTGGTTTTCCTGCATCCTTCGCTGTGCGGAACGATGAACCGCAGCCGCAAGTTGCACTTGCATTCGGGTTCTCGATCGTAAAGCCGCCGCCCATTGCCGATTCCTTAAAATCGATAACAAGACCGGTTAAGTATTTGACGCTTTCTCCATCTACAACCACTTTAAGGCCTTCCATATCTAAAGCCTTATCGCCTTCATGCTCTTCATCGTCAAAGCCCATGCCGTAAGAGAAACCACTGCAGCCGCCTTCTTTTACGCCAATGCGCAAAAACATTTCAGGGCCGCCCTCTTCAGCAAGCATTTCTTTTATTTTGTCAGATGCTGTATCACTGATTGTGATCATGCTACATCCCTCCGTTTATCCATCATTCGTTTTAATTGCTGATTACTTTTCACTTACTTATTTGTAGTATACTCCAGTTTGTTCAGTTGCTCAATAGAAGCATGCCCATAAATGAAATTTACAATTTGTGTAAATGCCAATACTTTTCTTATTGCCCCTGCTACGTATGAGGTTTATAATAGTTACAGCTTCTTTAATCGGAAAAGAAAGTTATTTTTTTCACAAACTACTTAAATCAGGAGGCTTAGCCATGAACGTTATAATACCGACAGAGGATACAAAGATGCAGCACATTATTGAAAAAGTGCGTCATGGGCAGCGTTTAACGCTTGAAGATGGTGTTTTCTTATATCAATCAGACGATCTGCTTACAATTGGGCAGCTCGCAAATGAAGTTGCCTTGCGCAAAAATGGCAAGAAGGTTTATTTTATTGAAAACATGAGTCTTTACTTTACGAACGTATGTGAAGCCCATTGTGCATTTTGCAACTTCCGAAAGGATGAAGGCGAGGAAGGCTCCTACACGCTTAGCGGCGAGCAAATGATTGAATATGTAGAACAGCATTTCCACCCTGGCGTTCGGGAATTTCATATCGTAGGCGGTCATAATCCGAATGTTCCTTTCCAATATTATGTAGATTCTTTGAAAGCATTAAATGAGCGTTATCCCGACGTAACTCTTAAGGCTTATACTGCTGCGGAGATCGACTTTTTCTCCCGAATCAGCGGCTTGACTTACCGCGAGGTGCTTGAGGAGCTCATGAAAGCCGGCCTGAAGTCACTAACAGGCGGAGGCGCAGAAATATTATCAGATCATTACCGCAAAAAAATGCGTGTAGACAAAGCCGATGTTACCCAATATTTGCAGGTTCACCGGACTGCCCATGAACTAGGCCTGCGCACGCACACAACCATGCTATATGGTTCAATTGAAACGAAAGAAGACCGCATCCGCCACATGATGCATATTCGTGATCTTCAAGACGAAACAAACGGCTTCCAAGTATTTATTCCGCTTTCCATGCAGCCGATTAATCCAAGAGCTGGCATTCGCAGACGTAATTCAGCATTCGAGGATCTTAAGACGATTGCAATTAGCCGTTTGATACTTGACAACTTCCAGCATATTAAAGCTTACTTTATTAACATTGGTGTACAGCTTACTCAAGTCGCATTAACGATGGGAGCATCGGATGCGCATGGCACGATTGTGAAGGAAAAAATCAGCCATGCTGCAGGTGCCCTAACTCCTGAAGGCATAACGCGCGAAGATCTCATTTGGCTCATTAAAGGCGCAGGACGAATTCCGGTAGAACGTGATACTTTTTACAATGAAATTAAAGTTTACGAGTGAGTAATCTACAACACGAACGCACAAAATAGACCATCATCTAGAAACGTGGAGTTGGAAATCATATGAGAAAACTTATTATTTTGGGCGGAGGTTATGGCGGTCTTGCCATAGCTAACGAGCTCTTAGAAAAACAGTTGCCGATCGATGTTTCCATCGTACTGATTGACCGAATGCCTTTTCAAGGCTTAAAAACGGAATATTACGCGCTTGCTGCAGGAACCGTTTCAGACCTGGAGCTTCGCGTAAAGTTTCCGGTTGATCCAAGAATTTCACTCGCTTACGGCGAGGTCACCGATGTGGATATGGAGCTGAAGCTTGTTCATATCGAAGGTCAAGAATCAATGGAATATGAATGGCTTGTGATCGGCCTTGGATGTACGGATAAATATCATGGGATTGAAGGCGCTGAGCTGTATTCTACGAGCATTCAGACCTTCTCAGCCGCTAGACAAACCTACGCTCAGCTCAATGACGTTAAACCCTATGGCCAAGTGTCCATTGTAGGCGGCGGACTAAGCGGTGTCGAGGTTGCAGCGGAACTGCGCGAGAGTCGTCCTGATCTTAACATTCGCATTTTGGATCGCGGGCCTAAGGTGCTCTCGGCTTTCCCGAGCAAGCTGCAATCCTTTGTAGCGGAATGGTTCGGAGAGCATCATGTTGAAATGCGCGGCCATGTCGGACTTACAAAAGTCGAAGGCGGCATTTTGCATGATGGCAATTCTTCAACGCCTATTTATACAGACGTAACGGTATGGACAGCAGGCATCCAGCCTGTACCGCTTGTGCAGCGAATGGAATTGCCGAAGGATAATCAAGGCAGACTTATCATTAATGAATACCATCAATTGCCGGATCATACCGATGTATTTATCGTTGGTGACTGCGCGGCACTGCCGCTGTCGCCAAGCGGTCAAGCCGCAGGTGCCCAAGGCAAGCAAATTGCCGAGGTCCTGCAGGCTATCTGGCATGATAAGACACCTCGTCTTGGCAAAATCAAGCTAAAAGGCGTTCTCGGTTCACTTGGCAAAAAAAGCGGCTTCGGCTTGATGGGCGGAACCGCGATTATGGGCCGTGTGCCGCGCCTTGTTAAGAGTGGAGTGCTTTGGAGATCTAAACGTCACCTTGGCTAGTACATGGTATTACAAATCATCGAGCAGCTTATCCAGCGCATCTTGATCTGCCTTTTGCTGCTCAATGGCTTTCAAAATATTGTCGTACAGCTCGTCTACCGAGTCTGCGGATACGATTGCACCCTCAACTAACGCAAATGGGTTCAAATAACATTCGCCGCAGTTGCCTAAGCAGCCATATTCGGTTACTTCGTATTCATCATTTTGCTCAAATAATTGCATTATACGATCAGTGCCGTGGTGCATATTACTGGCACAAAACTCAATCATTGTTTTAAACATGAGGCCTCACCTAACTTTACTAAGTT
This sequence comes from Paenibacillus sp. NRS-1760, assembly GCF_050467785.1. Lineage (NCBI taxonomy): Bacteria > Bacillati > Bacillota > Bacilli > Caryophanales > Paenibacillaceae > Paenibacillus > Paenibacillus sp. NRS-1760. The sequence goes on along the minus strand of NZ_JBITPK010000014.1, from coordinate 637,143 downwards.
ACTATCCATTTTCAATTGCTTCACTTTGTACTATAATAGGGGAGAAAGGAGATGATTGCAATGAGTGAACAAGTACAAGACACAATGTACGATGAAGTATTGGACGTACTCGATAAGCTTCGTCCGTTTTTGCAGCGCGACGGCGGCGATGTTGAACTAGTCGATGTTGAAGGCGGCATCATCAAGCTTCGCCTAATGGGTGCATGCGGAAGCTGCCCAAGCTCGACGATCACGCTTAAAGCGGGTATCGAACGCGCACTTCTCGAAGAAGTTGAAGGTGTAATCGAAGTCGTTCAAGTATTCTAAAAATATAAGAACGAATCATGATTGCTCTAGGCATGACAAATGATGAAGAGTCTTATCGACAGCATAGGAGCTAGCTCCGAAGCTTAACGATAAGACTCTTTTTTTTAATTCCTATAAGATCAGAACATCCCTTTAATATTGGCGACGATTGGATCGAAGCCGCCTGTGACATCAATTACATTGCCCGTCAAGAAATTCGATTGCCGGTCACATAGAAACAGCACCACGCGCGCTACATCCTCCCCAGTACCCGGACGTCCAATCGGCGATTCTTTATCGTAGTCTTCCTCAACCTCGGCTATAGATCGTTCCTTGTTGACGCCCCGAATATCTCCAGGCCCGATTAAATTAACCGTAATGCCATGCGGTGCCTCTTCGACTGCTAATGACTTCGTAAACGAGACAAGTCCTGTCTTCGCTGCGGCATATACCGCTCGATGCGGCCAAGCCCGCGCTTCTCCTGCATGTCCGAAGCCAAAGTGAACGATACGTCCCCATTTGCGCTCACGCATGCCTGGCAGCAGGCGATGATCCAGCAGCATAACGCCTAACAAATTGCCGTGGAGCAGTCTAATAATAGTCTCTTCATCATATTCGCTGAATAGACGCCGCTTGCGGACAAATGGGCCTGCGTTGTTGACCAGTATATCTACGCCGCCAAACGAGCGCTCAGCCTCGTCAGCAAGCCGCTCAACGCCCTCAGTCGTAGCAATATCAGCCTGCACGGTAATTGCCTTTACACCAAGCTGCTCGATCTTTGCCTTTACCTGCTGTGCTTCAAGCTCGCTCTCGTAGTAGTTAATGACAACATTGCAGCCTTGCTCAGCAAGCTGGAGCGCCGTTCGTTTGCCGAGTCCCTTAGCGCTGCCTGTTACTAATGCTGTTTTCCCTTTGAGTCCCACGAGTTTTCCCCCCTCGGGATTATGGTTGCTTGTTTCGCATCAATCCGCATGCGTATTGATACGTGAGCAGTAGCGACTCCATCGCTAAATATAGACCCTGCGTCAAATCAGCGGATTGCTCTGCTACATTTTCCAGCTTGATCTCTTCACCGTACATACGGCTGCTTTGAATAAGATCATCTTGCATCTCCGAGTTCATAAAATGAATCTCGGTATTTCTGCGCTTGCGCATCCTTGTTGTTGATTCCTTGTATTTCTCCTTCACATCATTCAGCTTCCAAGTAAGCCCTGGATGAGCTTTCTTCTCCCTCATGTTGCGCAAAACGGTGAAATAGGAAAAATGCGGCTTGATCCGCTCCGTTCTCATATCGAGCAGCTCATTAAGGAACGTACCAAGCTTATCCAGCAAAGAAAATACACGGATAAAAGCGTTTTTATCAAAGTAGATATAACGATTATAATGGATACGTTCCTCATCTGTCATTTGTTTGAGAGATGAGGAAGTAATTTTATGTTGGAAATGAAGGGCGACATAATGGCTTTGCTCTAGCTCGTCCAATGAAGAACGAAGTCCAAGAGTCCAAATCTCATATTTTCGCAGCTTTTGAACGTCAGCTCCGTTCTCGGCCATTTTTTTGGACAAAATGGAGATGAACTGATCCATGAAACGATACGTTTCTGCAAGGGTTCCTTCCGCTTTTCTTAAGGGTTCATCAAACAGGAAACGCAGCATCATCGAACAGTCCCTTCTACATTTACATGCTTACAGCTGACTTTGATCATTTCAAATGCTTTTACTATCCTTTGCGCCCTTCTCTGAGGCGCCATGAACGAATTAATATGTCCATTAATAATCCAAACAATCCGGTTACAATCAGATTGTGCAATAAATTGGTGAACAGAAACCACTCTGAGTTTGTAATCGTAGCTGTCAAAAGTGCGCCGCTGAAAATTTGAGTAATGACAAGTCCGAGCGTCCACGCAGCAGGCTTCGTTAATCCAGCTCCGCCATGGCTGACCTTACGAATATGGAGATACAATCCTGCAAGGCTGATACCTAGCAGCAAAGCAGCCACACGGTGGATAAATACCGCTCCTGTTGCTCCGCTAATCTCTGGAATTACTTCACCGTTACAAAGCGGCCAGCCTAGACATCCGCCGCCAGACTCCGTATGCCGAATGAATGCTCCCAAATATACAACAACGTAACAAAAGATAGCGGTAAGCAGGACGCGAGGGAAAATTGAGCGCGGTACTTTAAACTCCACTGGCGGTCCGTCTTTCGCTCTAAACGTCCAAATTACTAACAACAGTGTTGCTGCAAAAGCGATTAATGAAATACCAAAATGTATGGCCATAATAGGTGGCGATTGAGGCCACATGACGGCGGCCGCCCCCATTAACGCTTGGATAATTGTGAATAACAATGCACCGCCCGCATAAAAAAGTGGCTCCTTGTAGCTTTTTCGGTTTTGCCTAAATTTACGGAACATTGCAACGGCAGTAGCGAGAACAAGAAGACCTTCAAAACCTGTCACAAGCCGATGTGAATATTCAATCATGGATTCAATTGTATAAGCAGGAATAAATTTGCCATGACACAAAGGCCAGTCATCACCGCAGCCTCGTCCAGAATCCGTATTCGTCACTAATGCTCCGCCGAGCAGTACAAGAAGCATTCCGATGCACGCAGCGAGAGCTAACGCGCGAAAACGCCCGGTTACCATAATAAAATCACCTTATTTCATGTTTTAATAACAGTTCAATTATAGCCATAAAAAAAGGCAAAAGCCATGTTGAAAATGTGACACTTCAAGTAGAAGCACTGAAAAAAAGGAAAGCCCGCGCTGAGAGAATGAATTCTCTAAGGCGCGGACTAACGATTACTTTTGAGCCAGCGCATCGCTGACTTGGATGGCACGATCGACGAATTCCTCGATTTCCTCGCGTGATTTGCGCAGCTTGCTAACGAATCTAACTAGCTCCTTGCTTTCACGGAAAGCGATAAAGCTCGGTATGCCCAGTATGTTCAGTTCGGAGCAAAGATCAGGTAGATCGTCGCGATCCAGCTCGATGAAAGTAACCTTGCCCTCATAATGACGTTCTAAATCCGGCATAAACGGATCGATAAAATGGCAATCCTTGCACCAAGTCGTCTTAAATACTGCAATCGTGAGCCCTTCGCTTGCCACTGCTTCGCGGAAAGCCTCATCTGTCGTTAACTTTTTCATCTCGCACCTCTGCACATCGTTGTATTTAACATGATCTTATGCTGCTTAGACTTCCCGATCCAGCGTAAATATTCTCATGTCTTCGCCCATGTCGACCCAGCCAATCTTTGCTTTTAATGCTGCAGCCAAATTACGCGCTGGAACATAAGTCGTACCATTAATAACGGTTACCGGGAACGCCCATTTTACATTTTTACCGTTAACGACGGCTGTATCGCTGCCATTTTTTAGAACAATGGTCGTATTTGTAGCTCCATCATTAACTTTTAAGCTTTTTGTTTTTGCGTCATACGTGAGAGTAGCACCCAACTGCTCAACCGTATCGCGGAGAGGAATAATTGTAATATTGTCGGCAGTCAAAATGACAGGATTATAATAATCAGAAGGATACCATGTGATGTTCTGCTTGCCGATATGCAATTTATTTTTCAATAAATCATAAGCAAATGATTTTTCATCAAATTGCTTCAATACTTGATAACCTTGCATGCCAAAAAGCTTATCTACAGAAATATCCGTCTTGGATGCTACAGGCGCATCTGCCTTTACATCGCCGTTTACATTCCAAGTTTCGCTTTCAACCTTGATTGTCAGCCCTTTAACCGGCAAAATACCGTATTCTAGATCCACTGTTGGAACATAAGAAAGCTCATAGGCTTGCTTCCGAATATCCAGCTTATTATCGAAATAAACATCTGCTTTGATGGTTAAGTCCTTGCTGAAAATTTCATCTAATGTTTCATCCGGCTCTTCCTCTAGCAGCTTCAGCTCGCCCTGCAGCTCCGTTAAGAGAAGAGCGATAGCGTCCGTTGCTTCCTTGATCGCTTCCTTAGGATCCTGAGCATCTAATCCGCTGCCTTCAAATGGGTTAATCGTACCTGCAGCTGCCCATACATTTGGATTGCTCTGAAGAATCTCAAACACGCCTGTTATCATCTTGTCTAAACCAACACGATCAGCAACAAGTGCATCAACATATTTTTTCACCCATGCCCAAATTTCAGGACCATCGAGGTCAACATGCACTTTCATCAATGAAGTCGGTGAACCATTAATGGATTCATTTACTGGCTTCACTTCAATTCGTTCTGGATTTGGCAGGTTATGTATAACATACGAGCCAATGGTATCCAGCATCTGGTGGCCAAGCGCAGTTAGCGCCGCTTCATCAACAGCCGGAGCTTCAGCAGATGCTGCTCCCGCTGGCAATCCCGTCAAATCTGATACCCCTGTCAAACCAAGCAAGCCCTCGCTCGTCAAATCAAGCACAAAAGGATGCTTTGCTCCCTCAAGCTCCATCACAGCAAGTTTGTCAGACATTTTCAATGAAAATTTAATGCTTGCCGCTTCTCCAAAAACGAGGCTTCCATCCATGGAGATATTTGAGCTGTCCTGCGCTTTAACATGATCCAGCTGAAGCTTCATATTGGAAACCAGCTTCATCATGGCAAGTTCCTCTTCAGGAGCACCTTCATAGGCTTCCTCATCTAGCAAGAGCTTAAATTCTAGCGATTGCTTGCTTTCACTTGAAGTAACTTTAAGTGAATTTTTGAGCGCCGTATTAAAATCAAGATTGGAAACCGCTTGACAACCGGCAACGAAAATAAGTGTTAAAGCTAATAAAAGAATCAATAACTTGCTTGGTCTTGCTAAAAATGATTTCATCCACTCGTCTCCTTTGTTATCGAACATCAATAAGCAGGTTATTGTTATTCACAAACTCTACTCATTGTACAGGAGACTCTATTTGTTGTAAATGTATGGAAAGCACTAGTTTTGTCGAATTTTCAAGCCTTTTACAAGCAGCCATTACGACTGTTTTGTTTGGATTTCCACTTGCTTTGTATCACTACGCCAATAGATTTTCCAATCATAATAATTTGCAATGTCTCGCAACGCAATCATTTGCACCTCAGTACCAGATTTCTCGGAGAAATGGATGTCAGGAAACTCTTTCTCGTCAATAAACAGCTTAGCAGAATGATCGCCCTTCAACTTACGGAAAAGCTCATCTTCGGTTTCACCTGCTCTTGCCCCATTGATTCGGAAGCCATTGTGATGAAACTTAGAGTTAATGCCTTCTTTCGTCGTAAACGTAATAGGTATACCTACCGCTTTGGTCAGCTCCAGAACTGCTTCACTATAAGCACCATATGGAAACGCAAGCGTACTCACCTTATTGCCGAGTTCACTCTTCAGCCGATCCTCAGCCCTAAGCAAATCTTTTTTCAACCGTTCAACGTACTCCGCCTTTGTTTCCATCTTTTTCTTTTGTTTATCATAATTAAGCTTGGACATGACAGGCGCTTCATTTCCGTGTTCATTCACTGCTCCATAACGATGCATATCAAAGGTGTGGCTCATAAAGCTCATTCCCGCTTGCTGCATTTCCCTCATCTGATCCCAAGTCAGCTTGGGCGTTCCCGGCTTCGTACGGTCATCGATCGTCGAGACGATTACAAAATTGACAGCAGGATAACCGTATTCCTTCAGAATCGGATAAGCAAGCTTATAAAAGCTTTCATAGCCGTCGTCAAATGTAATCAACAGCGCATTGTCCGGCACATGGCCTTTTCCTTGCATGAAGTTAATATATTGTTCAATAGTAATAACTTGAAAGCCGTTTTGCTTCACAAGCTGCATTTGTTTTTTAAACCGCTCCACAGCAATTATGCCATCAGACTGAGGTTTTATTGCGATATCATGATACATAAGAACAGCGACCTGCTCTGAATAATAAACACTCTTGTTACTAGAAGACATATTGAATAAATCATACTGCTTGTCAAACGCTTGCTCCAAATATTGCGCCGACACCATCAAGCGGTCGTTTTGAATCATAGCAGGTGCTTGGCCCTCTAGCTTTGTACCATTTACTATCAATTGAACACTGTTTACCTTGTTCTCATTTGAACATCCGGTCAGCAGCCATCCAACCATCATAGCGACAGCAATGACGATTGCTAGCGCTGCTTTTTTCTTTTGATCCATTATGATTTCCCCCTCAACTACCCAACTAATGGATAGTGTAGAGGAGAAATCTTATCGACTGCGTTTATAGCCGCTTAACATATGCTTAAAGAAATCTTAAGTTTCAAGATGCGCCAACGGGAAGCTCATCTCGAATATCGTTTCCTTTGTGGAACTGCTAACCGATATTCGTCCATTTTGCGCTTCGATAATACTTTTGGTAATCGCAAGTCCAAGCCCCGTTCCTCCAGACCCCGACTCAGAAGATCTTGACCTGTCAACACGGTAGAAGCGGTCAAAAATAAATGGAACATCTTGTGCCGGAATTTGCTCGCCGTAATTAATGACTCGAATGACAGCTCGATCCTCTATATTCTCGATCTGCAAATCGATAATTTTGCCTGAGCTGCCATATTGAATGGCGTTGGTCATTAAATTATCGAAAGCGCGCGCCAGCATATTCCCGTCTGCCATAATGAACAATGTATTTTCCTTTGTTTGAATATTGCAGGTCATTTTCGCCTTCTCTAGGCTTGGAACAAACTCCTCGGTAAGCTGAAGTGCGAAGCCGACAATGTCTAGTTCATCAAGCTCCAGCGGCATGCCGTTGTTTAGCTTTGTGTATTCAAACAGATCATCGATCAATCGTTTCAGATGCTTCGATTTCTCATAAGCGATATTTACGAAATATCGAAGCTCTACCTCATCCTGATATCGATCCTGATCAATCAGCTCAAGGAATCCTAAAATGGACGTAAGCGGTGTACGCAGATCATGAGATACACCGGTAATTAAATCATTTTTTGATTTCTCGGCATTTCGCTCATCCTGCAGCAGCTGATTGAACTGCTTGCCTAATCCATTTATGCTGCTTGCTATTTCTCCAAGCTCATCCGACGCTTTGACAGGAATAACATAATCAAGCTCCCCAGCACCCAGCTGCTGCAGGCCAAATCGGATTTCCTTCAAATAGTTAATCATGTTCCTGCTTGTCCAGAAAAATAACGCTAGAAAAAGCAGACATCCAAAAATAGCAATGACAGGGGCAGAACCAATATTGTTTACGATCCAAATTAATGTACGATTATACGATGTGTATTGCATAAGAAAATAGGCAAGCAAATGTCCTGCAATGACGCAGCATAACATAAGACCTAAGCTTTGTAAGAAAGCAATGATAAAGGATAAGCGAATGGTACGGAAAAACTTATAACCCTTCTGATTATCACTCGCCCCGCGCTGGTCAAGCTTCCTGTAGCCAATTACAAAGATCAATAAACCCGCAACAGCTGCGATTGGCTTTGATCCGATGTTCTCAATTGCCCATATAATTGTCTTGTCGTATGGCTTTATATCTAACATAAACCACAGCAGCATCCAGCCAATCACAGCAAACAGCACCGCTGCTCCTAAACTTGCTGCAGCTGCCTTTAAGTTGAATTTTTTCTTTTTCTTCATCATTTCAGCACCTTCATTTGCGAGGTTTGCATCTAAATAGGCAGGTGGAAGACGTGGTTCACACGTTGCCTATAGCGCATCCATTTTATAGCCTATTCCCCAAACGGTTTTGATAAATCTCGGATTTTGGGCGTCCTTCTCAATTTTCTCTCGAATTTTACGGATGTGAACCATAACGGTGTTTTTGGATTCCATAAAAGGCTCATTCCAAGCGCTCTCATATATCTTGTCCATGCTGAGGACGATACCGCGATTGACTGCTAGCAGGGTAAGAATAGAAAACTCACGAGGCGTCAGTTTAATTTCCTGCCGATCAACGGTTACCGTATGCGTGGCTGTATTTATAATGAGATCATCGATGATGATTTCATTGTCATTATGACTCGCTTTCGAATGAAATTGCTTCGCTCTGCGGATATGAGATTTGACGCTGGCGAGCAGTACCAGAGGGCTGAATGGCTTCGTGACATATTCGTCCGCACCGAGGCTAAGACCCGATATTTTATCAATATCCTGCGATTTGGCGGACAGCATAATAATCGGAATATGGTTTTGCTCCCGAATTTTCATGCATGCTTCAAGCCCATCCATAACAGGCATCATCACATCAAGTATAATAAGATCCACCTTATGCGTATTAAGCTTCTCCAGCGCTTCAAGCCCATTGGATGCCTTTAGCATCGTAAACCCTTCATTTTTAAAATAAATTTCCATTAGGCTTAGTATTTCCTTCTCATCATCTACCATAAGTATCGTTTCTCTATTCATGTCTCTGTACTCCCTCCTGCGGTGTGCTACTTATTAAATATAACATGATCTGTATCCATTGGTTCATTTATGCATGTTACAGAGTGGCGCAGCAAATAAAAAAGGAGCAGACTTCGCTTAATGGCGTAAGAAAGCTCCCCTTTATCATTGATTCCTTACTCCGTTTTGGACGATGCCTCGCTGCTTTCACCAGCAGCTGCGCCATCCGCCCGTTCAGCATCTTCTTTAGCAAGCATTTCTTGGCCTTTAACCTGCAATATACTAAGTGCCGAGTTTAAATCCTGTGCGTCTTCCTTCACCTTTTTCATCTCTTCCTTAACCGCCTTTGTGAATTCCTCGTAGAAGGTGTCAGGCAGCTTGTCAAAATTTTTGTAGCCATTAAAAGAACTTGGTTTTAACTCATAGAATGCAGCATAATTATGCCCTTCAACATCCGTAATATATTTGGTGCGAACCGGCAAACCATTGTAATTGTTCGACTTTGATTTTACTCTCGCATAATCATCGCTTGTCACATAGTTAAGAAAATCCCATGCAACCTCCTTGTTTGGAGAGTCTGCTCGAATTGCAAATAAATTATTAAATGACATCATATTCGATTCATCTGGACTTTGCTGTCCGATTGGAGCTGTCGCGATGTCCCAATTTTTTACGATCTTATCTTTTAGGCTTGGATAGTCGCTTGCCTGCTTGATTTGGTTCGTGTAACCAACGTCTTGAATCGTCATCGCCAAACGACCGGACAGGAAAGGATCTGATAACAGGTAATCCTCATAGGACTGTGACATCGCTCCCGCTTGGCTGCTCATACTTTCAAAATAAAGCGCGTTTGAGTCAACTGCATCCAGCGCCTGCTGAAATACATTTTTCCACGAATCCGTATGTATGGTCATTTGCTTTTGCCCAGCATTCACATAGCTAACCTTTTCAGACTCTGCCAGCATGATGGCCAAATCAAACAGCTCCTCGCGATATCCCACTTTCAAACCGTATACCCGCTCCTTCATATCACCGCCCGTAGGGAAACGCCTCGCCAATTGTATCGTTTCATTCCAGCTCATTCGGTTTCGCGGAAGCTCAATTTTGTATTTTTCAAATAAATCCTTGTTGTAGTAAATAACCTGGCTGTAGAAGCTAGGCGCTAAACCGTATAATTTGCCGCCGCCCTGCTCCTTCAAATAGTCAAGCATACCAGGAATCAATCCCTCGGTTTCGTACTTTTCCTTCTCCATAACAGCATCGAGATCATACAGCTTGCCTTCTTGTGACAGCTTTTGGTACCTCTCTGCATCCAGCATTAAAATATCAGGCTGTTTTTCTTCTATAAATTTGTTAAACGCAGTATCGTAATCTGTATTTTCTTCACTATACATCGACTGATTGCTAATGACTTCAATTTCAACATTTGGATATAATGCCGAGAACACCATACCATAATCTTGAAAGAACATGCCTTCATCGTAATACATGACCTTCAGTGACGACTGCTTCATTTTATTACTATCCTTATTGTCTCCTCCAAAGCTGCAGCCAGTTGCCACTAATGCCAAAACAACGACTGATAAAACAAACCTTGACCTTGCTTTCATCTTCCGTTTCTCTCCCTCTCCGCTTATCCCTAATATGTATCCATATCCTACTGATTTATAGTCTAGAGGAAAAAACTTACTAATTCTCTCTGCTATTTCTTAACATTAGCTTAATGAATGCTTAAGTTTTTCAAAGTTTTCGAAGCAGTAAGGGAGCTCTAACGAAAAAAAGGACACATCCCCCTATAAGGGCTGTGTCCTTTCTTCCATAAAAACTTATGATTATACCGCTTTTTTGTAAAATGGCTTTAAAACAATCCCGAGTAATTTGCGGAGCGGCCCTGGGAACGAGCGCACATCCTCTGGTGTGATAACACGAAGCGCAGCGAGCAATATGAGATAAAGTGAACCTACAACAACAGATGCAACAGCTGCTGCCAAGAAATAGGAAAGCTTATCAGCCCATGCTCCCGTAATAGCCAGCACCCCGTACTCAGCTCCCCAGCCTGCGAGGGCAGGTACAGCAATTGCGATCAAATAGGCCATCCATTTGCCGCCTAGCACGTTCAAGTTAACGTCCTTATTAATGCTTCTTAAATTCAAGTACGTAATGACAACGAAACAAATCGTAGATCCAATAATAAATCCATAGACGCCAAGCAAAGGAGCAAGCGCCAGACTGAACACCACTTTAAGCGCCAAACCAATAAACGTATGGTTCATCGGCAGCTTAGGCTTGTTGAGTCCGTATAGGATCGAATTCGAAATCATCATTGTAATTTGGAAGATCGCTCCGGCTGTAAGCATCGCTACCGTCCCGCTTCCGCTTGGAGTCGTAAACAACAGTCCAGTTACGGAATAAGAGGCTACTGCCAGCAGCAGCGCAACCGGTACGCCTGTAAACAACACAATCCGCATGACGAGCGAGGATTGACGCTGCACTTCCTTCATATTATTCAAGGCAAATGCCGAGGAAATGATCGGTATAATAGACGCGCCAAGCGCAATCGCAAGAATCGGAGGTATACCTGCTATCCCCATCGCCTTCGTGGAGTAATCCGCCAACGCTTTTGTTGCTGAATTTTCATTATAAAAGGATTCCGTCAATCGCATAAATATCGTTATATCAAAAAAGTACAATAGCTGTACCGTCATCGCCGTTACGACAGCAGGAATGGAAGTGCCGAATATTTCTTTATAAATGGTCCGATAAGGTAGGTTGGAGCTTGTCTTTGCCGACTTATCCTTCACATTTATAGCGGATTTGGCATGCTCCGATTGATCTTGTTTTTTCAGCTTCCGCCAAAACCACATCATAACCGAAAATGCACCAATACTTCCGAGCACAGAACCAAACGCAATAGCTGCAGCGCCGTACTTATCTCCCCAGCCCCAGCCGAGTACGATCAGGGCTAGTCCAATTCCACCGATAAGCCTTAAAATTTGTTCCATGATTTGAGAAATACCGCCTGCGGACATGATCTGCCGACCTTGGAAGTAACCTCGCATCATCGCAATAATAGGAAATAGCAGCAGCGCAGGCGCTATAGCTTGCAGCGATAAAGCTGCATCCGGCACCTTCGAGAACCGTTCATAAGCTGGTGCAAAAACAAACATCGCAGTGGCAAGCAATATCCCTGTCACTGCTCCAAACATTAATGCCGCTCGATAAATTCGTTTGGCTTCATCGGGGCGGCCAAGCGCATAGCGCTGAGAAATCATACGACTAATCGATAGCGGTATGCCGCCCGTCGCAATCGTTAGCAGTAATAAGTAAATCGTATTCGCTGAGTTGAATGCCGCCTGTCCGGCAGCTCCCAGCATATATTCGAGCGGAATCCGCTGGAACAAGCCGAGAAACCGGACGACCAGCGCTGCGGCTGCCAGTATAATTGTGCCTTTAATTAATGAGTCTTTTTTTAGCATAATGGTCTGTCAAAGTCTCCCTATCCTTTATTTCCAATGGGCTCCAGCGGCTGATGATTGCCGCGTACGGGCACTGCTGCATGAGATGGAGAAGCCCAACGCACACCATTTTGAATCACTTGCAGCACTTGCGGGTTATAGTAGGTTGGATAAGTCTCATGCCCCGGACGGAAGTAAAAGATTTTGCCTTGGCCGCGGTTAAAGGTACAGCCGCTGCGGAACACCTCGCCGCCTTCAAACCAGCTCACAAAAACAAGCTCATCCGGCGCTGGGATGTCAAAATGCTCACCATACATTTCCTCATGCTCCAGCGTAATGTATTCCGGCAAGCCGGCTGCTATCGGATGCGCTGGATTTACGACCCAAATTCTTTCCTTCTCGCCCACTTCACGCCATTTGAGATCACAGCTTGTACCCATCAGCTTTTTGAAAATTTTTGAGAAGTGACCCGAGTGCAGCACGATTAAGCCCATGCCTGTGAGTACGCGCTGTTGAACACGATCTACAATGGCGTCATCCACCTGGTCATGCCCCATATGTCCCCACCATATTAGAACATCCGTATTGGCTAGGCGCTCTTCTGTAAGGCCATGCTCCGGCTCCTCAAGCGTTGCTGTCGATACTTCGATATCTCCACTTGCGACCCCTTTGGCTAAAGCTTGATGAATGCCATCTGGATATACATTTTTGACTTCCTCATGAATCTTCTCATGCAAAAACTCATTCCATACGGTTACTTTAATCATTGAGCTATCCACCTTTTATTCATTTCATTAAAAGACGAGCCATAGGACAAACACCACGATCATCGCCAGCTGCAAAATTACCTTCACGACTACGCTTGAAAACAATCCTACAACTGAACCTAAACCAACCTTGAGCGATTTGTCAAAACGTGTTCCGATAATCATCTCACCAATGACGGCACCCACAAAAGGACCGATAATAAGGCCAAGTGCTGGGATAACGAAAGGACCAAAGATAAGACCAATTGTACTGCCGATCACTGAGGCTCGCGAGCCTCCAAATCGTTTGACGCCCCAGGCGCTAACCGCATAATCGGCGACAAACAGCACGATTAAAGTTACCGTCTGAATGAACCAGAACCAAAAACCAAATTCACTAAACGAGAAAAATAAGCCATAAACAAAAAATGCGCCATAAATGGCAAGAGCTCCCGGAAGAATCGGATAAATAGCTCCTGCCATCCCTACTACAAATAATAGAATAACTAATGTCCAGCCTAAAATATCCATACGTTTCTCATCCCTTCAGAAGGTAACGTCTAATCACTTCTGCAACTCCATGCTCATTATTCGTAAAAGTAATGAAGTCAGCAGCTTCCTTGACCGTTTCCTGCGCATTGCCCATCGCTACGCCTAAGCCAGCTTCGCGAATCGCCGCAATATCGTTCAAGCTATCGCCAACAGCAATAACTTGCGACATCTCGATGTTAAGCAAGCCGCAAAGCTCTTGAAGTGCGCTTGCCTTTGAAACGCCGAGCGGATTAAGCTCCAAATTAAATGGAGATGAATTCGTAATCTCAAGCGCTCCCCAGCTTTGTACTTCAGCCAGCAGCTTCTCCCTGATGCTGTCATCCTCTGTGTAATAGCCGAATTTCAACCAGTGATGTGATGCATAATCATCAGCAGGCGTAATCCATTTCTCTTTATTGTAAATTTCATCAGCTGTATACGCCCAGAACCACGGCTCGCCATGTGCGAGAGCAAGCTCATGCAGCCTTTGCACGTAAACGTGGCTTAGATGAGTACGTTTATGAAGCACATGCGGACGATGCCAAATCTCACTGCCGTTTACTGTGATCATAGGTGTTTCCAGCTTCAATTGCTCAGCGTAAGGCAATGCACTGCGAAAACCTCTACCCGTTGAGAAACTGACAATAACTCCAGCATCAAGTGCTTTTTGAATCCATTCAGCATTTTCTGTACTAATTTCACTCTGTTCATTTAACAATGTTCCGTCCATATCAAGCGCAAGCAATTTATAATCTCCCAATATTGTGCCTCCTCGTAAATGCCGTATCGTTGTTGTACCTAACTAGTAAATTATTTTAGCACATTTACGACAGATTCCAAATGAAAGTCACTCTAAAAAACACGAATTCATCATACTTGCTCAGAAAAAAGGAGCAGCCTCCGCTAATTTGCGTAAGCATGCTCCCCATCTCTTAACTTACTCCGTTGTTTCAATTGTAGTAACAGAACCACTGCTTTCCGAAGTTCCAGCTCCTTCAGCACCTTCAGTAGGTACAGGATCTTCCTTCAACAGCATTTCTTGGCCTTTCACCTGCAAAATGTCAAGCGCCGCATCAAGTTCCTGTTCCTTTTTCTTCACTTTTTCAAGCTCTTGGCTGGCTGCGCCTCTAAATTCTCCCCAGAAGCTTTGTGGCAGCTTGTCAAAATCCTTATAGCTATTAAAGGTACTTGGCTTCAAATCATAAAATGCCGCAAAATTATGCCCTTCTGTATCCGTAATATATTTCGTGCGGACAGGCAATCCATTATAATTGTTCGACTTCGACTTAACTCTTGCAAAGTCCTCACTCGTTACATAGCTAAGGAATTTCCACGCAGCGTCCTTACTCGGTGATTCTGAGCGAATGGAGAAAATATTGTTGAAAGACATCATGCTTGACTGATCAGGATTTTGTTGTCCAACCGGAACTGTTACAATATCCCAGTTTTTCACGATCTTATCTTTTACTTTCTCATTCTCTGCCGCTTGCTTGATTTGATTGATGAAATTAATATCGCCCATCGTCATCGCCAATCGGCCCGCTATGAAGGGATCGCTTAACAAATAGTCCTCATAGGTTTGCGACATCGCTTCGTCGCCACCTTGATTACGCATGCTGTCAAAATAAAGCGCGTTCGAATCCAATGCATCAATGGCTTGCTTAAATGCATTTTTCCATGAATCTGTGTTTATCGTCATTTGTTTTTGCGAAGCATTCACATAATTAACGTTTTCTGAATTAGCAAGAATGCTTGCCATTTCAAATAAATCTTCGCTGTAGCCCATTTTCAGCCCGTATACGCGTTCCTTTTTGTCGCCATCAGTAGGGAAGCGGCGTGCCAATTGTATCGTCTGGTCCCAGCTCATGCGATTGGTCGGCGGCTCGATTTGGTATTTCTCAAACAAATCCTTGTTGTAGAACATAACTTGACTATAAAAGCTTGGCGTCATGCCAAAAACCTGTCCGCCGCCATTTTCTCTCAAATAATCAATCATGCCGGGAATCAAGCCCTCTGTATTATACTTTTCCTTCTCCATAACCGGATCAAGATCATAAAGCTTGCCGTCAAGTGCCAGCTTTTTGTATTGATCGGTATCAAGCATTAAAATATCTGGCTGCTCCTCCGTAATAAACTTGTCGAGTGCAGCATCCATATCCTTGTTTTCGCTTTGATACATTTTCCTATTTTCTACGACTTGAATTTCAATATTTGGATATAATGCCGAGAACACCATGCCATACTCCTGAAAGAAAGAACCTTCATCGTAATACATAATTTTCAGCGTTGACTGTTCATTTTCTTTTTGTTCGTTTTTGCCCCCAAAGCTGCAACCGGTTACCAATAATGTAAAAACTACTAGCGGTATGACGAATTTTGACAACACTTTCATGTTCAATTTTCTCTCCTCTTCAGTTTCCTCCTAATATGTACCAATTACATTACGTTTCTTTTTGGATAAAAGTTGCAGTTATACACCTTTTTTTGAAATAAATATGAAAAAAGCATCCATTAAGGATGCTTTTCGCAATTATTATGCTAACTTTCTTAGACGCAATTTCTTGATTACAATGCCATGTGAGGGCGAGAACAAAAATGCGATAACGAACAATAATGCAGCTGCGCACACCATACAGCCAGCGATTGAAGCATCTAATAAAACAGCTGTACCATACCCGATGAATGTACTAGCTACGCCGGCTGCTACACTCAAAACGATCATAAGGCCGAGCCGATCTGTCAGTAAATAAGCGGTAGATGCCGGGATAATCAGCAGTCCTACAACGAGTATAGCTCCAACGCTTTCAAAGGAGCTGACGGTAGCCATCGATACGAGACCCATTAATAAATAATGAAAGATAGCTACAGGTATGCCGATTGCAGCCGCAAGGGCAGGATCAAACGCGCATAACTTGAATTGTTTATAGAACAAAACGATAACTGACGTTATGATCAGCAGTGTTGTGCCGAGCAGCCAGACGGCTTTCGGGCCCATATTTACGCCGCCAAGCTCCCAAATATTCCAGTGTACATACGCAATCTCACCGTACAAAATCGCATCCTGGTCCAAATGCACCTGACGAGCATACAAGCTTACGAGAACGACGCCAATGGCGAATAATGCTGTAAAGACAACGCCGATCGAAGCATCGGATTGAATGCCGCTTTGCTGAAACATTTGAATAAGAAAGGTCGTCAGCAATCCGCATAATAGTGCTGCGAACATCATTAGCAGCGAATCGCGCGAGCCACTGAGCAAAAACGCGATAACGATACCAGGCATGACGGAGTGGCTAATCGCATCACCGATCATCGCCATTTTGCGCAAAACAAGAAATACACCTAGAATACCGCAGCAGCTTGCTACTAGAGCACCTGTAAGCAAGATCCAGAAGTCGCTCATAATGCCGCCTCCTTCTTCACTTTGCCCTCTAGCAGCATATCGGAGTCACGATTATAGCTTTGCTTCACTCTTTGGCGCACCAGCCTTTTTGCAAGTAATCCGCGCTGTGGACCAAATAGAATGGAAATGCAGAAGAGCAATGTTGCTGCCAGCACCGTAACAGGTCCCGTTGGCAAGTTAGACACCGATGCGCTAATCCAAGTGCCTGCAGCACCGCTAACTGCACCGAATATACCTGATAATACAACCATGAGCCCAAGGCGATCCGTCCAGTATCTAGCCGATACGGCCGGTGTAATAAGCAGCGCAGCTACGAGTACGACACCTACCGCCTGAATGCCCGCTACTACAGCAACGACGATTAGAAGCATGAGCAGCTGCTCAAGAAAGGCTACGGGATAACCGATGCCTCTTGCAAACCCGGGATCAAAAGAAATAATTTTAAACTGTTTAAAGAGCAGCGTGCAAACCGTAATAAGAGACACACATACGACCGTCATCGTAATAACGTCAGATGCAATCATGGATGCCGCCTGCCCAAACAGAAATTTATCCAATCCGGCTTGATTGCCATAGCTGCCATGCTGGATAAGTGTAAGCAGTACGATACCGAGGCCAAAAAATCCTGACAATACGATACCCATCGCTGCATCCTGTTTAAGCTTAGAGTTACGAGTAATATATCCAATACCGAACGTTGCGATAAGACCAGATATGCCTGCTCCTATGAGAAACAGTCCAATCGATTTAACGCCAGTAAGCATGAATGCAATGCATATGCCTGGCAATGCCGCATGGGCTAACGTATCGCCCATTAAGCTTTGTTTCCTAAGATACGAGAAGCAGCCGATCACTCCACTGCTTAAGCCAAGCAGTGTACAGCCTAGAAAAATCCATTGCATATTCGGATCGGTCAGCATCAACCATATTCTATCCATGAATTACTCACCCTTTCCGTCAAAACGTGACGGAGACTGCATGCTGCGATCAAGAAACGCCAGTCTGCCGCCGTAAGTACGCTGTAATTTCTCCTGGGTAAAGGTTTGCTCTGTTTTGCCGAATGCTTGAAGCTCTACATTCAGGAGCAGTACCGAGTCAAAATAATCTTGCACAGTCGCTAGATCATGATGGACAACGATAACCGTTTTCCCTTGCAGCTTCAGCTCCTGCAGCAATGTGATAATGGCTTTCTCTGTCGCCGCATCCACGCCTGCAAATGGTTCATCCATAAAGTACAGCTTCGCGTCCTGCGCTAGCGCACGCGCTAGAAACACCCGCTGCTGCTGTCCGCCAGAGAGCTGACTGATTTGCCTGCCCGCATAATCGGCCATTCCAACCTTGTTCAGGCACTCCAGCGCAATCGCCTTATCCTTCGCGCTTGGGCGGCGGAACCAGCCTAAATGACCATAACGGCCCATAAGTACAACATCAAGCGCATTCGTTGGAAAATCCCAATCCACCGATTCTCGCTGCGGGACATAACCGATCATTTTCCGCTGCTGCTTATAAGGCTTGCCATATACTAACACTTCTCCGCCAATACTCGGTATGAGGCCAAGAGCCGCCTTCATCAGTGTTGACTTACCTGCGCCATTGGGTCCGATTACCCCGACGAGCTCACCTTCACTTACTTCGAACGATACGTTCCGAAGCACTGGCTTCTTCTGATAAGCAACGCTTAGTCCTTTAATCGTAAGCGGTGCAATTTGTTTCGTATTTTGCTTGGCAGCTGTTGTAGATTGGTTCATTTTTATCACTCACTTTCCTTGCCTTTTTATGTGCTATTTCAAAGCGGCTACAATCGTATCCACGTTATGCTTCACCATTCCGATATAAGTGCCTTCAAACGTACCGGCATCTCCCATTGCGTCGGAGTATAGCTCGCCGCCAATTTTCACCTCATGGCCTAAGCTTCTTGCCCCTTCTATGACCGATTCAATTGATTTTTTCGGAACGCTGGATTCGATAAAAACAGCTTTTATTTTTTTCTCAACTAAGTAGTCGCGCAGCTTGCTAACATCCTTTGAGCCGTACTCCGACATCGTATTCATACCTTGCAAACCCGTGACAGTTAGACCATACGCTTCGCCAAAATATCCAAATGCATCGTGTGCTGTTACTAAAATGCGGTCTGCCTCTGGAATACGTGCAATTTGCTCTCTCGCATAATTGTCCAGCTCCTCCAGCTGCTTGATGTAGGCTGCTGCATGCTCTTTGTAGTAATCAGCATGGACCTCATCCTTCTCCATCAGTGTGTCGCGGATCACCTCTGTTGTAGAAATCCAAAGCTTCACATTGAACCAAATATGCGGATCATGCATGCCAGCCCCTTGCCCTGGGGCAGAGTGCAGCTGATCTTCCGTTAAATATTTGGAGACGGCTACCGTCGGCTTGCGCTTCTCCAATTTCTCGAACATCTCGGCCATCTTGCCCTCTAAGTGCAAGCCGTTATAAAAAATAATGTCCGCATTATCCAGCTTCCGCACGTCTCCTTGAGATGCCTTGTAAAGATGGGGGTCAATCCCTGCCCCCATCAATCCGCTAACATCGACATACTCACCGCCTACCTGCTGCACTACGTCCGTGATCATTCCTGTTGTTGTCGTAATTTTCAATTTCCCATCGCTCGTTCCTTGCTGCCCGCAAGCTGAGGTTACCATTGCCGTCATCGCCAGAAAAGCGATAACCATAATAAATCTCCGAAGAGCAGAATTTGTCTTGTACGTTTTACGCATTGTGCTACCTCCTTCATCCCTGTCATTTTTTATATGCTCTAAAGTTTGCCCTTATGAATCTTAGTTTACCTAATGCCTTTTTTTTAATAATACACAAAAATGTTTCACTAGTGCAACATTTATTTTAAAATGGGCGATTTTCACAGCAAAAAAGACAGATCGAAGTTGATGCTCCGACTGCCTTTTTGATGTTTTTACACTATTATTCGTTTGTCCCTGTACCGGTTCCCGTTCCTGTATTAGCATTATCTGTTGTATTATTAGCCGTGTTGCCAGCAGCATCATTTGTAGCTGGCGCCTTCTTCTTCGGCACGCCGTACAAACCAATTTCCTCGTCATAAGCGTCAAAAATCTTACGAGCGATTGGAGAGGCTCCGTAACCTCCGAACCCGCCATCAGGTACTACAACAGCTACAGCAAGCTTCGGCTTATCGGCAGGCGCATAGGCGATAAATACCGCATTTTCTGCAGTCCGGCCTTTTACTTGCTGCTCTGACGTACCTGTCTTACGGTTATAGGTGTAATCCACACCTTCAAAGCCTTGCGAGCTAACCTTCGACATGCCTAGCTCAATTTCTTTCCAATATTCAATCGGGTAATTTACTTCATTCAAAATAACAGGCGTATAGCCTTGAATAATATTTCCGTCTGCATCCTTAATTTCGTTTACAAATTGCGGCTTCATTCGTTTGCCGCGATTGGCAAGCATTGCAGTATATTGCGCGAGCTGCAAGGTTGTATAACGCCCTTGCTGACCGAAGGAGGCTTGAACGAGCGCTGACTGCGAACTGGCATTTTTCGCCTCGTTAAAGTACTCAATAACGCCCTTCGTTTCGTTTGGCAAGCCGCTTTCCGTCAGGACGCCAAGACCGAATTGCTTCATGTATTCGTCCCAAATTTCCACGCCGCTCTTACCATTTTTTAGGTCTCTTCTATAAAGCCTATCCCCAATCATAGCTCCCATAAACGTATTGGAAGAATGTTGAATGGCTTGGGCGCCATCAATGTAGCCGAACTTTTTGCCTTGGGAGTTGCCGATATAAGTCTCATATCCTTTTCTACCATATGAGAACCTCCCAGTGTCCGGGTAGGTATCTGTCGTCTTAAACAATTTCTCATTCAGACCGACTAATACGGATAACGGCTTCATTGTCGAGCCAAGCGGCAGGATGGAAGATGGATGTTGATTGCGCTCCTCTTCGGAATATTTGCCATAGACCGTTCGAATCGTACCGTTCGATAAGATATTCTGGAAGTTCTCGTAATCCTCTTTGCTAATACGGCCGCCTGACCAAATATTAGGATCATAATCCGGCATACTCGCCATCGCCACGATTTTACCTGTATCAACTTCCATCGCTACTGCGAATCCGGTTTGTGCATATTTGGCACGCTCATATTTGTTTGTAGACGTTGATATTTTTTTGAGCTGATCCATAATTGCTGTTTCCGTCGTTAACTGTACGTTTTTGTTAATGGTTAAATAAAGATCCGACCCCTTCGTAGGGTTCGTTATTTCCATAGGCCCGATAATACGCTCCGCGTTGTTAACGGGATAGGTTTTCAAACCATTTTTGCCGCGCAGCACGTCCTGATACATCCGCTCAAGACCGTCGAAGCCAACGTCCTCTTCATCCAAATATCTCAGCGTAGGATCTTCCTCAGTCGTCTTTTCCTTGTAGAAGTCTACGTTCTCTCGAACGGTATTAAACTTCTTCAAATACCCGACAAGCTGCACCGAAATCGAATCTTTATCATAGTTTCGAACGCTTTCCTCCATGATATCTACACCTTTGAACGCCGTGCGATTTTCCATGAAATAAGCCACTTCTTTATTCGTGAGGCCGGATTTAATCCGCCGCGGGGTCGAGATATTATTCCGCTTAAAATCAAGATCCATCTGGCGAATAATATCGTCAACCGTCATCGCCTTGGCAGGATCGCCAAGCTTTGTAAATATTTCATAAAGCTTCTGCGCCATTTCTTTTGCACTTGCAGTCGCTTTCTCCAGCTTAAGCTCGGGCTGAATCGTGAAATAAATAGACTGGGTCGAAGTCGAATACGCAATTGCATGACCCGTAGCGTCGTAAATATTGCCCCTAATCGGCGGAATCTTCACGCTGCGTGTACTTTTGCCGATCCCTTCAGCACTTAGCGTCGGCCCTTCTACAAACTGTAAAATGGCTAGCCTTACAATCAAAACACTAAACAATGCGAACGTAATAAAGAAAAATAAGTTCAATCGAAACGAAAAATGACGTCGATTTATAATTTCCCGTTTCTGCGGATCATCTTGCATGTCTAATCACCTCATAACCTTCTCATTTTAAGCTATGCATCACGTATGTGAGTATCGTCAAATGCCGGCGGATTAAACCAATTCCCGGTATTTGCCCAAGTAGCATCCAGTGGAATCCAGCCATTATCCCCTTCGCTGATTCGCACCTCATTCCAAGCATGTGGACCGAAGCCTCCCTTACCGTTAGCTCCCATTCCAGTTACAACCCGTACCTCTAGACCTGCTGACCTAGCCATTACAGCATATAAACGAGCTATATCTATACATACGCCTTTGCGCGTATCAAATGTTTCGGGAGGTGTCTGTTCCTTCCAAATTCCCTGCTCTTCATAATTCCGAGCTTTGTCCCAATCGTAAGCAATTCTTGTTCCAAGAAAGTCATATAGCTTTCTCGCCTTATCCTCATTCGTTTGCGCATCCTTGGTCACATAAAGAGCAGCTTTCTCAATCTCAGCTGGGATGGCGTAATCAATAATCTCATATTTTCGTTGTAAAATTTGTTTGAACTGCGCTTCAACCGCTTGGGCGAGCACGGGTCCTTGCCCTGCTAGAACGTCTCCGGCAACTGGACTCAGCCACGAAGCCGCTTTGGTATAAACCGTCGATTCGGAAATTTTGTCGACATACCAGCCATTTGGCACAAGGGACACATAAACGAATAAAAGAACGACGAATACAAATGAACGACCCGCTCCGTGAGCTGCACCAATTAAAGCCCCTATGGCACGGCTAGCACTTCGCCTGCCTTGCAAGTGAGCCATAGGCTCTTCCTTGCCGCTCCTCAGAACGCCTTCTACTGCTTTCTCCAGCAAAGGCTCAATAGAAGCTGCCAATGCCCGCAGCAGGAAATAACCCAGCAGGAACAAGACGCCATAGCGCAGCAATGCAAAATCCCTCAAACTCGTAAGCAGCGTGTACCATGCTTGCTCCACCCCGCTGAGGTCATGAAGAGGAACCTTCACCTTGCTAGTCAACCACTTCGCTACAGCTGGTGACAATGTATTCGTAAGCTGTGCTGCCAGTACCAAACATACGATAACTGCTAAACCTTCCCAAACAAAAAAGAAAAGACGCCTCGCAGATCCCGATGCGCCTCTCCTCATCCCCTGTATAAGAGAGCCAATTAGCAATAGAAGCACAATGATAGCAATTGGCTCCGGCTCTCTAAATAATTGATCCCAGCTTGTCATCGGCATTACCCGTTCTGCTTCGCTTGGTCGATGAAGGTTTGTATCGTATTATCGAGCTCCCACTTGCCGAGCGCCGTTCCACGGAATGAAATGGCAACCTCATTCGCACCCGGCTCTCCGGTAAGCTCTACATTTTTAGTTTTCACTGTAAAGGTTCCATCCCCGTTATTCACGAAAGTAGCATCCTTTGCTTCGCCTACCATTGCATTAACGGCTTCCTGTTTTACTGTATCTGCAACCTTAGTGCCAATCTCTTTCAAATCATCCATAGTGTAGCCGCTATATACGACAATACCAAGCACGATTGCCACCACAAGTGCCCATTTAACTACAGTTTTCACGATGCGGATAATAATTAATAACAAAATAAGCGCAATAACCAGCACAAGCCAATGTTCTTTAAAAAAAGCTGTCCAAGTGTCCCAATCATAGGTCGAAAAATTCAAAAAATCCAATTGCGATCCCCTCCATTATACCTCGTACAAAATCCCATTACAAAATATTATAACCTACGGAATATAGGGCGTAAACGCTCGTTTCCTTTTTATGCAGACATATCCTGTCCCAATTAGACGTACAAGTATATAAGAATGTAATTGGCAAGGAGGGTCAGCTCTGTGAAAACCGCGGTTTGGCTGTACTTATTTTTGTTTATAGCCTTTTTTGATTTGCATGCGCAATACCCCATTTTAACACCTTTTGCCATCTCTTTAGGTGCAGCGCCTTCCTTCATCGGACTCATGATGGGCATGTACTCCATTACGCATTTGCCTGGAAATCTCATTGCAGGCTTTGGCGTTGACCGTTATGGCAGCAGATTGTTTATCGTGTTCAGCCTTATGGCAGCCGGAATTGTTCTCCTGTTTCAATCACATGTAACTAATCCTTGGCAGCTGCTCGCGCTCCGCTCCATTAGCGGTTTTGTGCTTGCATTTCTGTCTCCGGCTTGCTTGTCCCTGCTTGCAAGAATAACGAGCGATCGAACGGAGCAAGGAAAGCTTATGGCTGGCAATGGACTCGTTCATACACTAGCATCAGTCGTATCTCCAGCAGCAGGAGCGTATCTCGTTGCAAAAATTGGATTTTCAACCGCTTTTACGCTGCTTGGATGGGTTCTGATCGTAACATCTGTCTGCGCTCTGTTCTTTATTAAAGAAGTTCGCCAGAAAGTAGAGCAAACGGAAGCTGAAAGCAACGACGGGAAAAAGAAAACGAAGCTGCCGCTTGAACCTGCAGTGCCTATTCCTTGGCTCGTCTACCTGCTGCCTGTTGCAATAAGCTGCGCGCAGGGTATCCTATCGTTCGAGCTGCCGCTGCTTGCCAAAACGCAGGAAGCGATGATGACGACTGGACTTTTATTTTCCGTTATCAGTATCGGCGCACTCGTCACATTAAGCATGCTGTTTCTGAACCGCGTATCCGCGTATTTGCGAACGTTGTGGGGCTCGCTCATTCTTGCCATTATTTACTTTGGCATTGCATCCGATATACCGGCACCTCTAACATTGATGCTGCTTTTTGTCGGTATGGCGAAAGGAGTCATTTTGCCCGCGCTGTCCACCTTATTAATTGAGCTTAGCGGCGGAGCACGTTACGGCCGTACTTTTTCCGTATTATCCATCGCCTTCTCCATCGGAGCGTTTATCGGACCGATGGCGGCAGGACAGCTTCGCAACTATATATCGCCTTACTACATAGCGTTTATTGCATTGATGATAGCAGTCGCTCTGCTCCCGCTGCGTATTTCCCGTTCACTTTCTTCCCGCACCCATTTTTCGTAGGCATAGGTAAATGCACAGGGCTAATTCCCCATCATGTCATATGCTGTACTATGACAGGTGACTAGTTAGAACAGCTAAGCTCAGCTGTTTGCATTCATCCTTCTAACACTACGGAAACGAGGTGACCCCATATATGTCTGCAAATGTAAGTTCAGAAAATCGTGGTTATGGCCACGGCGGTTTCTCAAACCTTGGCATTATCCTTGTATTGTTTATCCTGCTCGTAATCATAGCTTGCACTTGCCTCTACTAGTAAAATAATAAACGGTCTGCAAACTGCAGACCGTTTATTCATTTTCAAACGAAAAAACCGATCATTCCCGTTCTCGGTAAAATCGATGTTTGGTGGTAAACTATACATATGCTTCATGACCCTGCTCTACATTCACTACGCGAGGTGAGTTCCATGGATATAGCCATTATCGTAGAAGGAAAAAATGACAAGGCAAGACTTAAGCGCGTCCTTCATCAAGATGTACCGATTTTCTGCACCTTCGGCACTCCCGGTTCGGAGCAATTGGACAAGCTTAGAAAACAAATTGGCAAAAGCCAAGCTTATATTTTCACCGACAATGATTCCTCTGGAAAACGGATTCGCTTCTTATTGCGCGACGTATTTCCAGATGCTGAGCATATTTATACCCGCAGAGGTTATTCAGGCGTAGAGCATACGCCAGAGGAATACTTAATTGAGCAATTAGAAAAAGCGGGCCTCGATGCGCATATCCTGTACCCTGCGCAGAGTCCCGCTTCTATTTGGAGCAAAGATGAATTTTAAAGCACCTTGTTTAATTGATTTACAATTTCCTCAGCCGTCAAATCTTCTTTGCTGCCATCAATCCACTTGCGAATTTGCCCGTCCTTATCCACAATCGTAATGACATTGGAGTGAGAGAAGGAGCCATCCTCATTTTTAATGACGCCAATGCCAAAATCTCTAGCAATTTGCATCGTGTTAGATTCATCGCCCCGCAGGAAACGCCAACCATTAAGATCAGCAAAATTCCGCTTTGCAAAATCACGAATGACTTCAGGTGTATCCCGTACTGGATCAAACGTAATCGAGATGAGCTCTGCTTTAGTGCCGAGCTTGCCTTCCTCTTTAAGCTGCTCCTGTACCTGCGACAGCAAGAAGGTAGTAGGCGGACAAACATCTGGACAATTTGCGAAATAGAAATATACAATTCGCGCCTTACCATTTGTTGAAGCGAGTGTTACCTTCTGATCATCCAGATCTGTCAGCTCAAACGCTGGCGCAGCCTTCTCGATTGGAAGAGTCTGCTTCTCCGGCATGCCGTACGTAATAAATAAATAAATTCCCATTGCTGCGCAAAGCGCAAGTACCGCAATTTTGAAGCTATGCTTTTTGACAAAATCCACGCCAGTCACTCCTTAAGACGATAATTATGATCCCGTCGTATTAAGAATCATAACGATAAATATAACCATTAAATAATTGACCGAGATAAGAAAATTGGTTTTCGCCCATTTGTCGGTATCCTTGGCTTTTGGCCCACGCAACGTATGGATAAGCCAGATTAAGCCGCCTGCAACGGATATGACCAAGAAGAAAATACCAACGTAACCGTAGGAATAAAACAATATGCCCGTTGGCAAAAGCAATACGATGTATGGAATCATTTGAAACTTCGTACGTTTGATTCCTTTCACGACAGGCAGCAATGGAAAACCTGCTGCGCGATATTCTTCTACCCTTCTAATGGCAAGCGACCAGAAATGAGCAGGCTGCCACAGAAACATCAGAGCAAACAATATCCAAGCACCCGCATCGATTTCACCTGTTACCGCGCAATAACCGATAACCGGCGGCATCGCGCCAGAGATGCCTCCAACCGATGTACTCCAAGTTGAAGTACGCTTGAGCCACATCGTGTAAACCACAATATAAACACCCCAGCCTAGCAGTCCGAGCCAACCCGATAATGGGTTAACGAGCAGGAAGAGAACAGCTAGTCCAACAACCCCCAAAATAATACCATAAGCCAGAACAGAGCCTGGCGTCATTCGACCGGTAGGAAGCGCGCGATCCTTCGTACGTTCCATTTTCAAATCAAGTTCCCGATCCCAATAATTATTAATCACGGTTGCTGACGCTATCGTCAACGTTGAGCCGATAATCGCCCATATAAGCAATAGAACGTTAATGTCCCATTTGGAAGCAACCATGAAACCACCTATCGCAGCGAATACATTAAGTCGAAGTAGCCGCGGTTTTGTCAATGCAATCCAGTCTTTAAGCACGAAGCTAGCCTCCCAAGTTATGCGACAAGACGCTGATGGCGTCTATCATCCATTGATGAATCGTTTTTAATCATACCGAAAAAAGAACACGATGACAACGTTCGACGGTTTTGTTCATCATTTTGCCACGTAAATTGTGACAAATCATTTAGTAACCAAATGGGCGGGTGCACAATACAATAACTATGTAGTTTGATGCCTATGCCGAACAGCACATTAAACCGTCCTAAAGTCTACGAAAGGAAGTGATCTGTCAATTCCATGGCTGTCATCAAAACCAATTCCGAAGATACGAAGATGCTCGCTAGGCTCATGCGAGCGGAAGCAGAGGGCGAGGGCGAGCTCGGCATGCTTATGGTAGGCAACGTTGGCGTAAACCGTGTACTAGGAAATTGTATCGACTTTAGAAATCTTCGGTCCATCCCAGACATGGTCTATCAAAGTCCTGGCGGTTTCGAAGCAATCACCAAAAGCTACTTTTATCAAAGCGCTCGTGATAAAGATATTCGATTAGCAAAGCGGGTCATTAACGGCGAACGTCAACACCCGGCTTCTAATGCATTATGGTTTTTCCGTCCAGCAGGCAGCTGCCCTGATACGTGGTGGGATCAGGCTAACAGCGGAAGGTATAAGAAACATTGCTTCTTCGTTCCAACGCCAGAGGATTGTCCGGCCGTTTATTAAAACTATTCCTAATGTATGAAAGTGAGGAAATTCTAAATGTCTAATGGTTATGGTTACAAAAATCAAGTAAGCCCCGCAAATACAGGTCCTGTTCAAGGATTCGGCTACGGCGGATATGGTCAATATCAATATCCAATGGGCATGGGAATGCAGCAGCCGATGGGCATGCAACAGCCAACTACGCTCCCAGCCAACTTTCAAACCCAACAAGCACAAGTCATTCCTCCAAATGTGCCAAGCGGATCGTTTATTACGCCACAAGGCGGCACCATCGTTTCGATGCCTTCCGTTGAAGAATCCTATGTAGAAAACATTTTGCGTCTGAACCGCGGCAAAATGGCAACTTTTTATATGACTTACGAAAACAATCGTGAGTGGAACGCCAAGATTTTTAAAGGAATCATCGAAGCTGCTGGACGTGATCATATCGTTATTAGCGATCCAACGACTGGTATGCGCTACTTACTTTTGACGCTTAATCTTGATTATGTAACATTCGATGAGCCGATTGCTTATGAATATCCGTTCCAAGGCGGAGTAGTAAGCTCTTCCACTCCACTTGGCATGGCTACTCTCGGAACAGCAAATTCTAGCCGTTAATCGCTGCTTCGCCCTTTAGATGTGCTGGCTTAAACGTCCAAATGTGCATTTTCGCAGCTCCCCCAACAATAAAGTTCGAAATATGCATCCAAGAGGAACGCTCACTGCAGCGTTCTTTTTTGATTTGCTCTGCTTGCTCGCAGGTAGCTGCGTTCCATACCTCTACAAATAAACCCGGCTGATCTGTTCCTTCATATAATTGTACATCGTGTCCTTCCTTTAGCAGCGAAGCTGTGTAGTCAAGATATTGTGCCCGAAATTCTGGTGAAACACGATATTCTGCAAAACAAATGTACATTTGCCTTCAGTCTCCTTTAGATTATATTGATAAAGTTGCTCCCTTCCGCCGATACTACATCTAATTATCGATTGGGGAGGACTTGTCATGGACACAGGCACACATCTTATCATGGGCATCGGTTTAGGGGGACTTGCCGCAATTGATCCCGTGGTAGCAGCAAATCCAGCCATTCACACCGCTGTATTGCTCGGCACAGTTATCGGATCGCAAGCGCCCGATTTAGATGGCCTACTTCGTTTAAAAGGCAATGCGATTTATATTCGCAATCATCGCGGCATTTCTCACTCCTTGCCGGCTATCGCCATTTGGACTGCGCTAATTACCGGCCTCCTCCAATTGTTTTACCGCGGCTCGCTCCCTTGGCTGCATATTGGGGGCTGGGTGCTGCTCGCCGTATGCGTGCATGTATTCACCGATTTATTTAATACTTACGGCACTCAAGCGATGCGGCCCTTCACGGACAAATGGATCTCTTGGAACATTATACACATATTTGATCCCATCATTTTCACAACGCATGTCATAGCTATTTTACTGTGGGCAGGCGGATTCGTAAATCCAGCTTCAATATTCCCGCTTATGTACTTGTTTCTAGCCATTTATTTTGTATGGCGGACAGTTACCTCCAGAAGTACGCTGCAACGGATGAAGACGCTGGACACTGAATATCATGAAGGCGATGCTTATATCGTCATTCCAACGATTTCTCTAACGATATGGAATGTAGTCAAGCAAGTTAAAAATGGCGGATTCGCGATTGGAAATTTACGCAATAACAATTTAGTATGGATTGATTATGTGGAATGCTCTGATCACCCGGCAGTCGCCAAATCCAAAAACGATCCCGCCATTCGATCCTTTTTATATTTCACCAGCTTTGCCTGCGCAGACGTTCGGGAGCATTCATGGGGATATGAGGTCAGATGGTGCGACGTACGATATCGCCATCGCAAGCAATACCCATTCGTTGGCGTTCTGCTTATGAATAAAAAGGATGAGACCATTGGCTCTTATGTCGGCTGGCTTAGCGATGAACGTTTATTGAAAAGATTGCGCATGGATACTTTTTAGTATTGACGTTAGAAAGCCCTTTGCTTCAAAATAGAGGGGGCTTTCTTTTTTTGTTTTATATTATAGAAGAAAGTCGATCAGCCCTGTGCTAAAATGATGGTTACCATAATAAAAAGCCCAAGGATTACCCTTGGGCTTCATTTCATCACTGTGTATTAGAAGCGATTAACGGGAGCCGCCTGACAATTGTTGTTCAGCAATTTGAACAAGCTTTTTCGTAATATAACCACCTAGGGAGCCTGCATCACGAGTTGAAACATTACCGTAGTAGCCATCTTGAGGAATTTGTACGCCCAGTTCTTGCGCTGCCTCAAGTTTCATTTGTTGTAATGCTGCAGTTGCTTGTGGAACAACAAGTTGATTTCTGCTTCCTGCCATAATGTATTTCTCCTTTCGTCCTCTGCACTTTGATGTGTGTTGCAAGCTTGCAAGCTTATTATGCGCACCATCAAAGAATCTATTCTTAAACCATTAAAATATATTGACGATTTATTAAGGAGAGAAAACAAGATGTCCAAACCGCTTTCTTTGTTCTTTTCCGTACTAGCTATCGTATTTATGAGCGCTATGGCTATCTCCATCAGCTATAATGGCTGGTTTGTATTATTGTTTGGTTTGTTGAGCCTTTTCACAATAGGAGCCGGCTTTATTACAAAAGCTCGCTTGCGCAGAAAAAAACAAGGCTGACGCTATGGGGCGTCAGCCTTGTAAGTACCTAAAAGATTAGCCGCGAGGCGGCAGAAAACCCATAAGCTCTTTCACGTCTGCAAGTGTACGATCTGCGACCAAGGAAGCCTTTTCTGCGCCTTGCTTCAAGATTTGATGAATCTCGCCTGAACTGCGAATTTCATTATATCTAGCTTGCAGCGGTTCTATAACCGCAACCACCTGCTCCGCAAGATCCTTCTTGAAAGGTCCATAACCTTGCCCCTCATAACGAGCCTCGATATCTTCAATGCTCATATTTGCACAATGAGCATAAATACTCATTAGATTGCTAATCTCAGGTTTATTTGCTGGATCGTATTTCACTTCGCGGCCTGAATCTGTTGTCGCTCTGCTAATTTTTTTGCGAATCACATCTGGAGAATCAAGCAGCGCAATGAAGCTTCCTACATTTGGATTGCTTTTGCTCATTTTTTTGCTGGCATCATCAAGCGACATTACCCTAGCGCCTACTTTCGGAATATAAGGCTCCGGTATCGTAAAGTATTTGCCAAACCTTGTATTGAAGCGATGCGCCAAATCACGAGTAAGCTCCAAATGCTGCTTCTGATCGTCGCCAACTGGTACAAGATCCGCATTATAAACCAATATATCGGCAGCCATCAGCGTCGGATAGACGAACAGCCCCGCCCCAACAGAATCTTTGCCTGCAGATTTATCTTTGAACTGCGTCATTCTTTCCAGCTCGCCCATGTTGGCAAGCGTTGTAAACAACCATCCAAGCTCAGCATGCGCGCGAACATGCGATTGTACAAATACATTCGCTTTGAGCGGATCTATGCCTGCAGCAATAAATAATGCGGCTACCGCTTCCGTTTGTTCTCTTAAGGCAGCCGGCTCCTGTGGAACCGAAATCGCATGCAAATCAACGATCATAAAAAAGCATTCTTCTGTATGCTGCAGCTTTACGAAGTTTTGCATGGCGCCAATGTAGTTTCCAAGTGTAAGCTGACCGCTTGGCTGAATACCGGAGAGTACTTTTTTCATAATGCTTCGACCTCTTTCTTGTCAATTTTAGTCTAAAAAAAACGCAAAAAATCCCCCGCCGCAAGGGACGAGGGACCGTGGTGCCACCCTAATTCGCTTATGGTACGCTTTGTTATACAATCGAAGCGCATTAAAAATCCCATAAGCCTTGTTGCTCCGTAACGGGGAGCGTCCGTACAAACATCTTCGGCTGCTCGTGCAGCCAGTTTCCGTTCATAGGCTCCGGGGCCCATTCAGCATCGTTGTTTGCACCGGTTCGCAGCAACCACCGGCTCTCTGTACGCAATCCAATCGAGCTTACTTATTCCCATCATTGCATTTAAAACGATTATACATCTGTAATCGTTAATGTCAAGCGATACGAAAGTTGTCCTATCCCGCATCGATACCGCATAAGCTATAGTCATAATCGTAATCCTTACATAAAGAAAGGATATTGGACTATGGCAAAATTTCTATACCGCATCTGTACGCCATTGCTTGGATTAGGCTGCTTGATCATGCTCGCCCTTATCGTAACCAATCGAGAGCTTCCTACACATCTTTTTAGTATCGCTAATTTGCAATCCTTCAAAATATTATTTATAAGCATTATTTTAGAAGCATTTCCATTTATCCTGCTCGGGGTGATCTTTTCTGCAATTCTGCAAGTCTTCGTTTCGGACGAGCTCATTCAAAAATTCATGCCCAAAAACCCAGTAATGGGAGTTCTCTTTGGGGCGCTGCTAGGCATTTTATTCCCATTATGTGAATGCGGAATGATACCGGTTGTCAGGCGGCTTATTCGCAAAGGCATGCCTGCTTATATCGGAATCGTTTATTTATTGGCAGGCCCCGTCGTTAATCCAATCGTTTTTGCATCAACCTTTGCTGCTTTTCGAACGACGCCAGAAATGGCTTACGCACGAATGATATTAGCCTTTGTCATTGCCGTTATCATCGGCTTGCTCCTTTATAAATTTATGCGCAGCAGTCCGCTCAAATTAGCTCAACCGTTTCATTTAATCAAGCAGGGTCATACACATAGCCACAATCACACCCATATTCATGAGCATGGGACAAGCGGTACTGGATTCCGTGGAAGAGCCGCCTCAACCCTATCACATGCTTCAAACGAGTTTTTTGAAATGGGCAAATATTTTATTTTCGGAGCAATGTTGACCGCCATTATTCAAACGGTTATTGATCGCAGCACCTTTGAGGCATTTGCTGATCAGCCTTTATTTTCATATCTTTTCATGATGGGCTTTGCTTTTATATTATCAATCTGCTCCACTTCAGATGCTTTCATTGCTTCATCGTTCAGCGGCATGTTTGATTTTGGACCGCTGCTTGCTTTTCTTGTATTCGGCCCAATGATCGATCTTAAAAATACATTAATGCTGCTAACGACATTCCGTATTAAATTCGTATTTATTCTCATTGTACTAACCGCGGCGCTAACCTTCATCGGCGCTTGGATAATGGAGGCGCTGCTATGATTCATCATCTTTTACGTGCCGCCATTCTTACAGGTTTTGCTCTGTTTATTCTCTACTTGGATCAAACGGGTGAAATGGCCCTTTATATCGCTCCAAAAATGGAGGTATACGTAAAGCTGTCAGCGTTAGGCCTCTATGCAGCAGCTATTTATCAAGTCTATGCCGCTTTACAGAAACGTATCGGAAATCAAACGCCAAGCTGTGATTGCGAGCACGAGCCATCTCCATCCGTGTTCAAAAACATCATCATTTATGGGTTGTTTATTTTTCCGCTGCTGCTCGGTTTTCTCGTTCCGACCGGGACGCTTGGGAGCGATATTGCTTCAAAAAAAGGGATCAGCTTATCTGGAATTTCAACAGCTGAAGAGAATGGTGCCGGAATCGATGCCTTTTATCCTTTCGATGGCTATATGGAAGCACATACAGCATACGCGAAGAAGCTGTACAGCCAACCACTTATCCGTGTACCGGATACTCAATTTATTGAGACGTTGACGACATTTGATCTCTTTCGAGAGAAACTTATCGGTAAAGAAGTTGAAATTTCGGGGTTTATTTACCACGAGGACGAGATGGGCAAGGAGCGATTTGCGGTCAGTAGATTTGCAATGAATTGTTGTTCAGCCGACGCTATGCCTTATGGACTTATGGTATCTTGGCCAAAAGCGATGGATTACGCCGACGATGAATGGGTGACGGTGACAGGAAGGTTAACGACATCAACTTATATGAATCATGTTGTCATGACTTTAGAAGCCCAGCGGCTTGAACGAATCAAGGTTCCAGAGTCACCTTATGTGTATCCTGATCTTGATTTCGGACAATAAAATGAGGAGCTGACGGATGCCCGTCAGCTCTTTTTTTCTTCTATACGTAATTTTGTTTATTGTGAATCCCATAAATCATTTCTTTTCGGATAATAGCGAGAATTCCAATTGGCCATATTGTAATTAGATTCAAAAAGTATGCTTGCCGACCAAGAATTAGCGCTTGAACGAACGGAAAAATCATATAAAATTTCGCCATGCGACCAGTCTTTCCTAAACTTAAGCGATTCAATGGCCATTTGTTTAAATGCCTGTACCTGAACAGCTGTCAGTCCTTTATCAACACTCTCGAACTTTCCATTTTTGCATTCGATTGGATGGTGCCTAACCCCAAATTTACCCACCGCATTGTTCCGAATATGTATTAATACTGTACCAGCCGTAGCGTTTGTCAGTTCACTTTCAAGCTGACGAAACACGAATTCAACTTGACGAGCGAGAGCTGCAGATTCCGTTTGCATACTTATTATCCTCCTTTATGATTTATTAGGCATGAGTTTCCATTTAGGTCTCAACGCATATTATATAGTCCATTTCTATCATTATCAATATACTAAACAACATTATTTTTGTTTATTTGATATTATTCGACTCTCATTTAATGACTATATAACTTATTTTTACATAATTAAAGAAAGATCATTTCGATTCATCTAAATAAAATGAACCTTGCGAACTAAAATATTTTTTTAATTTAATTTTTCAATTCTAGTTTCTAGATGCTTTTCTTTCTTACTTAGGAGTTATGTACCATGCTATCTAAACCATCAATTAATAATAAAAACGATTTCTAATTACCGATAATGGTATCATTTTCTATTTATTGTTACACCGAAAACGTATTTAGTATTTTCCGAAGTGCCGCATGCGGTCATTATTTATCTATTTTTTATGAATCGACAATTATAGACCAATTTCGCAGCTGGTGCTATAATATGGATACTCCATTTGTTTTCGTGATTTTTCATATTTCATCGTATGAGCAATGGAAAAGATATATTTTTAATTTATTATCGTAAACACTTTCGCCACCTTTCGCATGCAACCGCCGTAATCGTGACTTTTTACGTGACTTTTTGTTGTCGAGTGGTTCTTAGCATATTCGACTCTGAAATCATGTGACCGAAATAACAAAGCCCGCTAACCATCAGGTTGGCGGGCTTTTATTATATTGAGTATTAATACATCGACTAGCCTCTTGCTAATCCGAATTCTGTACTTTCATAATATCTAGGAAGTGAACTTTCGTTGTCTCGCCTTTAAACTCAATATGAACTGACTTTGTTCGAGAGTCCATCTTTGTTATTTTCCCAATAACGGGCTGATCCCAATTCCAAACAATCAGCTTGATCATTAATTCTTCCTGCTGAGCTTCGACCAGGCGTTCTCCTAATTCTTCTAATTCGAACTCATCCCTAGTTGGTCTTTTCGGTCCCTTTGCTCTTGCCATGTCTAGATCCTCCAATTCTATACGCTGCTTATTTATTGCTACAACATGCTCAGGTAACATCATGCGGCTACTAGACCACATTTTATTGCTCTCTGGATCTAATCGATTAACCTTCTTCATTTAATCCATCCTCGAGGCATTACCGGCTTAGCTGCTTCGCGGTTATATAGCACTTTAAATGTATTAGCTTTTCTATCCCACAATACAAAACCTTCTTTGACCAAGATATTAATAGCATCTTTCACCTGATCTTCTGTCCGTTGAGTTTTTTGAATTAAATAATCCACATCTATAATAGAAGGATCGTTACGGTACACGTTCCACATGACTGTTAAAACCTTGCGTGCTGCATCATCAAGCATGCTGTTTAATCAACTCCACATCAATTATGCTTTCTACATTAAATACACGTGGCGCATTTGCACTTAGGCAAAAGGCTCTGACCTTTCCATTGCGCACGGATAATACCTGAATTGATCGAATTGATATATTCTTTTTTCGGTCGTTATAGATGATTTGTACTGTCTGGCCGATATATTTTTCAATCATGACCATCACTCCAATACGAATACTTGTTCTTATAATATACACGAACGCACGTTCTTTGTTCAAGTTGTTAGAATTATTTTTTCTTATGTGTCAATCATAATTGAAAATCAAGGAAAAGGTGATTTTATGAATCTCATGACTTTGCCAAAAGTCCCAATGGCTCCGATCACTTCCTCTGAAATACCTGTTGGACCCGAATGGGGATACCAAATAAAATGGGACGGTGTTCGAACGCTAGTCAGGCTTGATGGCAACGGCGGAGTAGAGATATTTTCGAAAAGGGTTGAACCTAGAAACGATCGTTTTCCCGAGATTGTTGAATTGTTAAGTCCGCTGCGGATAGGAGCCTGTGTGCTAGATGGCGAGATTGCATACTTTGACGGTAGTCGACCTAAATTCCAGCGGGTTCTAGTGGGTGTCAATCGCAAAAAATACGATGAGAATATGATATTTGTGGCATTCGATATGTTATACGATGAAGGCGAGGATATCCGGCCACTCCCATTTAAAGAAAGATACGCTCGTCTTGCTGCTAAATTTCCAGAAAAGCAACCGAGGGTCTTTGTCACTGACCTAGTATACGACGGCCCAGCTCTCTGGGAATGGGTAAACACTCGGGAATGGGAAGGAATCATCTCTAAGAAACTGGATAGTCCTTATGTCGAAGCAAAGAAACATAAATATTGGTTCAAGAAGAGAAAAGAAGTTCGAATTATCGCGGACGTTGTGGGTATTAAGCTGAAAGAAGGTTATGTATCTAGCCTTGTACTGCGTTACAAAGATAAATATGTTGGTCATGTCTCTGGGATTGATTCCGCATCTAAAAAAGTCCTTCGACAGTTCATGACTGATCACCCAGGAGAATGTCCCTTTCCTTCCCTGTCATCCGGTATAAAGAAATCTGATGTTGTTTGGCTTGCTGTGCCGTTTCCTTGTAGAGTAACAGCTCTCGAATTCACTGACACGGGGATTTTAAGGCAACCAAAATTAATTGGATTTGGCGGAGAATAAAATCCAAAATCCCAATCAGTTGGGATTTTGGAAAAAAGAGCCCAACACCAAAAATCGTCTAGCCCCAATAATGTATAGGTCAGTGGATTTTGTTTATTAAATGGTTCACCCTCTTGGCGCTGCAAACAGATTTCATGTATGTTTTCTAATTTAGGAATATTTTTAGGAATATTATACATTGATTTTGCCAAAGATTGAGTGTACAATTAATAATTATAGTTAAGAACAACTGAAATGAGGTTGAAACAATGGAGCCAATGAGTAAGGAACAGGCTAATGATATACTAGAACCTTATCTTATAAGATTAAGGAAATGTATTTTCGATGCCGTAAATGGTTATTATACAGGTCCAGATTACATAAATGTAAGACACAAGCATTCCCCTAGGTCTTCAGCTTCATTGTGCCACGATCACATTACAGAAGCTATAAGAAGTGAATTTGAAAATGAGACTGGGTTTCATGCTTCAAAAAAACGCGGTATATTCACTTTATCTGTGAAAGGTATCGTTGTACTCCGATTCAAAAAGTTTAATAATAACCTTTTGTCATCCGGCATTAACACGAAACAACTGAGAGCTTTTAACCTCCAAGATACTGTTCAATTAGAAATAGAAAATCTTGTTCCAAACGGATTATTGCATGTAGGTTATGTTATGAACGCTTTAGGGACCGAAGTCAAGGATGTATATATTACTTACCGATACGGAAACGTTAATGTTTGGAGTATACCATTGACCGGGGTCGACATCGCAGAACCTGAATTGTTCCCTGTTTCTGCAACTATTTCCACAACAAGAAAAAGAACAGTTAAAGCGAAAGGAATTACTGCAACAGTGGGTGATGAAAATGCAATCAATTCTTAACAACGAGTATAATCCACAACTATTTATCATTGGTAGGGAATCGCGTGGAATTAGTCAGAATGAAATGTCAAAACAATTGGGTATTTCTCAAGGTAAGTTATCTAAAATTGAGAATGGATTGTTACCTGTAAACGAAGAGGAGATTAATTTATTTTCTCAACTTCTAAATTACCCCATCTCTTTCTTCTCCAGAAATGAAAAGACATATGGTGTAGGTTTGAGTGAATTTTTCCACAGAAAAAAACAAGCCGTGCCTCAAAAGGTTCTTTCAAAAA
Source organism: Paenibacillus sp. NRS-1760 (assembly GCF_050467785.1). Taxonomy (NCBI): domain Bacteria; kingdom Bacillati; phylum Bacillota; class Bacilli; order Caryophanales; family Paenibacillaceae; genus Paenibacillus; species Paenibacillus sp. NRS-1760. Next base: position 599,299 of record NZ_JBITPK010000014.1, on the reverse strand, counting down.
TATATGCTCGATTAGAAATAAGAAGGATGGAAATATTCAATCTTTTACGCTCGGTGGAAATTGGTGGAGATGATTTCCCTTATATGGACCCCGATCAATATAACGGTAATGTCGAACAAATCGCACAAACCATGAGAGCTTCTTGGAAATTACAAAGAGGACCTATACAAAATATTGTGGATATCATCGAAGAAGCCGGAGGCATTGTTATTCCATTTGATTTCGAAGGTGCAAATGTTGATGCCATATGCTTATCACATCCCGGATCTCCACCGTTGGTATTCACGAATTTTGATAGGCCGATGGACCGAATTAGGTTTACCCTAGCGCATGAAATTGGACATTTAGTTATGCATAGAAAACCACCTAGTGAAGATACAGATATCGAGGAACAGGCAGATAGGTTCGCATCTGAGTTCTTAATGCCAAAATCAGAAATTTCTTCTCAGTTAGTTGATATCAACTTAAAAAAGCTTGCCACATTAAAGCCTTACTGGAAAGTATCAATGGCTGCTCTTTTAGTTCGTTCACGTGATCTAGGAAAATTAGCTGATAGACAATACCGCCATTTTTGGATGCAGATGGGTCAGGCTGGATATCGCACAAGAGAGCCTGTCGAGCTTGATGTTCCTTTAGAAACTCCTTTAACACTGGAAGAAGTAATCGGCGTTTATCAAAATGATTTTAAATATACTCAAAAAGACATTTGTGAGGTCTTAAAGTTGAATGAGGTTGAAGCATCATATTACTATCCTATCTCGTCCTCTCACTTGCGAAGAGTTAAATAATACAGATAAAGCCGCTAACCTTCTGGAAAGCGGCTCTTCTTTTTTTCGAGGTTTATCCACTCTAAGTGGCTACTGATTAACATAGCCCCATTGTGCTTACAATAGAAGATAGCTTTGGTAGGAACTTGTTTTACTCAGAAAGATAAACTTTATCTAATCTCGCATTTGTAATTTCGAAATATGCTTGGTCTAGTTCAAATCCAATTACTTCACGTCCCAACTGTTTAGCAGCAACAGGCACCGGACCTGAGCCCACAAAGAAATCGGCAATTGTCTCTCCTTCAAAACTACTGTTCAAAATAATATCATCCATTAGCAAAGCTGGCTTTTCAGTTGGATGAACGGTTTTATTCCCAGAAATCCTTGGAATGCTCCAAATGTCTGTAGTTGAACGTGTTGGAATCCTTCTTGCCTTACCGTCACCCTTTACAGCAAATATAATAAACTCATGGCGGAAACGATATTGATGCCCCATTCCCATATGCACTTTGTCCCAAACAATGCAGTTTTTTATAACAAATCCACAACGCCTCATCCACAATGCCAATTGAGGGTACATACGCCAATCAATAAAAACGTAAATATGATGCCCTGGCTTTAAGATTCGATGAGCTTCACGCAGCCATTGAAAAGTAAATCTTTGATAGTTACGATCTGACAAGTTATCGTTTGCAATAATTGAAAAACGTGGTTTTTTTGATTTTGTTTGAGTCGTGCCTCCAAAACCCAAATTATAAGGCGGGTCAGTAACAATCAAATCTATACTCTCATCTTTAATGTACTTCTTTGAACCTTCTATACAATCCATATTATAAATCATTTCTCTTCTCCTATCGAACGTATGTTCTTTTTATGGGTAAAAAAAAACACCAGCCGAATGCTGATGTTTTAATTTTTAAATCTTAGTATAGGTATCTACCTACTTATTTTTATGAATAGCACGCAATGATACTGCTAGAGTGCGCCAGCCTTCAGCAGTGAATTTAGGATCGTGAATAATACTGCCTAAATCAATATACATGAACTCTTCACCAAACCATGGAGGAGCTGGCACAAGGCGCTTTGATTCCACAAGTTCCTCAAGGTGTTTTTCTTGCTCTTTAACTAATTTCGCCAAATCCTCATATGCCTTTTTTTCTGATGCTGTCATTGGTTGATCCTCCTCTTTAATAGGCTGCAGTTTTGCCGCAACTCTTGATTTAAACTCCGTCCACCCTGCCCATGTACCGTTGCTATACATTAGTCGAGGACAAATCTTACCGCTCCAGTCATAATGCCGACGTAGCCGATCCACGCCCCAACCGTACTGCTTCAGCAGTTTCGCAGCCAACTCTACTGCGTTACTCAGAGATTTGGAATAGTCTCCACTCTCACAAATCTCAATGCTAATCGACGTTCTGTTGCCACTTGCAGCGTTGCTCCCATCGCCCGCATGCCAAGCATTCTCATTCAGCGGCAAACACTCAATGACCTCACGCTCGTCCACAACAAGATGATAAGATGCGGTCCGGGTATTGGTCGGGTTCGTGAGCCACGACCTTTCATTTCTCGCTGTGCTTGTCGGATTCCCTGTGTTGTGAATAGTTATAGAGGTTGCTGCCATCAAAAGCGCTGGACGGCGGTTATTAGCCGTCCCTTTGGGTATGTGATCTTTTACGTAATTAATTGACATTCTCATTTCCTCCTTTGAATTCAGATTTGTTTTTGCTAGCACGATCCACTTTATTTTTAAGCTCCGACTCAATATGAGACATGACAGATTGTGGTATCCATTTACCCCAACCGGCACGATAAGCGTTCGCCGTTAACGATTGCCAAGTATGATATATGATACCGAGCGTAATCGCATAAAACAGTAAACCAGGTACGCCAAGCATTGCATCCAAAAGATTAGCGAGCGCTGGCAGTGCGAAAAGAAACAGGGTACGCGGTACACCCTGCCGTAATCCATACTCGCTTGAAAATGTTTTATCTTTTAGTGCCGCCGAAATGCCTGTTATCCAGTCCAAAGCGATGACAACAATTAAGAGCACAATCGGTATTAACCGACCATTCCCATAGATCAAAGAGACCCATGGAGCAATTGCAGCTCCTATTATTGCTGCAATTGCTCTACCTTCCGTTACATCTACTGATAGCCATTGTTTAAACATTGATGTTCATCCCCTTAATTTTCTGTTTATTTATCTTACCAAGATAAGAAAAGGACCTGATTACTCAGGTCCTTGTGAAGATTCTTGATTTTGTTTTTTGGATTCTGCGCCCTCAATAGTTTTGCCGAGCCACATTTCAATTTCCCTTAAAATGTTTACTTGTTGAGAACCATGGAACATTGAAATGGCGATGATACATTCCTTGATTTCTTCAACCGGATTATCTACATCTACAACCAATTCAAGCTTCTTTTTAATATCAGCCATTTGATACGACTCCTTTAATTAAAATAACCCCCGATGAGTATCGAGGGTAAGTTTTAAGTAATATTAATTCACTTTTCTAATTCATTAATTTGTTTATTTATACTTACAAGTTTTATTTTAAGTTCATTTAACTCCACTTTCATTTTTTCCGCACTTGCCTTTAATTCATTAATAACTATTAGAGAATCAGGCCGTAATTCACCAGTAACACTATCAATGCCACGTTCTTCTCGGAATGGGATGGTCTCAGTTTCAAGTGTGCGGATACTAAGTTCTAATTCCGCTATTTTCTTTTCTGTATATGATTTATCTACCTTCAACGCCCTTAACTTCTCAACTTGTCCATCATCCGGCAACGATGTTTCAATATTAATCACACCTTTTTTGTATGTTGCTTTCGCGCCTAGTGCTTCGGATATATCTCGTACAGGCGCATAACTTTTCCCTTCAGATATCACAGCACTACTCAGTTTTTGTCCATTAACTACAACAAGCGCTTCACCTTCAATTTTTTTACCAATTTTCGAAATACTATCAGCCAACACTTGTCCTGATGCCATAAGTAGCGCCCCTGCTACAAAGGATATAACAACTTTTTTCATTATTCGACCTCTTCTCCCAATTTTTGAGTTTAGTATAACACTCAGTTTTGGGCATGGCTATGACTAGCTGCTACAGACCAAAAAACACTTCCAGTGACTTCACCTTGACTATTAACAATTGCAAGCCTTGTTCCATCAGGGATACCGTGATTGTGTCCACCTGATAAACCTGTAGAAATACCTGATATCGCTTTAGCATTGAGGTCTTGCTGAAGTGTGCGATTTGTTTCCATGTTATTCAGCTGTGACCAATTATTTAAGTTCGTTTTATTGGAAAGATAGATACCACCACTTGCCTGTATTTCAAAATCGCTATTTGCCAAAATCCCCATTCCTGCCAGTGAAGCTACTCCGTGACCAATAGCTAAATTCGCATTACCCTGATTCATCACTAACGCTGGAGCAGGATTTGAACCAAAACCCCTTACCGAAGTAAACAATGCATAATTGCTAGCATTTTGATAAACTCCAAACAAATTACCTGTATTCGACATCTCGCTTCTTGGGTAAATGCCTGAATCCCTCGTTTGTATCTTTGCCCCTGTCATCGTTCCACCAGTTATAGTTCCATATGCTGATATATTCCCTGAAAACGATCCACTTGTTGCATGGATATCACCGGCTATTGTAGCTTTACTAGCTAACAATTCCCCTGCCATATTTACCCGAAATGGAGAGCTGCCGAAATCTTGATGACCTAGATGAATGCCTGCTTGGTTCGCTTTAAAGACATTGTTACCGATCCCGATTTCCATATCCACAAAATTACCTAGCGTCCCTATTACCTTCGGCGCCATAATTCCCGCTGCAGTTATCGCCGCTTCCGCAGTCTTACCGCCGTCACGGGTAACATATAACCCCTTAGATGAAATGACAACCTGGTCATTCGGAATAAACTTACTTCGTAGAACGATTCCTCGTTCATCATAAATGACTTCTGACTTGCTATTGTTAATATCATATACGGCTTGAGCTGCGAAGTTTTCAAACACTTCCGTCCTTACTTTTCCTCCGCTCATGATATTGTCTACAATCTTTTTCGAATCATTTAAGTCTGCAAGAATATCCTCATAGTCCCGTAAGAGATAGTTGGCTAGTACCATATCGGGTTGTTTGGCAGGATTAAACAATGGTTCCTTTAATTCAATTACCCTTGCTTCAATTCCGTTTACTTGCATTTCTGCATCAAACGTTTTAATTGTATCTCCTAAAAAAACCTCCGGCTCCTCCTGATCGATTCTGTGCAAGTCAGCTACATTAATAGGAACATCAATAGCGGGAACCTCTCGTTCTCTCATCGACTTACGTACAGCCTTAAGAAGCTCGATCGGGTCCTCGATTTCCTGATTAATATACTCCCCATCGAAATAGGTATTAGTGGTGTTGGACCAATAAGCTGCATAAGGAGAAATTAGGTAGTTCACCTTAATCACTCCACCAACAATCGCGCCTGGCACTGCATTTAATAAGGCGTACTCTTCACTCGTTAGATTTGATGCTGGAAGACCGATGAACGTCCTGCCGTCTTTCATCTCACTAAATAAGCGCGTTACAAGCGTACTTGCGCTGTCCTTAAAGTTAATGTTGATAATGTTCTTCTTCAGACGCGCTTGATAACCCCGATTCATACCGATTTGTTTTTTTATGTGAATCACAAAATTATCCGGTTCGATCTCGCAGCCATATGTGTTGATGATCTTATTAAGCGCCTGCAGGCAATCCCCCCTTCCAAAATCTTTAATATCTTTTAGGTCAAATGTGTCATCAATAACAAATGTGAATTTACCACCTGTAGCAGCTGAAACAGCGTTTAACAGGGTTGAGATATTAACGCCGAACGCTTCAGCGATATAAGACGAATAAGGGAATTTGAAATCAGCGAGCTTGAACATGATATGCGAACAAACATATTCAACCATACGTTTTACGCCTTCCCTTTTTCTAGCCCGCTCGTTAATGACATAATATTGCCCGCGATCATCTTTGACGTGTCCTTTTATCGGGATGATATCAAAATCCTCGCTGGACATGGGCAAAAGGAAAGATAGCTCATAATCACTATTGATACGGCGGCGGCGTTCAATTTCTGTTGCATCAGCAACCGCCCCTAAGTGATTTAGGTTTTTGTCGTATAGAGCCAGTCTTTTCAAGCCATCACCTCAATATAAATATTTATCTCGGAATGTTAACCTCATTTGAACCGATCGACCCGATGCCGGATCGGTGTATGTGATTTTATTACTCTCTGGGTGAAAGTCGAAGAAATCACCGTTATACCCGGTAATCACTCCGTTTTTCGTTACCTTAAGTTTTTGAGCATCGATAACTATTCGGTCACCAGGAGCAAACGCTCCAGCAATCTCGATATATTCCACGTGGTACCTGCTACCTGCTGCAATCATTTCTGATATGGCAGACATAACAGCACCGCCGCTTATGATGTTACGTATGAACGATGATTCAAACTCTGTAATGATTTTCATCTCAGCAGCTGCAGTAATAGCCCGCAAAAAAGACGCCTCCATTGCGGACAGCGTCTCCATCGTTGTACTCGTTTTTATCTGCCGGATTAAGCTTGCTGACATTTCGGTTGAAGACTCCATGATTGATCGACCATATACATTAACGGAGATCGATCGATTAAATGGAGTGCGGTTAAATGCTCCTCCGAACATAGATTACCTCCTACTCATAGTCCTTGCCGGATATTTCTTTGTATTGCTCTTGCGAGATCCAACCTTTCACGGCCACAGCTTTTCGCAATGCAGGCTCGTCTATTTTTTGAGTATCCCATAATCGCTTAATGGATTCAAACACTGCTTACACCCCCTAGTGCATCCATAACCAGTGTGTCGATTGCTGTTTGCTGTGCTGCTATCTGATTTAATAATTGTTCAATAAGTAACTGTTCATCAGTCTTAGGAAGAGGCGCATTCGCAGCTGCCTCTTCCTCTGGAGTCGCGCTCCTAGCAATGACGTCTATCAAAACACCGTCCTCAGCTACAAGCGTGAGATACGGCGCGTGTTCATTTAACTTTTGAAAGATTATTGCGCCATCTGGCGTTTTTTCATCGATTTTATAGCTGTTTGGATACATATCTTCTGTTATCCAATCAGCTAAATCGTAACTTCCATTTCTATGAACTGCTAACATGTTCATCCTCCTTATCTGTATGCAATATAAAAATAGACTTTGCCGGACTCATTAGTTTTTGGATACCCTAGCGTACTTACGTATGAAACACTAAACTTTGGTGATAGGTTGAACACTGAAAGAGGTGAACCACCCGAAATACTCGATGCTGTATAACTGTTTGATGCCATATGAATGGCTAGTTGTTCGATAGTGGGAGCAGCGCTTCTAGCAAACACAGTTACATAGCTCGCTTTAAAAGGAAGTTCTACATCGCGACCCATTGTCCCATCACCCATATATGTTCCTACAATGAATGGCATGTATCCAGCATGGTACACTTGTTGACTCCCAAGCGCTAAGAACATTTCTCCATCGTCGCGAAGAGTGGCTACGACTGTACCGTCTTTACGCTTAAATGGATATCGCCAGCCGGTTCCGTCTCCAAATCTTATTCCAGCAGCATGAGGAGATGTTCCGTTTTCGAATGTTATATCTCCAGTCATCGAACCGCCAGCCAAAGCGAGTTTTAAGTCTGCATAAGCTTTATTAACTACATCATCATTGGCGCTCGGAGCTGCTGTTTTAGTACGTCCGTTTGCGTCACGTTGCATAAGGGCATTTGCAGTTGCTGCGCTCGTTGCTCCATGTATACCAGTTGATGCCGCGATATGCAGGCTTGTTGCTTCTAGCGTTGTTGCTGGCCGCGTGAACCAATTGTCTTTCCCTGTTATGGCCTTGACCATATTTGCGAGTTTACTCCATAATCTTGTAGGCGTATCAGGCCCTGCGGCAGCTGCTACCATATCGTCAATCGTTCGATTACCTATTTTTGCATCAGTAACTGAACCGTCTGGATGATCTAGCGTTTCAGCTGTTCGATGTGTATTCAAATCATAGCGTGTATTGGCAGCGTAGGCTTCATCAAGCATAAGACGCCAGTCTTGTACGCTATCTTTTGTTTTAATATCCGTAATGTCCTGAGTGTTTTTAGCAACCGTACCACCTAAAGTGCTTTGGTAGGTTAGGGTTGTATCAATGATGTTTGTTGTCATTTTGTACTTATCTAGCGGCAGATAGGTGACGGTGTATTCTGCGGTAGCATCAAAATCCGCCTCTAAAATTTGTATTTGAGCAGTTACATTGCCGTATCCACCGCTCGGATTCGGGTACTTTGCTTTGCTATCGACAACTCCATTTTTATAAACACTCATGATCATTTCAGCTTTATTTTTAAACCACGAAGCCGGAAAAGCATTCGCATTTATATAATAAACTCCGCTGTTTAAGATTGGATTTGCTTTCTCTCGAATAACAACTCCCTCAAGCAGCACGATTTGATTACCTCCAGCTTGCAGCCCGATTGAACCCTCAGCTACAATCGTTTCTTCTACCGACGTCGCAAGCTGATAATCTAACATGTACGGTGTGTACGATAGTGATTTTGCAGTAGGTAGAACGCCAACATTTAGTTCAACGTCAAGCTCGAAATAGTCTGTATTGATCGTTGATGGAACAACTAAATTGTTATCGGATGGTCTACCTATCGTAGCGACTAAAGCAACTGTTTGTGTATAAGCCCCTGTAATATTGTTTGTATAACCTTGTTGCGCTCCTATGTTTGCGCTAGTACCTATGTGTACGGTCGTGCCAGTAACCCCCTTATCTAGAGGGGTTGCAGGTGTTGTTACGTTTATTTGTTGTCCCGCGGTAATAGTTATAGGAACCTCAGAGGAACATAACGTGCTACCTGCCGCATTCACCCATCTATAGGATACATAATAAGTCCCAGCTGCTAGTTGGCTCCCGCTACCCGTCGCCGTGACTATAGGCGCAACGGTTGGGTTCAGCAGAAGCCCCGCTGCGTCGGCGTAGGCCACAAAATGAATGAATCCATTCGCATCAATGTGCGAACCATTCGTCTGGATGCTCGTTTTAGTCGAAATGCTGCCTGTATTAGTATTAGCTGTACCCCAACCCGGCGTTCCATTGCCCGCTTGCCACAGCGCGAAATACGCTTTATTCCCTGCTGGACCACTACCAAAAATATAAGCATTTGCAAGTAACTTGGACACATTAGCTTTAAGCCACGCCACGCGCTCGGAAACCGTTACGGCTGAACCAAACAACCATGAACCATGTTTACGAATTACATGCTCGATTAGGTTTTTCGAAAACTTCATTTGCGCTATATTTGTATTTCCATTAGAAGGGTTATATACAATCCCGTCTAACGATTTAACTTTATCCAAATTAGCTTGAATCTCCGCGCTCCAGGATGAAGAGTTAGGAGGCAATAATGTAGGACTATAACCGTGTACTACGCTGTGCGGATTTTCCACAGTGCTTCCCGCGATTTTTCCCTCGAAGTCCGCTTTCGGACTAACCAAAGGTGTCCACTTTCTAGGCCCCACTAAATATTTAGTACCTACATTTCCGTTATTGATCTGCCAGCCGTTGAAGAAGGCTTGTATCTCCTGTGTAGTCGGCGTATATGCGTCATCAAATCCTGTTTCATTGTCTGAAATTATGAGGTCGTATCTATCATTGGCTACCGATCCGTATGTGTCCACTACGGGCGCATTAAACAATGTTGCAGCGTCGGCGTATGACAATATCTTGCCGTCGTACTTCGTCAGCGAGCTATTCTTTGATAACGATGCGCCGGGCGCGACGTATCTTTTCAATCCGCTACCATCGACATAAGTCCACGATAACGAGCCATCTAATACAACGCCTGTTCTCCATCTCCGCGTAACTGTCCCTAATGCGTCGTTGTACGTATCCTTAACGCTACCGTCAATGTTAGAAGCAAGGACGGTCGGCAAGTATAAGTAATCGTCGTTCTGTGGTTCGAATTGGGTTGCGACGTTGCCTAGTTCTAGTTGCGGGTTTGCAAATGTGAACGTACCTAAACTGCTAGACGCAATCTGTACATCCAAGAAAGCTGTAGTCGCCGATGTGGTAAATGTTCTGTTTGTTGTAGCTGGGTTACCTTGAAAAAACGTGATAGTCGCTAATGCTGCGTTTCGCTCTACAATATTGTTAAATTGACCCGCAACGTTACCTAGATTAATCGTGTACGTAGTAAGCGGCAATACAGGAATAAATATGGTGCTGTATTGGTAGTTAGCTGTAGCATTCAACGTCAACTTGTAAGGCTCCGTCACAACCGAATTTGCATGCACGATCCATTGCGTAAGCGGCGGCAATAGGTTCTTACCCTTCTTCCGAATAGCCGGATTGCGCAAATGTTTCACGCTGTCCACATAAGGGAATTTCTCTGCAAGCTTCTCACCTGTGTATTCTGGATCTACGTCGATTTTCGCGTACTCCGCTGCTGAAATTTCGTATAGTCGCAACCCGTCATATTGAACCCATCCCACCACCCCATTTGCGGCATTATTGTACAAGTTCACCCACAAATCAGCTGTCACGGTAGTTTTCACTTTTACATACAAGGTCTTAGACGTACTAGACTGTGCATTGCTCTGTATCCCGCTATGTTGTACGCGTAGTTCGCCCGGAGCACCATTTACAGTAAGATCAACTAGTGCTAGAAAATTCGTTCCTGCCGGTGCGCTTTTCACTGTGTTGTAATCCGAACTCCTAGATAACGCCCTATAGGTTGTGTCAGATGATTGCGATGTTATCCTTTGTGATTTAGTACCATAATTACTGGTAGGTTCTAAAGTAAATATCCCCACCCCGACTTTAGCCCATCCATCAGCCACACCGTCGCCGTTCGTGTCGTTCTCAAAATTACCATCACGACCAAGTAAATTAACTAGAGTTCGACCATTAATTGAAATATTTGCCCCACTTGCTTGAGACGTATTGATAACATTAGACCCTCGTTTAATTGTCTCAGGGATGGATGCAGCTTCAGACTGCATGGCATTTAGTGTATCTATATTCTGTCTTGCAGCATCCCAATCTGCTGCTGTAAACATGCGAGCTACCTTTGCCCCTGTCGGCCAACTTCTCGCTGTTGTGCCGTTGTACCCCCGCGTTACACCTGTAAGGGAATTTCCGGTTTTACCTGTATAAAGAATTGTCTCCGCTGTCTCATCCACACCAATAACTGCAATGTTCGGTGCATCAGGAAGGATCGAAACTGCTACGCTCTGCAAAGGTATTGTTGTTACGCTGGCATTGATAGCAGCTGACAGCTCCGTTTGATAACTATTTGCAACGCCTGGATACATCGGAAGTAAATTTGGCATTTTGTGTCCTCCTCTCTATTGCGCATATCTAATTAAAATCTTGTTAGCCTCGGCAATAAATCGATCGTTAGTTTGTATGGTCCTTGGATCAATTTCATTAAAATGTAACAAGTTACCTCCTGTTGCCGCGTCCAGTACGCCGACATGTGTAACTAGCCCCCAATTCGCTGTAGCTACAGGGTAAGGCGCATCTGCCATCAGTTTAACCGTCATCTTGCCGCCGTCTAAAGCAGCTGCTGACAAGGTGATAAGCTGCCTTGCATATGCTCCTCCATTTACCTCTGCACCTGTATTTGCTGCTGTGGGACTTGATGTATAGAGTGCGAGATACAATGCGTTGGGAGGCGTAAAAGAAACGCCCCGCAATGCATTAAGATTTCGTGCTGCTTGATAATTGGATATAGCCATGGTGGGTTCAGCTCCTATTCAAGTTTGTATTCGTTTTTGATCATGAATCCGTTAATGGTATTACTACCGATATTCGTTAAAACAAAAATCGGACTAGCGCTTAGATCGCCGTCCGATTCAATGGTTATCGTATGAGGTGATTGTGAAATCAGAAGCTCCTCTATATTTTCCTCGTCACTTTCTGGAAAGGGATTGTGCATCTTAAGCGGCAGTTGGAACATGCCATCATAGATTATTTTCTCTATGGATAATGTTCCGGCGTATCGCGCTCGATATCTTTTACCTGGTAGGTCGCTATACGTTATGGTGCGATCTCCGCGCTTAGCATCAAATATGCGAGCAATTTCTCTGACCTTCGCTTGATAATCCAGCGTCGCATCATCGGCCATCAATATACATTCATGTTCAATGATCCTTGAACCGTATTCCGATCCAAAATCCACATCACCATCTCTGCCGGCTATTTGTACCGTGTAATCCCTTGTTTCAGGTAGAGGAGGTATATCCCTCCTCTTAATCCCAATGCCAAGAGATGACCACGGGATGCCATCAACATATGCTTCAATCATCTTGATTTGCCTCCTCGCGACTGAAATCTCCGAACCACATTGTCCCGCTCCGTCCAGTACGTCTTAGCTGTGGAAGAATCATCAATGTTAACATCGCCCGTATGGGAAACGGTGTAGTAATTATGGTTCACAACGGATTCAGATGAACCAGAAGCCATTGAAAAGCTTGGCATGCTGTAGGAAAGGTTCGGCATCGCAAAATTCAAAAGTTTGAATAAATTGCTTTGTTGCCTTTCATTAAAGATAAGCTCGCCTGCATGTGCGATTACTGGAACAGCTGCTCCGCGATTACCAAGCACGGCGCCACCTTCTGAGAAGTGTTGAAGCTTGCCTGTATCTTGCTTGACGTTATACAAATCACGTATCTCTTTGTTGCGAGCTGCTAGGCTAGCCATTTTTGATTTATCACCGCTGGCTTTGGCAGCATCCCACAAGTCTTTATTGTTGTTGTATTCTTGTAGGTCTCGTTCTTCTTGTGACATGGAGATGCTGCTTATCTTACTCATTTTTGATTGATAGGCCGTAATAAAGGCGTCAAGCTGGGTTAGGATCTCGGCATTCTTTTCAGATTCTTTTAAAATCTGTATTTGTTTCAAAGTATCCGATTGCTTTATGGTATCGTCCGAGAAATCCTTAAAGGCACTAATCAAAGCATCATAATGTGTTTCAAGCGTTTTAACTTGATCCTCATACGCTGCAACTTTAATGGCCTTCTCTTCCTCTAACTTCTTCTTGTCCGCTTCTAAGCTTCGTATGGCTAGTTCGCGACCGCGATCCAGCTCCATCTTTGCGATTTCCTTGATTAAATCCTCGCGCTCTTTGATTCCTTCAGGACCAACAGCCGACTGCAGCAATAATAGCCTAGCTCGCTTTTCGGCTAACTGGGCTTCATAATCGTCATCGGCGTTCTGCTCTTTCATGGAGGCAATAACGGCATCGATCGTTTTAATCTTTTCATCTTGAGCTGCTATGAAAGCGTCCTTCTCATCGTTGATCCGCTGTATATTGTCCTTCTTAGCCTTTTCAAGCGCTTTGTCTTGGATTCCTATGAGCTTTGTGGTATCAGCGGTTTCTTTATCAATAAGCTGTTTCTTAAGGGCATAGACTTGCTCGTCAGACCGCTTCCGCTCCTCTGTGCCTTTCAGGTAACGTGCTTGCACCCGCTCCCATGCTTTCAGCTCCTCTTCAAGAGATAGCCTACCCATAGCCTTTTCATGTGCAATAAAGGACTCTGACAAAGCCATTGTCTCACGCATCGCGGCTTTCTTTGCTGCGTAAACCTGTTCGTCCAATCTCAGCCGAATTTCAGAACCTTTTTTATAGTGACTCTGTACGCGCTCCAGCCATGCCAACTCTTCCTTAGCTGATACTTCACGAATTCCCTTCTGATGGGAAATCCAATTTGATGACGCATTGTAAGAATCTTGCTCTTTCTTTTTAGCTTCCTCGATTAGTTGCAATTTGAGGGCGTATACTTTTTCGTCGGCAGCCATACGTTGATCGGAGCCTTTAATATATTGGGACTGCACTCGCTCCCACGCTGATAGCTCCGCCTGAGTAGATAAGCGTCCCATAGCCTTTTGATGCTCAATATATTTCTGAGAAGCTGCAAAAGCTTTAGCGAGTGGATCTTCTTCTTTTTTGCTACTCGATGGCGCTTTCTCTTTCGTTGACTGGACTCCATAGCTCGGATCAGCACTTAATTTGCTGAATTTTTCTCGGATAGCAACGATTTTAGCTAATTGGGTAACACTTTCTGGCACATATAGTGAGTGTACCCCGATGCCTTTTGTCATTTGTTCCATCGCAGATTGCGCTTCTGCAAGGCTACTGATTGAATCTAGTTCGATACCATAATACTCAAGCCTCGATTGAAGTCCGCTATACATAGAAGCAGTAATTCCAGCCTGTGCAAACCTTGACGTTTCAAGCAATTCCAGTTTTGCTTGTCTGACAGATTTAACAGCACTCTCTTCAAAGGACCAACCATCTACTGTTTGATAGATTTTGTCAGCCAATTGTGGGTACTGAGTGATTAAATCAGCTGCACTCTGAGCATTGAGCGACTGCCCACTAGCTAGATCAGCTAATAACTGGTTTAAATCCGCTATAGCAGTTCCGCTGTTATCAATCGCTTTCTGTAAATCTTCCATCGCACTACCAACATCAACAATGGCATCTTCGGCCATTTCTGTTTCATTTGCAGATTCAGTCATAGCTAGTCTAAATTCATCCGTTGCATCCGCTGTGTTGTTCAACTTACCATTCAGAACGTCTAGCGATTGCTGGCTGTTTTTTATTCTTTCGTCTAGTACGCCAATCTGCTCGCTTACTTCAACAATTTCCTTGGCCACTTTAGGATTAATTTTATTTGCATTAATAATACGGCCAGTTATATCGGCAACATCACCAGCAAGAGATTTTGCAAGTTCTTTATTCCCTGCTTTTTGAGCATCCATAAATGCGATCAAAATATCCAAATCGTTTTTAAGTGTTTCTCTTGACTTTTTAGACTTTCTTAACTCTTCCTCCTCTACCATTCGAAGAGCATCTGCATACTCTTTCCCAAATGATTTTATTTTTTCGGTGTTAATATCGATTGCCTTCCCGTTCTCATCCCATTGTGAGATCATGTCCGGCATGACTTTGCTCATTCGTTCAATGACATTCGCCAATTCCGCTTTGGCAGCAGTTATTTCCTTGTCCGATTGCGTGTTATCATCGATTACTGTTTTAAGTTCTTTGTATTTTTCAGTCAGAGTATAAGCATCTCTCTCCGCTTGTTTCGTTGTGTCAACTGCTTCATTTTGAACACCATTAAAAGCACTCCATGCAACAGTTGCCGCGCCTAATGCAAGCGATATGCCAGTCAATACTATACCTATAGGTGTAGCAATGAATCCACGTTGTGCAACAGTAGCTGCATTTGTAGCTGCCGACATACCAAGCATTGCTCTTGCTCCACTCGCAAGCCCAGTAACCATGGATACAATGGACTGACCTGTCATAAGGCGCATGCCAGTGTTTAAGGTCATGATTCCAGCGCCAAGCAACAATGTAGCTGTTAACGTATTACGGATCGGACCAGGAATAGAATTAAAACCATTAATCAAGAGTTTAGAGGTATCTACAACTGCTTTTAGCACCCCAAGCAAGCCGCTATCGCCAATTGTCACGATAAGTTGATCCCAATTTGCCTTAAGTTGTTGGGACTTCTTTTCTAATGTTTCCATAGCCAGTGCATTCTCGCGCTGAGCAGATCCAAATGAGTTCTCAGCCGTTTCAGCAATCTCCATCACTTTGCTGTAGTTGTTCATCAACGCAATAAATTTAGACGCCTGGTCACCGCGGGCTATCGCTTGTGTAATTTCATGACGCTGTGAATCTGCAAGTGTGTCCCATTTAACGGAAATGCGACTTAAGATCTCGCTGAACGGCATCATTTCGCCATTTGCTTGTTTAATGACACCTACGTACTTTTCGAGCTTATCTATTGCAATGTCACGACTCGAAAATGATATAAATGATTTAATGGCGTTACCAGCATTAGCTCCACTAAAACCCGCTTGATTTAGAACAGTGAGATAACCAATAAGCTCGTTAATAGGTACCTTTGCATTTTTAGCTGCTGCACCAACCCGGTTCATACCTTCGAGAATCTTTTTTGAAGTCGTCGGGTAATTATTAGATACCTCATTGATTCGATCCAATAGCCTCGCTGAATCCTCAGCTGCCAAACCGTAGTTAAGTACGGCTCCTGTCATTAACTCTTGCGCTTGCGCGGCGCTTTGAAATGACTGCTCTACGTTCTTCGCCATGAGAGCTGTCGTTGTTAGAGCTTCTGTTTCTCGTTCGTTAAATCCGCTTTGAGCGATAAGAGTGTAGACGCTTGATGCTTCTTTCAACGCGTAACCATATTCCTTTGCTGAATTGATCATAGACTCCTTAACAAAAGCAACGTCTGCTGTGTCGCCCATAACCCTTTTCACATTTACAAGCTCATACTCAAAGTTCTTTAAGACAGCAATTGCTTCATTCCCACCTCTAACGACTGCTGAGTACATCGTCTGTGACAACATATATTGAGATGATCGATTGAGCATTCCTTGGTTATTTAGACGTCTAAGTTGTTCAGCTTGCATGACTTCTTGCCGTGCTATTTCCCTTCGTACACGTTGCTCATATTGCAAAGATCGTTCTCGATCAGAGGTAACTCGTTGCACATTCGATCGTTCTTCAATTTCGAGCTGCCGGCGCATGCGGTGCTCAGCCTGCAGCACTCGTTCCCTTGTTGTATCATCTGTTCCCGTTGATTTAGCAGATGTAGCACTGGTTGATATCACTCTGTTTTGCAATACTTGCATTCGCTTTTGGTGTTCGAGCTCTTGCTGTTCGATTGCATCACTTCGCTTTTTCACTATGGCTTGTTGCGCCTTAAGCTTTTCGTCAACGATTTGGTTTGTTTTGTTAAGAGCTGCTGTTTTGGCAGCTAATAGTTCCGCTTGCGCTTTACGCTGAGCAACAAGGGCATTTGATTCTGCAATCATCTTCTGTCGGCGTTCATCAGAGTTCATTGCGATTTTGTCGGCTGCTTTCGCTAAACTTACATAACTTTTTTCCGTTTGGGCTAGTTCTGTATTTAGGACCTTAAACGACTCTGCATTTTTTCTTGCGCCGCCGTCAATGACTTTAAAGGCTGGCGTCATCTTGGTTATGTCTAGTTTTAAACTAGCGCCTACAACATCCTTATTTAAAGCTTCTATTTCTTTCACCGCCCTCTCACATATCTCTCAAAAATAAAACAAGCACACCATGAGCATGATGTGCTTGTTTTATTTGGTAAGGGTTTTTCCTTACCGATTAAAATAACCAAGAATCTCTGAAATCCCTGATTTGGATAGTTTTTTAGGTTCTTCGATTGTGCCACCATGAAGACGAATTTGTTCTTTCATTTCTTCGTTTAAATCGTCGAAGATGGCTGTTATTTCATACCAATTGTGATCATACCAAGCCTTGATTAGCTTGCGGCGCGATAATCGCCCATAAAGCTCTTGCGTAGTTAATGGCTTACCATCACCGGATGAAGCTGGCTTATCCGGTCCCTTACTAACCGAGTAGAAATCGTTCCACAGCGGATTCCATTAATTCGGGAATGCTGTTTTCGAATTCCTCCTTTGTGAAGCCTTCGATGCAAATGATGTTTAGAATCTCAATCCATTTTCCTGCTGCTGCTTCATTTTCTTCAGGGGTTCCAATTGCAATAGAGTATTTAATTTTAATTAGTCCATCATTATGCAATTCGTTTACTTCTTTGATTTGTTTAACCGTACCAACCCGTACCCGCTTCTTGATATCTGATGAGAATTGTACTTCTGGACCAATTCCCATAATTAAATTCATTTGTTCTTCTTGTTCCACCTTTATATCCCCCTTAAGGAGGGGCTACAAGAGCCCCATTTATTTTACTAAGTAGCGATAATGTCAATGACTTTGCCGTCTGCTCGCCCCGCATCCAGAATCGCTAGATCGATGGAATTGGCTGTTGCGGATTTCCGTTGCTGGTCGATGGTGAATGTACCAAGCATTTGCGCCTTATAGATGACAATAATGCAATCAAACCATTCATTGGTTTCATCATCGAGGGCTTTACCATAAGCTACAAACTTATATGCTTTGTTTCTCGATGTTGTTTTTAACGATGCAACAGACGCAGTAGTTGAGTTGTAATCATAAAACACCCGAATATCCTTACCTACCAACGCAGCATCACCAAGCGTAATGACTCCAGCTGCAGTAATGCTATATTGCAAAGCAGTTGGTGCAGAAGCAACACGAGTTAATTGCGCCCCGGAGTTAGTTAATCCTTTTGTTGCGACAATAATTTTATCTGATCCCGCGACAAGTGACGCTCCTTTGGAGAGCGTTACTGTCGAACCGGTTAATACAGTCAACTTCTCCACATGCGGAACAATTGTTGCCGCTGTTGTTAACGTCGCTCCTGTTGCTGCTAGCAACTGGTTGTAATCCAACAATGCATTTTCGATTTGGATGCCCGATTCCGCATCTTGCTCCGTAAGGTGAAATGAATATTTACTTGTACCGCCGTAGACCCTTTGCTGCTTGGCGTCGATGTTGAGCGTCAGTTTATTCAATCGTTCGAAATACGCTGACGGATCGCCATTTACGATATCAAATAGTGCGGCATTTGAAATATCATCGACAACCCATTGCTTTGCTGACAGTGACATGCTTATTTCCTCCTTTAAATAAAAAAGCCTAACCGTTAATGATTTCGGCTAGGCGTTTGTCGATCTCTTCTATTCGCTTGAATTCCTTCTTGGTCTCATAACCGTCAATTGGGTTAAAAGATTCCCAAATCCCCAGCTTCTTAGCGAGTGAAATTTTTTCTTGCGTCAGTTTTTCTTCCTCACTCTGCTCTGCTTGCTCTTTCAACGTCCTCACCTCCTGACATAATCAACATCATAAATAGCCATATACCCTTTAACACCTGTGATGCCTGTAGTCATATCGTCGTCAAAGGCTAAGTGGCATTTAAACGATTTAAACGACTCATGAGAAATGTATTTGTCATGCAGGAGTTCAAAAGCGCGCTGCGCAATGTTTCGCACTTGAACAGCTGTTGGTGCGTAGAAATCCAAACAAAACTTACCCTGAAATACAAGATGGTTGCGGCTGCTGTATTGCCCCGGTTTCACATACATCATGATTTGAGGTACGTTTTTACTTGTTATTGCCTGGTCGGGTTCCTTGCTTTTTATAAGTCTCAAGCTAGCATCTTTTGGAGGAGAAAGCGGCGTAAGACCAAAGAACGCCATAAATGCTTCATCACGCTTTAAAATGCTGTATAGTCCATCTATTAGCGATTGGCTCATGCCGTCACCTCATCCTAAAATATCTATGATATGGAAAGTCATCAATCACTCGCTGTAATCCATCAAGAATTCGTTGCCGATTTGACTGCAAAGCAATCCGTAAGAAGAATGTCGGCGGTGTAGGTCCAAAACTACGATCTATTTCACCGCGAGCTGCCAGCTCCTCCAAATCCACGCCAGCATATGAACCGCCTGACTCTCGCATCGTGCCATCAATCGCTTTATACTTCCCTTTGCCGCGTCCCGCAACAGCACGATTCGATTTAGATCGGTACCTATTCCATAACTCTGAATTCATGTACCGACTTAAACCTGGATTGTCGCTTTGTCCTGCCATTAGTGACCCCTTACCGAACTGCTCCAGCCACGCTTGCCAGTAATCCGCCGTAATATCCAAGCTAAACATGTTTGAAGCAAGCACTTCAAGTTCTTGTCTGACATGATTTCGCACTTCCGGATAGTAACGTACATTACCCTTGGCTGTCTCAGCCACTAAATCTGCAAGTTTGATGATCTCTGACAACATAGCATTTTTTAAATCTCGTTCAGCAGCCACCGAATCATAACCTGTGTACCCGTTACTCATCGTATATCCTCCGATACTTGGATATTCAATAAGTTCGGGTACTTCATACCATCTACAACGTCCACCTGAAAGGGACTTCCATCTATAATCAATCTGTCGGGCGAAGGTAATTCTTGCGGTCGCATTACATCGACAGAGGTTTGAAAAATGACTACGTATTTAGTTGTCGGGAGCAATCCTTGATCCTGTTGCCTTAAATCAGCTGTGACATATTGAACAAAGCTAACAACTCCCTCTTGCACTGTAATAAAGTCCGGCGCGCCTACAGGGTTATCGTTTACATCAAACTCTTGTCCATAACGCTGAACATCAATAGCTGCGTTTGATTTGAGCAATGAGCAATATTTATCCCGCTCAACTATCTGCCGCATAGTTAGGACCATATAGGACGCATCTACTTCCACGATATCGCCCAGCGCAATGATAGATTTCGGAGCAAACAAACCATTATAGACGTATTCTTTGCCCATTACCGTCGTTGCTTTAGTTTCACGGGATAGAATTACCTTTTCTGACGTCCCGTTGATTAGACAAGCAATTTGGCGCTCTGGGAATTCATTGAACACATTCCCTCACCTCGCCCTGTGTGAATCTATCAAACGTGTTGGTCCCGAAACGCCGAAAACAGGGATAGTCGATTGTGCACTACCCCCGTCTTCAATTAAACCAATATGCTCAAATGCTTCATCGACCAGTGCAATTGAGACCACTTGCCAATCTACTATCTGGTTTTCGATAGACCAATCAAAATCTTTTTTTGACTTTTTGATTCTCGCTGCCATGGAAGGAGCTAGCATCGCGGCCACCATACAAATAGCCGCAGCATAGAGGTAATTGGCATCATCGTCTACTAACTCTGAGTATTGCGGCACGTTTTTAATTACTTTGGCTTCTGCGATCGGTAACACAGAAGGAGCGTCAATGCTGGCGTTGGATAATATTTCTTCACCAACGCCCAAGCGCCACCTAATTTCGTCGTGATAGGTTTCGGTTGTCAGAATCCTATTCGGCAACCGAACCACCACCAGCAGCCGCAATTGCTGCCATCAGCTCATCGGCGCTCATCTTGGTATAACCCGAAATTTTCAATTCTTTAGCGTTTGCCTTAAGGTCTCTAAGAGTATTCTCCGCTATAAGTGCGTCCAATTGCTCTTGCAATACCTCTTCGCGCTCCTTGGACTGTTGAAGCTCTGACTGAAGCTCCAGCTCCCGATTTGAAGGGTTTTCGCTAATCACTTCATCGCTTTCAATAATCACGGCTAGCAATTCACCCGATGCTGCATTACATATTTTTTTCTTTGCGATCTCAACCAAGCCGTCAGGGGCATCAGTTACGATATCCCCAGCGTTGTATTCGCCAACAGCATCCACTAGCACTTTTACAATTGTCACGGTAGATTCCTCCCTCTTACGCTACTGTAGCGAAGATATGCCAGTTTACATATTTCAGTTTTGGTAGTACCGTTGCGCCGTTGATGACTTGCCATTGGTCAGGATCGCCTTTAATTAGCTTTGGCAGCGCAAACTTGCCCGGGTGACCAGTGAAAATGTCCTCGTAGTTGTTCGGGCTGGTTACAAGATCCATCATCGAACCAGTAACGCCTTGTCCGACGATGATAACTGCATTGTCCGGGATAAACGGAAGGAATGTCCCTGTATCATCGATATATCCACCATCATAGACCTCGTATTGCAGCCCGTTGAGGTTCTGATCGATGATCGTTGCCAGTGAGTCCGCAGTCACGATGTTTTTACCGTGCGTATTTTTCAATAGATCACGAATTTTTTCGTTTTGCTTAAGGTACGTATCGACCTTTTTATTCGCAATGACTTTAACAGCTCTTGCACCGCTTCCACGGAATCGAAGAACCCAGTCATCTAGATCCTTAAGCGGATCGGCAGTTGCCGTATTGCTCCACAGAACGGATGCAGTAGGCTTATTGTTTGCTGGAACACCATAATCGATCGTAAAAGAGGGCTTAGTAGCCGTCGCTGGAATGACTAACTTCCCAGTCAGTGGCTGCCAACGCATCCATTCGAACCTCGTTTCAAGTCGAGCGTTAAGGTTAATCATGCGCTCGATCATGTACTCCTCTGCCCATAGCTGATCCAGCTTCGAACCCGGTTGGCGCAAGACTGCCATTTTTTCGCGATCAATAATAACTTTTTCCCGCCATTCCTGATTCGTGAAGCTCATTGACTTGACGAGTGGAGGCGTGTGAATTGGTGATGGATCGTTAAGGCCGGTTGGCGGCGTCATGCCTGTATCGTCATACGTGATATCGTATTCGATCGTAAGTCCGCGCTCCGTTTTCAGATCCACGCCTCCAGTGAGCAATTGGGCACCTCGGAATGAGTTGATATCCGTACGGATATTTTGAACGACTTCAGTTAGAAAATATGGATCTAGTACGTTAACTGCCATTATTGTTTATCCCCCTTATGCGAAGTAGCATAGACGCAACGCTGTTTTAGCAGCTGCATCAATGCCCGTCAGTTTTGATTCTGTAAAAATGCCTGCGATCCATGCGGAAGCTCCAATATCTGAAGTGGATGTATCCTGATCATTATCCAAAATACAAACAGCAACCTGAGAACCGTCAGTAGCTGCAGGCTTGTAAGGGATGAACTTTTTGGATGCCGTTATTTTCCCAAGCACCGTCCCTTTCTTCACAACGCCATTTCCTTGAGCCAGCAAAACGCCACCCGGAATCTTAGCTTGAAGATCGGTTGATGCAAGCACCTCAGTGAATTCTTGCGTATAAATCGGTCCCGGACCCGGAGCGCCATTGTACTGAGCATGATTCATATTATTTGTCCTCCTTAACTAGATGACCATTACCTGAGCTTTTAAGAGCTGCCCTAGCCTCATCACGAGCCAATGCTCTGATCTCATCAGGGGTCTTTTCTACTCCAGTGTTTTGCGAATTACTTGGTGCAGCTCCACTCAAAGCACCAGCTGGCAAATCAATATTAGCTCCCTGTGTATGTTGGCCGCCCCCGCCCAGCGCCGCTTGTGCATGCGCTTCATACGAAGCATTGATTTTTTCAATTTCCGAGACAGGCAAATGAGATAGCGCCGTCTTCATTGCTTCAACGTTAAATGCTGCACCCAGCGCACGAATGCCTGCGCTACATGCCTGATCAGTAACTTTCATTTTATACGCTTCGCCATCTGCCGCTTGTGCGCTTAATGATGCGATCTTGCCAACAATGTCCGAGTCATTCGTTACACCTAACGCTGTACGAATCTGACCAAGTAAACCGCCTGTTGCTGCAAGAGCAGCTTTTTGTTCATCTGTCACTGTTCCATCTCCTTCGGCCAATGCGTTGGCCTGTTCTTTATTTTGATGTTTCTTTGATACGAAAGCAGACATACCGCCTTTGTTCCCGAAAAAATAAAATACGCGACCATCGCCATCGAGCGACTTCGCATCTAAGGATAGAGGCTCATATTCGGTTTTTGATTGCTGAATGTCCTCTTCTTGCGAATGCTCCGACAGAGACCCGCGAGTAATGCCTGCGCCTTCATACCCTCCGTCGAATACAATGGAGTTTTCCATGATATAACCATCATCCGCTAATACCAGGCATTCTTTACCGTCATATTGCTGACCGCGCATATGGGAGCAATCTGCACTTCTGAAGTAATCCCCTCCGCATATGCTGCATGTATGCTTGGTGGATACGAAACCCGCTGAAGTATCAAATATCGTGCCGGAATCAATACCTATGGCTAATTGATCAGCTGAAATCCCGTTTGCTTCCAAGCCCTTAGCCATATAATGATCACCATAAAGCTCCAGCTCACCATTTTCCTCAACGATACGACTATCGAATGTCCTGCCATAAGGGAACGATAAAGCTTCCCATTTCTGCCAAGGATGATCCACCAACAAGGCGATGCCTTCTCTGACTTGATCCCCCATTTTTCGAAGAAAGTTAGGCGTAATCTTCATTTTGTACTTTTCAATCCGTTTGGTCCCGATGATTTTAGCTTGAAACACATGCACCTGCTCGTCGGTTAATTGAACCAATGCCTTTTGATTAATCTTTGATAGCTGTTCCGTTGTCGGTTTTGCCATTTTTGTTATTCACCTCCTTCCTCTGGCTCTTTTGCCTCGATTCGTTTATGCTGCAACATTTCTACCAACTCAGCAGGAATCTTGGCGTTCAAACCAAGTGTCCAACGCACTTCCTCTGCTGCCTCTTGTGGTGTGATATAAAGTTCCTTCTCAGCCAAAACATAGTTATTGATTTTAGAACGCCTATCTCTTTCAATCTCATTTTCAGATCGTAAATCAATAGGAGCATAATCAACTTCAACATTTGTCTGCATCCCCTTTACCCTTGCGGACATAGCAAAAGCCCGCTGCCAGAAACGTTTGGTTACGCCCCGTGCGGACTCTACATTCTTGATGTATATTTGGGTATCGATTGAGCTGTATGTCTCCGTTGACCCTTGATGCCGGGAAAGGATTGTAAGCAACGTCTTAAGCGATGTAGCCATTTGAGTATCAATGATATCGATAAGTTTCTTAATATCAATCATCGGGCCTGTGCTGCCGCCTTTTAAATACTCGACCTTAACGCTGTCCCAATGCACGAAAGTATCGTCAGGGTTAAGGGAATTGAAGTGTGTCATCACCTCGCCCATCCGTTCTGTTAGGAACTTCTGCTGGGCTGCCGGATTGTTCTGTATAGATGGAGGTGCATTCTTCAACATAATCTCTTCCATCATCGAAATGTCCAATCGTGGGTACCCTTGATTATGGACTACCGCTTTCAGATCCTGCAGCACTTGAAGGTGGAAGAATACCACCTGAAGCACTGGCAACATAGGCGTTCGCCCATATGGATCATCAACCATGGGATCAAATTCTTCATAAATGAATGTCGGCGTGTCAATCTTCTTATATTGCCCAAACCATTCTTCGCCGGATTGCCGCCTTGGATGCTTTACATATTGCCATGGTGTAAGCCGATCAGTGTCTGACTCTCTCCGAAACCAAATGAGCGCCGGATCGACCGGGACAATATCTATCACATCGTTACATTGTTCATTTAGTACGACTTCACCAGCGCATGCCCCTCGGACCATAACCATCATACGTTGTATCGTATCCAGCTTGTCCAATGACCGTCCGTGCTGATAACCAGGTGACGGCAGCGGTGTATTCAGCATGCTCTTTAGCTCATCCAGCACACGTTGCCCGCTTTTATCGTTGCTGTTATTTGGTTTTTTAGCCGTAAACGTTAAGGCCGTATCCCCCATCCTCAAATAGGTGTACAGAGCATAGGACACGTCTGGATGGACGGATATAAGTAGCTCTAACAATTCCTCGGCTGTATAGCTTTGGAGCTTGGTAAGATCGATGTTATGCGCTTGCTGATACTTTTTTGGTAACCAGTTGAATATGCCGAATGGGTTCGTGCTTTTTGGAACTGTTGCCCTGCCTCCTCCCATCATCCGGTTCTTAACGGATGAAGGAAGTACACTCATGGCAAATGAATAGATTGTCTTTTGATACCATTTCAAGTCTCCACCTCCCTCCTTTACTACCTCCGAATAGTCACACCACCGATAAATGGAGTCATCACGCGATCATTCTGCGGCTCAAGCATGTATTCACCAAAGGCCAACACGAAAGCATCTGCTCTGTCAGGAGACTTGAGACCACGTTTCTTCATGTCATCCTTGCTTTCGAGCATGATCTTGCCCTTGGACGTCATCCGCCATTTACGAGTAGAGAGTTGAGATATTAATTTGTCATCATCGGGCAGCTCAAACTCTGGCTGCTGTCCGTTGATGAAAGCAGTCATGTTCCCTTCCAGCTCAGTTCGTATCGCTCCCCACATTTCAGAGCTTAAGTTGCCGTAATACTCATCATACGTCTTGCCATTGTTGTTGATCGGCACAATCTCCCAGAATAAACCTTCTTCTGCCACAATCTCATTTAAACGATCGGTTACTCCGCCGCCAACCCCAGTGTCATCCACTCGGATAATGACTCTTTCGATGTTGGTATGCTCGAGTAATATGTCTTTGGTCAATCTAATAACCCAGCCTGCTGTAACCATCGTATCCTCTTTATGATGATGCTGCTGACCGACTACCTTCTTGCCAATGCCTGCATATATGGATGTTTCGTCATCTCCGAAACGAGCAACGTCACAACCAATCGTTAGCACTGTGCCGGATGGATTGACTTGGACTTCCCTTGCCGCAAACTCCGCCACTTCTAACGTTATGAATGTGCCAGCTTCACCACGAGGGAATTGACCTTCCACCCTGACGCGATATACATCGCTGCCTTCGCCGTATTTCCGCTTCAACATTTCGATGTTTTCTTTGCTGGTGCGTGGGCTATTGAGACATGAGACTTGGTGCGTTTTGTAAATGTCCCGGTCTCGGTTGTGAGAATCAAAAAAGAACCCACTCGTTTTAGTTGGGTTACCGAACATCGCTAATTTGTTATTGTCGCC
The DNA here is from genome assembly GCF_050467785.1 of Paenibacillus sp. NRS-1760. Lineage (NCBI taxonomy): Bacteria > Bacillati > Bacillota > Bacilli > Caryophanales > Paenibacillaceae > Paenibacillus > Paenibacillus sp. NRS-1760. The sequence goes on along the minus strand of NZ_JBITPK010000014.1, from coordinate 573,188 downwards.
AGATAATGTACCGAATATCGCAGCCATAATGCGATCGTCCACGCCGGATGCCTCGTCCACGATGAACAACATATTTTCTTCGTGGAAACCCTGCATATTCTCTGGCTTGGTTGCTGTTCGCGCTGTAGCGAACCACCGTTCCTCATAATTACGCATGTAGACTTTCGTCTTTGTCCATTTGAGGATACGTTTCAGAATCGGGCTTTTGGATTGCCATTTACTGATCTCAGCCCACAACACGTCATTCAGTTGCTGTCGTGTTGGAGCTGTGCATACAACACGAGGAAATAGAAAGCAAGAGAGGAACCAAAGCGCAATCGCAGCTTCAAGCGCCGTTTTGCCAACCCCTTGTCCCGATCTGACAGAAACTAATCGATCGTTGGCTATATCGTTTGCGACCACTTCTTGCCATTCATCCGGATTAAAATTAAGGATCTCACGGAAGAAGGTATTCGGACTCTTTCGGTATACTGGTATGCGTTTCTTGAATGCGGCCATTCGTTTGGTTAAGCTCTCTGCCTTACTCATCCTGCATTACCCCGTTTACCCAGTCATCAATTAACTTGGAATCGTCATCGAGTTCATCGCCGTTGTTCGCCAGCTTCTCAACCTGTAACTTCACGCGCTCATGTTCTGTTTTTGCTTTCTCCATCTGCACGTTCATCATTTCAAGTTTGGCGCGGCGTTCGTCATTTTCCGGTGCAGCAGATAAGAATTGTTTAACGGCTGAGCGAAACTCTCGCATTGCAACAGCAAATGTTTTAATATCAACTGCCTGCTTATCCCATGCATGCTGATACTCCCACTCTTCCTCAACGAAAACATCGAACGATTCCATACTTGCGTTTTCGCCTTCACCGACCATTTCACGATCGATTTGACGTTTCTGTTTCTTTAGCACCTTTGTTTCATCGTTCTTATCCCGAACGAACATGATGCGTTGAGCCCAAATCATCTTGGTATACGCTATTTCTACGGTCTGCCAAATCATATCTAATGGCTCCATTTGCTGAGCCATGTCTAGCAATTCGAGAAATTCAGGATCTTGCGGCATGAATTTACGAAATAATCCGTGAATGACCGCCTTGTCGTTTCCAACAGGACCGCCGGGTCCACCACTATTGCCAATTGAGTTTTTATTACCAGGCTGAGCACCACGTTTTCGCTTAACTGGTATTTCGTCCCACTTGTCGAGAAACTTCCATTTCCGCACAAGCGCAGGACTGATTCCTAACTCTTCCGCAATGTCGGTCAGTTTCTTTTCGCGACTGCTTTTAATCCATATTTTTAGTGCTTCTGCTCTGTTGTTGCTCCTGCTTCTAGACAAGCATCATCACCACCTCCGATGGCATAATAAAGGTGTTTTTTAAGTATTCGAGTTGGAAAGAACGCTCCAGCTTCATTGGTAACGCTCATGATTGAGAAAGCAGCCACTAGACCGATGACGAGGATGGACTCTTAAAGCCTTAGTTTCTCCTAATAAATGGTTCTAGGATTCCTTTCAGTGTATATTGTATGGAATTCAGAAAATATCAGTTTTAATTGTTGTATCATGGCTTCGACCGATTCTGCGAAAACCGAATTCCCTATGCACCTTCTTAAAGGTAATTCATCACAGAGAATGACGGTCCATCGCCTCATCCCATGTGTCTTGTTTGATGCCCAAATAGCGCAAAGTAACGGATTCCTCACTATGGTTAAACAATTCCATTAGTAACGAAATGTCTTTTTCGCGCTGATAAAAATAATATCCAAAAGTCTTTCTCATAGAATGAGTACCGATATTTTCAAGGCCTGCCTTCTTAGCAGCTTTGCTGAGAATTTTATATGCCTGACTTGTAGTAATAGGTTCGTCTATTCTTCCCGAGCAATGCTTCTTATTCCGGCTCTTGAATAAGTATTCATGGTCTGGCTTACCTCTTATATAATTGTCAAAAACCTCTCTCAGAGCTTTGTTGATCTTGATCTGCTTGAACTTGCCGGTCTTTAACTCGGTCACATGAAGGTGAGTTCCTTTAACATGGTAGACTTGAAGTGGCAATATATCTGAAATTCGAAGGCCTGTGTTAATGCCAGTCATTAGCATCACAAAGTCACGCTCATTATTTGTATAGAGGTTTTCCTTTATTACTTGAAGTTTTCTCGGATCTCTGATCGGCTGAACAAATTTCATTAACACAACACCCCCCTTTGATTCTGAATAATAAAGCGGCAATAAACAATTGTTGAGTAATGTTTGCCCTGCAAAGTGTGTTACCAGGATGAAGGTGCCTCCTCATCATAGTTTCAGGTGCTACCTGACAGTGCAGGGCTGCTCCTCTCATAAGTAGTCATCAACTACATACTGATGAGAGTCTATATGTGAAGCGCTATAAGCGCTTATCACTGTTGTCTACCGTGACGGCGCTCTTTTCGATTGCGAGGCGCTGGAGCTGCCTGCGGGGCGAATCTCTTTAGTAGGTCTTTCAGCCATTTTTTCATCTTTTGGACACCTCACTCTGCTACAGAAATGTTTTGAACCTTCATGCCTACCCCATGGACAGCTGCGGCATTTAGCCGGTTGCTGTTTGCTGTCGCTTACTGTGGGTAATCGTCTTGTAAACCTCAACCGGATCGCCTCCTAAGCATAGAAAAAGGAGCCGCATTAGCGACTCCTTGAAATTATCAATTGGTCAGCTCGTCGGAATGATCCGGCAAACTGAACAAGGGACAAGTCAACCTTGTTAGGGGCATTTAACCCCACCTCATCATCACACGCTTGGCGACTGGCGCCTAAGGTTCGCAATCTTACATTGACCCACCGCGTGACCGAGTCCTACAAGTGATAAGGGTACAGTAGGATTCACCCGAGCAATGTTCTGCTCTTTATGAATCTAACTGTACCCCTATAAAACACGCATTGGACTAGCATCATGAAGGCTTTTCGCTTGCATTTTACACGCATTTCAAAATTCAAATTCTTTAAGGATGTTTGCTACTGCGATTATTCCTTTTTTGATCCTTCTATCCACGGTCGATGCGTTGTAGAAGCGATAATGCGTTACAACGTCCTTACGCCTTATCCCTTCGATGAATCGCATCTCTATTGAATTTTGAATATCTGGATTAATAATGCAACGTACCGCTCGTTCAATCGATAGTGTCGAACATTTGAATGTATTGTACGCTAATTCCTGTTTTGGTGAAAGAACATTCATTTGTTCTAGTTCTGACATGACGAATTTCTGTCTTCTATATCTCATTAATAATGATTTAGCTTGCTTAATCTCCTCCGCCGTTGCTGGAGGGAAGAATACCATCTGTTCTTCATACCGTAGTTCGTTTGCCATTGCCAACATTCCCCTCATCCCCTTTGTGTTATAATGGAAGATGAGATGTTTCATTAGTCATCCGGCGCCCGTTCCCCAACTGATGCCGGATGCTTTTTTTATTTATGAATTAATACATTATCGAATGGTCCAATGTCTTCCCCGTAACTGCCTTTGTATACCTCTCGATCGTGATCCCAGCAATGTTGGCACATCTTGCCCCCGTTTGAGTCACTGTCGAAAATATGGCAAAGTCGAAGCTTCAAACTCACCTCATCACACCAGGCGCACTTTCCACCATTTTCATATGCTGCAGCTATTAGAATCTGCTGTTCTTCTGATAATTCAACCGTCCCGATAACGGGAGCATGAAAGAAAATGTCCATCTCAAACTGTTCCGGCAAGCCCGTGAAGCCTTTCGCCTTGAATGCCAGTACATCGGCATTATTAAGATCGATTACCAATCTGTTATCCACTAAACGCAACATGAACTTATTGTACTCACTCATATGGTAGCAGCCTCCTTTAATTCAAGTTCCGCTTTTAAAACTTCTGCAAATAACGGTGCAACAATCTCACAGAAGACCATTGCTCGGCGGTCGCCGGTCGTTTCAACGTCCATACAATGTGCAAAATAATCTCCATCAAAGAATTCATTCAGGTATCTGGCATTCCACAACAGGCCCCAAAAAGCATCTGCTGACATTTCTCCTTCATTTTCAATACTCTCCAGCTCGTCCCAAGCATCTCTAACACGATTGATGAGCAGTGGGTATATTTTCTTCTTGTCTTCTTGCATGTAAGAGTAAGAACGTCTCTTTTCTCGGTACTGTTGAAGTAACTCCTTCTTCAAATATGCAATGTTTTTTTCAGGGTCCACTCTAGATGCTCTATCGCGGTCGTGGATTTTATCATACAAATAACCTCGCGCTTCCCCGCCGTGGCAAACTCTGATTAAAAATTCCTTGAAATTTTCTTTATCGAACATACGCCAGCTGTAATTAAAATTACCACAATCACTAATGACATTAAGATCGCCTGTATTATTAATGGTGATTGTGGCCCACTGGCAATGATAGCTGCCGATCCGAAGGCGGTATACTTCTGATACATCCTTTTCAACCTGATAGACAACCGGTTTATCGTCTTGTGTTACAACAGTGCTTTGCATTGCATTAGGCATGTGTAGCAGCCTCCTTTTCTTATAAAAATAATTGCGGTTCTAAGTCTCGAAGTAGACGCTCCGCATCCTCGGGAGTCCCTTCGCCATTTATAACACGGAAGCGAAGGTCATCATCAATTGGCCCCCAAATAACTAAGCGGCCGTTGTTGTACTCGTTGCATAACCCTTCGTTGAAAGCAATAGACAAAATGCAAAAAGTATCGTTATCGCCATATGCTTGAATAGTCTCGTTAGATATACCTACAGCATTGAGCTTCTTGCGGTTTTCTTCACTATTCGCAACAAGAATATAACAATCTTCTCCGCCTTGTTGCTCTATGACTTCAAGACTATTTAGGACGTTTAATGCAGTTTGCTTATTCACGTTAACCCTCCCATGTAATTGCGTATTCATTACCAAATCCTGAACCCACCGGATTTTGTAGCGAATTCAGCGAATTTCTCAACTTTCTCTATTGTTTCGATATGAGCAGGAAGATTATAAGTCTTGAATTCTTTATTCCATTCTTCCATTCGCGCCCGTTCTTCTTCATCGATCGATTCCCATTCACTTCGCTTTCCTCGTTCGACTGTAGACCACCCCATTGCAACAGCTGCCATCAATTTTGCGTTTTTTTGAGTGACGTAATATCCATCATTAGACATTGGGCTTCCACCCTTTTTACCAGCGATGTAGCGGTATGACGCTGGTCGGATTGAATTCCCGGCTCCGATTACAAGACCAACACCTATTTCGAGAAGGATGAACGGCCAGAAAAACGCTCCAATTCTTACTGAATCCATTTCTTTATTGCGTGGACATAGATCGTATGACATCGAAAGATTCCTCCCATGTAATTTAATATTCAGAAGCATAACTTCGGTTGTAGCGTTGCTGTCCGCCGTTCTGCTATTGCAACGTACTGCTCGCCTAGCTCTATAATTGTACATTCCCTATTATTCTCCAGTGCCACTTTCAAAGTGGTTCCAGATCCTCCAAACGGATCAAGTACATGTCCACCGACTGGCGCGCCTGCTAGAATACAAGGCTCAATTAGCTTCTCAGGAAATGTTGCAAAATGAGCTTCTGGAAATGGCTGAGTCGCTACCGTCCACACGCTTCTTTTGTTGCGCATTCCGCTATATTCAATCTCTTCCCGATCGGGGCGGTGCTGTTGCTGCTGACCTGGTGGCGGAGATTCTTTAACGGATCTCGCAAAAGAATTAGAACGGCTACGACCAGTACGGTGGATTGTACCATGTGCTCCCTCTTCCATATCCCAGCCTGCAGGAACCTTGAAATTTCCCTTTGTCTTCCGTTTGCCGCCATCTTGATTATCAAAAGTTGATCCTTCCGTGTATGAGCCACCGCGAAAACCGTTTGCCCATTCATCCTGCACACCTGGCTCTTTAATCGCTTCGTTGTCATAGTAGTAGCGCTCCGACTTGGCCAGAAGGAACATGTATTCATGTGCTTTAGTTGTTCGGTCCCGAGTACTTTCTGGCATTGGATTAGGCTTGGACCAAATATTGTCCATCCTTAGATACCATCCGTCTGCCTGTAATGCAAACGCTACACGCCATGGCATTCCGATTAGATCCTTTGCCTTTAATGCATTTGTCCGGCAACGTCTTCCGCCTTTCCCCGGGTTTATTGGATCTATCCATTTTTCATCATTTTTATTGCTTAAGCTGCTCGCGTAACTATCACCATAATTCAACCAAAGCGTGCCGTCATCTCTCAACACTCGCTTAACTTCGCGAAAAACCAGTACTGAATGTGCGACAAACATTTCAGGTGTTGGCTCAAGCCCAAGGCAACCACGCCAAGCTGGGACAGTGACTGGTGGAAGTCCTGACATTGGCGAGTATGTGACCTCCGGCCAGTCACTCTCAGGGATTCCGTAATCTCTCAACCCCCAATATGGCGGCGATGTTACGCAAGTGTTAAATTGCTCTGGCTCCATCTTCTGCATTATCAATCGATTATCGCCCTGCATTATCATCGTTTGCTCACCTCATGTTCTTCCGTATTCAGCGAATGTTCATTCGCAAAGCCCATAAACGCTGGAGCAAGACGGGAAATCATCAAGCTCTATCATCTTCAACAGATCGTATGTGTGACCGCCGTAGCTTGTCTTTGACCATTCCACCCAATCCCATATATCATTTTTATCATCATCCAAGAGAGCCGGGAGGAATGAAGCTGCACCTCTTTTTGAAGCTCCTGCGACAATTCGTTCCCATTCTGATATTCTTTCAATTTCCGCTGGAAATCGCCTAGCTATTTCGAACAGTTCACCTTTGTTGACATTTATACAAGGCATGCAGCCAACGCGGGACATCCCCTGCGAATATAGAGGATTTGGTTCGATGCCGTGTTTCTTGTGCATATCGAACACATCTTTAGCGCTCCAGCGCAGCAATGGTCGGTAAACTTCGTAACCTTCTGGCGTTTGCTCTCGTTCAGGCAGTTTGGCGCGGGCTAAACTTTCGGAAGCTCGGACACCTTGCCAACTTACAATGTGGTATCCATCCTCCAAAAGCGGGAAATAAACTTCCTCTGCAATTGGTAGTATTTTCAGCCATTCCGTGCAGAACCTTGCTTTTGTTGAAGGGAAACGACCTTTCCAAATACAGAGATCGAGAAATGGAATCCCAGTTGGATGTAAATGTTCAAGCGCCCTAGACACTATGGCTTCTGCTTCCTCAGAAGATTTACCTTTTACTGTTGGTTCCCATATCCAGCCGCTGACACCTTTATAGGTTTTATAAATATCAATTGGCGGAATCGACGGCGGGAGCGTTAAATCTTCTTCACTCGATCCTTCAAACTCTGGTTCCACGCTCACCCAGCGGCCAGGTATATCCTTCTGTAGTTTTGTAGGCCAATGATTTATTACATACTCACGTTTCTTGGCGATCTGCTTTGTAAAGTCGGGGACTACTCGGCGGATCGGACCAAGCTCTCTTTCGAGGTAGTCTAGATATTCATATGTTGAAGGGTGTTCGTTTCCAGTGTCAGCGAATACTGGGATGACTTTTATCCCCAATTCCTTCACAGCGTATATCCACATCGCCGCGCTGTCTTTACCGCCAGATACACTCATTACGTCTGCTATTTTCTCCATATCGTCCTCCCATACATCTCAATATTCAATATGTTGTATAGTCGATTTTTCCACCTTTTCTTAACAGGCAAGCATTAAGGAATATCCCAAACAACCGATCATCCCATGAACATATCCCGTCCTCTAAATCAAACCCCTTTGCGCCGTTATATAAATTCATAGCAGCTTGAACGAGACGCCTTGCCCCACCAGACAATCCAGCGAAGCATTCTCCTCCAGTGATCAAGTTCCCTTGTTCGTCTACCTCTTTAAAGTCACGACGGTAGTAGGTACCATCCTTTGAATAATCCCAATCGTCATGTTCTCCCACTTTCACTGTTTCATAGTCGTAGCACCATGAAAATAGCCATTCTAGTTGATTCAGATCTCCTAAGTGTTCAAACACGCCTGGTACTGCTATGATGTATCCTGCCGAACGGTAATCGCTTGCCTTCTCAATTTGAGAAAATTTTTCTTTCAGTTTTAAAAAATTTGCAGAATGTTCAAGGCTTATAAATTGCACGTTCTTTTCTTTAATCATTTTCTAAACACGCTCCTTAAGTTAGCTTGGTTTCTTTATTGCCTTCCTACAAGAAACTACCAAAGCTTTTATTAATAACTTCTTTTTGGCTTTTTTCTTCGTTGTGGGAAGTTTGTACGCTAGGAGCTTCTGTGATCGATACCCGTGCGGATATTAAGCCCTCCCTCCCCTGAACTCGATCCAAATGAATGAGCTGCTTTACATAACGACTAAAGTTTTTCCGCTTCATTGCATGCTTTAAATCCGCACTTTCGTCAGGATCGTCTATGTTAAATCCGATTGTTTTTCTAACCGTGTTATCCTCTTTGCTCACCGTATACCCCCTTGGCGATGGCATAAAAGGCAGCTGCACTACCAAAAGTTGGCGAAACCCGATTGCCATTGATTAATGGTTGATAAGGGGCAGCCTTTACATAATGGCTTTGTAGGGCTTCTGAAAGCTTCTCAGCCACACCACCAATTACCCGTACAGGATTTTCTTTTGACCATTTCGATTGAGTTTTAGAAATAAGCAGCCTAGACATTGCTGTTATATCTGCTTGTTTGACCGTATCCATACCAAACAACTCAGTATCCGAATCTCTATCTATCTTTCTGACAGATTCTCCATCGTAGTAGCAAGTAGCCCAGTTAAGAGTACCGCCGCCTAAATCAACAATATGAAAATATCCTAGTGGCGGTTCGAGCATTCCAGTTGAAGCACATTCGGCTCCTACTTCTACGCGATTTATTCTAAATGTCTTAGTGACACCGTTCACTGTCATGGTGTGAACCCCGATAAGCATGTTTTTAATAGCTAGTTTTTCGTCATCCGTATGTTTGCTGATGGGCTGACCTACTACTATCGCATTGTCTGTATCTGACGAGTATTGATGGACGGCAAGCAGAACTCGAAGTTTTGCATCCTCGTTTGCTTTTGTGTCCCCCTTAATGCTGCCAGAAAACTCGCTTTCGTAACGAGCTAACAACCCCGCAAATCCCTTACGATCGTTGTATTCGAACTCCATATCATCAGGACCATAAGTAGTGATTAGATTACGCTGCCTCCACTCACCAATGTCAGATGCAAAATCAAATGCACCATTTTTATTAACTACCTTGACTCGATGATTTCCCGCATCAATTCCTAAGATCATTTGTCCATTCCCCTTTTTTTATTAACTGGTTAATAATTTTATAGATAGCGTTGTTAATTCATCTCGTTTTTTAATAAAGGGTTATTAAAGTCGCTTTATTCAAGATGTTGTATCAGAACAATGTAAGTTGTTGAAAATTCAGCGGCTGTGCTTCCCTCTGCCAAGCTTCTTCGCTGTATGAACCAGCAGCTTCCTTACTACGGTAAAATATCCTCACTTGACCGTTCGGGACCTTGACGCGCTTCTCAAACCTTACCTTTTGACCTTCAATCCTATGGCTCCATTCCCCTGGACGGCTTTGCAGGATACTATGAGCCAGTTCTGAACAACCCTTCCAACTCAGTTTCAGCATGATCTTCACCCCTACGCATCAACTCTGTTAATGCAGCAGCTTTAAATAATAAGCCAGCATGATCGTTTTCATAAACGATGCTTTTTAGCTCCTCCTTAGAAGCCGTTTCGACAGTTATCATACAGCCTCCCTTGCCTCTTCCATCGCCCTGTTCAAACGGGACATTAACTCATTGCTGCCGCCTGTATCAGGATGATACTTTTTGGTTAAAACGCGGAACGCCTTTTCGATTTCTGCCGATGTTGCATTCTTCGACACTTCAAGCACCTTCCACCATGAATCCGGCTTCACATTGGTTTGTTTCTTAGCTCCGCTTTGCTCCTTCGATTCATGATGTGTACGATCCAAGTTTACGAATTTGTTGAATTGCTTTAAGAAGGCAAGCTCGACTGTACCCACAGGGCCATTGCGCTGCTTGGCAATGATAATCTCGATGATGTTCTTCTTCTCCGACTCCTTGTCGTAATAATCATCGCGGTACAAAAAGGCGACAATATCCGCATCTTGCTCAATTGATCCAGATTCCCGCAGGTCGGACATCATCGGACGTTTGTCCTGGCGTTGCTCAACACCACGACTTAGCTGCGACAGGGCGATAACTGGAACGTCAAGCTCACGAGCGATTTGTTTTAAAATCCGTGAGATATATGATACTTCCTCTTGACGGTTGTTCCCGATTCCGGTTATAAGCTGCAAGTAATCAATCAGGATCATACCCAATCCATGATCACGCTTGATTTTGCGGCACTTGGCGCGAATTTCGGTTACCGAAATTGCTGGCGTATCGTCAATGAGAATCGGCATTTCGGCTAGTTTCCCACTTGCAACAGCAAACATTTCCCAATCTTCATCAGTTAACTTACCAGTCCGAAAGCGTAAAGAATCGATATTCCCTTCCGCGCAAATCATCCGCCCCACAAGCTGTTTGTTCGACATCTCAAGGCTGAATATAGCTACATACTTCTTTGTCGATTGTGCGGCATTGCGCCCGATATTCAAGGCAAGTGCAGTCTTACCTACGGATGGACGAGCAGCTACAATTATTAAATCGCTGTTCTGGAATCCTGCAGTCATACGGTCAAGATCGGTGAAACCGGAGGGAACGCCTGTAATCTCCCCGTTCGGGTTTTCGCTCTTAGCCTCCATGTCCTCGCACACTTCTAGTACAAGGTCTTTAATGTGCATATATGGCTTCTTCGTAATGGTCTGATTAGTCAATGCTTCCATTTGCGCCTGTGTGGAAGCAATAATTTCGGACGGATCGTCGAGCTGACGTGCTCTCTCGATTCCAGAGGCAAAACCCGCTATAATTTCCCTTTGGGCATATACTCCTTTTACTATTTTGATATAATGTTCTACGCTGGAAGCTGACGGCGTTGAACGCGCCATATTAGCCATATAGCTGACCGGCTCTCCATCACTCAGCCATCCCTTTACTCGCAACCTCTCAGTAACAGTTACAAAGTCTATAGGTGTTCCGGTATCAGCGATCTCCTTCATGCAGCGGAATAGCCGCCTGTGCACTTTGTTGTAAAATTCTCCCCCGCTAAGGTCACTCAAAGCAGTATCTGCTGCCTGTTGGCTAATCAGCATTGCTCCCAGAACCCCTTGTTCAGCTTCCAGATTCTGCGGTAATGGCGATTGTTCTGGTTCCGTCTCTATCGTTGGTGGTGGAAAGTGCAATTCGCTTCATGGCCTCCTTTACCGTCTTAGGCATCGGTACAAACGTTTCTTTATCCCGATTCTCCAGCATGATCATTGTCTCTGCGGCATCGAGTACAGCAGGCCCTTTCGCCTGTAGAATCGACTTCGCTGCTAAAATGCCAGGACGCGGCGCGTACTCGTTATCGGGATTCAAGGCATAAGCATCAAGGTTCACTTCTGCTTGTTCAAACGGTATATGCTCCAGCACACGCAGCCACTCTTCGACCGTATAATCGTCATAAGAGAAGTTAAAAAGGTTAGCCATTCGAAAGAACAACGTCCGTATTTCCGACTCTTTCACGCTCTCTAGCCTCCCTTATTTTTTCTGCGTCTCGGTTATTCCGTTCTGCTGTTTTATTTATTCCAGAAGATTTCTTTCCCTTACCGCCTGTCATCTTCAAGCACAACTCAGGGTATTTTTTGCGAAGGCTTGCTGGGCTTAAAATATTCTCCTGCCAGAAAGGATCGGCAACCACCCAGCGAATCACATCTCCAACCTCTTGCTTAGGCCGCTTGTCCAACTCAATGATCTTCCGAAATTCATCCGCCCATTTTTGGAAGTTTGAATTTTGAATCAGATGTGCTTTTCCGATGCTGCTAACATAACTTTGCAATTGTTCGTGAAAATAGATTGCCATCTGAAAATAGGGATGGTCCTCGGCATACGATTTTGATTGCCGAGAAGAAATCTTTACTATCTTTTTCTTACTCTCCTTCTCCTTCTCCCTCTCCTTCTCTATTTGTGTATTTTCTGCAAGCATGTTGCTCCCTTTAACTTCGTTAATGTATACATTAATGCGGTTGTTGTATGAATCAACCAAATTGATAGGGTAACTGACCTTGTTAGCAGCCTCTTGGAGGTCAATTAAGGTGAATGCCTCGATGAAGGTAATGCTTTTCCTGCGTTTCGAAGCTCCAATATACCGATTCTGAATTCCTCTAGAAGTAAGTATGTGGTAATCATCAAAGCATTTATGATCGAAGAAACCCCATTTAATACATTCAATAACTAAGTCATTTATAGAGTTAATGTTCACATTAACTCGATTACTGAATACAATTTGCTCACGTTCTGTCCACGAATAGTAATAGCCGTTCTTGTAAATTTCCGAAAGAAGACGAATGACTACGCCAAACCCCTCCATGCCGAATTTACCGATAACGACCACTAGCTTATCATCCTCATGAATGTCTACATCCAGCGGGAAATAATCCAAGCCTTCTTTCACAGGACGCGCCATACTGCCACCTCGCTATGCGTTAAAAATATGAAATTAGACTGGAATGATTTGAGTTTCCTGAGAGTCGTTGACAACATGAATCTGATGCGGTTCCACTTTATACACTAACCAATCACTCGGATTAAGCTTGACGCTTTCCATAGCCTGTTTCTGTCGGCGCGTAGGACGCTTGCCGTTCTTCATTCCTTTATCCTCCCTCCCCATTTGAGTGGACCACGCTGCAAGATCTCTGCAACGTTTGATGCGTCCATAGGGAAGGGCTTCTTGCCATCGTCCGGCTTAAACAACATGAAATGACGTGCGCGGCCCCACATATCGCCTACGGTACCTCTAGTGCCGCATGTCAGTCTAACTTTGTCGTCCTTAAGCACAAGCATGTACAATCCCCTCCCTGATACTTACCTCGCATCGTCGGAAGCCCCCAGCTGACGCTCAGGACACCCGACGATAAAGGCAATCGCCTCTATCGCCTTGCAAACACTTCTATAACGCAACTTCTTTATCTGAGAGATGTGTAAAGTACTGACCGCAACAATAAGGACATCGTGGCTCATCTGTAACATCTGGGTTAATTGCATATTCTCCATCGCATTTGTCACTGGCACATCGGTAAAATGAAAACTTCTTAAATTGTTTTTGCATTATGAAATCCTCCGTTGCCGATTTTGTCGAATGGTGCTATAATTTAAATAACTAATAGTTTTACAAGCATTACTTACTGTCCAATTGGCGTTGGGCAGTTTTTCTTTTGTCTCTTTTACAATTTTCAAATCATACATACTAAAAAACGATGTAATCATTACTCCGATAAACGACAAAGCTCCTATCGCTTGCCACCACCAACTATTAATCAATTAATCTCCTCCTATTAAGCAGCTCCCGATACTTGTAAAATTGTTTGTAAGATTGTTGCTGGATCGACACCGTATAGAAAAGCTATTCCAACCTCTACATGGTTCGTAATTTTCGTCCAGTCACGAAATGTAGTAATGTCAATTGTTTGTTTACCTCTCTCATACCTACTTACATCTGATTGACTTCTGTGCATTTGCGCCGCTAGCTTGTCTTGGCTTATTCCGGCTTTTTCTCTGCAAATTTTCAATAAATCCGCCGCAGTCATTTCTAATTCACCTCCCCCCATCATCCATAACTCGCATGGCGCGGGCGAACGCTAATGTTTTACAATACAGCTATACCGTTCGATTACATATGACTCTAAGTTGATGTATTGCTTTGCCAACGTTCCCCTACCTCGCCCGACATCAGCGTTTTGATGTCGGGCATTTTTTAAGCAACATCATTTCTCCTGAAAATCGAATCTGAAGCGTTCTTATCAATCCATTCTGTATGCTGCTCAACCCAGCGAACAAACAAGTCTCTCGGAATGAGGGGATTCCCGAACTCACGACAAACCGGAAAATCAGCGCGATTCATTATTTCTGTAGCCTTTGTCTCACCAATTCCCAATATTTCTTTAAGCTTGGAGCGATTGATCATATAAGGAAGATTATTAACGAATGAGTGCTTAGCCATTTCTTCAGCAATTGTAGTTTTAATGATTTGCTGGAGTTGCGAGAAATCCAAATTCACAGATAATAATTGTTGATTCATGTAGTTACCGCCTTTCTAATCTTTTTTCTTTAAGCAGTCTTTATGAGGTGATCCAAAACATCAGCCGGTATTTTTTCACGATACGCTGCAGCTTTGAGTTCAACTTGGTCAATATTCAAAACAATTGCTAATGCATCATTAAACTTATCGCTAGCTGGCGGCTTTGAATCATTTTGCAATTTACTTAAGTAACCTTTATCAGCACTTATACCAGACTCCTTAAGGCTTTTTGCAACTTGAGATAAGGAGTAACCCGATTTCAATATTGCTTGTCTAACCAGTTCGGAATATTTCAAATAAGCACCTCCCTCTCTTGTAGTCATAAATAAATAACGTTATCTTTTAATTACTACGTTGTCATAAATTTACCACAACAAATAATCGTTGTCAATACTTAGCAACGAGTTGTATTTTATTAACTATAGTATTGGATACCAAACCCGTTGACTATAAATGACAACGAGGGATACAATAGAATTAAGAGGTGAAATCCAATTGAATTATAAAGATTTATTAAAGAAATATATTGATGATTCCGGCTTGAGTTTACGTGAAATCGAGGAAAAAATGCGCAGTAAAGGACTATCAACTAATAAGGCTTATATAAGTAAACTACAGAATGGCATTCACCCTCCTGCTGGAGAAGAAATAACTCGAGCTTTAGCTGAAGTGACTGGAGGAGATGCTGAGGATCTGATATTGGCTGGGTATATAGATAAAGCCCCAGAAGAGATTAAAAACACTCTTCTTGAGGCTCAAAAGAAAAAAGTAATATTCGTATTAATTGAATTTTTGGTTAAGTACGTTGAGAACCATCGAAGCGATAAAAGCGTAGATCCTAAGATATTACATGACATAGAATTAGCAAATTATAAATTTGCGAGAGATTACAAATACGAACTAGACTTAGGCAATTTACCAGAACATCCCGAACATGCAATCACTTTATTATCTGGTCTTAGGGATGCATTTTTCCCTCTTCAAGATACAATAAGCCAAGATGGTATTGAAATTAATTTTTCTGATTACTTGCCGACAAAAACTAAAAATATAATGTTACAAGAAGCTCAA
Organism: Paenibacillus sp. NRS-1760; assembly: GCF_050467785.1. Classification (NCBI taxonomy): domain Bacteria; kingdom Bacillati; phylum Bacillota; class Bacilli; order Caryophanales; family Paenibacillaceae; genus Paenibacillus; species Paenibacillus sp. NRS-1760. The sequence continues at coordinate 557,952 of NZ_JBITPK010000014.1, read as the reverse complement.
TCAACAGATGAAGAAATAGTGATAAAAGATGCCTTCGAAAGAAAAATACAATTTTTTAAAGAATTAGAAGATGAATTAGGTCTTGATTTAAACGATCCTGCTGTTCAAAACATGCTCAAGGGAGCTGCAAAAATCCTGTTCGCTAAGAAAGACTAGATTAATTTGAGACAATTTATCAAAAATGATGCCTTGGTGTAAATCATCTTCAGCAAGAGAATTTGCAATGAGTAAAATTTTCTTTGTATCTTCATTGTTCACATAAGCACCCGCCCTGTTGTTCTTTTCGCACGAACATCCGTTCTTATTTACCCATTGTATACGAACGCTTGTTCTTATACAATACTTGTATTACTATAATTATAAAGGGAGCAACACGATGCGGTATGTACCGGGTCGTTGCTTGCTTCGTCAATTGATACACGAACAAAGGAAAACCCAAAAATGGCTCTGTGGTCGAACTGGAATCAGTCAAAGTAACATGTCGGATTACGTGCGCGGTGAAAAGAAGATGAGCGCCAATACGATGAAGACTGTAGCCATGGCTTTGGGTGTCCATATGGATGATCTCTATGAATGGATAGAGATTACAATTGACGATAGCGAGTAGGAGAGAAATTCTCTCCCGACCCGTACATTACTTCTAAGTTCTTAGATGTCATGTCTATAGTTGTATTATAAATGAGGAAGACGGCGGTTTGTGTCGTAAAATGTCGATTGCGCCTTTGCAACATAGGGGGGTCGAAATGCATTAAATTTCTGTGACAATTATCCCATAACACTTCTACTGGAAACTTCAACAGTTGTCCCATCAATAAAAGTTATGATTGTCCCAGAAGTTTTTTTTGTTTCATGCTTTACTCTATCCCAATTTACTATCGTGGATTTATCTGCGTAGTTAAAACCGTGCTGTATGAATGCGATGGAAATATCTTTTAAAGTGAGGATTGGGGCTAGTATTCCTTTACTTGTGTGATAAACGGGAAACGATTCGGCGTTTTTATGAGGGCGAAACCTTTTAATATAGTTTATGTCATCGCGAGTAAACGACACGAAATCACTATTGTCTCCCTTTCTATTTTCTATTTTAACTCCTAGCATGATCATCCCCTATTCTATTTAATGTTAGCTTCATTTTAAGTTGGCAACATTATGTAAGTCATCGAACAAAATCTGGAATAAGAATCAGTCGAACGGAACTGCTAATAAACAAAGGGGGAATCACAATGGCATCTTTCACAAAAATCCCTGCCAGAAACAAGCAAGGTTACAAATGGATCTGTGTTAAGGATGCTCCTCCAGATCCTATTACCGGAATAAGGCAACAGATCAGACGGAGAGGCGATACTAAAAAAGAGGCAGAAGCAAAAGTTGATATTGTCATCAATGAAATGCTAGGCCAAGGATCTATGAAGCCACCAAAAAATTTAACTTTCGAGGATACTGCGAATGACTGGTACGATCTATACTCGAAAACAGGGGTTAAAGAATCAACTTTAAAAATCAGGCGTAATAGTATGGATGTCTTATTTAAATATTTTAGAAAAGTAAAAATAATCACTATTACCCGCTCAATGTATCAAAAAGTTTTAAATAAGTTATTTGATGAGGATTACGAAAGATCGTCTTTGATACTTTATAACTCTGCAGCCAAGATGATTTTTGAACATGCTGTAACTAATAACTGGATCAAAGAAAACCCTCAAAAGGGTGCTGTCGTTCCGATGAAGAGACTAACCGTAGAAGAAATTGAGAACTCTTCTCTTGATGACGAATATTTGGAAACTCAAGAATTGAAAGATTTTTTAAATGCTGTTATGACTCATGGTCTGAAATTCGACAAGAGTATCTTTTTTTTGCTAGCTTTCTCAGGCTTACGACCTGGTGAGTTATGCGCCCTTGGATGGGTAGATTTAGAAAAAAATAGAGTAAGAGTCACAAAAACATTGTATACTGAAAAAAACAACATGCGCGATTACAAATTGACCCCGCCAAAGACAGAGGGATCAGTTCGTAACTTCGACATTGATTTCGCGATTGTGACAATACTCGACGAACATCGAGTCGCGCAAAACAAGTCCAAGGAGCTGATGATAAAACTAGATGAGTATTTGCATGACGGGAATTTCATCTTTTGCAATGAAAACGGTTACCCTTTGAATCAATCGTTTATCTTAAGGAGAATGAAACGGCTCCTAAGTATAGCGGGTATAACAAAGGAAGTAACTCCTCATTCATTTCGCCACACACACATCAGCATGTTGACAGAAGCCGGCGTACCGTTACCCATTATAATGAAAAGAGTGGGACATGATGATCCAAAAACAACCATTCGAATTTACACGCATGTGACTCAAAAAATGCAACAAAAGACAGTTGAGAGCGTAAATGATCACTTCTCGGAATTAATTCAATTGGGCTTGTCGCAGAATACGTGACTTTTTCGTGACTTAAAGTCACAACAAGAAAATCAAAACGCTTGATTTCCTTGGTATTAAAGGGATTTTTAATTGTAAGTATAATATAATATGGATATTCTATTAAAAGGAGCGCTTACATAATGATCCAATGGTACTATTCGCTTTCCGTGCGCAATAAGCTGCTAATTACTTCTTACCTAAATTTAGCAGTGTTTGCCCTCATTATGCTTGTCATATTATCAGTATCAGGCGGCTCGCTTATCGCTGGAATTATTTTCACAATCATTATGGCAATCGCTACGCTTCCACTCGTTTCATTCATCGAGAGATCCATTAATAATTCATTTGATGAAATTAAAGGAACTGCACTTCGTATTTCCAAAGGTGATTTCACTCAAAAAATCGACACAACGTCTTCATCAGCTTTAGGCGAGCTTGGACATTCGTTTAACAGTATGATTGATAAACTTCGCGACATTCTTACGGAAACAACGAACATTATCCGTCATGTGTCCGATACAAGCCACAGCATTTTTGACAAAAATAATAATATTCAAATCGCGATGCAGCAGGTTGCTGCTTCTGCAAACGAGCTTGCTACTGGCGCAAACGAAATTTCCGAGGACGTTTCGGAGATGAGCGAATCCATTACTGAGATCGAAGAGAAAGTTTCCGATTACGCTACCTCAACAAAGGAAATGAACACACGCTCTGAGCAAACGCTTCAGCTCGTAGACAAAGGGATGAAGGCTCTTGATATTCAAGCCGACGGCATGCGCCGCAACGTTGAGGCAACCGAGAAGGTATCAGCTACAATTGAAGATCTAGCCCGCAAAGCAAGAGGCATTAGTGCAATTACGACGACTATTTCCGATTTGGCTGAGCAAACGAACCTGCTTTCATTGAATGCCTCTATCGAGGCTGCAAGAGCAGGCGAGCACGGACGAGGTTTTGCCGTAGTTGCACAGGAAGTCCGCAAGCTTGCTGAGGAATCCAGCGCTTCAACTAAACAAGTATTCAACCTCGTGAAAAGTATTGACGAGGGTATCAAGCAAACGATCAGCAATATGAAAACAAACGAAGAGGTCGTTAAGCTGCAAACCGAGCATATTAAGGAATCCGAAGTCGTATTCTCAGAAATTGTTCAAAGTGTTCAATTTATTACGGATAAAATTTATGTTTTCTCCCAAGAAAGCGACGCTATGCTTGAGAGTGCCCGCAAAATTTCCGGAGCCATCCAAAATATATCCGCGATTACGCAGCAATCGGCTGCTGGCACGGAGCAAGTTTCCGCTTCGATGAATGAGCAGATTGCATCTGTACAAGCGGTGGTAGAAGAAACCGAACGCATGCGTACAATGGCGGCTCAGCTGCTCAGAACTATTAATGTTTTCAAAATGAAATAATCAATTTTTTGATTGCTTATCGCGCAACAAAAAAAAGACCATAATCCTTCCATTCAAAATGGATGATTATGGTCTTTCTTAATTTACGCCTGCTGCTTGCAGCGATATTCTTCACGCTGTTCTACACGAACACTTTCTTTAACCCTTGGGCAAGTATAACAATAATAGCCGCCATCAACTAAATAATACAAGCAGCAAGCTGCTTTCAGCCGAACTTGCTTATCTTTGTCTCCCAACGACTCTGTCATACGGAATTTCACATCAAGCGGATTTTTGCTTCTGCCGAAAACCTCGCCATCAAGCGATTTGACCATTTTGAAATGAGTCACAATGCTTTGCTTTACCTGTTCATCTGCTTCGGCACTCAGCATTCTGTCATACCCATATTCAAGCGAGGTAGGAAGCTGGCTCCAGAGCATGCCTACTTTCAACGTTCCTACCTTCGCAATCAAGTCAAACACAGGACGTATCGTATGCTCAAACAAAGAGCTGATTTTATCCTTAATCCACATTTCTTGTTCTTCCAAAGGTAGTGGAGCCGCTACAAATTCAGAGTTATGTAAGTAAAAGCTGACAGCAATATATTCATGATTGTTATATTCAGCCTTGTATATTTGAACCGTTAAATTGTTAAGTGATAAATCCGGCGCTTGTTTCAAAACAGACAACGTATAAAGCAAGCCCAGCATAGGCCCGCGAAACCAACCTGCCATGTACACTTCCCCTACGGAAGGGTCCATGCCTTTAACTAGCGGTGTATAGAAAGCTAATAATTGCTTCAATTTATTCTCATCCAACAGATCTATTGCAGGGCAGGTAAACAGAAGATTTTCTCGTTTATTTACCGTTAAATCATAGCTGTCCTCCAACATCGCAAACAACGCTTCATTCATTGATGTTCTCGTCCTTCCATAACATGAATGTACAATAATAAACGATACGATTTATTATACAACGGACGAAAATGATTATCAATTGCATTTCATTATCTCATCGTGACAGTTAACTCACCAAGCTGCTCGATTTCCACGGTTACCACATCACCTGATTTTAAATAGACCCTTTGATCTCTCGGGTATCCGATTACTACCCCTTCCGGAGTGCCTGTTAATATGATATCGCCAGGTACGAGTGTCATATGCTTAGAAATGTAACTAATTATAGATCGGCAAGAAAAAATCATATCTTCCGTATTCGAATGCTGCTTTTGAACACCGTTTACGCGGCAAGAAATAGTGAGCTTATCCGGATCATTTACTTCATCTGCCGTTACGATATAAGGACCAATTGGTGCAAATCCGTCGCAGCTTTTGCCAAGCATCCACTGCGATGTACGGCGCTGCAGGTTCCTCGCTGACAAATCGTTAGCGCAGCTATAGCCAAAAACATAATCAAGCGCATCCGCTTCTTCGATGTTTTTTGCCGTTTTTCCTATAATGATCGCAAGCTCAGCTTCATAATCCACTTCATTGCTCGTAAGCGGCAGCTCCACCTTATCACCATGTGCACTCAGGGCATTGGCAAATTTATTAAACAAAATAGGGGTGGTCGGAATTTCAGCTTTCGTCTCCTCTGCATGCTTGCGGTAATTTAAACCGACGCAAATTATTTTTTGCGGGTTCGAAACGACCGGTGCGTAAGCGAAATTTGTGTCCTCAAGCACATACATGTGGTTGTTAGTTGCAACGACAGCCTCAATAACCGCTTGAAGTTCCGCTAATGCTGTTTTACCGCCTCTTATAACTTCTTCTATAGAAAGAGGAGCTGGAATATCCAGAGCTTGAGAGGCCATTTTAATATCAATAATTCCTAAGTCAACCTGCACGCCGAGTCTTAGTTGATCGGATTGCTTAAACTGCAATAATTTCATAAAAGATAACCTCCCTGCCATGAATTGGTGAACTATGTTTAGTTTAAGCCTCTCTTTTTTTAAAGTAAAGCGCATGAAAGTATGCAGCATGGGTAAAATAGCGGCACGGCTTGTTTACAATCAATCATGGGGACTGATGCAAATGTGGAAAACACCACATAAAATGGGGAAGACTGTGGCTGGCATTGCTTTAATCGGTTGTATGCTGCTTAACCTATCAACCGATTCCTATGCTTCAGCTGCCGATAAGCAGCAAATAGCTCAGTTCAAACCTGCAAAAGAATCAAAAAAACGAAAAACGGCTGTCGTGTCTTGGGATAGGCTTCATAGGCAATTTCCCAATACCTTTCTCCTTAATGGGCCTCGTAATAAGAAAAGAGTTGCGCTAACGTTTGATGATGTGCCCGATCCAAGATATACACCAGCTATTTTGGATATATTAGCGGAGCATGATGTTTGCGCTACTTTTTTTATTGTAGGAAATCGTGCTGCCAAATACCCTGCATTAGTAAAGCGGATACATAACGAAGGGCATGTCATTGGTAATCACTCTTATGACCATGCTATTTTTTCAAAGCTTACTTTAACGAAGTATCAGAAGCAAATTTGGCGAACGGACACCATAATAAAAAATATAGTCGGATATTCTCCTCATTTTATACGACCGCCATACGGAGAACTGCTGCCTCAGCAAGTAAGATGGAGCAAGCAGGCTGGTTTTGCTATCGTCAACTGGGATGTGGATTCCATAGATTGGAAAAACAATCCTAGCAGCGCATTGGTGCTGCAAAATATAAAAAGAACACTTCAACCTGGATCGATTATTTTACAGCACGCAGGCGGAGGAGTCGGCCAAAACTTATCCGGCACGGTTGCTGCACTCCCGAAGCTCATCCAATTGCTGGAAAGCAAAGGGTATGAGCTCGTTACATTGCCTGAGCTCGTCGGACAATCCAAAGCCCGTTAAGTTTTCTGTACAAAAAAGGCAATCCCTCCTGAAGAGTGGATTGCCTTTTCCATCTAAATTTTTATTCAAGAACGAATACTTTCACGTTTTGGATACCAAAAGACATGGCTTGGCTTGTTGAGCCTGGTACAAAAATATCAACGCGATTGCCTTTAATCGAACCGCCAATATCTGTTGCTGTTGCAATCATACCGCCTTGCGGCAAACCATTATAGGAATACCCTGTCACATAAAGCTTTGTGCCAAGAGGTATCATTTTCGGATCTACGGCAATCGTACCAACCTGGAGCTTGTCTCCAAAGTAGTCGACTGCTCCCCACTTGCCATTCTCAGATGCTGCTGCTGTATAAGCCGTAGCTTGTACGAGAAGTGCTTTCGAGTAAGCGTATTCTTTACCATTCATGGCTTTAACTGTTTTTGCGGAGTCGTCAGCTGCTGAATTCATCGTTGCCGGTTTCTTCTCTACAGAAGCTTCTGCGGAAGGTATCGTAAGCTTTAAACCTTTATAAAGGTTTAGCGGATCTATCTTAGGATTAGCTTCCATTAGTGTATCCAAAGGTACACTGTACTGCTTGGATAGCTTCCAGAATGTATCATTGTCATTCGCTGTATGTGTTTTCGAAGCTGCACTTACTGTTCCTGCTGCCATCATAACCGATAATCCTACTACTGCTGCTGCTAATGTACGTTTTTTAAACATGGGGTAAATCCTCCTGGGCGTTCCCGAAGTTTCACAACTTCGATCACGTGATTATAAATCTTGTTAAGGGCGGTTGTCCGCCCTTAACGTATTGCTTGCTGTTTTCTAAGGTCTAAGGAAAGACTAGCCGATAAACATTTGAACCCATTCGCCGTTTACATAACCAACGCCGATTTTTGTAAAGTTGCCGCTAAGAATGTTTGCTTTGTGACCTGGGCTGTTCATCCAAGCAGTCATAACATCTTGTGGTGTTTTTTGACCAGAAGCAATGTTCTCACCAGCATAAGAATAAGTCACTCCGAAAGAACGCATCATATCAAATGGAGATCCGTATGTCGGCGATGTGTGGCTGAAGTAGTTGTTAACGTCCATATCTTTTGCTTTCTCTGACGCTACTTTCGTAAGAAGCGTATCACTCTTCAAAGCGGACAAGCCAACTTTAGCACGTTCCTTATTCACTAAGTCGACAACTTGTGATTGATAAGCACTCAAATTGGAAGCTCCTGTGTCGGTACCTGTGCCTGGTTTTGTTTCAGTTCCTGGTTTTGTTACTGTTCCAGTACCTGTTCCTGGTTTTGTTACTGTTCCAGTACCTGTTCCCGGTTTTGTTACTGTTCCAGTACCTGTTCCCGGTTTTGTTACTGTTCCAGTACCTGTTCCCGGTTTTGTTACTGTTCCAGTGCCTGTTCCCGGATTAGTTACTGTTCCAGTGTTACCGCCTGTTGTAGGCCATTGAATGAAGCTGCCATTCAAAAGCTTGCTAATATCTATTCCATATTTATCACCGATCTGTTTGATCGTATCTTGGCTAATGAGGCATGGTTGTTGAATCGTGGAGAAAGTTTTCACAGCCGGTGCTGCACCTGCCGTTGGAGCCGTAAAACCTGCGCCGATCACCGTTGCTGCGATTATGCCAGCGACACCTACACGTATTGGTTGCATCTTCATGAATGAATCCTCCTAATAAGATAAGTTTTTGTAAAAAAGCGTCTGACGACTGAAGCTTTTTCAGCTGCGCATTCGTTTTGTTTGCGCATCGTTCTTCCTGACGCCACTTATCTTACCATGGGGTTTTTGGTGTTTCATGACACAAAAACTGGTAATCATGTGAAAATAGCTAGCAAAACAGCACCATTACTGCTTTATGAGAATATGCTCATCACCGTTTTTTGCTGCTTTTAGAGCTGTCCGCTAGATTTTCGAAGCTCATTTGCGAGCCGATGAATTTCATCTTTCTCCGCTTTTGTGGTTGCTGCAAACCATGCTGGAGAGAGCCAAGTAGAGATAATTTTGTTAGCATCCGCTGCGTTCATATCAACATCCCTCCAGTCGCGAACAAGCTCTAAAAAAGCCGCTTTGTTAACTGAACTTCCTGGACATGTTTTCGCTGGATTCATTTCGCGATGAAACAAAATTTGACTGTCTGGCAGCTTCCACATGGCAGCAATTTGACTTGTCAGCTTAACGGCTGAAGCAAGCTGAGCACCTTCCAGCTTCTCAGCTCCAACATCAAAATTACCGATCATCTCGAACATAAACGGATGTATGCGGTCTGGATCAGGGTCATTGTAGCCAACAGCAGAGGCCGGCGCCTCCAGAAGAGAACGACCCTCCCATATATAGCCGTCAGGGTCGATCGTTGCGTGCTGGGCGATATCACCCCAATTTTGTGTAATCGCATGAAACCGCCACATCCCTTGAATGATTTTCATTTTATCCGCAGCTCTGCGATAATCCACAATAGTCGGCTTCCATGTTCCATGCACATGAATCTGCGAAAACTTCACTTTTGATACGAATGGTTTCAAATACTCAACATACTCCGCAAAAGTAAACCTTTGAAAATATTTGCGCTCTACGACCATTTCGTTTCGCATCCCCTCGATAAACAATTGCTATATTTTATGCGATACATGAATGAATCGAGACGGCAAACACATAAAAAAAGCAAGCCATGGATAAATTCCACGACTTGCTTCTTGTTTATAAATCTATTTTTGCTTATCGAGTGCCGAGTTTGATGTTGCCCGTCTCCGACTCCATGCTTATTTTGATATCACCGCTGCCGATTACACCTTCAATGTGATTTTCCGTTTCCTTGTTAACTGAGAAACCATCCCAATCCACCTTGCTGTTTCCGGTATCCTTCTTGATACTTATAAAAGCCGAAGCAGGCTGTTTATTTGCATTTACGATAATATTCCCGGTATCCGTCTTAATTGTAAGATCGCTGCGCAATTCGTCTGTTTCAACTCGTACATTTCCCGTATCAGATTCTGCTTTTAGGGTGCCTTTTCCGTCCGCTATATTAATGTTTCCAGTATCTGTTTTAAATTCAAGCTCCTGAGCCGTGTAATTCGTTAATTTTATATTGCCGGTATCTGATTTTAATTTCATTTTGTCAGCTTCCATCTGATCCACTACAATGTTTCCTGTATCGGTTTCAATATCAACTGAGCTCCATAGCTTTGCAGGCACCTCAATCGTCAGCTTCAAGTTAACGATAGAAATACCGAATGTAAAACGATCCTTCGTATTTGCCTCAATATTAAGCGTATCCCCTTTAGGAGCTGCCGTTAGGATGACGTCTCCAGCAAGCTTTTCACTTACATCTCCTTCAAGTCTCACTTTAATATCATCTGCTGTGCCGGGAACGAAGGTTATATTAAACGTATCCGTCTCCGCATGGATTGAGCGAATGGACGATGCATCAATCGTTTTTTCCTGCAAAAAAGGTTCGCCCTGAAATTTCGTTACAATCTCATCTTTATCGAATACAAAAAACGCGCATAGTACTCCTATGCCAAGCAAAATTAATGCGAATGCCGCTAATTTTTTCATTTGTTATTCCCCTTTACAATTCTTGTATTGAATTTCAAATATTTTAAGGTCATTTTATAGAAGGAAGTTGTAAGTGCCTTTAAGCCGATGATGAGTAATATCGTAATTGAGCTTGTAATCAAGCCTATCGTCAATGCCTGCGGCTTAGTGAATGTACCGTTCCACAAGCTCTCTGCCATGATTCCGATACCGCCTACGCCAATACCCAAAGCTGCCGCCCATAAAGCAACAATGACCGACGCCAGAGCCAGATAGGGGCCTAGAACGAATATAATATTGAATAAACCAAGGCTTGCTGTTGCAAATACAGCTTTTGAGAGCTTTCCGAAGCCCTTGTTCGTCTCTGCCTGATTAACTCGGTATCCTAGCAGCATCTCGTTCGCAATCATCCTTGGATCTCCCAGCTCGCTTGCTGCTTGCTCCTCGGTTTGACCATTCTCTACCGCTTGCTGAAAATGAAGATAATAATCGTACAGCCATTCCTTCCGCTGCGGCTCTGGAATGACTTTGAGCATGCTCTCAAGCTCCAACATATATCGATCTCTTGTCGTCATGGTCTTAAACCTTCCTCTACAATTTCATTTACGGATTGCGTGAAACTTTCCCATTCTGCAATTAATTTGCGCATATGACTCCAGCCCTCTGCTGTTAATTGATAATATTTCCTAGGCGGGCCTTCAGTTGATTCCTTCAAGTAGGTTGAGAAATAGCCGTCCTGTGTCAATCTGCTTAGTAATGGATATACGCTTCCGACAGCTACTTCAAACTTCTCGGAAATTTTAACAGCCAGCTCATAGCCGTATCGATCTCCCCTTGTCGCAAGCACAAGAACGCATATTTCAAGCACGCCCTTTTTAAATTGAATGTTCATTTCGTGTCCTCCATCATTGAAGTTCTAATTCTTCGGTACTGTATGTGGAAAGATACTAAGCATAACTTACTATTAATCAATACAGTATAGCATTGTACAGCAATTCCGTCTTTTGTATAATTTACCACACGCTATTCTACAATGCAAGATAGTGTGCAAAAAAGAATACCTCCAACCTTACGGCTTGCGCACGTCGGTTGAAGGCATTCCTGTACATGAATTAGTTTACGCTAATGAATTTGCCTGTTGCTTGTGACTCAAATGCACACAAGATAACTTTCAAAGAAGCACGGCCATCTTCACCGCTTACAGCAGGTGTTGTGTTCGTAAGAATGCTTTCCAAGAAAGCATTGACTACGCCGCTTGTCTCTTGCTTATCGTTAGTCGAGATTGCGCCTACTTTATGCTTCTCAACTGTGCCGTTGCGCAGCTCCACGATTACTTGATCGTCAGGATGCGTACCGATTTTCATAACGCCGTTCTCGCACCACAAAATAGTGCTGTTGTCCTCACCCTTATAGTAAGTCCAGCTTGCTACAAGCGTGCCGATTGCACCGCTCTTCATACGAAGCAAGCATGATGCGTTATCATCAACATCGGTATCCTTATCAAGTGTGCCAACAAATCCAGCTACTTCTGAAACTTCGTCGTCAAGCATCCAGCGAATAAGATCAGATTTATGAACGCCAAGATCGCCCATTGCGCCCATAATAGCTTCTGGCTTACGGAAGAACCAGCTTTCTGCGCCATCGATGCTCCAGCCATCTGGACCAGGGTGACCAAACGATGTGCGGAATGTAAGTACTTTGCCTAGAATGCCGGATTGCAATACTTGCTTCGCTTTAACATGCGGCGGCATGAAGCGTTGGTTATGACCAACCATCAAGTGAACGCCATTTTTCTTAGCTGCTTCAATCATCGCTTCCGCTTCTTCATCTGTTACAGCCATTGGTTTCTCAACTAGAACATGAGCGCCCGCATTAGCTGCAGTAATTGACATTGAAGCATGCAATGCATTTGGCGTACATACGCTTACTGCATCAGGTTTGATTTCTGCAAGCATCGTTTCGAAATCAGCAAACGCTTTGCCGCCATGCAAATTTGCATAGTGTTCTGCGCGCTCGATAATTGGATCTACGAATGCAACAAGCTCAACATTCTCATGAGCTGCATATTCCGGGATATGACGGTATTTCGAAATCGATCCGCAACCTATAACTGCTACACGTACTTTAGACATGAATATTTTCCCCTATCTATGATTAATTAGATTATTATTTGTTCAAAAAATTTGTTTTCAACCATTCCATGCTTTCTGCAACAGCTTCAATCGGAGGATTCGCACAAGTGTCCTGCTCAACAATAATCCATTCTACAGATGCTTTCGAGGCAGCATCAATAATAGGAAGAAGCGGCAAATCGCCACGGCCAAGCTCTACTGTATCGATTTGTTGGCCCTTCTCACCAGCGCGGAAGTCCTTCAAATGAAGAAGCGGCAAACGTCCTGCATATTTTGCAATGTAAGCAAGCGGATCTACACCGGAGTATTGTACCCAGCCGATATCCATTTCAACTTGTAGATATTGCGGATCAATCCGCTCATACAAAGCGTCAAATACGATTTGGCCGTCGATTTCAACTTCAAATTCAAATTCATGGTTGTGGTAAGCAAAAGAAATGCCAGCTTCACGGAAACGCTTACCATACTCTTCAAATTTCACGAGATGTCCGCGCCATGCTTCTGTATCACGAGCATCTACCGGCAACCAAGGACAAATGGCATATTTAGCTCCAATGGTTTGAAGATAAGCAATTTCCTCATCAAGATTGCCTTCAAGCAGATGCAAGCCAACGTGGCTGCCGATTGCTTTCAGATTCAATTCTTGAAGCAGATCGCGCATGTCTTCAGCTTTGATATCACCGTATCCTGCAAATTCTACGCCCTCATAGCCCATTGCTGCAACCTTCCGAAGCGTGCCTTCAAAATCTTGTGCGGTAGCGTCTCTTAACGTGTACAATTGCAAACCAATATTCATTCGTGACATGTGAGCTGCACTCCCTTATATTTATTATTTGATGTATTTGATTTTGTTTTCTGATCTTTATTATATCGACAGTCCTATGCGAAAACCAGTTGTATTATTAGTCTTTTCTTATGCGATTTTGGTCAATGCTCGTACAATGGCACTATAAAAGGGGCAGCTTCGGCCTAGCCTGCATACGGCTGTGACGAAGCTGCCTCTTAATTGTTTAGATATGAATAGTAAACGCCAGCTGCTTCGAGCCAGCTGCAATGTGCAGAACTGTATCCTTCACATCAGCTTTTACCCCTTCGACTGAACGAATTGGACCTAGCCCTTTCAGTTCCAACGAGAATGCTTTGCCGCTGCCCTCTAATTGAACAGTGATCGCCTCGCCTTGGCGTGTTGCCGAGATCGTCAATTCTGTATCGCCTTTGGTATTGCGCACAGCCGTTGCAGCTGTTTTTCCGTCTTCCAGATTATGAAGCTCAAACTGGACGCCATCCGCATAATCATAATCTGGTTTAACCTCATTCGCTCCAAGCGCAATAATGGAATTAGGACGAACGAATAGTGGAAGGCTAAAGAAGTCATATTTCTCTTTACGCCATGAGCCTCCTTCTACAATTTCTCCAGATAACAGATGAGTCCATTTTCCAGCTGGCAAATAATAAGTGACATGGCCCTGCTCGTTGAAAATAGGAGCTACCAGGATAGAGTCGCCCAGCATGTATTGGCGGTCCAGCATTTCGCTGGTCGGATCTTCTGGGAACTCAAGCACCATGGCACGCATCGAAGGCAAGCCCAGCTCAGTTGCTTGAACAGCTGTATTAAATAAGTAAGGCATGATCTGGCATTTCAGCTTCGTGAAGAAGCGAGTAACATCTACCGCTTCCGTATCGTATGCCCAAGGCACTCTATACGATTTGCTTCCGTGCAAGCGGCTATGGCTGGACAGCAGTCCAAAGGCTAACCAACGTTTGAATACATGCTCTGGCGCAGTATTCTCGAATCCGCCAATATCGTGGCTCCAGAAACCAAAGCCCGACATCCCGAGCGACAAGCCGCCGCGCAAGCTCTCCGCCATGGACTCATAGTCCGCATAACAGTCACCGCCCCAATGTACGGGGAATTTCTGGCCGCCTGCCGTAGCTGAACGGGCAAACAAAGCGGCTTCGTTTCGGCCAAGCTTCTCTTCCAGCACTTCAAATACGACTTTGTTATAAAGCTGAGTATAGTAATTATGCATTTTCATCGGATCGGAGCCGTCAAAATAAGCGACATCGGTCGGAATACGCTCACCGAAGTCGGTTTTAAAGCTGTCCACACCCATATCGACAAGCTCACGCAGATAACTTGCGTACCATTCGCATGCTGCTGGGTTTGTGAAATCAACGAGCGCCATGCCTGGCTGCCACAAATCCCATTGCCATACATCGCCGTTTGGCTTTTTCACCAAATAGCCATTTTGTTTGCCTTCCTCGAACAAACGCGAGCGCTGAGCAATGTAAGGATTGATCCACACGCAAATTTTAAGCCCTTTTTCTTTAAGGCGTGACAGCATACCGACAGGGTCTGGGAATACCCGCTCATCCCATTTAAAATCCGTCCAATGAAACTCACGCATCCAGAAACAGTCGAAGTGGAACACATGCAATGGAAGATCACGTTCTGCCATTCCATCGACGAATGAATTAACTGTTGCTTCATCATAGTTAGTCGTAAATGAAGTGGTAAGCCATAATCCAAATGTCCATGCCGGCGGCAGCGCTGGCTTGCCAGTCAAATCTGTATATTTATGAAGAACATCCTTCATGCTCGGACCATCGATAATGAAATATTCGAGTGATTCTCCTGATACACTGAATTGTACCTTTTTCACTTTTTCCGAAGCAATCTCGAATGATACCAGCTCTGGATGATTGACGAATACACCATATCCCTTATTGGTCATGTAGAAAGGAATATTTTTGTACGATTGCTCCGAGCTTGTGCCCCCGTCTTTGTTCCAGAGATCTACTACTTGTCCGTTTCTTACGAAAGGCGTGAAGCGCTCGCCAAGGCCATATACCCACTCACCAACACCAACATCCAATTCTTCGCGCATAAACGTATTGCCGTTGTCTTCTTTAATGTAGGCCATCGATTTTTGCGTACTTCCCGTAATCCGCTCACCCGCGCGATAGAAATCCACCGCCCATACGGCTCCTTTACGGATATGAACGCTAAGGCTGCCGCTTGTTAGAACAGCCCGCTCATCGTTTTCTTCAATTACAACATGGTCGCCAGTTTGCGAGGACAGCTCGAACACTGGGCCACGCTCCCGAACACCTGCATGATGCACAAGCTTAACGCCAATAATGCCTGGCAGCGGAGAATGAAAATGGACCGTTAATAACATCGTATCCAGCATATTAGAGCGATTATGGATAGGTTGTGGCGAAGCATAAGCAGTTAGTTTGCCATCCTTTTGCTCGAAATCATGGACTTGTACAGCCCCTAATACTTTGTATTCATCACGAATGAGCCAGTTGCCGTCTGTAAATTTCATCGACTGAACCAACCTTCCTGTTTAGTTTTATTTGCAATCCTATATATTTGCATTATACTGATAATTAATCTAATAATTCTAACAGAATACTGCTCATCTATAGCACTATTTTGACGATATGCCTCTATGGAATGGCAACAAACTCGCATCAAGCACAGGAGGCCTCTCAAAATGGATCAAACAACTAGGCACGCCTTAAAAGAAGACCGGCTGCATGGCGACAATATGTTCCCGCTTGCCGCCTACTGGATTGAACATGAAGAGGCTGGCGTCCCCGTTCTGGATTGTCATTGGCATGCTGAAGCGGAGTTTTTTTATGTGCTTGAAGGTGAAGTGCTGTTCCAGGTTGATACCGATTATTTCATAGTAAAAGCAGGCGAAGCTGTTTTTATAGACGGTGGCGACATTCATGCTGGACATGCACAAGGTGATACTGCCTGTTCTTTTTGCGCCATTGTGTTCGACACTCATTTGCTCGCCAGTGCCAGCTATGATGCCGTACAGGAACGATTTATTTCACCGCTTCAGGACAAGAAAAAGACGTTTCCTAGACATATTCAGCCAAAAACAGAATGGGAAATCGCGCTGCTTCAGCATTTGCAATGCATTATGAATGTATGTCAAAGTCAGAAGCCTGGTCATGAGACCGCGGTGAAGGGTCACTTTTATTTAATGCTTCATGAAATTGCCGCGCAAAGCAAATTTTGCAACAGAAGTGAAACAAGCAATGCCGACTCTACAAAAATTGATAGACTGAAGACCGCTATTGTTTATATGCAAAATCATTTCCAGCGCCCTATACGGATCGCAGAAATTGCTGATCAAATTCCGATGAGCGAAGGTCAGTTTTGCCGCTTCTTCAAGACGATGACCAGACAAACGCCAATTGAGTATTTGAATGCTTATCGAATTAGACAAGCAACGGAGCTGCTTCTGAAGCCAGAGCTCAAAATAGCAGCTGTAGCGCTTGATGTAGGATTCGATCATATTAGTTATTTCGTCAAAGTTTTTCGCAAAATGATGAAATGCACGCCTTCCCAGTTTCGCAAAAAACAGCTTGAATCGTCGGATCGTCGTCCATAATAAGAAAAAACGTGTATGATTTGGTCATTTACTCAAAAGTTACAGCTTTGTAACCAAATACTCACCGAATTTTAAGAATTATTTAATAATTGTACGTTACACTATAAAAAAAAATCCTTCGCGGGATGGAGGTCCATACTATGAAAACGATGCTGATGTTCCAAAATAAAACGATACCTGTCTATTTAACAGATACAAATAAGCAAGCCATTGAGAAATTGACCGCAGTACTTAACCGTAAACTGACAACAGGCAAAAACGCACTTAAAACATGTATCAAATCGCTAATTAGCGTAGAAATTGTAGGCAGTGAGGCAACGCTTCATTCTTATTTCGAACGTGACACTCTAACCATTTCCCTATATTAATCTAGACTTCCCATATACCGAAATACGAAGAGGGTGATCCTTTTGGTCTATACAGGCCATTAGGACACCCTCTTCTTTTGTTTACAACGTTCAAACGTTTTAATTAGTAAACATTTGAGTTGTGTAATTAACTTTCGGATTATATAATGTTAGCAAACATAACGGAATGAGGATCAATCGATGAACATAGAGGTTAACAGCCGCAATATCAAATTTCTTGAATGCTTTGCATCGGACACAAGAGTGAAGATCATTGAATTATTAAATATTAAACCAATGAACATTAAAGAAATAGCTGAAGCGCTAGGCATTTCGTCAGCCATTGTGACTAAACATATTCAGAAGCTAGAAGAAGCATCCATTATTACGACAGAAAGTGTGCCCAGCACGAGAGGCCGCCAGAAGGTGTGCCATCTCACACTCGATTCTGCTACGCTGCAATTTCGTGTGAAGGAGCAAACCATTCAAAACAGGTATGCCGTATCCATTCCAATTGGTCAATATTCCTCTTATGAAGTAAAACCTACTTGCGGACTGACATCGGACACCAAAATTATCGGCATGGTGGATGACCCGCGCTACTTCTCCGATCCTGAGCATGTGAAGGCATGCCATCTGTGGTTCGGAAGCGGCTATATTGAATATCGCATTCCTAATTATTTAGTAGGGAAACAATCGGCAAAAAGCATTTCCATATCGCTTGAAATATGCTCGGAGGCACCGCATTACAACGAGAACTGGCCTTCCGATCTTTCCTTTTATATTAATGACAGCTTGCTCGGAGTATGGACTTGTCCAGGAGACTTCGGTGCAGTAAAGGGTGTGTATACGCCTAGCTGGTGGGATTTGGGGACTCAGCATGGCTTGCTGAAACAAATAACCATCGACTCAGGAGGCTCCTTCATCGATGGCATTCGGATGTCTGATCGGACGATAACGGATCTTGATGTTGGCTTTGGCGACGACATCAGATTCCGTATATGTGCGCCGGAGACGGCAACCCACAGCGGAGGATTAAGCATGTTCGGCAAACAATTCGGTAATTATGATCAGGACATCCAAGTTTACGTCGCCTACTAGCAGCTAGTTCTGCATAACATTCGGTTTGATATGGATATCTTCACGGTATTCCTTTGGCGACATACCGGTTTCATTGCGAAACACACGGTTAAAATGGCGGATATTCGTGAAGCCCGTGTGTTCAGCTATCGTAGCAATTTTATTATCGGTTTGAACCATTTGCCGCTTCGCTTCAAAGATTCGAATCTCAGTAAGCCGCTCAACGAAGGATTTCCCGGTTTGCTTCTTGAACAAGGTGCTGAAATATGCTGCATTTAAATAGACGGAATCGGCTACCTCTTTAAGCGTCAGCGCCTTGGAATAATGCTGTTCAATATATCGAATCGATTTTTCAATGGGATCATGCTCAGGCTGCGCCGTACTCTCAGCGATACATAAGGCTAAACGAACGAGCAGCTGTGAGCATGCATCCATAAGCTCTTCTCTGGAAGAGATCGAGCAAATATCAAATAGAACGGTTTTCATATCCTTCATGCCCAGCCACTGCTTCGTTAGCCGCAGCCGCCCTGCTGCTTCATAATAATGAATGAGCAGCTTGCACAGCTGCTGATGCACGGTTTCCGGCGTTTTGGCATCAAGGCAAAGCTCACTAACGAAAGCATGGGCTGCCGCCGCGACCTGTTCCAGCTTCCCCTCATTCATGGCCAGATCCAGCTTCTCCCACGACCATGTTTTCAGCTCACCTTTGAAACGGTCATCCGTACCTAAATCACTGTAGACTAACACTTTATCTCCGCCAACGATGAGCCTGTGAAGCAAAGCAATTTCCGCTTCGTTGTACGCATCGGATATCGATTTAAAGCCTTTTGCCACCTGGCCTATGCCGATCGTGACCGTCATATTCGACAAGCTTGTAATTTGTCTGCGAATCGTCTCGCCTATTTCCCGCACGGCAGCCATCACTTGGTCGCTGTCCTCAATATTTAACAGCGCCGCTACTTCTGTCTCCGACATGATGAAACAAAAGCCATTTGTTCTCCTGCTCAGCACTTCTTGCACGAGCTGTTGAATATATAATTGAAACAAAGAAGGATCAGCTTGATTATACCGCTCACTGCCGATTGAATTTTTGTCTAATTTCACAACCATGCATGTGAAGAAAGGTTGATGAAAGTCAATCCCAATGGTCCGAAGCAGCTCCAAATCCGCTTCATTTACGCTGCCCTTCAGAAGGCCGGTTAACAGATGTTCACTGACATGCTGCCTAATCCGGTGCTCATCACGATGGGGGTTGCTGACGGGAATCGCTTGGCTAAGCTGCACTTTCTCTTTAAGCATTTGAAGCACCTTATCCAGCTCTTCGCGCTCAATCGGCTTCATCATATAATCCTTCGCGCCTTGCCTCATCGATTGCTGAATATAGACAAAATCATCAAAACCGCTAATTACGACGCATAACACATGCGGAAAACGCTCCTTCATCATCTGCTGCAATTGAATGCCATCCATGCGAGGCATCCGAATATCCGTCAGAATAGCTTCTGGCTCAAGCTCCTCCACCAGCTGCAATGCTTCATAACCATCCCGCGCTTCACCAACGACCTCCCATTCCGGGTCGAGTTCTATTATCATTTTGCGCAAGCCTTTTCGAAATATCGATTCATCATCTACAATAACGATTCTAGGCATGAGCATCCCCTTTCATTTGATCAGGCTTCTCAAATACAGCAGGAAAAGTCATCGTTACTTTCAAGCCTTGATATGGCATGCTCTCCAGCATTAAACCATACGATTCACCATAATGAAGAACAATTCTGCGATGGACATTTAATAATCCATTGCCGGAGCTGCCTCCTAAATCCTTCGAATGCTGCAGCCGACGGCGAATATCCGCGAGCTGCTCCTCCGTCATTCCAATGCCATCGTCTTCAATAACAATACGCAGCACGTTTTCTTCAATTTTGCAGGTTAATGTAATTCGCCCATTGCCCACACCCTGATCGATGCCATGGTTAATGGCGTTCTCGACAATCGGTTGAATAATTAAGGGAATGACCGTACAGGTCAAAGAAGCTTCGTCTCGGTCTAATCGAAAATCGATCCGATCCTCATAGCGCATTTTTTGAATCGTCATGTAACCCAAGACATGTCCCAGCTCATCCTCAAGGTTGACATGTTCTTTCTGGCTGCTCAAGCTGTAACGCAGCAGCCTGCTTAAATTATT
Organism: Paenibacillus sp. NRS-1760; assembly: GCF_050467785.1. Lineage (NCBI taxonomy): Bacteria > Bacillati > Bacillota > Bacilli > Caryophanales > Paenibacillaceae > Paenibacillus > Paenibacillus sp. NRS-1760. The sequence goes on along the minus strand of NZ_JBITPK010000014.1, from coordinate 537,613 downwards.
CGTCATTTTGACAACCTCTTGATTGCCGTCGACTTCTGCATACATACTGATCGATCCAAGCGTATTATACAAAAAATGCGGATTGATTTTGCTTTGCAAAGCCGCAATCTGCGCATCCTTCTCGCGAATCTCTGTCTCATAAAGCAAGTAACCAAGCTCGCTTAGCTTGGATACCATCGTATTGAACGCTTTGCCCAAATGGCCAACTTCATCCCATTGCTTGACGGGAAAGGATACGAGAAGATCGCCGCGTTCCACCTTGCGCATGAGCCTAATCAAACCCCGCAGCGGCTCTGTTATTCGAAACGCAAGGAATACCGACATAAGCATAGCAAGGCCCATACAGATGACACCAAACAGAATAATAGAATTCCGCATAATTAAACTGTCCTTCATCAGCTCCGACACCGGAACGATTCCAACTGTCGTCCAATTGGTGATCGATGACGTCACGTAAGAAACGAGCTGCCGCTCTCCGTTAAGTGCAGCATGTGTAACCCCTTCCGGCGCTTTATCCTTATAAAGGCCTCCCAAAGCCTCTTGCGGCATCGTTCGATTTTTACCGACAACGACTCCACCGTCTTGATCCATAATATATAAAGCTTCCTTCGTTCCGAGCGTAACCTGCGATATCATCTTATGAATAACCGTTGGATCTACATCAATAACGATATAACCAAGCTTTTTCCCGCTATCAAAGCTGCGCAGCTCCCTTGCAATAGAGAACACGGGGTATACCGTACCGCTGGTAGTCTGAATATTGTGGGTTGTAATAAAAATGGATTGTCCATTGCCGTTCTTCTCGTTTTGGAGCCACTGCGCATTCTCATCTAGTCGATACGTCGTGACATATTGGCTTTCCGGCAGTACAACATAGGATGCACCGCTTTCCCCAAATAACGAGACGCCTACAATATCGATGCGGCCGTTCAGAAATACTTGGGAGACAAAGCTGTTTAATTGCTTAATCTCTTCCAGTGTTAAAGCCTGACCCTGCTCACGGTTGCTCTCTAGAAAAGCTGTAATTTGCTCATATTGATAGGGCATAAGCGTCAAACGATCTAACTCTGCCATATAAGTATCCAGATTTAGCGTCAGCTGCTTCATGGTCTGCAGTTGATAGTCGCCGACCTTCTGCTCAAGCGTCGAAGCAAACCGAGTGAAGGCGAAATACCCCATAACGCTGAGTGGAAGCACGATGAGTATAAAGTTTATGAGGATGAGCTTTCGTGCCAGCTCCTGATTTTTGAACCACCCAATCACCGCGAGTACCCGCTTCATAGCTATCTCCTTACTTCCTCAGCTCGATGTTCACCCTTTTCACGGCTGCTTGCAGCGTTTCCTCAGGCGTTTGCTCCGAATAATTCATTTTTTCAAATTCTTGAATTAAAATTTCAACGATCGACCATTGCCGGACATGACGCGGCCAATAAGCTACATAGTTTGCGGAAGCTGCATAGGAGCTTCTGTAATTCAAGCTGTTAAACGGTTCGCTGGCAACGACCTTTGTCATGCTTGGCACATGGCCCGCTTCCGCCCACATCGCACCATTTTCTACACACCATTTAACAAAAGTAAGCGCCGCTCGCTTCTTCTCATCCGTCATCCCATGCTTGGTCGGTATGGCAATGGTGTGCGAATCCCCCCATACCGCAGCGCGGTCGAACAGCGCAGGCATTGGAATTACACCAAAGTCCAAATTTTTTGCTTTCTCAAATGCACCCGTTCCCCACATCCCTGTAATTAGCACCGCAGCTTTTCCATCATAAAAAAGCTTGAATGCATCATTAATATCAGGCGGAATAAGCTCTTTCTTGTACAAATCATTCATATAGCTTAGTGCTTGCAGCGCTTGCGGATTGTTGAATACGGCAGCACTTGCATCCTCATTATAGAAGCTGCCCCCGCCGTCTATTTGGTTATAAAGGCTCCACCAAAGCCAAACGGAATCAATCCGAGTACTCGGCTGAGCCATCGGCGCAATGTCAGCTGGAATCGAAGACTTAAGCTTCTGCAGGAAAGCTTCAAATCCCGCAGCTCCTACCCCTATTAACGGCTTATCCGCCTCATCAATTAGACTCGCTTTACGCAAATAGGTTTTATTGTAAAACATAACAAGCGCATGCGTATCAAGCGGCACGGCGTAAGGGATTCCGTCATACATGGTAGAATCAAGAATATTGCGATTAAAGCCCGACCAGTCCAGCCCGATCTGCTTCGCAGGTTCTGTCAAATTCTCGATATAACCGTTCTGAACGAACTGCGGCAAACTTGTCTGATGCAAAATCGCAAGCTCCGGCGCATTGCCAGACATTATCGCCGTTTTTAGCCTCGTGTAATAGTCATCCAATCGAGAGTTTACTTGCACAACGTTAATCGTCGGATTCTCTTCATTAAATCGTGTGACCATTTCCGTCATAAACTGATTGTCGCCGCCGCTAAACGGCGTCCAGTACTCAAGCCTTATAGCCTCAGGCTTCGTCTCTTCATTCTTCTGATCTGCTTCTTGCTCGGAGGCGCAGCTTGTCAAGGCAATGACCAGGAGACCGATTAGTGTATAGGAGACCCACTGCGCGCTCCATTTTTTTATATTCATGTTTAGCGCCTCCGTTGCCTGAGTTGTTAGTTAGTTTTTATCGGCTACAACATCGATATAATCGATTTCAAGCGGCCCGGTCGCATTTCCAAATTGCAAAGCATTGTCATCCATTTTCAGCTTTACGCTTACGGTTATCTGCTGCACTGCATCTGACTCGCTTGCGGGAATGCTTATCTTTTGTACACGTCCACCATTAACCTTCAGCTCCAGCATCTGCTTGCTTCCTGTTCCATTTGCCACACTTAAATGTAGAGCATATTTCCCATCCATCGGAACTCTAACATGATCAAATCGAATCGCGTCCTTATCACCCTCTGCCAATTGAACAGAACGGCCATTCAATTTTGTCGAGCTTTCAATAAGCTCACTGTCTGATGAGAACTGCGCGTACTCCGCTTCAAAACGTGGAATTTCAATCGCCGAGATCAGATCAGCTGCCTGATTTCCTATAAAAGAAAGGTTGTTTTGCCCTTCGTTCAGCGCAATTGAAGCATATACATATCCCACTTCATTTGGCTTAGTAGGTGGAAGTATAATTTCTGCACCAACCGCATCATTCACATTGATCTGAATACGCTGCTCTGTTTCCGTATCGTTTGTGTAATGGACTAATAATGGGGCATCCGTATCAAGTGACGAGGATATTCCGCTGAAAGCTAAGTTATCTTTATCAGCAGCTGCTGCATGCTCTGCGCGGATTAATCCTGTGCCCGCTGGTACTTCAATTGGTGTAGTAAGCGATAATGGAGAACCAAAGACAGGCAAACCATCCTTCCCCCATTCAATCCGCTGGGCACGCGCCTTCCGATTATTCCAGCCGTCCCCTTGACCGCTTGTTGCATGATAGACGATCCAATCCTCAGTTCCGTCTGGCGAGGCAACAAACGTATTGTGTCCAGGACCGTAAACCTCAGCGTCTCCATCCATTTGCATAAGCGGCTGCTCAGCTTTTGTCCATTTCGCCGGATCAAGTGGATCTGCTCCCAGCTCTAGTGACAATAAACCGATGCTATAGAACGGTGTCCAGCTGCCCGCACCAGAATAAGCAATCCATACACGGCCGTCTTTTTTCAAAATCGCTTGGCCCTCATTAATGAACGGAGGTCCGCCTGCTCTCTCCCATTCCAAATCCGGCTCGCTAAGCAATACTCGCGGTCCACTTATCGTGTAAGGATTGCTCATCGGTGCAATGTACGTATTTTGTTGTACATTTAAATCGCCTTCCCAGCCCGACCATACAAAATACAGCTGGCCCTCATGCTCAAGCGCGAGGCCGTCAATAGCCCATTTGTTTGTCGAATCCGTCACTTGACCTTTAAACGCATAGCTGCCCATCGGATCGCTGGTCTCCGCTTCGAGAGCATACATGCGATGGTTTTCATTTTCACCGTTATCTGCTGCAAAATAGATATAAAACTTTCCTTGAATATATTGAATTTCCGGTGCCCACAAATTTGCCGAATACATCGTATCTACAGCCGGGTACCATACCACCTTCCGCTCTGCCTGATTGAAGTCGAGCGATCGCGATTTCATAATCATAATATCCGTTCCGTTATGCGTAAACGTCATATAATAAAATCCATTGACATAAATGATGCTCGGATCTGGTGTGTCCATAGATGCTAACGTATTTTTGAACGTTCCACCATGCCCATTATAAGCTCCCGCAGCCGTAGTGTCATGATTCATTTTATTCACGATCCAAGCCCCCAAAATAATAATAATTACCGCAATCATAGATGCGATCAGAGTTATACGCGTACGATTAAGTTTCATGCCATTCCCTCCGCTTACTCGCCAACATGGACAGAAAGAGACCTTATCGGTCTCTTCTCCTTGCCATATCGGCGTAATCATTGATTATTTCACTGCCGATTGTGTGATAGCTCTCACAAAGGAACGCTGTCCAAGAATGAACACAATAACGACTGGCAGCGTTGCGACTGTCGTCATCGCCATAAGCTTGCCGTAGCTTTGGGTATAGCTTCCTGTTGCCATCATCGCTATGCCCGCCGTGATCGTGCGCATCTCTGGTGATGTTGTCGCATAAAGCGGCCATACAAAATCGTTATAGATCCCCATAAAAGTGAAGATGGCTAATGTCACCATAATAGAAACGGCGGATGGCAATAAAATACGAGCATAAATTTGCCACTTGTTCGCTCCGTCAATTCGCGCCGCTTCTTCGATTTCCTTTGGAAAAGAAGCGAAAAACTGATAGAGCAAAAAGACGCCAAACGCTCCCGCTGTTGCCGGCAAAATCAGTGCGGGATACGTATTGATTAAATTGAGGGCATTAAATTCCAAATACATGGGCAGAAACGTGAGCACGCCAGGAATCATAAGTGAAGCGATAAATAAGGAAAGCATAATTCTGCGAAGCGGCAAATCGTTTAATCTCGCCAATGCGTAAGCCGCCATAGAATCGATAATGAGTACGAGAATGGTGCCAATGAGCCCAACCGACAAGGAGTTAACAATCCAGCGCGTAATGGGTACGTTCATTAATTCACCGGTCAAGCCTAGTACGAAGTTATCGATCGTTGGTTTTATCGGAAAAAAGTTCATTTTCCCAGACAATGCTTCGAAATCATTTTTAAACGATGTTGAAATCATCCAAACGAGCGGGAGGAGGAAAAATACCGCAATGATTATGGCAAGCACGATAAGCCATAACTTTCTTGTCTTTACCATTTAAACCTCTCCCTTTCTGCCGCTCGTCAGCTTGAACTGTACGATGGATATAATAATAATGAGCAGTGCCATAACGATCGCCATCGCTGAAGCTGAACCTACTTCTTTGCGTAAAAAGGCTTGATCCAGCACATTGATGAGCAGCACCTTCGTCGTATCGCCGGGTCCGCCGCGTGTCAATAAATAAGGCTGCGCATAAATATTAAAGGAAGCAATCGTCGATGTAATCATAATGAACAGCATAACCGGACGAATCGACGGTAGCGTTATTTTCGTAAATTTATTCCATGCATTTGCCCCATCTATCGAAGCAGCTTCATAGAAATCCTCTGGCACTTCATTCAGTGCATTAATAAAAATAATCATATTGAAGCCAATTGTCCACCAAAGCGTCGTCACAATAAGCGAGATCCATGCCCATGGCGTATCCGTTAGCCAAGGAATGCTGTTGATGCCAAGCTTCGCAAGCATACTATTGAGAAAACCGGCATTCGTATCGAACATCATCAGCCAAATGACCGCCATAACGGAAGCTGACAACGCGTACGGAAGAAAATAAAAGGTACGAAACAAACCGCGTATTTTGGCAGGCAGCGCATTAACCAGCATCGCTAATTACAAGCCAACAATAATTAAGAGTGGAACGGAAAATAAGACAAACTGAGCGGTTACCCACAACCCTCTAAAAAAAATATCGTTGAGATACGTGCCTGGCGTGAAAATTTTGATGTAGTTGGCAAGTCCAACAAATTCATGTTCCTTCGATAGCAGCTCGAAATTTTGAAGGCTTATATATACGCCGTACAGAATCGGGAACAGCAAAAAAATACTGAACGCTGCTAAGTATGGCAGTACGAATAAAAAAGAAGTGAATCGTGATGCAAATGTCGTTTTCAATCGGAGTCCCCCTGACGCTTTCCATATTTTCTAGCACAAGCAATCGCAGCTTAGAAGATGGGAACGGACTCTGCTATTCCCATCCTCCTCGCTGCTTACGATTATTTATTTTTTCATTGCTTGCTTCGATTTGGCTGCCGCATCATCAAGAGCCTTTTGTGCATCTTTTTTGCCAAGCAATGCATTGTTCAGCTCGCCCCAGATTGGCTCAGAGATCGTGCCCCAGTTCAATACATTTGGCGCAAATTGCACATAAGAAAATGCCGATGCTACATTGTTTTGGAACGTTAGCGCTTTAAACGCGTCACTCTCAAGCATTGGTTTCGATGCCAGCGCTTGACCGGATTCCGCCCAGTCCATGGAATTTGTGGATACGTATTTCAAGAAATCGCCGATACCTGCTGTTTTGGCTGCATCCGTTACGCTTTTTGGAATAACGAAGCCATGGGAGCCTGCGAATACCGCTTGCTTCGCTTTACCGATTTGTGGAACAGGCGCAACGCCATAATTTAATCCTGCTTCATCAAATTGTGATTTCATCCACGGGCCGTTGAATTGGATCGCATTTTTTCCTTGCAGGAACAATGTATTTTCGCCGTCTTGTTGAACATTCCCAGGCGAAACGCCGTTATCCACCATGCCGCGCAGCCATTGAACCATTTCAACCGCTTCCGGAGAGTTGTAGGCTACGTCTGTTCCGTTCCAAAGCTCGCCGCCATTTTGCCATACTAGTGTTGGGAAAATGAACTGCTGCGGCCACAAGGTTGGAACAACATAACCGTAAACGCCTTTTTCTTTGTCCGTCAGCTTCTGAACGGCATCATCAAACTCTGTACGGTTCGTTGGAGCCGCAGAAATGCCCGCTTTATCGAACAAATCCTTGTTGTAATACATCACAAGCGGATGGATATCAAGCGGAATGGAAAACCACTTGCCATCGAGCGTCGAATACGTCGTTGCTGCATCTGCAAAGTCCGCTTTATTGATGCCTGCACCCGATGCAATCTCATCGATCGGCTGCAATTGATCTTTGCTGGCGTAAGTTGGTACTTGGTCAACGTGCATAATCATCATGTCCGGGCTTTCTTTGCCTGTGCTTAGCGCTACGTCCAATTGCTTGTAATATTCGCCGTTTGGCTGAATAACGAAATTCACTTTATATTGATCTTGCGAGCCGTTATATTTGTCTACGATTTTTTTCATGAACGGGCCATCCGAACCAGAGAATGGTGACCAGAACAAAATTTCTGTCTTTTTGCCGCTGCCGGCGCTTTTACCGCCGTCTGCTGGCTTCTCTCCGCCATCCTTATTGCCGCTGCAGCCAGCTGCAACCAGCGCAATGATTGTGACCATCAGAAGCAGCATTGAAAACTTATTGCGTGCTTTACTCATTTTTTTGTCCCCCTAAAAATGATATTGGATAGACTTGGTGTCTTCCGTGGTTTCATCATAAGCGGAGGGGCAGAGCAAACATATGCCGCATTTATAGATGATATGGACATATTTTTGGATAGCTGCAGCTACCGAATGTGTGTACACAGCAAAAAAAGGCCAACCAGTAAGCTCTGGTTGACCTAATAATAGGAAGGGACTTAGGAAGAACGATGATGTCCTCCCCTTATTATACTTATAGCTTATGAACCGAATAAGCCTTATTTAAAGCATTCTTAATGGATTAACATTCTAATGAACTCCAGAATCGTTATTTCGAAGAAAGCAGCTCATGATACCCTGTAAACCATAATATAACGTTACTACGGTTCGTTAAAATGAAAGAAAAGCCCTTTTCTGCATCATAAGCATAATACAGTTCGTTAGAGAAACCAGCGAGCAGACTAGTTTTGAGATCGCCTACTTCTAATGTTGGTGGAACGACTAAATTAGCATTAACGCTGCAGGTGCTTCGCTTTCGGAGGGTGCATTAGTTGCTGCATTGCTATTTGTGTTATTCGTACCGCCGCAGGCGGATACGAGGACAGATAGCTATTGCGTTGTTGTCTGCTGCTCCTGCTGCCTTGGCTGTCTTCCGCCGCCAGCGCCTCCGCCAAAACCACCAATACCTCCCGTGCGAACAGTAATGGATTCTGCAATCTGCGTATCGTCAGTTAGCATAATAGACAAAATATCATCGGCTTTTAGATCTGCCAGCGCTATTTCTTTCTCTACCATTTGTTCATTCTCGAAGGTGACTGTCATAATTTTAGTCGTATCAGTCACCTGAATGTCCACCGTCTCCTCTGAGAACATAGCGTCCATATTCATCCTGCCGCCACCCTCTGAAGCCGTTCCATCACCAGCAGGTGGTTGCGGAGCCTCACCTTCTGCTGGAAGTTCAGCGCCTTCTGGAGGCTGCTGCCCCTCGCCCGCTCCAGGCATATTGCCCGTTCCATCCCCTTGCGACGGACCGCCTTGTCCCATAGCCGATTTGTAGAGGGTGATCGTTTGGCCATCCACCGATTTCACTTTACCCATCAAATCCGCTTGAGCCCCCATCTGCCCCATGCCCGCTCTGGCTCCATTCCGCTGTACTTTGCCCTGAGCATCCACTTGCTGATCGGATGATACCTGTTCGTCCTGAGCTCCGCAGCCTGCCAAAGCAGCAGCGATAACAACAGCGCTAAGCATCACTTTCCATTTGTTCATATCGTTCATCTCCTACGAATATGTAATGAATAGCTTCTATTCAAAACATTCTAGCATTCGATTATGAACATGAGATGAACGGAAACTGAAGCGAAAATTAACCTTTTTGAGTAAGCGGATTCCGCTTCCAATTGCCTGATATAAATAGAAACGTACCAATCCATCCACATATAGAAGCAATAACCAGCAGCAGCGACAGAGATACACTATGCGAAAGCGATGTGCTTAAAGTCGGCCCAATCGTTCCTCGAATGCCAAAAAGCATCAAATGCAGTCCGAAAACCATTGCTTCCCGGCCAGGCGCCAGTCGGAAGACAAATGCTAATATGCCGATATCCCAAATCGCTTCCCCGATTCCTTGTATCGCATTGCCGGTTATGACCGCAGCATAGCTGCCCCAAAGTCCATATAACATCGGCACTATAGCGTAAGCTGCAATGCCGCATAACAGCGTATATTTAATATCGATGCGATCGATCATCCAGCCCGCTATCCAGAACGTAAGCAGCAGCGCTGTAAAATAAGCGACACGAGCATAACCAATTTGCAAATTGGAAAGCTGAAGCACATCTACCTGTATAATTTGATACAACGGATTTGCAAACATATTGCCAAACCCGGTAAGTGTAGTCGCAGCTAAAAAAACAGCTAACGTTCGATTTTCTTTAATAAGCTTCCACTGCTCCTGAAGCGGGAACCGGCTCGTTTTTTTCAGAGAAGCAGGTTTATCAGGAGCTTTCTGTACAGGCAGCTTCAGTGTATTAAATAGACTTATAGAGAGAAAACCCGCAATGGAAGCTGCAATGAGTGGACCTGACGGCCCAAAGGCATCCGACCAGCTGCCAACAAAGTAAGCAAGCGGGATCATAATAATCCCCATTGCCACCCGCACATACCCCATTAGTCTTCCGCGCAAATCAGAAGGATACATACGCGATACTAATGCCGCATACGCAGGAGCCTGAACGCCCATTAACAGCTGAAATACAAGCGCAGCCACTACATACAAGGATGGATAAGCGAAAAAAGCCGGCAACAGCAGCAGTAATCTGCCGATGGCATTAGGAATGACGACGAACGGTTTTGGGTTATTCGCTTTCTCAATCCAAGACGCCCAAAATGGTGAAAACAATAAACCAACGGCAGGTGCTGCTGACAATAATCCAACTTGAAAATTGCTTGCTCCTTGTTGAATCGCGAATGCTACATAGAACTGGTTCATTACGACATTAAATAAGCTAAAAAGACAGGACGCACCTAAATCGATGCGGGCATTTCTCCATACATTTGCAGTCATTGGCATACCGAACTTCATGATTCGCGAACTTTCCTTGGCCTCGGATTCCATTTGGGCAGCTACCTTCTTCTCTAGGTTGATGATATACGCACGGAGGACCCCTTGCGCTGCAAAGGATCCTCTCTCAAGCACTTCATTCGATTGGATATTACTACACTCCTCACTTTTTGTACAGCATTAGTTGATCAAAAAAGCATGCGCTTCCAAATGGCACTGATACGTTCGGTTCTTTCTAATATTCCTGTAGTATGATAGACTTTTTCTCAAAGGTTCACAGTCATTTTCATATCATTGGAGGGTATTACGTGAGTATTGCAGTAGGAATTGATATTGGTGGAACAAAAATAGCATTTGGCTTCGTAGACGAGCAAGGAAACGTTATAGCGAAAGGTTCATTAAAAACTAATCTGCAGATCACGCCCGCAGACATGCTTGCGCAGGTTGCAGACGCGGTAAAGCAGCTGGCCGAGCAAAATGGGCTATCACTAGAGACGCTTAAAGGAGTCGGCGTAGGCGCGCCCGGCCCGCTTAATACGATCAAGGGTGAGCTGACTTGTCCTCCAAACTTAAAAAGCTGGTGGGGTTTCCCCGTTGTAGAGGCATTGCAAGCCCATCTGCCGCTTCCGATTAAGATGGAGAATGATGCAACCGCTGCTGCCCTTGCTGAGAAATGGGTCGGCGCTGCACAGGATTCCGAGCATTTCATCTTTATTACGATAAGCACAGGCATTGGCGCCGGCATCTTTATGCATGGCAAGCTGCTTACTGGATCAACAGGAAATGCCGGCGATGCTGGCTTTATGATTATGGATCAAGCCGGTACGCCATGGGAAGTCGTTGCTTCCGGTACAGCCGTTGCCCGTCAAGCGACGGAGCTGCTCGGCCGAGACGTTTCTTCCAAAGAAGCATTTGAGCTGGCGGCGCAAGGCGACCCCCAAATGTCCGAGCTGGTTAACCGTGTATTCAAAACAATCGGTATGGGCTGTGTATCGCTAATCAATATTCTTGATCCGAACAAAATCGTTATCGGCGGCGGCGTATCACAAGTAGGCGAACCACTTTTTGCAGCCGTTAGAGACTATGTTTCCAAAAACGCGCTTAACCCATCAGGCAGGGAAACGGCTATCGTACCCGCGAAGCTTCAGCAGGACGCTGGACTAATCGGCGCTGCCGCATTAATTCAACAAGCTTACTAAGCGGTTGAAAATAGAGAAGGAGCTGCTGTTCGAGGCTATAAGCCTTGTACAGCAGCTCCTTTTTTGCGTGATGAATGAATAGAGTTATATTTGAACTTTTGGTTACTCCGTTACCTATTTTCATTAAAATAGTTTACAGCCTAATTGTAATGGACGTTTAGTCCATACCGCAGTTCGATAGCGTCATATCATACCCTATATAGTTTAATAATTAGGGAGGTATGAATGAGCTTGGGAAATCCACTCGCAACAAAGAAGAAAACAATTCGTATATGCCCAATAAAAAGAAAGAAAAAGCACAAAAAGATCATTAATTTCAAGAAGAAACCTCATGCTGCTTATCAACATGACTCACAAGAATTTCGAGGGTCACAAGGTTCGCAAGGGCCTTCTGGACCTCAAGGCAGACAAGGTCTTCAAGGTCTTCAAGGTGCTCAAGGACCTCAGGGACCTCAGGGACCTCAAGGTCTTCAAGGTGCCCAAGGACCTCAAGGGCCTCAAGGAGAATCGGGATCTATTATCGTCCCTTCTATTCTCATTTTACCAGCTGCCCAAAGATTTTTTTATAAGATGACCTCAGATGCCGAATCCCCATTCACTATTCCAGCTGATGATTTTACAAACGATGAGGGAGTTTTCATAACTGCTTTTGTAGGCAATGGTCCAAATAGCTATAGCAACCTCTATATTAATGGGATACTGCAAGCAAGCGGTTTGTATATCATTAATGATAATAATTTGAACATTAGTCTCGATAATCAAACTATTTATTCGGGTACACCAATCATTCTCGAAACCGTTACATTCTCGGCTATAGTTGTTCCTTAGTTCAATCTATTAAACTCCGCGATTCAGACCTTCCCTTTTTCGATTACTAGCATAAGTTAGTAGAGAGAAGAGAGGTGATATAAGTGCCAATCACAAAACCATTCATGGCTGCCAGAAGATTTAGTGCCACAGCAGGGGACGGAACTGGAGTCGGTGCTGCGTATAATATTCTTGCAACAGCAACAACGAATGACACCGGTACAGCTGCAACAGCATTTCCAACTGCTCCCGCCTACTACAATCTTTATATTAATGCACAGATTCAAACTGCAGACACATCAACAGTTACGACTACTGCTATTACCATACCAGACGGTGATACACTCGATCCTTTGACTCCAATTGTAATCGAATTTGTTGTAAACTAACCTAATTTGTTGACTTGGTGCCGACAATACTTTTTTTATATTGTCGGCATTATTTTTCATTAGAGGTTATTAATTCCTTACATAGCTTCTAATCATAAATAAGGAGTTGAATATGAATGCCGATCATTTACCCTATTTCTCCCCCAATAGGTTCCGGATATATTTATAATATCAGCGCTCAAACTGTTCCTGTGGAGGCAGATATTATTTTTGATACAAGTGTTATTTTCACACCCGTTATTACGCATTCCCCTGGAACCAGTCAGATTACCGTTTCCACCCCTGGAAATTATGAAGTTACTTTTTCAGTGCCGGGAGTAGAACCGAATCAATTCGCCTTATTCTCAAATGGTACGCTAGTTACAGGATCCATATATGGTTCAGGAGCTGGTACTCAGCAAAATAATGGGCAGTCTATTATGGCTCTAGCGGCTGGAAGTATTCTCACACTGCGAAATCATAGTTCAACTGCTGCCGTTACGCTGCAAACTCTGACCGGTGGCACTCAAACAAATGTAAATGCTTCTGTTATAATCAAAAAATTAAGTTGATTTCTAATCCACAACCTCACGAGGATGTGGATTTTTCTTTCCTGCAAAATAAATTAACTTTATAATTTTTGCTAATGGCATCGACTATTTATAGCATTTGCCTATAACGCTTATTTTCTTTATATATTAGACCAATAAAATATTTGGCTATATGATAGATTGAATCATACAAATGGTTTCCATATTACGCAGTTATTGAGGAAAAAATAAATCAGTAACACAGGGGAGGTTAACCACATGTCGATTTATAATTTTCAAGCGATCTCCATTTTCGGAGAAACAGTAAAGCTGTCATCCTACCGTGGAAAAGTTATCTTGATCGTCAACACGGCAAGCAAATGCAGTTATTCACGTCAATTCAATGATCTGCAGGTGTTATACGAAAAATATCAGGAACAAGGATTCGAAATTCTCGCTTTTCCTAGCAACCAATTCAACGAGAAAGAGCCAGGCAGCAATTCGGAAGTGAAGCAATTTTGCGAGGTCAACTACAAAGTTACGTTCCCGCTGTTTGAGAAAACGAATGTGAGAGGAGCATCAGCTCTTCCATTATTTCAATATCTGACGCAGCAAGCTCCGTTCCAAGGCTTCGACACAGAGACTGCGAGCGGACAATGGATGCAGCAGTTCCTGCAGGAGAAATACCCAGAAATATATGCTGGGGACGGGATCAAGTGGAATTTTTCCAAGTTTTTAATTAATCGCGACGGATTTGTTCAAGAAAGATTCGAATCCACGATAGAGCCCATCGCTATTGAGCCTGCCATCATATCGCTTCTATGTACCTAAGGAGTAAGCCAGTGAGAACATATTCGGAAAGTCTAGGAGGATAAACGGATGGGGATAGAATGGTACGATCGAATTGCACGAAAAAATGGCGGATATCGAAGCAATGCGGTATTTACGATCGAAGGCATTTCAGCTGAGCAATTATTTGAAGAAAGATTGGTTGAAATGCTGCCTGCATTTGATACGGTTCTTGATGCGGGTTGCGGACACGGAGATTTTACACTAAAAATGTCACGTCATGCTAAGTCGATTGTTGGATTTGATAATTCAATTGAAATGATTAAGATTGCCAACTCCATGAAAGATGAGAGCCAAGCTCATAATATATCATTTATTTACGCGACTACAAAAACCGATTTGCCATTCACCGACGGGCAATTTGATTTTATTTACGATAGGCGCGGACCAACGTCCATTTTGAATCATAGCAGAATACTACGCTCGGGAGGTACGATATTTGGTATACACTCAGGCGCGCTAGAAATGGTCAAAGAAAGATTACACAGTAATGGATTTATAAATATTCAAATTGAAGAGTTTGATCAAGCTGTTTTCTATTTTCCAGACACAATTGAATTTGCTAAGTTTCTCACAGGCATTCCCGGGAATCCTGACTATACCGATCCTTCATTAAGCAAGGATTTCGACGCCAAAGTTGCAGAGAATCAAATTAATGGAAAACTAGGCGTAAAAGAATACAAATATATTTGGAAAGCTAACAAACCTTAAATTACTATCGTAGCGGGAGCCAAGGCACTCCATTAAGCATCTCTGGCTCCTGCTTCTTTTCTATCATGATTTAACACGGAGACCGTTCAAATACGTTTGGATGACAATTTTTAAGCTTTCGTCGATAGCCTGCGGCATGCCAAATCCATTCTTTTGTTCAATCGAAGCGAATCCGTGCAGCAAGCTGCGCAATCCCCGTACACTGTGAATGGCCTTCTCATACCCAAGTTCATAATAGCTTAGCGTCTTAACGAGCAAATCCACAAGCTGCTCTCCAATTGCTGCATATTCTGCTTCATCCGCATCTGGCGAGCGCAGCGTCAGCTCATACACGCCTGGATGTTTTCTTGCAAAAGAAATGTAGGCAGAAGCAATGGCATGAACCGCTTCATCGCCTTCTTTATTTTGTAACGATTCATTTATCGCTGCAAGCAGCTTCTGTAAACCGTAGATAGCCAGCTGGATGCGCAAAGCGTTTAATCCATCCACATGGTTATATAATGAAGGAGAACGCACGCCAAGCTTCTTGGCAAGCGTCGCCAGCGTAACCTCTTCGATGCCTAGCTCATCTGCTATGGCAGCTGCTTCCTCTACAATAGTCGCCAAATCAAGCCCTCTTCTAGGTGACATAGAATCCCCCCTCTCCTATTTATTTAACCAAAGAGCGTTCCGCTGTGGCAATCGCCTTATCCAATAAACGTTTTGGCTGCAGCACCATGTTGCCATGGCCAGCAGCGAGCAACGATGGTTTCAAATCTCTTAATCTTCGAGCCGTCTCCAAGCTCGTTTGTTTATCCCAAGTAGCCATTGCTGGAAAAGGAAACAGCAGCTTTATCTGTCCTGATACTGCAACGCCTGCTCTAGTTTGAAAAGCATCCCCTACGATGAGAATGTCATTCCTCGTATCTAGAAATGCCATCGAACCAGGCGTGTGCCCCGGTGCAGCTACCGCAAGCAAAGAGCCCACGCGATCACCATCCACGAGCAAAACATCAGGTTTTGTTCGAACGTTTTTAGGCAAACCGCCACGAATCGGCAAGCTGCTCTCATTAGGATCTAACGTATGGTCACCGCCAAGCAGTCTTGCATCTCTCTTGGATATAAACACCTGTGCATTTGGAAGCCTTTCTTTTAGCCCGTCGAGCGAACCGATGTGATCCGCATGAGCATGAGTCAAAACAATACGGGTAATCGGCTTGCCTAGCTGCTCCGCTGCCCTCAGAATGGCATTGACGTTGTTTGGAAGTGCGGCATCCACTAACGTCAATCCTTCCGCCTCCTCCACCAAGTAACAATTTACTGGAAATACCTTAGGTAAATAGGTCAGCTGTACAACCGTTTTCTCGCGTGTCATTCTCATTCCAAATGGCCTCCTCAACAAAAACTAATGATATTAGTTTCATAATAAACTAATACCATTAGTTTTAGCAAGCCTATTTTTATTTTTTCTGTTCGCTTTGAAGAAAAGCTTCAATTTCTGCTTTAGTTGGGATCGATGCTTGGGCACCTTCCTTCGTAACGGCTAGTGCTGCTGCTGCTGCTGCAAAGATCAAAGCCTGCTCAGCCTGGCAGCCATCGGCGCTTGCAGCGGCGAATGCACCGAAGAAAGTATCGCCCGCTGCCGTCGTATCAACAGGTTTTACTTTGAATGCAGGAATCGTAGCTTTGTCGCCTTGCTTATTTTGATAGAAACAGCCTTTCTCCCCTAATGTAATAATGACGTTTTTTGTTCCTTTGCCCATGACTACTTCTGCTGCCGCTTGCGCTGAGGAAGCATCGTTTACCGTTAAGCCCGTAACAACAGCCGCCTCGGTTTCATTTATAATAAGAGTATCAATAAGCGGAAAAACATGCTCAGGAATAGCCCTTGCCGGGGCAGGGTTATAAAATACTTTACTGCCGCCGCTGCTAGCACTATTCATGACGGATAGCGTCGTCTCCCACGGTATTTCATTTTGAAGCAGCACGGCATAAATATCCGACCACTCTCCATAACCCGCGGCTGCATCCTTGTCTGTCAGTTGACCATTCGCACCTTCAGATAAAACAATATGATTCTCGCCTTCACCGTTCACGGTAATAATAGCGAAACCTGATGTTCCTTGCTTGCGTAATACTTGACTAGTGGAAATTCCATTATCTTGTAATGATGTGATCAATGTCTGAGCAAAAGGATCCTCGCCAACTGCGCCGATCATCACACATTCCGCACCTGCGCGAGCCGCTGCAACCGCTTGATTTGCCCCTTTGCCGCCCGGAAAAAACGAGGTGGCTGCACTAGAGATTGTTTCACCCGGGAGTGGGAATTTTTCGACCTGACTAACGATATCCATATTTATGCTTCCAACAACGAGTATTTTTTTCATAGTTTGTTCATACCCTTCCCTAATTAACGATTCAGTTCATTCTTTTGAATGCATGTACCTATTTTAACAGAAGGAGTAGATCTTCACATGATTACCGCTTTTATTATCGGCTGCGAGATAGGATTTTGGTTATTTGTACTTATCGGCTTATTATGCCGCTATATTTTCCGTTTAAAAAAGCTTGGCGCTATATTCTTGATTGCAACACCTCTCATCGATTTGGCATTGGTTATTGCTACTATTTATGATCTCCGCGGCGGCGCAACAGCTACCTTCGCACATAGCTTGGCTGCAATATATATCGGGGTTTCCATCGCTTGGGGTCATCGAATGATCAAATGGGCTGATGAAAGGTTCGCTCATCGCTTTGCCGGCGGACCTGCTCCTGCTCGGAAGCCGAAATATGGCAAAGATCATGCTCGCTACGAGCGAAATGGCTGGCTGCATCACTTGCTCGCATGGGTGATAGGCGCTGCCATTTTGTATGGCATGATTTTAATGGTCGGCGATGCGTTGCGAACGGAGGTTTTATTTAACACGCTTCGTTTATGGTCGATCATACTCGTCATTGATTTTGTTATCAGCTTTAGCTATAGCTTATGGCCACGCGCCAAAAAAGCAGAATCCAATTAGGATTCTGCTTTTCTTATACTAAATCATCGTGTGATTAGCTGCTCACGACGCGGTCCTACCGATACGCTTGCAACTTTTACGCCAATGGCTTCTTCCACAAACTGAACGTATTGCTGGGCTGCTTCAGGCAACTGCTCAAAAGTTGTAGCTTGCGAAATATCGCAGTTCCAGCCTGGCAAACGCTTAAGCACTGGCTTAGCGGAAGCAAGCGCTGCTGTCACTGGGAATGAATCCTTAATGATTTGTCCACCCAATTCATAACCTATGCATACTGGAATTTCATCTAAGTATCCTAGAACATCAAGATTGGTCAGCGCAACCTCCGTAGCCCCTTGCAGCATGCAGCCATAACGCGTAGCCACCGCATCAAACCACCCCATTCGGCGCGGGCGCCCTGTATTCACGCCAAATTCTCCTGCGTCGCCTCCCAAACGGCGAAGCTCATCAGCCTCCGCACCTGTCAGTTCACTGACGAACGGTCCGGCTCCAACACAGCTGGAATACGCCTTAACTACCGCAATAATTCTCGTAATTGCATAAGGAGGAAGACCCGCGCCTACTGGCGCAAAGCCCGCCAGCGTAGACGATGATGTGGAGTAAGGATAGATGCCGTGATCCGGATCACGCAGCGCCCCAAGCTGTCCTTCCAGCAATATCGACTTTCCAGCTCGATACGCATCATTTAACAGCTTCGTTGTATCACAAACGAAAGGCCGCAGCTTCTCCGCTTGCTCGAGCAGCACGGTCAGAAGCTCCTCCGCTTTGATCGGCTTTTTGTTGTACAACTGCTCAAGCAGTACATTCTTGGCTGCCAAGGATTGCTCTAAACGCTGCAGCAATCGCTGCTCATCATACAGATCCGCAACTTGTACACCAAGCTTCGCATATTTATCAGAATAAAATGGAGCAATGCCTCTTTTCGTCGATCCGAAGCCGTTTGAGCCAAGCCTTTCCTCCTCCAGCTCGTCAAATAAGCGGTGAATAGGCAGTACAACCTGTGCTCGTTCGGATATTCGAATTTGCGGCTCCGGTACTCCTCGTGCTATCAGCTCATTCCTCTCCCGCAGCAGCACTTCAATATCAAGAGCTGTGCCTGGGCCAATGACGTTCGTAATCTCTGGATAAAAGACGCCAGACGGCAGCATATTCATCGCGAATTTACCGTAGCTGTTAATAATCGTATGCCCAGCATTGCTGCCTCCTTGATAACGTACGACAAATGAGGATTTGGCAGCTAACGCATCTGTCATTTTCCCCTTGCCTTCATCTCCCCAATTCGCTCCCACTATAGCGGTTACCGTCAATTCAATCGCCTCCTAATGTTGTTATTGCCCTTTAAGGTTTATTATAATGAATGATGTGACATTAAAATAATTGATATAACTAATAGTTCATATTAGGTGGGATTATAGCTATGATCGTAAACATGGAGTGGTATCGCGTCTTTTATTGGACGGCTAAGACAGGAAGCTTATCGCGCGCTGCAGAACAGCTTTATATTACACAGCCAGCCGTCACGCATACGATTAAGCAATTAGAGGCAAAGCTAGGCGGCCAGCTTTTTTTTCGTATGGCCAAGGGGGTCAAGCTTACGACTGAAGGCGAGGTCCTCTTTCGATATATCGAGCAAGCGTATAGCTTTATTGAGACAGGGGAAAAAATGCTCGCAGAAATGCACAACCTGCAAAGCGGTGAAATTAGTATCGGTGCGAGCGACACGTTATGCAAGCATTATTTGATGCCGTATTTGGAGCAGTTTCATACGGAATATCCAGAGATTCGCATTCGTGTGACGAATCGAACAACCCCTGAAACTATCCAGCTTCTAAAGGAAGGAAAAATTGATTTTGGCATCGTACATATGCCTGCTTCAGACAGTCAGCTAGACTTTCGGTTAAGCGTGCCCTTGCAGGATATACTCGTCGGTGGTCCTGCTTATTCATCTCTTGGTGATACCGCCATCGAGCTTGAGGATATTAGCAAGTACCCGTTATTGCTTCTAGAAAAAGGGGCGGGCACAAGAGAGTTCCTTGACGAGTATGCCGCAGCGCATGGTACAAAGCTCACGCCAGAGCTTGAGCTTGGCAGCATGGATCTGCTTGCAAAGTTCGCACGAAGTGGCTTTGGGCTGGCCTTCCTCGTTCGTAACTATGCTGCTGATGAGCTTGCTTCAGGCGAGCTCGTCGAAATTCCGCTGATCCCGCCCATCCCGGCACGCAGCATTGGTATCGCAACGCTTCGCGGTGTGCCACAATCCGCAGCATCCAAACGATTTTTGGAGCTGCTGCCTTAGCCGCTTGGCAAAAAACTAAATGCATAAAAAAAACGTCCTATTCTAAATAGGACGTTCTGGTTCTATATCTTTTTTTCTAGCTGGAATCGTAATCGAAATGGATGTGCCCATTCCTCTTTTGCTCACGATCCGCACGCCGTATTCCGCTCCAAAATGAAGCTTGATCCGCTCGTCCACATTCCGAACCCCGTAGCCCACATTCACTCTCTCAATAGGATCGGACATTTGGCGTAAAATCTCAGGATTAATGCCAACGCCGTCATCAATGACTTGGAAGGTTATTAAATCTCCCTCCATCTTGCCTACGATTCGAATGTTAATCTGTGCTCCATACCAAGCATGCTCAAGCGCATTTTCGATAAAGGGCTGTAAAATAAGCTTTACGGTCGTAAATCTTAAAATATCAGGATCAATGTCAAACCAGATTTGCATACCGTCTTCGAATTTCGTCTTCTGAATATTGATATATGCATTAATCTGCTCCAGCTCATTCCGAATCGGAATAACGGTTCTACCTTCATTCAGAGATAAGCGGTAAAATTTCGCTAAATCAAGCACCATTCGCTGCAGCTTATCTACCTGTCCAAACTTAGCCAATCTACTGATCGAAGACAATGTGTTATATAAGAAATGCGGATTGATTTGCGCTTGCAGCGATTCCAGCTCCGCTTCCTTTTTCTTCATATTTGTCATATAGACTTCTTGAATTAATCCGTCAATATTATGACCCATATCGTTTAAAGCGAAGGAAATGCGCGTAAATTCATCCTTCCCTTTAAAATGAATCTTTTTCTTAAAATTCCCTTCTTGAAAGGCATCCAGCACACGAACGATTTTGATAACCTTACGAGAATAAAAGCGAGAAATATACAAGCCAGCAAGTGAAAATACAACAAAGCAAGCCAAGCAAATTAAGAAGGTCCAAAGCTTTACCTTGTCAGTAGCCTTCTCCATAATATCGGTTGGAACGAGTGCGAGCAGCTTCCAATTCAGCTGTGGAATCTTTTCCTCTACGGCCCAATAGTTCGCCATTTCCGCTTCACTCAGCGATTCACCAATTTTAAAATGGGTATCACCGGAGGAGAACATAATTCTTCCATTCTCGTTGAGTGCAAAAATTTTCGTTCCTTTACCAATTTTCTCAGAATCAACGCTCTCGAGCAGATCGGTAAGTCTCAGGCTAATACGAACGAAACCAATTTCCTCAAGCGTAATGGGATCATTCATATTAACAAGTCTTCTGAGCAAGGAAATATGCCCGAATTTCGTATCCCCTTCGACCTGCTTCCACTGCATAGTCTCGCCATACCGCTCCACGGGGTAATCTATATACCATGCCCTGTCCTTAATTCTAGAAATATGGTACAAATCAAATAATGGACCCTCCGCGTTCAGCGGATCGGTATTATTATAATTGTGATAAATTTCCGGCAATGTATTGTTATGTAGATAGACTGCAAGGCGCATTTTATTGCTTGCTGCCTCCACCGTTGTTTGCATTTTTGGAAGGAGCTGCTTCGTCGTGGCTTCGTAGCTAACCCAGCCTTCTTCATAATGACGCAAATAGGATGCAAGATTACTGTCAAAATAAAGCATGCCGGATATACGTGACACATCCTCCATTTTGTACATAATATTGTCCTTCATCTGAGCCAGCGTACCAAGATTAATCTCGCGGGTTCGCTCTTGAATGGAGCTTGTAAAAATAACATTCGCTGCATAGCCAATTAGGATCACCGGCACCATGATAAACAAGCTGTAGGTGAGCATAATTTTAATCCCAAACGGAATATAACGATGCTCCTTCTTATGTTTGGTCATTTTCGTCTAAACTCCAACGGCGTCATACCGTACATTTCTTTAAATTGTTTGCTGAAATATGGCAAGTGACGATAGCCTACTTGATCTGCTATCTCATAAATTTTCATGTTTGTTGTTTTGAGCAGCTCGCACGATTTCTCCATGCGCAGCTGAATAAAATATTCGCTGAAGTTTTTACCTGTCTCCTCTTTAAAAATAAGGCCAAGGTAGTTCGGCGATAATGAAAATTGCTCCGCCAAATCACGTAATGTAATGTTATCATGTGTACGTTCTTTCATATAATCAATCATTTGTTTAATAAGCTTCCAATTTTTTTTGTGCTTGTTTGCCTGCAAAGTTTCGGATATTTCGTAAACCCTGCGTCTCAGCCACACATGAATATCGTTGATCGTCTCAAACTGCATAATGATATCGTAATTATTCAGCTCCATGCCAAGCAGCTGAAAGACATTTTCATTCGTTCTTTGCAAATAATTATCAAGCTTCATTACGATATAAAGCGCATAGTTGCGCAGCGTAAACTTTGACTTTAAGTTTTTGGCAACCTGAAATAAGTCATCCAGCTCATCATGAATGCGAACGAGCTCATAACCCGACATTGCAACAAACAATGCTTCCAGCTTCGCATCGAGATGCTTAACATCCTCTTTCTCTGCCGGCCTTACCTCACCGTGACCAATGACCTTTCCTTTTCCATAAAACATTTTCAAATCCAAAGCTTCAACTGCCTGACGATAGGAGGCCGAGAATTCGTTGATTGAATCACATAATTCACCAACGCCTGCGGTAATGGAGAAGGTATGCTGTTCGTTGACTCTATTAACGATCTTTAGTGGCAAAACATCTTTATCCGATTGCTCAATGAGAATCGCGACCCGGAATTTGCTAATTTTACAAATATGCGAAATGCCAAACTCCTTACAGATCGATACCACTTGCTGAATCTCATCCTGCTCTGCCCGCGTCTCATCGTTCAGTTTCCAAGACAAATCATCCACTTCAATTACGGCTACTAAGCCAGGATAGAAGAATCGATTCATCTCATATTCTTGACTTAATACCTCAATGGTTTTGTCATCGCTCGTTCCTTCAAGCAATTGCAGCATATATTCATTTTTTACGATCGGAACCATTTGGCCATATGTATTTTGCCGCTCTTGCTCATGGTCCAAGACATCTCGAACCTTAAGCAGAGAATCAATCAGCTCCTGATCATCCATCGGCTTTAAAACATAATTGACAGCATTAAGCGACAATGCCTGCTTAACATAGCTAAAATCTTGATATCCGCTTACGAAAATAATTTTAATATCCTTCGACATCTCGAGCGCGCGTCTAGCCAGCTCAAGCCCCGTCATATTAGGCATACGAACATCTGTTACAAGAATATCTATTTTTTCCGTATCCAGCACTTTACAAGCATCAAATCCGTTCATCACACCCGCTACGATTTCCATACCGAGATCTGTCCAAGGAATAAAGGCACGCATACCTTCCAAATCTAGCTTTTCGTCGTCCGCCAGCAATACTTTATACATGATGTTATCAGCTCCAATTAGGCAAAGGCTTTACGTACATCGAACATCTCATCGTTCTATTAAAACGAAAAAACTCGGGTACACTAAATAACTTAGTATACCCGTCGTTTTTAAGAAAAGCTATGGCTTATTCAGCTTTCATTTTTGCAAGGTTCGCTTGCCATTTTTCTGTTTTGAATGCCAGCAATTTATCATAACCAGCAGCTTGAGCATCTTTTTCGCCTTTATCAAGAACAGCTAGTACTTCAGCATCATTTTTCGCGAACAATGCTTTTGCTCTAACTTCTAGGAACAAGTCCTCAATACGTTGACGGATGATACCTTCTTCTGTATCCGGTTGTGGATCGATGTTAATGAATTCTGTTGCATTGGATTGCGTTTTCCACGTAATTTCACGTTGGTAACGAGTAGACCAGTTTTGTTGCTCAACTGGCAACGACTCTTCAAATTTAGCTTTTGTAGTATCTAGGAATACTGTGTTACCAACCCAGTTAAGGTTCGTTGTAATCGCTTGAAGCTTACCAAGACCGCCTGCATCAGAAGTGTATTTTTCTGTGAACTTCGGAGTTTCGCCGTCAGCTTCTACGCCATCCCAATAGATTCCTGGAGGTCCCCACATCAAAGCGCTTTGTCCTTCAGGACCAGTCAACCAGTCATAGAAAGCGAAGATTGCTTCTGGGTTTTTAGCGCTTTTCGTAATAACCGTTACGTTCCAGCCTAACATACCATACGTACCAGGGAATACTTTGTTTTTGTCAACGCCTTCTTTGTGAATCGGCCAGATCATGAAATATCCAGCTTCTGGATCGTTTTTCGTAAGCTCAGCATGTGCTTGCATTGCAATTTCAGTTGGGCTTGCTGATGCAAATACTGCTACACGGCCAGTCATTACTTTTTCAGTAATTTGGTCAACCGTTTGTGTCATTGCATCTTGCGTAATCAATTTTTCACGGAACAGCTTGGAAGTGTATTGCATTGCTTCACGGTACTCAGGGTCAAGGAAGATCGAAGTCAGCTTGTCGCCGTTAGGTACAGCACGCATACCTGGGAACTTCTGATCGTTTTCTTTGAATGCAGAGTACAATACGTCAAGTCCTTGTCCATCTTTTGCTAAATGCGGCTCGTAAGGAACAACATTCGGATATTTTTCTTTAACCAGCTTCAAGTAGCTGTACAGATCGTCTGTTGTTTCAAGCTTAGGTGAACCAAGCTCTGTGTAGATCTTTTTGTTTACAACATAACCAGAGTTGCCGTTAGGTTGTTTTGTATACCAGTTAGGGAATTGATAAAGCTTGCCATCTTCTGAACGAAGCATGTTGATGCCTTCATCGCCCAACCATTTTTTCAAGTTCGGATATTTATCAAGATAGTCGTCGAATGGAACAAGCAGATCAGCTGTGCGCAATTTCTCAACATCAACGCGCTCTAGCCAGATCGCATCAGGAAGCTCGCCAGTCGCGATCATCGTATTCAGCTTTTGTGGAGCCGCACCACCGGAGTGGATTGGTTTTACGTTTACTTTCTTTGTATCTCTAATCCAAGTACTCGTAATGTCGCCGCCCCATGCTGGCATAGTGTACCAGTCATAATGGCCATAAAGGGTGAAATCAAGCTGCTCCTTGCCAAGTTCATAAACCGATGCCGGCTTATTGCCGCTATTTTCCTCCGGCTTGCTTCCTGTTTCTCCGTTTTCTGTTTTACCGGAATTACCGCTACAGCCTGCCATTAAAGAAACGGCCATAAATGCAGAGACGATTGGGACGAGTAGTTTTCTTTTTTTCATCTGTTTATTATCCCCTTTCAAGCTCATTTTTATATGTTCAAAGCTTTCGCTCTAAACCACATGTCTTAAACTGCCTGCTACTCTTTCAATGATCCAACAAGAACACCTTTAACAAAATATTTCTGGACGAATGGATACACCATAATGATAGGAATCGTGGCAACCATCATCGTTGCCATAGACAACGATTTGCTCGTTACCGTTCTCATTTTGGCTAACTGCCCTTGCGCAGCAGAATCTAGCTGTGACATTTGATCCGATACGATATTAGAGTTCAAAATCTGCTTAAGCATCGTTTGTATAGGAAGCAGCTTCTCATTGGTGATGTAGATACTTGGACCAAACCAATCATTCCAATGAAAAACAGCCGTGAAAAGCGACAACGTTGCAATAACGGGACCAGAGAGCGGAACAACAATGCGGAAGAAGATACCCCAGTTGCCGCTTCCATCGATTTTCGCCGATTCCTCAAGCCCTGCAGGCAAGCCTTGGAAGAATGTTCGGAAGATGATCATGTTCCAAACGCTGACTAGTGTTGGAATAATGAATACCCAGAATGTATTCATGAGGTGAAGCTCACGAATGAGCAAGAAAGAAGGAATAAGTCCACCACTGAAGTACATCGTAATGATACACAAGATCATGTAAAACTTGCGGCCCATCAATTCTTTCTTCGAGAGGCCATAGGCGAATAATGCCGTTATAAATATGGATGCGATTGTACCGACAACCGTCCGACTGATCGAAACCAGAAACGCAGTTACCAATCGTTCATCCTTGAATACGATACCATAGTTTTCTAAAGTCCAATCACGCGGCCAAAAGGTTACGCCCCCCATGGAGGTGTCTATTCCGCTGTTGAAGGATATGACAAGTGCATTCCAGAATGGATAAAAGGTCATAAAAGCTAATAACGTTAGTAAGATGTAGATGGTCACCGTCATCACGCGGTCTCCAAAACTGAGCCTGATCACTGCATCATCCGCCTTTCCGGGCTAATTGTATAGTTTACCACAAGCTGCTGCCGGCCCTGCGTGCCAGAAAGTTCGCCATTGTCAAAAGTCCTACGCTGATAACGGCTTTGAACAATCCAACCGCTGTTGCGTATGAGTATCTAGAGCTTTGTATCCCGACTCGATAAACGTACGTATCGATAACATCTGACACGTCCCTGAGTACAGGGTTTACAGCAAGCAATAGAATGTCTTCGAAACCTGCATTGAGTAGATTACCAATCGCCAGAATCATGAAGATAAGGACAACTGGCATGATCGAAGGCAATGTGATCAAAAAGATTTGTTTGAATTTACTCGCACCATCCATAGATGCTGCTTCATACATGCTTGGATCAATACTTGCTATTGCTGCTAGATAGACGATGGAGCCAAATCCAATTTCCTTCCATACCCCAGTCGAAACGAGGATGGACCAGAATAATTCTGGAAGTGATAGAAAGTTGATCGGTTCATCGATAAAGTTCATTTTCTCAAGTACGATGTTAATGCTTCCATTGTCCGTGGACAGCATCGACATAATCAGCCCCGCAACGATTACCCATGACATAAAGTGAGGCAGGTAACTTACCGTTTGAACCAGCCGCTTAAACATTAGGTTTTTCACTTCGTTAAGCATAAGCGCCAGCAAAATCGGTGCCGGGAATCCAATGAAAAATTTCAACAAGCTGATAATAACCGTATTTCGCATGACCTTGAAAAACTCCGGGGAGCTGAAGAACATGTCAAAATGTTTTAATCCAACCCATTCGCTTGCCATAAAACCTTTGAAGATGCTGTAGTCTTGAAATGCCATCAATATACCGTACATTGGGATGTAACTAAACACGATGATTAGTAACAATGCCGGCAATACCATCATTTGAATGTCCCATTGTTTTGCGAAACGCAGAAACGCATTTTTAGTTTTAGGTTTTGGTTTTTTTAATAGTTCTTCATTAACCGATAGTTGCGCCACTACTCAATCCCCCTTGCTCTAGTTGTTCTACTAGTATTCTATCGCGATCATAAACGCACTAATAGCTATCTGAACAACTAAAAATGATACTTTTCAATCATTGGAGTAAGCGCAATCATTAATAAGTATAAAAAAAGCAGATCGAGAAATCGTCTCGATCTGCTTTACATTTTTTTTCATTTTGCATCGCGCCTTCCGTAGCTGGCAGCAAAATGTTTCATTTTTTTATAGGCTGAAGGATCAAGTTTTTTAAGGGGATGAAATTGCGGATGATTGGAATTCACCTCAAGAACCCATAACTGCTGCTTCTGATCATATGCAAAGTCGATGCCAAGCTCGTGCATACCCGATCGTTTTTTACTTAATGTCCGTGATATTCGCAGGGCCACCTTGCTTAGTCTGCTGATCCGCTTATCCGTTGCTTCAATAGAAAGTCCTTGCCTTTCTCCAAGTTTTTTCATCGAATAGATTGCTCCGCCTTGATAATAGTTCGTTACGATTTTATGGCGAGCTCCTACCTTTACCATTAAACCCGTACAAACCCACTTACCTTCCGGCTTCCGCTGAACCATCGCTCGAATATCGTAGGGACATCCATCCACGCGATCCAATGATATTCCTTTTTGAATAATGAGCTTACTCGATTTCATTTTCATTATTTGCGAATAAGCTTCGGAAACGGAATTATAAAAATTTTTTATTTGTTTTTTCTTAACGATTGAATAAAGCTCATAACCCGAATTCACCCGTTTCAGCTTAAATATGCCCAAACCGAGCGAGCCAATATCTGGCTTGACATAAACGGTGTCATGACGGTTTAGCATCATCTGCAAGTGCTCACGGCTGAATGATACCGTATTCGGTACATACCGCTTCAATTTTTTATTCGCACATAAGTATTTGCAGACCCGCAGTTTTCCTCTTATATTGCGACTTGCATACTTTTTCTTATACACAAAAGTTCACCTCAGCTTACTTTATGACAGGATGAACAAGTGCAACTGTACGAACGTTTATAGACAGCAAATATACTAAATCCATTTTTCTTCCAACGGATTGGAACATTTTTCATATGATACACGTTATAATGGAGTTAATATAAGCGAAAGGTGAGCAGCAGAATAAAAACTAGGAATGATAGGAATGGTTGTAACTTGAAAGAACTCGTTTAACCCAAATAGACCCATTAGACACAAAGCTTGAGGTCACATTATTATTTATAAGTGTTATAAATCATGAAAAGCGGGGCAATGAAATGAAAATTTTTCAAAAAGTAGGCAATGAAGCACTTTTATACCGTATTATTTTAGCAGCTGTTGTTGTGTTTTTCATTGCAATAGGAACATTCATAACGTTTCAGCAAGGCAGCGATATGTATTTAGGCAATTTCGAAGAATATAATAACGATGATGTAAAATATATACGAAGTGCCGAGACATTGCTTAATGAAGGTACATTTACTTATCACAAAGTAGAAGATTCGACTGTATTTATTATGCCTGCCCTTACGATGGTGTTGGCATTTTGTATGAAGATATTTGGATATTGGAACGGAATTACCGCATTCCGCATTCTTCAAGTTTTAATGATGGCAGGAACGATGATTCTTCTTTATCAAGTTTGTCGACGATTTTTCCATGAACGAATTGGTGTCATAGCAATCCTACTGTTCGCGCTATATGCACCTAACTATATGGCAGCAAATTTGATTTTAACGGAGGCCTTTGGGCAGTTATTTTTATGGCTGTTTATTTATACCGGAATTGTAGCTGTAGATAAAAAGAAGTTGAGTTGGTTCGCCATTGCAGCAGTATGTTTAAGTATCGGGATATATGCAAGGCCAAACTTTGCACTCCTTCCGGTCGTATTTTTAATCTACATGCTAGTTAGAGGATATAAAATAAAAGAGATTATTAAACCTGCGATTGTAGTATCTGCTGTAATATTAATTTGCATTTCCCCTTGGTGGATAAGAAATGCTATCGTATTTGATAAGTTTATTCCGCTCACGCTCTCGTCCGGCAATCCATCTGTATTAGGAGCTATGATCGATTGGAGATATCCTGCTGGTGCAGAAGAGAAATTCAAAGAGGATTTTACGCGGTTAGGCGAGGCGAAAGATGCCATCGAATCCAATGAAATTCAAGCTGAGCTTGCCAAAAAAATTAGAAATTATGGATTTGAAACGGATCGCAATCGTTATATTAAACATTACACCGTTGATCGGGTAGTCGATATGGTCAAAGTACCTTATTATTGGAAGCCCGTACTTCATATTTCGAAACCCATCGTGGGCGTTTACCACTACGTGCTGCTATTGCTCGGAGTAATTGGATTGCTCATGACCGTTATTTTTAAAAGCAAACGCAAAGAACTATCTATATTGATAATAACCATTTTATATTTCATATTTACTTCGCTGCCATTTATTACATTTGAACGATACGGTTACTTCATTATGGCGTTTATCACGATATATGCAGCCTATCTCATTCATGAGCTAGTTGAAGCTGTGCGTTCGAAGAAGAGAAGTTCTTTGAGACAACCAAACCATTAGAGGGAGGAACCAAACCTTTAGAGGCTTCTACCAAACCTTCAAAGGCTTATCCAAACCTTAAAGGATTACTACCAGACCTTCAAAGGCTTTTTCCGGACCTTCAAAGGACAAACACTTAAAGGATTACTACCAAACCTTCTAAAGCGTTTCGAACCCACCCAACCCCTCCCTTCCAAGGGAGGGCCCCAAGGGCTGCGCCCTCTGGACACCCGCAATTGGACTAACGTTAATGCTAACCATGCGCTCTTTTGCTGCGTTTGCGTTGGAACGCTTTCGTCCCTTTGGGACACGCTTTACTTTGGGTGCTAAACCCGCTGATTACTTGTTAACCAACCTTCAAGGGCGTTTCGAACCCACCCAAACCCTCCCTTCCAAGGGAGGGCCCCAAGGGCTGCGCCCTCTGGACACCCGCGATTGGACTAACGTTAATGCTAACCATGCGCTCGTTTGATCCATTTGTGTTGGAATGCTTTCGTCCCTTTGGGACACGCTTTACTTTGGGTGCATAATTCGCTGATTACTTCTATAAGGAACTGTATGATGCTTATTTTGCTGAAAACTACTTTGCTAAAGTTCTAACGAATCCTAGTGACGTTATCTCATGTTATTTGGGGTGATATGTGTTGCTTTTCCCGAAATAACGATTCTGGGGTTCGTTAGATTGTTAATCGAGTACGAAACGTTTCAATAAGAGCTGCTGGGTTCGTTAGAGTTGGCAATCGCGTCGCTCTGCCTAAACTTCATCCATAAAACACAGAAATACAGAAGGGGCTGTTCCTAGCGTAGATAAATCTACGTTTGGAACAGCCCCTGTTTATTCGTTGGATATGAGTGAGTGCTGCGTTTACTCGATTACTCTTTGACCGAACCCATTACCAGGCCTTTAACAAAAAACTTTTGGAGGAATGGATATACGATAAGTATCGGGAGAGCGCCGATGAAGATTTGGGCTGATTTTACTGTTTTTTGTGAGATTAGCGCTAAATCAGCTGGGTTCATGCTCATCGAGCTCATATCGCGCTGGATGATGACCGTTTGAAGGAATGTGGCCAGCGGATAACGCTTTGGATCTCCGATATAAAGCAAGCCGTCAAACCATGAATTCCAATGAAAGACCATGCTGAACAAAGCGAGCGTTGCAATGGCCGGTAAAGAAACGGGTAGATAGATGCTGAACAATGTACGGAAATGTCCTGCTCCATCAATAAGCGCTGCTTCCTCCAGCTCCTTGGGTACTCCGCGGAAAAAGTTGAGCATGAGGATGGTTAAGAAGACATTAACCGCTCCTGGAAGCACGAGCACCCAAAAGTTGTCCATAAGGCCAATCTTTTGAATGACCATATAAAACGGGACAAGTCCCCCATTAAAGAGCATCGTGAATACGAACAGCCATGCATAAATATTTCTCCCGCGGAATGCGGTGTTTTCTTTGGATAGCGGATAAGCAGCCAAGAAAGCTAACAATAAAGTCAACAGCGTACCGATTACCGTCCTCTGAACGGCGATCCACATCGAGTTTAGAAAGATTGGATTGCTTGTCGTTTTTCGGTAAGCATCCAACGTAAAATCGACCGGCCATAGACCGACGATATTGGCATCCGCTGCCGCCTTTGCACTTAGCGAAACGGCAAGCACATGTAGCAGCGGAATCACACATAGCAGGGCAAGAACGATCAATAGGATCGTATTAAACGTGTTGAAAACGCGATAGGATGGTGATTTATGATACATTCGGCAGGTCCTCCTTTGGCTAGCGTAAACGGCCATCGCGTCCTCAGACGGCTAACTCGTTTCGCGATCTTGCTTATATTTTTTAAAAAATTCTGTAATTGGCTAGTTTGTAAGCAAGGCGATAGGAGATAACGACTAAGACAAAGCTGATCACCGATTTAAACAATCCGATTGCCGTACCAAAGCCCATTTCGCCGCTTAAAATAGCTGTGCGGTATACAAACGTATCAATAATATCGCCCTTCGCGTAAACCAAGGAATTATAAAGGTTGAAAATTTGATCGAAGCCCGCATTCAGCACGTTTCCGAGCGCCAGTGTACCGACTACAATAGCAATCGGAATCATCGACGGAACCGTAATATGAAGCGTCTGCTTCCAGCGGCTTGCGCCATCCACCTCTGCCGCCTCATAAAGCGATGGGTTTACGTTGGCAAGCGCTGCAAGGAATACAACGGTACCAAAACCAAACTCTTTCCACACATCAGAGAGGATAACGGTGAAGCGGAACCAGTCGCCATCGCCTAGGAAGAAGATCGGCTCAATTCCGAATATTCCTATTAGGAGACGGTTCACCAGCCCGCCTTCCGTCGATAGAAGATCTGTAAGAATACCGCCCAAGATAACCCAAGATAAAAAATGCGGCAGATAGACTAACGTCTGTACAAAACGTTTGACAAGCTGTTTTCTAATTTCATTTAAAAGAATAGCGAATACGAATGGAGCAAATAGATTCAGTACCATTTTGAAAATAGCGATGATTAGCGTGTTCCAGATCACCTGCAAGCTGTCTTGCCTCTCGAACAAATAGCGGAACTGATCCAGTCCAACCCATTCCGAGCCTGTCAGGCCTAGCCATGGTTTATAATCCTGAAAAGCCATTACAAGTCCACCCATTGGCAAGTATGCGAAGATGATTAGAAAGACGAGGGATGGAAGCACCATAAGATGGAATGGCCATTGCTTTATGAGGTAATAAAACAGCGGTTTTCCTTTTGATTTGACAACAGATACCGAAATGTCATCTTGTTGAATTGTTTGCTGCTGAGACATGTTTTGTTCCTCCCGCTGGATGAAATGCAGAACGCAATCAGCCTTTCACGGCACGTATGCATCGCGTTCCTTATATAAAAATTATATCAGCGACGGAAAAATTGAAGTAGCTAACAAACCCAACATTCATGGCACAAATGCAACCACTTTTGCGATCCAACATGTGAATTTAGCTTGCTGCATAACACAAAAAAATGCGGCCCCTCAGGGACCGCATTTCGTCAAGCTTATTTCGTTAAACTAGCATACCACTCATTAACTTCTTTCGTCATATCGTCGCCGCCGGATGACTTCCAGCTTTTCACGAATTCATCGAAAGCTTCAGCCGGTTTAGCGCCATAAATGATTTCGTTAAACGTTTGAGCTTCAATTTTTTTCAAATAGTCCATGCGTGATTTCATTGTTTTGGTAGGAGGTCCTACAAACATATCTTTCTTGGAAATCGCATCTTGCTCCATAACGACAGTTGCCGCAAGTGCCGTTTCCGGTCCGTACTGTGCAACAACTTCCTTCTCGCGATAAGTTTTTGCTTCTTTACCTTCAGCTAGGTTAAGCAATGCTTTAAACTGTGCATCAGGCATACGCGCACCGTCGCGTACAATGAAATAACGTAGTGGAGCCGTAATGGCACCGCCTGGAACATCATCCAAGTACAGCGGTTTGCCGCTAGCATCAAGAGCGTAATCATAACCTTCAAAAGCGCCTAGCTCGAACGGGCTTCCTTCTTGCGGGTCAGCTAGGTTGTCGAATAGATAGTTCTCGTAAGTGAAGAAAGCTTCTGGATTTTTCATATCTTTATTGATCAGAATAACGCCATTTACAAAGGAAGTGCCGTGACGCATTGCTTTACCGTCTTCACCAGTTGGAATCGCATAAGGCTTCCATACTGCGCCTTCAGCATTTTTTGCTGTATCCAGCAGCGGCCAGCCGCTCATCCAGTAAGGTCCAGGGATAATGCCTGCTGTTCCAGCTACAGCTGGTTCAGACGTTTTATTCTCATCCCACAGTGCTGCTTCTTTCGGAATATAACCTTTGTCGCGCCATTCTTTAAGCTTAATTAGGCCTTGCTTCATTCCTGCGTTCGTAGAACCGTATTCCAAAGTTCCATCCGCTGCCACATTCCATTGTGCAGGAAGTGTGCCATATGCGCCAAATACCCATGATGGATCACCCATCCAAGTGTTCATCGACGTTTTAAAGCCAACGCTTAGTGGAACAACTTTTTCTGGCGACAATCCTTGTGGATTATTGTTTTTAAAAGCTTCCATTACCGTTTCCAGCTCAGCAATCGTTTTTGGAGCTTTCAAATTAAGCTTATCCATCCAGTCTTGACGAATCCAGAGCACATAGTCGTTGTTGTAAGCATAATCAAGTAAAGGGATACCGATTCGTTTTCCATCACGCATGTAAGCATTCCATACGCTGGTATCAAGATTCATTGCCGCTTTCCATTTCTCGCCGGCATATTTATCGAACAGCTCGCCTGCGTCTTGGAACATGCCGGAGTCAATTAGATCTTGTGCCAGCAGCTTGTCGCCAACGACAGCAACATCCGGCATTTTTTGCCCTGAAGACATCGCAAGGCGCATTTTTGTTGCAAATGCTCCATTTGTATCTGTCACAGACCAAAGGGAATCTACTTTAATACCAAGCGTATCGAGCGCCCATTTTGTTGCCACGTTGTTTTCAATCGTTTCTCCCTCACGGAAGGTTAGCGCAGGGTCGACTCCCCATACAGTGGAAATCGTAACCGGCGGATCGTATTTCTCTTTGTAAGGGTTTTCCTCATTGCCCGCGGTAGTGTTGTCGCTTGGCTTATTTGACGGCTCTGCCTTGTTGCCGCTGTTCGAGCAGCCAATGATGGCTGATACGATTAGAAGCATACAAAGCATGAACGTGAACCGTTTCTTTGTTTTCATATTCATTGTAATCCCCCTCATGATTATGTTCTACATGCTTAATTATAGGCTTAGGGGCAATTTCAGCCTATGACACAAAGCGAACATATCAGCACCTTTTACAACCACTTTACTGTTCGCGAAACTCCTGAGGTGTCATACCATAATATTTTTTGAACGTTTTGCTAAAATATTGCGGATTCTGATAACCAAGCTCACTCGTTATTTCATATATTTTTTTGTTCGTATTTTTCAGCAAATAAAGCGCCCGCTCCATCTTCATTCCGATGATCCATTCACTTAAGCTTTCTCCCGTTTCCGCTTTAAATACTTTCGAGAGATAGACCGGATGAAGAAACACGCGATCAGCAATCGTTTTTACAGTCGTATCTAAGCTAAGGTTGTTCGCAACAATTTCCTGCACCTGCTTAACGATAAAGCTTTTGGAGCTCTCCTCTTTCACTGAGAGCACGCTTTGCAGCTTATGCAATACACCAATTGACCAATCTTCCAGCCGATCAGGCGATAGTACAACCGTTTGATCCAAAATAAAATCAATACCCAGCTCATTGATTTGGGATACGTATTGGCCCTGTCTATGCGTAATATACATAAAAGCATTGGTAAGCGCTAAGTATACCTCGTATAGATGCTCTCTTGAGAATCTTGTATTTTTCAAATCGGCAAAAACATCTTTAATTTTCTGCTCTACCGCATCCCAGCGCTTCGACTCCAGCAAGGTTATCATCGTAGGCGGCTTATATAAGCTTTCCATCGATTTAACAAAAGTGTTGTCCTTGCCCGAGCGATCCTCCAAATAATGAATAGAGTGCTGTTCTTCATTTGCAATCATGAACATCGCCCCTAGACCTGAACGATACGCAGTCGTAATCGCACTTGGAAACTCGAACCAATCCGTAACGACAATGGAGATATCTCCTTTGAGATAGTTGCTCACATTTGTACGAAGCTTCTTGGTTGCTTCGGCAAGTATCGTTTTACGTAAATTGCGGCTTTCCACACTATATTCTGACTTCTCGCCTGCTTCCGTTTTAGGCTGCGCCATAATAAGCAAATATTCATGTGGCGCTTTGCAATGCCATACATGGAAATGCTGAGCAAACGACTCCTCCGCTATATTCCCTACGGCAAACTCCATAAGTGAGGAAGAGCTATAATCCAGATGCGAAAATTGTTTGCCCAGTTGGACGAGCATCATGACGGTTGGACGTTCTATCTCAAGAGAAATTTCGTATTGCGTCAGCTTCTCTTTAATCGTCTTTGGCGAAAGCTGTCTGCCTAATACCAAGTCGACCATAAAATTGGCGCGCAGCACCTTGAAATCAGATTTGCGATCATACAGCAGCTGCTGATATTTCTCAGCCTGTTCCCATTCATCCTTTAGCGCTTCGATTGCTCCCGATATCGTTTTCACAAATTCATCGTCATTTACCGGCTTTAATATATAATCAAATGCTTGAAGCTGAACGGCCTTTTTGGCGTATTGAAAATCAGAATGCCCTGTAAGCAAAATGCATTTGATATTAGGCCAGCGCTGGCTGATCTCTTGAACAAGCTCAAGCCCATTCATTTCCGGCATCGCAATATCGGTAACGACAATATCTATCGAGTTTTCTTCAAGAAGCTCCAACGCTTCAAAGGCAGATGTCGCTTGATACACGCTTTTCACGCCAATCGAAAGCCAGGGAATGGTCTTCTCCAAGCTTCCTGTAACATACGACTCATCATCAATCAATAAAATTTCAATCATTTGAAAACCCCTTTTTTTTATCTAGCTTGGTGACCAAGTAATCGTGACTTTTAGACCTCCAAGATTTGAGGATGAGAAGCTGACTCCTGCTGATCCGCGAAATCTTAAGTGCATGCGCTGATGAACATTCCATAGCCCGCAGCCCATTTGCTCATCCATTTGATTTTGCATTTTGTGCTGAAGAATAAGAATATCCTCCATGCTCATCCCCTTGCCGTCATCCTCTACGACAAGCCGTGCTCCTTCTTCATGCCACTCTCCCGTTATTTGAATAATAGATGCATCCGTCCATGCCTCAATACCATGAATAACTGCATTCTCAACGAGCGGCTGCAGCATCAGCGGCGGTATTTCAAGATGGCGCATATCCGCAGGCAAGCTGATCGAAAACTGCAGTCGCGGCATGCGCATTTTTTGAATTTCCAAATAGCTGGTCACAAAATTAATTTCCTCTGACATCGCAACAAGATCGCGTTCCTGCCTTGTCGTATAACGGTAATAGTTGGACAAATGATGCGACATGGCAACGACTGCTTCATTCTTTTCAAGCTTGGCCATACTCGAGATGAACGAGAAGCAATTATAGAAGAAATGCGGATTAATTTGTGATTGCAGCTGTTTTAAACGTGCTTCCCGCACATGAATTTTTTCCAAATATACCGTTTCGAACAGCTCTTGAATTTGAGCGACCATTAAGTTGAAGCGCGTATAAAGAAAACCAAACTCGCTCCTGCCGCGCGGCTTCATTCGAACCGAATAATCACCATTTTTCAGCTTCTGAAACCCAACGATGAGATGCTTAATAGGAACCTGTACCTGCGCATATAAAAGATAAGCAGCGATGCAGCATAACAGCAATAAGCCTGCCAAAGATACATAAAATAATTGATTAGTTTTTTGAATAGGCCGAATGATTTCGGAAATCGGAATATAATCGATCAAATGCCAACCAATCGTTTCTGACTTCACGATATTGACCAAATATTTTTCCCCGCCCAAATCAATCGTACGGCTTTCCAAGTCCTGAAGCGGCTTTTGCTTCAACAAATGGATCACGTTGTTCGTCAGTTCCTTATCTGCCGAGCGATTATAAATAACGCCGACGCCTTCCAAATAATAAAATGGCTCTCGGCGGCCATCGCTCTTGAACTTGTCCAGCATATCTTTAATGTTCGAGCTGTCGAACTGCACCTCAATGACCAGGTTCGAGCTGCTTGGGTCCAAGTAACTGGAATACGGTGTTACCGCATAACGCGAGAAAACAAATTCATTATTTTCAGCGGCCTTCACTTGCCAGCCAGGCTTTAATCTTTTTTTCAAATCGGCGTCATCATAAAGCACAACGTCATTATCCGAAATATCTCTATGGAGAATCGGTGAATAGATATGAAGGCTGCTTCGCCATTTCGATGAATTTTGCTGAATGGCCAGCTTCGTTTGAATTCGTTTGATCAAAGTAATCATGCCCAGACTCAGCTCCGGCATTTCCGTAAAAATATCGCGAAGCGACGAAATATCTGGGTCCTGTATCAATAAATCAGGCCAAAGGGCCATCGAATCGATGCTTGTATTGACTTGATTCTGAAAGAATAGGAGCTGATTCGTGTTCGACTTGTTAAGCTCCTCGCCAAGAATGTCGGTGCTGGTCTTATTAGAGTAGAAATAGAGCAGCATAATCGGAACCAGCATAATAATGATTAAAGCGACGATTTTAGTAAATAAATTAATTTTAGGCATATTGCTTTGCACCTCTGCTGGATGTCATTTGGGCTGCTGCTTAAAAATCATTTTCTTCCTCTTCACCATACGTGGACATTCCATTCAATTCAACCCGTAAAATCGAAATGTATGTTATGTTTTTACAACCACTTTATTGCACAACATTTCTATTCTTTCAAAAAAAGAACCGGATTATCGGTTTTTACTCCGACATCCCAGTTCTTTCGTTTACGTTAATTGTTATATTTGTACGCAAACATGGAGGGCAGCGCGTTTCCTTCAAAATCAAACAGCGTCGTGTTTATGCTGGGCTTATATACTCCTTAAATAGATTAGGTGCTAGCGAAATCGTTGTAATACCCGTATTGAAGATAATGGATTGCAGGTCCTCTTTGGCTAGATCGGCAATCTGTTTGCTTCAATATTGGCTACAATACCAGTAGCTCCCGCTGTCGGCAGCGCGTTAACCGTGATCGTGTGATCTTTATCGTTCATCGCTCCCTGCTTCAAATCCACCTTTACAACCTGCGTTGTTGGCGTAGGTTGTGGCGTCACTGGCGGAGCCGGCGTCGTTGGTGTTGGCTCTGGCTCAACCTCTTCTGCCAGAACTATCGTCACTCCCGATGTAGTCTGTTTATCGGTCACAACGATCCCAGCTGCTGTATTTGATTGATAACCTGCTTTGCTCGCTTCAATCGCATAACCTGTTCCTTGCGGCATATCTGATAAAGTGAATTCACCTGATGCATTGGTCACTGCCGCATATTTCACTCCGTTAACTACGGTTCTTACGACAGCATTCGCCAGCTTATTGCCCCTTCGCCTTTTACCTCACCGCTTCGCTCCGGTTCCTTCACCTAGGAATCCTAAGGCAACAGCATCAATTAATGCCCAGTTTACAGTATAGGCATCAGCGTAGAAGCCAATAGTAAGCTCTCCATGCTCTGAGGTGAGCTCGTATCTGCTGAATATGGTCCATTATCGTTCAGTTAACCGCACGCATTTGGTCGAGACGCTTACGTTCCTTCTCAGATAGTTCATTCATATTTTGAAAAGACCTGAATGTGGTATCGAATACGACATTGTTTGATTTTGAGGGTAAAGTATTGCCTGCTCATGATGCATACAAGCTGAATACTGAAGGATCTACCGTTAATTTT
Source organism: Paenibacillus sp. NRS-1760 (assembly GCF_050467785.1). Lineage (NCBI taxonomy): Bacteria > Bacillati > Bacillota > Bacilli > Caryophanales > Paenibacillaceae > Paenibacillus > Paenibacillus sp. NRS-1760. The sequence goes on along the minus strand of NZ_JBITPK010000014.1, from coordinate 498,727 downwards.
GAAGGAGCGACAGTCAAAGGTAACTGAAATATTGATTTGGCTGATAAAGTGAAAATGAGCGGTCAAGGTATAGTCGATATTAATGCCATTCAATCCGGAAATTCACAACAAGACGGACATACAAAAGATCAGATTATTTGAATGTTGCAGCAAACCCTGAAGCGACTTTCACGGTCAAATCCTTCGAGAATTTTCCTATGGAATGAAAAGAAGGAACGAAAGCAACCTATACGATGAATGGATCAATTACTTTACGAGGAATATCGAAGTCGTGACTTTTGAAACAGAAGCATTATATAGCGATCACTTAAATTAGAAGGTAAAACGGTAGTGACCTTGAATGATTTCAATATGAAAAATCCACATACCATCGTACTTGATACGGAGAATGATGTAACCGTTCAGTTCCAGCTCAATTTAAAGAATAGAATTTTGACTCCACGCCAGCTGTAATCACAGCTGTTTTTTTTGTGTGATTAAGTTTTCTCACTGGTTCGGCTCAATTTTCGATATTGAAGTGGTGAGATTCCAACCGTACATTTAAATATCCGTCCAAAATGAGTCAAGTTTTCAAATCCTACACGAGTAGCTATGTCTAATACAGATAATTTGGATTCCTGTAGAAGAGAACGAGCTTCTTTCATGCGAATGTTATTTAAGTACTCAATACATGTAAATCCAGTAACTTTCTTAAACGTTCGACTTAAATGAGAAGAACTTATACAAAAGCTTTGAGACAAATCAACTAATGATAAACGCTTATCATAGTTAAGATTAATAAACTCCAAAATCCGATAAATTTTGTTATTTGCTCGATTCGACTCAATCTGGTAGTCGTTTAAACCCATATCTACTTTTCGTTTGAGAAACAGTAGAAGTTCCGTCAATAAGATTTTTTGGTAATAATCATAACCAGGTAATTTATTCTTATCTTCCTGAATCATTTTATTAAAATGATTTTCAATAAAGCTTTGGTCATATCCCCCTAGTTTAATTGCATTGGAATGGGAATGAAAATAGGAGAAAAGATTGCATCCTTCGTTTTCAATAATAAAGGTACTAAGAAAGTCTTTTTTAAAAACTAAAGTTACTCTTTCGAAGGCAGCACCATTTAAATTAACCAGCTTGTGTAAGTCATTCATGTTGATAAACAATAAAACTCCACTCACAATTTGGTAGGTTCTATTTTCGATATAATAGTAAATTTGACCTGAGATTAAATAGATAATTTCATAGGCATCGTGATAATGAGCAGAGGATATGCTGGAGTGAGTTTTCTTCTCACGGCTAATGTAAAACGGTAGAGATTCATAAAAATTGATTGCCATAGACAACCACTCCCTTTTTCAGTTGAGAGTAATATTCGAGGGGAAATCAAGTTTTGAAAACATTACATTTAGATCTACTGTTCATAGTATAACATCTTTCTCATTTCAAAAAAGGTTGTGCAAAGAAAATAGCAGTATACGTAGAAAATTAACTTTTTACGGAAAATAGGAAGAGATTGTATGTTCTATACTGCGATATATTGCAAATGAGACTTTCAAATAAAAATGGAAAAGAGGTAATACGGATGAAAATTAAAATTTTTTTGAAAAGGAGATTACATTACGTCCTATCCGTTCTACTTGTTCTTGTTTTGATGCCATTCCATGCAATAGGAGCTGCAGTCGCATATGAACAACCAGTTGAGATGGGAATATCATCGCTTCCTGAAGTCATTGCGGAGTGGAACTTTACCAGCGCGGGATCACAAGGGATAATACCAGCATCGTCTGGTGTGAAACAACAAGTCTCTACCATTCAGGCAATTGGAGGTCCAACCTTCGAGGCACTTGTATCAACGGACAATAGTATTAAATATCAAGGCTGGAACAATGGTGCAAACACGAAATATTGGTTAGCTACACTATCTACGAAAGATTATGAGAACATTACTTTATCCTCTGAGCAAACGTCATCAGGGTCAGGCCCTCGTGATTTTAAAGTTCAAATGAGTACGGATAAACAATCATGGACGGATGTAACAGGTGGTGGGCTAACTTTAATAACGAGCAGTTTTAACTGTACAACATGTAAACTACAGGATACACCTTTTCAGGCAAGCAATCAGAATTTATTATATATCCGCTGGCTGGTTACTTCTACTCAAGCCACGAACCCAAGTAATCCAGCTGTTGGTGCTTTCGGTTCAAGCTTACTAAAAGGTGTAATTGTTAAAGGTACTCGGATCGATGTCGGTACTGAAACACCAACAAACGATGTAAACAGAACACCTGTAGAAAACGCTAGCGGTCAAACAGAAGATGCGCTCGTCTCAATTAAATTTAACAAAGGCATTAGCCTCAACACAGGATATAACCCAACAATTATCGATAACCAAGGAACGGCATTAAATGGCCTAACGACAGCTGTGACTAATGATACTTTGATCATTAATCATCCTAATTTTGTGAATGGAATGACCTATACCGTAACGGTTCCTAAGGAACTTGTGAAAGGCGTTGATGGTGTAGCCCTTACATCCAACATTACGTGGAACTTTTCAATTAGAAATAATGCTACCAATGAGCCAATTGCTCTAGCAGAATGGATATTTGCAAACGGAGGGACCAACGGTAGTTTTCCAGCTACGAGTGGTCTAAACAAATCAACATCCACATTTACAAACATAGGTGGCGTATTTGAAGCATACGATAGTGTCAATAAAGCGGTCAGCTATCAAGGCTGGAACGGCAGTGGAAGTAAATATTGGCTTGCAGCCGTTTCTACATTGGGTTATGAGAACATCACTTTATCATCCATACAAAACTCTTCAGGAACGGGACCACGCGATTTCAAAGTCCAGACGAGTACAAACAATCAGACATGGCAGGATGTACCAAATGCAAATCTAAAGATGGTAATCTCAAGTTTTGATTGTGGCGGTAATACATGCAAACTATTAAACGTTCCGATTCCAAATGCAGCAAATCAGAATATGTTGTACATTCGTTGGTTAGTAAGTTCAAATGTAAATACCAAAGGTGAAGTGGGTTCTATAGGCAGCTTTGGTTCCAGCAGAATTAAAGATATTCGCGTAAAGGGGAGTCTAATCTCAGGAACTAATCCAGGGACTCCAACCATAGATGAAGTTGTCCAACCTGTAAACGGTGCAGTAAATGTCCCAATTGGTAGTCCAGTTACTGTAAAATTCAATAAACCAATTAGCCTTGTTCAAGGGTACTCGGCAATAATTAAAGACAGTAGCAGCATCCCATTAAGCAACGTAACTTTTGAAATCACAAATAACAACACTCTAAAAATGAATCATCCCAACTTTGCAAGTGGTAAGACATATACAGTATCAGTACCTAAAGAACTTATCAAAGGACAAGATAATTTACCTCTGATTCGAGATGTATCTTGGAGTTTTACCGTTCAGAGTTCGACTACTACACCAGTTATTCCGAAGTTAATCAATATGACATTTAATGGAGATCCGAAAACAAGTGTTGCACTTGCCTGGTATACGGATGTAATGACGGACACGGTCGTTCAAGTGGTGCCAGCTTCTGCAGTACAGGGCGGTGTGTTCCCAGAGGTTGGTGCAACTACTTATCAAGGAAACTCGGAGAAAATTGAAACTTATGTGATCAAAGCAGACAGAACTACAAAGAAGAAAACAAATTATTACGCTCATAAAGCTATCGCAAACAACTTAACCCCAGGAACTGCTTACAAATATCGTGTAGGTAATGGATCTTCGAACAGCTGGAGTCAGATCGGCTCATTCACAACTGATACTTTAGCAAATCAACCCTATCATTTCATAGCAGGCTCAGATTCTCAAGCCTCTAGTCGATCCGGTTTTGAACCATGGGCAGATACTTTCAAGAAAGCGAAATTACAAATAGGCGATCCTAAATTTATTATTAACGCAGGTGATTTGGTAGACAATGGGGATTTGGAGGAGCAATGGCAATGGATGCTCGGTCTAGCACAGAATGAACTTACAACTGTGCCAATAGTTCCAGTGCTCGGAGGCCATGAAGTCGAGGATTATACTGGAGATGAGACCACACCAAACAATAACTTCTATAATCATTTTAACTTACCTAAACAGGTTATTACTGGTACTGACGATGGTTCTGTTTACTCTTTTGAATATGGAGATGCACTATATATCATATTTAATTCACAATATGAAGGAGGACTTAACAGTAACGGAACAGTGAAGTGGGTAGATCAACAATATTTGGATCAAGTGAAATGGATGAAAAATGTCGTTGCAAAAAGTGATAAGAAGTGGAAATTCGTTACATTCCACAAAGGTCCTTATGGAGCAGGAGATAATTCTGGACAATATGAAGACGAAAGGGTTCAATTTTACAAGAAACATCTTGTACCTGCCTTTGATGAGATGGGAATTGATATGGTGTTTGAAGCTCACGATCATATGTATATGAGATCTTTCCAAATGTATAATGATCTAGTTGTTCCACCATCACAAATTACAAAAGATAGTGAAGGAAATGCAATTAATCCTAAAGGCACAATCTATCTGATGTCGAATGCATTTGGAAATAAATTTTACACGAAGTATCCAGGTTATAATGATTATTTCGCAGCCAAAAATTTACAACCTAACAAAAAAATGTTCACCGATGTTTATGTATCCGATCAAGTGCTTAAATTTACAGCTTATACAGCAGCAGTAGCAGATGAAGGATCGGGCAATAATGGCGTAAAGGCATATGATAATTATGGGATTAGAAGAACAGATGTTAAGCCAACGGTCGTTACGAATGCTAGTGTTGTACGAAATGATACTAACGCCGTTATTTCATGGAGCCCTCCTGTAGGAAGTACAGAACCTGTTAGAGGTTTTAGAATCTATGAAAAAAATGACAAGGCGTCCAAACACTGGAGTGAGTATATCCCGGTAATAGCAGGTAGAACGCAGTACAGTTTTACTGTAAACAACGTGAATTCGACTACGAAATACGATTTTATCATTAAAGCAGTGGGTTCGAGATTAAATTCAGATCCTGTCGAGGTAAGCACAAATTAACGAAAGGCAAGGAAAGCTACGATGATTACTTCGAATCGAAATCATACTGATAAATAATTTCTCAAAAAATGGTCGATGGGAAGCATTAAAGCTTACTTTTAGTGAATAAGATTAACTGAGTCACTTTAATATTGAGTGGCTCTTTTTTTCTGTATTATTCATTGATCCAGCAGATGATCAAAAGCTGCCAAAGCAAACTACTATGGGCGAAAATGAGCGCCATGTGTGAAGCAAATTTCAAATAACTTTACTTCACAGAATACAGGTTCTATGAAGTGAAAAAAATAGACCGTAAAGACAACGGTCCTTGCATAACCAAGTATATATCGATGTAACAGAATGTTACAAATCAAATAAGATTCTCATTATTTCTTCATCACATTTTCGTTGCTTTATATCAGGAATATCTGATGTTCCTTCTCTATGTACAAGGTATAAATATACTTTTGTATCATCCAAAGCTTAGCGCCATTCGTCCAGTAATCGCTATAGTGGAAGGACAATTGAATTTGCAGACCTGCAGTTCTAGTGCGCTTCGCAAGCTTCAATATGTCCGATTGATCCATAATGCCTGCTGGGCGATAATAACTCCCGTCGCCGTGCCTTGCGATTCAACATAAGTAAGCTCTGAGACGTCGTCGCCCTTGCCTCTGAGGAACCCATATAACGGGCCAAAAATATAATTGGCACGCTGACCGCCGCTTTTTTTGCGACCATACTGTTAACGTGTAATAACCGTTCTCTAGTCCAGAAATCGTCTGTGAGCTTGTTACCTTATAATCTCGCTCAGAGGCAAGAGCCGATCTCCAGTGTTGGCCCTTCTGTTTGTATGCTCCAATTGCCAATCGCTACTCCAACAGGCTGCAGCTCAACTAACTCCTCTTTAACAAGTGTAATCAGATCGATGCCGAGCCATTTGTCTGCCGCTCGATCTGCGTAGAAACCGATCGTTACCTGATTGTTTTCAATAACGACACGCATGCTAATTTTTGTCCACGAGGATGAGCTGACCGGAATATTAACCTTCGCTTCCGATCTTCCCGATCTTACTCTACTCAAAATCTTCGCCCCTTCATTCCAGTTATTGATCCTTGTGTCATGTACAGCCTAAATAAGGCGCTGTCATTTTCTAAAAGAATTAATCGCTCTACTGAAGGTGCATCTATAACTTTAAAGCAAATGAATCTTTTTAGTAGCAACACAAATGCAATATTTAAGCAAGTTTCATAGCCAATTCGGCATCTTCCAACAAAAAAATCCCCCCTCGCTTCAGCGAAGGGGGATAACTGCTATTGACCTAATAGTATTTTTGCATAAGGTGAATCGATAGGCATCATAATAACTGGCTCGTTTTTCAACGTCGTTGCATAGCTCTCCAACGTCCGATAGAAATTGTAGAACTGCGGGTCGCTGCCGTATGCTTTATTATAAATCACGGCTGCTTCACGCTCGCCTTCAGCGACGATTTTTTTGGCATCAGCCTGCGCTTGCGCTAATAGTTCCGTAGCTGTACGATCCGCTTTGGAAGTAATCTTTCGCGACTCCTCATCACCTTCGGACAAGTAGCGTGCTGCGATCGATTGACGATCTGAAATCATCCGGTTGTAAACGCTTTGCTTGTTTTCTTCCGGCAAATCGGTACGTTTAATGCGAACATCGATAACTTCAATACCATAATTATCACGAGTCAACGCAGACACAACATCCTTCGTAATCTCATCGTTTATATTGCCGCGCGCTGTGTTCTCACTAATGATATTATCGTAGTTGACCTCTGAGAGCTTACGGCGAACAGAGTTGTACACGGCCTCATCGATCCGCTGTATACCGCCGCTGACCGACTGCACCGTTCTTAAAAACTGTGATGCATTTGTAATGCGCCATACCGTATAGTTGTCTACTACGATAGGCTTCTGATCCTTCGTTAGAATCGTCGTCGGCGTGCTTTCATATGTCATTTGATATTTCGGCAGCGTCGATACGTTCTCAATAAACGGAAGCTTAAATTTAAGGCCCGGCTCTGGCACAGCTCTCATCGCTTCACCAAATCGAAGCACAACCTTATATTCGCCTTCCTTCACGATATACATCGAGCCTGAGCCCAATATGACAACAATCAGTACAACTATAATTGTTAACCATTGGTTTCTTTTCATTGTGCGTCACCTCCTTGCGGAGCTTCTGTGACTGGCGGCGTTGTTGCCGGCGGAGTCGTCGTGCTGCCGCTACCGCTGCGCAGCAATTCATTTAGTGGCAAATAATTTACGGTATCGCTGTTCGAATTCGTAATAAAGATTTTCGCGTTCGGCAATATTTTTTCAAGCGTCTCCAGCACCAAACGACTTTGGGTAACATTCGGATTTTTTTTGTACTCGCCGAATATTGCATTAAACTTGGCAACGTCACCCTCGGCATTCAGAATCCGAGATTTCTTCTGTCCTTCGGCATTTTCAAGAAGCGCTTGCGCCTCGCCGCGCGCTTTCGGAATACGGTCATTCTCATACTTCGCAGCGTTATTAATTTTGGTATTTTTCTCCTCGCGTGCATTCGTTACCTCACGGAAGGCCTCAGCCACTTGACCGCTTGGCGGCTCGATATCCTGGAACTTGATATCAATGATTTGTATGCCGGTTTTGTACTTGGACTGCAGCTCAATCAGCTTCTCCCGAACCTTGTCTTGGATCACTGTCTTACCGTCAGTAATGGCGTAATCAAGCTTCTCCGAGCCGATTACTGCACGAATCGAGGAGCTTGCTGCATTTCGCAGAAACTGCTCCGCATCGGAAATATTGTATAAGTAATCATGAATGTTGCTTATCTTCCATTGTACAACTGCATCCGCGGAAACGATGTTTTCATCACCCGTGATCATCATCGCTTCTTCATCATTTGGAATGGCTTCTGAGCCCACTTGTCGATAACCGATATGAATCCGCTGTGTCAGCTCCGCTTTTACAATTTTGACATCTTGAATCGGATAAGGCCATTTAAAATGCAAACCTGCTGAAGTTTCATTCGAATACTTGCCAAAGGTTAAAATGGCTGCCCGTTCCTGCTCCTGTACTGTGTAAAAGGAGGTTGTTCCTAAATAAATGACAATAACTGCGGCGACGATACCGAATACGATTTTTTTAACCGTACTTGGCTTTAGCTCTGGCGGCCTTCGACCGCTCATACTGTGATTCTCGCCTAGGTTCTGATTTTGATCTGTAAAGCTCAAAGAAATCTCCCCTTCCAAGTATCTTTTATATGGCTATAGGGGATAATACGCGAAAACGATGAAAAAGTAACCGATTTTGTCATATTTTTCTTAGCTTTCGTATTAAATAGCTCGTTTCCTGCATTTTACTTGCTATTAATCCATTTTAGTCGCTATTGCGCCTGTACATAGAGCAGCAGCTTAGACTCCGATGGTGCCAGCTCAATGCGATGTCCATCACCCTCTGTCACGGCTTGCCCCTCCTGTCCACTCCACAAATCCCGAACGACTATCCCCTTAGAGGAATCTATGCCCATTCTTGCAAATGATGCGTGCAACAAGCTTTCCTTCTCTACTTCGAAATTAAAAGCAGCGACGTAAGTCCCTTCCTCTGCTCGCAACATGAACAGATTTTCACTTTTGTTCCCGCTGCTGCACTCAACCGGACGGAAGGTTACACCTCTTTTAGCTAACGCCATGATTTCTGGATTTGTCATCCATTCCTTGGCCCGCCGCGCTGCCTCCTCCATTCGGTAATCATCGCCGAGCAGAAGCGAGGTGCCCGCAATTACCGCACTGTTCAAACGGCTTCTCCCTTCATGCTCGCTAATCGCACGATGGTTGTCGCTTTTGTAGAGGACAACATGATCGGGGTCGTTGAAACGATACAAGCTATCGTTAATCCACCAGCCATACGTTAACGCGTTAAGCATATATTCGGTATCATTGATCGTTCCGAATGCATCGCAGGATACACGGCGGCTGTGTGCATAGCCATGCGGAAATAACGGAGCAATAGACAGATTAATTAAGAACGGTCTGCCAATTTTCTCAGGATTCAGTGTCTCACGTACACAAGCCATACCTTTGTTGTACGCCTGTATTCCTGTTCTTATATTCGAATCATAGAAAACGCCTTCCATTGCGCCATGCGTCAGAAAATCCAGCTTAACATAATCAAAGCCCTGCTCTACAAAGCTCTCCAGCCTTTTTCTAATTCGCTCCAGCGCGACTGGATGCGATGGATCTATTGCAAATGCGCCATCCAGCTTCGGCAGCGGCTGTCCAGCTGTATCCTTGATCAAAATCTCACGGTAAAGCACTGCCCCATCTGTTCCTTCAACCGGCGTATCCGGATCGTTGCCCCAGAAAGCGAATGGCGTATAATAAGTGCCCGGCTTTTGACCGTTCGCCTTTACCCGTCTTAGTGCGTCCTTTAGCTGCTCTTCCGATAAATTGTCCCAGAAGGAATCGAAGTTGACGTAAAGGCTTCCCTGATCGTCAGCAAAGCTGTTTTGCTGCAATTGTTTGGAGAAGAAATCAGATGTATACGTATACACATCATAATCAAGCTTGCCCATGACGGCTGACCAGCTGTTCCAGCCCATCGGTACGCCCCCTTCCCAAGGAAGTGCTGGTGTCAATACGGCATTCGCCTTGCCATACACTTCAAGCCCATCGCGGTAATCCGAGAACGCACCGACAAAAATCGTCGGAGAAACAATGCTTTTACCGCGAATTGTTCCGTGTGCAACTGTATCTCTCGTCTGCATATCAGCGGCTCCGCCATAAACGCGCAGCCTGCCCAGATCCTCAGGGAACGTCCCTTCCACAACTACGCCTGTTTTCCAAGTATCATGTGTGACTGATCCAATAACAAATCCGTTTCTGCTTTGTGCACGATAAATGGCGGTTGTCTCATAGCTGTGTACGCTGCAAGGAATAGCATGTGAGGCAAAACGAACCCATTTGTCATTATCGAATGGAATGAATAAGGCCCTGATTTCCTCGCTGGCACCTGCATCTGCCCCAAATTGTGCAATACTTCCATCATTTAAATATGCTGCTAGCGGCGTAATTTCATTCGTCTCCCATTCGAGCTCGCTTTCCACTTCAAGCTCCATCAACAAATAAGGCAGCTGCTCGTACATACGGAAATGCTGACGCATGAATGGCTTGCCAAGCTCTTCATGCTCAAAGCTCCAGTGCAGCCCTTTGCCAAATCCATCCTCAATGGCGTGGATAGACGTTTCATTAACAACATGTTTGCTGTAGAATGTCGAGCGCAGCTGTTCCAAACCATAACGTGCTTCGGCATAAATGCCAACCAGCGCCGCGCCGCTGCTCCACTTCAGCGATACATGCCCATCCGTCAAATGTACGGTTGCCTGAATGACTCCGTTATCAACAACATATTCCTCCATGCGCTGCTCCAGCTCGAATTGTCCCATCTTCATCTCTCATCCGCTCCTCTTTTATAATGGAAGAAGGCCGGCAGCGCCGGCCTCCATCATGCTTGCATTATGTTTATTTCCAAAGCTCAACACGATTTTTGTAATTGGCTGTATAAATAGCTTCAACCTTTGCATCTCCAGCAGCCTTCATGTCACTAAGCATTTTATCAAAAATGCTGTTTGCTTCTTCAGGAGACTTCGCCATAATCGCTTTCGTCAGCCCCTGCTTCACAATATCATTAACCTTCTGCTCATTCAGTGCTTCAGGCGTTCCTCCCTGAGGTCCAAGACCATCGAAGAGTACGGAGTCATACACCGAGTCAGACAAGTTTTTGAGTGCCATCTTATCGACAGCGCCACGTTCGAAGCGGCCCGCTAAGTCATAAGGTGTGCCGTCGGAACCATTGCCGTTTTTGATAAACCAAGTCCATTTGCGAATGCCAGATTCCTTTGTATAGGCATTCCAATCGTCTTTAAAGCTTTGCAGCACTTCTGGACGCGGCGTATGCTTGCCATCCTTCATATCCCAGTGCTGGCCTTCAATTCCCCACATCAGCAAATATTGTCCTTCTTCGCTCGCTAGGAAGTTCATAAACTTCATCGTGCGTTCCGGGTTTTTATTTTTCTTCGTAATCGTAATCGCATCCCAGCCAAGTGAGCTGCGTCCACCGTATGTCGTTTTTGCAGGATCTACACCATCTGCTACAACTTTGTAAGGGAACAGCTGTGATTCTTCACCACGATCCTTCTTCAGAATCGTGTTTGCTCCTCCAGCATCCCAATACGCGCCTGTTGAAGCAAATACAGAACCTGTCGCCAATTTTTGTTCCCAAGCTTGCTTTTTGTTAATCGCCCATTCCTTATCGATCAGGCCCGTGCTGTACAAATCATTCATGTACAAAATCATTTTGCGGTATTGCGGGTCTTTCACATCAAACTTCAGCTCACCATTCTCATCGTAGAAAGGCAGCATACCGAACATACCTTTGAAAGTCCCTAGTGTACCGCCAAAGTTTTCTCCATCCATCGATAGAGCGATTGTTTCTTTACCGTCCATCGTAGGATATTTCGCTTTAAAATCAAGCAATAGCTGCTTGAATTCAGTTTCCGTGAATGGCACTCCGCCTTCTGCTTTATCAGGAGCCAGCTCCTTCAAAATATCTTTACGCATATTGAAGCCAAATACGGGCTCATTCTCAAACCCATACCAGTTGGAAAGGTAATAGTTTTTACCGTCTTTATAGCGCGTTTTGTTAAGCACATCGCCATACATTTTTGCTACATCCGGGCCGTTTTTTTCAATCAAATCATTTAGTGGAATGATAGCACCCGACTCAATGTATTTGTTAACCAAATCACTGCTTCTCTCGAACATGATGAGATCCGGCAGATCATCACTTGCAAGCATCAGATTCAGCTTCTCCGCTGGATTGCCGGTTGGCTGCTGAATTTCTACTGTGATTCCTGTCCGCTTCGTAATTTCTGCCGCTACCGCGTTGCTGAATTTATCTCCCGTATTTTTATCGAAAAAGGTTATGGTCAGTGGTTCGTTAGACTTGTCATTTCCAGCGCTATTCTCGCCAGCACTCGAGTTGCCGTTTTCTTTAGCATTATTGGAGCCGCAAGCTGATAATACGGAAATGACAACGATCATGCTTAAAAATAATACGATCCATTTTTTAGTACGCATAGTATAAATCCCCCTCTTAAGTGATTCTATTATAGTACATTTTTATCCCTATTTAAGCGTGATCGGCATCACCTCCAACAAAGTTCCCGCTTTATTAGCTTTTTACTGCACCAAGGGTCATGCCTTTAACAAAATATTTTTGTAAAAATGGATAAACCATTAATATCGGAAGCGTTGCTACCATAGTTGCCGCCATCCGAATCGTATCCGGAGACACGGCCAGTCGTTTCGAAGCATCAGCGAGCTGCTGCGCATCGCCAACCATGGAGCTGGTTTGATACTGATTCAAGATTTTTACAAGCACGGCCTGAAGCGTCTTAAGATCAGAGTTATACGTGAACACGTAGGAATCGAACCAAGCGTTCCAGTGGCCAATAGCCGTAAACATGCCGATCGTCGCGAGCACTGGTGTCGTTAGCGGCAATATAATTTTGAAGAAAATTTGCATGTAATTAGCGCCGTCTATTTTGGCTGATTCATCCAGCTCCTGCGGAAGCTGCTGCATAAAGGTTCTTACAATAATCATATAAAAGACGTTCATCATACCCGGTAAAATAAACACCATAAAACTGTCAATGAGATGCAAGCTTTTGAGCACCATGTAATATGGAATGAGCCCGCCGCCAAAATACATCGTGAACACAAAATACAGTGACCAGAACCGATTTCCAACGAGCTCACGTTTACTTAGTGAATAGGAAAGCATACTAATGACAATAACCGCGAGTGGCGTTCCGATTAGCGTCCGCAGCACCGTAACTTTAATGGCCGTCCAAATCTCGCTATCGGATAAAATTTGCTTATAGCTGGCTAGGCTGAAATCTCTTGGCCACAAATACAGATTTCCTCGCAGCGTATCTTCAGCACTATTAAACGAAATGATAAATATGTTCCAGAAAGGATAAAAGGTTACGATAAAAACTGCGATGATGAATAAGTAGACGATCGACATAAACAGAAAATCATTTTTAAATTTTGCCATGAAGTGTTCTCCTTTTCTTGTTTGTCCTAGAACAACGACTGTTCATTCATTTTTTTGGCCATCTTATTGACGCTTAGTACAAGGATAAACGCGACGACCGATTTGAATAATCCAACAGCTGCTCCGTAAGAGAACATTCCGTTTTGCAAACCATATTTGTACGTGTACGTGTCAATAACTTCCGAATATTGGAGCACCGTATTATTTTGCATCAAAAATTGCTGATCAAAACCTGCATTCAATATTCCGCCTACCGCTAAAATGGCAAGAATGATAATGGTCGGTTTAATAGACGGCAGCGTGATGTGCAGCATTTGCTTTAATCGGCTTGCCCCGTCTACCTTCGCCACCTCGTACAGCTCCGGGTTAATAGCTGAGATAGCGGCCAAATACATAATGGCGTTAAAGCCCATGTCCTTCCATGTGTTGGAGAAAGCGATAATCCACCAGAACAGCGGACCATTTTGCATAAACTGAATCGGCTCATCGATAATTCCAAGCCCCGTCAACAAATTGTTGATGACACCGCTTGAAGAAAGTACCGTGATAATAATATTTGCAGCAATGACCCACGAAATAAAATGAGGCATGTAAGATACCGTTTGAAACGTCCGTTTGAACCAGCCATTGCGCATTTCATTAATCATTAAGGCAAGAATAATCGGCATTGGGAAACCGAATAACAGAGATAGAAAGCTTTGTGCCAGCGTATTGCGCATTACTCTGACGAAATCGCCATTCGTAAAGAAGTAGTTAAACCACTCCAGCCCTACAAACTCTGTTGTAAAAAACTGTCCAAAAAACGATCCTCCGCCTGGCGAGTAATTAATGAAAGCCATGTATAAGCCAAACATCGGAACGTATGAAAATATGAGTGTGACGATTAAAGCCGGAAGCATGAGCACAAATAACAGCCGCTGTTCCTTCAATCTGCCCCATATATTTGAATTTCCAATGCTGCGCTTCTTTTGGGGTGGAACAGATTTACTTGATTCCGCTTTCATTATGGATTCCATTTAATAACCTCCTGCCAATCTTGCGTTGCTTAGTGACTTCATTATAGGTCGGCCGCCCTGCCCATTCTATACAAGCATTTACCGATTTGTAACGCAAAACGACACACTTCCATATGCTCCATTGTTGAAATGCGGTATTGCAGATAAACTAAATAAACATTCAAAAACAGATACATGATAAAAGGTGGGAACAAGCATGTACAGCATTTTGATAGTGGATGATGAAGCCATCGAGCTCGAAACGATGGAGCATTATGTGCCATGGGACAAAATCGGCATTACGGTCGCGGGAACGGCGCGAAATGGCAAGGAAGCGCTTAGCAAGCTGGCTGAATTAAAGCCTGACATTATTTTGACAGATGTCCGCATGCCCATTATGGACGGGCTTGAATTCGGAAGAAGAGCAAAGCAAATCGATAAGAACGTAAAAATCATATTTTTGAGCGGACATAACGAGTTTCAGTATATTAAGGCAGCGCTGAACATTGAGGCGACTGGCTACTTGTTAAAACCGATAGATATGGAGGAGCTGATCGCGTTAATTGAGAAGGTTAAGAAAAAGTGCGAGGAGGAACAGTTATCAGATCAGGGCGGTGAATGGCTGCGTGAAAAATGGATGACCCGTATTATACGCGAGCCAAATGAAGAGAAGCGAAAGGATTGGATTCGGAAATGGGAGCTTAGCTCATCTGATTTCAGTGCAAGCAGGGAGTTTGCAGCCTTTTATGCAACGATAGATGCGCCGGCAGACTATCCGATTTCGGCGCAGCCAGCAAGCGAAGCCTCTCCCGATAGAGTGGAGCTATTGCGGACTATTGCCCGGCAGTACCTCGATTCCTTTATTGTTGTTGAAAGCGAGCCACATGCTTTATTCGTTCTCTTTCAATGGCGAAATGAGCAGAGAGCCGCACAATCTACAACGGATTTCTGGGAGAAGTTCCGAGAGGAGCTCTCGCTCTCCTTCGGCGCACAAATTACGATAGGATTGTCCGCGCCGCATGCCGGGTTTCATCTTATTTGGGATGCCTACTTGCAGGCGCGAGCTTGCAATGAGGAGAAGTTTTTCAAGCTCGGCGGAGCCGTCATAACGCCGGATGATTTATTGCCTACCAAACAAACGGATGATGATGGCGAGCAGCTTGCAGCTCGGCTTGCTTCCGCCTTGCAGTCAGGAGACGCCAAGCAGGTAACCATGCAGTTAGAAGCGCTCTTCTCAACGATTCGCGTAGAACGTATCCATCGAAATTTTACTATTCGAGCCATTATTAGGCTAATGGCTGCATTAGAGCAGCATTTCTCCATGCTGCTTGCAGGCTCGCTCAAGGACTTGCTGCTTGTGGACCATTGGAAGGAAATCTCGTCGATGAGCTCATCCTCACAGATTCAAGCTTATGTCATGCACTTCTGTGAAGAAATAAGAAAGGCTTTAAGCGAAAGAGATGTTGACCGCAATCAAGCCGTAGCCGACCAAATCGTTAAGCTTATTAGTGAACGGTATCATTTGCCGCTTACGGTCGAGGAGATTGCCAAGGAGGTCTACTTATCACCCAACTATATTCGAAGCATTTTTAAAGAAAAAATGGGTGAGACGATTCTTGATTATATAACGAAGGTTCGTATGAACCGGGCAGCTGACTTGTTAAAGGACAAATCCCTTAAGGTGCGTGAGGTCGCTCACAGCGTCGGGTATGAGAACGTCTCTTATTTTTGCTCCATCTTCCATAGGCACAAAGGCAGTACACCTAATGAGTTTCGGAAAATGTATCTATAGGCTGGAGTGAGAGCGCATGAAAAAGGTAACAGGCTGGCTGACGAGGCCTTTTAACAATTTGCGGCTAAGAGAAAAGCTGTTTGTCATGTTTTTACTCGGGGCCATTATTCCTTTAGTGTTTTTTGTTCTATATTCTTATCAGACGATTAAGAGCGAGCTTTCTGACCAAATGTACACGAACTCCGTTGCGTCTGTTGCTCAAATCAATTCAAATTTAGAAAATAAGCTGGATACGTACACAAAGCTTTCAGCAAATCTTTATTTAAACAATTCGCTGCGCGCTTACTTAACGAATAACTATACAGAGGAGCCATCTCTGTTTGTTGATGCCTATCAATACATTAATAACACTTTTTCGAATATGCTGACTACAAATCCAGATATTCATTCCATGTCTATTTATATTAATAACGATTCGCTACCAGCTGACGGCATTTACATTAAACGAATGGATGATGCGTTCAAACGGTCGACTACGTACCGCTCATTGCTTAACAGCTACGGAAATGTTCGGTTTGTAGCAACGCCCCCTGTTGTTGACCAGCCTTCCATGTTTACGCTGACACGCATGCTTAATATTAGCAATCTAGACAATGCCTATGGAATTTTGACCATCAACATTTTGGAATCGGATATTTTCCGTTTGATGGAGAAAGAGACTTCAGAGAAAACGATATTAATCGTTAATGATAGCGGCCTTATTATGTCCGCTAAGGACAAAAACATGTTGAATCGTCCGCTTAATCAATTTGTGAAGGAGAAATTTCCGAGCGCCAGAGAA
The DNA here is from genome assembly GCF_050467785.1 of Paenibacillus sp. NRS-1760. Taxonomy (NCBI): domain Bacteria; kingdom Bacillati; phylum Bacillota; class Bacilli; order Caryophanales; family Paenibacillaceae; genus Paenibacillus; species Paenibacillus sp. NRS-1760. The sequence continues at coordinate 482,001 of NZ_JBITPK010000014.1, read as the reverse complement.
GGAAGATTCGACAGCAGCTTTAATGGAGAGAAAATGCTAGTCGTCTACAATACGACCAAATTCGGTTGGAAAAGCATCTCGCTGGTCCCTTACAGCAGCTTCCTTACCAAGGCGAATAAAACAGCTAAGCGGATTTTAATTTTTGCATTAATCAGCTTTGGGCTTATGACGCTGTTCATCTACGCCACAGCCAGACAATTTACGAAACGCGTCGATTATTTAGTCGGCATGATCCGGCGCATCGAAAGAGAGGAGTTCGATCTCTTCGACATGAGGCCGCTTGGACGCGATGAAATTGGCCAAATCGGAAATGTGCTGCGGAAGATGGCTCAGCGGCTCAGCAATTTAATTTCCGACGTATACAAGAAAGAAATCGATAAGCGAGAAGCCGAGATGAATGTGCTGCAAGCGCAAATTAATCCACATTTTTTGTACAATACACTCGCCTCCATATCGTCGCTTGCCATTCGAAATTCAGATCAGCGAATGAACAAAATGGTTACAGATCTAGCAAAGTTTTACCGGATCTCGCTCAACAAAGGGAAAAACAAACTTTCAATCCATGAAGAAATTCAGCTTACCCGCTACTACGTTGCCATCCAGCAGGTAAGATTCGGCGAACTCATTCGCGTGCATTATCAAATCGAGGAATCCGTACTGCCCTGCCCAATCGTAAAGCTAACGCTGCAGCCATTCGTTGAAAACGCGATGAACCATGCCATTTGGGACGACACGCTCGGAATAAACATTATGATAAAAGCTTATCGCGATGGCCATGATATCATTCTCAAAGTTATCGATGATGGCATGGGCATGCATATGCGCGGCCACAGCGGAGAAGAGCTGCCGGTCAGCAGCGACAACTTGTCTGGTTATGGCATTCGCAACGTCGACAATCGAATTAAACTTTTGTACGGCGAATCCTATGGCGTCTCTATTTACAGCAGGCTCGGAATTGGTACAACGGTAACGATAAGAATTCCTGGACGTTAACATGCTAGACAATAAAAAATCCCTCAAGCACTATTGCTTGAGGGATTTTTCGATTTCACAGCCATAGCTGCTTAGTCATGAATCTTGCTGCTGGTTTATTTTACGGTGATTTTGTAAAGCTTCGATTGCGCGCCATTCAAGTCCACCTTAAGTTGACCTGCTGCCTGACTGGATGCATTCGTCCATAGGTCCGTAATTTTTACTTTGGAGGACGATGGAATGCCAACACGCGCAAAATCTACCGTTTTCGACACAGGGGCATTCGTATAGTTAAATACTGCAAGATAATAATCTTTCCCTTCTTGCATGATGAATGTATCCGCAGCCCCTGTACCTGTGTTGCCCTCGACAGGCTTGAACGCCTGACCTTTAAGTGCAACCTCATTCACTTGCTTGTTAGTGAGCAGCTTCTTCATCAATTCTTGTGCTGCCGGATTGCTGACATCGTCTGAGCTTAGAAATACAGTACCGGAAATTGCCGCTGAATTGACCCGAGACTGTGCAGCATCAAACGAACCGCCCTTCACAAGCGTCATATAATCTGGATCGGTATACGGATAGATCGTTCCGTTCTGCCACCAGCCATAGGTAAGATTGTTTAGCTGATATTCCGTACGGCTCAGTGAGCCGTCAATATCACATGAGATCCGTCTAGCGTGGGCGTATTGACTCGGAAATAAAGGAGCAATAGAGGCGCTGATGAACATTTTTCCGTCAAGCACCTTATTGATATGAGCCATGCCTTGATTGTAAGCCTGAATGCCTGTTTGGACATTAGGGTCATAATGTTTGCCCTCGAAGGAGCCATGGCTTAAGAAATCGATTTTAATATACTCATATCCGTAATCAAGAAACCGTTTGAAATAATATTCGATCCGCTGCTTAGAGCCGGGATGAGTCGGATCGATCGCGTAGGCGCCGTCTACTTTCGGCAGCGGGCTTCCGCTTTGATCCCGCAAAATAATATCTCCATACGTGTATTTCCCGTCTGTACCCTCTACGACCTGACTCATGTTATCGCCCCAATAAACAAAAGGGCCATAATAAATGCCGGCTTTTTGCCCGTTTTTGTTAATAACCTTAACTGCTTGCTTCAGCTGCTCCTCGGACAGATTATCCCAATAGGAGTCCAAATTAATATAAACATTGCCTTTGTTCGAGAAGGAATTTTTCTGCAAATTTTTCTTGAAGAAATCAGACACAGCGACTACTTTATCGTAGCTTAAATCACTTTCGTATGCGCCCCAGCTGTTCCAGCCCACAGGCACACCCTTTGGCACACCGTGCTTAAATGCAAGCGGCGGAGCAACTGCAGCGTTCGCTTGACCGAAGCTCTCAAGGCCCTGGCGGTAGTCGGAATAGTAACCAACGAGAATTTGCGGTGAAGTAATCGTCGTTCCCGTTACCTTTCCATGTGGAATCGTATCATGCGTCGAGGTAGGGGAAGAGAAACCGCCGTATACCTTGAGCTTGTTTAAACGATTATCAGAACCGCTCCAATAGATTCCTGTTTTCCATTTATCATGTGTGACTGAACCAATAACCAATCCATTTCGGCTAGTATTATCATAAATAGCTGTCAATTCTGAGCTGACATAATTATTGTTGTTCAGACTTGTATTTATCGTCCGCGCTTGATATCTAGACCACGCGTCATTATCGAACGGAGCCACCAGCACCTTATTATCCGAGTAGCTTCCAAAATCAATTCCACCCTTGGCATTAAGTACAAGAGGAGCCATATCATTTGTGCTGAGTGTGTCTTTCCCCGTAACTTGTTGACTAATTAGAAAATAAGGCAAACGCTCATAAATTTGATAAATTTGCTTCATCGTTGGCAGACCGGACTCACGATTCTCAATCGTTAACCGAATGCCTTTGCCATGACCGTCATTTATTTTTTCAACTTTTTTCATGGAGAACAAATGCTCAGCGTAGTTTTTGCTGTCGAGCTGCTTGTCCAATTGGATACTGCTGTACAACCCTTTGGCGATCGTCTTATTGTTCCATTCGAACGCTGAAAGTCCAGACTCCGTGTTATAAATGATTTTGTAGACGCCGTTTGTTAAAGTGACGCCTGACTTATGCTGCTCCACTTTAATCGAGCCAAATTTACTGGAATCGATTTGCTTGCCAATATTGCCGATCCCATCCACATCACCCGGATTTTCGCCTGGTGCCTGCGAGCTGATGATTTCGATTTTATCAATATCCGGCGACCATCCGCCATTATCGTCAAATAAAATAGTATTGCTGCCCGCTTGCAGCTGTACCTCAATACTGAACACGCCAACCGTATCCCAGTTCGCAGTCGCAGGCGGGGAATAGGTCTCTTTCTCGCTATTGTTCACACGAATGGAAAATGACCGAGGATCGCCGGAAATATAGCTCACCTTCAAGGTATAGATCCCCTCTGCTGGAGCAGCAACCTTCTGGAAAAGCAGCGTTGAGCCGCCCCAAATGTCGCCTACCTTATTTCCACCGGAGCATTCCGTCTCCGCTTTGCAGGAGCGTACGGCAGAATTGCCGGTTAGCTTATTGTCCTGCCCTTCCGCTTCATACACTTGTCCGCTTCCAGCAGGCGGCTCATTCGGATCTGTACCCGGACCTGCATTCAGCAATTTCAGCTCGATCTTGTCAATATCCGGCGCGTATCCGCCTTCATCATCGAAACGAATGACGTTCTCGCCTTGACGGAGCTCCAGCTGGATCTCGTAAGTCCCTCGCGTGCTCCAATCTGCCGTTTTCGGCAAATCATAATGATCGGTTCCGCCGCCGTTCACACTGACGGCTAACGATCTCGGATCGCCCGATATGTAATGCACCGTCATCGTATAGATCCCTTTAGTATCCACATTCACTGCGTTGAATTGCAAAGCAGAGCCGCCCCACAGACTGCCTACCAGCTTATTGCCTGAGCAGCCAACCGCAAGCTCACAGTCCTTAACCTCTGCTTTACCGCTAAGCTGATTAACGGCTGCCTCAGCCTCATAGGATTGGCTGTTTACAGCAGCACCCGGCGTCTGAGCCTCAGCAACTATCGTATTCGCACCGACCGCCGTTTGGAATAACACAAGCAATGCAAAAATAATGGACCAACCTTTCTTGAATTTAAAACTACTCAACATTATTTCCTCCTCTTACTCGTTTAATATAAAGCGCTTTCTTTTTAAGTTTAAGGGTGAATCTCATGTTGAACTATCCAAGAATATTATGATTCGTACTGCAAACCCACTGACTTTAGAAAAATATAATATCGGATATTTACGATTGCAAAAAAATATCCCAAAAGCAGAATACACTGCTCCTGAGACATTTTTTTGCAATCACTATATTTATTTGCTCGCTTTAAGCATTTCCCCAATGGCCCCAATGCTGCCAAGTGTATCGATTGCCCGTGTTGGAATGAACACTTTATTCGCAGCTCCCTGAGCGATATCGGATAATGCCTCGAGTGAGCGGTACGTCAGTACATTCTCATCTAGTCCTGCAGAGCGTATAAGCTCAATTCGATTTTTCTCAGCTTCAGCGATGGATTGAATGGCCTTCGCTTCACCAAGCGCTTCCAGCTCCTGCGCATGGCGTTGACCCTCCGCTTGACGGATTCTAGCTTCCTTATCGCCTTCAGCCTTCAATATTTTACTTTGCTTGTCGCCCTCTGCCCGCAAGATCATATCCTGCTTCGCCGCCTCAGCATCAAGCACCATTGCTCGTTTGCTTCGCTCCGCCTTCATTTGCTTATCCATTGCATCTTGGATGTCCGCTGGCGGCTGAATATCAATAACCTCTACGCGCTCGATGCGCACGCCCCACTTCTCTGTCGCTTCATCAAGGGCGATTCGAATGTCGGTCGATATTTTCTCACGGCCTGATAATGTTTCATCAAGCTCCATTTTACCAATAATTTGCCTCATTGTAGCTGTGCTTATATTTCGCACCCCGTATACATAATCAGATATGCCATATGTAGCCTGTTCTGGGCCGGTCACTTGATAAAAAATAATCGTATCGATTTTGACTTGTACGTTATCCTTCGTTATGACCGTTTGCGGCGGAACGTTCGCCTGCTGAATACGCAAATCATGATACGTTCGTACATGATCAATAATCGGAATTAGAATATTAACCCCCGGCGTAAGCAGCCGATTAAACTTCCCTAGACGCTCGACAACGCCTATCCTTTGCTGCGGTACGATTTTGATCGATAATGATACAAAAACGACAACGATAACCAATAAAATAATCGCAATAATATAACCCATATCTAGTTAGCCTCCCCATTTCTCAACTTGAAGCACTGCACTTCCGCGACTGACAACCCTAACTGTATCACCCTTCAATAACCGTTCATTCGATGCTGCACTCCACGTTTCATTTCCCACCTTGACGATACCGGGTACATCTGCCGCAATATCCTCAAGCACAATTCCTTGTTTGCCGACGAGCTCGTCCACGGCATCCTTAAAACCTTTTGAGGAATGGAAACGACGAGTAATTGGACCTGTGAAGATAGTCAAGATAAGGACAATGATACACCCAGCCACCAGCTCCACGACAAATGAGCCCGGCCAAAACCAATCAATGACGGCAGCGACTATAGCACCAATCGCAAGCCAAAGCAAATAAAATGTAAGCGTCAGCATTTCCACGACGATCAGTATGCCAGCGAGAATAAGCCATATCACCCACAATTCCATCCTTTCACCTCCCCTTCTTCATTAATGTATTCGTATATGACCAGCGTATGATAAGAAAACACTTGTCAAACCCCGCTTCACTATGTAGAATCAACAAGGGTCAAAAATAGACAACCTATTAAATTGAAGGAGCTTATTCTCATGAAAAAAGCAATTGGGGTTCATGAAAGACCGCCTGCCCTGCAAAGCGCACTGCTAAGCTTGCAGCATTTATTTGCTATGTTCGGCTCTACCGTGCTCGTACCGAATATTCTCGGTGTTGATCCGGCAATTTGTTTGCTTATGAACGGAATCGGAACACTTCTTTATCTCTGGATATGCAACAATAAGATTCCAGCATATCTCGGATCCAGCTTTGCATTTCTCGCTCCAGCAGGCGCCGTAATCGGCGATCAAGTGGGCGGAGGCAGCTATGCAGCCGCATTAGGCGGATTTATTATTTCAGGCGTTATCTTTACGATTGTCGCTCTCATCATTCAAGCAGCAGGCACCGGCTGGATCAATGTTGTATTTCCTCCAGCAGCGATGGGGGCAATCGTCGCGATTATAGGTTTAGAGCTCATTCCAGTTGCTGCTCGGATGGCAGGCTGGATTATTCCGACTGATGCCGATCCTGCCGTCGTATGGAGCCCGGATCCAAAGATCGTAATCCTATCTACCGTCACCCTTGCCGTAACGGTGCTAGGTTCCGTCTTATTCCGCGGATTCATGCGCATTATTCCGATTCTGATCGGTATTACTACAGGTTATGTACTCGCTCATTTCATGGGCTTCACTGATTTCAGCAAACTCGCTGAGAATAGCTTTGTTCAATTGCCGCATTTCACTTTCCCTGAGTTCCACTGGTCGGCGATTATTGCGATTGCACCTGCGTCGCTTGTCGTCATTGCCGAGCATATTGGGCATTTGGTTGTTACAGGCAATATCGTAGACAAAGATCTATCGAAGGACCCAGGTCTGCACCGCTCTATGCTGGGCAACGGTATTTCCACCATTCTATCAGGTTTTGTAGGCTCTACGCCGAACACGACCTATGGCGAAAATATTGGTGTGCTAGCGATCACAAAGGTTTACTCCACCTTTGTCATTGGCGGCGCGGCTGTCATTGCGATCGTCCTTTCCTTCTCTGGTAAATTCTCTGCACTTATTTCCGGAATTCCAACGCCAGTTATGGGCGGTGTATCCTTGCTGCTGTTCGGTGTTATTGCTGCTTCCGGCTTCCGGATGCTCGTTGAGTCCAAAGTGGATTACAGCAAACCGACCAACCTGTTTTTGACAACCGTCGTTCTTGTGACTGGACTTAGCGGCGTAAAGCTTACAATCGGGGACTTCTCGCTTACTGGGATGGCGCTTGCAACCGTAGTAGCTATTATACTTAGTCTATTGTTCAAAGTATTTGACGTACTTAAGCTATCCAACGACCACGAATCATCAGGTCACTAAACACGAAAGACGGGGCCTCCTAAGAGGCTCCTTTTTATTTATGGCTCTATTATTTTTCAGAAATTTATTTCTGCTAGAAACTCATTTCCACCAAAAATCCCCCAAGCTGCTCTTCGGATATCACTCTAATGCCGTTTCTTCTAAGCAGGGCGGTCGTAACCCCATTTCCAGTCCTCTTATTGCTTTTAAACTCTCCATTATAAATCATGGCGCTGCCGCAAGAAGGGCTGTATTCCTTAAGTACAATCACTTCCGCATTTACTTCCTTCGCTTTTTTGAGCGTAATGTGTGCACCTTCCACATACATCGCCGTTACGTCCCTGCCCGATTTCTCTACTACTCTAGCTGTACCGTTCAACACATCATCGCCGTCGCCGCCAACAATTTCGGCTGACTCTCTTGGAGTAGAGAAACCGCCCAGCAATTCAGGACATACAGCAACGGCTTTCTTTTGCTGCACCAATTGTTGAATGATTTCATTTACACTATGCGTAGCATTATATCTTACCTCATATCCAGCTAAACAAGAGCTTACTAGGATCATAAACTGCACCTCTTTAAGAAAAATCATGATGTTCATTCATCTATTACTTTTATTGTACCATAGAAGCTGAGCAAGCTAATCTTAAGGAATCGTTACGATCCGCAAAAAAGTGCCTGCTTGCTTCCTTAATAGCATCAAGGTACATTTAACTTCTCTAGCAGATGTAAAACAAGCGCATAAACAATGTGAGGGAAAACGAGGGCGAGGCAGAATATTGCTAGAGTTATTTACTATAAAATAAAATGACCAAAGAGCCCTAGGAGACATCCTTAGGCTCTCTTTTTTTTGGTGCGCCTAAATCCTTTGAAGCAAACCGCTGCCGCTCTACATAACATAGGAGAAAAGGAGTGAGTCCCCCATGCCCGACTACCGTATTATCATCGATCTTTCCGATCGTCAGCTCTATCTGCTGGACGGCGACGTCGTCACTCAAGCTTTTCCCGTTGGCATCGGCAAAATGGTAACTCAAACGCCTACAGGTGAATTTACGATTATTAATAAGCAGCCCAATCCCGGCGGACCGTTCGGCGCCTTTTGGATGGGGCTCTCGAAGCCGCATTATGGCATCCATGGCACAAACGATCCTTCTTCCATCGGACATATCGTCTCACACGGCTGCATCCGAATGTTTAACGATGATGTACTCGCCTTGTCCAAAATAGTGCCTATTGGCACGCGTGTTACCATTCGCCCTTAGCCTAGCAGCCAGCTTTAGCTTTCAGCTTCATCTTGCTTCATCGCTTCGTACTCCGTGAACGGGTCTGCAATATCGATGTAATACGCCTCCGTGTCACTAGCTCCCACATAGAGCTCCGCTCGGTTGTTAGCCTTGCGGACCAGTCCACCACTGAAGATTACATCAACTAAATTCGGGCGTTTAGCCGGGCCCTCAGGGAAGTCGTTTCTTGTTGCTATGATTTTGACCGGTGACTTCTCTCTCGTCCAAGGATTGAGAACAAATGACATCGCATGATAATGAAGATTGGACTCCTCATCCGTATAAGAGATGTGGCCTAATACGCCGAGATACCCATTTTTGAGCAAATGAATTTCATTTGCCCCTCCCCATTCATCCTTTAGAAATTGATCACGAAACAATGGAGCATTAATAATAGCTGTTTCCGACAACTCCTCAAAGGAATCAATGATGCTAAAGCCGATTACAGCTCTCGTGCCTTCAATCCCAAATGGTCTCGAAAAAATACCGATCTTCCCGTCAGATAATTGTGTTAAGCGAATATCCTTCATGTTCCAAGGGCCTGTTGCAGCATGTACAAGCTCATGCAAATTTTCTCCTCGGTAAAGCACGGTTTTCCAGCCTATGATCGACCTCGATGTTTCAGAGTCAAAATAAAGATGGACACCGCCGAAGATCCATTCGCCGTTAATTTTCGTAATAAAGGGATCCTGCAGCTGAAACTTAGGCAAATCCAGCTTCGGAGTCCAGATTCCATCTTTGCATGTAAAAAAGATAATCTCGGATTCCTCCGAATGGCGATCTTCCACACGGCCGGCAATATAAAGCTCCCCCTCATTCAAGAATGGAGCAGTAATATTGTAAACATCGCGGTCCCCAACGCCAGCAAAATAAAGCTTCGTGCCTTGTTTTTGAGCAGGCTCATATTCTAGCAGCAGCTCTTTGCATGTTTTCGTTATCCATTCGAGCTTCATCATGGGGTTCATTTGAATGTGAGCCTTTCTTAGGCGTATTCGTGCATTCCCTTATCCTTCAAAATTCTAACGATTTCCTTTACCTCTTGCGCCTTGTCTTTGGCACATATCAGCAGCGCATCCTTGGTATCCGCAATAATCAGACCATCAATTCCAATTGTAGTGATGAGCCGGTCATCGCCGTAGATGATGGAGTTCTGTGTGTCGATGCCTACGTAATTCGCTTTGACAATGTTTCCATGCTCATCTGGAGGAAATATCGCGCCAAGCGCATCCCAGCTTCCAATATCATTCCATCCAAAATCGCCTTCAATAACGACAACCTCGTCACTGCGTTCTAAAATCCCATAGTCGATTGAAATGTTTTGCAGCAAAGGATAAATCTCATTAATCATTTCCTCTTCGCGCTCCGTGCCCATATACGCAATTAAAGGGAGCATTGTTTTAAAGAGCCTCGGAAGAAACCTTTTAAAATTATCAATGATGCAGGAGGTTTTCCAAATAAACATACCGCTGTTCCACAAATAATGACCGGATTGAAGATAAGATTGCGCTTTTGCAAAATTAGGTTTTTCGACAAATTCGGCTACCTCATAAACGTGACAAGGCTCCTTAATGAAAGAGTCTTTCTTGCAAGAAATATAGCCATAGCCAGTTGAAGGAAAGGTAGGCTTGATGCCAATCGTAACAATCTTGTTTGTCTCCATAGCCACGATGCAAGCATCATTCAATGTTTTCTTAAAGTTATCCGATTCGGTAATATGATGATCGGATGGAAATACGACCATAAGAGAATCACCATGGTTTTTCTCAATAAATAAAGCTGCAAGGAGTATGCTCGCCGCCGTATTTTTGGCAACAGGCTCTACCAGAATGTTAACGTGCTGAACACTCTTATGCATGATTCTCTCGAGCAGCACCGCTTGGGTGCGATTCGTTACTACGATCGTGTTTTCCATCGGAATAACGCCGTTAAAGCGTTCAATCGTATCATTGAGCATAATGTCGGTGCCGCTTATATTGATCAGCTGCTTTGGCAGCTCCTGCCGGGATAAAGGCCAAAAACGTGTTCCGCCTCCGCCTGCGAGAATCGCAGCAAATTTATTCATGATGCATCACCTCATGAGCCATGCAGTATGAAACAATGTTTTCCGAGCCTTGATTTAAATTCAGGCCGCTTGCATGTATGCCATCATAACAGCCGCCGGTCTCTGCATCTATTAGCGATTCATGACGGGAGTTCCGCCCATGAAACCATTCATAGCATAAGGAAGCTTGCTCGCGATAGGCTTCCTTCCCTAACGTCTTGTATGCCTCTAAGCAGGCTAACAGCATCTCGCAAGCTTCTATCGGCTGCTCGTCATATAACGCTGCTTCTCCGCCTCTATCAAGCCAGCCATGACTGCCCACGGGTTTGAAATAACCTTCTTTTGCAAAAGTTATTGAGGCTAGAAAGTCCAAGCTTTCTTTAGCAGTTTGTCTGAATGCTTCTTTATGCGAAAAATGTGATGCTTTGAAAAGCGCCCAAGGCAGCATCGCATTGCCGTAAGCAATACGATCCTCAAACCACTGCCAGCCCTCTCCTTTATTGCTTTGATACTGCGTATGCAGCCTCATCGCTAATTCCTCAATTAACGAAACGATTTGAGCCTCTGGAAGAAAGGCTGGGTCATCGCTTTCCATATTCGGATATGGGAACTTATAACGGAGCGCGTTCTCCGTCTGCATCATTGAAGTTAAGCCGATAATTGCATAAGCCATCGCTCTTGGCGATCTCAAGCTCCGCACATGCGGCAGCGCCTGATTGATCATATATTTACATGTATTTTGCACATTATGCGGGACGGATGTCTCCGAAAGTGTAAATCCGAGCGCCCACAAACAGCGCCCCAGACAATCCTCAGAGCCTGTTTTTTCTATGAACAAACGGTTGTAGTCCATAAAGTTTCGAAAGCTGCCGTCTTCATTTTGAGCATGATGAATAAAGGCCAAATACGTATTTATAAGGTTCAAGGAATCCTTGTCCCTAATGCGCTTATTGAGCATAACTGCAGCAATCAAAGCCCTTGCATTATCATCGGAGGTATAACCTTTGGAACGGTCTGGAATGCCGAATTTAGTATGCTGGAAGATGCCTGTATCATCTGTTAATGAGCGTAAATAATTCATGGATAACGGCTTGATCATACTTACTCCCATTAAACCGCACTCCCTTTTAACACATAATGACGTGCCATCGTTTCACGGAAAAGTACCGCGTAAGATTTGGCGACTTCATTCCACATCATTGTACTGCCTAAAGCGAGCGTCTTGCTCTCCATCTCCGCTTTTAGATTCGGATCGTCCAATATCGTTACAATATGGTTTTCTAATGATGCGGAATTGTGGAAATCTGCGAGCAATCCTCTTCCGTCAGCCAGCATCTCAACAGCGTAGCGATATGGAGTCGAAATAATCACCCTACCGTAACCAATTCCGAATGCTAGCGTTCCACTTACAGCTTGATCCTTGCCAAGATAAGGCGTCATATAAATATCCGACAATACAAGAGATTGAACAACCTCCTCCTGCGTCAGATGCTTATCAACAAACGTAACATGATGCTGAAGGCCAAGCTTCTCTACTAGGTCTGTCAGCTTCTTTCTGTACACTTCTCCAACCTCTTGTTTCACAACAGGATGCGTTTTACCTAAAATCATATAAAGTGCTTCCGGATGCTTCTTCACTACGCCGCTCATGGCCTCTATGGCATATTCAATCCCTTTGCCTGGGCTTAAAAAACCGAATGTTGAAATGATTTGCCGATTCGTATACCCGAACCTTTCTTTAAGCTCATTTCTAGATTCGGTCGCAACGACCGGAACCCCATGATGGAACATCTCTATCTTTTCAAGCGCTATACCGTAAACCTCATGCAAATCATGTATTTTGGTATGGGCCATCGTAATGACCCTATAGCTTAGCTCCGCCAGCTGCTTCATAATTAAACGCTGCTTCTCGCTCGGTTCGGACAATACGGTATGAAAAATAACGATAAACGGGATTTTGAGCTTCGCTGCCAAATCCAAAACATATTCTCCGCTTTCCCCGCCGTAAATACCGAACTCATGCTGAATGACTAACATATCTATATTAGATTGATTAAGATCAATTGCTATTTTGCTATAATCTGTACGATTGTGCTGTCCAATCTGAGCCATCACCTGATTACTGTACGCATAGGACTTATTGTTGTTAACCGCAATCATGCGTGGTGCATTAAAATCTTGAATTTGTTCGATCTCATTCATCAGATCCTGAGAAAAAGTAGCTAATCCGCATTCTCTAGGCAAGCTCGTTCCCAAAAATGCTATATTCCGCTTGATTAAAACTTTTTTCAATGAAATCGCTCCCTTATTTTTAAAATATTTACAAATGAAAATAAAAAAAAGAAATAAAGATGTCTTTATTTCCGAGATTAAACGATATGCTTTTGGTTTTTAGCTATCCCAGTGTTACCACTTAACAGCTTTCAGTTGCTGCCTTTTCTTGCAATTCCGCTCCTATCTGCTGTTTAAACCTTAACACGACCATATTTTCTTGTCAATCGAACGGGATTTGTGCTGATTTGACAAGTAGAGAACTTGTGATAAAATTAACATATGACAAGAAAATATGGTCGTTAGCGGGCTGATTAGACATTCTATTGCTAATCAGTCTTTTTTATTGTCGGTTTGACAGTACCCCATTCGATTAGGAGGCAACAAATGATGAGCAATACTATCCAGTTAAACGAACGGGTCGATTTAAGCAAATCTAAGATTAATCTATTAAGAAAGCAAGGACAGGTACCAGCTATTGTATACGGCAAGGATGTCGGCAGCATTTCTGTTATCGTCGCTGAGAAAGAAATATTATCAGTCATAAAGCACAACCCGCGCGCTATTTTAAATGCAGCTATTCCGGAAAAAGGGAATAAGCCAGTATTAATTCAAAATATACAAAGAGATCCGCTAAGCAATAAAATTGTTCACGTTGATTTCTATCAATTGAATATGAATATGAGTTTAGATTCGAAAGTAACGATTCATTTCTCCGGAGAACCAGCAGGTGTCAAAGAAGGCGGAATGCTTCAAGTTGAGATGTACGAAGTAGAGGTTCGCTGCATGCCAGACAATCTGCTCAGCGCATTCGAGGTAGATATTAGCGGCCTTAAAATAGGAGATCATTTACTAGTGTCTGACCTCTCCTTCCATGAAGGTATCGAGGTTTTGTCCGATCCTGGTGCGATGTTAGTTAAAATCTCGCAAGCACAAGCCGAAGAAGAAGTTGCTTCCGCATAATCGTCATATAAATAATAAAGGGAACCCTATACAAAATGTACAGGGTTCCCTTTTATTTATCTGGATCTATATCTTTATCATCATGAACGACTACAATAAACTGTCCAGGACTTACATCAAAATATTTGCATAACCTCCATAACAGATCCCGCGGATATTGAACCATCTCATCCTTATACATCTTCCGAACAGAATCAAAATGATAGTCAATATCTTTGGCAAGCTGCCTTATCGATAGGTTTGGATCTTTAGCTCTCATGATTTCTTTTAAATTACTATGAACCCCCGGCATTTGTACACCCCCACTTCGATAAATATATAACGGTCAGAATATATAATCAACTATTCCAACCTCTAGTATTCCCACTTTTTAAATATGACGATAAGTAGAGCTTTTTTTTTGTTAGAACACACAAAAAAACGGCTCTATCTCTAGAGCCGTACGATTTATATACTTTGGTGCGGTAGACAGGATTTGAACCTGCACGTCCATTGGACACTACCCCCTCAAGATAGCGTGTCTGCCGTTCCACCACTACCGCACATTGTAAATTGTACGATCCTTCACTCACATCTTCTTACTCTAGAAAATGGTGAGCCATGAAGGACTCGAACCTTCGACACCCTGATTAAAAGTCAGGTGCTCTACCAACTGAGCTAATGGCTCTCGTGTGATTGCAACGAGCTCCATAGAGCTGGTACACTTTGAGGATTAATGGTGACCCGTAGGGGACTCGAACCCCTGTTACCTCCGTGAAAGGGAGGTGTCTTAACCACTTGACCAACGGGCCGTCTGGAACTAAGAGAACAAATATGCTTGAGACAACAAAAATGATTATATCAGCTTATCATCAGAAGTTCAAGCATTTTTTCTCAAGTTTTTAAAATATAATTTTAGCCTTACGATTCAATCGTTTCAGCCTTAAATACATTGTCTAACTTGTCTTCAGGCGTAAGTCTTTTCTTAAGCGGCACCTTAACGTCTCTTCCCAATTCTTTGAAGAAGGTTTCAACGTCACATTCGATTTTGTCCACAAATACGGACAATTTGCCTCTTTCGATAATCGCTTCATTGCCTTCTGCAGGTACAGTTACTTCGATTGAGTATTTTTTCATTAAGGTATTGCTGTACCGTGCGAAAATCTCAAGCAATTCCTCGTTGTTAAATTTGCTAATCGCTGCTTGTCCCTTGTTCGTAAAGTTTAAGTTTATTTTCATGTTTACAGCTCCTCATCTCTAATGATGCATCTGTTTTCACGGCTCGAGCAACTTATAACGAAAAAACCACTCTCTAGTCAGATTTATGATCTGAATATAAAGTGGCATCATCTATCAGAAAAGTGCATGCAAAATGACACCTTCTAAGTTCACCTATATACATCGGCAAAGAGTAAGTTATGGTGCGGTAGACAGGATTTGAACCTGCACGTCCATGGGACACTACCCCCTCAAGATAGCGTGTCTGCCGTTCCACCACTACCGCACATTTATAAGTCGAACGTTCATCGCTCTCATCTTCTTAATCAAGAAAATGGTGAGCCATGAAGGACTCGAACCTTCGACACCCTGATTAAAAGTCAGGTGCTCTACCAACTGAGCTAATGGCTCTCGCTGTAATTGTAAACGAGCTCCGAAGAGCTAGTACATTTTTTTGTGTGAATAATTGGTGACCCGTAGGGGACTCGAACCCCTGTTACCTCCGTGAAAGGGAGGTGTCTTAACCACTTGACCAACGGGCCATACAGAACACTTCAAATGAGATTTCCACGATGCTGCAACCACTGTGGCAAATAAAAAAGACCGGATGAACGGTCTTCCCGTTGCAAACACTTGTGAGAAAAATGTGGCGGAGAGAGAGGGATTCGAACCCTCGCACCACTTACGCAGTCTAACCCCTTAGCAGAGGGTCCCCTTGAGCCACTTGGGTATCTCTCCAAATCTGGCTCCCCGAACAGGACTCGAACCTGTGACAACTCGATTAACAGTCGAGTGCTCTACCAACTGAGCTATCAGGGAAAAGTAAAAGTGACAAGTAATAATATATCATGTACTACTTTGATTGTCAATCACTTTTAACACTAATTTTCCGCGACATTTTCCACAAGCGTATTTAGCCGGATCAATCTTCCTTTTGCGCAGATACTCCATCCCGCATTTGGTACAAATAAGCTTGTACCGAAATGGCTGCTGCTTACGCTGCGCGCGTTCAGGCAAGGACTGACAATAGCGTGAGCCGCCTACCTGAGCCAGCAGCTGTTTGAATTCAATATCGCGATGCTGGTACCCCCGCTTCAATATATGCAAGTGATAATGGCAAAGCTCATGCTTAATAATTTTCTCGGTTTCTTCATGCCCGAAAGCCGAAAGCTGATGAGGACTGATCTCAATATTATGGGACCTTGTGAAGTAGCGTCCTCCTGTTGCTTTAAGTCGGCTGTTGAATGTAGCTTGATGTAAAAACGGACGATTAAAAAAGGTTATCGAAATATGCTCAACCCATTGCTGAAGCGCCTCATTATTCATTCATTATTCTCCCCCAACTACTTGAATTTTAAAGCTGGCATAGGCTACACTGTCAAGTAGGAATTATTAAATGTGCAGAAAATTTACAGTATATCTACGGTAACAAACTAAAGGGGAGATCAATAATTATTATGGCAACTATGCGCTACGTCCTATTGAAACAAAATGACATCATCTTTTTCGTGGAAATGCCTGAATCGCACGCTTATCAGCTAAGCGCGCTTAACCTCCGGCTTCATAAAGAAATTGACAAGCTAACGGCAGAGCATGTTCCAGTATTGCCTTATGCTGTAGCTGAGTGCAACGATGTTGAGCTTCACGACAATTCCATTAATATCGTCTCGGGCCTGGATTACATCAACAGCCTTGAGAAGGATTTTGCCGGCGTTCAAGAGAAGTCCTATCCGCTTATTTCGCTTTTAACAGAAATTCGCGCTCTGCAAGCTCAGCTTGAACAGTGGTACGAAGAGTATGAAGAAGAACAGAGTATATAGGTAGGACCTGCACGGACACACGCCCTTCCCCATATTGTAGTATTACAACAAGTTAGGCCTGGGGAAGGAGAACGATAGGTATGCCACAGTGGCTGTGCAATCAAATGATGCGTGCATTTCAAAAGAAAGATCGCAGACAAATTAAGCTGCTTAATGACTGCTGGTATTTTTACCGCAACAAACAAGGTTCAAAGGAAGAAGGCACCGGAACCGAATTCACCGAATTTCAGTAATGAATCTCTGCCCAACCACATAACCGTATACGGCTGTTGCCATACTTTGAAGGGATTAGCTCGTTTAAACGGTGAATTAAAGCAGAATGCAATGGCGAACTCCTAATTACTTATCGTTAGAATAACAAAAGCGACCCCCATTTTCTAAGGGTCGCTTTTTTGTAATTGTTTAGTTATCGATAAATTAAAATTTGTTGAAAAATGTAACATCATCAACTGATAGACGAGTTGTTTCACGGCCTTCTACTGCTGCTTTGCCGATTGGAAGCATCAATGTCGGCAAATAACGATCCGAAATATTAAACAGTTCCATCACTTGATCACGGTTATATCCGCCCATAGGAACGGAATCATACCCTTTAGCACGAGCTGTCAGCATAAGCTGCATCGCCACTAGGCCTGTGTCAAATACAACGATTTCTTTCAAGCGCTCTGCTGGCAAAGCTGAGTACATTTTCGTAGAATTCGCAATAAAGTTGTTGCCCACTTCTTCAGTCATGAAACCTGCTTCAATCGCAGATCCATAAATTTTTTCGGACAACGTGTACATTTCCAAATCAGCTAGAACAATAACAATCGCTGATGCAGCAGCTACCTGCTTTTGGTTAAATGCGATGGGAAGTAGCTTTTGCTTCAGTTCAGGATCAGTTACAACGAGAAAACGCCAAGGCTGCATATTCGATGAAGATGGCGCTTTGATCGCAGTTGCAAGAATGTCTCTGATTTCTTCCTCAGAAATTACTGCACTGCTGTCGTATTCACGTACAGAACGACGGCTATTTAAAACATCAAAGAAAGTTGCATTCAATTGTTCATTCGTTTGAGTTTCTTGTGAATTGCTTTGAGTTGTTGTCATATGGTTCCCTCCAAAGGAAAATTTTTATCTGTGCAAGATTCTACTCAGTTAATCTCGCGAATATACTGTGCTTCGCAGGGCACAGTTAATGAAAGATGAACTGTATCATTTATATACACAGTATAGGTCGTGTCGATATTTTTGTCAATCGACTAACTTTAGTAAATTAAATTACTTTTTAAGAAGAATTAGGCAATGTTTTTTGAGCAAGCTGCGCAATTGTAAACTGCTGCAGTGTTTCGATCGTATTCTGTTCAATCTCATTTGCAATATCCATGAATGCTGATTTCATATTCAATCCAGCATCATGCAGGCTGATTGTATCCAGCATGCCGCTGCAGAGAGGTTCTCCTACTTTGAGAGCAATGTACACCTCAGCGAGCGATATCGCCTCTGGAGGGCGTTTCAGCCTATAACCTCCATCACGGCCTTCTCTTGTTTCAATTAATTGCCCAGCAGCCAGCTTAGCCAGCACTTTCCGCAATTGTGTTGCTTCCGAGTTCAAGCAGCCGGCAATAGCCGCACTTGGATAACATTCTGATTTGTGCGATAAAATAACGAGTGCCTGCAAAGCGAGTCCAAACCATTTTGAATGGGTCGATCCGCTTGCCTTTTCTGTCTTCATAGTCATCTCACTCCTTTTGTAGGGTAGTAGGCGATGCCCATGCACTTGTTAAATTATAAAGGGCTTGCCTCCTAACAGGCAAGCCCTTTATATATGGAAAGCGTTAGTTAGGCTTGCGCATCGTCAAGCTTACTCGGCCTTTTTTCGAATCAACACTAAGCACCCATACCGTAACCGTGTCACCGACAGATACAACATCCATCGGACGTTTAACGAATTTATCGCTGAGCTGTGAAATATGAACGAGCCCATCATTTTTGATGCCGATATCGACAAACGCACCAAAATCGATGACATTCCGCACTGTCCCGTGAAGTTCCATTCCTGGAGCCAGATCCTCGATATTGAGTACATCAGTATGGAAAATCGGAGGAGGAAGCTCTTCACGCGGGTCGCGACCCGGACGAAGCAAGCTATCCATGATGTCCCGCAAAGTAGGTACGCCCACGCCAAGCGTTGGCGCGATACGATCTACGTCTAGCTCCGCAAGCTTTGTTCTTAGCTCCTCTGAGCCTAACTGCTTAAGGCTAAGGCCCATCTCACTAAACAGCTTGTCTACAACCTCATAAGATTCCGGATGAATCGGCGTGCTGTCTAAAGGATTGACTGGTTCAGCAATTCTCAAGAAACCAATACATTGCTCATATGATTTTGCGCCAAGACGCGGTACCTTCTGCAGCTGGTTTCGTTTAATGAAGCGTCCGTTTTCGTCACGATATTTCACGATATTTTTAGCAATTGTAGCATTAATGCCCGCCACGTAGGATAACAAGGATGCTGATGCTGTGTTCACATCGACGCCAACATGGTTAACCGCTGATTCAACTACACCGCCAAGCGTCTCATCGAGGCGCTTCTGACTAACGTCATGCTGATATTGTCCAACTCCGATTGCTTTAGGCTCGATTTTAACGAGCTCTGCAAGCGGGTCTTGCAATCTGCGGGCAATCGACACTGCGCTGCGCTCTGCGACGTCTAGCGCCGGAAACTCCTCCTGAGCGAGCTTAGAGGCCGAATAAACGCTTGCGCCTGCTTCGTTGACAATTATGTACTTAAGCTCAGCACCGCCCGCTCCGGCCGCCTTGCGCTTGCCTATTAAGTCGGCAATAAATTGCTCCGTCTCACGTGAGGCTGTTCCATTGCCTATAACGATCAATTCTACTTTGTATTTATCAATTAAACCATTGATGAGCTTCTCAGCTTCAGCCACTTTGTTGTTCGGAGGAGTTGGATAAGATACCGCGACCTCCAGCAGCTTGCCAATATCATCAATGACTGCGAGTTTGCAACCGGTGCGGAAAGCCGGATCAACTCCGAGCACGATATTGCCGCGAACGGGCGGTTGAAGCAGCAGATTGCGCAAGTTTTCAGAGAAAATGGAAATGGCATGCTCCTCTGCCTTTTCTGTCAGCTCGCCACGAACCTCGCGCTCAATAGATGGTGAGATAAGACGCTTATACGAGTCTTCAATGACCGATACAAGCACATCGCGTACAGATTGCGCAGTTCCGTTTCTAAGCAGCTTTCTCTGGATATGCTCATGAATGCGTTCCGTAGGAACATCAAAGGCAACACGCAGCACATCCTCGCGTTCAGCACGATTAATCGCAAGAACACGATGTGGAGGAAGCTTTCGAACCGGCTCCTGATAGCTGTAATACATCTCGTATACCGTTTCCTCAGCAGCATTTTTTGCTTCTGTCTTGATTAGCGCTTGATCAAATGTAAATTTGCGAACCCAAGCACGAATAGATGCATCATCGGCAATATTTTCGGCAATGATGTCCGAAGCTCCATTTAAAGCATCCTGAGCAGTCGGTACACCTTTTTCCTCGTTCACATAACGAGCAGCTTCAACAAGCGGATCACCGCTGCGCGGCTGTGACCACAGCCATTCTGATAGCGGCTCCAGTCCTCTTTCCTTCGCGACGCTCGCACGAGTCTTCCGCTTTTGCCGATATGGCCGGTATAGATCTTCTATCTCTTGCAGCTTCACCGATTGGGTAATCGAAGCGCGCAGCTCTTCAGTCAGTTTGCCTTGCTCATCAATTAGACGAATAACCTCGCGTTTGCGCTCTTCCAGGTTCCGCATATATTGCAGCTTCTCTTCGATTGCTCTTAGATCATTTTCATCTAGCTCACCTGTCATCTCTTTGCGATAACGCGCGATAAATGGAATGGTGTTGCCCTCATCAAGCAAGCCTACTGCAGATTTCACTTTTGTTACCGGGATCGATAACTGTGCAGCTATTCCAGTAATGATTCGCTGACTTTCGGCAGCTTTCTGTTCCACTGTCAATTTCGATTTTCCCGCATTTTCTTCTACATCATCTGTAAAATGCTGTACCTTTGTATCCGCCAAACGTCATGCCCCTTCCTCATGCTTCATGCACCCGTATATGGGTTGTTCGCCATTTCAAAACCAATCGTCGTACGTCCGCCATGTCCTGGATATACAATGACTTCTGGGTTTAGTTTGTACAGCTTCAAGCGAATGGAGTCATATAAATCACGTTCACGTCCACCTGGCAGGTCCGTTCGGCCAACTGACATTTTGAATAGCACATCGCCTGAGAACAGATGGTTGCCGTGCAGGAAGCTTACGCTGCCGGGAGAATGCCCCGGTGTATGCATGACTCGGAAAGACAATCCAAGCAGCGATAAGGTTTGACCTTCCGCGAGCGCATATTCAGCGAGATCCGTTGAGAGCGGAGGCGTTACATCCTGCCATCTCATTGAACCATTTTTACGCGGATCCGTTAGCCAGTCTGCCTCCAAGTCATGTATGTACACAGGACAGTCAGCGAGCTTTCGCACTTCATCCACTCCGCCCATATGATCGAAATGAGCGTGAGTCAATAGAATTGCCTCCACCTTCACGCCTTTAAGACGCTCAATCAGCTTGCGTGGATTCATTCCTGGATCAATCACGATGCCGCGTTCCTGCGCCTCTTCACCATTTACCGTTGCAGGCTCCTTCACCGTGATGAGATAAGCATTCGTTTGCAGGGGACCTAATGTAAAAGTTTCAATCTTCATATTCTCACTCATATTCGTTTAAAATGACTCCAACAAAGTGCGGAGCTCTTTCACAATAACGGATTGATATCCAGTTCCTTCTCCATAACGACGGCCAATTTCCTGTCTTGTAATCGCCAGCTTCTCTTGATAGTCGGCTGCTTCACGGTCTGGATTTTCTTTTTTGAACGCAAGCATAGCTTCCTGAACATGAGTAGGACGCGGTCCCCACTTACCTAGCACTGCTCCGCCTGTATCCGCAACAATAACGACAGGTACAGAACGGCCGCCAAGTGTCAAAAATTGATCCATCGTGTCGAGATGCTCTTCCATAATGAGCACGTCAATCGGCACGCCGCTGTTCTCAAGCGCTTTGAATACAACAGGAATATTGCGTACAACATCGCCACACCAATCAGCCATCAGGATCAATACACGAAGATCATCACGATTGTTAAGCGAATCGAAATATTCCTTGTCGCTCTCATCAGTCCAAACGAACTTTTCCGACCAATCCAAAAACTGCTCTTTATTTTTGGTCATGCCGTCAATAAATTGTTGCGGGCTTATTCCTTTGCCCAGTTTATCTGCAATGCTTTTGCTCATATGAATCCCTCTTTCGTCTATTTAATGGTTGCTCATCAGAAAAAAATGCAAGGTTGACTGTTCTATTATACCGATTTGCGGCGTGAGCGTACAAATTTGAAAAGGACATAAATAATAAGGAGTGCAATTGCGATAAGAATAGCAGGCTGTACATAAGGCGCAGCTTTCTCATCGATTTTATCCCAGTTCTCACCAAGTGATTTGCCTAGATAAATAAACAATATAGACCATGGCAGAGATGCAAGTGCAGTCAGCAATGTAAATAATCCAAAATTCATTCTTGCCATACCGGCTGGAATTGAAATAACCTGTCTCATTACTGGGACAAAACGTGCAGTGAACACGATGCCTACGCCATACTTGTTAAACCAATTTTCAGAAATATCTACATGTTTTTGTTTGATCTTTATATATTTACCGTATTTCTCGACGATTGGCCGTCCGCCATATCTGCCAATCCAATATAAAATCCAGTTTTGTCCAATTGCACCTAACGTACCGAACAACACTGCCCCCCAGAAGGAAATATCCCCTTTGTATACGAGATAACCTCCAAAGCCGAGCACAATTTCACTTGGTATAACTTCAATCAATAGTCCGATCAAAATACCAAAGTACCCTAGACTCTCTACCCATTGCAATACATTGTCCAATACTTCATGAATAAAATCCATTCCTGTTCTCAATCCGCCTTCCTGCATAAAATATGGCTTTCGCTTGCTTTTGCTGCGCTGAAGCTATTCTAACATACGATACAGACAACCTTCCACTTTTGTCATGTGCTGACAAGCCCCTGCATAGACTAGCCTTAAATGATACGAATGGATGAGGTGAGCGTTTCATGTCAAAGGTCTTTATTGTAAGTAAACGACAAATTCAACTGTTTATTGTAGTTGCAGTCCTTATCGTTTTCACCGGCGTTTACTTAAGCTGGGACAGATCAAAAGAGGTAGATGGACAACCGTCAGAGCCGCGAATTTTCCAGATTGTTACGGTTGAATACAAGTCACAAACTGCTGACGGCAAAGAGCATGAAATGTATCGCTGGGATCCGGGTCAAATTGTTGTCCAAAAGAATGAACTAACTGAGCTGCATATTAGTGGTGTAAGTGGGGCAAGCCATCCCTTTGTCATTGAAGGTCTTGACATAAAGGGTGAAGTACTAAAAGGCAAAACGACGGTTGTACGATTCACTGCCAAAAAGGAGGGAACTTATCCTATTTTATGCTTGACCCATACTGATATGCGCCACGGCGGACCAATGGTTGGTTATATCACAGTAGATTAGCAGGCAAACAGCTGGAATGAGTGACCTCCTTCTCCCCGGGCGCATACATATGGGGTAGAGAGGAGTCGGTCTATAATGAAAGCTAACGCGCCAAAACATACAGCCGGCTTACCGACTGCGCGTAAAATTCGCAGAGCCTGCAGCAACGAGCTATACCGCACCGTGAAGCGTTTGAAAGTTTGGGTGTCCAAAGAGAAAATGGAGCAAGCAGAAAAACTTTATTTTAAAAAGGTTATTGTCAACCTGATCTGGGTTCACGAAAATAAAGACAATCGGAAGATCCAATGCGACTGGTGGGAAGAGAATGTCAGCGCTGAAATTGCCGAGTTATGGGAAGTCGATCGCAATCAGCTTTGTATCGCGTTTAGAGAAGCTTTTGGCGGTTAAGATGGTTATTGGATAAACAAAAAAGAGGCTTTCCCATATATTATTGGGATTGCCTCTTTTTCTGTGCAGCTGCTTGTTGCTTAGCTTGTAACGATTAACCTTCTTCCTTCAATCGGTCACAGGATACCGTCTTTGTGTTCACAGGATTGTTGCCGACCATAACTGTTGCCATCCCATTCGCCTCGTCGACATTTTCAATCCAGACCGAATCCTCATCCAGATGAACTTTAACTGTCTGTTCTGATTCGTATATTTGCTTCGCGCGTGCTACGTCCATACTGCTTACCCCTCCTTTTTTATAAATTCTTTGAACAATTGTTATCTGGATTCACGTTCCATCGTATCTGTTGTTGACTCGTCAATAAGGCCGTTTTGCAGCGTTACATTGCCGCCGCCCAATCCTTCATTAACCATCCTGTCGATATCCATAAAATAATCCTCTCGACCCTCATGCTTCGGATCTGCCGCCTCTTGTTTTTGCTCGTCGTTTGTATCAGTCATAGTTATACCCTCCCAATTGTTTTGGCGAATACGTATACCGTGTAGGCCTGATTTCGCATTCGCGGCGGTAATAACAAGGTTTATCCACCTTCGAAAAATATGCCCGAAAATGCAGTCAAGCATGCATCGTTCACAGCAGCGGCGATAACATGCGCAGTAATGCTTCTGCTGCCTTTTGTCGATTCGGGCGATTCATAAAGGTCTTTTTGTCCAATTCTCGGCTATGCTTCAAATCCTCCATAAAATCCGTTTCCAGCTTCTTAATCGTCCCTTCGTCAAATAGCACCGCGTTCAGCTCAAAATTACTTAGCAAGCTGCGCATATCTACATTTGCTGTTCCAACAGTGGCCAGCATATGATCTACAATCATCACCTTCGAATGAATAAATCCTTTCTCATAACGATAAACCTTCACTCCCGCATCCAGCATCTCTTGCATATAGGATAGCGTGGCAAGCAGGACGAGCTTGGAGTCCGCAATGCCCGGTATAATCAATCTCACATCTACCCCGCTGAGTGCAGCAGTTCTGAGGCCCATAAGCAGGCTGGAATCAGGGATAAAATAAGGTGACGTTATATATATCCTAGTCAAAGCCGCTGTTATCGCAGCAAACATGACCTCGTCAATCTTATGAGCATGCTGTCCCGGTTTACTTGAGACCATCAGCACCCTTTCATTTCCTAGGCAATGATGCGGCATCATATACGCTTTACCATCCAGCTCTTCTTTTGCCGCGAAAGCCCAGTCGTTCATGAACAGCTCCTGCAGGTAATATACGGAGTCCCCTTTTAAACGCAAATGGGTATCCCGCCAGAAGCCCAGCTTCGGGTCCTTGCCTAAGTATTCATCACCGATATTGATCCCACCGATAAAACCTACGATCCCATCTACTACAACGATTTTGCGATGATTGCGATAATTTAATTTTCTGTCAAAAAAGGCGATGCGCGGCGGTAAAAAGCAGCTTGTCCGTACTCCTGCAAGGTGAAGCTCTTCGATATACTTATCACCTAAATGCAGGCTTCCTATCCCATCATATACGACTCGTACCTGGACTCCTTCCCTCGCCTTACTCGTTAACACCTGCAAGAAACGTTTTCCAATTTCATCATCTCTAATCGTGTAATAATCCATATGTATATGATGGGTCGCTCGCCTCAGCTCTCTCAATATCTCCTCGTATGTATCAACACCGTTGTTCAGAACGAATGCTTCATTATTACCGGTAATCGGAAACGGAGCTAGGCCAGTGAGCATGGCAAACAATTTCTTTTGTGCCTCAACCTGCTCATTTTCCATATCCGCTGCCTCTGTAACCTGCTTGGATAATTGATTCGCATAGCGTATAGTCTCCTGCTTAAATCGTTCCAAACGCCTGCGTCTGACAAAGTCTTTCCCAAGCATAATATAGGCTATAAAACCTATGAACGGGAACATAAATGTAATGAGAAGCCATGCAGTCAACTGTGCTTGACGACGATGCTCCATCACAAAAACCGCAGCTAGCTGAATAATATATACGATTAATATTGCCGAGAGCCAAATGAACCCCATTGTCAAAATACACCTCATTTTCTCCTTACCGTACATAAGCTTACAAGTCCCTCTAGTTTGAACTCATGTTTACATACCTATTCTTATAAAATCTTATAACATGAAAAAAAGCCCGCCGATTATTGGTAATCGGACGAGCTTTAGAATTTAAAGTATTGCAGATTAATGATTAGTTCTGATGATTGGTTGATTGGATTATTGGATGATTGAATTATTGCTTCATTGTCACACCAGCATTATTATTTTCGATATGAGTAAGGATAAGGCGATGCATGCTAAGCCTTCTAGTTACAAACTGCGGCAAAAGGCGATAATTCATGCCCAGCTTATAGCCGATCAGCTTAGCTGCGGATTCAGCGATCAGCTTGGGAATCAAATACCATTTGCGGGTTCGATTGAGCTCATTCAGCTGCAGCTTAACAAGCTTTGAGCCTGCCTTGCCAACTGCGCTGTAAGGCGTGATCCATGTATTGCAGCGCATAGAAATTCCATTATCGAAGTAACGCTTGAATTGCTGCTTTATCGAATAGTCATGGGAATGGAACACTAGAGCCTCTGCGCAGTAAGCAACCTTGTAGCCAGTCAATATGCATTTGGCAGCCATAAACAAGTCCTCATTAAAGATGACAGGTTCCTGAAACCGTCCCATCGTCTCAAACGTCTCACGCCATATCGCTGAGCATACGTTGGAGCAAAAAAATGTTTTAATCCCAAGCTCTTCAATATCCTCATATGCTTTCAATTGCGACTGTGCCGGATAGTTATGCTCCCTTGCCAGTCGTTCCAGCACATTAGCTTCTGGTCTCGGCAGCTGCCTTGCATAGGCATACGCCACATTATTTCCAGATAAAAGTGGGCGAGTCAGCTCTTCTATGAGCTTATCGTTGCAAGGGAGGGCATCCTGCGTCATAAAAAGCAAAATATCGCCTCGCGCTTGCATCGCTGCAACGTTACGAGTGCCGCCGTGATCGAAGTCTCGGCGTTCAACGCGCATCACTTGGGCGCCAGCCTTGAGTGCTCGCTCCTGCGTCCCATCGTCCGAGCAGGAATCCATGATGATGATTTCATATGGAGGAAGCGACTGATGCTTCAATCGCTCTAATAGCTCTTCCAGCTCTGGCCCTGCATTTAATGTAGGAATAATAATCGATACTCGGCATGCTGAATCGCTGTTAGTAAGCATTTTTGTTAATCAAGCCCTTCAGTACCGTTTTGAAAATAATTTTGATATCAAAGAAAAAAGTCCAGTTTTCAATATAAAAAATATCAAACATAATACGGTCTTGTATGGAAGTGTCGCCTCTTAAGCCATTGGTTTGTGCCCAGCCTGTTATCCCAGGTCTAATCTGATGCTTAACCATATATTTTGGAATTTCCTCTTTGAACTGATTCACGAAATAGGGACGTTCTGGCCGCGGACCAACCACGCTCATATGGCCGAGCAGGACGTTGAAAAACTGCGGCAGCTCATCCAGACTCGTGCGACGAAGGAAGCTGCCAAACTTGGTGCGCCTTGGATCGTTCTCTACCGTCCACTGTGTATCTGATACTTTATCTGTTGATACACGCATCGAGCGGAATTTAAACATATGGAACGTTTTGCGATCGAGCCCCATCCGCTCCTGCTTAAACAATACGGGTCCAGGTGATGTCAGCTTAAGCCCTATGATAGCGAACAACATGATTGGAGACGTTATAACAATTGCTACTAATGAGAAGGCGATATCAAACCAGCGCTTTAATATCCGATTGCTCAGCTCATCGAGCGGAATATCCCTTACATTAATAAGCGGGATGCCCGCAAAATTATCAAAAAATGGCCTAGCCGGCAGTAGATCAAAGAAATCAGGAATGATTAGCGTCTTCACGCCCGTCCGTTCACACATTTCAATAATTTCCGCATACTTCGCATGCGCTTCAAGCGGCAGTGCAATGATGACCTCATCAATAGGCATCATATCCAGCTTTTGCTTCAAAGCGTCAAGCCTTCCAATAATCGGCTTCATATACTGATGCTCAGGCGCATGCTCATCTTGATAATCATCCAAAAAGCCGACTACCTCATAACCAAGATCCGGGTGCTGCTGCAGATTCGTATAGAAACTGCGTCCCACGGAACCCGCCCCAACGATAAGTACAAAACGTTTATTAAAGCCTTTGCGACGAAATGAAGCGAGGATCGATTTGACCCAATATCGGTATGACGCAATGGCGATAAAATTCATGAAAAAGAAAATGGCTAGAAATTCACGAGAGATATGTACTTCACGGGTGAAATATAACATGCCTAACAGACCAAGAAAACTAATGGTTTGAATCTGAAAAATCTTCCAAATGTCATAAGAGTATCTTTTTCGACGCTTAGGGGAATAAAACTGCAAATAAAAACCAATTAATACTGCCGAGAAAGAATAAACTGTTCCCCATAGCAAATAAGTAGAAAATGGTAGTGATTTAATATTAGGCAATATATTACTATAAAACTTTAACCAATACGCAAATAAAAATACAAGCAAAGCGCATATAAGATCTGCCATCATGTATAATTGCGTCAGAAACCGTTGGTTTTGTCGAAGCATTTTGCTTAGTTCACCTACGTTTCTTTAAAATTCGATCTAGTAACAGTTTATCAAAATCTTTAATATGTTTAAATACCTCAAAAGACATATATTACATAATATCAGAACTATCATAATAAGAATATAAAAAAGGGGGCCTTGGACAGTGTTTACTCCCTCGACCTCCCCGATATCATTAATTAATATTAACTATTTAAATAATGATTAAGTGCTTCTCTCCATGGTCGAAGCAGTTTTAAACCATTCATTCTTATACCGCTATGTTCCATAACCGAATAAGCTGGTCTTGGAGCTGGACGAGGAAATTCCTCTGTACTACAAGCAGTAACGATTGTTTTATGTCCGCTTTCTTCAAAAATTGCTTTTGCAAAATCAAACCACGAACAAACTCCAGTATTAGACGCATGATAAATTCCAAAATAATCGGTCTGTACCAATTCTATTAAGAATTCTGCTAAATCATACGTATAGGTTGGTGATCCAAGCTGATCCGAGACCACTTTAAGTTCACTTTTTTCTTCAGCCAGCTTTAACATGGTATTAACGAAGTTATTTCCAAACTTACCATAAACCCATGATGTACGCACAATATAATATCGATCATGTAATGTTTGTACTAGATGCTCGCCTGCTAATTTTGACTTACCATATACCGTCTTCGGATTGGTAATGTCATACTCGTGATAAGGGGTGACTCCAAACCCATCAAACACATAGTCTGTACTGATGTAGCAGAGCTTGGCACCTATCTCCCTAACAGCAATAGCAACATTACGTGTACCAACTGCATTTACTCGAAAAGCTTCATCTGATTCGGATTCAGCTTGATCCACTGCCGTATATGCGGCACAATGAATGACGATGTCTGGTCTGTGATGTGAGAATATTTTGCGGCAAGCTGATAAACTCTTAATATCTAGAATATCTCGACTAAGTCCAATAATATCGGCGGATACGTTCGACCACTGTGATAACTCTTTTCCAAGTTGCCCATTAGCACCCGTTACAACTATTTTTAGCCTAGACATTTATTCTTTCGCCTCCAAACGCTCCTTGTATTGAGTATCGTAGTATTGTTGATAGGAGCCTGATGTAATTTGTTCCATCCATTCTTTATTATTAAGGTACCAGTGAATTGTTTCCTTAATTCCGTTCTCATAGTTAAACTTTGGCTGCCAGCCTAGTTCATTGCGGATTTTATCCGCATCAATTGCATAACGAAGGTCATGACCTAAACGATCTTTTACAAATGTAATTAGTGATTCTGGTTTACCTAGTTCTGCGAGAATTGTACGAACAACCTCTAAGTTGTTGCGTTCATTTCGACCCCCGATGTTGTAAACTTCACCACTACGCCCTTTTTGAAGTACCAAATCGATAGCACTGCAGTGGTCTTCAACATATAGCCAGTCACGAACATTCAGTCCATTACCGTAAATAGGCAGGGGTTTGTCTTGTAGAGCGTTTTGAATCATCAAAGGAATAAGCTTCTCAGGGAATTGGTACGGACCATAATTGTTTGAACACCGGGTAATATTTACATTCATTCCAAATGTCTCATGATAAGCTCTTACAAGCAAATCTGCTCCTGCTTTACTTGCTGAGTATGGACTATTAGCTGCAAGAGGAGTCTCTTCCGTAAAGAGACCAGTCTCGCCCAATGTCCCATATACCTCATCTGTAGAGACTTGTACAAATTTATTAACATTATATTGCTTCGTAAGGTCAAGAAGAGTTTGAGTACCAAGTATATTGGTTCGTACAAATACATCTGGCTGCAATATACTCCGATCAACATGAGACTCCGCTGCAAAGTTAATAACTGCATCTATGCCAGACGCAAATAATGGCTCCAACTCTGTTCGTTCAGTAATATTTGCTTTGACAAATTTATAATTCGGAAGATTCTCTACTGAACGTAAGTTTTCTAGGTTGCCAGCATAAGTAAGTGCGTCAACATTAATGATCTCATAGCTTGGATAATTATTAAGCATATATAAAACAAAGTTGCTCCCAATAAAGCCGGCTCCGCCGGTAATGAGTAGTTTCACGAGTCTGACTCACCTTTCGTATACAAAATTAATTTCCGCTTCTGCAAGTAACGGGTGTTTCTTGTCTTTATCAGACAAAATCGGACTCGATATTGGCCAATCTATTGCTAGAGCTGGATCGTTCCAAGCAATACCGCGGTCATTTTCTGGTGAATATAATTCATCTACTTTATATTGCACTTCACAGTTTGTATCAAGTGTACAAAATCCATGGGCAAAACCTTTGGGAACAAGTAACTGCTTTTTATTTGCTGCACTAAGTGTGAAACCTTGCCACTGTCCAAAAGTAGGAGAGCCATGGCGAATATCAACTACAACATCATAAATTGAACCTGCAGTAACACGTAATAATTTTGTTTGTGCTCTCGGATTCAATTGGTAATGCAATCCACGAAGTACACCTACATCAACTGATAGTGAATGATTATCTTGGATAAATACACTTGTTATCCCATTTTCATTTGCAACCTTTTCATTATAGCTTTCCATAAAAAAGCCTCTGTGATCACCAAAAACTGCAGGCTCCAGGAGCTTTACGCCTGGTAGATTCGTATCTATTACCTTCATACGTCACCTACTTTTTATAATTTTAGTTTTCCAAACTCTTCACCAAAAGTCATTTCTTTCGCCAATTCATTAGCTTTTGCAAATGAGTCATGTGTACCTGCATCTGTCCACCAACCTGGTAATATATCAAATGATAATTGCATATCCTTAATATATGCATTATTAACATCAGTGATTTCCAATTCACCACGGCCTGAAGGTTTTAATTTTTTAACAATATCAAATACTTTGGAATCAAACATATAAATCCCAGTGACTGCATAATTGCTTTTTGGTTTCTTCGGTTTTTCTTCAATTGAAATAATATTATTACCTTGAAGCTCAGCCACACCATATCTCTGCGGGTCATGAACCTCTTGAATTATGATTCTAGCACCTTTACTCTGCTGTTTAAAACTACTAACGAATGGCGAAATACCATCTTCAAAGACATTATCACCAAGGATCACAACCATCTGATCACCGTTCACGAAGCTCTCTGCTAGGCCCAGTGCTTGCGCTATTCCACCTGCTTCATCTTGCACTTTATATGTAAAGTTCACCCCGAATTCATAACCACTACCAAGAAGGTTAACAACATCCCCCATATGATCCTTACCAGTAACGATTAATATATCAACTATATCCGCTTCTTTTAGTTTATGTATAGAATGAAAAATCATCGGATATTTACCTACAGGCAATAAATGTTTATTAGTTACTTTTGTAAGGGGAAATAATCTTGAACCCGTTCCCCCGGCTAAAATGATACCCTTCATCTTGTCACGTCCCAATTATGATTTATAAAACTTATTGATGCAGTCTACTACTTTCTCAACATCACTTTTCGATAAATTATAATACATTGGTAGCCTTAATAGCTTTTCGCTTTCCGTTGTTGTAAATCTATCTTCACCATTAAACCTTCCATATTTAATACCAGCTTCAGATGAATGTAATGGTACATAATGAAATACCGATTGGATGTCACATTCCTTCAGATAACTCATTAATCTTGTTCTCTCGTGAAGAGACTTACATTTTAAATAAAACATATGTGCATTATGAGCACACTCATCTGGAATATGAGGTAATTCAATAAACCCATCATTCTTGAGCTGAGACAATCCTAAATAATAGCTATTCCAAGTTTCTAATCGATTATTATTTATTGCCTCAGCATTCTCTAATTGCGCATATAAAAATGCTGCATTGATTTCACTAGGTAAGTAAGAGGAACCTATATCAACCCAAGAATACTTATCTACCTGACCTCTAAAAAACCTTGATCGATTTGTTCCTTTTTCACGAATAATTTCCGACCGCTCTATATATCCATTAAGATTCAATAGTAGAGCTCCGCCCTCACCACAATTATAATTTTTAGTTTCATGAAAACTATAGGCTCCTATATGACCTAAAGTCCCTAGATGCCTACCCTTGTACTGACTCATTACTCCTTGTGCAGCATCCTCAATTACTAATAGATTATACTTCAGAGCCAGTTCCATAATTTTATCCATTTCACAAGATACGCCTGCATAATGAACAGGTACAATTGCTTTTGTTTTTGAGGTAATCGCTTCCTCAATTAATGATTCATCTATATTCATCGTATCTGGACGAATATCCACGAAAACAATTTTGGCACCTCTCAATACAAATGCGTTTGCTGTAGAAACAAATGTATAAGAAGGCATTATAATTTCATCGCCTTCTTTAATGTTAGCTAAAATCGCTGCCATTTCTAGAGCATGCGTACACGATGTTGTTAATAATACTTTGAGAGTATCAAATCTGTTCTCCATCCACTGATTACTTAACTTAGTGTATTCACCATCTCCTGAAAGTTTTCCCCCTAAAATCGCCTTTTGAATATAAGTTTGTTCCTTACCAGTTATTGTAGGGATATTAAACAGTATCATTAATAATCTCTCTCCTTTTAATAACTACTGCTGGGCTTCCAATTGCTATAGAATATGGTGGAATATTTTTTGTTACGATAGAGCCAGCACCAACTACAGCCCCTTCACCAATAACTACACCAGGCAAGATAATAGTGTTCCCACCAACCCATACATTATTGTTAATTATGACAGAACCTGCTGTATCAGGAAGATTTAAATACCGATAATCATGAGAAGCCGAGAATATAATCACATTCGGTCCTAAAGCAATATTATTACCTAGAACAATTTCCGCATCTTTAATATAATAAGAACCGTATAATTGACAACCTCTATTAATCCACACATTATTACCGATTGAGATTTTCGTTGGGTATCTAAAATACGTCTTATAATCAATATTATTATTTGTACCAAAATTTTTAAATACTATCTTGAACATGAGTCCTCGAATAATTGGAGGTAGAACTTCTAATAAAATAAAAAACAAATTGAATAAATACGAATAGAGGCTGAACAAAAACCTTTTTATGTTCATATATTAAAAACAATCACTCCCGCAATAATTAATATTGTTGAAATCACTTTTATCTTGGTGTACTTTTCCTTCAGTATTAAATTGGAAAACACTAATGTACCAACA
This sequence comes from Paenibacillus sp. NRS-1760, assembly GCF_050467785.1. Classification (NCBI taxonomy): domain Bacteria; kingdom Bacillati; phylum Bacillota; class Bacilli; order Caryophanales; family Paenibacillaceae; genus Paenibacillus; species Paenibacillus sp. NRS-1760. The sequence goes on along the minus strand of NZ_JBITPK010000014.1, from coordinate 448,519 downwards.
TAATTTAGCGCTATAACTAAAGTTAAACTCTTAAATTCAATAAATTTCAGAAGGTAGACTGATAATAGTGTTGCAATAAAAAACAATAAATATCCAAATATTGTTTCGGGACTGATTCTTAAAAAAAATACTTTCTTACCTACTTTTGTAGCCCCAATTTTTAATAATATTTGAGCAAAACTATTAATCAAAACCAATATGAAAATGAGTGCTAATGTCATTTAGTCACACTCTTTAAGTTCAGAACTACTATCCCTATCATAATTATTATTACTCCTAAAATATTATTAGTAGTGATTTGTTCACCAAATATATAAAAGCTGAATATTAGAATAAAGACATTATTAAAAGCTGTTAATGGGTATGCTACTGATAGTTCAACTTTTCTGAGCGTTAATTGCCAAAATCCTGCTTGTAGGACTAAAAGAAATAAAGACAATAAGTAATAGATATTTAGCATTGTCCCTATGAAATTATTAGATTCCATTTCTAATGAAGCTATTTTTGAAAATATAAAAGAAACTGATTGAAAAAATATACTCAATATCAAAAATAAGTAATTAACCTTTGACTGCATGCTTCTCTTGCCTCCAGCCCCATATTAAATATGCGGATTCAGGACCAGCATGAAACAATAAATCTAGTATTGATACGTAATGATCAAAGGGAGGATGAAACTGTTCATACTCTGGGTAATCCTTATAATCCTTATAGACTAGTTCAATGCCCTCTACATGAAATCGAGATGGATCAATATAATCACTTGCCGCAGGTCCTGAGATATACTCTTTTGCCTCTGTTTTCTTCAAAATATCAATTAATTTATCCAATTTTTTCCCCGTACTAACAAACTCACGCGAGTCTTTAAACTCAGTAGTAATGCCTAAAAATTCCCTTGATATATATTTAATTAAATATTGATTTAATTCTGAGAGATTAGACCACTTCAGTTCTAAATATACGTATTCAAGAAATGGCTTATACAGTTTATAATAAGCTGCTTTTGAGTACAGAGCATTTAATGTTTTGAAGTGCTTGGCTAAAAGATTGGAATTTGACAAAACAACATCACATATCAATAAATCATTTGATGCATTTACAGGTATTGTTATCCACTGAGAGCCTGTAGACGATTTAATTTTGTTACGATTTCTCCAATCATTCTTAGTATATTGAACATCATCATAAAACACAAAAAGGTCAACATCGTTAATAATGTCAAAATAACCTTTCCATGGTATGTAGTTCGATTGAATTATTGCTACTTTTTTCATTCTGTACCTCCTTTCCTGTGATAAACTACCCCAGCTTTAACAAATGAGTTATCTGGAATATTGTTACCATTTACCACAACAGCCGAAGCACCTACAAAACAATGATCTCCTATATTAACAAAACCGCAAATATTAACCTGTGGAGATAAGAAACAATTCGAACCAATATTAGAATCATGGTTCACTATTACTCCAGGCCATATAAAAGTAACTTCTCCAACCTTTGTGTTATAGTCTAAAATTGCTCCTATGGATATTATCGTTCCATTACCAATAATAGACGATTTATGAATATTTGCTTTTGGATGAATTAATGAAATAACTTTATAACCACTCTCCACAACTCTTTCATAGACATCCCATCTTGTTTTCAAATCGGAGTATCCAATTGCAATAACAATATCATAGTCTTCTTTTTTAAAGGTCTCTTTCACTTTGTTAAAAGACCCTAGAATATTTTCACCTTGATCATTAAAATCATCTATAAAGCCGACAAAGCTATGACCACATTCAATTACAAGGTCTCTCACGTATTGCGCAAATTGTTGCGAACCATAAATTATCACATTGCTCATTAAAATTCTCCATCTTCATATTCGTATATTTTTTTTATTACAGTAATAGGTCTATCCTTAGTCTCAGTATAAATTTTCGAAATATAAATTCCTAAAGTCCCAATAGAAAATAAAATAATCCCACTTAGAAACCATACAGAAACCATTAAACTTGTCCAACCACTAATCATGGATATATTGAAAATTTTACGAACAATTAGAAAAAAAGCATATAGAAATGAAATTGAAGAGATCATTAATCCAGTCATCATAATAACCAATAAAGGTTTACTACTAAATGACGTTATTGCATCAGTCATTAACGCAATCTTCTTAAATGTATTATAAGAGGAGCTACCCTTGTAGTTTTTGTTTATCCTAATAGATTTTTGTTTAAAACCCGTCTTCTCAAATAATGCAGCTAAAAAAACATTTTTATCTTTGAAGCCCAATAAACTATCAACGTACCTTTTAGTCATTAATCGCACAGTACATATATTTTCAGAAATTTGAACATCAGATAAATAGTTGAATAACTTGTAGAACATCGCCCCTGCAATACGTCTATAGAAGGTTCCACTTCTATTTTCTTGAATTCCATACATTACATCATACACTTCTTCATTTTCTATCCATTCTTTATAAAATTGTGATAATAATTCAGGTTCCTCTTCTAAATCACAATCTATTAAAAAAACAATATTACCTGATACGTAAGATAGTCCTGTAAGAATAGCTTTATGATGTCCAAAATTCTTTGATAAATCTATAACTTTAACTGAAGTATCAATATTCTGAATTTTAGTAGCTATATCCAATGAATTATCCGGCGAGCCATCGTTAACCATAATAATTTCATGGGTTAGGTTCATAGACTTCAATGTATTTTTTATTCGAGTATAAAATTCCTCTAAATATTTCTCTGATTTGTAGAGTGTTGTCACAATTGAAACTTGCATATAATTCTTCCTTTCAGATAACGGATCTGTAGAAATTCTAGCAATACATCCAAATTCACATTATTACTCATTGTTCTTTTGTATCAATGAGTATTAGATCATACTTTTCTCCAGATAGGACCTGACCATTCTGATTACTGGTTTTCCTAAATTCATCTAAGAGTTTATAAATAGGGTCTTTACTTTCTTCAACTGTATTTGGCAATATAATATATTTAACTTTACTCCAAGTAATATATTCATTTAAACTTTTAAGATCAGAAAATATTTTTGAATTGCCTAAATAATCATTTCCAGAAGCATTAACAGTCTCCATCCCACACGCGAGCTGATTTAATAAATAATCGTCCCCATACCCTATACATCTATCCATGCTTCCTGTATTATTTAAGTATTTTTCAATTTCTGATAAACCGTGATATTCAAACATTTTATTTTTGATTTCTTTTGTATTATTGACATCCTTGTAAGTGAAGTTCACGGGAGACATACCATAACTCCATGATGGATGTGAAACAAACATTACTAATGTCTGGATAGGTATAAATAATAACAAGGAAATCAATAGCATCTTATTATATTGAACTAGTAAAGAATGCATGAACGTCAATAGACCTATCATTCCTAATATTAGAGGAACCATATAGGTATTACCGTCTCCTCCATTTGGAATAATGGTCGCATAATAGATACCAAGGAGACATATTGGAGAAACTAGAAACAGAAAATTGTTTTTTTCTATAGATTTAATTTTAAAACCGAAAATCAATATAAATAATCCCACTAATAAGAAACTCAAATTACCAATCCAAAGCATAATTACATGCCCAAATGGCTGAGGATCAAAGAACATGTGATACCAACGGGTTATGAAACTCCTTATTTCAAAAGAGGCCGCAAATTCACCTACATTTTTTAGAATATGTGGATATTTCCCTTCAAAACCCAGATGTGACCAAAGGTTACCTAGAGTTGGGTAGATTGGAAACCCTGTAATCTTATACGTTCTATAACAAACTCCTAAATATACCAACAATGATAAAACAAAAAGCACAAAAACTCTCAAATTAAAACCAACAATATTAATTAAATTATTATGTTTGAATTCTTTTTTATTAATAATTATATATAACGCTAAACCAAGAATTATAAATGGAACATACACTATACTAGTAGGCTTACCACCAAGTGACAAAACAAATGCTATGGTAGCAAACCACAAATACTCACTTTTTATATTTACGTTCGGTTTAGATGTTTCCAATATCCAATTCCAAATGTAATATACCCCAAGAACCAATAAAAAAGTAGAGGATATATCTGATTTTGCAGTAGAAGCCATGTTTGAAATAACTGGGGTACTTGCTATCAAACACGTATAAAACAAGGAGACTACTTTATTAGTTTTCATTTCTTTGAAAAAATAAATCATTAAATACATCAAAATGGATAATATCATCACATTTACAGATAGAATATACTTATAACTTCCTAAATTGCTCATTGGGAGCAAGAATAACTCGAATAACTTAGGATAAAAATGGACAAAGCTCAAAAAACCTAAATTGTCGAAAAAAGAATCCCCCCCAACTAGCACAGCTTCTGGCCTTAATCCATACCACACTGAATCAAATTCATTTGCTAAAAGTGTGTTTGATTTAGCGAATTGAATTAATATTAATAACAACAAAAATGACGCAGGTAACTTCTCATACTTCGTTAAGGTTTTGTATTTTTTGAAGATATGTACAACGAAAGGTGTATTAAATCCGTTAATAAAACTTATCAATACTAGAATTATTGTTACTATTCTTAAATCATTGATACCCCCAAAACCAAATAAAGAACTCACAATACTTACAAAACTCCATATCAATAAACCAACTAAGAAATAAGATAGATATTCTAAATTTCTTTCTTTCTTTTTAAATAAAAATGATATGCTAGATCTACCAATTGACATGATTGATTCAAAGTAAATTAAGCACAACATAGCAGATAACAAAACTCCGTGAATTTGCAGGAAAATTCCACAAACAATAATAATCAGTAGTGTAGACCATCTAGACTTAATAATAAAAATTATTACGCAAAAAATAATTGCAACAATAAATAATTCTAGCAATCCATTAATTGATTCGGGTTGTGCTAATTGCCATTTATAAACCTTATACAATATGTTCTTCAATGCGGAAAATTGAAATAAAACTGAGCATATTGAAATAATTATTAAGCAGAATATTAAACTTTTCTTTCTCAACTCTAACTTCAATTTCATAATGCCCTCCCGATCCCTATATCATCTAGTGAAATAGTAAGTTAATACTATTTCAGTTTTTTATCTCAATTTTACTTATTAAAGCGCTCAATAATCTTTGATCAACATCATTATCCGCAGGAATGTGTGCTGCATTAAACTCTATAGTCACTACAGTGCTATTACTCTTCGATTTTATCGGGAAATTTAAAAAGAAACCTTCACCTGCTATAAGATTACTCTCTCCAACCATCATATTATCTGAATATATGATAACCTTATTAACCTCAGTAAAGGACTCTGGTACAAATCCATTAATAATCAATACAGAATTAATAGAGGCGTCTAGCTCAACACTAGCCTTATTAGCAATCCATCGATAATTCTCATCTTTATTCTGCGGTAACCAACCATCATAAAAAATATTCTCACCCTTCAAATAAGGAAACTCAATTACATTCGGCTTCGAATTGAAATTTAAAAATAGCAGAACAAATATAATAAAATAAATAGAGAATTTCATCCAACTTATGTTAAGAAGATATTTAAGAAGAGTTTTAAAATCCTCATACATTTTTTTAATAGGTTTAGCAAAACTTTCAGTTTTGAAAGTTTCTCCTACAATCTTGAGCTTTTTCAATTTAAGAAAATTCTTCTCTATTATGAACCATGAAGCTATTGCAAATAAGATTGTCAACGGTGTTGCAATAAGAAAGTTTGCTAACAGGCTTGTCTTACCTCCATACCAATGAGTTATAGCCTGCTGAATAGGAAAGGCATATAAATATATACCATAAGAAAAATCACCGTACTTAGTTATTAATGCAACCTTGGTTTTTGGTAAATATGCAATATAAAGGATAATGTAAGTACCAAAGATAGCGAAAAGTGGCTTGAAGCCTCCATAAAATATTGAAATAAATAAAATAAATATTCCTATCATAACAAGTTTTTTATCTAAGTAAATTTTTTCTTTAAATAAACAGGCTAGAGTTCCCATAAGAAAAAACAATAATAATTCAACTAATGTCTTTATTTCTAATCCAAAAATATGCCCCGCGCCAGCTGGCGATATTTTCTCGTTAAACAAGTAATAATAAAAAAGTCCCGCAGTTACTAACAACACCAAGTACTTGTGTTTTAGTAACCCTAGAAATCCTAACGCACCTATTAGAAGATAACACAAAAATTCAAAAGGTATCGTCCACAATGACCCATTCACAGCGCCTTTATATGCGTTCTCCTCAAATACTCCTGGTAAATTCCACTGCATTGGGAAAAGAAATATAGCTTTTAAATATTGAAGTACACCATAATTAGAAATATATTCACTAACGGAGAAAGAAGTAACCATAGGTCCTAATATGAAAGCAGAAAATAACAATACTCCCAATAATCCCGGAAAAATTCTTAATACTCTATTTTTCAAGAAAGTAATTAAATTATTGGAATACAAAAAACTTTGTGTTATTAGCAAACCACTTATAATAAAAAATATAATTACAGCTAGATTTCCAAAAGTGGTTTGACCATTTGTAATGTGGTACAAAGGTTCCGCTTTTCCTGTTCCTGATAGAGGATAGGCATGAGAAAAGATAACTAGCAAAGCTGCTATCAATCTGATTAAATCAAAATAATTATCTCTTCCCTTTAGTAAATCATTCAAAGATTTAGTATTACTAATCCCATCTATTTCAATTGACTCTTTCATATTAACTCCCTATTTCAGATTATTTCTTTAACCGAACCACATCGTCTTCCTCCACATACTCCCCTGCTTGTACCTCAATTAGATGAAGATCGATTTTCCCTGGATTTTCCACGAAATGTTCATCACCCATTCTAATAAATGTTGATTCATTTGTACGAAGTAAAGACTGCTCACCATTTACGGTAATAAGTGCTGTTCCACTAACGACGATCCAGTGTTCATTCCGATGAAAGTGTTTTTGAATACTTAACTTCTGACCCGGCTTAACAATCACTTTTTTTATTTTGTAATTTTGGGACTTATCTAACACAGTGTGATTGCCCCACGGTCTATATGCTGTTACATGATTGTCGCTTAAATTAGATCTTCTACTCTTTAATTCTTCTACAATTTGTTTAACTTTCTGTGAAGAACCTTGTTTGGAGATCAATAATGCGTCCGCTGTGTCAACGATTACGAGATCATCTACATCTACTGTAGCAACCATCCGCTGGTTGGTGACGATTAAGTTTCGTGATGAATCGATACCAATATGCTGATCAGTAATTGTATTCCCTTCTTTATTTCTCGGAAGCTCTTCATAAAGCGCTTCAAAGCTTCCAAGGTCCGACCATGCGAAATCTGAGGCAACAACCTTCACAATGCTGCTCTTTTCCATCACAGCATAATCAATGCTGTCAGCAGGAATAGATTGCATGTCACTAGCATGTATTCTATAAATTTCATTATATTTATACGCCTTCTCAAATGCAGTAAGTGAAGCAGCGTAAATTTCAGGAGCATGCCTCTGCAATTCTTTCAGAAAAGCCCCCGCTTTAAACATAAAAATACCGCTGTTCCAATAAAAATTGCCTTGTTGTATGTACTTCTCAGCTAGCTTTTGATCTGGCTTTTCCTTAAAGGAAAGCACTGTGCTGCCATTTGCTTCAATATAACCATAACCTGTCTCAGGATAGCCTGGCGTAACGCCAAAAGTAACAAGACTTCCCTCTTCTGCCAACAGCTTTGCTTTTTGTAAACAGGAGTGATATTGTTCATTATTTTTAACGATATGATCAGAAGGTGTAATAAGTAACAATTCTTCTTCATCGACTGATAAGCTCGCAAGAGCTATAGCTGGAGCTGTGTTTCTCCCTATTGGTTCAAGTAAGAACTTAGCTTCTTTCATTTGAAGCTCATCTAAGTGATCTAGAGCTAAGAAATATTGCTCTTCATTCGAAACAATTAATGTATGATCGCAAATTGAATGATTACGTTCTACTGTCATTTGAAATAATGAACGATTAGACATAAATTTATTAAATTGTTTTGGGTAAAGCGTTCTAGAAACGGGCCATAATCTGGTTCCGTTTCCTCCGCACAAAACTACATTTATCATTAGGAATTCTCCTGATTTGTAATGTCTAAAGATAAAATTTCCTTTGCAGCTTCTACCGTGAAATATTTATCAACATAATTTACTGATGCCACGGAATTTGCATCCCATATGGCAGCATCGTTATATAGCCTGATAACAGCATCGGAGAACTCTTGCTCTTGATCTTTGACAGTTAAAACACCATCGACCTCCTGCAAGCCTTCAGCTCCTATCGAGGTTGTTATAACAGGGACCTGATAATACATTGCTTCAACAACTTTCCCTTTGACTCCAGCACCATAACGCAACGGAACAACAACAATTCTAGAAGTAGCATAATATTTTTCTAATTCATTATCTGTAACATATCCTGTAATAATAATATTTTCGGATTGCTTTTGGAGCAGGTCATCAGGAGGATTGGAGCCTACGATATACAACTTAATATCAGGGATCTTTATCTTAATAAGAGGTAGGATATGATCAATGAACCACACAATACCATCATAATTGGGCTTATGATTAAATCCTCCAACAAAAAGCAGATCTTTTCGAATAGCAAACCCAGGAACAAGATTATTAGTAGAATATAAGCAGTCATAAGGAAATAAAGGAATATTCCGAATCGGTTTATCCGAAATTTGCTCCTGAAGCACTTTTTGTTCATAGGAACCTACAACATGAATAACATCTACGGAATGAAATAATTTAAACTCTACTTCTTTCCATTCCATAGATGATTTTAAAAGGCTAGGATTTTTTGTTATTTCGTAATTCCGCATTTCACGAAGATAATGAAGATCGTGACCGAAATAAATAATTTTAGCCTTTGTATGCATTTTAAAGATATCAATATACTTAATTGATATATGAGGTCGATTCAAATAAACATAATCAATGTATTTTCCATTTGTTTTAATCCATTGGTTAATATTTTTCGCGTACCAATTTCCATATATGACTTCTATGCCAATCTGCTGAAGCTCACTCGTATAGGGTTCATGTCTATAAAAATTGTCACCAATAAATATTACATGGTAACCCATTGAAACCATAAGCTTCATATACAAATTAGTGCAGCGGCCTCCCGCATCCTTATCATAATGAGGAACATAATGATCGACTACTACAATTGTCTTTTTGTATCTTGATCTGTCACGGGCTAAAAACACATGCTCTGCATTTGGAAATTGATTTTTCTCCAAATCTGCCTTCCACTTTTGAAGAAACTTTTCTTTGTTAGTAACCTGATAACTTTTTATGCCACTACCTGTATCAGTACCGTGAGAAATACCTTCAAAATGAACAATTACTGACTTAGGCTGCAACATAACTTTATAACCTAGACTTCTTATTGCGAAAGCCAAATCTGTGTCCTCAAAGTATGCAGGAATATATTGTTCATCAAACCCGCCAAGTTTAAGCCATAAATCATGTCTAACCAAAATAGCCGCACCAGAGATATAGTCGACCTCTTTCACATAACTATATTCCGATTTATCTGGATCATCTAATCTTCCGAAATTCCAGCCGCTAGCATCATTCCAAATGATTCCCCCTGCTTCTTGCTGTCTGCCATCTGGATAAATAAGTTTCGACCCCACCATGCCAATGGTATCGTCTGATTCAATTAATCTCAGTAAATAATCTAACCACTGATCTTGAACATTTGTATCATTATTTAGAAAGAAGATATACTTCCCTTTTGCATGTTTTGCAGCATTATTGCAGTTCAGTAGGAAACCGCGATTAACGCCATCCCGAATTACAGTAATATTTTTAATATAGGTCTCTATGTTAATAGTCTCATCTGAAGACATATCATCTGCAATTATGATTTCGTATGATAATCCTTTTGTGTTCTCTAATATAGATGCCAAGCAGGCGTAAGTATAACTAAACTGATTGTAAACTGGAATAATAATTGATACCTCTGGATCTGCTTGAAAATCAAATTCCAGTTTTGAATACTCAGAGTTATTAAACAACTGAATTGGCATTTGTGGTTCACTCGAAATTTGATGCCTATTCATAAAGCTATCAATCCGATGCTCAACTAGACTAGCATCTTCTGAACTTAAGTAATATTTCAGCTTCTTTAAATTTGATTTATTTAAATTATTAATTAACAATTTGGGATTTCTTAAAAACCTCGAAAAAAGTTTTACAGCCAATCTAGCTTTACTATTAGTGGGTATAACTGAGTCCCGAGTTTTATAATATGTTTTTAATAATCGCCAACCACTTGATTTATAAATGTTTTCTAATTCTCGTTCTTGAATAAGCAGTTGTTGGATATGTCCCTCCTTATTAAGAATAGTTTGATTTTTCTCAGTTATGAATAGTTCCAATGCCTTGATTTGGTCTATTTGCTCATCTATTGTTTTCTCAAGTCTTTCGGTTCTTGAACGTATATTTCCAAGTAAAACAAAGCTTTCTTCTAATTCACTATTTTTATGCTCAATATCTTGCTTCAGTTGTAAATTAATATTCTCAAGTTCAGTTATAGAAATAACATTATTTTGCACCTTTGATGCATTTGAGAAATGTCTTGATTCTCCGAATACATAATTTTGAAAACCAATTTCCATCTCCTTAAATTGTTCAATGTGTTCCTCTTTTATGCCCAAATATGTATATATTTCAGATATGCTAATAAAACCAAGTAAATTCCCCTCATACTTGCTCAAAAACTCTGTAACACTTCTAAACATTACGAATTCTACAGGTAAGTAAAATTTGAATACCCACTCATAATCTATTACTGTCAATTTTTCACCGTCAAAAGTTAAGTTATCGAATGTTAAATCAATATTAATAGGCTTAAGACATAACACATTCCGAAGCACAATTTTCTTTTTGAACACATTTTCAAACAATTGATCTGATTCATAGTTTTCGAAAAAGACCGTATCTTGTTTATGAATCATTTGCTTGTAGATGCCAAGATAATTTAAAAATAATTTTTTATTATTATTTAACATTGATTTATATAAATAGCTTTCTAATAATGGAGAATCTGAGTATTCAAAAGTAATGGAGTCTCCATCCAGCTCAGAATTCGCTACCTGAACTGCTTTCATTGTATGTTTTAAAGTATTATAATTATCAAACATTAGGTTAATATGATGAAACGCATCAGGGTTTAATGCTTTTTTACGAGTAAAAAAAACACCTGATTTTCTATAAATAATCGTTTCTGTCTGGAATTCAGGCAAGCGTTCTCTATTATATTTCGTAAACAATATATCCATCATTCATCACCTTGCCTAGAAAAAGTTAAAAAAGAATTTGCGAAAAACGGAAACTGATTATTATCAACAATATTGTTAAATGTGCTTTGTTCATTAAATAATAGATAGCGGTCCCGATCATAGTTAGGTGTCGTTCTTATATCGCCCGGCTTAGGAAGATAGTGATCTGAATATATTTTGTTAGGTAACTTGTAATCAGGTAGCGGATAATAAAACCGATTGCTCAATAAGCCGGATTCATAAAGAAGTTCTTCTAACTCATTTCTACTGAATGTTTTAACACCATCATTTTGTAGATATCCTTCAACACTCTCGAACAGTTTTCCAGAATGATCTTCTCTAGCACCAGCCCAGTATTTTAACCCAAATTTATTTTCGATGGCTACTATTAACGTTCCATTCGGTTTAAGAAAGGATCTAACTAATTCCAGAAATTTTTTGTGTGGCTGTACACCGTCTATATATTTTCCAGCGTATTCTAATACACCTATTAAAGTTATATAATCGAATTTTTTTTCAAAATGTATATCCTCGATATTACCAACTATAATCTCTAGATTCTCTTGTTTTTTACATCTGTGAGAAATGATTTCGGCTCTTTTTTTCGACAATTCTACCGCTGTAACATCATGTACCTGTTGACAAAATAGACCCGTTAAAGCACCGCAGCCTGCTCCAATTTCCAATAAAGAAGACTCTTTTTCAAATGGATACCATTGCAATAAATTCCACCTTAATGGAGATAAGTGATAAAGTATGGGCCATCTCTTATTATCTTGAAGAATACTTTCATATGAATCATATTTTCGAACGATTTCTAGCAATTCATTTTCAACGTCACCATCACTATAATAATCACTGCCACTATAGTATTTTAGGTTTAACTTCACACTATTCTGCTCCATAGTAACCTCTTTCCTAACCCAAACGTTCGATATGAATATTGGTATTTAAATTTGTTATGCCAACAATGGATTTAAATAAAACAACTCTAAAAAAAATAACGTCATATAATCGATGATAAACAACCAGTTCATCCCCAACATATCCTGTACAGCCTAATGACAGCATATAGTCACCATGCTGCAAATTTAATTGATGAACAAAAGTAACGATTACTTCATCACCTTGTCTATAATCTCCAGTTAGAACACTGTCATACCAAGAATTACTACCTGCTATTTCAAGACCTTTTACATCTTTAATCGTATACGCAAAGATTGGGTTTGAGATATCTTGATGAAAATGGATTTTCATTTTAAATGTAGTCATTTCGTCACTTTGTAACGTTGTATTTAATTCATTTGCTTCATTGAATATGCCATAGTCTACAATTTCAATTTGTTTGTCACCGTATTCCAATCGATGAGGATGTATCTCCATCTCACCCTTCCAATTAGAATTGGATTCTTTCGTTGTGTCTTTAACATTATTACGTGTTTTACTTTTAGTTATAATTTTTTTGAAAATATCTACCATTTCTTTAGGTGATCCTTGATTAATTAGTTCACCTTCATTCAAGACAATAGCTGAAGTACAGTACCTTATAATACTGTCTAATGAGTGAGTCACAAATAAAATTGTCTTCCCTTGCTCTTTAAACTCATCAAACTTACGATAACACTTCGCTTGAAAATGAATGTCACCTACTGCTAATGCCTCATCTACAATTAAAATATCAGGATCAACATTTATCGCAACGGCAAAAGCTAATCTGGCAAACATACCGCTTGAATATGATTTGACAGGTTGATTTATAAACTCTCCGATATCGGCGAAAGATAAAATATCATCTAATCTTGCATCCACTTCTTCATTACTAATTCCCATGATTGTTGCATTTAAATAGATATTCTCCAGACCAGTATACTCAGGGTTAAAACCAGCCCCTAGCTCTAATAAGGCCGAAATTCTTCCATTTACATTTACGCTTCCTGAAGTAGGAGTAAGAACACCTGTAATTATCTTCAACAAAGTGGACTTCCCAGATCCGTTTTTACCGATAATTCCAAGCGCTTCTCCTTTTTTTAATGAAAAGCTTACATCTTTTAAAGCTCCAAAGTCTTTATGATATTTTTTCTTCACAGGATTTAATGCTTCTTTTAATCGATCCGAAGGTTTGTCATACAATTTATACTTTTTAGTTAGATTACGGACTTCAATTACAAACTCATCGCTCATTTACATGTTCCTTTCTATTACAAAACATCTGCAAAATGCGGACGAAGTTTTTTAAAGACAACTGTACCTACAACTAAAACAATTAAAGTAAAACACCAATAATATATTGTAAGATTAGGATACTCCCAAAACCATTTATGATAGATAAAAGAATCCCGATATCCTTGTACAATATAATAAAAGGGATTTAACTTAAAAAAGAAATGAAATCTTTCAGGAACCATTTTCAAAGAATAGAAAATGGGAGTTAGCCAAAAACCGAATTGTATCATCACTGATATAATCTGACCTACATCCTTTAGAAATATGACTAATGATGAAGTAATCCATGAGAGTCCTACTACTAGAATAATTGCTGATGCTAAATAATAGATTACCTGTAAAGAATAGATCGAGGGAAAGTAACCGTATAACGCAAACATTACAATCATAAAGATCAAGAAAAATAAATGTATATACAAAGCTGAATATACTTTAACTATGGGAAGAATACTTACTCTAAAGACTACCTTCTTCACCAAATAACTATTATCAACTATCGAATTTGTTGAGTTTTGGATACTATCAGACACAAAGAACCATGGGACCATTGCACTTACTAGCCACAAAATAAATGGAAAATTATCAATTGGCACCGATTTAAATCCAACCTGAAAAATAAACCAATATATAATAATTTGAATGGTTGGTTGTATAAATGCCCAAAGAACTCCTAAAAAAGATCCTAAATATCTAGCTTTAAAATCGCGTATTGAGAATTCCCAGATAAACTTTTGTATATTCTTAAAATCTCTAAGAAAGCTTAAAACCATCCTTAATATCCTCATTTCTTTAAACGAAAATCATGACTAATCTACCCCTGCTATCTTACCAAAATTCCTCCCACATTAACACCTTATTCTACCTTTGCACCGAATATATTGTAGAATTTTTCCGATTTCCTCTCTATTTCGACAAAACCTCATATTCTACAAATTTGTAAACTACATACAAATCACATCTCCTAATATAGTAATCTACTCCCCCATTTGTTAAAATACAAATAAAGCTAATTGTTTCATATCTACATAACGATGGATGAGGAGTACATACGAATGAGTGCACGAAACAAATCAAAAAGGAATACGAACACTTTAAATGCTGATTTTGCGCTTTTGAGGTGGATTGGGGCTATTGGAATCGCTCTATTTCTAGTCATCTTCCCCTATGAGAGAGCATTGTTTAACGGTTACGAATTAAGCTTTGAAGGCCCAATTTATGTAGCACTCATCTTCGCTTACGTGATGCTTGCCTTTACTGCATTTTATGTGTATCGCAACTCACAGATGAACAGTTATCGTGGAATTTTGTCGATTGCCGTCATGCTGCTTCCATTCATTTATTGGTTGTCATCATTACAGGCGGTTTCAACCTATTATGCGAAGTTTATGACTCTCGTATTTTTCCTACTTGCTGCTTTATTCATAGGCGCTCTGTATTTTGCAGAAAATAAGCTAACCCGCAAAACAATTGAATACGCGGTTATGCTCTCTTCTTATTTAATCGTTCTATTTGGTTTACTCAACCTTTTTGGTCAACTCTATTATAAGGATGCGCTATGGCTTGCACATGATGGCTACCGCCTTTCGTCGGTATTCCAATACTCAAACTCATACGCCGGCTTCCTAGTCGCTTTATTTCTAGTTAGTTTGTATTATGCAGTTCACTGCGTGCGTCCATCTGCAAGAATCATTCATGCTGCCATGCTTGTACCGATTTGGATTTCATTCATGCTCACTTATTCACGCGGTGCAATTGTTATTATTCCAGTTATGCTGCTTATTGTGCTGCCTTTCTTACGCTTAACGAAGCAAATTACATACATCGTGTTTATGGGCGTATCTGTAGTGGTTTCCATGGCTGTCCTTGGAAAACTAACAACGATTGCTGATAAAATAGCTACACTAGTTCAACCTACTGAAACGAAAGCGCCAAGTACAATTTCCTTGTTCAGCTCACTGCCTATGCAGGGCTGGGGATTACTTCTGCTCGGCCTGCTCATTGTTACTGGCCTTATTATGCTTTATCATGCCAAAGCTGCTGATTTCCTAGAAACGAAGCTTGCCAAGCTTTCTTCGTACAAATGGTCTTTTGCGGCTGTGCCTGTCATTACAATCGTACTTACTGCTGTAGCAGCGGTCAGCCTTCTTGGCAGCAGCGCTATTCGCGGCTTGCTTCCTGACAAAATTGCTGCACGCTTTGAAAATATTAACCTCCAACAGCACAGCGTTTTGGAACGTTTAACCTTTTACAAAGACGGTCTTCGTGTAGCTGAGGATTACCCGCTGCTTGGAGGCGGTGGCGGCGCTTGGCAAGCCATGTTTGAGCAATATCAGAATAACCCTTATTGGAGCAGACAAGCACATAGCTTCTTTGTACAAGTTCTTGTGGAGAGCGGTTGGCTTGGTCTACTAGCAGTCGTCGGACTGCTCGCGTTTGTATATTTTTTATACATCCGATCCTTTATTCGTTATCCCGAGCTTAGAGGCAGCCATTTTGTCTTTTTCATTTTTTCTTTGGCGCTGCTAGTCCACAGTGTGATCGATTTTGATATGAGCTATATTTATATTATCTCTCTCGTCTTTATTTCTCTCGGTTGTATGCTTGCTCCATATAGCCACAAGCTAATAATCGAACGTATGAATGGCAAGCTTAATAAATCTTGGCCAAAAATCGCATATCCAGCGGTTATGGCGTTATTGTCTATATTCCTTCTTGTCATTGCCATCCGAGAAACAAACGCAACTAGTAACTATAATAAAGCTATCGATTTGGCAGTTGGGCAGCAAACTTCTTTAGAACAACTTCTGCCTATACTTGATCGTGCCATTAAGTCTTCACCAACACAGCCTTATTATAAGCTAACGAAAGCTGACTGGCTGGAGCAGGCTTATAAGCAAACGAACACCGCTACATTCCTTGACCAAGCTCTTAGTACGGTTAAGGAAGGCAGAAAATATGATCCTTATAATCGAAGCCTTCTAATGTCGGAATATCGTTTTCTGCAAGAAAAAGGACTTTTTGAAGAGTCGCTCGCAACGATTAATGAAGGTGTCAAAAAATTCCCTTGGGATATCAATCTATATGAAGCTGCGATAACCTCATACGCTAAAGCAAATCAAACTGCACTTACAGAAAAGGATGAAGCTAAAGCAAAACAATATGCTCAGCAGGTTGTCGATCTCTCTAACGAAGTTAAAAGAAGAATCGGTCAGCTAGCTTCACTTCCAGCCGAGCAGCAGCAAGGACGTACATTTGCAATGACACCAGGTATTGAGGAAGCAGTAGCCCAAATCGAGCTTGCTTCGGCACAATAAAGTGTTGTAATGATCTCGTATTACAAAGACTGCCCGCTTGCACAATTCATGTGCGACGGGCAGTCTTTCTCGTTTCATACAAGTTTCACGCAAGTTTCTTGTATGTTTCACACAAGTTTTATGGCATGTTTTACTTCGTTTAAGAATAAATAGCAATAGAACGTTCTGATCGTTTATAGCCAATCTTAAGTAGGAAGGAGAAGTCTATTGAAACGAGTCCAGAAGCCAAAATGGTCTTTTGTCGTGCTGCGCGGCGCTGACAAAACCGTTAAACAGTTTCACGTTTCAAAGCGATCGGTCTTTGCCGCTCCAACGGCGGTAGTAATAGCGGTTACGGGCTGTATTGCGGGGCTTCAAATAAAGTCAGCCTATGAAATGAACCAATTGGAAGAACAAATGTCACAACAAGACGAACTATTTGCACAAACCGTTTCCGATAAAAACGAAGCCATTGTCTCGCTTCAGCAAGAAATAATCGGATTGTCAGAGCAAGCAAATGAAATGAAAGAGAAAATCGATGATCTGCAGCAGCTCGAACTAAAGCTGAAGCAATTTATCGCAAACTATGGCAGTAAACTTGAAACCTCTACCTATCTGGCGCCAATAGACAAAAGTGAGACAACTGTAAAAACTCTTTCCGATACTTCCTCAACAGGAAATCGGAGCTTTAACGATTCGAAGCAAAGCAAACAGTTTGTTTTACTCGCACAGGAAACAGGACTTCATCTCGCCGATTTGCAGCGGATGGTCGAGACGATGGAGGATTCATTAACGTTGACGCTGCAGCTCGCACAAGCGACGCGAGTCTCCGTTGATGCTTATCCTTCCGGCTGGCCGACACGCTCCAAAATGCTGACCTCTGGATTTGGTTATCGAAGAGATCCTTTTACAGGACGAACGGCTTTCCACGCTGGACTAGACATCACTGGCAAGCTAGGAGATCCCATATTTAGCGCAGCAGACGGCACTGTATCGAACACTGGCTTCAATAACTCACTGGGCAAGTATATTATCATTGATCATCTCGGAGGCCTGCAAAGCGCCTATATGCACTTAAAGGAAATCGAAGCGAAAGAAGGCGACACCGTCGTTCGAGGCGAAAAGATCGGTTTGCTCGGATCGAGCGGCAGAAGCACTGGCCCGCATTTGCATTTTCAAATTATGCAGAAAAACGAGCCTGTTAACCCTTTACCATTTTTGTCATTAATAAAGGAGGATTAATGTTTATGTTCAAGGACCATAAGCGGCTGGCAGCCACTGATACATTAATTGGCCAAGGCACGATAAGCGAGGGCCGGCTAATTTGTGAAGCAAGTCTTCGCATTGAAGGGGAGCACCGAGGAGATATCGAATGCAAAGCTGACGTCATCATTGGAGAATGTGGTCTTGCTCGCTCGAATATTACGGCGCGTGATATTACCATTGCAGGAAAGGTTTTCGGAGATATCGTCACCAAGGGGAGGCTAATCATTACTTCCTCCGGCACGTTAACGGGGGCAATTACAACCCAAACACTTATCATTCAAGATGGCGGCAAGTTGAATGGCAACTGCTACATGGAGCAAGCAGCTGACAGCAAAAATCGTGTGCCAGTAGAATCCGATCCACCACACATCTCCGGTAAAGAAGCAGTAATTAAAGAATCCAAAGAGAAATCTCGCCAAGCAGGATAGTACAGCAAAAAAGCCGTTCTACACGTGCATGTCTTCCGAAGAAGCAGCATGTATAGAAACGGCTTTTTTAATTCATCTAAAGTCTAAGCTGCAACATCGCGTTTCTTAAAGGTATACCATGTAATGGCGATGAAAAGAGCATAATAAACACCGAGCACCACAAGCGAAAAGCCTAAGGTCATGCCCTCTCTCATCGGATTTCCATCCAAGTATTGCGTTAGATTCAAATGAATAAACAATAGATAATCGATCCATTTGTAATCGAGCATTGCAACTAAACCAATAAAGCTGTTCACGCCTAGAAGAAGAAACAATGCCATACCAATCGCTAAACCGCTGCTGCGGAATACAGTAGAGAGCATGAACGCAAGCGTTACGGTAACAACAAGCGAAATTAACGTTAAGCCATAATACTTAAGCATATACGAAAATGGATTCGTTCCTTCATCTCCAACGAAGGTTGGCTTTATATCCGGCGACGCATTAATGCCGAAGCAAATCCAGTTCACAAATATCGTCACAGCAAACAGTACAATAGCAAGCAAAAGAGCGAATATCATGATCGAAATATATTTTGACAACAATATTTTTGAGCGTGACCAAGGTCTGATTAGGAGAAGCTTGATGGTACCGCTCGTAAATTCCTCTGCAACGCCGCCAGCAGCGATTACAACGGTAAAGATCGTAACGAGCAGAAACAAAATGGAGGATTCCATAAAAGCAACATCCCACATCGAAGCATCTCTACCGCCGAATATTACCCATAAAATAGAAATAGCCAAAACTAACAAAACCAATATACCGGTCATCACCCATGTGCGAGGACGACGGTAAATTTTCATATTCTCATTTTGAATAAGCGGCAAAAAATTACCCAATTCGTTCCCCTCCTGTCACTTCTAAAAATTGGTCTTCAAGTGTCTTAACCTGTACGCGAATGCCATAAACCTTGATTCCAGCATGAACGAGAGAAGCATTAATGGCAGCTGTGTTTTCCTTATCCGTTTCAACTGCTATGGCATCTTTGCCTTCAAGCACCGCAGTAAAGCCAGATGTGAACAGCACATCCATCGCTGCCTGCTGACTGTCCACTTCAATAACAACACGGTTATGTACTTTAGCTGCATGCTCGCCCTTAATGGTTCGCACGTCTATGAGCTTGCCATTTTGAATGATCGCGACACGATCACACATAAGCTCCATTTCAGATAATAAGTGGCTCGATACAAATACAGCAATACCTTCTTCTTTGGAAAGCATGCGCAAATAGTCACGTAGCTCTCTTATCCCTGCCGGATCCAAGCCATTTGTAGGTTCATCCAAAATAAGCAGCTGAGGTTTATGCAAAATAGCTTGTGCTACGCCAAGCCGCTGCCGCATGCCGAGCGAATAGGTTTTCACCTTATCCCGAATTCGCCCTTCAAGACCAACGAGCTTAACAACCTCATGAACACGATGCTCTGTAATGCCCGGAATCATTCGTGCATAATGAATTAAATTATCATAGCCGCTCAAGTATTTGTACATTTCAGGATTCTCAACAATCGCTCCAACATGGCGAATTGCCTTTTCGTATTCCTTCGTAATGCTATGTCCTCCAATAGTGATTTCACCATCTGTGAGCGACATTAAGCCAACCATCATTCGGATCGTAGTGGTTTTACCCGAGCCGTTGGGACCAAGGAAACCAAATACTTCCCCAAGTGGGATATCAAGCGTTAAGCGATCAATAATCGTTCTGCCGCCGATTTTTTTGGTTACATTCTTTAATTTAACAATAGGCTGATCCATATTTGTGCTCCTCCTTCAAAAATCCAAATCCTATTCATTATAAACGATTAAGGAAACAATTGGTAGTTTACAAAAAAATACACCTCCACTCTACAGTTAAACTGTAGGGCAGAGGCTCTCATTATCATTTGTGCGATAGGGCTGTATAACATGTTCGGCAACTTTCGCATCTGCACGAAGGAACATTTTATAGTCATAGTTACTGGTCTTACCCGGCGATCCTACTATAGCATCCAGCCTATCCTGCTCCACGCTGCATGTTAAGCAATAACCCATTGGATGTACCACTCGGAAAAATCCTGTTCGAAACAAAATATCTGCTTCAGGACTTAAAAGCATCTCCCCGCAACTAACACAATAAAAACGGTCCTTTGAACATATCATTCGATAGATCGCTCCCTCTCTCTTTCGTAATGATTGTATCAACCTCAACATTAAAAACGGCATTAAGCGTTAAATGGCAGAAGTTCTATCATAACGTCGATTTGCAATCCATCCCAAACATGCTTTAACAGCATATTATACACTATTTAATTGACTAGTGATTTCATCCCATGTCGTTCCAAGCCTTATAATGTCATCCTCATTAATCTGTTTGCCTGTTTGAACCTCAATTAGCTCAACGTCCGTAATTGCCCGTAGGCTGTGCCTCGTTCTCTCTGGAATCGATACGGTATCGCCTGGCTCAACGTGACGGTACAGATCATCCAGAATTAGCACTCCCTCTCCTGAGATAATGGTCCACGCTTCTCTTCGCTTAAAATGCATTTGATAGCTTATATTTTGGCCAGCTGCAACAAAAACCCGCTTTGTAACACAATGAGTTCCTGATGACAAGACAACGGAATCAACAATTTTGGAATGCCCCCATCGGCGCTCCTCATACTTTGGACGCTCATTCATGAGCTTAAGCTTCGCATCGAGCTCATTACTCGCATTTTTGCTAGTAACCAAAATGCCGTCGGGACTTGCCGCAACAATCACATTCGTAAGCCCAATAATGGAGATAGGAATGTCCAGCTCATTGATGAGCTGGGATTGCTCGCTGTCATCCGATATTTCGCCCATGCCTAGTCGTTCAAAGGCCAGCTCCTCGGATAATGTTTTCCATGTGCCAAGATCTTTCCACTCACCGTCGAAGCAAATAACTGAACGAGAGGTTTCTTTTTGCGATACTTCAATTTCGAAACTTGATTTAGGAATTTTCGTATACTGTTTATATAGTTCATCATAATGGATAGGCAGCCTGCGATTCATGAGCAAAGTAATCATATAATCAAGCTTGAAAGCGTAAATACCGCTATTCCATAACGCTCCGCCTTTTATTAATTGATTAGCTTCAGCCTCATACGGTTTCTCTTTGAATGAATGTACTCTACGTTCATAGCTGTCATCCTCATTACTGTGCCGATTGGCTTCTGGAACGATATATCCATATTGCTCTGACGGATAACTTGGCTTAGTCCCAACCATAAGCAGCTCAGATTTGCTTTCTCTGATCAGCTTTGGAAGTCCTCTTATACATGAGAAAAAATCACAGCTTACATAAGCATCAACTGGTATGATAATGACCGTTTCATTTAAAGATACGCCCGCGATTGAATACAAATAAGCAGCAGATAACGCTATCGCAGGAAACGTGTCACGCTGCTCAGGCTCAATGATAAGTGGTGCTTTTACACCAACCTGTCTTTGTAAAATCTCCACCTGCTCACGGCAAGTCGAAATGCGAGTATGCTCCTGCAAATCCGACTCTTCCAGCTGGCGCCATATGCGCTGCAGCATTGATTCCATGCCGCCGTTTGGGCTCTCCAATACAGTTAAATATTGTTTTGCTCGACTACTATTCGACAAAGGCCATAATCTCTTTCCAGATCCGCCTGATAACAAAATAATTTTCAAAGCATGTCCCCCTTCTAAGTTGTTATTGAATTCTACTTCCTACCAGATCGTTAACTACTGTAATACAGCCGTTTTGTATTCAATAATCTGCTGTATAAATAATGAATTTTTTTCTGCTGTGGCTGACTTTCTAATATTTCTTGGTTCATGACACCAATAATAAGAGAGCGAAGTGTATTCGAGCATTCAAATAACACGCCATGAGCGAATTGATTATCTTGTTTCAAATTCCAAACGATCCGACCGCGAATCATAATCTGTACATTCGAAATCGTCATTCGAAATTCAACAAGATAATTGGATTGAATCGGTAATTGCAAGCCGGATAAGAAGCATAAACCATTTTGGCTTAAATTAAGTAGAAGTACTGTAGTCGTAGATGGTGTCAACAATTGTCCATCTTTACTAATTAGCCGCAGCTCTGCCTTAACGCCTTCTGTGAAGCGTAGCCTAATGTGGTTGCGCGAGGCATCATTTGAATTCATCGCCATGCTTAATTCCTCCATCATACCTAATAGCAATAACAATCCTTGTTACAGCTCAAATACTGGACTCCATTTCTATTAATGCCTATTCCTCTAGCAAGAAATCTATTTCAAGTACAGTGACGGCTGCGTCCCAAGCTCCCTCTCCGCTATCCATCTCTACTTTATCTCTTAACCTCTGACCAACTACATATAAATTACTAATAATGATAGATATATTAACATCATTATACCCGAGTCCGCGGATGGAATATGTCGGTTAATGGGCGCGGCTTTCTTCTAATTTGGTGGCATTTTGTCGAAAAACAAAAGGGACTGTCGTCTGAAGTAATGAAGCTACTTCAGGGACAGTCCCTTTACTCGTATATACGATTTATAAAATAAGTCTGAATTACTTGCCGCCTGCGCGTGCAAGCTCTTTCTTGTTCGCTTCGAACGCTGCAAGAAGTGCTGCTTCGCCCACTAAGCCTGTATCTTCAACCTTGCGGATCTGTTCAAGCATACGCTTGTAGTCCTTAGGAATGACTTTAACGAATTTCGAAAGCGATGCTTCCCAATCATTTAATAGACGGGTACCAATCGCACTCTCTGTATACTTAACATGTGATTCAACCAAACCACGAAGTTCAGCAACATCTACAGAGTCTTCTAGGCGCTCCAGCAATACCATCTCCAGATTGCAATGATTGTAGAAATCGCCTTTCTCATCGTAGATATACGCGACTCCGCCAGACATACCTGCCGCAAAGTTACGACCTGTGAGGCCAAGAATAACGACGCGTCCGCCTGTCATATACTCACAACCGTGATCGCCGACACCTTCTACAACTACATTTGCGCCGCTGTTCCGAACAGCGAAACGTTCGCCAGCTGCACCGCGGATATACGCTTGACCGCTAGTAGCACCATACAGCGCTGTGTTACCGATAATAACATTGTCCTCAGCCACAAAAGTTGCCTTTGGTGACGGTGCTACAATGATTTTACCGCCGGATAGCCCTTTTCCTACATAGTCATTCGAATCGCCTTCGATTGACAACGTGATTCCTTTAGGCACGAATGCACCAAAGCTTTGGCCAGCCGTTCCGACAAAATGGTAAGAAATCGTATCTTCCGGCAAACCTGCTGCACCGTATTTACGCGTAACTTCGCTGCCAAGAATCGTACCAACAACACGGTTCGTGTTCAAAATAGGGAATGTGCCGCGTACGCGCTCGCCATTCTCAATCGCAGCCTTTGCAAGTGGAACGAGCTGCTGCATATCAAGCGACAATTCAAGACCATGGTTTTGCTCTTGAACATTGTAGCGAACTGCATCCTGTGGTAGATCAGCTTCGTACAGCAAGCCAGAGAGATCAATACCTTTTGCTTTGTAGTGCTCAAGCAGCTGCTTCGTTTCCAAAATATCGACGCGTCCAACCATTTCTTGAATGGTACGGAAACCGAGCTCTGCCATTATTTCACGCAGCTCTTCAGCAATGAAGCGCAGGTAGTTAACAACATGGCTAGGATCGCCCATAAATTTTTTGCGAAGCTCAGGATTTTGTGTTGCAACGCCTACTGGACAAGTATCCAATTGGCATACACGCATCATGATGCAGCCTAGCACGATAAGCGGAGCCGTCGAGAAGCCATATTCTTCTGCTCCAAGCAGTACCGCAATCGCAACGTCACGGCCATTCATCATTTTGCCATCTGTCTCAAGAACGACACGGTCACGCAATTTGTTTAGCATTAGCGTTTGATGTGTTTCTGCAAGACCAAGCTCCCACGGCAAACCTGCATGACGAATCGAGCCCATTGGTGAAGCACCAGTTCCGCCATCATAACCGCTGACCATAATAACATCTGCGCGGCCTTTCGCAACGCCAGTCGCAATCGTACCAACGCCGACACCAGATACCAGCTTTACATTGATTCTTGCGCGTGGATTAGCATTTTTCAAGTCATGAACAAGCTCTGCCAAATCCTCAATAGAATAAATATCGTGATGCGGCGGCGGCGAGATCAGTCCTACGCCAGGCGTGGAACCACGAACCTCGGCTACCCAAGGATATACTTTAAGGCCAGGCAGTTGACCGCCCTCACCAGGCTTAGCGCCTTGAGCCATTTTAATTTGAATCTCATCTGCATTAACCAAGTAGTTGCTCGTTACGCCAAAACGTCCCGATGCTACTTGTTTAATCGCGCTGCGTCTGGAGTCGCCATTCGCATCTGGTATAAAGCGTGCTGGATCTTCTCCACCTTCGCCCGTATTCGATTTGCCGCCTAGGCGGTTCATCGCAATAGCCAGACTCTCATGGGCTTCTTTACTGATTGAACCAAATGACATCGCACCTGTTTTGAAGCGTTTTACGATGGATTCAAGCGATTCAACTTCCTCAAGCGGAACGGCTTGACGGCCTTCCTTAAACTTGAGCAAAGAACGAAGCGTAAGATGTTTTTTGTCCTCGCCCTGTACAAGCGCAGAGAACTTTTTGTATAGCTTGTAGTCATTCGCACGAGAAGCCATTTGCAGCGTATGAATTGTTTGCGGTGTAAACAAATGGTCTTCGCCATCTTTACGCCACTGGTAATCACCGCCAGAGTCAAGCTCTTTCTCTCCGCCTTCTTGCTCAGCGAATGCGCGGTTATGGTGCTTCAACGTCTCTTCGGCAATAACATCTAGACCGATGCCGCCGATGCGGGACGGTGTCCATGTGAAGTACTCGTTGATCACATCTTCTTTCAAGCCGAGCGCTTCAAAAATTTGAGCACCACGGTAGGATTGAATGGTCGAGATACCCATTTTGGACAATATTTTAATAACGCCTTTAGTGGCTGCTTTAATATAATTTTTCACTGCTTTATCATGCGATACGCCGCGAAGCATGCCTTGCTTAATCATGTCGTCAAGCGATTCAAATGCAAGATAAGGGTTAACTGCGCTTACGCCGTAACCAAGTAGCAATGCATAGTGATGCACTTCACGAGGTTCGCCGGATTCCAGCAAAATAGCAACCTTCGTCCGTGTACCTTGGCGAATAAGATGATGATGCAGTGCTGCTACTGCCAGCAAAGCTGGAATTGCAGCATTTTCCTTGTCGACGCCACGATCGGATAGAATAAGCAGATTATGTCCCTTCGCAATAACACGATCAGCCGCTTCACACATTTGTGTAAGCGCAGCGCGCAAGCCCGTCTCACCCTCATTTGCAGGGAAGAAGATCGGGAGTGTAATGGAACGGAAGCCAGGACGGCGCACATGGCGCAGCTTGGCGAATTGCTCATTAGACAAAATAGGCGTATCCAATTTGATGTGTCGGCAGCTCTCTGGCTCTGGATTAAGCAGATTGCGTTCTGGACCAATCGTTGTACCTGTCGCAGTAATAATCTCCTCACGAATCGCATCAATAGGCGGATTCGTAACTTGTGCAAACAACTGCTTGAAGTAATTGTACAAACGCTGCGGACGCTCTGACAACACCGCCAGCGGTGCATCATAACCCATTGAAGCGATAGGCTCCATGCCGCTGCCAGCCATCGGCTCAAGCACTTTGCGAATGTCCTCAAATGTGTATCCGAACGCTTGCTGTCTCATTTGAACAGTAGCATGGTTTGGTTCTGGCAGCTCAGGAGCTTCCGGCAAATCTTCCAAATCAACAAGATGCTCATTCAGCCATTCGCGATATGGATGCTCGGTCTCGATTTCCGCTTTCACTTCTTCATCAGAAATGATGCGGCCTTGCTCTGTATCTACAAGCAGCATGCGTCCTGGACGCAAGCGGTCTTTGTACAAAATATCCTCTGGCGGAATCTCCACGGTTCCAGCCTCGGAGCCGAGAATAATATGATCGTCCTTCGTTACGTAATAACGAGCTGGACGAAGACCATTGCGGTCAAGCACCGCACCGATTTTTACGCCGTCAGTAAAACCAAGCGCAGCTGGGCCATCCCATGGCTCCATCAATGTGCTGTGGTATTCATAAAATGCTTTGCGCTCGTCGCTCATGCTCTCATGATTGGACCAAGGCTCTGGCACCATCATCATTGCGGCATGTGCCATTGAACGACCGGACAAGAATAGGAACTCCAGCGTGTTGTCGAACATTGCTGTATCCGATCCGTCTGGGTTAATAACAGGTTTGATTTTCTCGATATCATCACCGAACAATTCAGAGGCAAACAAGGTTTGACGGGCATGCATCCAGTTCACATTGCCGCGAAGGGTATTAATTTCTCCGTTATGAATCATATAATGGAAAGGATGAGCGCGTTCCCAGCTTGGGAATGTATTCGTACTAAAACGGGAATGTACAAGCGCCATTGCCGAAACAACGGATTCATCGTTCAGCTCGGTATAGAACGAACGCACCTGCTCTGTCGTAAGCATTCCTTTATATACGATTTTTCTGGAGGATAGGCTAGAGAAGTAAAACATATTGCCGCCTTCTTTGCCGGCATAACGAATCGCAAGCTCAGCGCGCTTACGAATAACATATAATTTGCGTTCAAATGCCATATTGTCCTTCAGGCTGTCGTTCATGCCGATAAACAATTGACGAACATAAGGCTTAACAGCTAATGCGGATTCACCCAGTTTCTTATCATCCGTTGGAACCGTACGCCAACCGATAACCGATTGGTTCTCCTCTTGAACGATCGTTTCCACTTCACGCTCAATTGCACGGCGAGCTTCTTCATCCTGCGGCATAAAAATCATACCTACGGCATAGTGTCCTTCGGCGGGAAGTACAATTTCTTGCTTCTTTAATTCAGCCGCAAAAAATGTATGAGGAATTTGAAGTAAAATACCTGCTCCATCTCCCGTATTCGGTTCGCTGCCTTGACCACCGCGATGCTCCATATTCTCGAGCAGCATCAGCGCTTGGCGAATGACCTTGTGTGACTTGATTCCCTTGATGTTGGCCACAAAGCCCATGCCGCATGCGT
Organism: Paenibacillus sp. NRS-1760; assembly: GCF_050467785.1. Classification (NCBI taxonomy): domain Bacteria; kingdom Bacillati; phylum Bacillota; class Bacilli; order Caryophanales; family Paenibacillaceae; genus Paenibacillus; species Paenibacillus sp. NRS-1760. The sequence goes on along the minus strand of NZ_JBITPK010000014.1, from coordinate 420,833 downwards.
CTTTCTCAAACTGCGGATCATAGAGCCCCTGCTTCGGCGGCAATCCCAAAATATGTTCTTTCATTGTGAGCAACCTTTCTATGAGAAGATTTTTGGGTAAGCGTGAACGTGTTGAAATTAAGCACCGATGAATACGCATTACGCTTCATTTTTGGCTTGTTTTATCATAGAATGGTAGTCAGCGAGGCACACCGGCCTGCTCCTTGACATTCCTAAGCTAAACGGAAACGTCTCTTATAGAGCGTTAACGTTTAATTGACCACACCCGGCCTTTACCGCGTCATAGCGATTATCCTGTTATTTTATCATTAGGCCAAAGCGGAATCAATTTAATATTTTCATAATAGTTTGCACTATTTTACTACAAATTCAATTATCGAAGATGGTTTTGGAAGGCGTTAGCTTCGATTCTCTGCGGAGTATCATCATAGCATACCCTGCAGTTTTTATTTCCTTTTATTTTAACAGAGGAGTGTGTACTTATTGTATAGCAAGTTTAGGAAAGCGGCGTTTCGCGCTGCATCGTCAGTATTGATCGCTATCGTGCTTGCAACCGGTATCTCTCCACTAAGTATAAGCACTGCCGGGAATAACGCTCCTGCTGCTCATGCTGCCTCTGTAGTTGACAAAAAGAAAGATGATCACACTTACCGTATCGTCGCGGTTGGTGATTCATTAACTGCCGGCTACGAATATGGCTTTACCGAACAATCCATTCCATATGGCTTCGTAGAGCATGTATACGAACAAGCTCTATTCCATGGACTTCGTGCAGAGTACATCAATTATGGGGTGCTAGGGCTCCAAACATCAGGATTAAAGCGATGGATTGAAGCCGTTGTGAGCGGTGTCAGCGTAAAAAGCTCTGATATTCAGAGCGGGCTGCCCGATCCACGCGCAGAGCGAATATTTGCTGAAACATCGCTGCTCCGATCTGCCTTAAGTGAAGCTGATCTAACCGTAATGACAATAGGCGGCAACGACTTGTATGCTGTTCTCGACAAGCTAAATAAGGGTGCCGATCGTGCCGAGACGACTGCTGTGCTGGACAAGGCTTTGGACACTTACGAGACGGAGCTTGAGCCAGCTCTAAGATTGCTGCTTTCTCAGCAGCCAAATGCCCAAATCATTATCGCAGATCAATATCTGCCAATCCCTCCTCCATTAAAGGTTGGGTCGCTCATCTTTCCTCTTTACCCTGAGGCTGACCGGTTGTTTCTGAAGGATAGCATCAAGCAGCTGCGGGAACGCTTAAATCAGATAATCGAACGGCTTGTAAAAGAAGGATTTAATGTTAAAATCGCAAATGTCTCATCTTCCTTCATAGATAATGAGCTAAGCTATACTTCAATTGCAAAAGGGGACATACATCCTAGCAGGGCGGGTTATGCTGCAATGGGGAAATCCTTTTCGAAGGCCATTTGGGGAGATTATCGTATCGTTAAGCCAAGAGCAAAAGATAATGAGGCTGCTCTTGCTATTGTCGTTAATGGAAAAGAAATGATTAGCGCAAATAAACCAATGGTAGTTCAAAATCGCACCTTCGTACCGCTTCGGAGCATTGCAGACGCATTAGGCGCTGCCACCAAATGGAACGCCGCTGCGCAGACGGCAACTATAAAAGTTGCCGATCGAGCGGTGGATATAACGGTAGGGCAATCCTCTTTCCGTGAAAACGGTACAGTTAAAGCACTAAATGCACCGCCTGCTTTCATCCATACCGTTGGCAAAGCAAGCACGTTATATGTTCCGCTTGCCGCATTATCAGAAGGATTGCAATTCCAAGTGATTTATCGCGATACTCTAAAAACCGTCTTCATTAATAAATAATATAAAGCTATTTATATTCCTTTAAGAGCTGCTGCATTTGCTCCAAGCCTTTGGCCGCCCAGCGCTGCAGTCGATCCAGTGAAGCAATTTCGGCTTCTGCGGCAGCTCTTAAAGAATCGTTATACTCTGGAATAATGCCTGTATGCCGCTTTACGTCACGCAGCAAAACATTTGTTTTTTCTGTAAAGCTTAGTGCACGACGCTCATGAAACATAGGCACGTCTGGATTATAAGGATTATGCAGGTCTCCTTGCTCAGGATGCTTTAACACAGCTAAAACTTTGACGAGAGCACGAGGCCCGTTAATTTCAACAAGCTCACCTAGATAATGACCGGAGCGGATTTCAGTTCTAACGTTATCCCCTATTTTCAAACTATCGTCAACCTGGTTATTTCGTTCCATATCGAACCATCCTCACTTTATTATGTTATATTTGCTTGTAAAATATATGTAAATATAGTTGACTACTTAGTTACATATAATAATAATGTGTACATCTTCATTCTAGGATAATTTATCCACCACATTATTCGCAACCCTAGCGGATAAAACTTGTGTTAGTCGCACTTGCATCGTAATATGGAATTAGAAAAGTAGGTGGAATGAATGCGTAAGAAAAGAGTGCTTCTGCTCTCTGAAGGCTTTGGCTCTGGTCATACCCAAGCTGCCTATGCGCTCGCTGTCGGACTCAAGCAATTAAGTCCGGGGATTCAGACCCGCGTCATCGAGTTAGGAAATTTCCTTAATCCGGTGCTTGGTCCGTGGATTATATCTGCATATCGCAAAACGGTAAGCAAACAACCAAAGATGGTCGGTCTTATGTACCGCAGCAACTATAAGAAGTCGCTTAACCGCTTTACACAGCTTGCGCTTCATCGTGTGTTTTATACCCAAACGTCACAGGTCATATCCCAGCTGAAGCCAGAACTAATCGTATGCACCCATCCTGTACCGAATGCTGTCGTTGCTCGGCTCAAACGTCTAGGACTAGACATACGGTTATATACGCTTATTACAGACTATGATGCACATGGGTCATGGGTAAACCAAGAAGTCAATAAATACCTCGTTTCAAGCGAGCTTGTGAAAGAGCGGCTCATGGAAAAAGGGGTTACAACAGACCGAATTGAAGTAACAGGAATCCCTGTTCACCCCAACTTCTGGCATACATACGAGAAAGAAGAGATTAGAGAGCAATTTGATTTAAAAAACATGCCGACCGTACTTATAATGGGCGGCGGTTGGGGAATTTTATACGAGGACAATGCCCTTGAATATATGACCAAATGGCGGGAAAGCACACAACTCATTTACTGCGTTGGCTCAAACGAGAAGATGAAGGAAAAAATGCTTGCCGATCCCCTTTTTCAGCATCCTAACATTCGTATACTTGGCTTCACTCGCGAGGTGAACAAGCTGATGGATGTCTCCGATCTTCTAATTACGAAGCCTGGCGGCATGACCTGCACAGAAGGAATGAGCAAAGGAATTCCAATGCTGTTTTATGAGCCGATTCCTGGACAAGAAGAAGAGAACTGCGAATATTTTATCAATAACGGATTTGGAGAAATGCTCGATTCGAACGATACTGTCGATAAGTGGTTCAAGCTTATCCATGAGCCCTACGCTTCAGGCCAGTTTAGAGACAGCCTGCTTACCAAACGCAATCAACAATACGACCCCACGAGTTGTCCGAACGCCGTCCTGCGACTGATGCAGTGACGGTTTTCTTTTTAAAATAAGAATGAAGCATAAATTGTATGCCCTTATCCAAATAGTATAACTGATGAAGGGAGCTGTTTATAATGAGTTCGAAGATGACAGACGGAAAAACGATTATTTTGAGGTTGGAAATTGATACGAATCTTGCGCAGTTTGGCCGAGCAGCTACAGCAATCGAACAAGCCAAAGGCGATATTATCGCCATAGACGTCATACATACAGACAAAAACAAAAGCTTGCGCGATTTAACTGTGAAAATATCGGAGCATGGCGCAGCAGAACGGCTTACGACAGCGCTGAAATCATTAGAAGGCATTCGGCTCGTTCATATATCCGACCGTACCTTCCTGCTTCATCTTGGAGGTAAAATTTCAATTCAGCCGAAAACGCCGATCCAAAACCGCGATGACTTGTCCCGTGTCTATACACCGGATGTGGCTAGAGTATGCCAAGCAATCGCCGAAGAACCGTCCAAAGCTTATACGCTCACCATAAAAAGAAATATGGTTGCCGTCGTTTCCGACGGAAGCGCGGTGCTTGGCCTCGGCAATATCGGTCCGTATGCAGCTATGCCTGTCATGGAAGGCAAAGCGATGCTGTTCAAGCAATTTGCCGATGTCGATGCGTTCCCGATCTGCCTCGACACGCAGGATACCGAAACCATCATTGCAACGATCAAAAACATTGCGCCTGCCTTTGGCGGCATTAATTTAGAGGATATTTCCTCCCCTCGCTGCTTTGAAATTGAACAAAGGTTAAAGCAGGAGCTTGATATTCCTGTCTTTCATGATGATCAGCATGGTACTGCGGTCGTATTATACGCAGGGCTGCTAAATGCGCTGAAGCTGACAAATCGAAGCCTCCAAGAGGCTCGCATCGTTATTTGTGGAATCGGGGCAGCAGGAACCGCTTGTACAAAAATGCTGATCGCCGGAGGAGCAAAACATATTATCGGTGTGGACCGGGCTGGGATATTGTCCGCTGACTGTGTTTATGACAACCCTATGTGGCAGTGGTATGCTAATCATACGAATGAAGAGCGAATCACAGGCGGTTTAGCTGAGGCGCTAAGCGGCGCTGATGTTTTTATAGGCGTTTCGGCCGGCGGCATATTGACGCGAGAGCATATTACAACGATGGCAAAAGATCCAATCGTTTTCGCAATGGCGAATCCAGAGCCCGAAATACGCCCTGAACTAGCTGAGGATATCGTCGCTGTTTTTGCTACGGGGAGATCGGATTATCCTAATCAGATTAACAATGTTCTCTGCTTTCCGGGAATTTTCCGTGGAGCGCTCGATAGCCGCGCTGCTACAATTAATGAAGAAATGAAGCTTGCGGCAGCAGAAGCTATTGCCTCCGTTATAAGCGATGAAGAGCTGAGCCCAATGTATATAGTTCCTAGCGTCTTCAACACGAGAGTCGTTGAGGAAGTACGGCGACGCGTCATACAGGCTGCACAGCAAAGCGGTGTCTCTCGCCGTCAAATTCGGGAGTAGCTGCTGCCGCTCTATATTTTGTAGTAATTTCCGCTCGTTTACGGCCCCCGTAACGAGCTTTTTTTTATTTCTAGCAACGTTAATTTTTCTAAATCATCAATAATCATAAGAATTGAAAATGCTTGGGGGGAATATTCTGAAAAAGACGTTGAAACCTGTAAGCAGGTTATCACGTATTCGTTCTTAAGCACTTGGTCTAGAGGAACTAGAGAAGCGGAAATGAAACACATGACAAGTATCATCTTCTTAAGCGAAAAAATTATGCTATAATTAAAATATCAAGCGCTAAAGCGCTTTTTCAACAAGCTGCAGCATATGTTAGCATAAGTGGAATTTACACACGGTATATTTCGTAAAAGCAGGCTTTATGTGCAGGTTAGTTGATGGAAAGGGAGCCTGGTAATGTTTCAAGCCGTAGTCGATTTTTTAAAGGATTTCGGTCCACTCGGATTGTTTATTCATTCGTTTCTAGACGCAGTTATATTTCCCATTCCTGCTTTTTTTCTTCAAGTTTCATTAAGCATACTTAATCCATCTACAGCATTATGGCTGGCCACTGTGGGCTATATCGCCTGCCTCCTAGGTACACCTGTCGGGTATTATTTGGGAAAGATTATGGGCAAATCCGTTCTATATAAATTTCTAAAAAAAGAATGGATCGATGCCGCTACGGATAAGTTTCAGAAAAATGGCGAAGCAGCCATTCTTATCGGCTCTTTCACACCTATTCCATTCAAAGTATTTACAATATTGTCTGGTTGCTTAAATTTCCCTCTTTGGAGATTAATCGGTTACGCAGCAATTGGCCGGGGCCTAAAGTTCTATATTGTTGGATCATTATTTTATTTCTACGGACGCGCTGCGGAAAGCATGGTTAAGGATGTTTCCTTGTATATTTTTTTAGGAGCCGTGCCTATTCTCATTGTTTATCTTTTACTTCGCAAGAGACGTAACAAGAAGAAAGCTCTCGAGGACAAAGAAGCTGAAGCAGTCCAGAACGAACAAATTAAACATAACGATAATGCAAAAATTCAAATAGATTCATAAGCAATTTCATACAGATGTAAAAAAGCCAGTTAGGATTAAATCCTAACTGGCTTTTTGAGGTTACAACGCGCTTCCACCGAACAGAATACGATACTCCCAATGTGTACCTTCAATACTGCTGACGGTAACGCCGCCCCCCTCTTTCGAATACGTATGCAATACTTTGCCGTCTCCCAAATAAATCCCGTCATGAGTAATCGTAGCTTTAGATTTATCAATTCCATTATAGGCTGATGCCTTCGTTCCTTTATAGGACATAAAGAATACGATATCACCGCGTTTCAACTGCTTCCAATTGGTCGTAATCGAACCTTTATCCTTTACGTACTGACCTTGCTGACGAGAGTCAGCCGGGAGCTTCAGAGACACGCCATCAAGAAAGGCTTGTCTCACAAAATCGGAGCAATCAAAAGTTGTCGTCGTGTTGCGATCAGAGCTGTATTCATAAGGGGTGCCTAAATACTTCATCCCTGCAGCTATGATTTTCTCAACCTGCTTATCTTTTGATACATCAGGATTCGTAACTGTTCCGCCGCCATTGCCGCCCGTGTTCCCCCCAGTATTCCCACCAGGAATAGTCCCAGTTACTTTCAAGTAGGAAGAATCTGTGCTTACATAGCCGCGAACACCGTTGCCATCCTTCACTTCATACCAATAGCTGTTTGTCTTTGCTACGATAGTTACCTGCTCGCCTTTCTTCAAATATCGAATGCGTTCACCCGATGTCGATGCCGCCTTTCGGAACGAAACAGAAGATAGAGCGACTGCATTGCCGTCTTGTGCAGGAACCGAGGTTTGAAGCTCAATATACTGTGATGAGGTCGATATGTAACCTTGTTTACCCGAAGAATCCGCTACTTTATACCAATATGAATTAACCTTATCCATCACCTTAATTTGTTCGCCTTTCTTTAAACTGCGAATAATGGATGCTGATGTGGAAGGTGATGTGCGCATATTTACGCTCGATTGTACCTCTGCTGCTTGTGTTGTCTGAGCCGCCAGCGCTGCTGGAACTGAAAGTGAACTAAACAATAATGCTGCCGTTAACGTTGCTGTTGCCATCCTTTTTTTCATGCTGTGTTGCAATCCTTACGCCTCCTTGGTGTGTAAACAGTTTAAGTTTCACGGTTCTGCTTCATTGTAAATTCGATTAGATTAGACAAGTATCGACCAAAAAGCCTATTTAACCCCTCTTTGTAATAGGTTTTAAGAACCACAAAATCGTCGTATGTACACAAAAAAAAGACACCCCAATTAATAGGATGCCTTAGTACCTAGATTCACTTGAAATTTACTCCATCACTGCAACTAAATTGTATGATTCTCATGCAAAGAGTAGGTCTTTTGGCAGAATCAACCTTTCATGCCATTTGAACCATAAGTTTTGATTTTGAACTGATTTGGCAACAATTACCGATTGGATTTAATGATTTTCCGGCTTATTTGCCCCTGTATTCTCTATTAACTCATCAGGCTCAACGTGAACATGTATGCTCATTATGTTATGCTTCCTACTCATTCGACGCTCGATTTCGTCACTTATTTGATGGCTTTCGATCAATGTAAGCTCGGGATCAACCTGAACGATTACATCGACAAGTACATGACTGCCATGTACTCTAGCTTTAATATCCTTAATCGATTTAACGCCTTTCGTTTTGGCAATTGTTGAACTTAGAGAGGACAGCTCATTCTCATCAAAGCCGTCCGTAAGCGCATGCGTGGAGCTATAAAAGATTTCCCAAGCCGTTTTACATATGATAATACCTACAGCTATTGCCGCTACAGGATCAAGCCATGGCAAGCCAAATTGTGATCCTATAATACCGATAGCTGCCCCTATGCTCACAAGAGCATCTGACAAGTTATCCTTAGCCGCCGCTAATAAAGCTTGATTGTTAATTCGGAGGGCCAGCCTTCGATTATATATATAAACCCCGCCCATACATGCCGCAGCAAATAAAGCAATCCATGCTGTCATTAGATTAGGTATATGATGATTAGCAGCAAACAAGGATTTTACCGCACTGATCAATACTTGGATGCCCACCGTCGCCATAATGAACGAAGCGATAAGTGCTGCAATGGTCTCCGCTCGAAAATGTCCGTATGGATGATCCTTATCCGGCGGCTTCTGTGAAATTCGCAATCCAATCAGTACGGCTACTGACGCAACAATATCCGTAAGGTTGTTATAGCCGTCTGCAACGAGTGCTCCAGATACGAACCAGTAGCCTGCTCCGAGTTTGATGGCGGATAATCCCAAATAAGCGCCTATACTGACCCAAGCACCCTTCTCGCCCTGTTTAATCTCATCATACTGATTCAGCTTTAATACCCCCCAAGAAATAAAAGTATGTATTTTAAAACCATCCAACTAACCTATCGGTATCATATTCGAACGATCATATCCTAATTAACTTACCCGTTATTATAAGAAAAAAACAGCCGGTATAAGAACCGACTGCTTTAAAAAGCGACTATTTAGTTAATTTCATAAATCTTATAAATTTCATCAAGCATTAGATTTGCTGCAATGACGCCGCCGGCTGTATTCCAGATCGCATCGCTCACTCTAATCGCTTTATTATTTTTTACAACTTGAAGGCTTTGCCACAATGGATCCTTCAACATCTCTTCTTCCATCTTCGTTCCTTTGCCATCACCCGTTTCATAAGTGAAGTAGAACAACATGTCCGCATCTACTTCCGGCAAACGTTCTTTCGTAATTTCCTCAACGAATGTATCTTTATATTTTTGATTGTCTGGACGTGTAATTCCAAGCTTCGAGAATGCAATCCCTGTAAAAGTATCCTCTAAGTAAATGCGCGTTTTTCCCGCCATAAACCGAACGACTGACACCTTCTGGTTGAGCTTGTCGCCAGCTTTACTTTTAAAGTCTGCTGCACGGTTGTCATAGTCGGCAATGATTTTTTCGCCATCAGCTTTCTTGCCGATCGCATCAGCATATAGCATGAAATTAGACTGCCAAGCACCACGAAGCGTTTCAGAAAACACAGTAGGTGCAATAGCCTTAAGCTGATCATAAACTTTCTCTTGGCGCAATTTATTACCAATAATAAGATCAGGTTTTAGGCTTGCAATCAGCTCGATGTTAGGCTGACTCTCTTCACCAACAACAGTAACACCTTCCATATCCGCTTTTATGTGGTCATACCATGGGTCGCCTGTCCAAGATTTCACCGCGCCTACCGGCTTAATGCCAAGTGCCAGCAACGCTTCTGTTCCTTCGTTAGATAATACGACGATACGAGTTGGATTACCTTCTATTTTGGTCTCGCCCATTGCATGCGTAATGACTCTCGTGTCATCAGTCTTCGACGCGTTCGTTCCTTCTGTCGCCGATGAATTGCCTTCGTTATTTTTTGAACCGGATTGTCCGCATCCCGAAACAATTACGGCTAGTGCAAGCAATAGGGCGGATGCTGTCCAAGTAAATTTCTTCTTTAATGCATAAGACATTTTTTTCTCCCCTTCATGTTGAAAATCATTCTCAGTTTTATTACAAACGAAACTATACCAGCCATATAAAACAAAGTCAATAACTGTTGATAATGATTTTCAACTTCATTGACACTATGTACATGATCCCCTAAAATGTTTTAGTAGTCCTGTATCATGAATACCCTTCACAATTGACATCAAGGAAAGAGGAAATTATGAGTACATTATTACATACACGAGCCCAGAAAATAATAGGGCTGATAACCGGCTTGCTCCTCTTTGCTGCTGGTATCGTTTGCAGCATCGCTTTTGGAGTAACGAATATTAGCTGGCGCACGATTTTAGCTTCATTTACCGCATTTGATGGCTCTCAGGAGCAGCTCATCATTCAAACGGCTAGAGTGCCGCGCGCGTTTATCGCAGCCGCAGTCGGAGCGAGTCTAGCTGTAGCTGGCTCACTCATGCAGGGAATTACCCGCAATCAGCTTGCTTCTCCGAGCATATTTGGCGTGAATTCAGGAGCCGCTTTCTTCATCGTCATCGGCTCTGCCTTTTTCGGAGCTAGCGGCATGACGACTTTTGCAACGCTAGCGTTTGTAGGAGCAGCCTTTACAGTGACTCTCGTTTACTCGCTTGGCTCGATCGGCAACGATGGTTTGACACCGCTGAAGGTTACGCTTGCCGGCGCTGCTATGACTGCTTTCTTCTCTTCGCTCACGCTGGGAGTATTGCTTACAAGCGGCCAAACATTTGATCAGGTGCTTTATTGGTTTGTCGGATCCGTCTCAGGACGCGACATGAACATCTTTACAGCCGCTGCTCCATATATGGGTATTGCCCTGATAGCGGCCATCGTGCTTGCAAGACATATGAACGTGCTGGCGCTTGGAGAAGACGTCGCTGTAGGATTAGGCCAAAAAACCGTCTATATCAAATTAGCAGCTGGAATTATTATCGTTCTGCTCGCAGGCGGCTCGGTCTCTATGGCTGGTCCTATTGCTTTCGTTGGCATTATTATTCCTCATCTAATGCGTTATTTAGTTGGCATTGACTACCGCTGGGTTATTCCATACTGCGCGGTGTTTGGCGGCATATTGCTGCTTGCTGCTGATATCGGATCAAGATATATTTCATTTCCGAAGGAAGTGCCCGTCGGCATTATGACTGCAATTATTGGTGTTCCTTTCTTCGTGTTTATCGCTAGAAGAGGAGGCCAATCCTAATATGAATAAATGGATCACACTCAGGGGCCGCAAACACTCCTTTCAACTTGACCGCCGAACGTTAATGGTGATCGTTATGCTTCTAATTGCCAATTTAGCAGCAGTCGTCATTTGTGTTGGGCTTGGCAGCAAAACCATTAATCCTATCGATGTCTTACTTACTTTTGTGGGACAAGGTGATTCGTCTGATGCGATGATTATTTTTTCACTTCGTCTGCCACGCGTGTTGATTGCTGTAATGGTAGGCTCAGCACTCGCTGTTTCAGGGGCGCTGCTGCAAGGTATTGTGCGCAATCCTTTGACATCTCCCGACATTATCGGCATTACGGGCGGAGCCTCTCTTGGCACCGTTATATTCATTTTGTATTTTTCGCATATAAGCATCCGGTTCATGCCGATCAGTGCTGTTATTGGAGCTTTTGCCGCTTCGTTCCTTATTTATTTATTTGCTTACCGAAAAGGAATCACGCCGCTCAGGCTCGTCCTAATTGGGATCGGAATGGCTACCGCACTAACTGCGGTTACCTACATGCTTATCCTTACGTCATCCTTCACGCCTACTGCGGTAGCCGTCAAAGCCTTTACTTTTATGACTGGCAGCATCTACGGCGTATCATGGGACAGAGACTTTTGGACTTTGCTTCCTTGGCTTGTCGTTTTGTTTCCAATTGCGCTTATCTACGCTCGGCATCTTAATGTCCAAGAGCTTGGCGATGAGGTTGCTGCAAGCGTAGGCAGCTCCGTCCAAATGAAAAGAACGATTCTGCTCATCATCAGCGTTGCGCTCGCAGGTGTTGCGGTTGCTATAGGTGGTGCCATTAATTTCATCGGGCTTATGGCGCCACATATTGCCCGGAAGCTTGTTGGCCCGTCTTATGGAGGCGTAATACCTGTGTCCGCTTTAATAGGGTCGCTCGTATTGCTGCTCTCTGACCTTATCGCAAGAACTGTGTTCCTTCCGCTAGATATTCCAGCAGGTGTCTTCACTGCAGCGATAGGCGCACCGTTCTTTATCTATTTATTGTATCGCCATCGCAACCGATCATAACGCACTGCGCGTATATAATTAAACAATAATAAGCAAAGGGGAGAGATTATCGTGTCCTCCATTCAAGCGAAAAATCTTACGTTATCCTACGGACAAAAAGCGATTTTCAATAATCTTGATTTGCTGATCCCTCCCGGCAAGATCACAGTATTCATTGGCAGCAACGGCTGCGGCAAGTCAACGCTGCTCCGTTCCCTTGCCCGCCTTTTAAAGCCGCAAGAAGGCTCTATTCTTATTGATGGCCATGAGATTGCCAAACTCTCAAGCAAGGAAATCGCAAGGCGCCTAGCGATCTTGCCTCAAGGTCCAATCGCACCGGAAGGCTTAACCGTCCATCAGCTCGTCAAGCAAGGCCGTTATCCTTATCAAAGCTGGCTGCAGCAATGGTCGCATGAAGACGAGAAGATGGTCAAAAAAGCACTTGAAGTGACGCATATGGACGAGCTGTCCTCGCGCTCACTGGACTCGCTATCCGGCGGTCAACGTCAACGTGCTTGGATAGCAATGACGCTAGCCCAGAACACGCCGACTATTTTGCTAGATGAGCCGACAACCTATTTGGATATGGCCCATCAGATCGAAATTCTTGATTTGCTTTTTGATTTAAACGAGCATGAGAATCGGACGATCGTGATGGTGCTGCATGACATTAACCTAGCTTGCCGTTATGCTGACCATATTGTAGCTGTGAAAGACGGCCAAATACATGCGCAGGGCAAACCGGAAGCCATTATGAACGAACAGCTTATACGCACCGTGTTTGATATGGAATGTCAAATCACAGCAGACCCCATATTTGGCACTCCCCTTTGCATCCCTTACGGGAAAGGCCGCAAGCTGCCATTAAAGCAAGAAAGCGTACGTTAAGCGCATAACAAAAAAAATGGTAGGGCAGGGTTTATTCTGCTCCACCATTTTTTTATAATCGCACGCTCACGCGGAGTTAGGTGATTACTTCATAGATTCTCGCTTCAAATGGCCTCAGCTCGATGCTTCGCCCTTCGTCATTCCAAGTGCTTAATGTATTCTCATACGTACCAAGCACCAGCTTCAGCTTCAAAGCTTCCTCTCCAAAAAACGAATCCGAGAACGTAAAGGTTTGGGCTTGTTCTCCGTGATTCAAAAGCACAACCCATTCGGTTCCCTCCAGCTCTCGAACATAAACATAAAGATTCGGATCATCTTCACTTATATCTGTAAAGTCGCCATAAACCATGACTGGATTGCTCTTTCTAAGCGCAATGAGCTTCCGATAAAAAGCTAATACCGAATTTGGATCTTTTTCCGCTTGTTCTACATTAATCTCTTCATAATTTGGATTAACCTTTATCCATGGCTCGGCGCTGCCAAAACCTGCATTCAGCTCCGTATTCCATTGCATTGGCGTTCTGGAGTTATCACGGCTAAGCGCCTGCAATGAACGAAACACTGCGGCAGGATCTTTACCTTTGCCGACTTCCTCCACATATCTGTTAATCATCGCAATATCTTTATAATCGCCGATCGTTTCATACCTTACGCCTGTCATACCGATTTCTTCGCCTTGATAAATGTATGGAATGCCTGGAAGCGTATGGACCATCGTAGCAAGCAGCTTAGCTGATTCCTCTCGGAATTCCTTATCATTCCCATAACGTGATACTTGCCGCGTATGATCATGGTTATTTAGAAACTGCGAGCCAAACCCTCGGCCAGCCAAAGCCTCCGCCCACTGCTTCTGGATGCGCTTGTAACGAACCATATCCCATTCTGGCATTTCATCCGCAACTTCAAAATGGAACAGCGTATTCAGCTCCATACGCTCCTCTTCAACAAACAAAGGACCTGTCTCCGGTGTTGCGAACGCAATTTCGCCAACGGTCATCATATCGTAATGCCGGAAAACCTCACGGTTCATTTCCTGCAAATAATCATGCAGTCCCGGATTATGTGTTAAATACCTGATGTCATGTGGATCTTCTACATCGCTGAAGCTGTTTGGCTTAGCCAGCAATGCCAGAGCGTCGAGCCTCAGCCCGTCTACTCCTTTATCCAGCCAGAAACGCAGCATGTTGTAGATTTCCATTCTCATTTCTTTGTTTGCCCAGTTTAAATCCGGCTGCTCGATCGCAAATGAATGCATATAATATTGCTTTGTCGTCTCATCAAATTCCCAGCTTGAAGGGTTAAAATAAGAACGCCAGTTGGTAGGCGGCTCGCCCTCTCTACCATCCTGCCAAATATACCAATCTCGCTTCGGATTATTGATCGAGGAACGAGATTCGATGAACCAAGGATGATGATTCGATGTATGATTAACGACGACGTCCATCATCAGCTTCATGCCTCTTGCATGCGTCTCCGCAACGAGCTGATCAAAGTCTTCCATCGTACCTGCCTTTTTCATTACCGTATAATAGTCGGACACATCGTAACCATTGTCCTTGTCTGGGGATTCATTAAATGGATTAATCCAGACCATTGTCACACCTAACGATTGAATATAATCCAGCTTTTCAATAACACCTCGAAGATCACCAATACCATCCCCATTTGTATCTTTAAAGCTGCGCCAATAAACCTGATAAACAACTGATTCCTTCCACCAAGCCGGTTTTATCTGCACTCTAATCTCTCCTTCTCTCTATACAAACAAATGGCGCGCGAGGGGACACCGTGTCCAGACGCTGCGCCATTCTTTTGCTGCTGTTAACCTTTGATGGAGCCGCCAAGCATCCCGCGAACAAAGTATTTTTGAAGTGCAAAAAATACGGTGAGCGGCATGAGCATCGAAACAAATGCTGCTGCTGTAAGCAAATGCCAGTCATTTCCTCTGGAGCCTACCATGTTTGCAATATTCATTGACAATACTTGCACTTCAGGCTGGCTTCCGAGAAATATAAGGGATATCAAATAATCATTCCATACCCATAAAAATTGGAATATGCTGATCGATGCTAGCGCAGGGACGGATAGCGGCAGGATGAGCCTGCTGAAAATTGTAAAATTCGTTGCCCCGTCCATAAATGCCGATTCGAACAAATCCTTGGGCAGCTGACTAATTGATGTGTACATAAAATATGTGATCAATGGCAAACCAAACGCCGTATGCGCAAGCCAGATCCCAAAGTATGTGCCGTTCAGTCCAAGCGATGTATAATCGCGCAAAATCGGAATGAGCGCTACCTGTAAAGGCACGACAAGCAAAGCGATAACAATGACAAACAATGTCTTTCTTCCTGGGAACTTTAGCCAAGCAAAAGCATAAGCTGCAAAGGATGCGATGAAAATCGGAATTACGGTAGCTGGTACTGTAACCGCAATCGTATTCCAGAAGGAACGCGACATACCGCTGCCCTTCTCTGTCTTGGTCGTACCATCTGGCATCGTGATGGAATATGTTTTTCCACCCAGCACCGTCTCATAGTTCTGAGTTGTAAAATTTGAAATGATCGTCCACTGCTTATCCTGTACGTTCAGAAGTCTAGCTCTCCGGTTTTCCCAGATCAATCGTTCGCCGTTAAGCTCCACACCCGCACGCAGCTGATCATCGGTAAACGTTGTTCCATTCACCTTAATTGGCTCACGAAGATCGGTGTCCTTGGGCAGCTGAATTTGCTCTGTTGTGCTCCAATCTCGATGAGGCAGTATATTCCACCAGCCAGTAGATAATATATCTGCTGCAGGCCGGAAAGAGGAAACGAGCAGACCGAGCGTCGGGATAGTCCAAATGAGACATATGACAGCTAGCACTGTATTCACGAGCCACTTGGACTTACGGGATTTTTTGTTCCTGCTCATATTAGAACCCTCCTTCTCTACGGAACTGCCGCAGATTGATTATGATGACTGGAATGACTGCAACGAGAAGCACAATGGCTAAGGTTGAACCATAACCTGCATTTTGGTACATAAACAACTGGCGATAGAACTGTGTTGCCACAACGTCCGTCTCATATTGTCCGCCTGTCATGATCATAACAACGTCGAAGATTTTGAGTGTAAACACAATAATCGTTGTTGTAACGGATAACAAAGTTCCCGCAATGTAAGGAATCATGATTTTGAAAAAAATGCGAACCTCGCCTGCGCCATCCATACGAGCGGCCTCCAGCATATCCTCTGGGATGCTCTTAATCGCAGCTGAGAATATAACCATCGCAAAACCTGTTTGCATCCAAATGAGAATAACGATAAGAAACAGGTTATTCCACGGCTGAATCATACTGAGCCATGCCTGCGGTTCCCCGCCAAATTTCACGACGATCGCATTCAGCAGTCCAATTTGCTCCTGGCCTGGCTGATAGTAATAAATAAATTTCCAGATAACACCTGCCGCTACGAACGAAATCGCCATCGGCATAAATATGAGACCCTTAGCCAGCTTCTCGAAGCTGCTTCGATCGGCAAGTATCGCAATAAGAAGACCTAAACCAACACAAGCCAGTGTGCCAAAGAACACCCAAAGCAAGTTGTTGCGCAGCGCCATGATGAGCAGGCGGTCCGTAAATACAGCTACATAGTTGGCGAAACCGACAAAATTGACCGAGCCGGCATCAAAAAAGCTTAAGTATAGCGTCCGCAATGTCGGAAAGACAAGCAGCCAACCAAGCAGCAGCACCGCTGGGCCAACAAATACAAAAGGCAATATTCTCCGCTTCCATTGATCCGGATACTTTTCAACTACCCAGTTAAACGAATAGTAAATCGAATAAATGCCAACTGCTCCCCATATGACTGCAAACACCGCATTGAGGATAGGCGGAAGGTTGGAGTCGCGAAAAAGTATAAATATGCCCCCGTGAATGACAATATTGATAACTGGCACGAGTATGGATAACAACAGTAGCCGCAGAGCATTGCCTTTCCTAGCCTGTAATTCCATATGAATCCTCCTCCAAGGTTTGCGTAGCAAACCTTTCTTCGTAAGCATAAACTTAGGTTTGCAAAGCAAACCTTTCTTCGTAAGCATAAACTTAGGTTTGCGAAGCAAACCTTTCTTCGTAAAAGCCACCATTTACTGTACTGATTATAGAGGGGCCTTTCGCCTTGCGGCGAGAAGCCCCCGAATCACTCAAGCAGCAGTCAATTATTTTTTCCAGCCAGCTTGAATTTCTTTTAGTGCTGTATCCAAATCTACTGTCCCACTTACCCAGTCTGTCATACCTTTCCAGAATGTACCTGCGCCAACTGCGCCTGGCATAAGGTCAGAACCGTCAAAACGAATCGTTTCTGCTGTTTTCACGAATTCTGCCATTCTGCGTTCTTGATCGTTCGGGTACCATGATGGATCAGCATCATTCATAGGAGCTGTTACGCCGCCTGTTTGAATCCAAGCTTTGAGCGACTCGCCCGTTGTGAAGAATTCCATTACAGCGCGAACCTCTGGACGATCATTAAACATAGCATAAATATCTCCTGAGATTAGAGCTGGTTGACCATATTTCTCATCAATGGCTGGAAGTGGGAACCAATCGTAATCATCAGCTGTCAAGCCTTCTGGGAAGAAGCTTGTAATAAAGCCGGCTTGACGGTGAAGCCATGCTTTTGGCGGATTATCGAACAGCGGCTTAACTGCATCACCAAACGATGTTGTAGCGATCGATTTTTTACCACCGTATACATAGTCCTCGTTGAACCAGATTTCAGCCATTTTTTCGGCTGCATTTTTGACTACAGGGTCTGTGAATGGAAGCTCACCCGATACCCATTTGTCATAATTTTCAGGCGTAGTCGTGCGGAGCATAATATCCTCCATCCAGTCTGTAGCCGGCCAGCCAGTCGCTGTACCGCTCTCGATGCCGATGCTCCAAGCTGGATCGCCGTCTTTCGCGATTTGATCAGTCAGCGCCATAAGCTCTGTCCATGTTTTTGGAACGGTATAACCTGCTTCTGCAAATGCTTTTTTGTTGTACCACACTAAGCTTTTTACGCTGCTGCGTGCCCAGATGCCGGACATTACGTCTCCGCTAGTACCTTTCATCGTAGCCATGTCAAGCCAGCTTTGGTTGTATTGTTTCTTCAAATACTCTTCGCTAAGGAATGATTTTACATCAATTACCTTACCAGAGTTCACAAAGCCCTTCAGCAAACCCGGCTGCGGGAAATCCGCAATATCAGGAGCGTTTCCGCCGTTTACACGTACCGAAATCGTTGCTTCGAACTCTTTAGAGCCTTCATACGCGATGTCGATTCCACTCTTATCTTCGAACGCTTTAATGCTTTCGTTAAATTTCACTTCATCCGCATCCGTAAACGGACCGAACATCGTAACCTTTTTACCTTTAAAATCGCCGTTTAATGCTTTAGCCAGCGCGCTGTCGCCCGCCCCTGCTCCTGCATTCGTTCCGCCCTCTGCTGGCTTCTCTGTCGGCTGGTTCGTTGTATTATTATTTTTTCCTCCGCAAGCCGTAATTGTCATCACAAGCGCTAGCGTTAGAATAAAGACAGTCGATGCTTTTTTTGTTTTTCTCGTGTACATAGACCTCATCCTTTCATGTTTAAGTAATCAGTAATTAAATTACACTTACTCGGCCCTTTTGAAACGTTAAATTAACGTCAGATAACAAGTTGTTGCCTCACCTCCTTTAAAGTGCCAATGTAGGTTGTTTTTATGCTCAATAGGTATCGAAAACAAAATCTTCTAAATAGATAACGCTTCCATTGCTCTGAAAAGCTTTTCAGAGATGAGTTAAAGCGAACGACCAAAGCCAAAATGTAGAGGCAAAGCCGTTTCGCTATTAATATTCGAATCTAAGTATTATCGTTTCACGCCTATGATGAATAGGACTTGGTTGACTCCCGTACAATTAAATGATGTGGAAGCTTCTCTCTGAGCACTTCAACTTTCCCAGTTGTAATCAGCTCATGCAGCTTCTCAACGGATCGATACCCAATATCATAGGTTGGCTGGTCTATCGTCGTTAGCTTAGGTATAAACATCTGAGCCATTCGGATATTGTCAAAACCTACGACAGACATTTGCTCAGGTACGGATTTGCCATTGTCGCGCAAATATGAAATCGCACCCATCGCGAATTCATCCGAAGCTGCAAAAACGGCCGTTAAATCGGGACAACGAGTGAACAGTCGTTCAGCTGCATCATAAGCATGCTCAAATCGATGTATAGCAAATTCAATGCAATTCTCGTTTTCTGAGAGGTTATATTCCTGAAGCGCCTTCTTAAAGCCCGTATATCGCGGCTCACCGGAGATTGTGATTCCTAAAGGAAAACCAATCATACCTATGCGGCAATGTCCTGCTTCAATTAAATGTTTGACCGCATCATACGCACCCTGCTCATCATCAATATCAACAGAAGGAATATCATACTCCGGAGCATTGGTAGAAGCTAGAACGAATGGCAGACGATAGCGCTGCATCTCCTCGTAATATTCTTCATGCAATGAATCACTTGTAAATATGATGCCATCTACCTGCTTCTCAAAAAAGCTTTGCACATAAGCGATCGTCCGCTGCTTGTCGCGGTCTGTATTACAGATCATCAGACTATGGTTCAGCATAACAGCCGCATCCTGCATTCCGCGTATTAAGCCGGCATAATACGGATTTTCTATATCCGGAATCATAACGCCAAGCGTGTCTGATTTTTTGTAAATCAACCCTCTGGCAAATCCATTCGGCTGGTATTGAAGCGCCTCAATAGCTTCCAGCACCTTGATACGTTTCTCTTCCACTACGGTTTCCGGCGCATTCATGACCCGGGATACGGTGCTTATGGACACGTTAGCGTATTTTGCTACATCGCGTATGGTCGATTTCATAATGGCACGCCTTTCTTGATGAGTAAGAATGATGTAACATGCGCTAGTTTGAATTTTATTATAATGAGTCATGTTTCACATTTATGAAAGTGCTTACTGAAAAGCTTTTCTGAAAACCTTTTCAAACGTAGTATAACTCCCTTTTACGCATAAATCAACCAAAAAATTTTCAAGTTTGTCCATCTTATTTTATGCCAATAGTTGCACAACTTTAGATAAGGCTGCTCCCGAGCTTAACGGTATTTCCTACTAATGAAAATAATAACGTGGCCATTGAGGCTTCATATCTGTATATTGTGAGCAAATGAAATGACATCTAGACTTGAGAATTTTATTCGGTTCTCCATATAGACAAAAAAAGCGTCAATCAGCGAGACTATCCTCACTAATTGACGCTCTATAGTAAATTAAACAGCGTACATACGTTCACGAAGCGCTTTAACCTCAGCACTTTCAAGGTACTCGTCATAAGTCATCATCCGGTCGATTACACCGTTCGGCGTAATTTCAACGATGCGGTTAGCGATCGTTTGTACGAACTGATGGTCATGCGAAGTGAACAAAATCGTACAATCCGTATCTGTCAGACCATTATTCAAAGCCGTAATGGATTCAAGATCCAAGTGATTCGTTGGCTCATCCAAAATAAATACGTTCGCGCCCTCAAGCATCATCTTGGAGAGCATGCAGCGAACTTTCTCGCCTCCGGACAACACGCTTGCTTTCTTCATTGCATCATCGCCCGAGAAGAGCATACGGCCAAGGAATCCGCGAATAAAGGTTTCATCCGGATCTTTTGAATATTGACGAAGCCATTCCACAAGGTTCAAATCAACACCATCAAAATATGGTGAATTGTCTTTCGGGAAATAAGCCTGTGATGTTGTTACACCCCATGAGTAGCTGCCAGCATCCGCTTCAACTTCACCAACAAGCAATTGGAAAAGCAAAGTCTTAGGCAAGCTGTTCGGTCCAACAAATGCAACTTTATCGCCTTTATTAAGAGCGATCGTCAGATTGTCGATCACTTTCTCGCCGTCGATCGTTTTGGTCAAACCATCAACAAGCAGGAGCTGCTTGCCCGCTTCACGCTCACCTTTGAAGAGGATAAACGGATATTTACGGTTAGATGGACGAATATCATCAAGCGAAATTTTCTCAAGAAGCTTCTGTCTCGAAGTTGCTTGTTTCGCTTTCGATTTGTTCGCACTAAAGCGTTGAATAAAAGCCTGCAATTCCTTGATCTTGTCTTCCTTCTTCTTGTTCTCACCGCGCATCAACTGCAAGGCAAGTTGGCTGGATTCGTACCAGAAGTCATAGTTGCCGACATACATTTGGATTTTGCCAAAGTCGATATCCGCAATATGTGTACATACCGTATTCAAGAAGTGCCTGTCATGGCTGACTACGACAACAGTTCCTTGGTAATCGGCAAGGAAATCTTCCAACCAGCGAATGGACTCAATGTCCAAGTGGTTGGTAGGCTCATCGAGCAATAGAATGTTCGGTGTGCCAAACAATGCTTGAGCTAGCAATACGCGGACTTTCTCATTACCGCTTA
This sequence comes from Paenibacillus sp. NRS-1760, assembly GCF_050467785.1. Lineage (NCBI taxonomy): Bacteria > Bacillati > Bacillota > Bacilli > Caryophanales > Paenibacillaceae > Paenibacillus > Paenibacillus sp. NRS-1760. The sequence goes on along the minus strand of NZ_JBITPK010000014.1, from coordinate 399,670 downwards.
GCTCAGCCATTTTCTTATCATGCAGGTCAGGAGTAATACCAAGTCCATTTAGCATCTCTGCTGCTTCAGACTCAGCTTCCCAGCCGTTCATGTCTGCGAAGTCAGCTTCAAGCTCACCTGCACGCATGCCGTCTTCATCAGTGAAGTCTGCTTTTGCATACAAAGCGTCCTTCTCCTTCATTACTTCATAAAGACGCTTGTGACCCATCATTACCGTCTCAAGTACAACGGACTCGTCATATTCATAATGGTTCTGCTTTAGAACGGCTAGCCGTTCACCCGGCGTTATATGCACTTCTCCGTGCGATTGCTCAACTTCACCGGATAATATTTTCAAAAAGGTCGATTTACCCGCGCCGTTAGCGCCGATCAAGCCATAACAGTTGCCTGGCGTGAACTTAATGCTAACATCTTCAAAAAGCGCCCGCTTCCCGTAACGGAGCGTTATGCCACTTGTACTAATCATTCGTTTAATCCCGTCCTTCACTACAAAATCACTTTATCTTGATCTATTATACCACAGTATGCAAGGAAACCGAACCTTCTTTTGCCTTTGCCTTAGCATTTGGATAGACAATCCAGCAACGAGGATTACTTTTAATTCATCGATCTCACGATAAAAAAACCTTCCTCCATGCGACTTTGATACAGTTGTCGCATTAAGGAAGGTTTTTATCAATACACTATGAAGCAGTGATGTCTTTTTTTAAAAGATTAATCCCACTTCAGCTTAACTTCATTGCCCGTGCGGGATGATTCATATATTGCGTCAAGAATACGGTTATTTGTGTAGCCCGAAAGTGCAGACGTAATCGGCTGCCTGCCTTCGCGAATGCAATCGACAAAATGGCGGCTCATTAGAATCCGATCCTCTTCGCCCTCTAGCGGATTGATGTCGCTTTCAACGACTTCATTGTTCTCATGCGTAACATACTTCCCATTATTGCCAATGATCGCTACGCCGCCCTCTGTTCCCATCAAATGAATGAACGGGTCTTCCGGCAGGAAGGCTGAATGTGCTGCCCAGCTTACCTCAAGCGACAAGGTTGCTCCATTATCAAGTTTAATAAGCGCCGAGGCAAGGTCCTCAACGTCATAGTACCCGTCCCAATTTGGCGTACCCCATGTTCCTGTACCAAGACGGTTAGGACCAAATTCTGCATAAGTCGAGCCGTATACGGAAACAGGCTTCGGATTGCCCATGAGATAAAGCGAAAGATCGAGCATATGAACTCCGATGTCAATAAGCGGGCCGCCGCCTGCTTGGTCTTTGCGAGTGAACCATGAGCCCCAGCCGGGAATGCCCTTTTTGCGGAACCAGCCTGCTTTTGCATTATAGATATGGCCTACATCGCCGTTATCAATTCGCTGCTTAAGTGCGCGGCTTAGTCCAGTCCAGCGCATTTGATGCGACATCATTAGTATTTTACCTGATTTCTCAGCTTCCTCTACGATTAGCCGCGCTGCTTCGGAATCAATGGCCATCGGTTTCTCCAGTAGAACATGCTTGCCTTGCTTTAGTGCTTCAATAGCAAGCTCGGCATGAAATTGGTTAGGCACACCAATAACAACTGCATCGATCGATGAGTCTTCAAGCAGCGATTGCGGACTTGGATGAACCGTTTCAATACCGTACTCAGCAGCACGCTGCTCAGCAAGCGGAAGGTAAGCGTCCGTTACAGCAACAACATCGATACCTTCGACTTTATTGAATGTCTGCATATGTATACTACCGATTGCACCTGCACCGATAACGCCTAGACGAATGTTTGCATGAATCATTCCTTGCTCCTCCTTATAGGTACCTTGCTTCGTAAGATAAGCTTAGATTTGCGCAAGCAAACCTAAGCTCCCTAAAATTATTCCACTATGCATACTTATACTTAGCAAGTATAACGGTTTCGTTTACCGTCGTCATTGCTCGAATTTGGCAAACCTTTGTCCTCGTTTGTTATTTCCCGGACATACGCCATGTCTCGCCATGCGGCAGAACTAGAATTCGCTCGTCAGAAATACATCGTTTTCTGCGTTCAGCCTCCAAGCGATCGAGCGCTTCACGAGGCGTATCATCCGCAAGCTTAAACGCACCATAGTGCATAGGAATAAACCACTTGGCATCCAAATCATCGAAGGCTTGGAGCGCTTGCTCCGGCGTAATATGCTGCGGCGCCATGAACCATTCCGGTTCATACGCTCCAATCGGCAATAACGCTACATCAACCGGGAAGCGGCGGCCGATCTCCTTGAAGCCTTGAAAATAACCGCTGTCCCCCGCGAAATAAATAGTCGGAAAATCAGATATGACTGGCCGCTCGACGGAAGCTGTACCGCTAAAAAACGGACAACTCCGAGCAGTTGCCGGCTCGGACGCGCTTGCGATTTGCGCTCGCGACTCTGCAGCTGATTCCATTCCGTCACCGGCCTCAAAAGTATCACGAACATGGCTTACAAGCTTCTCGCTGCGTGATGCTGGACGCTCAATGACAAAGCCTCCCCAATGCGAGCTATTCGTATCCCATGGATTTCGGCGAGTCGAATGCTGTGATGGCACAAAAGTGAATTTCACGCCGTTATACATAACGGATTCCCACCAGTGCAGCTCCTTAATTCTAAGAAAGCCCTTCTTGCGAAGCTTGGCACCTAGTCCTGCAGGCACAAGCAATTGTCTAGCGCCAACCAGTCTGCGCAGCGAATTTATATTTAAATGATCATAATGAGAATGCGATATAAGCACGATATCAATAGGCGGAACGTCCTCTACCTTGATACCCGGCGCTGAAAGTCTTTTTTGAAATGCCATTTGAGTCGACCACACAGGGTCTGTAATAATGTTCAATCCGCCGAACTGAATAAAAAAAGTGGAATGCCCTACCCAAGTAATAGAAGGCCATTTTCGGTTATTCTCCAAGTATGCGATGTCAGGTTCAACATTCGGAACGGTGAATGAATAATCTTTCATTCTCAGCTTGCGAATGCGTTCCTGACGCCATCTTTTGAACTGCTTCATTGAAGTGTGCTGCTCGATAGGATCTATATTAGCAAATCGTTTTAACTTCAACCGTCCATCCCTCCTTCGCATTCATTTCTTGTTTTATTAAGATACCAAGCCAGCGGTACTCAATGCAAATATGTTATTTATGCGAAATCATCCACGCACTCGTATGACAGTCTATCCAGAAATGTGAATTAGAGACAATCTCTCGTTTCATCGTTCGCATCCTAACATAAAATCAGTTACACTTGGTTATAAAGCATTTACACATAAGATTACGCTTTCGACGCAGCATTTGTTACATAAATGAAGCAGATGAGCGTCTAAATATCAATTAGCCCAGGAGGTTTCCTTATGAAACTAATTTCAATAGAACCAACGCCGAGTCCCAATTCCATGAAGCTGAACGTCGATGAGATGCTCCCTCGCGGACGCAGACTCACCTACAAAACGAGTGAAGCAAGCGACGCTCCTGAGCTGCTTCAGCAGCTTTTGCAAATAAACGGAGTGAAAAGCTTATTCCGTACAGCTGACTTTATTGCGCTTGACCGCAAGCCTGGAGCAGATTGGGCAGCTATACTCGCTGAAGCAGGACAATTGCTGCAGAAGGTTGCTGATGGCGACAACGGCGAGAGCAGCGGGAAAGGACCTTCAACTAGCTTTGGCGAAGCGCAGGTGCTCGTTCAAATGTATCGCGGCATTCCGATGCAGGTGCGCGTAAGAATGGGAGACATAGAGGCACGTTCAGCGCTACCGCCACAGTTTGGCGAGGCGGTTAACCTTGCCGCTGGCTCTGGCATGATTCGCGAGCGCAAGCTGGAGGTGTTTGGCGTTCGCTACGGAGAGCCTGAGGAAATTGCAGCTGAAATTGTACGCGAGCTGGAAGCTTCCTATTCGAGTGAGAGATTGGACACTCTTGTGCAAGCAGCTATTGAGCAAGGGAATGCTGGTGCTGAAGGAGAAGCTCCAGCTGTCGTAAGGCCAGCTCCGCTAACTTTTGAACAAGCGCAAGAGCAGTTCGCCTCACCGGATTGGCAGGTTCGTTACGCAGCATTGGAGAGATACGTTTCCGCTATAGAAGGTTTGCCTCTGCTTGCACAAGCGATAAAGGATGAGAACACATCCATTCGTCGTCTTGCCGTTATCTATCTTGGCGATCTGCGAGCGCCTGAAGCGCTGCCGTATTTGTTTATGGCGCTGCGTGATTCCTCAACTTCCGTTAGAAGGACGGCTGGCGACACGCTGTCTGATCTTGGTGATCCCGCTGCGGTTGGACCGATGATTGAATCGCTCCGTGACAAAAACAAGCTTGTCCGCTGGCGCGCGGCACGCTTCCTCTATGAAGCAGGAGATGAATCTGCGATCGATGCGCTGCGCGAAGCTGCTAACGATAATGAATTTGAAATTCAGCTTCAAGCCAAAATGGCGCTTGAACGTATTGAACGCGGTGAAGAAGCAGCCGGCTCTGTATGGCAGCAAATGACCGCGGCGAGAAAAAATGAGCAATAATTGATTTACTCCAATAGGAAAGGGGGTGCAGAGATGCACCCCCTTTCCTATTGGAACAAAATGAGGTGCAGCCCACTGCACCTCATCCTATTATTTCGTATATTCCAGCTGAAGATTAACAAGAAGTGATTGATCGCCAGCATAAGGCTCATAGCTTGCCCGATAACCGACTGCTACGTTTATACGTTTGAAGGCAGCCTTTAAAGCTGCTGGGAATTGATCACCTTGCTCATATCTGAATGACAAGCTCCCTGCCTTGGAATCAAGCGCCGATTGTATAACTTGATTCAGCTGCGCTGAGCTTGATACCGTATATTCTGGTTCTAGCCAGTGCAAGCCAAGTGCGATCTTCAGCCTGCTGAAGCGGCTGCGCTCCGCCTTTCCCCCTTGCTTCTCCAGCTCACGAATCGTATCCGCATAGGAGACGTTTGCAGCAGGATAAGTTCTAGTCCACTGGTGATCAACGCGCAGTTCCTCATCCGTTCTCAAATAATAGTTATAACGAATCGTACTCTCGCTTGGCGAAACTTTTTGTGCCGTGATTTGGCTGCCTGCTGATGCTGCTGCGACCGGATCATCCCAGGTTAGATCCAAATGGTACCAAACACCGTCTACCTGCACCATATTCCATGCATGCTCGCCCGTATTCACAGTACCCTCTGCGATTAAAACTGTCAGTCCCGCTTGTTTCAGCATTTTATAGCCTAGCAATGAGTATCCTTGACACACGGTTTCTCCGAGTGTCACCGCATCATAAGCAGTGTAATGCTTCAATGTTTTATCATACTCCACATTGCTGACGACCCAGTCGTGAATGGCTTTTATTTTCTCATGCTCATTCATACCCGGCTCTATTATAGATTGGAGCGCTTTTGCAACGGTGCGATCTACAACTGCCGTTTGTTCCAGTGTCTCGCGGTATCTGGCTTCCAGAGCAACCGTCGATTTATTTCCCCAGCTGCGAATGGTGTAGATGTAGGATTCAAGAATGTAGGCTGAATAATCATCATGCTTTAAAGCAGCACGAATGACCTCTGTCATTTTCTTCGATAGTTCCTGCTTGTCCCCCGTGTATGTCACTGAAAACCGCTCGGACCTGGCTTTAAAATGTTTAGCAAGCTCGAGCTCCAAGCGCTCTATCTTATTCGTTTCATCCAAGGCGGCCACCTCCTCCGACTCTGCTGCCGCCGGAAATAAATCCAGCTTGAGGTCAAGACAAAATGCAGCTACTACGATAACGACAACCACCAACAATTTAGAAGCTACTCTACGCATTCGAACCTCCTTAACAATAAGTGAAAGAAAGCAACCATTTATCGGAAACTTCTTCACATTTATATTTTCAACTATAAGGGATGCCCGCTTATAAGCTAGCAGCCTTGTAATCAAACTGTAATATTTCTCTCATCTTGGTTTCATCTTATGCTTATATAATAAATTCATGACCCCCCTTTATTATATATTCTCTCTTGAAGCCTGCAGCCTCGTGCCGCGGGCTTCCTTTTTGATAGAAGCATATTCCATGGATTCCAGCAAAAAAGGGATAACCTTCTCCCAAAAGCTAGAATCTTGCTCGGAAGTGCTATGTCCTTTGGTCGATACGAACAGTGTTTTTATCAGATGATCTGGCAATTGCTCTTTCAGCTGCTTCAGATCCTCCGCACTAATAAACTCATCACCATTCGAATGAATCATCATAATCGGTGTACGGCCAATGTCGGAGCTGCCGGCATGTTTAGCTATTACAGCAGGAATGCTGGCCTCTTTAAACTGCGACCACGATATGCGTGAACGAATAAGCCATATCATCGGAATCAGATAGGCTAACGGGAAAAGCGGCAGTTTTTTGCGTCGCAATTCCGATTTCATCATCGTATCAAAATGGACGGGCATTGAATCCGTTACGACCGCTCTCACCTTCATGCCTTGATCAAGCGCAAGCAGCGCTCCAAATCCGCCAAGGGAATGACCTAGTATGGCAATTCGGTCTGGATCCATACCTGGCAAATTTTTGGCTGTATCAAGAGCAGCGAGCACATCATCCCGAAACATGAGCGCGGAAGGCGCAGAAATCGAATCGCTGTTGCCGTGGCTGCGCGCATCATACATCAATATAGCGAACCCTGCTTCATAAATCGGACGCGTATACCTAAGCACTCTCGTCCGATTCGATCCCCAGCCATGCGCTATAATAATAAGAGGCGCAAGTCCGTCCTTTAACAAGTCGTTGGAAGCAGGCTGAAGCAGCCAGCCTTCCAGCTTAGAGCCATGATTAGTGAACGTTAAGGATTGCCACTGCGTGTCGACAATGGGAGTCTCCGCATTCATAATCTTTCGAGGCTTCTGGCTGCGCGCACCCATTTGCCAGATTAGCGCAGCAAGCAGCAAAACAATAATAAAGAAGATGATAACGATCCATAAGACAACGTCCATGAGATAACCTCCTTGCTCTATAACTTGCTTACGATATCTACGAATTGCCGTGCTCGCTCCGTTACTTGAGCGAATTTCCCTTCGCGAACCCATTCCAAATTAACGAGCTTGCTGCCCATTCCAACAGCATTTGCTCCTGCCTTAAAGTAATCTGCAATATTATGTAAATCCACTCCACCAGTAGCAATCATCGGAATATCGTTTAAAGGTCCGCGAATTTCCTGCAAGTAACCTATGCCGAGCGTGCCCATTGGAAAAATTTTCACAGCATCCGCTCCTGCCTTCCAAGCTTTCACAATTTCAGTCGGTGTCATAACACCGGGCCATACAGAGAGGCCGTGCTCGCGGCCATATGCAATAACTTCCTCATCTAGGTTAGGCGATATGAGATATTGGGCACCTGCCGCCACAGCCTCCTTAGCAAGGTCTACATCTGTTACTGTGCCGGCACCTACTGCAGCCTTTCCATCAAACTTCGAACGCCAACGCTCTATCATAGCCGCTGCTCCGCCCGTGTTCATCGTAATTTCCATCATATGAATGCCGCCGTCTATTAAAGCCTGCGCTGTATCGTCTGCATGCCGATCTTCAATTCCTCGTAAAATGGCTACGATTTTGTGCTGCAAGAGCAGCTCCAGCATATTGCTCATTTGCTTCTCCTCCGACTCTTATATTCATTTATTCCCAAAATTTCTTTAAAATGCGCAAAAATAAATTCGGAAACGGCAGCGTGTCCATATCTTCCTTTGAAATCCATCGGTAAGTGCTCGGCTGATCATTATGCTCCTCAGTAGAATCATCTATTGCTGCCGCTTTTTGATTCACTTTATAAGAGGACGCTGCCTCCGCAGCAATAGCTGCGTTGTCCGATGCAGCTGCGATGTCTGCGTCTACAGCTGAATAAGATATTTCACCCAAATCGGCTAAATAAAAACGCATTTTCCAATGAATATGACTAAAAATATGATCAGCATCTGTAAACCAGCTGCGCGGACGAATAAGAAGTCCCGTGTCCTCATCAAGCATGCGGCTGATCATCTCGGCGAGCTCGCCCTGCTCCTTCGGCGCTGTTTCATCCAGCCAGTTCACCTTATCCGGCGGCAGCAGCAAATGAGGAAGCTCCCACATTTGGGCGAGAAGGCCTGTAGCTGGACGCTGCCTTACGAGCACTTTGCCGGCATTTTCCCCGCTGCCAACAACGATCACTGCCGCCCTAAACTCTGGACGAGGAGGCTTAGCCTTTGTCTTAATCGGCAATTCCATCTCTCTGCCTGCTAGTCTCGCCTCACAATGCTCTATTACAGGGCAAGGCAAACAGCTTGGCGATTTTGGCGTACACACGAGAGCACCCAGCTCCATCAGCGCTTGATTGAAGTCGCCAGCGGCGCCTTCTGGAATAAGCGAAGCAGCCAGCTTCTCAATGCCTACTCGCGTAGAAGCTTTTGCGATATCATCCTCCAAGCAAAAATATCGCGAGAGCACACGCATCACATTACCATCAACTGCCGGCTCTGGACGATTAAATGCGATGCTCATAATAGCTCCGCTAGTATAAGGGCCAACGCCCTTCAATCCAGCAACGGACGCTTTATCATCTGGGACGATTCCCCCATATCGCTGAGCGACCTCTTTGGCACCTGCTTGCAAATTGCGGGCACGCGAGTAGTAGCCGAGACCCTCCCAGCTTTTGAGCACTTCCTCCTCAGGAGCTTCAGCAAGCGCTCCCACTGTGGGGAATTTACTCATAAATTGGTTGTAATATGGAATGACAGTGTCTACCCTCGTCTGCTGCAGCATAATTTCGGATACCCATACCCGATAAGGATCTTTATTAATCCTCCATGGCAAATCGCGTTTGATAAGCCGATACCAATTTAGCAGCTCTGTACTAAAATACGTCTTTACATCTATTTCTCCCATTAGCTTTTCTCCTCGTTCATTCTTGTTGTAAGCGTCTTTCGATTGGTTCCGGTATTTTTTCCAATCCGTCTATACTGAACCGGCGTAATGCCTGTATATCTTTTGAACAGCCGAGATAAATAATGATTTTGCATGCCAACCTGCTTCGCAACAACGGCTACAGGAAGCTCCGTTTCCATAAGCAGCTGCTTTGCAATCGCGATGCGGCGATTCGTCACATATTGGATCGGCGAACAGCCCATGATGTTTTTGAAGGATGTAATGAAATAGTTTGGATGGAGAAAAGCAAACTTAGCTAGCTCCTCAATTTGTATATTCTGATGCAAATTTGCTTCAATATAGGCGAGCACTTCATTCCATTTTACCTCAAAATCCGATTGCTGGAATGTTGTTCTCTGCACATGGCTTTCTTCTAAATAATAGGCAAGCAGCTCCAGCAGCACCGACTTTAACCGCAGCTCTCGTGTAATCGATTTACGATGCTGATATTCGTTCATTTTTATAAAAAGGTTCTTCATCATTTCTTTGTCTTTCACATAAACAAATGGCGGAAGCTGCAGCGCATTAATAACTTGAAAATCGCTAAGCTCCAAACGGAAATGGCACCAATAAAGCCCAAGCTTCTCATTTCCCTCTGTACCAAAAGATTGTTTTGTACCGGCCGGCAAAAAATAAAGCGTACCCGGCTGTACGAAATAGGTGTCATTTTGTATGTTAAGCCGGGCTTCTCCCTTGACTGTATAACCGAAACGGAAAAAATCCGGCTCGGTTTTTTGCTCGAACCAGCCCGGTTCAAATTCGTTATAGGCAGTCATAATAACCTCGGCTTGAATGTTGTTCAACTGATTTTGCAAAATACTTTCTATTGTCGGTTTCATGAATTCTCCTATAAGTAAAACTGAGATATAATAGTTATATCTTCTCTCTAGTGGTTAACATCTTCTCTATTATACGAACTAACGATTCAAATTCATATGGAAGTCTTATGAATATCCTAACCAAGACCGAATCTTCCATAATAAAGAATAAACGAAAGGATTGCTATATATGAATCGGAACCGAGGTTTTTCTATTGCAACAACATTCTTTATAGCCGTGTTACTGCTGGCAGGCTGTGGAAGCAAAGAGAACAGCTCTCCTGAGAAAACCAACGCGCTGATTGGGCCGGAAGAAGTTATTTCGGTTTATAAGGCCAATTGCGTCAGCTGTCACGGAACCGGGCTTCAAGGCAGAGTAGGCCCGGCAACAAATCTCCAAAAAGTTGGAGAGCGCATGAGTGCTGCTGATATTACGAAACAGATTGAAGAGGGCGAAGGCTCGATGCCTGCTTTTAAAGAGCGTCTGACTGCTGAAGAAATTGCTGGGCTCTCTAATTGGTTGGCAAGCAAAAAATAACAAAGGCTTAGCGAAAAAAAAGGATGCCTGAGCAGATTATGCTGCTCAAGCATCCTTTTTTTCTTGTTCATGTTCGCTTAATAGCCGATATGATGGCCGTTTATTTTTGGAGAGCTCATGAAATGAAGTGCCGCTTGGCCGGCGTAGGTCCAATGCGTTTCACCCATTTGGGGATGCATCGGAAATAAATCACCCTGTACAAGCACTAGATCTCCGCCCCAATCGTCTGAATACAACCCGTCGAATTCAACCCATTGACCGGTTTTAAACCGACGCTTCGTTTTTTGCAGCCGCTGCTCCTTCATTGTCGACATCCCCTCTCGACTAGCTAACTTGGTATATTACATTCCAAGTATAGGCAAAAGGTTACTCCGATATCCGTTCCGCAACAGCAAAAGCTGAAGCAAGCTTTCGTTCATGTGTAATCGTAACATGAATTCGAACAGCCTCTCTGCTAAAGCCTAGGCGATTCCAAGCTGCCACCGTTAAGCTACACTCGGGTTTGCCGCAGCTTCCTCGCAAAATTTCGATGTCTGTGAATCCTAATATATTCCCTATTCCACAGCCAAAAGCTTTCACAACCGCTTCCTTCGCAGCGAAACGTCCAGCCGTGAACTGATAAAGCCGCTCCCCTGTATACTCCGAAGCCAGCTCTCGCTCGCCCGCAGACAGCACCCGCTCCAAAAACCTTCTGCCTGTGCGGCCATCCACTATTTTCGCGATTCTTGTAATATCTGATAAATCATGTCCGATGCCGATGATCATGCTAACACCCGCCTTTTCCCTGATGGTGAGATTAGCAGAAGCATGAAGCGAAGTCAAGCATGGACATGCCTTTCCCTCTTCATTTTGCCGTAACAACTATTCCGTTAACGAGTCGCCTATCGCTCGCTCATAATGAAAGTTGTTTCCTTTTTCGTCTTTTACATCAACCGTAATTAACCCTTTTTTCTGATCATCGATAAACTCACCTGATGAACGATACGTATATTTCGTAAAGCCTGGAAATTCAAACATCTCTTCCCCCATCGGCTGTAATTCCAACGGAATCACAATTTTGTTTCCTTGCTCGGTTTCCTTTTCCGCTTCCGCTTGATTCGAGTCTATCTTAACAGCTACTTCCGCGGATAAAGGCGTTCCCTGATCTTCAGGAAGCCACAAATCAAGGCGTACAGCCTGATCCCCAGTCTGAACATTCTCCGAAATACGCAAACTCATATGTGCCTGCTCACCCATCACATGCCAATAGATCGGTTCAGCCAGCTTCGACTCCACGCGTGCTTCCGGCGGAGAAGTTGTCGACAACCAGCCTGCCAGCACGAATAGAGCAACAGCAAGCAGCATCTCAATTCGGATGCCAACCAGCAGCCCTCTTGCGGCGCTCGCTTTCGCGATTTGCGGCATGAATACAAGCTTATGAAGTGCTGCAATGACGACGACAAGCAGCATGAGAATGGTTTTGGCGAGGATTAGCTTGCCATACGCTGTAGTGAACAATTGTCCCCATTCTGAGAGCCTAGCAGCCGAAAGCCATATTCCGCTAATCAAAATAACGATCATGCTTGGCAGCGCCCACTTTGCGAAACGCACAGCCGCTTGGTTCAAGCGCTCCACGGCATTTCTATGGAAAGTTAATGATAGCAAACCCGCAAGGCCACCAAACCATATTGCGGCAGCAGACATATGGATTGTATGGGTCACTATTCCAAATACGACATCGGTTAAAGCAGCATTCGCATGGCCTGTGAGCGGGAAGCTCACTATCAATGCCGCTGCAGCTATCCATTTAATCATATTCGCCCATCGTCTCTCCCGAATAGGGGCAAATGCGAGAAGAAGTGCGATTAAAGCAAGCCCAACTCTTAACGTCGCTATCTTTCCAATCATTGTTCCATTAGCTAGTGCATAGATGGATACACCGCCGAATTGGTCTGCAAGCATCGACAAGCGAAGCAAGCCGGAAACCAGCCAAATAAGCGCTGCGGCTCCCATCACTAGTCTCTCGGCTCGGACGGAGAAACCAAAGGGTGCCTTTGATTCTTCATCTCTCCAGATGACATATCGGAAAAACAATATTCCAGCGAGAATAACAGCCGTCAAAATATCGAGTATGCGCATCAGCACCATGAAGCCTTGGCCACCCGCATGATCGTGCTCGGCCTCTCCTGCGCTGCTGTCGCCGCTGTGATTGCTATGGCTGCTGTGATCAGTAGCCGTATCCTGTTCGATCTGCGGAGCAGCATTATCATCTTCCACAGCATCCGCATCAACATCTTTTGTATTTGTATTTGTATTTATATCCGGCTCTGCTGTCTCCACCTCTTCACTGCTTGAAATCGTGGGAGACGGGGGAGCGGCCGTCCCTTCACTGACTTCTATAGACTCAGCAGTCGGAGTGGGCGATGCAGATGGCGTAGGCGTTATATCCGGCTTCTTTGTAGGCTTAGGTTTAATTGTGGGCTCTGGACTCTTTGTAATTACTGGCTTGTCAGTCGCTTTTGCTTCATTTCCAGAGCTGTTCCCTGTATTACCAGCAGAAGCACCATCCAGTGAAACCGTATCATCCGGTTTCACAGCCTCAAGCTTCACGCCTACCGCAAATTTAAAGGAACCGTCTGTTATATGAGAATCAAGCGATAACACCTGCCAGCTTACTTCATAAATGCCCTTATCCAGCTTAGGAATGGTATAAACAAGCGTAAGATCATCATCACTGCTTAACTTGCCAGTTATGTCAGTGCCGCTACTGCTTTTTAGTGAAATATTACTTAGCTTCGTATCGATTTTCTCTGTAAATTTTATTCGAATGGCAGGCGGAGCTTCCGCCAGCTCCGCATCCCCATAAGGTGTCGATTGCGCAATATAGGCATGCGCCGAGACGAAGCTCGGCAGGCATGCCCATATTATTACTATTGCAAATATCAATCTTATTTTTTTCATCTGCAATCCTTATTTCGTGTAAATGGCGACAGCTGCTTGATTACCGCCTACGGCAGGGAAGTATTCAACAGAAGCACCAGCTTCCTCAGCTGCGGAACGAAGGGTTACTGCACCTGTGCCTTTATATGCTGCGTCTACGTATTGCTTAATGAACGCTGCATCTACTTTTGTCGTACCATTTGAAACGGTCAAACTGCTTACAGCTACTATGTTTCCGTTTACGTAAATATGTGGTTTAGCAGACACGGCGCTGCCTGGGAGCTTCACTGATTTATTTTGAACCGTGAAAGTCATTGTAGCTTCGTAATTTGTTGCGCTGTATTCGCCTTCCTTAGCTTCCGTAGTGCTTGGCTTCGCGCGTACTAAGTAATAATCGGCAGCACCCGTCGTAAATGAAACCACGCCCTTATCATCGGTCTTCAGCTCCACTGCTTCAGAATTGCTGCGACGAATAATATCAACGGCTGTATTAGTAAGTTGTTTGCCCTTTAGAAGCAGCTCAATCGACACTTTTTCACCCGGTGTAACTGCAGCAGGATTGAACAAAGGGATGAGCTCCGCTCTATCCGGGCTTACTTCCTTAGAGAAACCTGTAAGTGCTTTAACCCGATCAATAACAGGAATATCGCTAATCGCTACGAATGATTTGGCACTGCGCAGCGTACGAGTAGCAGCGTCTGCACCTTTGTACACGCTGTCTGCTTCGGTTGATATAATATACGCGCCTGGAACATTTGATTTAAAAGACGCAACAAAGTAATTATTTAGCGCTGGCGTTGTTTCCGTAGCCGGCTCTCCAGTGTAGAAACGAGTGCCTGTAATATCTGACTTCTGCCCTGCCGGCGTAGTCACATATACTTTTGAAGTGCTGCCCCACTGCCCTTCCAACCGATAACTCTTGTGATCGTTGGAGTGGTTTCCATACATAAGCTCAACATAGGAAACTTGACCAGGCGCTACGATTGGTGCACTCGTCTGAGACCAACCGTCATGCGCGAATACTGGAGCCGCCGCTCCTAGTGTCAACATAGCTACCAGTGCGACACCTGCGATTTTTTTCTTAAGCTTCATAAAAATACCCCCATCGATTTGGATTCACTGTCCAAATTGTATCAATGGGGGAACTGTATCACATGACTCGTTAGAGCTATATAGTGGTGAACGATATGTGAATCATGACTATGCAATTATGGAAAGTGAAGCTTGCCTTCCGTCTGGAACGATACACAACTCGTTTAAGTTCTATATTCACTAAAATCAACTGAAAGGCCATTGATTAATTTCTCACTGCTGCCTTCTCCATCAACATTTAGCTCAAGTACGCTCTTATCATGGCTCACATACTTCACACTAAGCCTTTCCTCAGCAGACCAAGCTGGCCTATTGTTTTTTGCCTGTTCCACAAATGCCTCATAGCTGCTTATGCCATTCTTCAACGCATCGTTATGGCTGATTACTTCGACAATTACGCCGTTTTCTGAGCCTTTGCTTGTCACGATAGAGCGATCCGAACGATGTTCCAGATCATAAGGCTGCATGACATAAACCGCCAAAAACACATTCTCAGTCTGACCAACAAGCATGCCCGGCTCTTGCAGCCAATCCATACATGGCAATAACCCGATAATCGTATTGTCTTTGTCAGAAGGAATCGGATATAAAGCCATTATTGTGTTTTTGTAATAGAGAACTTCCGTAAACTCGGTTTGATGCCGCAAATCTTCAACCGCATTCGCCTCTGCCGGATGGAAGAAGTAAAGTTGATTCACGCCGTTTTGCAGTCCCAATGGCAAAGAAATATCCCAGCGATGCTGCTCATTGTCAAACTCCGAGAATCGCTCCCACATTCCGCCCGCTGCAAAATCCGATGTAATGTAGGCATAGCTGTGAAGCATGCTTGCTCCTTCATCCGTAAGCTTCGTAATCGCCTTTTTCACCTCAGTTGGCTCACTGCGATTAAGCGCCGTACGACGAGCTGCTTCAGGCGCCTCGTAAAATAAAAATCCTGCATACTCCGTCCGCGGCATTTGCTCTGGAAGCTCGAAATCACCGAATTGCACATAATCATGCAGAACGTTGTTATCAAGCGGGATGTCATGCTTCTGACCGCGGCAATGAGCGCCGACAAAGGCGCCTTTCAAATAGAATGCAGCTCGCTCTTTCCAGAGAAAATCAAGCATATCGGCGAGCTCTTGTTTAATGGCTGCGTCCTGTAATTCGTACCAAGCACAAGTGAACGCCTGCACCCAATGCCAGAACCAAGGCAAGCTGTTGTATTCGGACATGCCATACTTGCGAATATGGGCTAATGTAAGCTGAAGATTGCTGCGACCATCCTCCAGCAAATCAGCATCGGCAAACATTTGTCCAAAAATCAGCTTTGCAGCTGTATATTTTGCATCGTGATGACCAAATACATTTTTATGATGGTAGAAGCCGCTTCGATAAATATGGATAAGAGCAGTATCAAATGCTTGGATTAGCTGTTCATTAAAAAACGTCCTATAGCGTCTCGCAAAAAATGCCATCAAGCTCCCCATCAGCTCCACGGGTAGCGTATTTGGCTTGGAGTCCTTCGGAACATCCTCTAGTCTAAGCGGCCAATGTCCATAAGTATCGCTTTCTACATCCTGATCTTGCAGCGCAAGCACCTCTAGAAGCACCGATTCCGCAGTTCGTTTAGCAGCCTCTCTCTCAAACGGCAGTTGTTCTGAGTTATCAACTGCAGCTGCAAGCAAATAGGAAGCATAATAAAAGTTATCGCGTAAATCGTGGTGGAACCATAAACCGCTGCTTAGTAATGGCTGGTTATGGGCTGCAATTGCTATTTTTTGAATAGTCTCTTTTTGCTTAGCTGTGAAGCTCATTATACGAATCTCCTCAATATTACCTTTTTTCTTCTAATCATATATAATTTGAATAATAAGTGATACCTCTTCATTATTTTTTGAGTTCAAAACTACAATCATTTTTTCGAATAAGGAGGACATTTTATGTTCAGAAAAAAAATCCCTCGTTAATCTCGTGGTCCGCCTCGTCTCCTCTCTTTACATGATGAAGCTTATATAAATGGAGAGGATGATGGCAATGTGGCCAAAAATCGTTGATTGGAAAGAGCTGCGCTTTGGCGTGGAAATTGAGTTTGTAGGCGGAAATCCAGAAAGCTTGGAGCTGCTGCCTGGTTGGGTTATTTCTTTGGATGAGCGGCAAATTGATGCACAAGGTATGGAATCAGGCAGTGAGCTAAAGCCGCCTCCGATCTTGTGGGAAGACCGTGAGCAAATTCAGATCATGTTAAGCAGGCTGAGGGAACAAGGAGCAACAGCTAATTGGAGCTGCGGACTCCATGTTCATATTGGTCTCGAACCATGGGGAGAAGATGCTGTCCTCCCGCTTATAGACGCCGCACTGGAATATCAACAAACGATCCAAGCGTTATTGAATACGAGCGAGCACCGACTGCTGTTTTGCCCGCCCGTTACTCCGGACATGCGTGAGAGCTATATTGCAAATCCAAGCGATGAAGCCGTTCTCCATGAAGGACGTCCGCAATCTCATCGTTGTGGAATAAACACAGCGGCTTGGTTTGATATAGGCACGGTGGAAATTCGTTATGCAAATGGCTCAGTGAATGATGAAGAAATTCTCCGTACCATTGAGCTGTGCTTGCGATTCGTAGCAGCGATAGGTGCCGGCCGTAAGCTTTCAACCGATCCCCTAAAAATGGCTCTTGAGCTTGAAGCACCTATTGATGGTTATCCTTCTGATTTACCACCGCCACAATGGTATCAAGAAAGGTGCTGGCTGGAGGAAGCTCTCATTCCCATCTTGACGCCGCTGGCGGCAGAACTTGTACCGGGTGGAGAAATTCATCATATCGTACCTGTTCAAGATGGTATTATGGTTGCTATTGAGAAATCTGGAGAACACCTATTTAAATTTGTGCTAAAGCCTGCTGCCCAGAGCTGGACAGTTGTACGTCAAGTTGAATCATAAATCAAAAACCCTTCCGCCGCGTTTCGGTGGAAGGGTCTTCTTATTTTTTTAAAATAAAATATCGATCAACAATTATGGCAAACATAATGCCTACGCTGTACCTGATCAAATCCACGGTCAAAAAACCGCTCCCGAGCACTAAAGCTCCAATAAACGTCCTGCGAATCTCATTAATCCAATCCGCCTGGTAGAGCTGACTAAACTCGATGCCAAAACAAAAGATGAGGCTAGCGCCAGCAGCCCAAAACAAGTTTTTGTGCACCCCTATGGTACGGAAGCCATAATAAATCATGCATGCCCAAAGCGCATCGCCAAAATGCTCTGCAACAAACCCAGGCAGCGAATCTGCAAAGCTCCTTGAACTGTAGCCAAGCACCATCGTTATAACAACCGCAATCGCGTATCGTATTCTCGGTTTCATTTGATAATCACCTGCTTAAACGGTTTTGCAGATCGATTTGGATTTGGCTGTGGATCTTGTCCCAGTCCAAGCTGCTTTTATTAAACAGCATTTTATCGATCGGCAACTCGTTTAGTATCGCTAATTCATAGGCCTTTCGCAGCTCAAGCACCTCGAGAAGACCTTGAGTTCCATTAAGCCCTCTACTTTTGCCGTAGCCCTGCTCCGTGTAATACCAAGTAATAAAGTTTAGCCATTCTGTTGGCCGTTCAGCAATTATTGCAGGAAATGCATGTTTAAAGCCATCCTGATACAAATAGAGCAATACCGGATTTAGCTGCTTAATCAAGCGATTCAGTTCATGAATGTAGGTCGATATTTCAACCTCGGAACAATTGTCTCGTACAAGCATGACGGTTAAAGGATTTTGCAAAAAACAGCATTCCAATATGTATACTTCATCCACGTTAATAGCCTGTCTCGAAAAATCGCTCCACTTTTCAATAATGAGCTGCTGATGCCTCTCCAAAGGGAGGTTATATACATCATAATCCCCGAAATATTCACTATTAATCGAATCTGTTTCCTTTAGCACCTTCCCGTAATATACGATATATCCGTCCGCCTTAGCCTCGGAATACTTAATGATTAACTGCTGTTGTTCCGTATATTTTTGCAGCATTTGCTTATATTGTTCTTCTGTAAAATAAGCCGCGGAATCATAATCGGCCGGGTGCTCCAAATCCCCCTCCAAAAACAAGCGATTGGCAATATTCTGTTCATCTAATAGCTGCTTCACAAAACGTGCCGTACTCGTTTTCCCTGATCCGGGCAATCCTTCAACAAGGATTAACTTCGTATTATTCATGGCATTCAGCTCCTTTCACAACTACTATATTCTATCTTCCAGCCGTTTCTCCTCCATCATTGGCGTCCGCTTAGCTAATCAAATGCTGCTCCACTGCAACAAAAAAAGACTGTCCCCTGCCGAATTCTCGGTCCAAGGGACAGTCTTTTTACTGCTCGAAGCTTAAAGCAGCCCATTAAATACCCGGAATCGGGGAGCGCTTATGCTCGGTTTTCAAATATTGCTTTTCAAGCTTCTCGCGAGCCTCGTCGCTAATGGACTTGCCTTCGAGATAGTCGCTGTTATCACCATAAGTGATGCCTAGCTCGCCCTCGTCGGTTTGTCCGTCCCATAGGCCTGCCGTTGGCGCTTTGTCGAGCACGCTTTGCGGTACGCCGATATGGGAGGCCAGCTCACGAACCTGCCGTTTATTAAGCGTACTAAGCGGAGTAACATCAACCGCTCCGTCGCCCCATTTCGTGTAAAAGCCTGTAATCGCTTCAGATGCATGATCTGTACCAACGACTAACAGATTAAGGTCGAATGCAAGCGCGTATTGCATAACCATCCGCGTTCTCGCTTTCACGTTGCCTTTGCCGCCGCGGCTCAAATGACGCGGAATGCCTAACGACTTAAAGCTATGCTCCACTTCAATCGCGATTTCATCCACAGCTTCTTCAATATTCGTCTCCGCGCGGTGCTTTAGCTGGAACGCTTCCGCTACTGCATAACTATCCGCAATATCGGATTGCTCGCCATAAGGCTGAAATACGCCAAGCGTCATATACTCGCGGCCTGTTTCAGCGCTAAGCTCATCTGTTGCCCGCTTGCAAAGACCCGCTGCGACTGCGCTGTCAATTCCGCCGCTAATCGCAATAAGCAAACCCGTTGTTCCCGAGTTCGTTACGTATTCCTTCAAGAAATCAACCCGTTTGCGAATTTCCTGCTCCGGATCGATTTGCGGCTTAACGCCAAGTCTTTGAATAATGGATTGTTGTAAGCTCATAGTTACCTTCCTAATTAGCGGCAAAACCGATCGAAAGCGTCTGTCAGATCGGCTGCAATGTCCGATGCGGAACGATTTTCGATCTGGTGGCGCTCGATAAAGTGTACTAGCTCTCCATCCTTCAACAAAGCGATTGAAGGGGAAGATGGCGGATATGGAGCGAAAAACTCACGAGCTTTTGCTGTTGCTTCTTTATCTTGTCCTGCAAATACAGTGTATAAATGATCAGGAGTAATATCGTGTTGAAGCGCATCAGCCACGCCTGGACGACATTGGCCTGCTGCACATCCGCAAACGGAATTGATAACAACAAGCGCCGTACCTTTTGCATTTGGCAATTTTTCTTCTACTTCTTCAGGTGTGCGAAGCTCCTGAATACCAATTCGAGTAAGATCGTCTCTCATAGGCTGCACCATATCTAACATGTATCGTTCGAATGACATCGACATCGAAACACACTCCTTTAATTACTTTATTTTAGCTACTATTATACCTTCCGTAGTCAAAATAAAGCAACCGGAGCGCTCGCACTCCGGCTGTTCTTTTTCAGCTTAAACAGGAGCGTCTTTCGGCTTGTCCAAACCAAATGCCGCATTTTTGTCAGGATGAGTAAATATGCCTCCTTGCGGCTGAAGGCCCTCCTCAAAAATATCCCGATTTTCAGCGGTTAGAAAACCTACATCCTTAAAAGGATGCACCCATTCATCGCCAGCCATCACAGCTGGATCTGTTTCCTCGCTCCACTGCGACAATGGTGAATCCGGAGACTCATATTCATGATCGCCTATAACGATGCCGTGTGAGTTCACAAACGGCGCACGGCTTCCTCGCCCTTCGCGAAACTGAGGCAGAAATTCGATTTCAAAAGGATCTAATGCGGGATCATCTTTAAGTATTTCATCTTCATTCTTGTGCTCATGATCTGGCATATGAACACCTCCGCGCTAAATTGAAGGACGATTAGGTCCATCAAGCTTTTTGTCAAAACCAGCGGATTCGGGTGATTTGCTGTCAGCAGCCGTATTATTCTTTGCCTGCTTCGCTTGCTCAGCCGAACGATCTTTTTCCTCATTATGCTGCGTCATTGTGAGCGCTCCTCTCGTCATAAAATGTAACCGCAATTGCCGGTTATCTTTCAGAGGTAGTATGCTCAGCTGGCGCTTTCCTTATAAATCCTGAGATAAACGAACCATATCAACAACCTGTATTCCGTTCTCATAAATCGCTTCCGGATAATGTCTAATAAAGAAGTCTCGGTCAATACTCGTCATTCGAAAGCCGCATTTCTGATACAATGCAAGCTGGCTGACCCCTGAATTGCCCGTTCCAATTTCAATCGTTTTGTAGCCTAGAAGCTTTGCATATGAAATCGCATAAAGTACCATTTGCTTTCCAAGCCCTTGGCCTTGCTTTGACTCCGCTACTGCTACATTTACGATCTCGATCGTCTCGGGCCTTGTTGGCAGCAGTACAAGTACTGCAATAATTTCATTGCTTATAACACCTACAAAAACTTCCCCGCGTTTTATGTATTCTTCTACGAGCTTAATCGAAGGATCTGCTAACAAGAGCAGTTCCATTGGGGGTTGTTCGTTTGCTAACAACTTACGCATTTCCATTTCCACTCTAATTTGCTCCTTCATTCAACTCGCGCGTTCCTCCGGCACTGTGAAAGTAACGATAAACGCTGTACCTTCACCTTCCTTCGACTCAACGTCAATCCGGCCATTATGGCGCTCAGCGATGCTTAGGCATAACGGCAGGCCAAGCCCTGTTCCTTGCGTCTTCGTCGAGAAAAAAGGCTCGAACAAATGCTGCATTTGCTCTGGAGGTATACCGACACCCTGATCGGCAATCCGCAGCTCAATTTTATTTCCATTATTACGAGTACTAATATGTAATGAGCCCTTATTGCCCATAGCTTCCATTCCGTTACGGGCAATATTAAGAAATAGCTGCTTAATTTCTCTGTCGTTCATCATAATTAAAGGTATATCTTCGCAAAGGCTCACTTCAATAGATTGGCCTCGCAAATTCGCATCCGCACTAAGCAGAGGTATAAGTTCATTAACAACATCATGCAGGGAAGTCAGCTCCATGGCTAGTTCCCTATTTTGAGCAAGCGATAGAAAATCACTAATAATCATATTCGCACGATCCAGCTCATCGATCACAATCTGAAAGTATTCCTCTTGATTTTTTGGACTGCGCTCCTGAATCAATTGGACAAAGCCGCGAATAACCGCCATCGGATTGCGTATTTCATGAGTGATGCTTGCAGCCATTTGACCTATCAGGCTTAATCGTTCCATTCGCCCAACCTCACTCTGAAGTTGACGAAGCTCCGTTACATCCTGAACGATAAGTGAAGCGCCTGCATTTTCAGCATTAACCGATGTACGCATCGAAATCGTCGACAAGAGCAGCATTTTATCGCCGCTAACGTACGGAACGAGTGTGTTCTTCCTGCCGTTTAACGCCTGAGAAAGCAGCTTTATGCAGACATCCCCATGTCCGTCCTGAAAAATAAGCGGGAAGGAGGCGCCAAGCAAGTCCTTCACTTCCGAATCCTTTGAAGGCAGGCTGAGAACTGTTTTGGCTATATCATTAAAATGTGTGATTTTCCCTTCTCGATCAACAATGACTACCCCAAATGAAGTCTCATCTATAAATTGCTGAAGCTTCTCCACTTCATTGCTATAATTAACCGACATTCGTTTCACTTCATCATAGAGCTGCTGCTTCTCCTTAACATTTTCGATCATAAAGATAGAGAGCCAAGTTGCCATTAAAGATGCACAAACAGAGATCAACTGCACGTAAATCATCACATTCGACCACCAAATACCATTAAATAACATAATTCCAGTAACGGAAATAATGTAGTATAGGATCAAAATGGACATGATCACTAAGCCCCTGCGTTTTTTCTGTTCTTTGCCTAAAACAGAGGTACGCTGGAAAGATGGAATCGCATACAACATCAGCGGGACAAAACCAATGACAAAAATGATAAAGTTAATGACTTCCAAGCTGCCTTCGAGCATAGATACTCTTACTACAATGTAGATGACGGTTAAGACGGCTAATGTTGGCACGCCTCCATAGAGAGATCCTATTACATAAGGAATGAGACGAAAATCGACTTCATAACCTAATAAATCAGGAGCAGTCACCATACACAATACCATCGACCCACCGCAAAAAAGGCTCATAAAAATAGGTATTCCCTTCCATCTTTGGTCTTTGTCATACCAAAGCTGAAAGGCGAAAACAGGCAATAAGGACACAATGAATTGTAAGAGCAATTCCTTTAACACAGACGTCACGTCCGATCCCCCTACTACGCTCTGAATCTATTCCATATTATGTTTTTTACGTGAAATAGCTTACTATTTGAAACAATCTATTAATCCGATTAAAACATAAAATACATCTATTTACAATTGTTCTTCCAGCCAAGAAACTAGCTCTTGAACAGCCTCTTTCCCTTCCACGTCATTGTGCAACTCGTGATACCCGCCATCCCAGCGTCTAAAATAACATTGGTCTCCGATTCGCTCAGCAACAAGCGCGCTTGCTTCAAAGGATGTTACGCGATCAGAAGTGCCATGCATAAGCAGCAGTGGAACCTGCAGACTGGATGCATGAGCGATCGCCCACTCGCCGGCAGCGGTAATCTCCATATACGTTTGGAGAGTAATTTTGGTATGACATAACGGATCTTCCACGATAGGCGCAGCAAGGTCATAGCCAGGACGAAATAAATCGGCAGGATTTAAGCCTGTAGATTGGTGCATCTTCGGGACAACCGCTGCCAATTTGCGTCCAAACCACTCCACAGCTGGATGCGGTTTGAATGCTAGCCGAAGCCAAGGGCTTGTCAGTATGAGTCCACGAATTGGAGGCTGAAGTCGCAGCGCACAATTAAGCGCCACATTGCCGCCCATACTGTGGCCGTATAAGAATATCGGCGTTCCCGGGTGCCGTTTGCCAGCCTCTTCAATCATAAGCGCTGCATCGCTTACAGCTGCGCCAAGTGAATGCAGATGCCCCCGTTTGCCTGAAGAGCGGCCATGGCCTTGCTGATCCAGCGCTATAAGTACAAAGCCAGCAGCAGTAAGCTGAGCAGCTACATGTCCATAACGATCGCCATGCTCCCCCATCCCGTGTACGAGACAGACGACAGCTTTTGTCGCTCTCGTTTCTGACGTCCATTCCCGCAAAAATATTTGCGACCCCTTAGCGCCAGTTATGACCCATTCATCTCGCAGCATTCAAACGCCGCCTTTCTTTTGTGGTATTATAATACTACTAATAATATAGCAGGTGGAAAGCGATGCAATATGATGCAATTGTAATTGGTGGAGGCTCCGCAGGACTAATGGCGGGTATTGCTGCAAGCAAGGAAGGCGCTAAAGTGCTTCTCCTAGACAAAGGCGATAAATTAGGACGCAAACTCGGCATATCCGGCGGCGGCCGATGCAATGTAACGAATAATAAAGAACTGGATGAGCTGATCAAGCATATTCCCGGTAATGGGCGTTTTCTTCACAGTACCTTCTCCAATTTCAATAACAAGGATATTATCGCCTTTTTTGAGAACCTTGGCATTGCTTTAAAGGAAGAGGATAACGGGCGCATGTTCCCCGTATCAGATAGAGCTAAAACGGTCGTAGATACGCTTGTTAACCAGGTACGCAAACAAGGTGTCAAAATCATACTGAACGCTCCTG
Source organism: Paenibacillus sp. NRS-1760 (assembly GCF_050467785.1). Taxonomy (NCBI): domain Bacteria; kingdom Bacillati; phylum Bacillota; class Bacilli; order Caryophanales; family Paenibacillaceae; genus Paenibacillus; species Paenibacillus sp. NRS-1760. The sequence goes on along the minus strand of NZ_JBITPK010000014.1, from coordinate 375,496 downwards.
TCGATCATATCATGTATGACAATGGAAGGGTCACAGGCGTGCGTACAAAAGCTGGTGAAACATTCCGTGCCCGCAGTGTCATTGTAGCTTCCGGCGGCAAGTCCGTGCCCCAAACCGGCTCAACCGGCGACGGTTATGCATGGGCAGAAAAAGCCGGGCATACGATAACTGAGCTTTTTCCAACTGAGGTTCCGCTTACATCAAATGAGCCCTTCATTGTAAGCAAGGAGCTGCAAGGGCTATCTCTGAGAGACGTTGCACTGTCGGTTTGGAACCCGAAAGGGAAGCAGATTATTGAGCATCAAGGCGATATGCTATTTACGCATTTCGGTATTTCCGGACCGATTGTGCTAAGATGCAGTCAATTTGTAGTGAAAGCTCTTAAGCAATTTAAGACGGGCAATATTGAGGTTGCGATTGACTTAGTGCCTGATAAAAGCAAAGACGAGGTCTATAAGGAAACTCTAAGACTTTCCGAGCTTGAACCGAAAAAAACGATTAAAAATGTCCTTAAAGGTTATTTGCCGGAAAAAATGATACCAATCTTGCTTCAAAAGGCAGGTTTGCCGGATAGCCTTACTTATGACAATATTCCAAAACAGGACTGGATAGCCCTTTCGCTGCTGATCAAACATTTTCCGATTAGAGTGTATGGCTCCTTATCCATTGAAGATGCTTTCGTAACCGGCGGTGGCATTCAGTTAAAGGAAATCGATCCAAAGACGATGCAATCCAAGCTCATGAGCGGTTTGTTTTTTTGCGGAGAAATATTGGATATTCATGGCTACACCGGAGGCTACAACATTACTGCGGCTTTCTCCACAGGCTATACGGCAGGACTTCATGCTGTCATTCAGTAAGGATATAAAAAGGCTGTCAAACGTCGTTAAACGTTGAGACAGCCTTTTTTTATTGCAATTATGTACGTGAAGTACGGCTAAATTCGAACATCTCCTGAAAAATGATCATACGTCCCGGGATCAGGAAGAAATTCCTCGGAATAATCCGCAGCTTCATCCCGATTGTGCAGCTCCTCAGCATCATTGCCTTGTCCATCGGTTGCAGCCCAGTCCTCATTCACAAGATGTGCCGGAATTGCAATCGCATCAAGCGAGTATGCAGTGCCGGTAACTGCGTCCGCATCGATACTTGCTTGTTCGACGAGCTGACCGCCATGTGATTGTGCAATTTCGAGTGCTGAAGTGAGATCGCTTCCTTCTAAATGAACATGCATGCTGCTTCCTTCATGAAGAACCGTCTCATATCCGAGCTCCCTCAGCGTCTCGCAAGCAAGAGCCGCACTTTGAGCATCGTTAAAATCAAACAATAAGGCTGAGTTCGTAGACAATAGCGATCATCCTTTCTAACGTTTTGTTTAACATGCCCTATTCATACAAAATCATGTAAAAAAAGAATACGGCAAGGCGTCATGATATATAATTACAAATAACTATTTTATTATGTTATGTTTTGTGACATAATCATTACATAAGTGTGCAGCTAGGCTATTGATAAGGAGGATGTCATCGATGAACCATTTATTTTATTTACTTTCAGATCCTATGCTTATCGTCGAGTGGGACGAATCCCGTTGGTCTATTGTAGACGTCAATCAAGCTTTTGCAGCTTTTTCCGGTTTTAAGAAATCAGATCTTATGCTCCTCGATCCATCTACTATTATATCGACGGATGAGACAACTCTCTCCTTTGATGAGGCCGTACATCAACTTGCTGATGAGCAAGCCCTATCACCGCTACTTGAATGTAAGCTTGTCACGAAGTCATCGACTCCTGCAGATATACGTTTGTCCTGCCGCAAGCTCCAGCTCGAAGACCGCATTGTTTATGTCATCATTTGCAAGGATTTACGGGAAGCCAAATGGATTGACGAATATATTTTGCATCATAAAATAATGGTATCTGCCGTTGTGAATGAGGGCTATAACATTATGAGCTTTAAGCATTATTATGCTCCTGTACAACAGCCCTCCTCTTCCTATTTGAACAAATCCATATTTGAGCTTGTTCCAGACCATGAACGAAGCAAGCTTAAGCGTGTATTAGAATATGCGAAAAACAACCGAACAGCAGAATCCGTGGACTTTCATCTTAAGCTTGGGGATCGATGCTATAATGCTGATGCGGTTGTTCAGCCGTTTTACAATGGCAATCGGACCTTAAAAAACTTTGTTGTCATATTAACCAGCCTTCATATGAATAATCAGGATGAGGACCCCTCCTACAAGCTTCGTATGCTTATGCTCAGTAAAAATATATCCGTCACTTCACTCGCTCAGTCAACGCTTATATCTCTTACGACCATTTCCAAAATTCGCAATGGGAAAATAAAAAAGCCCCAGCGTCTAACGGCAGAATTGATCGCCGGAGAGCTGGGTGTTAGGCCCGAAATGATATGGAGCAGCTATAAACGATAATAGCTGCTCCACGTTTTATTTAAAGCTTGAATTTTTGAGCCACTTCGTTCATTTCCATTGCAATTACACTCAAGCCTTTAGCTGATGATGATATTTCCTCTGCTGACGCATACTGCACTTCCGAGGATGCAGAAACTTCGCCGGCAATTGCGGAGGTTCTAGAGGCAATTCCTGTCATTTGGGAAATGGATGAATTGACCTCCCGTGCACTTGCTGCCAGCTTCTCCGAGGAGGACGCTGCCTCCTGAATTTTTTCAAGCACATCTCTTGAAGCATGTGCGATTTGAATGAATGCATCTCCTGCATCTGTTATGCTCGCCAGTCCTTCTACCGATTCAGCTTCACTCATTCTCATCGCCTTCACGGCAGTTTCTGTATCATTCTGAATTTCATTGATCAAATCCTGAATTTTTACAACAGATTCCGCTGACTGTGTAGAGCGCTTGCGCACTTCTTCCGCTACAACCGCGAAGCCCCTTCCATGCTCTCCCACTCTTACCGCCTCAATCGCAGCAGCAGATTTGTATGCTTTGAAATATTTCCAATCAGCTCAGATATGGTTCCAATATTTCGGGTGTGCGCTGCGAGCTGCTGTACACCGAGAGCCATTTCTTCTGAGGCGCGGCTTAGCATTTCAGCGGAAGCACTGACCATTTCTCCAATTTCATCACGATTTTTCACTTTCGGGACGATAGCGGATAAATTTCCTTGGGCTACCTCTGAAAGGAATTGCGCCGTTTTCTGAATCGGAATGGAGATCGCTCTGCGAACGTACCAGATAAGAAATCCGACAAGTACCGTTGCCGCTGCAAGACCGCTAATGATCTCAATGTTGTTCTGTTTATGTATATCCCCGCTAACGTTTACCGCTCTCTCTGCTCCTTCACGATAGAATGTTAGTTTTAATAAAAGGCATTTTTCTGAATCACTGGTCCAAAAAAAAAAAGAAAGGACCGTCACCCTCAAATCGAGGATAACAGTCCCTTCTATTGTATACGACTAGCCGCGATAAGGCGCTAGCGCCTCATTCAAGCCTTTTGTTTGCTCATAAACCTGCTGGTACACTTTGAAAATGCCTGCATAAGCAGCAACCGCTTCAGGCTGCGGCGAATACGAATCTGCATGCTTAACGAATTTATTCGCACAGGACTCCAAGCTGTCGAACCAGCCTGCACCATATGCAGCAAGCATCGCAGCGCCTAAACCAGGTCCTTGCTCATTCTCTAATGCGACAACCCTTGCATTGAAAATATCAGCCTGCATTTGCAGCCATACTGGGTTTTGCGCGCCGCCGCCGATCGAAATGATCGTATCGACCGTCTTGCCGGCGCTTCTAAACATATCGACTGACTCATTAAGCGAGAAAGTAATGCCTTCCATCACCGCACGAGCAAAATGAATGCGTTCATGTGAGCCGTCAACGCCGATAAAGCTTGCACGAATGAGCGGATCCGCATGTGGGGTGCGTTCGCCAACGAGATATGGCGTGAACACCAATCCGCCAGCTCCCGGCTTCACTGCACCTACACCTTCGAGCAATTGATCAAAGGATTCATTCGGAGCGAATGTTTTCTTAAACCAGCTCAAGCTGTAGCCAGCAGCAAGCGTAACTCCCATTGCATAAAAGGAGTCCTCTTTGCCGTGATTAAAGAAATGCACCTTGCCTGCAAAATCCTTCGTCTTATCATTCTCATAAGAGAGAATAACACCGGAAGTACCAATGCTGCAAAGCGTTAAACCTTCGGATAAAATACCTGAGCCAATCGCCCCGCATGCATTATCCGCTCCACCCGCGAACACCTTCGTCGTGCTTGGCAGCCCTGTGCTGTCAGCATACAGCGGCAGCAGCGTACCTACGAGTCCATGCGACTCAACAAGCGGTGGACAAAATTCGGCCGGGATTCCAAACGCTTCAAGCACTTCTTCGCTCCATGCTTTGCCAGCCACATCAAGAAGAAGCGTTCCCGCCGCATCGGAGTAATCCATATGAAGCTCGCCTGTTAAGCGGTAGCGAAGATAATCCTTCGGCAGAAGGAACAGCTTTGCCTTTGCGAAGGCATCCGGCTCGTTCTCGCGAACCCATAAAATCTTAGGAAGCGTAAAGCCCTCCAAAGCTGGATTGCGAGTAATGCTAAGCAGCTTGTCTCCAAGCGTGCGTTCAATTTCACGGCATTGCGCCGTTGTACGCGTATCATTCCATAAGATAGCGTTGCGAACAGGATTTCCTTCACCGTCCAGCAGTACAAGTCCGTGCATTTGGCCGGAGAAGCTAATCCCTTCAATTGACTGGGCATCGATGCCTGCTGTTGATGTCAATTCACGCAAAGCCTCAACTGTACCTTCTACCCAATCATCTGCCCGCTGCTCGCTCCACCCGGAGTAAGCATGAAACAGCGGGTAGCTGCGGGAGACTTCCCCAGCTACCGTGCCATCACGGTCAACAAGCAGCACTTTAACGGCGCTCGTTCCTAAATCTATACCGATTACATAGCTCATTTGTCAGAGTCCTCCCGACTTAAACGCTGAAAATAACTTCGCTCAAGATAAGGCGGATTCGTTCTTGACGTCCGGACTCATTTTTAATTGGATTGTTTTGAAGCGCATATTGCTCAAGTGAAGCAAGCGTTGCTTTGCCGGAAACGATATCCGCGCCGATGCCTTCTTTAAAGCTGCGGTAACGGTTGTCAACGATGTTGTCGAGAATTTTCTCTTCCGTCAATTTGGCAGCTGCTTTCAAGCCCCAAGCGAAGCTGTCCATACCAGCGATGTGAGCAAGGAACAGATCATCCGTTTCGAATGATGCACGGCGAACCTTCGCATCGAAGTTAACGCCGCCGCGGCCAATGCCGCCAGCTTTCAATACTTCAAACATCGTTAGTGTAGTTGAATATAGATCGGTTGGGAATTCATCTGTATCCCAGCCAAGAAGAAGGTCGCCTTGGTTCGCATCAAGCGATCCAAGCATGCCGTTGATTGCAGCCGTACGAATCTCGTGCTCGAACGTATGGCCTGCAAGCGTAGCATGGTTCGCTTCAAGGTTAAGTTTGAAATGATCCTTCAAGCCGTATTTTTGCAAGAACGAAATCGTTGTTGCTGCGTCATAGTCGTACTGATGTTTAGTTGGCTCTTTTGGTTTCGGCTCGATCAGGAATTGCGCGTCGAAGCCAATTTCCTTCGCGTAAGCGATTGCCATATGATACAAGCGTGCTAGGTTATCAAGCTCAAAGCCCATGTCCGTGTTAAGAAGTGTTTCGTAACCTTCGCGGCCGCCCCAGAAAACATAGTTTTCCGCACCAAGCTCTTTACCCACTTCAAGACCTTTTTTCAGCTGCGCACCAGCATAAGCATAAACGTCAGCATTGCAAGTTGTGCCAGCGCCATGAACAAAGCGCGGATTCGTGAACATATTAACAGTGTTCCAAAGCAGCTTTTTACCGGAGGATTTCATATTGTCCTTCAATAAAGCTACGATAACATCAAGATTTTTGTTCGTTTCTTGCAGCGTTTCGCCTTCAGGTGCAATGTCCACATCGTGGAAAGCAAAGAAAGGAATATTCAATTTAGTCATGAATTCAAAGTTAGCTTCAACACGCGCTTTCGAGCGGTCAAGGCCTGTATATTGATCCCAGCCGCGAACCATAGTAGCTGATCCGAAAGGGTCCGAACCATTCGCATTAAATGTATGCCAGTAAGCAACTGCGAAGCGAAGATGCTCTTCCATCGTTTTGCCCATAATAACTTGGTTTGGATCGTAATGTTTGAATGCAAGCGGATTGTCTGAGCCCTTACCTTCAAATTGGATTGTGTTAATATTTTTAAAATAAGTCATCGTAATCAAAATCCTCCTTCATGGATTAGAAGTTTATGATAGTGCTTACATAAAGAATAACATGCCTCCACTTAGTTTGTCTATTAAACAAACTAAGTTTTTGTGTTAAAATAAATGCAGTACTTATTAGGCTTAGATGTCTCAAAATCCGCATCCCCATCTAGTAGGCTCTAGATTAGGCTTTTCATGATACAATAATAAATATTTTTATTTGGACGGAGGCACTCTTTTTTGAAAAGGAAACCAACAGGCGACTTAGCGCTCATCAAAAAAATAAATACAGCCATCGTGCTTGAAGCGGTGCTTGGTTATGCCCCGCTCTCTCGAGCTCAAATATCGGAGTTGACCGGATTAAACAAGGCGACTGTTTCCAGTCTCGTTCAGGATTTGATCGACACCCATCTCGTCGTTGAGAATGGTCCCGGACTATCCAGCGGCGGGCGCAAACCTGTCATGCTGCTCTTTAATGGTACGGCCGGTTATGCTGTCGGCATCGATCTTGGTGTCAATTATATTCGCGGCCTGCTCGTAGACCTCGAAGGCAATGTGATTGCCGAGCAGCAGCGCAGTCTGAAGCAGCAGGATGCTGATCATGTCATTGGGCAGTTAATTTCATGTATTGAGCTGCTTATTAATGATGCGCCAGAGAGCTCATACGGGATTGTCGGAATCGGCGTCGGCGTACCAGGTATCGTGGATGACAATGGCACGATTCTTTTTGCACCAAACTTAAAATGGCGACAAGTTGAGCTGCAGCGGCAGCTCGAAGAGCGCTTCAATCTTCCCGTTACGATAGACAATGAAGCGAATGCGGGCGCGCAAGGAGAGCAGAAATACGGGGCAGGACGAGGCATCGCCAACCAAATTTATGTCAGCGTCGGGATCGGTATTGGAACAGGCATTATTTTGAACAAGGAATTATATAAGGGCGCTTCAGGATTCTCGGGTGAGCTTGGCCATCTCTCGATTGAGTATGATGGCAAACCTTGCAGCTGCGGCAATCGGGGCTGTTGGGAGCTATATGCTTCGGAGAATGCTTTGCTTGAAAGCACAGCATCGTTAGGCTTTGAGAACTTGGAAGATCTGCTGCTTGCTGCAACAGCTGGAGATGAACGCGTTATCGCGCATATACGCTCGATTGGCGATTATTTAGGCGCAGGCATTGCTAATATCGTCAACGTATTTAATCCTGACGTTGTCATTATTGGCAACCGTATGAGCCGTGCTGCTCAGTGGCTGAAGCCAGCCGTACAAGCTGCCGTCGATCAGCGCACACTTTCGTATCATCGTGAACGTATGCGAATCTTGTTTGCAGAGCTTCAAGAGCAGTCAGCTGTACGCGGCGCGGCATATTACGCGATTAGCACATTTTTCACGAAGATTAAGAGCGGGCAGTAGCATCGTTATGCATTGCTGAACATTGCTAAACATTGCTATACAAATAGTAAGTTTTTTTCTCATGGCTTGCAGCAGATCAACTCTGATGCAGGCTTTTTTAACAGGACAACATTAAAATAATAAATCGCCCAGCTTGATCTGCTCCTTTTCACCCCCTCTTTATTGCTCTTTGCACGATACCTCTCGGAAAATAAAAGTGCTCACATTTAGGTTTAGTACGGCTACTTAGGTTATTGTATGGCTGTAACTTTGATCAGTATTTTTAATCAGTAATGGTACTCAGTAGTATTGATCAGTATTTTTATTAAGTATATTTAATCAGTATTGTTAACCAGTTAATAGCTTCGATTTAATACCATCTTCTTTTAAATTAGTGTTTTAAACAAGTATTTAATGAATTTTTAAGTTAACTATATTATGTTTAAATTAATTATTCATTGACAATTCGGCCTGATATTCATTAAAATCAATAATATAAGAACTTATTATTAACTTTTAAATTAACATAATGGAGGAATGAAAAATGGAACAGCAGCAAATCCCTCGCCCTGAATACCCAAGACCCCAGTTCACTCGAAATTCATGGCTCAATTTAAATGGTGAATGGCAATTCGAAATGGACCCTGGAAAAAGCGGTATCTCGCGCGGATTAAACCAAGACGAGCAAAAGCTAACTCAACGCATCATCGTCCCCTTTTGTCCAGAGAGCCGGCTGTCAGGCATTGGGCATACTGATTTCATTCCAGCCGTTTGGTACAAACGAAGCTTCAAGCTTCCTGACAACTGGAACGGCGGACATACAATATTGCATTTTGGAGCGGTAGACTACGAGGCTCAGGTGTGGGTTAATGGCAAGCATGTAGGCAAGCATCGAGGCGGTTACAGCTCTTTCTCATTCAATATTACAGATGCCCTGCAGCAAGGTGAAAATGTGGTTACCGTATATGCCGAGGATGATACTCGCTCTGGCTTACAACCGCGCGGCAAGCAGAGCGGTACCTACCATTCACAAGGCTGCGACTATACCCGCACGACTGGCATATGGCAAACAGTTTGGCTTGAGCATGTGTCTGAAACATATATAGAATCCTGCCGTTTCGTTCCAGACCCCGAGAACAGCTGCCTGCACGTAACTGCCAAGCTGTCTGGAAACACAAAAGATGTACAGTTCCGCTGTAATGCGCTGCTCGATGGCCTGTCGGTAGGAAAACAAACGGCAAACGCCGGCTCGATGTCCGTTTCATTAACGCTGCCCCTCTCTAAAATCAAATTATGGAACACCGATTCACCTGTTCTTTATGATCTGGAGCTTGAACTCATTCGAGATGGCGAAGTATTGGACTCAGCTTCTTCATATTTCGGTTTGCGTTCCATTCAATTGGATGGCAAGGCGTTCCGTATTAATGGCAAATCCGTATTCCAACGGCTCGTTCTTGATCAAGGCTTCTATCCTGAAGGCATTTATACAGCACCTACTGACGATGATTTAAAACAAGATATTGAAATGTCGCTCGCACTTGGTTTTAACGGTGCAAGATTGCATGAGAAAATGTTCGAGCCTAGATTCCTATATTGGGCAGATAAGCTTGGATATTTGGTATGGGGAGAGCATGCTAACTGGGGTCTCGATATATCAACAGCTGCCAGTCTTGCTCAGTTTCTACCGGAATGGATTGAGGGTGTGGAACGAGACTTCAACCATCCAAGCTTGATCGGATGGTGCCCATTTAATGAAACTTGGGACTCATCGCGCGGCACTCGTCAAGATAATGACGTACTTCGCGTCGTTTATGAGACGACTAAAGCTATTGATCCAACGCGTCCGGTCATCGATACAAGCGGCAACTTCCATGTTGTAACGGACATTTTTGACGTCCACGATTATGATCAGAATCCTGTTACATTCAGGGAACGTTATCAGCCGCTTGCCGAGAAAGGCGAGGCGTGGGTTTCCTTCCCCGATAGACAAAGCTATAACGGCCAACCTTATTTCGTAAGTGAGTATGGCGGAATTTGGTGGAATCCTAACCAGTCCGATGAGAAAAGCTGGGGCTACGGGGATCGTCCACAAAGTGTCGAGCAATTTATTGAAAGATATGACGGCTTGACCAGTACTCTTCTTGAGAATCCTAATATGTTCGGGTTCTGTTATACACAGCTTTATGACGTGGAACAAGAAGTGAATGGGCTTTATACTTACGATCGACAACCGAAGTTTGATGTTGAACGAATTAAAGCGATCAACAGCAAAAAAGCCGCTATCGAGGATTAGTGCTCATTAGTCTCAAACATAAAACAGGCATGCTGCGATGGCAGCATGCCTGTTTTTATTGCTTTTCTACTTACAATTGACCTAATAACCCGCTCCATTATTGAACGCGATGTACGCCAACAATATCTAATGTTTGTCCATCGATCGTTATGTCTACTGATTTCGTTTTCACTGTGCCATTATTGTAGTAAGCAGAAAATGTGAATGTTAAGGTGCCTTTAGCAAGCTTTGTGAATGATGCATCCCAAAGCTCACCCTTCCAGTTGGTTTGCCCTGCGTTTAATGCGGTTAGAGACGTTTCGTAAGTACGCATATGCACCTCTACCCGATCCGCTTTTGTAGCCGTACCTGTAATAGTCGTATCTGCCTCCAGTATAAATTTCTCTCCCGCCCAAAATACCGAATAACCGCGCGGCGAATTCTCATCTCCTGATTGTTTTAAATTAAAAGCCTTACGATGCTGATCCCATAGCTCCGTATGCCGTACATAAGCATTGACATGTAGCGGCAGCACCTGCAACGTTTTGGTTACGCTAACCGGCTCAGCTATACCGTCGCTAACCGTTAGCTTCATACTCCAAAGCCCTACCGTTGTTAACCTCAGTGAAGGCCCTTTTACCGGATAGTTTGGACCATTAACGGTATAGAAATAGCTGTTCTTCACGCCGAGCGGACTTGTCAGCTCATAAGCAATCGTAAGCGTATTGCCATCAGCATCTGTCACATTCGATAGAAACGTTGTCATATCTCCTTCATATACAGGTTTGGGCGTCCAATCAAAGTCAGCCGTCGGAGGTCGATTGGTAACGAAATAAATATATTCATAATGCCCTTCATTGCCGGCAACGTCATAATCGATTACGGTAAGGCGATAGGCTTGTCCAGAAATCAACCCAGCAACTTTGTATGATTGCTTAGAGAGTGCTAAAGGAATGCTGTATTCCGTTTTACCGTCACCATTTAAATCAATATTCGTCACACTGCCGTCAGCGTTCACTTTTTGCAAATAGAAGGTGCGAGCAGCATGTCCCGAGGAAGGCTCGGCATCATAGAAGGTATTGAACTGAACCGTTACGGCCGTAGGTTCAACAGTAAGCTGTTCATTCACATCTGCAGGTTTAACCGTATCGACAAAGAAAAACCCGTTGCTTGAATACGGTCCCCATATATAGCTGTCGTTCGCTCTCGCTCTCCAGTAATGCAGCCCCTCAGCTAACGCAGGTGTTGTGTAATTAGCAGCAGTCAAAGCTGAGTTTGTGTCCACTACCATAACACCGCTCGATGCTTTGAACACCTCATAGTCTATCGCTTTAATGGGGTGGTTCTCTGGATCAATCGTAAACGCGTGCAGCTGTGGACGATTTGAGTTTGTATAAATAGGATTATTAGCATCAAGCCCGTTAAATGAAAGTAAATAGGTTTGCGGCGGGAGATCCAGCACAAAATATTTAATATTACTTAAATTAGACCATACCCCTGCCGAGTAAACCTGCCCTTGCACCTTAACGACGCGACCTGGAACGATGCTTTCCGCAAGCATAGGATACGCAAGTGCATTTCCTTCATGCTCAATATACAAGGCCATTTCATTGTTATCGACATACGTTAGCATTAGTCGATATCGCTCTTGTGGATCGTTCTGAGCATCATAATATGTCCATCGAATCGTCGGTTCTTTAATCAGCACCGTTGGTGTTGTTGGAGTTGTTCCAGCAGGAACGGTAATGGTCATAACAGGCTTCGTTTGGTTAACTGGCGGTATTCCGTCCTTATAAACAATCGATTGCCCCCAATAAGACCATGCTCCGTGTATATCTCGAACTTGCTCCTGTACAATCAGCTCCACACCAGGACGGTTATAGTACTCTCGTTTCCCGACTGTCCATGTGCTTTGATCAGCCCACCGTGTACGGAATAACTTGTCTGATAAAATATGAGCAATATCAGGATCATAAGAGGTATCAAATGTTTCATAATCTAGTGCTTCACCTTCTGCAAAAACCTTGCCTGTAAACCTAACATCCGGCTGTGCGACCGGTCGTCGATGTACATAAAGCAGCTTTTTCACTGGCTCTGACCATTTGCTATAAGCCAAAAGACCAGGATTGTCTTTAGCACGGAAGGTGATTTCATATACCCCAGGTTTCTCTAGCGCGTTTATGGTTGATCCATACGTTTTCCCGCTATAAATGCTCAACCCTTCTGGATTTTCAAAGAAGTTTGGATTATGGCTGTAGCTCCACTCTTCTGCTCCCTTTGGATCTTTTTCAACGTCATTGAATAGTTTCTCATAAGAGATCGGATCATTGACGAGAACAGAATCATAGGTCTGTTCGATGTAAGTGTCACCATAGTTCGTTTTCTTTACATAAGAGAATACAGCGTTGGATTGCCCAAGTGACATTAATCCCGCGTAGCCTCTTGTATACGTACCATCGGCAACCTCTAGTACTTTCGCATAATTCACATATACACGCTGGATGCCATTAACCGATTCTACTTTAATCGGATACGTGTTAAATGCAGTTCGTGTCATAGGTGTAGATTGCAATAACGTTTTCGCACCATTGACTACACGGAATAGCGACAGGGTGTTCTTGCTCCACTCCATTGCATACATATTCTTCTCATTCTGAATCTGAAAAGCAGCTCCGATAACCTTGTCGTTTCTTATATCACTTACATTTGCATGAAATTCTAAGGCGTAGTTTTTCATAGCACTTCCAGCATCATAGAGCAGTCCGCCCCAATCGTCGCTCGTAATTTCTACTGTATTCGGATCTATTTCTTTGATTGATCCACTCGCATTAGCTGAAACAAACGGCATGACATTTCTTTCGTAAAAAACATAAATGGAGCCATCAGGTAAAATAGGGGTTGATGTTCCTGATTGCTTTTGATTATTTCCTGGTTCTGGTCCGGAATATGGCGTCTGGGCAATGACACTATTGGTTGTTGCGTTATACAACGTGGCCCATATTTTTTTAGGTGCATCGGGATCACCCCAAGAGGTTCCCACACCCATAAACACAGGATAAATAATCTGATCGTATTGATTGATAAATATTTTACCAAGGTTTGCACCGTAATCTACACCTTGAAAACCGCCGTGTTGGTCTCCATAGTAATTAAAAAATGCATTATACGATTCGTGCGTTCTGCCTTGGGAATACGTCAATAAATTGGAAAATACGATTGGATTTGCATTGGGTGCTACATCTGAATAACCTAATGGATGTGAACTTTCGTAACTGACAATCCTTCTTCCAAAAGCACTCTTAAATATTTCTTCACCGTAATAGTTAGTACCGCTCTCAATTGCCTCAAACATAGTAGTACCTGTTTTACTGCTACCCATGGACACATAATTTACATAGACAAATCTTTTTGAATCAGATATGGAAGCCGCAGATAGTCCAATTGCACCCCCTACAGTAACGGTACGAGTTACACCATTTTTTTTCACTTGTACAACGTGACCTCTCACTCCTCCTAATCCAGAAGAATAGCGATCTTCAAAGTTATACGTAACGTACGTATCTCCGTTATCATCTTCGGTCAAGTTAATGTTTGAAATAAATCCACGATCCAAGTTCTCCCCTGGTGCTTCCCACACTAAGCTTTTCGTTTTTAAGGAGTATTTGAAAATTCGCAATTGATTATTGTAATTATAATTATATTGCTCTGGTACATCATACGAGAATTTACTAGCCACATACATATATTCGCCATCAGATGATATTTGGACAAGAGCCGGTCCAATTCCGCTGCCTAGTCCGCTAGGTGATGTTAAACTAGATTGCAAATTAATCGAATCAAGATATACACCATTTTTATCGTACCTCGCAATGACCGCTAAATACGGGTTGGCTGCATTTTGTCTTCTATCTGCAAAGTAAAATGTTTCATCTCCGTCAATTTCCATAAGCGTGAAGTTACCTGGGGTATCAAAATTAACCGTCCTCAAAAGCTCACCTGTAATTGAATTTCGTTCATAAAATGTATAGGGATAGTTAGGCAAGCTATAATTCTGACTATAAGAATATAGACGATTCCCACCGAAAACCTTGTTAAATATTATTTCTGAATTTGGCACACTCCAAGTGGGTTTAGCAACAATATCAGCAGCAAGCTGATATTTTGTTCGTGAGTTCGCTCCATTTCCTGAGTTCGGGTATCCAACTGAAAAGTTTGCGTACACTCCATTTTTTGTCGATAGTGTAGTAGCATCCGCTTTCCATGCCGCTTTTTGGGCATTTCCGCCTTTGTATGGCGTCTTAACCGTCCACGAACGGAAAATCGATTGTGTTGAGTAGTTCGTAACTGGTGGGCCGCTGTCTTCTCCCTGTCCTGGCTGCTGTGTAGTTCCAAACACGTTGAAGTTTGCAGACGGCTTGTAGTTCAGAATATCAGTAATGGCAATGCCCGAACTACCTTTTAACCCATAGTCTTCTGTCACGGTAGCACGATACTGCCTCTTCCCTACTTTAGAGTAATTGAGCGAATGCGTTGTTTTAAAAACTCCATTATATAAGGGTTTCCACGCTTCTTCCTCAAAGTTTCCATCACCATCTTGGTCATATCGCTCTTCGAGAAAAAGATGATTTAGAATATCGCCGTCAGGACTCTCTGCATCGATATAAAGCATGAATCCGTTACCTCGATATGATTCTTCAGGTGCTAGCACTTCGACTGTAGGTGGTGCATCAGGAATAACCTCCATAATTAAATCATCCCAATCACTAGCTCTTCCAGTCGTGTCATAAACCTTTCCTTCGATACTATATTCGCCTAAATTAGCAGGCGTTACGGTGAACCAACCATTTGTATAGGCTGCATCTCCTACTTTTTTATAGCGCATCTCCGACTTGCTAAAATCTATTTTTTCGCCTCTATCCTCTAATGGTGTATACGAGTTTAAAAGATTGTAAGGTCGCTCTAAAGGCCTTCCTTGTATCACACGCGTTATTCCCGATACGATGGCTACTGGTTTGGGATCGACAACCCGAAGCAATGCAGTATCCTTTTGCGATCCGCTAAATCCATCGGTTACGGTAATTTCAGCCGTATAAAACCCAGGATTTGAATAAGTCTTGTACAAAAACTCAAAGTCTGTATTATTTGGTAGTACTGCGCTCAAGTTGTTCGTGAATGTCCATGTATAGCCGTTTAATCCTTTTGACCGATTTATAAGCGAGGACTGTTCCCCAGCGATAATACTAGGTGGATTAAATTCTATATCCGCTTTCAAATCAGGTTTAGGTGTAGGTGTTGGCTCAGGAGTTGGCGTAGGGCTTGTGCTTGGATTAGGCGTTGCTTTATTTGCCACGTTTATTATCAGTTGCGCCCACTCCGAAACTTTTTTTGCGCTATTGGTAACACGCAGCTCAATTATGTATTTCCCTTCAGCCGCAAAATCTTTTGCTGTTGGTTTTGTCGCAATCGTTTTACCTGTTGGGTTTTTATATTTCCATTCTCGAATGGTGATTGATTCATTGCCTGGCGAATAGGAGAGTCTGTCATCAAGCATCGGCTCTGTTGCCGGCTTCATGGTTATTTCGGGGGTTGTTCGATGGTCTCCCTCTTTATGAGAGATGATGGCTATTGGAGTAGTGGGTTCGTTCTTTTTGCTATATACAATCTGAAAAGGCATTTTATTGTTATTTTCATTTGATTCGACTACAGCTAATCCAAAATCGGTCATTGCTGTATATTTTATAATTCCAGCTGTGGCCGACGACACCTTAACAGATATTGTTTTGCTTTGCCCCGGAGGTATGTTGGAAATCACTTCTGATTTTATGTTTGTACCTACAATGCCGACAGTGAATGATCCGGTATTGGTTTCTCCTTCGTTTTTAGATGTGATTTTGACGGTAACAATGTCTCCTACCCATGATGCTGCAGCCGCACCTATAGGTTCCGTGACAATGTCTGTAATGACAAGATCGGGAAGTTCTTGATATTTCGGTAGATCCGGCGGCGGAATCGTAAACATCTCATACCACCATGATCCATCTGGCTCCCATATGTTCCACATTTGAACGACGCCAGGACTGAACTCGGTACGTGGCTGCTGGATAATGGCATAGTCTAGCAAGTCGTAACCTGTCCAACTTGTACCTTTTCGTTTGTTATAGCTTTGAAGAAAGGTTTTTGATTCTCCATATGGATCAGCTATGTTTTGTAGCCAAGATGCTGCTAGACTTTCATTTGTAGAATATTTTGTTGGCGAAATACCCTTCTTTTCACCAATATTTGTACTCCACGGTGTTTTAACCCAATTCTTTGCAACGTGCAATGTTGCTCTTGAATCACTTCTAAACTTCCAATTCCGATAAGGATTCCCTTCACTATCCCAGCCGAGATAACGCCATTGTCCTTGATCGAATGTGTTATTTTTCAATTCACTGTGTGTAGGATTCCCATAAACAACAGCAGCCTCTCCTATCCCACACTTATTAAGCAAAAATCCTATATTTAGATTTTTTCCATTACTAATTAGAGGAAGTCCTAATTGTTTCACATAATTTTGTGCTTTTATTTTTTCTGCTTCATCTTTATAACTATAAGGCAAACAATCGGCTGCTCCTGCAGCTGCAACCTGTCCTGAGTAGGCTATAGACGTTATGATTAGGGAAAAAACTAGTATTATAAGAAATGGGATTTTAAAAAAAGAATTCAATAAGGTCACTCCCCAATTCTTATTATAACTGTCTTATTGTCATTCCCTTTTATTGCTTTGAATAAATTCCCATCATATTTCGTTTCAATAATGTTGCTTCCTTCAACGAATTTCATCCCGTCAATTTTTATATAAGTTGCATATGCTTTTTCAGAGGAACTAGGATAATAATTTTTGAAAAGTTCACGTACTAATGCTTTATTAGCTGCATCAGGTTCAAAAATAGTAATAACAGTTAATTTTAAATCCAGATCATACTCAATGGTTAAAGTGTTATCCTCAAATGAATCTGTCCCTTTTTGATTTATTATAACTTTTTGATTTCTTCCAAAAGTCGTAATACCTTTAAAACTAGGCAAGGATCTAATTAGTGCATTCAACTCTTCCTTCGACTTCGGATAAGCCACCGGCTTCCCATTCTTCGCCATCAACGTATTCAGAATCATCACCACTGCCTCAGCACGAGTTGCATTTTTCTCTCCGCCCATCGAACCATCGGGATAACCCTTCATAATCTCCAGTTTCTTTGCCACAGCCAAATAACCCGACTTTACGCCTTCGGCATCTTTGCCTAGCGCACGGATCGTCATACGCGCGATCTCTTCACGCGTAATCATACGATTTGGTTCAAATGTATTTTCTGGATAGTCGCCAACCTTAATAATCGATTGTTTCAAACCCGTAGCAATATAAGTTCGGAACCAACCCGTATCATCAACAAAAGGCGTATCTGTATCTTCCACTTTCACCTTTATCGCCGCCACAATCGATTTCAAAAACTCTGCGCGCGTCATGTTCGCATTTGGCTTAAATGTTATTGCATCATAACCATTAATCCATCCTTGATTAACAGCCGTCGCAATTTCATCCTTTGCCCAATGCGTTTTTGTATCTGTAAAAGCAACTGCTGCCGCAGCTGTCTCCGTATTTATCAGAACTGTCACCAATAACGTAATTGCGAGCATGATTTGTCCTATTTTCCGCATATTTAACCACTCCATTTATTAGGATGATAAAAATTCACCAGTGAACTAAAAAACATTTTTAACACATTTTTTTACAGCAACTTCATTATCATTCTTCTTGCCTGTCTCTTTTCCCTTCTTTTCTTATCCCCTCTCCCTCCACTATTTCCCGTATTTCGACAACATTCCTTCCCCCCATCAGCAGGCCACTCTCCCAAGAAACACTGCTGAAGCAACGCAAAAAAAAGCACGCCCCTCCCTCTACCGAGGGAATAAGCGTGCTTCGCTATCCTACATATCAACTACAGCAAATGTTACTTCACAAGGATGAATCTGTCAATATCCCGAACCCAACTAAGAACTAGACTGAACAACAAGCGGTTTATGCTTGAACAACGGAACAAGGAGCAGCATTCCCAAAAACATAATCGATCCTGCGACGCAATAAATGCCGACGAGCGGAAACAGCGTTTTGAGCTGTCCGGCAACAAGCGTCATAATAACCATCATCCCCATAAACATCGGGGTAAGCACTCCATTGACCCGTCCCGTATAGGACTCCTCCGAATATTGCAAAATCATTGTGCTAATACCGATTTGAATCATCGGGAAGCCTAAACCGCTAATAAATTGCAGCACTAATGTAATGGGTATGCTTGTTGATAAGCCTACACCAATCATACAAAGCGAGCTCATTAATAGGCCAATTGCGAGCAGCTTTTGCGGAGCTACTTTTTTGGCTATAACCATGACAGCCCCGCCGCCAACCAGCATCGCTATCCCGTTAACCATCAGAATATATTGCAAAAACTCCTTAGGCTGACCCAGACGTTCAAGCACGATGAACAAGCCAAGCGTCTGGGCAATTCCTACTGCCGTACCCGCTAGTGCAAACGTACCTCCAAGTGCTTTCAAGACTGGACTGCGCCATACATACTTGAATCCATCCTTGAACTCTTTCCAGAAATGTCTCTCCGATGCAGCGTCTGTTTTCTCCACTTCACGATCACGCGGAATTCTGAACAAAACGACAGCGGAGAGCAAGAACGCTACGCCCATGACTCCAATGGAAACTTCGATGCCGAACTTTTGATACGATATGACACCAAGTGACGGACCAAGCACCATGAATATCGCCATAAGCGATTGGAACATCGCCATCGCCGATTGCAATTGCTCTGCGGGAATATGCTGCTTAAACAGCTTCATAGCAGAGGGCTGTGAAAATTGCGATAGGATTGCCGATACAAACGTTGCAAAATACACCATATGCCACGAACCGTAAAGCAATGTAATCAGTACAACAAACACAGATAACGCTGATAAAAAGTCACACCAAATCATCGTGAGCCGCGGCTTCCAGCGATCTGCAAACGTTCCTCCGATGAACGAGAACACGAAAATCGGTAAAAATTCCACGAAGCCCATCAAACTAATCGCAAACGGGTCCTCGTTCGTCTTGTCTGTCACATACATCAGAATAGCGAAGTTCCTTACCCAAATTCCAATTTGAAGCAATACGTTTGAAAATATAATCGTTTGAAAAAACTTGTTTCGAAGCAAACTTTCTCCCGCTCCTGTTACTTCTTTAGCAGACATTTCAATCAGCACTCTCCCTCAACCAAAAAATGATTTATTTCTCCACCTTCTCGGCAGGGCCATGATAACCCTTTTCACCATAAGGCTGCAGCTTCTCGGCCCATAGCTCCTTTAAATCGTTGACTTCTCTGTTGTATTGCCGCACCATGTCAACGGGTTGACGGCCTTCCGGGTCCAATACGTCCTTATAATCATAACGAATCTTTTGTTCCAATTTAACGGTCTCTAGAACGAGAAAAGAAAAGTTTTCGCCGCCAAATTGCTTCCATTCCTTCTGCAGCTCCTTATTCGCATGACCATTCATATTCAGTACAAACTGCTCTTTTCCCCAAAGGGCTTCTAAATTAGTGGAGCTTCCTAAATAAATTTTTCCGTTCACATTATTTTTGATCTGAAAAACACCCATCTGCCGCTCACGCTCTTGGTATTCAGCTGTCAGCTGCTTCCTCTTTGCCTTATCCATTTTTGGCTCACCCTTTCGTTCTTCCTCTTGCTCTTGCACTTTGGCCTGAGCTTTCTGTTTATCCGTTTTTCCTTGCTTGCCTTTAGCAGATTTCTTTGGAGCTGTCATTTGCTCAACCTGCTCAGCCGACCCACTACTCTGTTCAAGCTCATTTTTCTTAATTCCTGAACCCTTCACCCAATACACTCTGCCATCATCTTTACGATCCAAGTAGCCATAATCGATCAGATAGCGGCGCAGTGTTGCATAATCCTCTTCCCAAAAAGAAATTAACCGCTCATTCACTTCTTTCTCTGTATAGCGGACTCCGCTTTTGAAATAAGAGGCAATATGACGCAGCACTGCTACTTTACGTTTCTCCTTGCGCGGAAATGAGGCGAGTGGACCTTCAGGACCATCCGGAAAATATTGCTTCAAAAGATCTGCGTATTCATCCTCTGTAATCGCATAACGTTCATCGACTTGTGTAGCCGTCCGATGTACAGGCACGAATCGCGGCGCCGCAGTGTTGCCATGGTCCATCATTTCAATAATCGCGAGCAGCAGCTTTGCTTGCTTGGCCTTTTCCTTCAGCACGAAACGATGATTTCGAATGGTCGAAGCGCTGCCTATTCCCGTACGGCTCATCATTTCGTTGTCAGTCAGCTGATCGGCAAAGCCTTGAATAAGCTCCTTCTGCAAGTCAGTCAGACCCGTCTGCCGCTTATCCAGCTCAAGTAAATAATCAAGCATGGAGCCATGCTCCTGCTGCACATGATAGGCTGCATATTTACGCGCCTCATACCAGCGTCCAGACTGCTCATCCCGAAAAATCTCTCCATCCTCAAAGCTCTCTCCGCAAATGAGGCAATAATAAAATCCTTCCGCTTCCTCATATACATAACCTTGCTTCAGTTCTTCTAGCGACGCCGACCAAAACCTTTCCTCAGCAACCATTTTTACAAACACCTCTCAATTACGTCTACTTATTTTATAAACATTATATAATTTTGTTTGGTTTTTATCAAATATTTTTTCCAACAAAAAAGTCGCCTTAAGGAAATATCCTTAAAGCGACTATTCTGTCATTCCTATTCGAGTTACACCGATTCTTTCCTATCCTTTGGCAGCATAAGCGCCAGCAAGCCCATTAGCGGTAACACGCTGCAAGCGACCATAACAAAGCTGAGTGAACGGGCGTCCGCCAAATATCCGAGAACAACCGCACCAAGTCCACCCATTCCAAAAGCAAGACCCGTTATAAGTCCTGAAGCCGTGCCTACCTTGCTGGGCATTAGCTCCTGCGCGTACACGACGCTGACCGAGAAGCCCGATTGCAAAACAAAACCAAGCACTACGATTACTGGATATACCCAGGCTAGAGGCAGATGCGGCAGAATGAGAGCGAATGGTGCTGCACCTAGAATGGAAATCAGCATCATTTTTTTGCGTCCGATCCGATCCGCCAATATGCCACCAAGAAAGGTACCGGCAACACCAGCTGCCATAAATAGAAACAATGGAATCTGTGCTTGCTTAATCGTCAGATGATAGGCTTCCACCACATAAAACTGATAAAAGTTACCGATCGCTGCAGCATACCAGGATCGTGCAAATACGATCACGAACAAGATAGCAAGTGCAAACGCAACAACCTTGGGTGCAAGAGCGGGCTTCGCGCTGCCTGCCGCTTTGCGCTGCATTTTGCCATCATGTACAGCTAACTGCGTCTTATACCAAGGAACGACTTTCGTCAAAATAATAATGGCTGTAGCAGCAAGCAATGTCCCCCATATAGCACCCTTCTGTCCAAACGGCAGGAAGATCAGCATCGTCATCAACGGGCCGAGCATTTGACCAAAATTACCGCCAACCTGATAGATCGACTGGGAGAAAGCTCTGCGATTGCCTGCGGCCAAATGCACAACCCGAGAGCCCTCCGGATGGAACACGGCTGAGCCAAGCCCCACAAACACAACCGCGAGCAGCACCAAGTAGAAGTTCGGTGCGAAGGCTAAGCCAACCATCCCGAACATGCTGGCACACATCCCGACAGGAAGCATCCAAGGCGCGGGTCTCTTATCCGAGATCAAGCCCACAACAGGCTGCATAACGGATGAAGTCATATTGAGCGTAAAAGCAATCCAGCCGATTTGTGCCAAGCTTAACCGTAGAGATTGCTCCAATACGGGAAACAGCGCGGATACAACCGACTGCATCATATCATTCATGAGATGAACGGAGCTGATGCAAATGAGTATCGAGTATACAGTAGCTGATTTTATCGCTTCTTTATTGATTTTTCTCGTTTCTTGCTGTGCAGACATGTTTAGTAGGACCTGCCTTTCTTAACGAAAAACACTCGCTCCCCTCAACGAAACGAGCAGCAAGCATGAACTAAGCTATTGCAAACTTCATGCACACAGGACTAGGCAGCTCTAGCTCCGAATCCAGCTTGGACAGCAGCCCACTTTCCGCATTTACTGAGAATACAGTAATATTGCCTGTCTTCTGATGAGCAACGAGCAAATGATCGCCGCTTGGCGTAAGGACAAAATTTCGCGGTGACTCTCCGCCGCAATCGATATGCTGAATAAGCGAGAGCTGTCCGTTTCCTTGATCCACTTCAAATACAGCAATACTATTATGACCACGGTTAGAGCTGTACAAATAACGTCCCGAAACTCCTAAATGAATATCCGCTGAATCGTTATATCCATTGTAGTCCGCTGGCAATGCTGATATCACCTGGTTTGCTGTTAATGCGCCCAGTTCCGCATCCACATCAAATTGTGTAATCGTCGAATCCAGCTCATTCATCACGTAGCCTGTTTTTAAATGAGGATGGAAAATCAAGTGACGTGGACCAGCACCACGGTGGACCTTGCTAATCCCATGAGGAATAAGCGAGCGCCTTTCCTCATCATAGCGATAAATAACGATCGCATCGATACCCAAATCGACTGCACATACATAAGAAGAACCAAACGGAATGATGCAATGAGCATGCGGTGCATCCTGCCTTGCTGCGTTTGGTCCGAGCTCACCGGCATTTTGCTGGACAGATGTTGCCGCCTCCAGCCCGCCATCAGCCTTAATCGGCAATAATGCAACGTTTCCGCCTGTATAATTGGCAGCTAAGAGCACCTGCCCCGCTTTGTCCGTGCTAATGTAGCAAGGATGAGCGCCATATGTAAGCAAGCGGTTGCCTGTAGGTTTCAGCAAGCCCGTTGCTTTATCAATCTCAAACGAAGCGACTGAGCCACCGCTGGCATCACCGGTTACTTCAGTTTCACTAGCCGCATATAAGCTGCCGCCATTTGGATTTAAAGTCAAATAAGAAGCGTTTTCGAGCCCGCTAAGATGCTGCAATATCGTTAACTCACCTGTCGTTTCGTCAAACGCACACACATGAATCGTTGATTCCTCCGCTGTTCCATATGACCCGATATAAAGGATATTTATGGGTGTCGGTTGTTCCTTTAAATTGCTCATTTTTTACCCTGCCTCTCTGACTTTTTG
The DNA here is from genome assembly GCF_050467785.1 of Paenibacillus sp. NRS-1760. Lineage (NCBI taxonomy): Bacteria > Bacillati > Bacillota > Bacilli > Caryophanales > Paenibacillaceae > Paenibacillus > Paenibacillus sp. NRS-1760. Next base: position 352,349 of record NZ_JBITPK010000014.1, on the reverse strand, counting down.
GCTTTACAGTGACCATAGCATAAGCGGCTTCATCAAACAATGTCTTTTTTTTATAAAAGACTTCACAAATACTATTGTGACATGTTACAATGTAAGCGCTAACAAATTCAGCGATTCACATTTCTAAAGGGGGAATTGAGATGATGAATGTTGTAATGAGCGAACGGAATGTGTATGAGGATTTCGATTTGGAGACGGACGTGCTCTATTTCAAGCTCGGTATGCAAGGACTCGTTAGCTTCCATGGCAGAAACTATAATATAAAGAGACGAATGACTGCCGAACAGATTAGCCAGTTGACTAACGAACGCAGCTTCTATCAAGTCAGCTCTAATTGCTACATCAATATCGGAAAAATCAAGACGATTGATGCTGGTACGATTTATTTTGACTCCGAAATAACAGACTCTAAGCAAGTAACCGTAAATCGCCGCAAGCAATTCGTCATCCAACAGCTGTTTTCACAGCGTGCTTCAAGCAAAGAATATCGGATAACAAAATAGTTGTACATACAACCGCCCCATTTTCCGCTATTATCGGAATAGGGCGGTTGTTTGTTGTCTACTGTCCTGCTATTCTAAAGTTGAATATTATTATATTTTTCGCACAAATGAAGTCAATTATTAATCACTTTTAGGAGGACTACCATGTCTACGCAAGGACAAGCATTTGAAAAATTATTTCATGATGAGCAAGCTGTATGGCTGCAATGGGGCGCATATGAAACAGCTGTATTGCCAGCAGTTGGTGCCAATCTTATTGCGTTTCGCGATAAAGCAAACAACTATACCTTCCTTCGCGAACCATCCCTAGAGGAAATGGATAGCTTCAGAGAGAATCCGGGCATTCACGGCATCCCAGTTCTGTTCCCTCCAAACCGTTATGAAGATGGTACTTTTACATGGAACGGCAGAACGTATAACTTTCCAGTTAACGAAGCAAAAACGGGCAACCATTTGCACGGATTTTTCCATACAGCAGCTTGGAGTGTCGAGGATTTTGGGACAAACAAAACGGAAAGCTACGTATCGCTCAAAATTTCAATCGATGAAAGCCACCCGATCTACACGTATTTGCCGCATCGCTTCACCATTAAACTTCGTTATGCATTAAATGATACTGGTCTACTGCAGCATGTATCGGTACATAACGAAGGAACGGACGCTATGCCTTGCTTGATCGCTTTCCATACAACGATCAATGCTCCGTTCGCAGCGAATAGTACAGCAGATGATTACCGCTTCACGCTTACAACCGGCAAACGCTGGGAGCTTAACGAGCGGATGCTGCCAACAGGCAACTACCAAACGCTAGTTGCAGACGAGGAAGCCATGAAAACAACAGGCATCTCCCCATTCTGGGAGCCGATGGATAATCACTACACAACCGAGCCGCAAAATGGCCGCAACGCGATGGAGCTGACCGATACACGCAATGGCGTAACAGTAGTCTACGATATTGGAACGGCTTACAAGCAGTGGATGATTTGGAACAACAACGCTACGCCAGGCTTCTTCTGTCCGGAGCCGCAGCTGAATCTCGTCAATGCGCCAAATGTGAACTTGCCAGCTGAGCAAATCGGGCTTGTCTCACTTGAGCCGGGCGGCATTTGGGAAGAAACGAGCCGCTTGTACGTTAGAAAATAGGAACTGATCAAAGGATAGCAGCAATTTCGCTGCTATCCTTTTTTTTATGTAGAAATTGATTTTTAACGAAGCCGAATCATTTTTTCCATCCAAATACAGGACAGGAGTGACTATTGTCGAGAAAGGCTGTAAAATGTAAGCATCAGCCCCTCTTATGTCGAAAACTGAAGGGAGAATATGATGCGGCAATCATTATGGAAAGCACTTGTCATTACAAGCTTCTTATCCTTTATTCTCATCATCATTCCACAACCAACTGTCCACGCAGGTTTAATTGATCGAATCAAAGACATTTACAATACACCTGAGAAAATAAGCGAGCTTCAGCAGCAGTATATTGAAGCCACAGAAGCACTTGCTGAGCAGCAGCAGCAGCTTGAGGAATCCGCAAAGGCTGCGGCAGAATATGCGCTTAAGCAAAAGGAACTGCTTGAACAAAACAATCAGCTTATCGCGCAAAATGCCGAGCTTCAAGCCGAGATGGATCGCATGAAGCAGGACAAACAATCGTTTATAAGCAAGCTTATTAATACTGTCATTATAATCGCATCTGTTTTTGTTGCTTATATCGTATCCCTGAGAGTTTGGCGTTATGTCGTATGGCGCAAGCAGCGCAGCACAAGCAGTAGAGACAGCAAAGGCAGCAGAGGAATTAGCGGATGAAAATAACCGTTCCTGCCCAAGTCGGCCATGTGCATCTCACCCTTGATACTGCGGACAAGCTTCATGTTCTGCATCCAAAATCAATCATCGCCTTCCAAGGCGATCCGCAAAATCGCGAGGATCGTTTCATGGATTTGGCTGGCATGTATCGCAAGAAACGCTGGATTCGCTCCCTTATTTCTGGACCGGCCGAATTCATTGTCGGCTTGCCTGCAGGCTGCTCGCTCGAAACGCTGCACATCGATGAGAAAAGCGACTTGCTGTTCGATTTCAGGCATATTATCTTTTTCTCGGACGGCATGAAGCTAAAGTCTGTCGTGCAGAAGCTCAAAAACGCATGGATTACGAAGGAATTTGTGCGAATGCGATTTTCCGGACCAGGCTTGCTCGGAATCATTACCGCTGGAGATGTGAAATCCATTCAGCTCCATCCGGATCGTCCTTTGTATGTTGAGACTGGAGCACTCGTCGCATATCCAGAGCATGCTTCCATCCAGCTGTCCGTTTACGGCAACAAGCTCGCAAGCCAGCATATGAATGTTCAGTGGGAGATTCGCGGCACCGGCCCAGTACTTATCCAAACAGGCTCCCGCGATGCCGAACTGGAGGAGCAGCTGCAAAACGGCGGCTTTATCAAAAGAATTCTTCGCGAAGTGCTGCCGTTTGGCGGCATCTATATCAAATAAAACAGAGGCCAGCCGACCGTCAGCAGACGGAAGACAAGCCTCTTTTTATTTTAAACCCCTTTAATTGAAAACTGATGAGAGTATGCTTGGTTCGCAAACAGGATGTATTCCTTCTCCGGAAGCTGTCCCCAGCTGTCATGTCCGCCCACACCGGTTTGCTTATGGTTGACGCGCACGACTGTTTTGTTGCTTGGTGGCAGCAGATGAATATGATCATGCGCCTCCAGCTCAAATGGCGTATAAGGCAGTACATTTAGTTCGAAATGTGGCGCACCCTTCAGCACGATACCCTCGCCCTTTGCATTCGTAACCGCAGCATGGCGAACGTCCATCTTATTGCCGCATTCCTGTGGCCTGATATACGATACGAGCTGATCCTGAACGCTGCCAGCGTAAAGCCCAAGCTTGCCTCCCGTTTGGCGATCCCAATACGTCTCGTCTGGACCTTTGCCATACCAGCTTACTTGATCAAATGATGCTGGCATCTGGAAGAGCATGCCGATTTCCGGAATTTCCGGTAAATCCGCCCCAGGCTGCAGCTTCTCGTATACATTAATCTCTCCGTCTCCACTTACTGTGTATATAATCGACAGCAATGATTCTGTCGTGGTAGGCAAGCTATACTGCACATGAATTGTTGCACTGCTTGCCTCAAGCTCCCAAGTCATCGCTTGCAGAACGCGCTCTGTCCCCGCTTCTCGCCATGTTGCACAGCGCACATGCTGCTGATTGCCGCGATCATTATCCGTGTAGGCACGCCAGAAGTTCGGAGTCAATCCTTGCAATAACCGCTCTGAGCCATTCCACACGTAGGAAGTAAGGCTGCCATTTGCTAGATCAAATTGCGCAGTGAAGCATTCACCGCTTACAATCACCGCCGCTGCCGACTGTTCAGCATGAACAGCAGGCTTAGCTTGTACAAGACCAATAATCGGCTCAATAGGCGCAGGCAGCACAAATTGCTCAAACGCGATTTCATGACCCGCTTCTGCCCAGAGGGTTTGCTCCTTCAGCAGCAGCTGTACCGTTAATACAGCCTCTTCCGAAATGGAAGAAAGCTTAGGCAGCGTGTAAGGAATCGTTAACGTTTCCTCACTCTCAGGTTGTGCGGCCGCTTCTACCGTGCCTGCTTCCACAGAAACACCATTAATCGCTACTTGCCAAGCAAGTGTAAAGCTATTTAAAGCGCTGAATAAATGACGATTGGTCACCTTAATGGTGCCATTCTTCAGATCAATCGCTTCAAACTTGGCATTTTGGTATACCTTCTTCACCTCTTGAAGCTTAGGTGACACTGTACGATCTGCGAAAATAAGGCCGTTGCCGCAGAAATTGCCATCATGCGGCGATTCGCCAAAGTCGCCTCCATACATCATTTTCACTGTGCCGCTCTCGTCTGTTACTCGGATGGCCTGATCGATCCAATCCCATATGAAGCCGCCCTGCAACACAGGATACTTCTCAAAAACCTCCCAATACACATGCAAGCCCCCGCAGGAATTGCCCATCGCATGACTGTACTCGCATAAAATATAAGGTTTTTTCGGATTGCTTCGCGCATACTGTTCAACGCCCTGAGGACTCGTATACATATGGCTCTCGATATCAGAAGCTGCATCCGATTCGCGGTAGTGAAACACTCCCTCATAATGAACGACGCGCGACGGATCAGCTTCACGTAAAAAATCATGCATTTTTACGAAATTGTCTCCGCCAAACGCTTCATTTCCAAGCGACCAGATGACGATAGACGCATGGTTTTTGTCTCTTTGCAGCATCGAATTGCAGCGATCGAGTACAGCCCCTGTCCATTCCGGTCTGCTTCCAGGCACTGCCCTACCAAGCTCCTTCTGTCCATAAGTCCAAGAACCATGCGTTTCCAGATTCGTCTCATCAATGACATACAGCCCATATTCATCACAAAGTTTGTACCAGAGCGAGTTGTTCGGATAATGTGAAGTGCGGACGGCATTGATATTATATTGCTTCATGAGTTCAATATCTTTGCGCATATCCGCTTCATTAATCGCACGGCCTGTATCGCATGAAAATTCGTGGCGATTTACCCCTTTGAACATGATCCGGCGTCCATTGATTTGCATTAGGCCATCTTTAATCTCAAACTTGCGGAAACCGACCTTGCAGCTTATCGCTTCAAGCAGCGTGCCGTCCTCTGATTTCAAGCTAAGTATCAACGTATATAAATTCGGCTGCTCAGCACTCCATTTGAGCGGATTTGAAACAGCGGCGCGCAGTTGAACAGAAGTAAGATCCTCACCTTCCACCTGCGTTTGGATCGTCAGCGGGCTTGGAAATACGGCAGCTCGATTCACATCATATAGCGCTGCCTCTAGCGTTATTTCGCCAATTGGCCTTAAAAAATAGTTAAGCAGCTTCGCATCAACAATCAGATCTGCGTCAAGGCACTGCTCATCAAGCTCTGTATGTACAAAATAGTCATAGATATGTGCCTCTGGAGTGGAGTACAAGTAGACATCTCGGAAAATACCGCTCATTCGCCAAAAATCTTGATCCTCCAGCCAGCTTGCGTCGCTCCAACGATAAACCTCTACGGCCAGCTTATTCTCACCGACTGCAAGGTAAGGGGTTAGATCGAACTCGGAGGGTGTAAACGTATCTTGGCTAAAACCAACAAGCTCTCCGTTCAGCCATACGTAGAAAGCCGACTCCACGCCTTGGAAGCTGATAAATACAGGTTTACCATCCCACTCGGAAGGTACTGTAAAAGTACGAGCATATGAACCAACTGGATTATATGCAGTAGGGGCAAACGGCGGCTTTATGTCCTCGTTGCCATCCCAAGGATATCTAACATTCGTATATTGCGGATAATCATAGCCCTGCAGCTGCCAATGCGCGGGAACCGTAATGCTGTCCCACTGGCTATGATCATAATCAGCTTCATAAAAGTTGGCGATTCGTGATTCGGCATTCTCTGCAAATGCAAAATTCCACTGGCCGTTCAGCGACAAATAATTCGAAGACTTGTTATGATCGCCATCCCATGCCTCCTCTATCGTATCGAAGGGCATTAACGAAGCATGCGCATCCATACGGTTCAAACGATAAATCTCAGGGTTATTGTTCCACTCCGGGTAACCGTTGGCCGGCGGCGTATATACTAGCTTTTTTCGCATAAAATCACGCACCTCATCACTATTAATGGATATGATATTCACATTATAAGGCATTACTATTTCTCATATCATAAAACAATTTTCATATCTTCTATAAAAATATGAACATTACGATACAAACGGCGCTCGTGATTGGAAGCGTAAAGCCAAAAAAAAGCTGACCGGGGTAAAAACACCCGATCAGCCTTAACCGCCATTTCAGAAGCAGACCTGCCTCTTCTAGAGCTGCAGCTGCTTCAAATTATAAAACTCGCCTTTGCTTGCCATCAGCTCATCGAAAGTGCCGACCTCAACAATACGTCCATGCTTCATGACGACAATACGATCCGCATCACGAATCGTCGACAGGCGGTGAGCGACAATAAATGTCGTGCGGCCTTTAATCAGCTCCTGCATCGCCTTCTGAACATGAAATTCTGACTCGTTGTCGAGTGCTGAGGTGGCTTCATCCAAAATAATAATTTTTGGCTCGCGTACAAGCGCACGTGCAATCGCAATCCGCTGACGCTGGCCGCCAGACAGCTTGCCGCCATGTTCGCCAACCATTGTGTCGAGGCCGTCCGGCAGCTGCCCAATAAACTCGGATAGGTTAGCCATCTCAACAACACGATTCACTTGTTCATCAGTAATTTCGCGAAGGCCATACGTAATATTGTCTCGAATCGTACCTGAGAACAAAATATTCGTTTGCGGCACGACCGCCAAATGCTTGCGATAGCTGCGTAGATCAATGTCCGCCAAATCAATGCCGTCCATCAGCACTTTCCCGCCCGTTGGCTGCAGGAAGCCGATAACTAGATTGAGCACTGTTGATTTGCCTGCGCCGGATGCGCCAACAAATGCAATACATTCCCCTGCTTCAACTTCGAGGGTAACATCCTCAAGCACATGATGTTCACTGCCCGGATATGAAAGCTCTACACCCTCGAAAGAAAATTCGCCTCGTACATCGGCAACTTTTCTTTTACCGCTATTATTTTCAATATCGGTCGATACCAAAATCTCTTTAATGGAATGAATCGATTCAAGACCTTTTGCAATTTGCGGATAAATGTTAATGAGACCAGTAACGGAAGCCAAAATCATCGCAAAAAAACCTTGGTACATAACGACGTCGCCAACCTGAATTTGCCCATTGTAAGCTAAGTATGCCGTGAAAATTAAACAAAGCACCTGGAAAATTTGAAACGTCACCCAGTTTGTTGAGCCAAAATACGCCTCCACCAAATCCAGCCGATACCCTTTGCCTTGAATGTTGTTCAGCGTCTGGTCAATACGTGCGATCTCTACCTTCTCCAAGCCGTGTGCGCGCGTAATCGGAATCATCTCGACCATCTCTGACACGCGAGAGGACATTTGTTCTATTTCTTTACGGAATTCCTTGTTCGATTTACGGATTTTGCGCCTGAAAATCGTTACGATCGTTATGGACATTGGAATGGTCAGTATAAAAAACAACGACACAATCCAGCTGCTGTTCAGCGTTATAATAAACGATACGATAATGTTAACGACAGCCGGCGCCAAAGCAATCATGAACTGCTTTGACATCATCTCAACCGCTTCGACATCGCGCAGCACTTTCGATTGCAGCTTGCCCGCAGGCAGTTCCCTGTGTTGATTAATGGACAACTGCTGCAGCTTGCGCACAAGCGCGCTGCGAAGTCCCGCTTCTACATATCTTACCGCACGGCTCAAAAAAGAAATGTAAGCGGCGTGGGTTGGTATGTTCTGCAGGATAACGATCAAAATAATAACAAAGTTAATCCAAATGCCGCTTAGCGGATATTTTGCTGGATTCGTCGCAATGTTGATAATATTAGCTGTTACAATTGGCAGCACATAAATTGGCGCGCTTTTGATGAACAAAAATAATAATGAAATCAATAGATTGGCAAAGTTGCCTTTGTATAATGACAATAAAAACTTCAACGGGCTGGCATTTTCCTCTAGTGCCGCGTTTTCAAATGTGCTCGCTAGTCCCTTTGCAGCACCAAGCTGAGTTTTTACAACCCTCTCTGACATTTCTCTCTCCATCCTTCTGCAGCTCTGCATGCTGTCCAACCATTCTAAATCCGGCAAGCTACCGCATCATCTTACGCTCATTCCACCTTCCTGTAAATGTGCGATATTGCACTTCTTATATTCAATTTTGCTCTTTAATACTAGTGGTGCTTAGCTTTATAATCCTTAGGCGTTTCACCGACCATTTTCTTAAAAAGCTTGTTAAAGTAAACTGGATCACTATAGCCGACCAGCTGTGATATTTCGTAATTTTTCAAATTTGGATGATCGCTCAAAAACTGCTTTGCCTTCTCTATCCGAATGTCGATCAAATAGTCTGTCAGCGTCATGCCCGTCTCCTGCTTAAATAAGCGGCTCAAATAATTGGCGCTCATGCCGACGGTGTCAGCGATACGCTCCATTTCGAAGTTTTTGCCGTATTCTTGCTCCAAAATCGTTTTCATTTGCTCAATAACATGATGCTCTTTTTCCTTCGAGATCGTCTCTTGTGCTGGAGCAGATAGCGTTGATTCCGATGTTTGCCCGTTTTCGCTGCGCTCCTGCTCAATCTTAACCAGTATGTCGTACAAGTTCGCCTTGTCCACGGGCTTGAGCAAATAATCCCGGACGCCCGAGCGAAGAGCCTTGCGCGCATATTCAAATTCACTAAATCCGCTGAGCACAATCGTATCAATCGACTTATCGCGCAAGTGCTCAATAAGGCGCAAACCGTCCATCATCGGCATCTTTATATCGGTAATCAGCACATCCAGCTCGCCTTCACTGAGCTTCGAAATTTGCGCCCAAGCGTCCATTCCGTTGCTGTAGGAGCCGATAACTTTAATGTCCAAATCCATTTTCGTTAATATTTTTTCTAGACCCAGCCTTATAAATTCTTCATCATCCGCGATCATAATGTTCAACAATCCTGCTCGCTCCTCCCCGCGTGTTCCTCTTCTAGTTTGTGCTAAAATCGGTACATCTGCAATGAAAAGAAAGCGGACGGTTTATTTAACCGCACCGCTTGTCACACCCGCGAAAATATATTTTTGCAAGAACACATAAAGAATTGCGGTAGGAATCATAATGATAAGAATGGCTGAGGATATCATTTGCCAGTCCCCGCTGTTGACCCCGAAGAAGCGCATGAGTGACGTTGATACGACGACATGTTCGGCCCTAGGCAGATACAGGAGCGGAATAAACATGTCATTATAGATGCTGATTGTTTTCAAAATAATGATTGTCGCTGTCGCTGGCGCAAGCAGCGGGAAGATGATGGAGCGGAAAATACGAATCAATGAAGCACCTTCGATCATCGCGCTTTCATCTAATTCATAAGGGATATTTCTAATGAATTGCAGATAAATGTAGATTTGCAAAATATCTGCGCCTACATAGATTAGTACAGGTCCCATCAAATTATTCGTTAGGCCAAGCGCCTGAATCGTTTTGTAGTTGACGACTTGCGTTGTAATCGCTGGAATAATCGTGGCGAATAGGAACAAGCCTACTAACGGGCCTTTAAATTTGAAATTGAAGCGCCCAACGGCATAACAGAACGCCGATCCGATCAATATGTTCAAAATTAGCGTGATCGCGATAATGAACAGCGTATTCCCGAACGCATGGAGCATATCCGCCTGCTTGAAGGCTTGCGCAAAGTTTTTAAAATAAAGAAAGCTATCCGGCATAGCGATCGTCGATTTCGTGTGAAATTCATCCTTCGTCTTAAAGGCATTGACGACGATGATATAAGGCGGGAACAAAATCGCAAACGCAGCCAATAGAAGGCTTAAATACTTGATTGTGTCCCAAAGCTTATTGGATTTATTCATCGATTATTCCCCCTTTCCTTTCAACAAAAACCGCTGAATCGATAATACAATGACAACAAAGAGTAACAAGACGACGCTCATTGCGGATGCCAAACCATAGTTGTTGAACTGAAAGGCGGTCTCAACAATTTTCATAACGAAGGTTTCACTCGATCCTGCCGGCCCGCCCTTGGTTAAAATATAAGGCAGATCAAACACCTCTAAAGCCCCGGTGACCGTTAGGAACAAATTGAGCTCGATAATTTTATAAATGTTCGGCAGCGTGATGCTAATAAATTTTTGCCAGCCGTTTGCCCCGTCAATCGATGCCGCTTCGTAAATATCACTTGGAATCGATTGAAGCGCCGCCAAATAAATGACCATATTGAAGCCCATAAAGCGCCAGAAGCCAATTGAAGCAAGAGTATAGTTTACAAACGATCCACTGCCGAGCCAGCTTGTTTTGGAGAGTGCATCAAAGCCGAGCTGTCCTAGCAAATAGTTTAATGATCCGTTTGTCGTATCGAATACGTAACCGAATAAGTATGCTACAGCAACGCCATTTAGGATGTACGGTAAAAAAAGCAGCAGCCTGAAAAAGTTTTTTCCCTTCAGCTTGCTGTTCAGCACCACTGCGAAATAAATCGCGGCGATATTTTGTACAATTCCAACAGCGAAATAGGCAAAGTTATGTTTAAAGACACCAAAAATAGCTGGATTTGAAAATACTTCCTTGTAGTTCGACCAACCAATCCACGGTTTGTTTTGACTTAAGCCGTCCCAGCTCGTAAAGCTTAATCGAATGAGTTCCATTGCCGGATAATAGGCGAATGTCAGCAGCAGCAGCAGCGGCAATGCGACGAAGCCAATAATGACATAGTTCTTCTGTGTTTTAAAAGGCAATCTGCTAAACATGAGACAACCCCATCCTCCCTGCGTCTTTCTAATCGGAAGGTGCAGGATAGACAACCGTTAAAGGTAATTCATCCTGCACGCAGCCCTTACAATCCTAAATCTTTTTTCGCTTTCGCCCACGCTGTGTTCACTTTATCCAATACCTTTTGCGGGTCTTTAGCTAATACGAATTCTTGTACAACTGCAGCTTGATCAAGCTGAGCTTTGTTTTGAATTTCTGTCGCTGCATCTACTGGTGCAGCTGGCTCGAAAAATTTAGGGGTAAAGCTGTTGAATTCCGAAAGCTGTGGAAGCTTCGATTCTTTGGCTTTCAAAGTTGGAATGAAACCTGCGAAATCATCATAACCGGATTCTTCGATCATCCATTGTACGAATGCTTTGCCTGCTTCAACATTGCCGTTTTTGTTAACTGCATAGAAGAAATCCGGGTTAAGCGGTGCTTTCGCTTCGCCAGTGTTGTCGACCGGGAATGGGAAGAAGCCAATGTCCTCAGCAGGAGCGCCGTTTTCAATTACTTGGTTAATTACCCAGTTGCCAAGCAGATACATACCGAATTTGCCGGTTGCTACGTCTTTTTTCGATTGCTCCCAGTTCGTCGAGTTCACGTCTGTTTCTAGGAAACCTTTTGTGTACAGCTCACGAAGAATTCCCCATGATTTGCCGTAAGCATTGTCAAGCGTGTACGGTGTTTCGGATTCAGCACGTTTGTTTTGGTGATCAGAAGCTCCGCCGATTAGCGTTGGAATATCGTATACCCAAGTATCAAGCGGCCATTTATCTTTGAAGTTTGATGCAAGCGGCACGATGCCTGCGTCTTTAAGCTTTTGCGATGTAGCTAGAAATTCGTCGTATGTTTTTGGAAGAGCTGTAATGCCTGCTTTCTCGAAAGCTTTCTTGTTGTATACGATACCGACTGTCGATCCGCCGGAGGATACACCATACATTTTGCCTTCTTGCGCCTTCAAATCCTTGAAATGAATTTCACCTGAGAATGCAATGTCGTCAAGCGGAGCGAAATAATTAGGCAGCTCTGCGTTTGGAATCGTTGGTACAAATACGACATCAGGGAAGTCTCCGGAAGCGATGCGGATTTTCAACGTTTTATCATAGTCCGTTATGGCTTCAAATTTTAGATCGACACCAGGGTATTTGTCTTCAAAACGTTTTTCGTAGTCGACGTACTGTTTGTCAATCATGTCAGTACGGTTTGTTAAGAATACGACTTCACCTTTAATCGTTGATGTTTCTTCTGTTCCACCGTTTTCCGGTTTGTTTGTTGCGGTGTTATCCGTGCTCGGCTTGTTCGTAGGTGTATTCGTGCTTGCGTTATTCCCACCACATGCAGCTAACGATGTTAGCATAATTACAGAAACAATTGCTAACGAAATGTTTTTTTTCATTTTCTAAATCCCCCTCAGCTTGTTTTGATTCCGCTTACATTTCGATAATACCTCATAAAATGTGGTTCTAAAATGGTTTAAAATATGATTTATAGTCTTCAACTGTCATTTTGTGAAAACGCTTTTTCACGCATATTCACTCATTATTGTGCATATACATGCCGCTTTCCGTGTTATTAAATGAAGCAATTTTATGAAGTTGCCTGCTCTTCAAGAAAGGTATTGCAAACAAGACTAGAATCATGTTTACTTGTTATATAACAAAAATATTATTAGCAATAACAAAAATACCAAAACTAAAGTGAGGCGACCCAATGACAACGAAAGCAGCCTATATAGGCGGAATGACATGGGGCTGGACAGGTATTCGAGGCACATGGACTGGGGAAAAAGCGGATCGTTCGATGGAATTAATGGCCGAGCGGTTAAGCGTGAACTGGACAGCTATTGCACTTGGCGCACTTCAAGATCATGCCCACTCCACCGAAATTAAGTTTCGCGAGGCGCCTACGGTTACCGATGAGGAAGTTCTTAGTGCCATTCACAAAGCGAAAGAACTAGGCCTTAACGTTTGTTTGAAGCCGGTCGTCAATTGTGCGGATGGCACATGGCGTGCTCATATTAATTTCTTTGATCTCGATGTGCCTTGCGAGCCAAAATGGTCTGATTGGTTTGCTTCTTATACCACATTCATTTTGCACTATGCCAAAATTGCCGAAGAAACAGGTTGTGAAATGTTTTGTGTTGGATGCGAAATGGTACAAACCGATCGCAGAGAAACGGAATGGCGTGCGCTCATCGCAGAAGTTCGCAAAGTTTATTCCGGCATCGTTACGTACAACTGCGACAAATATCAAGAAGGCCAAATTAAATGGTGGGATGCTGTTGATGTCATTTCTTCCAGCGGCTACTACCCCATCGATGCTTGGGAAGAGCAGCTGAACCGGATTGAAAAGGTCTTATCCGAATACGACAAGCCTTTTTTCTTCATGGAAGCAGGCTGTCCTAGCCGCGAAGGCTCGCAGTATATTCCGAACGATTGGGGACTTGCAGGCGCGCCAAGCGAAGAGGTTCAGCGTCAGTTCTACGAGACGATGTTCTCCCATACGGACAAACGTGATTGGGTTGGCGGCTTTATGCTTTGGGATTGGCCAGCGAGACTATATGAAGAGGCCGATGCGAGTGCTAACGACGATTATTGTATGTATGGCAAGCAAGCAGAACAAACCGTTCGTCAATATTATGCAGCCAAAATAGCTGAATCGATTGACGGAGGTTTGGGCGAATGAACGTAAATAACGAGCAGTGGCTGGCAAGCATCAAGCAGGAGCTGGAATCTAACATTCTCGGCTTTTGGATGAATCATACGATCGATGAGCAAAAAGGCGGTTTCTACGGCAATATCAGCAGAGATCTAACCGTTAACGATGAAGCTGGCAAAAGCCTGGTGCTTAACACACGTATCTTGTGGACCTTTGCCTCCGCTTATCGCATGACTGGCAATGAAGCTTATCTCGAAATGGCTGACCGTGCCTATCAATATGTAAATAAATACTTTGTAGATCAAGAATACGGCGGATTATACTGGATGGTCGACGCAGCTGGCAGCCCAGCCGAAACGAAAAAGCAAGTATATGGTCAAGCCTTTGCTATTTATGCTTACTCCGAGTATTACCGCGCTACCGGAATTGAAGCTGCGCTTCAGAAAGCGATCTCACTATTTCATACGCTTGAGAAATATAGCTACGACGAGCAATATAAAGGTTATTTCGAGGCTCTTACACGCGAGTGGCAGGAAACCGACGATAATAGCCTGAGTGAAAAGGATTTGAATGAGAAGAAATCCATGAATACTCATCTCCACATCATGGAGGGTTATACGAACCTTTACCGGGTATGGAAGTCGGATGTGCTGCATGCCAAGCTGAGAGAACTAATCGAAATCACGATTAAACATATTATTAATCCAGATAACGCGCACTTTATCCTTTTCTTTGATGAAAAATGGAACGGCAGATCCGAGCACATTTCTTACGGTCACGATATCGAGGGCAGCTGGCTGCTAGTCGAGGCGGCTGAGGTGCTTGGAGATGCAGCATTGCTGGCTGAAGCCAAAGCTATTGCTATTCGAATGGCAGAAGCGACACTGAATGAAGGCGTTGACGAGGACGGCGGTCTTCTTAATGAGGCAGGTCCTGATGGGATCATCGATTCACACAAGGATTGGTGGCCGCAAGCAGAGGCTGTTGTTGGTTTCTATAATGCTTATCAAATGACGGGCGATGAGAAATACGTTGAGGCTGCCTTGAAATCTTGGCAGTTCATTGAAAATTTCATCGTCGACAAACAGTATGGCGAATGGCACTGGAGCGTAACTCGCGATGGAACTCCAAGCGATAATTTACAAAAGGTTAGCCCTTGGAAATGCCCGTATCATAATGGTCGTGCATGCTTTGAAATGATCGAACGCTTGTCTGGTACAGCAACTTCACACTAATGGAGGTATATTCAATGAGTAAATTTAATGAACGCAAGCAAATGCTAACGGACCGTTATGAGGAGCTCGTACAGCGTAAAAACGAGCCTGCAGAAGTTAGCAACGGCGTTTTTGATCGTTACGTACACCCTGTTCTAACAGCAGAACATGCTCCGCTGATTTGGAAATATGATTTTAATCCTGAGACGAACCCTTATTTCATGGAGCGCCTCGGCGTTCATTGCGTATTCAATCCAGGCGCAATCTTCTTAAATGGCAAATTCCATCTCGTAGCACGCGTTGAAGGCAATGATCGCAAATCATTTTTTGCCATTGCAGAGAGTGACAGCCCCGTTGATGGTTTCCGCTTCTGGAACCACCCTATTTTGCTTCCAGAAACAAGCGATCCCGATATTAACGTCTATGATATGCGCCTCGTTCAACATGAGGACGGCTGGATTTATGGTCTGTTCTGCACAGAGAGAAAAGACCCTTCCGCTCCAAAAGGAGATCTGTCGAGCGCGATTGCACAATGCGGTATCGTAAGAACGAAGGATTTGAAGCAATGGGAGCGTCTTGCCGATCTAAAAACAGCGTCCAACCAACAGCGCAACGTCGTGCTTCACCCTGAATTTGTAGACGGAAAATACGCCTTCTATACTCGTCCACAGGACGGCTTCATCGATACGGGTTCAGGCGGCGGCATTGGCTGGGGACTATCCGATACGATCGAGAACGCAGTTGTAGAGCGTGAGATCATTATTGATGAACGCCATTATCATACAATTAAAGAAGTGAAAAACGGTCAAGGTCCCGCTCCAATTAAGACGGACAAAGGCTGGATTCATATTGCTCACGGTGTTCGCAACACTGCGGCTGGCTTGCGTTATGTACTTTATGCATTCCTATCCGACTTGCAGGAGCCTAACAAAGTAACGCATCGTCCAGGCGGCCACTTGCTTGCGCCAGAAGGCATTGAACGTGTCGGCGACGTATCGAACGTAGCTTTCTGCAACGGTGTTATCGCACAAGATAACGGCAACGTCTATATTTACTACGCTTCCTCCGACACACGCTGTCACGTTGCTGCAACTACCGTTGATCAACTGCTCGACTATTGCTTAAACACACCGGAAGATCCGCTTCGCTCCTTCGCATGTGTAGAGCAGCGCATCGCTTTAATTGATCGCAACTTGCAGCTATAATCCGCTTCACCAAGCAAGAAACTTTAAGTCTTTCCAGCCTAAAGGAAAGGGCTTCCCAGAGAGCATTTCTGCTTTTGAGAAGCCCTTTTTCATTTATTGTTTGATACAAATTACTTTTTGATTTCCATAGGAATAGAGATGGTCTTATCGTAGGTTTTAATATAGGAAAATCCGTTAAGCAGCAGCTGTGCCGGTTCCTCTTCCGTGTTAAAAGAAAACGTCTGCTCCCACAAGATGTTGCCATTTTTCAAATCCCACGGGCGTGATGAGGAAATGGATGAGACGGGAACTACACTATGACCCGATTGAACAGATAAGTTTTCCGTTTCCAAGATTGTAAATTGTTTTCTGGCGATAACAATATCATAACCTGTATCGGTTTTTGTAACGCTGCGAATCCATAATTTCTCATTCCCAATTTTTATGGACAGATCTGATGGTGAAGCTAAGGAGATCGGTTCTTCTATTTTCTGATAGCCAGCAAAATTTTCAAGTACGAGCTCGATGGTTTCCAGCTTGTCTGTAGGCAGCACATCAAATTCAAGTTCAAATGCCGCCTTGCCCTTTTCAGCCGAATGATCCGACTGCATTCCCCATGATTTCACTTCTGTTCCATTTACATAAAGCTTTGTTATACCTGAGAACCTCGGGTATCCCCCATCATTCATTTCATAATGTCCCTTTACGATGGTAGAAGTAGGTGAAGCTGTGATGGCGTCATAGTGGACCAATCCCTCATCGACCGAAACGGATTTTGAGATATCCTCTTTAAGCATGCTTTTCATCGCTTTATTCGCTTCAAACTTGAAGGAGATTGGGTAAGATGCCCGTTCCCCATTTTCTAGCCACTCACTAAATGTAACGGTTAAAGTTCTAGAGAATGGACTAACCGGTTCAAATTTATAGATACCCTCATACTGGGTCTCATCTTTGCTATAATTGCCGCTTCCTTCTTTGGGATCGGAATCCGTTAAAAACCCTTCCATTTGACCTACGTTATAACGTAGTGAACTATTGTCAGTAAATACAGAGCCTTCGGGTCTATCAATGCTATAATACATGAGCAAAGCGTTATCGTCAGCAATAACCCCGTTGATGGTAATGACAGTACCGTCCTCAAGCGTTTTGCTTTTGTTGACCGATTGTCCATAGCCTTGCTCCGCCACTTCAGAGAAGCTAAGAGAGTTCAGCTCGATTTTGTTAAACAACTTGCCTCCGTAATAAGCGAATGCAGGATATTGATAAGTTCCGACAATCAGAAGGAGTGCTGCAGCTGATGCTGCAACCCATGTCATCGCTCTATTTAGCTTTCTTTTCTTAGCAGGAACATGCTCAAGAGCATTTCGAAGCCTGTCCTCAAGTCCTGACGGTGCCTGCACGATATTCAAGGTCTGTCTGTGCTCCTGCAATCTCTCCTCGATCGTTTTCATTACGATCCCCTCCGATCATCGCTTTCAGTTTTTGTATGCCTTGCGAAATTCTTGATTTGATGGTTCCAATCGGCGAACAGGTCATGTCCGCAATCGTCTGATACGGAAGATCATGTACATAGCGAAGCTCGATAGCTTCCCGCTGCTGTGCGTTTAGATTCGAGAGCAGCACCTGCATGTTCATCTCAGACTCCGTGTTGCGGTAAGGATTATCTTCAGTTAATCCAGCAAAAGATGATTCACCCTCGTCTCCCAGTGGAACAAATCGTTCTTTTTGGCGGAGCAGTTTTTTGCAACGATTGACGAGAATGGTTTTGCTCCAGCTGTAGAAGGCTTCGCTCTTTTGCAATTGATCCAGCTTTTCATAAAGCGTAACAATCATGTCTGCCATGGCATCCATCGCGTCATGCTCATTTCTCAAATAGCTGTAGGCAAGACGATAATAAGCGTCCTGATCGGCTATGATTAGTTGTAATAAAGCTTCTTTGTTGCCTTTTTGAGCTTGTTTGACAAGACGGCTTACATTCATGTTCTCCCCCCTTTCATAGATAAGAGATCACAGAGGCTATTAAAGTTCATTTTGCGAAAAAAAATCTCAACTACCACGTCACTGCGATGTTATTAGAGGATGTTGACATCAACTAAACCTGCATAATAACATCCATATAAATCTAATTTTACGGAGGCTCGCTATTATGGAGATTTCAAAGAAAATATTGCATCCGTTGTTTGTTATCACGGGGAATTAAGCACCGAAAATGTTAATGATCAATTGTTAAAGCTCAGCCAAGAGTAACTATATATAAAGGGTTCCACATACTAATCAAGCATAATATGTGAAACCCTTTTAAGTTTTATTTTAGAAGCATAACCTATCCATAAAGGGGAGAAAATACCCAAAGATCAGCCACTTTCTAGAAAGTTGTGTGAATGCTTTGGAAATTAAATATGTCAAAGAAACGCGATCCTTTAAGGTTTCAAGAGTATTCCCAACCGATGTAAACAATCACAATACGTTGTTCGGCGGCAAACTTATGTCTTATATCGATGATATTGCTTCGATATCCGCTTCCAAATTATGCAGAGTTACCGCGGTAACCGCTTCGACGGATTCCGTTGATTTCTTGCATCCAATCCGGCCAACAGATTCCGTTTCCCTAGAGTCCTTCGTTACTTGGACGGGCAAAAGTTCAATCGAGGTTTTTGTGAAAGTGATACGAGAAGATTTAAGAAGCGGCGAGCGAAAAATAGCAGCAACCTCTTTTCTTACTTTCGTTGCCCTTGATGAACAAAATAAGACAATACTTGTACCTCGTATTGTCCCTGAAACGGAAGAAGAAATTAAATTATATGAAACAGCCGAGCATAGAACGGCAATGAGGAAGCAGCGCAGAGAAGAGAGCAAAAAGTTTGCAGACTTTTTGCTGACGAAGTTTCCGTGGGAATAATCGTCCCCTTTTATTACTATTTATTTTGACGAACAGCATCCTTGCTATTGCTGCGTGTTCCCTCGCCCAGCAATTTCATCGTAACCATGCCGATTGCCAAGCACCAAACAGGCGCAGAAACGCCGAGAAAGGCGACATTTGCTACCGCAATTGCAAATGTAAAGGCCGTTGAGTAGCGGTAGGCAGATTCCGAAAAAGCTGACTGAAGGCTTTGAATGAATACCCCCATCAATGAAAAACCCGTTAGAAGCCAAATAAATGAAGACGGAAGAATATTAATAAAGGCAATAACCTTCCAAGCAAATAATCCAAACAGCGCCACTAATATACCCGAGACAATCGCTGCATAAGGACGAGATTCCTTTGCACCAGCTTCTTCGCTGCTGCACAGCATACTCATCATTCCGCCAACATTTACACTATGACCGCCAAGAAACGCTACAGCAGTCGTAGCAAAACCAGTTATTGTAATCGTCTTGGAAGCGGATGGCTCATAGCCATTTTTGCGAAGTGCTGCCAAAGCTACAAACAAATCGTTGCTAAGCACGAGTATCGACAAAGGGATAGCTAACGATAACAGCCCATTAATCGAAAACTCAGGGCTCACCACATGCGGCAGCGCAAACGGCAGCACCTCCATTGGAGGCAAATCGTAGCCAATCCATAGAGCAAGCAGCCCCATGCAAACGACGCCGAGCACGGGCGGAAAGCCCTTGAATAAACGGGGAAATAAGAAAAAACCGACCAATGCCATAAACCCGACAAAGGGAGCATCCTTGACCGCGGGAACGATTTTTACAATATGGTTGAATATTAAACCGGCAAGCATCGCATCCATCAGAGGCTTAGGCAGGAAAGCCAGCAGCTTATCGGACAGACCAGATAAACCAAATACAGCGATAATAATCCCGGAAATAATGCTCGCACCAGCTAACTCCTGCACTGTAAATTGTGTCGCAGAAGTGCTTAAGAAAGCAACGGCGGTTATCGAATGCGCGCCGCCAAACGGAATCTTATAAATCAATGTCAAAGCTATGTTCAGCAGTCCGCCAAAAAAGTAAACGGCGAACAGCCACGCGACGAGCTCTAAGGTTGAAAAACCTGCTTTTTCAGCGCTGCTAACGATGAGTACGGCTCCGCCTGTACATGCCAGCATCGCAGATAATATACCAGTAAACACATTTTGCCGATTGAGCTTGGATTGGGTTTTTATCATCAAATCGCTTCCTAATCGTATAATAATATTGCTTCCGAGTTGTTCAAGTGCTTAAGTATAACCGTTTCTATGCGATTTGTACCCATCCACTGCTCAATCTTTTTTCAGCCATTTCAGCGCATAACAAATCAAGGCATTCCAAGACATCCCAAGATCAACTCTCTAACTAACTGCATTATTCTTATTGTGATGAAAACTAGCTTACTTAAGTTTTAACGAATCATATGAACGTTATAGCATGGTAAATTGGGTGTTATAAGCTATTTTTCTCGAAATAACGATTCTGGAGTTCGTTGCACTTTTAATCTATTACTTTTGATTAAAATAAGAGCTACTAGGTTCGTAAGTTATAGGTCCGAAAACGTTCACTCTGTCTGAGCTCCAGCTCCATTTCCTACCTCGATCATACGCCGCAGCTACTCTATAAGCGCATATTTGTGCTTACAGACAACAAACCTAGCTTTTTCTCTCGCTGTAAGAACATATATGTGCTTATTGCTCCATTTCCCACCTCGATCATACGCCGCAGCTACTCTATAAGCGCATATATGTGCTTACAGACAACAAACCTAGCCCTTTCTCTCGCTGTAAGAACATATACGTGCTTATTGCTCAATTTCCCACCTCGATCATACTCCGCAGCTACTCTATAAGCTCATATACGTGCTTACAGACAACAAACCTAGCTTTTTCTCTCGATGTTAGAACATATATGTGCTTATTGCTCAATTTCTTACGTCGATCATAAGCCGCAGCTACTCTATAAGCGCATATACGTGCTTACAGACAACAAACCTAGTCCTTTCTCTCGCTGTAAGAACATATACGTGCTTATTGCTCCATTTCCTACCTCAATCATACGCCGCAGCTACTCTATAAGCGCATATTTGTGCTTACAGACAACAAACCTAGCCCTTTCTCTCGCTGTAAGAACATATACGTGCTTATTGCTCCATTTCTTACCTCGATCATACGCCGCAGCTACTCTATAAGCGCATATTTGTGCTTACAGACAACAAACCTAGCCCTTTCTCTCGCTGTAAGAACATATACGTATACGTGCTTATTGCTCCATTTCCTACCTCAATCATACGCCGCAGCTACTCTATAAGCGCATATATGTGCTTACAGACAACAAACCTAGCCCTTTCTCTCGCTGTAAGAACATATACGTGCTTATTGCTCCATTTCCCACCTCGATCATACGCCAAGATTCGCTTGTCCACCATTTGCTTAAGCAAACATCAATAGACCAAAATAGAAAAATGGCGTCACAGGATTAAGTCTCTGTGACGCCATTTTTTTCAATATTCATATCGAGCTATCTCTCCAGTGAGTTCATCACTGTGGAACAGCCCCTTCAATCGTTCGTTTGTTATCGCATTACCATTCCACGCTTACTGCAATTCCTTCCGGAATGCCTGGATAGCGAAGAAGCACCGTTCCTGACTCTCCATCATACTCGTATGATGCCGCTTGATCACCAGCTGTGACGCTGCTAGGCTCACTTGGTACACGCAGGCGCGTACTAACCGTGATGTCCAGCGGTGCCTCTGAAACAAAGGAAATTCGGTTTTCAGCCGACAGCTCCTCACGAATGCGAGATGAACTAACAAGAATACTTGTTTCCCCCTGCTGTTTATCAGAGTAGTTCAAATCAAACAACAAGCTGTCCTCGCCCGATTTGATTTCCACGGAATGTTTCACAGGCATGCTCGCTTCGAACAAATCAACGAACAATCCTTCAAGAACGATTGAATCATCTGCTTCCCTCTCATCCAGCACATGAGTAATGACATAAGGCCCCCGTCTCATATGCAGCGAGGTGCTTTCCTTATAATCAACCATTTCTCCGCGGATCTCGAGCGACCTTTTTACAGCACTCCGTATAAGAGCTGCACCAGCTTCAGAGCGGGACAATTCCGCCGGATTCTCACGGTAAAATAAAACAGCACCGCTGCCTACCGTAAACTCTCCTTGCTCCGGGTTTCTACCTAAGCCAAGCGACTCGAATAAATGTTCTTCCGGACGCATGTAAGAGCGGCGGCTGTTCTCACGGTTCCACCATTCCCGTACTTCATGATAGGGGTCCGAGCCGTCACCGACATAGATGAGTATGCCGCCCTCCCTTACCCATTGTCCGATAGCTTGGTGAATGCCCGGATGCTCCGGCTTCATAAATTCGTAGCTGAGCAGCAGCACTCGGTAATGATCCAAATATCCTGGGAAGGTCAAAATATTGTCCAGCTGTACCGGTCTAAGCGGAATGCCTACCTTCACGAGCGGAAGCGCGAGTCCGTAAAAGGATGACCAGTCAAGAAGCTCCTTCTGCTCTGCACTCAGCTCTTCAGCTGAACTCGTTCCGTCATATTTGGCAGCTTCGCCTTCCTGCTCGTTTTCACGGATAACGTCCCCGCGTTGATACATCGCAGAGTTGGATAAGCAAAGGCCAATGCCAGCTGTATAGGCGTCGTCTCCAGCAACCTCATCATGGTTATGCATGTCGCGCAGCACATTCATGACCGTCAGAAGCACGGTCGCATAGTCACCCGGGATCATTTCTTTTCCTTTCCCGTCCTCAGTCGGGTAGCTGCCCTCGAATACACGGCGCGGCCATGGGCATACCTCGTATTGCTTCACCTCAGGATGCAGCAGGGAAGCAACAACAGTAGAACGATAGTTTTTACGATAGTCGCTCCAGCTGTATCTAGGGTTATCCTCAATCGGATCGTGAAGGAACCACATTTCACGCCCCGTCCCACGAGTCAGCTCCTGCATAATTCCATATTCCAAATATACCGTCTCGAAGGTTCGCTCTCTGCGCAGCCCCTTATAAACGTTCGGAGTACGAGCCGTTCCCGTCCAGATCTGAGCAATGAAACCGTCACAGCCAGGCATCGACACGAGCAGCGCCTCAGGACTAATAATTCTCCACTGCGTGTAATTGATCAAGCTGTGAGTTGGGACATAGAAACGCACCGTTCTACCGTAGGTTACTAACGAATATTCCTTCATTTGACTGCAAAGCCGGTCAAGCGCACGATAGTACATTGCCGCCTTCAGCTTGGATGCTCTATACTGAGCGTCCGGCGAGGAGTGGGGAGGAATCCAATCCTCCCCGTAATAATTCAGCCACTCCCGCTTGAACGCATCGGAATAACCAGATGCCGCCCAAAATTCCGGCTCCTCCAAATGAATCGCTTCTGCACCAGAGTCGATTGCCCGTTTAATATGAGAAGCCAAATATTCAGCGAAGGCAATGGTCGGAACCATATAAGGAACATCCTTGCCATGAAGCAGATGATTTCCGCTGCGGTCCATTTGAGCTTCATCCCAGTGCTCCCGTCCGTCGAATCGACCGTACAAGTAGTCCTGATACTCCCCCCAAGATACACCTGTCATCAAATGAATCTTATAGCCGGCATTTCTCCAGCCTTCGATCCGCTCAGGCAAATCATCAGATATTCCGTATACCATGACAAAATCGGTCCGCAAATCATACTTCGGGCCATACGGCCTTGATTCCTGAAAACCGGTCCACTCTGCTCGTTGTCCCAAACCCTTCGTCAAAGCGAGAAGCCTCCTTTAGTTTGCCATTCCAAACAAAGCTACTTCCTTGCCTTTCAAGTTGTCATTAGTAAACTGCATTGCTTCTTTATAGCCTGTTTTATTCATCTGACCGCGAAGATCATTAATGATTTTTAGTGCCGCTTCATCCGATTTCGCATAAATCGCTTCTTTCCAGACGTCGCCTATTTTGTCCATGGATGGCTTCAGCATTTCCCACTGTGGAGACTTAATCATAACGTCGCCAGGATTGTATGCCGAAATAACACTAATACCGTTAGGACGTAAAATTTTACGCGCATTATCCATCGCTGCCAGACGATCCTGATCAGACCAGATGTCTCCAGCGCCAACGGAGTTGATGCGGTCTTGGCCAGACATGCTCTCAAGGCCAATGCCCATGCCTTCGTTTTTCTTCATCTTGCCAGTTGTATCCGCTGAGAATTTATCAAACCATTCTTTTTTGGCTACAGGCTTGCCGTTTTCCATATCCCAATGTTCGCCTTGAATGCCGTAACGTACGAGAAGGAAACCTTCATCAGAAGCAAGATAGTCCAGCAGGCGAAGCGCTGCATCTACGTTTTTCGATTTTTTCGGAATAACGGTTACGTTGTTTCCTTGAATAGAAAGGTCAGCAGGACGGTCTGCAGCAGCACCAGCACGCTCAAGCGGGCCGACTGGAATATAATCGCTGCCTGGATGCGCTTTCACATAGTCTTTGGAAGCATCGAGAATCGCTGGATAGTGAGCAGCCAGCACTGCAATACGACCTTGCTTGATTTTCTCATTCGCGATTGGATCGGTTTGCGTAAACGCTTCAAGATCAAGCAGACCTTCGGAGATCAGCTTGCGGTAATACAGCGTATAATCCTCGTATTGTTTCGAGAAGAAGCTGTTTTCCAGCGTTCCATCACCTTTATCTACATAACCAGAGCCATAGAACATCGTATTGCCAATACCAACAGCCCAGCCGTTATGGAAGCCTCCGAGAGGAATAACAGACATGCCATTTTCCTTCAGGTCAGCGTCCTTAATTTTTTTCAGGAAGCTGTAAAGCTCTTCCTTTGTACGTACGGATTGCGGATCTACTCCAACCTTCTCAGCAATATCCTTGCGGACATAGAAGCCATAAAGCCAATCCATTGCATCCTCAGGTGTTGCAGGGTGGTTCTGGTAAAGCAAGAACTGCTTGCCGTCATACACATCAAAAGCTTTCTCATAAAGCGCTGGCGGAACATTGTCTTTCTGAATCGCTTTTGCTAGATTTGGATATTTGTCCAGCTTATCCGAAAGATCGACCAATTGGTCTTCCTTCGCTGCTTTTATAATTCCATCTAGCTCTCCGCCCCAAGCTGGACCTGTGTAAATATCAGGCATATCTTGAGTTGCAAAAATGGTGTTCACTTTCTCAACTTCACTGCCCTTTGTATATTCCCACTCGATCGTAATCCCCGTTTTTTCTTTAATAACCTTCTCGATCGCCGTCGTATCTGTGTCGCTGCCGCTGGAGCCGTTCCAGTTGTGAAGAACTTTGAGTTTCACCTCTTTTTGCTCTGTACCGCTGTTAGTTGTGCCTGCGTTGTCCGAAGGCTTATTGACGGCGCCACCGTTGTTGTTGCTGCAGCCAAACAGCGTAACCGCCATCAGAGTTACTGCGAGTAACAACGAAGTGCTTTTTGCTCTTTTGTTCTTCATAAAAACCCTCCCGTGAACTGTAATGAAATATGATAAAGTCCCGAATGCGGACGATTATCCTTTGACCGAGCCAATCATAACGCCCTTGACGAAGTAACGCTGCAAAAACGGGTAAATACACAAGATCGGAAACACCGTGATAACGAGCAAAGCCATTCGAAGCGATTCCGGTGTTGCCCCAGCCACATTGACGCTGACGGTCTGACCGCCTTGCTGCGCCGCTCTCTGCATGGAGGATGATAGCGCTTCCGCTTCGGTCAGCAATTCTTGCAGCAGCGTTTGAACTGGTATCAGATTTTTATCCGACACATAGTAGGCGCCTGTAAACCAGTCGTTCCAATGCGAAACCCCGATAAACAAAGCGATAGTCGCAAGAACTGGACCCGATAACGGTAGTATGATTTTAAGGAATATTTGAAAGTCACCGTAGCCGTCAATTCGTGCCGATTCCTCTAGCTCCTCCGGTATGCCTTGCAGGAACGTTCGAAGAATGACGATATGCATGAAATTGAACAGCATCGGAATGACATATACCCAAAAACTGTTGATCAGATGCAGCTTCTGCAAAGTGATGAAATACGGAATGAATCCAGCGCTGAATATCGTTGGCAAAAAGATGTAATACGTAAAAAATGTTCTTCCTGGCAGCGTTTTTTTGGAAAGCGCATAAGCCATCAGCGTACAAAGACCTACGTGCAGGAATGTGCCGAGCACCGTTCGAAGCAGCGTAATTTTGTAGGCCTGCCAAATGCGGGCATTATCAAAAACCTCTACGTAATTGTCGAGTGTAAATTTACGAGGGAAGAAATAAAGCGCACCCATCATCGAATCTTTTCCATCGTTGAGCGAGTAGACCAGAATGTAAATAAACGGGTAGATCATCGACAATCCGAACAATGTTAAGAAAATATAATTACAAATGCTAAATATAGAAAATCGGCTTTTCGCCATATCAAACCACTCCTTAAAACAGGGATACGTCGCTAACCTTGCGAGCAATTCGGTTGACAGTCACGATGAGAATGAGTGCAATGACACTCTGGAATAATCCTACAGCAGCCGCATAACTTAATCGGCCTTCACCTATACCGGAGCTGATAACATGCACATCGAGTACGCTGCCGATTGCGGCGGTAGCCGGACCGTTCAGCAGGAGCAGCTGCTCATAACCAGCGCTCATTAAGCTGCCGGCCGAGAGTATGAACAAAATAACGGCAATGTTGCGAATACCAGGAAGCGTTACATGCCACATTTGGCGAGTGCGCCCAGCGCCGTCGATCTTAGCCGCCTCGTAAAGCTGCTGGTCAATGCCGGCGATTGCTGCCATATAGATGATCGAGTTCCACCCGATGTTTTTCCAAATATCTGAGCCTACAACAATTTGATAAAACCATGTTGTATTGTTCAAGAACTGAATCGGTTCTACACCAAACACACCAAGCAATTCATTGATTGGACCTCCAGATGGAGTAAGAAGACGCTGCATCAGCGTAACAACGACAATCCATGAAACGAAATACGGTAAATAAGAAAGCGTTTGCACGGTTTTCTTAAATTTAATGTTGCGAACCTCGTTCAATAGGATTGCGAGACATATAGGCATTGCAAATCCGATAAGAAGCTTCATGAGACTGATGATAATCGTGTTGCGGATCAACTCGAATGACTGATAATAGGAGAAAAACTGCTGGAAGTATTTCAGTCCTGCCCAGGGGCTTCCAGTGAAGCCCCCAGAGAACATGAAATCACGAAATGCCACTTGTACGCCAAAAAGTGGAACGTAGGAAAAGAGGAAAAACCAGATGATGCCGGGCAGCATAAACAAATAAAATAGTTTGTGCCGCCAAATTCGTTTCCACAATACAGACTCTGTCATATGCTCTACCTCCTTGCCAAACGGATCGTTTTTATTTCAAATGGAGTAAAGGCCAGGTGGTATGCCCCTTCCTCCGCATGGATTCTATCGATGGGTGTTTCCATCAAATCAGTAAGCCAAGCATCCGCTTCGTTCATAGCTGCAATGAGTTTTGCCTTAAGATGTGTTCCTGCGGTTTCATATAAACGGATGATCAGATCATCCCCGTCCTCTGCCTGCTTCACCGTTTCAACCATCACATTGGAATGGTCAACGCTGAAAAATGATTTTGCTGCTGGCAAATGCTGTGCCTCGTCGCTTGCTGCCATGCTTACCGAACGCAGTGGTACGTTAAGCTCATATCCACGCTTATAAACCTCTGCCTGAACATGATCCCCTTTATGCGGGTACAAGGAGTACGTAAACTGATGCTCTGCTTGATCGGCTTCTGGATCTGGATACGATGTACTGCGCAAAAGATTCAAATCCAGCACATTCTGCCAAGCACGATGTCCGTATTTGCAATCATTGAGAAGTGCGACGCCATAATCCGACTCTGAAAGATCGATCCATTGATGAGCGCAAATTTCATCCTTCGCATAATCCCACAGTGTATTGCGATGTGTAGGGCGTTTCAAGTAGCCGAACTGAATTTCACAGCTCGCGCTGTCCGATCGAATATTGACAGGGAAGGATGTACGCAGCATCTTCGCTGATTCCTTCCAATCAACGTTCGTAACGAAATCGATGCGGCGGCTGCCTTGAGTCAGGATGACCTTCTGTGTCATTGTTGATTGACCAAACCGATATACAAGCAGCAAGCCTACCATTGGTCCATCTTGGAAAGCTGATGATTCAGCTGGCTCAAGCGGTACTCCTCCCGAGAGGCGATAATCTTGTTTAATATCCCATGCATCGCCCTCATCATGATACAGGCTGAGTTCATTCGCCTTCTGGCCATGCGGGATGATTTCCCGGCCAAGCTCTTTATCAATAATGGATATAATTGTGAAGTCTTCAGCGAACGTAACCGATAACAAATCATTTTCCATTATCCGATCGATAGCTGATGCCCTCATATCAGGAAAGAGGTTATTTGCCGCTGTTTTCTCTTGCGTCCGGGCAGCTGCAATTTCTGCTTCAGCTGCTGCCGTCTCAGCAAGCGCTAGTGAACCATTTGCAACGGCATATCCCATAGCAGGAATACGAACCCGCTGCCATGCGCCATTGTTTTCATACCATTCTTCCCGATCCCATGACAGGGAGTTAAAGATTACCTCAGAGCCTTTCTCAGCAGATACGGATTGTGCAACCGCTTCGTAAGCTTCGGAAATTAATTGCTCGACACGGTCCAGCAGTATAGCGTATCTCTCCAGCGATTCATCATATACGCGTTTAATAGAGGAGCCTGGCAATATATCATGGAATTGATAGAGCAGCACTTCTTTCCATATCGTTTCCAGCTCCTGCGCAGGATAAGGTTTGCCCTTTGTTCTTTCAGCCAAGACAGCTGCATATTCAAGCTCACGCAAAGCTTTCTCAAGCTTACGGTTATACCGTTTATTGCGCGCTTGGCTGGTCAGCGTTCCTTGATGGCGCTCCAGATAAAGCTCCCCGGACCACACTTGATAACGATCAGAACCAACTGCAAGCTTCTCAAAAAATTGTGAAGAATGCTCTTGAACAACTGGGCTAAGGCCAAGTAAATTTTTCTCCCGCTGCAATCTCTCGAGATGCTCCTCGCCAGGACCGCCTCCGCCATCGCCGATTCCGAACAACATGAGACAATTCTCCGATACGTTTTTGTCCATATATTCATTCTCTGCCTTCACAATGGAACGAGGTGCAGCCGGGCTGTTATACGTATCCTCAGGCGGCATATGAGTCAGGACACGCGAGCCGTCGATTCCTTCCCAGTGGAACGTATGGTGGGGATGACGGTTGTAAATGCTCCATGACAGCTTCTGCGTCATCATGTAATCAACGCCTGATTTTTTCAAAATTTGAGGCAGGCTCGCTGTGTATCCAAATACGTCCGGCATCCAAAGCGACTTCATCTCTTGACCAAACTCTGCTTGGAAATACCGTTTTCCGTAAAGGATTTGACGGATCAGCGCTTCTCCGCTAGGTACGTTTGTATCCGATTCAACCCACATCGCGCCTTGCAGCTCCCAGCGCCCTTCTTGCACACGCTCTTTGATGCTTGCATACAGCTTCGGATAATGGATTTTCATCCAATCATAAAGCTGTGGCTGGCTTGCTCCAAAGATGTAGTCGGGGTAACGTTCCATCATCCGCAGCACCGTTGAAAACGTGCGTGCTCCCTTACGGATGGTTTCGCGGATTGGCCATAACCAAGCCAGATCCATATGCGCGTGGCCGACGGCACTAATTGTAAGCACTGGATCTCCGCCGCGTTTATCAAGCTGCTCACGCAGCAGTTTCGATGCCTTAGCTACTCTTTCTTCACTCAAAGATGTAAGGATATGAGAGGCTTCATACAAAGACTGCAAAATGCGTGCTCTGCGTGCTGACCCTTCAGGCAAACGATCCGCCGTCTCCAGAAGCACCTCAGCGTCATAATAAAGCTGATGGATATTCTCGTGGCAGATTGCGACTTGGGCTTCCTTCAAAGTGCCGCTGCGGAAGCGACCGAACAGGTCGTTGCAGCCTGCATCGCCCCACAAATCAATTTCTTCATCCCCCTGCGCGCTTTCACTAATGTGTACAACACGTTTGCCAGGAAGGCCAAGGCTATAATCAAACTCAGAATTTATATTCGTTAAACCCTGAGTAGGTGTTCCCTCTTCATCTACTAAACAAAGCTCACCATTCACATCGATAAGAAGCACAATTTTGGAGCCCTTCGCCTCTTGCGGTACTTTTCCGCTAAAGTGAAACCAAGCGCAGTCCCAAAGATTTCCCCAACGGTCTCCCGCAGCGAGTTCAATCTTCCGGCCTGACTCCCTATCCTCGTAAGAAACCGGCTCCTCAGTAACCCAAGCGGTTACTCTCAAATCCGTAAGCGGCTTGTAGATTTGTTCCTTCAACCGGTCCAACAGCGACTTCAACTGCTCCGTTCTCACTTTTTCGTATGGCATTTGTAGGTCTCCTTTATCATCCAGTTCTATATTTCATACAGGCTTTTTCCCATACATGCCTATCGACTTCAAATTGTTAGCGTTTTCAGATCGTACTCGCGAAACTATTCAAAACTTCGCTATATGACTTTTGCAACCAAGCTTTATAAACATTCGTCTTATTCATAATATAATATATAGATTCAATATATTCAATATATAAATAAAAAAATCTTTTCCTTAGCGGAAAAGATTCTCAATTTTATCGCTTATTCAATTATTGAACTGGTCTTGGTCCAGTCGTTTGGCGGATAACCAGCTCAGGATTAAGCAGCGTTTTGCTATATCTATTGTTTGGGTCTACCCCATTTTCAATAATGTTGATCAGTGTGCTTGCTGCACGATAACCCATATCATGCTCAAACTGATTGATATGTGTAAACAAGCTGAACTCATCTACGATAGATGTCGGGTCATCGAAGCTGATAATAGACAAATCCTCAGGCACGCGAAGCCCCGCTTGCCTAGCCATTTGATAAATTCGAACAGCCAGCCTTCCGTTAAGCGTAATATACGCTGTAGCCATTCGGTTGCGAATATAGCGGTATAACGGGTGCTTCTCCGCATCCTTAAGACTACCAACATTAAAATCGGTAATAATATGAGCCGGATTAATGAGTGCGCCTTTGTTTTTCAAAGCGTCCATATAACCTTCAATCCGCTCCTGTACCGTAACCGTTTGCAGCGGAGAATCTGAGCAAATCGCAATTTCCCGGTGCCCAAGCTCCCACATATATTCGACAGCAAGGCTTGTTCCAAGCCTTCCATCCGCAGCGATATAATTGGTTTCTACGCCAGGCAGGAAACGATCGATAAGTACAAAGGGGTAGCCATTGAACTTCATATTTAATATTTCTTCGTTATAATTCTCTTCATCTACGGGAAATACAAGCAAACCATCCGTACCGAATTCCTTTAGTGTCTTAAACGCTTCTTTCTCTTTATCCACATCGCCCTCAGACAGCAAAATCATGCTTCGGTAGCCCTTTTCTCTTAGCGCCCTCTGCACTCCCTCAACTAAACGGATGGCAAAATAATCATAAATAGATGGCATAACGAGACCAATCATACGCGTTTTATTCTGGGTTGCCGCTCTTTCTAAACCAACTGTCGGCGTAACCGGCACTGTCTCATCCACTTCTACCGGCCCATCATTGCTGACGAAGCTGCCCTTTCCCGGTACCCTTGAAATGATTCCATCGTTCGCAAGTCCGACCATCGCATTCACTACAGTTATTTTACTGACGTTAAACAACTTCATTAGATCTTTTTCGGTCGGAATGCGGTCCCCCGCCTTCAAGCCTTCCGTAGCAATCAACTCGCGGATATAATCCTGGATTTTCTGGTAAAGCGGCGTACGGACTGTTGAATTCATTTGCTATCACCAAGCTCCATATTAATATTTGTAATATATAATATAGGTTAGCCTCTTTTTAGGCAATACCCACATCTTTGTCGAATGAAGTAAATTACCCTTCTTTAGAACTAAGGAAGACGCTAATTCACAGCTTTTTTCCTATACATCGGGCGTTTTCAACCACTTTTCTTGTCGAATATCGCAAATTTTGTATATATAATATATACAATATATATTTTTAATTGTATTCGAAATCGCTATCAATATGACAAATCATAAGCAATTCATCCATTTAAACCTCATTGTTCATACATCAACCTATGTCCTAAGTCATGCTTTCACCTGCGCCGTTGACTCTCGGTACAAGATCTCTCCAGCTACAAGCAGCTTCTCCATCGGCTCCTGCTTGTTCGTTATTCTGCTAATCAGCCTCTCTACCGCACGCTTGCCAAGCGCTTCCTTAGGCACATGCACCGTCGACAAAGAAGGTGTCATGCGATAGGAATCGTCAATGTTGTCATAGCCTGTAATGGACACCTCTTCCGGCACCGCTATACCTAGCTCCTTCATGGCATCAATCGCACCGATACCGATCATGTCATTTGCACATAGAAGCGCCGTTGGCATCGTTTTTGCCTTGAGTCTTTTGATTGCCCACTGTTTTATCGGCTCTTGAAACTGCTCATGCTCAAAACCTTCAACGGGAAGATAACAGTCATTGCTCATTTGGAACCTAGGCTCCACCAGAGCCTGCTCCTCCAGTACACTTCGGAACCCAAGAAACCGATCCTTAAAGCTCCGCGAATAATTCATATCCCCAATAAAGCACAGCTGCGTATGTCCTTTACCAATCAAATGTTTCGTCAAGCGATACATAGAATCATAATTGTTCGTAAACACCGTATCGCTAGGAATTAACATATCCTCATGATCCACGAGCACCATTGGCAAGCCGATGCGATGCACCTCTAACAGCAGCGGAGTTGAAATTTCTCCCACGCCGATAAGCCCCAATATGCCATTCGGGTTCAAGAAATGAAGGAAATGATCAACGCTTTGCTCTGACACAATGACCATGCCATAACCATCTTTCTCCAATCGCGAAGCAATCCCATCGAGGATTCTTCCCCAATACAGCGACTCCTTCGTTTGGAAGCGAATATTAGGCATAAGCACAAGCACCGATTGTTTGTGGGCGGCAGGCGTTTTGGGAAGCTGCTCAAGCTTCATTGTTTTCACATAAGCATTCTTTTGCGTAAAATAACCCAGCTGCGATGCCGCTTGAATAACCCGCTCCTGTGTTGCCTCACTGACGCCGCCTTTGCCAGAGAGCGCCTTCGAGACAACAAACTTTGATACGCTTAAATAATCAGCAATTTGCTGCATGGTAACCTTGTTTGACATCGGTAGTCCACCTTAGCTTTCAGTAATGGTTCGCGCTTCTTTCCAGCGCCTATTGTATTCGGTAAACACCTTCTGCAAATCTGGAGAGGCAATCCACTCTTGAATATAATCGCCGGACCAAAATGCAATTTGAGCTGTATTCGCAATTTCAAGCAAGAGGTCGTCTGGCACTCTTCGCTCCAGAAATTCGATGTTGAACGATAGAAACTGTTGAAATTGCGGCAAGGAAGGCTGCTTATCCTCAATCACAGGCAAGAAGCCCGAATCATCAACATAACCAGATTCGTTTACAAAAAATTTGACCCACGCCTCGGCGAGCTCTTTGTTCTCGCTAAATTTGCTTACACCCACAAACCAATCCGGGCTTAGCGGCGAGAAGCGCTTCTCGCTATTGTCGTAAGGGAATGGGAAAAAGCCGATATCTTCCGATTTCGCACCCGCTGCAATAACTTGATTGATGACCCAGTTACCCATTAAATACATGGCGGCTCTACCGTCAGCAAGCTCTTTTTTGGATGTTTCCCATTGATTCGAAAGCAATTGGTTTTCCACATAACCTTTTGATATTAATGTTTTGACAATGGAAATTGACTGTCCCCATGCATTATCAATAGTCCACGGCTCGTCCGTGTTGACCATATTATTTAAATAGTCGGCATTGCCAGTCATATAGCTGACTAGATCCTCGCCCCAAGTCATAAGCGGCCACTGAGCGCCATAATTCAGATAGACAGGTACAATGCCGGCTTTCTTCAGCTTCTCGCATGCTGCATAGAACTGCTCCAAGGTCGTTGGGATTTGTGTAATGCCTGCCTTTTTGAAAGCTTGCTTATTATATACGATCCCTGTCGTGGAAGCGCCGGTAGCAATACCAAAGCGTTGTCCAGCATGTGCTTTAAAGTCTGCAAAATGAATATGCTCAAACAAGCTGTCGCTTAGCGGCTCAAAATAATCAGGCAAGTCTTCATTTTTAATATTGTTCGGAAGCAGCAGCACATCGCCTAAGCTGCGAGTGGATAAGCGCAGCATAATATCGCTGGCATAATTGGTTATGCCCTCAAACTTGACCGTTACGCCAGGATTCAGCTGTGCAAATTGATCGGCATATTTTTGAAACACGCCATTCTCCATCAGATCAACACGATTGGTCATCACATTAATCGTCACATTTTGACCAACTTGTTCCTCTTTGCTAACGGGCTCCTTTTCCTTTTCGCTGTTGCCTTGTGCCTTCTGGCATCCCGTCAAGCCTATGCTGGACAAAAGAACAATAAGCAGCAGCATACAAATGTATTTGTTCATGCAGCGTCTCTCCCTCTTTATAGTGGAAACTGTAAAATAACCTCGGTGCCTTTACCCCGTTCACTGGTCACCTTCAAGCCATACGCGTTTCCGTAGTGGAGCTTGATACGCTCGTTTACATTTTTCAAGCCGATTCCGCCTGATTTGCGCTTGACGACCGCTTCCTCCGATCCTGTAAGTGAACGGTTTAAGCGATCTAATGTATCCTCATCCATGCCAAGCCCATCATCTTTTATGCGAAGCAGCACACCATGCGGCGTACGCTCGCTGCTCATCACAATTCTCATCGAGGCCTTATTGTCATCCATGCCGTGATAAATCGCATTCTCGACAATGGGCTGCAGCACAAGCTTAATCATAGGATACTTCAGCATGTCATCGGTTATATGCGTTTCTAAATGGAAGCGGTTCGGATAACGATAATTAAGCATTTCCACATAGTTGCGCATATGCAGAACCTCATTCTCCAGCGTTACTTCCTCATGCAAATCGCTTATGCTGTATCGCAGCAGCTTCCCGAGTATGGCAATCATGTCGGCTGCGATCTGATCGTCGTTCAGCTCAGCCGCCATTCGGATCGATTCGAGCGTATTATACATGAAATGCGGATTGATCTGGCTTTGCAGCGCGTGCAATTCAGCTTCCTTCTTCTTTGTCTCCATCAAATAAATATCCTGAATGAGGTGATCAATTCGGACAATCATTCGGTTGAACTGATTGCCTAGCTGTCCTACCTCGTCCCGATATTTCACTTGAAACTGAACGTTAAAGTCACCCTCCTGCACGTTCTTCATCAATCGCATCATTTTGCGTAGCGGATTCGTTAGTGCAAAGGAAAACACAACAGAAATAAAAAGCGCGACGATAATCGTAATAATTGTAGCGATCCAGGTTACGTTGCGAATGACAACGGCATCTTTCGTCAGCTCACTATCCGGAATGGAGGTCATTACCTTCCATTTCGTATTGGGCGAGGTCGTATAAATGTATAAACGATTAACACCGTCACGCTCAAAATAAAAGCTCCCCTTCGTGCCCTTTGCTTGGACTACCGTAGGATCACTCATAATGTTTGTGGCCATTCGCTGCTTGTCGCTGTCATAAACGACATTGCCAAGCTCATCGATAATGACCGATTTTCCATTTGTCACCTTGTCGAGCTCACTCATTTGATCCTCAATGACGCTAATATTCGCATCCACCGCAATCATGCCGATAGGCTTAAGCGATTTATCAATCACCTTGCGAACGACGGTAAATGCATATTTGACGCTCTGCAAATTGCTCGTATATTTTTGCGTGCTGAACAGTCTCGCTTCACCGCCAGAAGTATTAATGAGCTCTCGCCATTTCTCATAGCTCTCCTTCACGTTCAGCCGAATGCCTCCGCCTGCTGTAGAATAATAGCCATTGCCGAACTGATCAAATATATAAACCGAGTTGGCGCCGCGTTTTATCGTATTGATGAACGAAATATTTCCCTCTATGCCTCGCTGGATTAAGAGCAGAAGGTCAAAATCGTCAGGCACCTGATTGCTATTATCGATCGATGTTTGCTGCCTTTTCTCGTAATAGCTGTTCGAGAGAATCAGGTTTTGTTTGATATCGTTCTGGTACGCAGGAATAGAGGAAATACGAATCATATCCTCGATATAATCGTCAACACGAACCATCATGTTCTCAAGCATCTTGGTCGAATAAACAATCGTTTTCTCCTCAATCGAACGCGAGTAATTGCTATATGAGATGTAGCCTATAAACGATAACGGCAGCGTGATTAGAAGCAGGAAAACGATAAACAGCTTCCCCTCCATTCTCATGCTGCCTAAAGCTGCCCATATGCGCCACAATCGTTTTCTGGGGCTCATCCTCTTAACTCTCCCTTATTCTAGATGGCAGGCATAACGTTTCCGCCGTTTACAGGAATGTAAGCGCCAGTTATAAAGCTTGCTAGATCCGATGCTAGAAAAGCGACCGTATTGGCAATCTCTTGGTCCGTTCCTCTGCGTTTTAGCGGAACGTTTTGTGAATAAGCAAGGTTCTCCTCCGTACCGGTGGCACGATCGCGATCACTGATGGTCCACCCTGGCGCCACCTGATTAACCGTAATTTGATGCTCTCCAGCTTCTTTGGCTAACACACGATAGACGCCATCCATCCCGCGTTTGCCAGCTGTATAGGCTGATTGTCCTGCAAAATTTTGCATCGCGCATTCGGTGTTGATGCCAATGACTCTACCGCCGCCCCGCTCGATCATTGCCGGCACAAAAGCTTTCGCTAAAAAGACGCTTTGCAATACGCAGGATTCGAATTGGCTGACATAATCAGCAACAGGCTGTTCTAGTATGCTTGTCCATTGGTACTGAATGACCGCGTTAGCGACAACGATGTCTACATCGCCGAGCTCCTCTGTTACCTTAGCTTTCATTTCATTAATATGCTGCTCACTCGTTACGTCTGCCTGTACGATCATTGCTTTTCTGCCCATAGCTGTAATTTCCGTCTGCAATTCTTTGGCCTTTGCTTCGTTATTATTGTAGTGCAGAACGATGTTAGCGCCGCAGCTTGCCAGTGTACGTGCCATTACCCGTCCTAAATCGCCAGTAGCTCCTGTGATTAACGCTGTTTTATTAGAAAGATCAATGTGCATGAATAAGGTCACCTTTCTTTATGGAAACAGATTTGTTAGATCATTTACTAATAATTATGCTACCAAAAAATATTCATTTTATAAAGCTTATCCAATAAAAATGAATTTGTACACACAAGTAAACGATACGGTGAATTAATTTACAATATGGTTATCTTCTCCATGGCTTGCAGCGGCTATTTCTAGCAATATTCCTTGTGATTTCGACTATTTTCATGTATATTACAGACTATAGCCTACTCTAAACATTCACATATGTATTAATAATAACTCTTATTCGGAGGTAACCCTTGAAAATCGAGCTATCAGAGCAAAGCCTGCCTATATTTGAGGCTATATCGAGTAATGTACGCATTCAAATGATTCACCTGCTCTCCAAAAAATCAATGAACATTCGCGAGCTGGCAGAGGCTTTAGGCTTAAGCAGTGCAATCATGACAATGCACGTAAAAAAGCTGGAGAAGGCCGGAATCATCAAATCCGAAATGACCCCCGGCAAAGGCGGTGCCGCTCAGAAGGTGTGCTCGCTTAGCATGGATGGACTTGAAATAGCATTCCCCCGCAAGGACGTCGTACAGCGCGAGTCAAGAAGAACCGAGGTTTCTATCGGACACTATACCGATCTCAACATCGTTCCTACTTGCGGCATTTGCACGACGGAAAAGGTTATCGGTATTTTCGACGACCCCCGCTACTTTCTTGATCCCGATCGCGTGAACGCCAAAATATTATGGTTCTCGCAAGGCTATATCGAATATAAAATTCCTAACTTCCTATTAACGAGCGAGAGTCCAGACGAGCTCGAAATTTCGATGGAAATTTCGTCTGAAGCGCCTCTCACCAATATGAACTGGCCTTCGGATCTTACGTTTTTCTTTAATGGTGTAAATGTTGGCATGTGGACGAGCCCTGCCGATTATGGCGGAAAAGGCAAGCTTAATCCACCTTGGTGGTTTGATGATGTCAACCAATTCGGTTTATTGAAGCGGTTGATTATTAAGAAGGATGGCACTTACATGGACGGCCTTAGGCTCTCGGATGTCAGTCTCGACCAGATTGATATTAGCAACAGTCACTGGACGTTCCGCATTGCGATTTTGGAGGATGCTGAGCATATTGGCGGCTTTACTTTATTCGGCTCCGGTTTCGGAAACTATAATCAGGATCTCATTTTCAAGCTGTACTATACGAAGCTGGCGCAAGAGGATCGGACAACCGTCTAATCTGCTATATACGAAGAAAAGAAGAGGAGCCCCGCATGGGACTCCTCTTCTTTAGCTTGATTAAGCTGCTTCCTGTCATATTGCCTCGTAATCTATTCTTTCGCTGTTAGCAAATTCAATATTCGGTAAAGAAACACTGCTGTTTCAGCACGGGTAGTATGGCTGCTTGGCTTGATCATGCCGCCATCGCCTTGAATGAGCCCTAGCTCAATCATGCCTGCTATGCTGCTGGCTGCATAATCTGGCACCTTATCTGAATCCTTGAAGCTGCTGAGCGATGCAATATCGCCAGGTAGCTCTAACGCTTCCGCTGCCTTTAATGCCCGCGCTGCCATAACCATCATATCTTGCCTTGTCATCTTTGCCTTCGGCTCGAATCGTCCCCCCTCCATGCCGGTAACGATACCTAGCTTCTTCGCAATAGCCACTGCATCATAATAATAATCCTGTGGCTGAACATCTATGAATGCATCGCTTGCCTCCGCTTTCAAGCCTAACGCTCTTACAAGCATTAGAATAAAGTCTGCTCGGCTTACCTGTACAGCCGGGCTGAAGGTTGCAGCCGATGTTCCTTTTACGATGCCTAAGGCAGCCAACTTCTCAACCGCTTCCTGCGCCCAAGAGTATTTGCCGAGATCTGTAAAGGCTGCTGCGGGCTGTTTATAAAATACTGCATAGGTGCCCATACGGTCTGTTTGGAACCTGATATGTTTATCTGAGTCGGAAAAGGCTGCTGCCGCAATTGCTGATGCTGTGCCTTGTTCATTAATGGACAATATACCGATGCTTGACGCTGTCTCGCTGCCTGTTAACAAATACGGGACCGTAACGGTAATCGGTGCCTTTGCATTGGTCCATGCATAAGCCTTTCCGTCCAATAACGCCGAAAGCTCAACGACTGCTCTTTCACCTACCTGGATTTGTACATCCTGCTTCAACGTTTTAAGGTCCCGCTTGCCGATGATAAGCCGCAGCTCCTTGCCAAGCTCTGCTGACTTCACCAGCATCTGTCCAGAAAGCAAGATCGTTGCTTTAGGCGTCGTTACTTCAATAAGCAAGTTAGGATGCTCAGACAAGAAGGATACAGGAAGATCCAAAGCATACTTCGCTGCCTCGCCGTTTTTCTTAAGCACAATCATTGCTTTCAGCTTTCCGTCTTTATCTGCTTTCGCCCGAGCTATCGCCTTCTGCAGGTCTTGTTCACTGACCACACCGACAGCCATCGTTCCACTTGGATCAAGCTTAGTGCTCATTTCCGCTTTGACAGAACCATCTGATTGCAGCTGGAACAAGTCAGGAGTGGAAATGACCGAGTCCCCGCCTCCTCCGCCAGTCGATGCTTTCTTGTACTCAAAAGTAACCCGTTTAGGCTTGCTCATATCATCCAATGCTAGATATGCCTCATAGGTACCCTCTAATTCACCCGTAAGCGTAAATGCAAATTGGAAGTTTCCAGCTTCTGTACTCGTCGTCTCCGCTGTGTAATGAACCTTGCCTTGCGGATCAAGCACCTTCAAACTTACTTTTGTATGATCGCCATTTACCACTAACCCATCGATCGTTACTTTTTTGGTTGCAGCATCTAGTCCAGCTTTAACTCCTTCTATCGTCTTAATAACCTCGATTTCTTTCTTGTACTCAAAAGTAATCTTCTCAGGTTCACTCATATCATCTGTTGCTAGATATGCCTCATAGATACCCTCTATTTCACCTGTAAGTGTAAAGTCGAATTGGAAGTTTCCGGAAGCTTCACTCATCTTCTTCGCTTCATAATGAACCTTACCTTGTGGATCGATGACTTTCAAACTTACGTTTGCAAGATCGCCGTTCATCACTAGACCGTCTAAAGTTACTTTTTTCGATGCCGCGTCTACCATTGTTTTAATGCCTTCAATGGACTTGACTTGCTCTGCTCCCGATAAGTGATAAACGCCAAATTCATAGAACGAATATCCGTAAAATGTCGCTCTTTCGATCCCTTCAAATTTAATGTATCTTGCCTTTATCGGATCAAAATGAACGGTTTCTTTGCCGTCTTTCGCCGTAATCACGCCGTCATTTTCCTTGATTACACTCTTCCAATTTTGCTTATCATCGGAGACGAGCAATCTGTAGGTTTTCGCGCGAGCGTATTCCCAATCAATGGTTACGGTGTCCATCTCCGTCACTTCACCGAGATCGACCTGGAACCACGTATTGTTGAGCAGTTCGCTTGCCCATCTTGTTGACGGGAATCCATCAACAGCTTTCCCCGGAGCATAATTTGGACTATCGGCTTCTACTGTAGATGCTTCCGCAGCTTTATTCAGCGCCAAATTTCCAAGCAGATAATAGATGTCTTCCTTCAGCGTGTTGTAAGCCCCATTTGTAATCATCTGATCCTTTTTCAGAAGCTCCAGCTTCGCATTAAAGCCTTTCAAGTACATAGTAAACTTCGCCTTATCGCTTCCTTCGAACCGGCTCATCATCTCCAAATAATTGTTCAGCGACCGAGCCGCTTCCTCATTCGTGATTTGTTTGGTTTCCTTATAGCTTTGAATTAAAGTTTTCAAATTGGAAGCGTTAGTTCCAGCCTCAATCACATAAGTTGTTTTCTCCGATTTGCCTGCTGCTACGGTAATGACAAGCTCATGTTTTCCTGGCTTGCCAGCCAGATTAATGACGGTTCCTTCCGTATAAGGCTTGCCGTTAAAGGCAGCCGTTACTTTATTAAGTCCGCTTCCAGCATCATCGATTAATTTCCACGTAAAGGAAACGGGCTCTCTTTCTGAAATAACGACTCCGCTTTGAAGCACTTTGCCATTCATTTGTACTTCTGCCTTTGGAGGGGCAGTGTTGTTCATTTGATACGTTCCATTCACAAACTGATAGAGCCAATCGTATAAAATACGTGTTGCAGGATCAGAGCTTACCGCAGTATCAAACACGGCATTATTACCTTGGTAATAGGCTTTAAAGCCTGATTTCATAAAACCAGCTTTAACACCGCTGTTTAAATAATCAACATACCGCTCCCTAAACACACCATCTGTCAGCATTCGATCATCGAACTCAAGCTCAATGCCCATCCCATACCGCTTCGCTATGTTCGTGGCATCTTCCAGACGATCCTCATCCAATGGCTCGAAAAAGTAGTTTGGCTGGAAGGTTACTGCATCTATCCCAACATCCTTCCACATATGGCTTTTGTAAGCTAAGAAGTGCGGTATCCAGAAAAGCTTCAAGTTCTGATCATGCACTTTGTTACTCGTCGAACGAATTAAATCCGGTCCTGTCGCGCTTGTACTGATTTGTTCCTCCAGCCAATACATGCCGGCAAGCTCAAGATGAGAGTAATGGTTTGATGCCCATTTTTGTTTCGCTTCATTTAACCACCACTGGATCGCTTTCTCTCTGTTTGCATACGCTTTCAATTCTCCGACTTTAGAAGCATTGAAGCTTTCAGATATACCATCGCCGTCAATATCTCCGAAATCGTTCACATACTCACCTGGGTCTGGAATCATTAAAACAACCTTTACCTTATGATCAGGCTGATTCAGCTTGCTTCCAACTTCCATCGCCGCTTCGTTTAGCTGCTGCATATCGCCTGTTTCTGCAAATGTTTTGTTCAGGTACCATTTCCAGTCCTCCAGCGTAGCTCCTCCGCCAAACGCATTTCCGGCTGGCGATGTAAGTCCAAGATAAAGAACGCCGTCAAAAAGCCAATCCACTGGTTCCCCAGCCCGATCTACGTAACTGATATTTGGAATAATCCGATCTTTCGTCCAAGTACCCTTATCATTCGCATATTGTCCGTTATAGAGCAATCCAAGATTACGAATGCCAGCCGTTGCTTCTCCCGGCTCTAAGTAGCTCGGCTGCTCAGCGGCAACTTCTTCCGCTCCTTCCACTTTTCCATCTGCGCCCCATATTTCGATTTCATCAATGAAGGTCCAAGCTCTCGTATGCATCGAGAAGGTTACTTTCACATAACGGGCATAAGCCATCTCCGCATCAGAATTCCCGCTTTTGATGCCATCTCTGCTTCCATTCCAGTCATATACCTCTTCTCTTGGCGGACCATCCCCCCAAAGCAGCTTGGTTGAATTGTGTGAAAGCGTTCCCCAATTTTCTTTGTCGTCGGATACGTACATTGAGACCGTCAACGGCACAAGCATATTGTTGTCAGGCCAATCCTGCAAAAATCGGGCTTTAATGCTCGAGATAGATTTCTTCTCCCCTAAATCAAACACAACCTCGCGTGTCATCTTCTTCACATGTCCTACCCAAGCCGGGTCCAACATATCCAACTTGCCATAAATGCCATCCGTCAGCTTATTATGATCATCCGGGTACTTGGCCTCTGGCGCTTCGGACCATTCATATCCAAGCCCCGCAGCAAGATTACGGAACTCAGGCTGTCCCTGATCCTGTCCTTCTTCCGCTTGTACTGCCGGAACCAGTGTCAACAACAGGGCACTTATCAATGCGATAGCTATCCAGCTTTTACTTCTTTTCATTAATGACAGCTCCCTTTCTATTCTCAAATAAAAAAACTACTAAACATGTAATACAATAGGTTTCATTTCAAGCCTGCTTTAAGTCTTTTGCAGCACTCAATCCCCCTTCCTAAGATTCCATCGCAACCGATGTAGAAGCTTGCAGCCATGTTCTTACTGTTACTTTAAGAAACTTGACCCGACTTTCAAAGAGATAACTTATGACTTTGATATACATTTGTTTACTTGTCTCATTTCACCGCTCAGTTTGCTCTTGTCATGGACAAATAAATGGGCCTATCTCAAAATAAATAGACCCAAATAGGGAATGGCGTCACAGAAATAAATTTCTGTGACGCCATTTTTTTCATCAGCTGCATGATTATTAATGAAATCGAGCTATCTCTCCAGTGAGTTTATCTCTTTTGAGACACACCCTATTTCATCGTGCCTTGTATGGAAGCGATAGGTTTAATTTTGCAACGCATTCTACTTTCGCATTAATGCGTATTCACACAATCCGCCTCAACTGTTGACGCTCAAAATGCTCTGTTGCTAGCGGTCATCGTTAAAGCATATATCGCTAACGAACCTAGCAGCTGTTATTTATGCCATTTCTAATGAATGCAATTTCTAACGAACTCCAGAATCGTTATATCGAGAAAAATGAGGCATAACATCTTATAAAGCATGAAATAACGACATTAAGATTCGTTAAAACTTAAAAAAGGTACTTTTCTGTACAATAAGCTTAATACAGTTCGTTATGGACATGATCTTAGCATGTTGTGCGCCGCTGACGGCGGCACAATGATTAAACACAAAAGGGTACTTATTGCTCCAGCGAGCTGACCACTATTGAGACACCTTATCTCAACCTGTCTGTTTACCTTATGCAGGCAGCTCTTGCTTCTCAAGCATATCCGACATTTTGATCGCAAGCCCCTCATGCAGTCTCGAATGCTCCGACGCAAATGCTATCAGATGGCTTTGCAGCGACGCCGTTGCAGAGGTCAAGCCATGTGAAGGATTGCTGTCAAATTGGCAAACGTTTCTCAGGAACGAGCTGACCATCCGATCATCTCCGCCTCCGTGGCCATCCCCTTGGACACTGCAGCGAATTTCAAGCTGTTCTCCCGTTGCATAACGATACAGCGTAAAAGAACCTTTCTCCATATCGCCAATAATTTCACCCTTTGTGCCCATCATTTGAACACGGCGTGTACCGCTTTGCGTCAATCCTGACATAATGAACGATGCATTCGCTCCATTCTCGAA
This sequence comes from Paenibacillus sp. NRS-1760, assembly GCF_050467785.1. Lineage (NCBI taxonomy): Bacteria > Bacillati > Bacillota > Bacilli > Caryophanales > Paenibacillaceae > Paenibacillus > Paenibacillus sp. NRS-1760. The sequence goes on along the minus strand of NZ_JBITPK010000014.1, from coordinate 308,333 downwards.
TTGCATATTCACAACCTGATGGTCAACGACATTGTTATCGCAGCGGTATACACAACGTCCAAACGGTCCTTCCTTCAGCGCTTTCAAAATACCTTCTTGTGACAAATCATTCGTCATATATCTCGCCCAAGCGTGATCCGGCGCCTGCATATACATCTTTATCGCTGAGAAAGCACATTCCTTCTCGACGGCGCAGCCATCAATGCAGCGTTCCGCTGAACCATCCGGAGCATTCTCCGATCTGAAATGCAGTAAAGAGCCGTACGAGCTAACGCTTGTACAAGGCTGATCCATAAGCCAGGAGATTATATCCAGATCGTGGCACGATTTGGCCAAAATCATCGGACTAGTCTCCTCTGAATTCCGCCAATTGCCGCGCACATAACTATGCGTCATATGCTGATAACCGACATTCTCCGTTAATTGAATCGTACCCACCGTGCCAAGCTCGCCGTCCTCGATACATTTTTTAATCCCAGACCAAAATGGTGAATACCGAAGCACATGCGTAACAACAAGCAGCCTTTTATGCCGCAGTGATGCCTGCTCAAGCTGAATGCATTCCGTAAGTGAAGGCGACATCGGCTTCTCAAGCAGAACGTGATAACCGAGCTCCATGGCCTTCATCGCCGGAATATAATGCATCCGATCGAGTGTACAGATGATCATGACATCTGCTATACGCCCTTGCTCAAATACTTTTTCCCAGCTGTCATACACATGCTCTTGGTCGATTTGATGGATTTCTGCAAACCGATTTCTGCGTTCTTCATTTGGTTCAGCTACAGCAACCATTTTTAATTCATTCGGAAATTTCTCCGCATACGGCCCGTAAATATATCTCCCTCTGCTGCCTGCGCCTAGTAATACGGCTGTTAATGTTCTCAAATTTTCTCCTCCTCTTGTGCGCTTTCTATACCTCAATTGTAAGGGGAGCGTTCAGGAGGAGACAGAGATCGTTGTTTACAATCCATATACTATTGTTGACCTTGCATTTGCGAATGGCACCTTGCCATGCGGAAATCCTGCGGCGTCGTCTCGTTCTGCTTCTTGAAAAACCGAATAAAGGCAAGCGCGGAATTGTACCCGAGCGCAGCCGCAATTTCATTAACTTTCATGGATGTGTTCAGAAGCATGTCTTTGGCAACCAAATTCCGATAGTCGTTTACGTATTTCGATAAGCCTATGCCCGTTATTTGCTTATAAAGCCTGGACAAATAAGAAGGATTTAAGCTTACGTAATCCGCTAAAGCGGTTAAGGAAATATCGGTGGACAAATTCTCTTCGATATAGCGATGTACTTTATTTACAACCTCAGTCGGTAATTGCGATCCGCGCAGCGTATTCCATTCAAAAAAACAGTCCGCCATTTGCCTATAATACTGAATCAATTCCGTCCATGAGGTAGAGTCCCCGTAGCGGTATAACTTCTCCAAGTCGAGCTGCGTATTCATGTAATCCCGAATGTCCCGGTTTTTGTGTATATAGTAAAGAAACACTGCCGAGAGGGAATGATACATTTCTATTTTGCGCTCATTAGGCGTTCCTGGGACATTCCAAATTGCAGTAAGCTCCATATACAATTTATTGAACTGCTCCCGATTGTTATTTTCTAGACAGCTCATCAGCAATTGCACCCGAGCATGGTAAAAGCTATCATGAATGCTGCCAGCTTTATCGTCTGTCTCTTGATTCTGAATGTCCTTATCGGTCATAATGACCTCATTAAACAATCCATGCCCTTGCACCAAACCATATTTGTTCGCATGAAAACGATCCGATAGATCATTCCATTCCGTCACTTCGCTGCCAAGGAGAAAAGAAACGGTCGTTCCGAGCAGCCTCTTGCATGTGCCTTGAATCGTTTCCAATATGCCGCTCGTATAGCGATAGGCTCTAACAAAATCCATATTGCTGGAACTGGTATCAGCAGATAACTCATCAGAGTTTTTCGGTTGAATCAGCCAGACGATCTTTGACAGCTCAAATACAACGGAATAGCTTCTTACCTGTGCAGACAAATATTCGTCGCCAATATTTTGCAGCGCATAAGTTAACAAAGCTTTATCCGGCGCAGTGAACATTTCCTTCCATACATCGATTCTGGCAATGAGTACATAAACCGGCAGGGCAGCATCGAGCGGAATATTTAGTTCATTGAAGGCCTGCTTTAACTGATTCTCCGCTGCATGCTTGCCCTGCAGAAGCCCCCATATATACTCTTTTTGCAATGAGGGCAATGCCAGTCTCATACTGGTTTGCGCTCTCGTAATCATTTGTACTTGATCTTGCTCCTCTTCTATTTTCTCGATGGCTCGTTCGACAGACTGGATGATTTTCTCGTCGCTTTCTATTTTCAGAATATAATCAAAACCACCGTAAGTAATGGCGTTTCTTGCATATTGAAAATCGTTATATCCCGTTAGAAAAATAACTTTGCAGGCAGGCCACTGTGCCTTTATTTCCTGCAACAGCTCGATTCCTTCAATTCCCGGCATTTTAATGTCGGATACGACGATATCCATGCGATGCTGGGATAATACCTCCAATGCTTCTTCCCCTGAATAAGCTTTCATCACGTCGAGCTGCAAATGCTCTGTCTGCTCGAACAGCTCTACTAAACCATCAACAATAATGGGCAGGTCATCTACAATGAGCAGTCTATACATGGTGATTCCTCCTCTAGCTTGCACTCAGTTTGATGGTGACCATCAATCCGCCTAAATCAGATCGTGACAGCGCAATGCCGTAATCCTCTCCGTAACGCAGTTGAATTCTACGATGCACATTAATAATTCCTGTTGTTTCCTCGATATGATTTGTTGAATGCCGCAGCTTCTTCTGAAGCTGTTCAATCTCTTTATCCGTAATGCTCTGGCCATTATCTTCCACATAAATCGTGAATTCATTTTCCGTTTGGTCACTGTGTACCTTCAATTCGCCGCGCTGTACCATATTGCCTAAAGCATGCTTATAGGCATTCTCAATAATAGGCTGCAAAATCAGCCTTGGTACGTGAATAGCTGGGACATCTCCTGCAAAAGAAACCTGTATCCGTTCTCCGTAACAGATCGATTGCATGTCAACATAAGTACGCGAATGCTCTACCTCAAGCTCGAGAGGGATCTCATCCTCATCATCGCGAGTAATAAACTGAAAGTATTGCCCAATGTATAAACAAAATTGATAGGCCTTATCCTTCTGACTGTCCAATTTAATTAATCGGCACAGAACAAAAAAACAGTTATATAAAAAATGAGGATTAATTTGCGATTGCAGTCGTTTCAGCTCCGAGCGCTGATTCCGAATTTGCTGCTCGTAATTTTCCTTAATTAACGTATTGAGCGATCGTACCGTGTCATTAAAGGCTTTGTACAAATATCCAAATTCATCTCCTCCACGGTCAATCACAATCGGCTCCAGCCTATTCTGCTGAACACGGCGAAAGGCTTGCACCAGCTTCATAAGAGGCCGGTAAATAAAGCGCAATAGGAAATAGGTGAAAAATAAGACGATACCTACCGAAAGAGCACAAGCCCATAAAAATAATGTTCTGTACATTTGCAATGATCCAAGAACCTTCTCTTCGGGAATACAGGTAATCGAATAGGAATTCCAAAGCGTAGAATATTTATATACAGTAAGAAAGCGCTTACCATTGTAGATAACCGTTTCGTAACCTTCATTGGACTTTGATTCTTGTTTTTTAACAGCCAAAGCTTTCATTTGTCCCAGTAAAGCCGGGTCTACCCCGCTTTCAATTTCCCAGCCGCGTTCCAAATTAAGCAGCACGCTGTGTCCGTCTCGCGTTCCGCCAATTTGCGATAACGTGTCCTTTATTTTGCTCGTTGAGAGCTCAACCCCTACAATATACAACGGATTTTTAACTGAAATAATAGGATATTGCATCGTTATAAACAATCGGTTCTCCCAATAAATGAACGGCTCTTCATACAATTTCACATTAGCCTGCATGGCGGTATACTCCGATTCATTCAAAGAGGTCTCAAAATCATTGCTCAGAATCGTGCGCTTGATTAAAGGAATATACGCCTTAGCTTCTTTAATAAACGGACTTGAATTTTTCATAAGCTCAAGCCTTCGCTGGATATCCAATATTTTGCGCGAACGCTCATATGAGCTCATGTCATTGCCCGTTGTAGCAATTTCCATCAAATCTTTGTCCATTACATAGTTCGGCAAGTAACGGCTAATTCGATCCGCTTCCTTGTCGAGAGAGTCCATATAAAACCTAGTCGTATTCAGTATCGATTCTGAGATCTCGCTGCGAATATTTTCCGAGCCCTTCTCTACTATCATCCAAGTAATGGCCATCAGCGGCAGCAAGGCCGCCAAGAAGGCAGCCATAATTTTTTTGAATATGGAGGAATCATGCAAAAAGAATAGGTTTTTCATCGTTTTTACTCCTGCTAGTAGTAGTAGACCATTCCGGCACTATTCTTTTACGCTCCCCATTACGATTCCTTTTATGAAAAACCTCTGTAAAAAAGGATACACAATCAGAATCGGAAATGCTGCGACAAAAATTTGTGCCGCTCGGCTTGTGCGATCAGACAGCTTAAGCATCAATTCGGCATTCTCCGCTTTAATAAAGCGGAAATCCATCTTGATAATGACCGTCTGCAGAAACGTCTGAAGCGGATAATTCTCAGTATGATTCATATACAGCATGCCGTCAAACCAACTATTCCAATGCCCCACCATCGTAAGAAGTCCCGTCGTTGCCAAAGCTGGTAACGATAGCGGTACATATATTTTCCATAATGTAGTGAAATGGCCTGCACCATCTATTCGCGAGGATTCCTCTAGTTCTTTAGGCAAATTACGATAGAAGTTAAGCAATAAAATAACATTAAACACCGGAATAGCCGTTGGCAGGACGAGCGCCCACATCGTATCGATTAAACCTAGCGATTTTACAGTCAAATAAGAAGGAATCAGACCGCCGCTGAACAAAATCGTAAACACGAATAACCAAGCATATAAGGTTCTAAGCCGAAATTGACGGGGATCTTTGGATAATGGATAAGCGGTTATAATCATCAAAACCATACTAATGGAGGTTCCTAGAACAACGCGCTGAATCGATACCCAGAACGCACGCAAATATTCTGGTTTTCCAAATACATTATCATAAGCCGCAGTGGTGAATTCAACCGGCCATAAAATAACCTTCCCAGCAGCCGCGGCAGCTCCAGAGCTGAATGAGATCGCCAAAATATGAATGATAGGCATGAGGCATAAGAAGGATGTAAGCATGAGAAAAGTAAAGTTGCACGCTACAAATAGCCGTCTGCTAAATGATCGGTTTGTAATCACGTAATGTCTCCCTTCTGAATTACGAACGCATCGTTAGAAAATGCGGTAATTCGCTACACGATAAGCTAACAGATAAGATAGAGAAATGAATATAAAAGAGACGATAGATTTCAATAAGCCTACTGCCGTGGCGAAACCAAATTGCGCTTGCTGCACACCCATTCGATAGACAAAGGTGTCAATAATATCTGCGCTTTCATAGACAGGTGGACTATACAAATTAAAGATTTGTTCGAAGCCTGCGTTCAGTACATTCCCGATATTAAGCGTAAACATAAGTACGATAATCGGCATCATTCCAGGCAGTGTGACATGAAAGGTCTGTTTGATACGCCCTGCACCGTCGATTTCGGCTGCTTCATAAAGCGAAGGATTGATGCCCGTCAGCGCAGCCAAATAAACAATTGTACCAAATCCAAACTCCTTCCATACATCCGAGGCGACCATAACATATGGAAACCAATCATTGCTCCCTAAGAAAAAAATAGGCTTTATCCCAAACAAGCCTAATATTTGATTGAAAACGCCTGAGGATGGAGAAAAAACATCAACGATAATTCCGCTTAGCAGTACCCATGATAGAAAATGCGGCAAGTAAACAAGCGTCTGAAACGTCCGTTTTATCCATTCTCTCCGCAGCTCATTAAGCAATATCGCAATCGTGATCGGTACAATGAGACCTACTATGATTTTCATCACGGCTATATAGACCGTATTAAAGAAAATACGCCCGATATCAGGGTAATCAATCAATAGCTGAAAGTTTTTCAGTCCAATGAAGGGGGACCCGAATAATCCTTTGTTTGGTACATATTTCTGAAAAGCCATAATGATGCCGACCATCGGGACATAGCTAAAAATCAAAACCAAAACGATTCCCGGAAGCAGCATCAGATGAAGAGGCCATTCCCTCTTCCACATCCGTGTTAGTACATTCAAGCCATTCACCTCGTTGTTTAAGGTTAATAAAAAGAGGGATTGCTTCAACCAATCCCTCTACTCATTCGTTTTGCAATTATTTCAGAGCAGCGTAAAACTCGTTTACTTCTTTTGTAATTTCATCGCCGCCAAGCTTTTTCCATTCCACGACGAATTTATCGAATTCATCCACCGATACTTGATTCATGATAATTTTGAAGAAAACTTCATCGCGCTTCTTGAGCAAAATTTCTTGTCGGTCTACCATAGTTGGAGTTGGCGCGCCGTAAAATTTATTTTGCAAATATTGCTTATTCTTCTGAATTTCCGGTACATGAGAGAACGCGCCGCCTGGACCTGAGATCAAATACTCCCACCACATGCTCGTATCACCGTCAACATACTTCATTGCCCGCTCATACCGCGTTTTATGATCCTTCGTCACCAAAATGCTAGTGTCTTTATTGGCAATCGCTTTTGGCAGTATTTCGCCGTTGTTATCCAGTTGTTTACCTACGCGCAGCGGACTAAGCAGCCAGTAGTTGTTGCCCTTCTCTTTCAAGTCTTTACCGAATTCGTATACCTTTTGCTCATCGGTTGGATGATTGTCGACGGCAATCCACTGGTTCAGCAGCCTAATAACGCCTTCTGGATGCTTCGCCTTCTTGGAGATGACATAATATTCATCAACACCCAGCCCGATTTGGGATAAAGCAGGGCTGCTGTCTACCGTTGGAATCGGGAATGCTCCCCACTCCTGAACCACTTTTCCATCCTTCACAGCACCTTTCACAAGCTGAGCTGGTGTCCAAGATGCGCCATAAACCATACCAATGCTATTGTTGTAAACGAGTTCTGCCGCTTTCTCCACATCTTTTACAGCGAACTCAGGATCAATCAGCCCTTTTTTGAACATATCCTGCAGTGCAGCAAGCGCATCCTTTACTTGCGGCTGAATGTCGCTATTAACCAAGCCGCCTTTGCCATCTTCGATCCAAATATTTTCATAGGCATGATAGCCATTGAGGAATGCACGTAGTCCCGTTACTCCTGTATCCATACTGAATGGATTTTTACTTACGGCAAGCCCGTATGATGTGCCTGTGCCGCCTGGATCTTTGGCTTTGAAAGCTTCAGCAATCGCCATGAAATCTGCCATCGTCTTCGGCTCAGGCAAATTCAGCTCCTTCAGCCAGTCTGTACGCACATACAAAAACTGATATTGGTACGGATTGTATGAGCTCGGAATACCCATCAGCTTGTTGTCGAACATCGCTGTTTTCATCTGCATGCCGCCATCCATCGTCAAAAACTTTTTCGTTTCCTCTGTGGCATTCTCGTCATACACTTTGGTCAAATCCATAATCATATCCGCTTCAGTCAGCTCTTTCAATTGCGTTGCGTTAACTAGGAGGAAATCGGGAAGATCATCGGATGCGATCGTAATCTTTACCTTTTCCTTGAATTGGCTCGTATCGGCTACCCACTTGTTCGTAATCTTGACGCCAATGTCTTTCTCATAAGCATCGTATACGGAATTTTTCTCGAAACTCTCGCCCTCATCAAACTTCAAATATTGATCGCTTGGCGAAACCGTCGATACTTCAATCACTTCATTTCCTTTTTCAACGGGCGTGTTAGTCGATTTTTCCGGTTCATTCGTGTTTTTGCCACACCCAGCAACGGCCAAGCTAAGAACCAATGCGATACTCAAGAGCGCCTTCCTTTTCTTCTTCATACTACCCCTCCACATGGTCTTCATAATAATAATGCGGCTGCTTTTATGCAGCTTTCCTTCTTAGTTCTAGTATAGAAAGGTGAGCAATGTTGATCCATATACTAGTCTTTACTTTCGTATACACCTCTTGACTCGGGCGAGCTCCTGCCTGTACCAAGCGATGAATTGCTGAAGAGCTAAAGGACAATAAAAAGAGTTGCGCTCCAAATAAAACCGTGATACTATACTAATCATACAATTCCACTAGGAATAATATGGAAAACGACCGGACAGCCGGAGAAATCGCTTTATGCGATAGCTCCGGCTGTTTTTATATTCTCATGCAACTTCAACATCTGCCAAATAAAAAGTTATTTCACGAAGGAGGGCGTACACGATGACGATTAGACGGAGCGATTCAGCTGAAGGCAGCTCGTTCCCTGGCAGAACCTATGCTGAAGCGGTACTTGCGCCAGCCTATGACCAAGCCAAGAAGGAGCTTCTGCTTCCAATGATCTCCGTGCATAAAGCGCATCTCATCATGCTGCTTGAGCAAGGGCTGCTCAGCAAAGAAGAAGGCCATAAAATCGCCAAATCATTATTTTCACTTGATTTGGAGCAGTTAAACAGCGGTACCTATACCGGCCAATTTGAGGATTTGTTTTTTGAAGTGGAACACCAGCTGCTTACATTATCGGATGAAGCCTCCGGCAGCCTTCATCTGGCTCGAAGCCGCAATGACATGGGTATCGCCATATACCGAATCACTTTACGAGAGAAACTGCTTAGAACGATCTCGTCTGCCCTGCAGCTGCATACTGAACTGCTCGCTTTCGCCCAGAAACATACGGAAACGATCTTTATCGCTCATACGCATACCCAGCAAGCACAGCCGACGACAATCGCCCACTACATTGCAGCGGTAACAGACTCGCTCGCAAGGGATATACGCAGATTGCAGGCGGCCTACGCAAATTGTAATTTAAGCAGCATGGGAGCTGCCGCTCTGACAACGTCGGGCTTTGCCATTAGCCGGGAACGCGTTGCCGAGCTGCTTGCTTTTGACGGGTTAATTGAAAACTCTTATGACGCTGTAAGCGGAGCAGATTATGTAGGTGAAATCGCCGCTGGAATCTCGCTCGCAGCGATTAATCTTGGACGATTCACGCAGGAGCTGCTGCTGTGGTGCACACAGGAATTTGGAGTCGTTCAAATAGCCGCCCCATACGTCCAGATCAGCTCCATTATGCCGCAAAAAAGAAATCCAGTTTCCGTTGAGCATATCCGTTCACTCTTATCCAGCATTGCAGGCAATGCTCAGACCGTCCTTACGATGATTCACAATACGCCTTTTGGCGATATTGTGGATACCGAAGACGATATGCAGCCCTATGCTTGGCGCAGCCTAGAGACGCTTGAAGTTGTGTATCGATTGTTGTCCAAGGTCATCTCCACCTTGCAGCTAAACGAGGATGTTCTGAGGCAGCGCACTGCTGCAAGCTTCGCTACTGTTACTGAGCTTGCTGATACGATCGTCAGAGATGAAGGATTATCTTTTCATAAAGCACATTCAATCGTAAGCAAGCTCGTCACGCATGCCGTTCAGCATGGTAACAAGATAACTGACTTGAACCTTCAAGCATTAAACGAAGCTGCGATCCAAACCATTGGCTTCCCGCTTGGGCTAACTGAGGAGCAATTAAAGCAAGCGTTGGAGCCTGTGCATTTTGTAAATATACGCAGTCTGCGGGGCGGTCCTAGCCCTGCCGAGATAAACCGGGCGCTTACCGTTCAGCAAGATAGATTATCTGAGCTTGCGCTATGGCTGGAGGAACGAGAATCCCGATTGGAAGCTGCTGCTGCTGATATTGATTTAATTTTAACTGATTGGATCATCAAGGAATTATGAATGGAGTGAAGCTATGTTTCGCAGCCAATTTAAAGTATTTGATGTACATGGACATCTTCCTTACCGATTAGCGCTAGGAAATAACAAACGACATGAATCCGTTGCTCGCTATGGTGCAGAGAGAAGCGAGCGAATGCGGCTCACTTGGGATTTTCCAGATGCAACGATTGCAGACAACGATAGTGAAAATGAAAACACGCCGTTAATTGACCGATGGGTGAAGGAGCTTGATAAGTACGGGATCGGAGGACTCAACTTCCTCACCGCGCTTGATAATGACAATTTGGCCGATCATCTGGCCAGTCATCCTGATCGTTTTACCGGCTTTGCCCATCACGCCATCGAGGATGCTGGCGCAGAGGAAGAACTTCGAAGGGCAGTTAATGAGTTAGGGCTTAAAGGTTATAAGCTGTTCGGCCCGCTGACTTCCATCCCTTTTGATGATCCGTCCCTCACGCCCGTATGGACCTTTCTCGCAGAGAAGAAGCTTCCTGTGTTGATCCACTTCGGTTTACTCGGCCATGCGGGAGGAATTGCACATCATCCGAATATAAGTCCTCTAGCAATTTTTAACACAGCAAGAGAATTTCCGGACATTCCGTTCATCATTCCTCACTTTGGCGCAGGTTATTTCCAAGAGCTGCTTCATCTGTGCTGGAGCTGCCCGAATGTATATGTCGATACTTCCGGCTCCAATCAATGGATGCGCTGGATGCCTTATGAGCTCACCTTGGAATTCGCCCTTCGCAAAACCTATGAGCTGATCGGGCCTGAACGTATTATTTTTGGAACGGATGCTAGCGGGTTTCCTCGAGGTTACCCTTATCGTTATCTGCAAGATCAAGTTCGTGCCTGCCGCGAGCTGCGATTCGGAGAGGACGATATCGAGAATATATTCGGCAATAACGCTAGGCGCCTGCTCGGTCTTGAGCTGCCGCCAAACACGATTACCAAGAAATCCGACATCGCAAGCCAAGCATAAGCACCGTTTTTTATAAAAAAAGGAGTGGATACCATTGAAGAAAAAAAGCTCAGTTTCTATCGTTACAGGATCACTTATCATCGCACTTGCTCTAGCAGGCTGCGGCAGCAACAATCAAGCAAACAGCACAGAACAAAATAAAGCAACGGAAAAACCAACCGATAAGGCAACAGACAAAGAAACGGATAAAAAAGTGACGATTGAATATTGGCAATATGAATTTCCAGCCAAGGTTGAACTGATCAACGAACTCATAAAAGAATTCCAAACCTTACATCCGAACATTACCGTAAAACAAACCAACTTCCCTTATGATCAATACAATCAGAAGGTTGCTACGCTGGTGCCAGCCGGCAAAGGCCCAGATGTTATTAACCTCTACTATGGCTGGCTGCCGAAATACGTCTCATCCGGCTACTTGCAGCCGCTGCCTGATGATCATTTTCCAACTGCGGAAATTGAAAGCAATTTTTACCCATTAGTCAGCGCCGCAAAAATTAATGGCTCTTATTACGCTATTCCTACTGCCGTACGCACACTCGCCTTGTTCTACAATAAGGATCTATTGTCCAAAGCCAATATTACTGAGCTTCCTACGACATGGGAGCAGCTGGTAGACGTATCCAAGAAACTGACAGAAACAGATGCCAAAGGGCAGTTTGTCACTGAAGGTTTCGCATGGGAGCCCGGCGCGCAGCTGCATCACTGGTATCGAGATGGTCTGCTGCATCAAGCAGGCGGTCAAGACTTAAGCGATGATCGACGCAAAATATTATGGGCAGAAACACCTGCAGGTTTGGAGGCATTTCAATATTTAATCGATTTTGCCGTGAAGCATAAGGTTGGGATTAACGGATTTTATGAGAATGACAGCAATGCCTTTATGACCGGTCATGCAGCTATTAATATCGACGGTTCCTTCCGACTTGGCTCCATTAAGAAGGACTTTCCAGATTTAAACTATGGCGTTGCACCTCTTCCATCCTACAAAACCAAATCAGCTCCGTCCTCCTTCTGGGCGAACGCCATTCCCAAAAATGTTGAAGGCGACAAGCTGAAGGCTGCTTCTGAATTTTTGGAATTTCTAACGAGCAAAGAGGTTCAGGAGAAATGGGTAGAGCAAATTGGAGAGCTTCCAGCACAAAAAGCTGTTGCGACGCAGGATAAATATGTAAACGACGAGAAGCTAGGGCCATTTATTTCCCAATTGGACGATAGCCGCGCGCATTTCTTCATCGACGAAACCCAAGAAAAAACATTGTTTGTTGATGCGACAAATGAAGTGCTCCTCAATAAAGTTCCGGTCGAGAAAGCCTTTCAAGACCTTGTAGCCAAAACGCAAAAGCTCTATGACGACTATTGGGCTGCTGCAGACAAAAAGTAATAATAAGGGCGCTCGGCCTAGAGCGAGCGCCTTTCTTTTGATGAAATGGAGGTGAGTTCCATTATGATTGCACATGCCTTAAAGCTAACCGTACGCAAAAGCCGAGAACTGTTCCTCACACGTTTATCCTACCGCACGCAGCGTTATTTGTTTATTTATATTACGCTTGGAATTCCTCTGCTTTATTTCCTCAGCACGCGGTTGCTCCCCATCCTGTATGCCTTCAATGTGAGCGTTCGTGAATGGGATTTATTGTCCCCGAGCAAACCTTATGTTGGACTGGCGAATTTCAAGGCGCTGTTCACAGATGAAATCTTCCTCAAGTCGATCGCCAATACGTTCAAATTTGTTGTTATTGGTGTTCCCGGACAGCTGATCGTTGGGCTATTTGTCGCACTGCTGCTTCACAATATCAAGCGGCTGCGCGGCTTGTTCCGTACCGTGTACTTCATCCCTTACGTCACAAGCATCGTCGCAGTAAGCTGGGTATTCCGGTGGATTCTCATGCGCAACGGCTGGTTAAACGAGATGTTATTAAATCTCGGTCTCGAACCGCAATTGTTTCTGCAATCGCCGCGTCAAGCGCTTATTCTCATTACATTAACGATGATATGGCAAAGCACCGGCTTTCAAATGCTTATCTTTATGACAGGGCTTGAAGCGATTCCACGCATGTATTATGAAGCGGCAGCTATCGATGGCGCAAGCGCATGGCGGAAATTCCGTCATATTACGCTTCCGCTGCTTAATCCCGTCATCGTTTTTTCGGCTGTCATTGGCGTTATTTCTTATTTACAATCATTCGGACAGGTGCTGAGTATGACAAATGGAGGACCGCTGAACGCGACAACGACGATGGTGCTCCATATTTACAATTTAGCGTTTCAGCAGTTTAAGATGGGCAGCGCCGCAGCTGCTACTGTTATTTTGTTCGTCGTCATTTTGGTGCTTACGCTGCTTCAATTAAAAGTGTTGAACAAAAAAGTAGAATATTGATGGGAGGACGAATCAGTGAGCACACAAAGCGTTTACAAAACACAGAAACACGTAAAGTCCCCCGCAGAGAGGCTTCGCACGCTTGTCATTTATTTGCTGCTAACGCTCGGCGTCGGCATCATGTTGTTTCCGTTTTTATGGATGATCGCTACCTCCTTCAAGCTTCCTCAGGACGTTTACAATCTACGCTTAATTCCTGAGACGATAACCTTTGACAACTACGCTGCCATATTCAAAAAGGCTCCTTTTGCACAATGGATCAAAAATACGCTCATCATCTCTCTAATTGCAACCTCTACTGTTCTAATCTTCGATACAGCGGCAGGGTACGTGCTTGCCAAATTTTCATTCGTCGGCAAACAGCTCATTTTTCTGCTCATAATCAGCACCTTAATGGTTCCAACAGAGATGCTCATCATCCCTTGGTATTTAATTGCGAATGAATTAGGCTGGTCCGATACTTATTGGGGCGTGCTGTTTCCCGGTATTATTACGGCCTTCGGCATCTTTCTTATGAGGCAGTTTATGGACTCCATTCCCTCTGATTTGCTGGATGCGGCTCGCATTGATGGACTTAATGAATGGCGTATTCTGCTGCATATCGCGATCCCACTAGTGAAGCCAGCTATTATCACTTTGATTATTCTTACCTTTATCGGGAACTGGAACCAGTTCATCTGGCCGCTCATCGTGCTGCAAACGGAGGAGAAATTCACACTGCCCGTCGGGATTGTTTATTTTTCCAGCGAGCTGAAGGATACGAGCAATTGGATCTTAATTATGGCAGGAACAACGATTTCAATTGCTCCGCTTATTGTTATTTTTCTTATTTTCCAGAAGCAAATCATTCGTGGAATTGCGCTTAGCGGCATGAAATAAACAGGAGGTGATCCAGATGAGCGAGCCTAATCGCAGAATGATTTTAAATTTGTTTCTACACAATGCGGGCGCTCACAAAGGAGCTTGGCGTCATGCAAGCACGAAGCTGGATGAAATTCATGACGTCAGTCATTTCCTGCGGATCGCCAAAAAAGCGGAAGCCGCCCGGATAGACTCCCTATTTATCGCGGATGGTCTGTCTATTGAAGCAAAAGCAGTCCAGCATGGTCCGATCTTCGGCTTCGAACCACTGACATTGTTATCTGCAATTGCGACCGTAACGGAGCGAATCGGCCTTATTGCTACCGTTTCTACAAGCTTCACCGAGCCCTATAACACAGCTAGAATATTCGCCTCGCTTGATCATATAAGCGGCGGGCGAGCTGGTTGGAACATTGTAACTACTGGCGTAGAACGTACAGCCTTCAACTTTGGGCTGGAGCAATTGCCAGCTCATGCAGAACGTTACGAGCGAGCGCGGGAATTCACAGAGGTCGTGCTCAAATTGTGGAGCAGCTGGGAAGCCGATGCGCTCGTTCAAGACAAAACATCCGGTGTGTATGCCGACGTGAACAAGGTTCATGATATACAGCATCAGGGGGATTATTATTCCGTACGCGGTGCGCTTAATATGATGCGCCCTCCACAGGGAAGGCCTCTGCTTATCCAAGCCGGAGCCTCAGAGGATGGCAGAAATTTAGCTGCTCAATATGCCGAGCTTATATTCACCGTCCAAAACTCATTTGAAGACGCGCAGCTGTTTTATCAAGACATCAAAGAAAGAACAGTCAAAGCCGGACGTTCCCCGCATGATATTAAAGTATTGCCGGGCATTCATGTTATTGTTGGTGAAACGGAGGCTGAAGCTCGTGACATTGCGAGAGAGCTGCAGCAGCTCGGTTCAATAGAACGTTCCGTCATGTCTCTTTCCAATTTGCTTGGCATCGATTTTTCGGGATATGCACTGGATGATCCTTTTCCGAAGCTGCCTGATATGGGCCAAGTTAATGCGTATCAAACCTTCTATCAGATGGTCAAAAAGATTGTTGATAATGAACAGCTGACACTCCGGGAGCTGCTCGAGAAATATTGGGTAGGCAACGGTCAGCTAAGCATTGCTGGAACAGCTAACCAAGTAGCTGATATTATGGAGCATTGGTTCGTAAATGGTGCTGCTGATGGCTTTAGCGTTATGCCTCAGCTGGCATTTGGCGGTATTGATGCCTTTCTCGAACTAGTCGTTCCTGAGCTGCAAAGGCGAGGATTATTTCCTAGCGAGTATGCTGGACAAAATTTGCGTGAAAACCTCGGCTTCAGTCCGTTGTAACTTATTAAGATCTGGAGGGTGCTCACATAACGAATACGAGCGATTTAAATTACCCCAATGAACATCTGCTGTCAGACGCTCATTGGCTTAAAAACTATTACCAAGAGCCGAACATCGTTTTATTAGATGTCAGAGCCAGCGGATATGAAGCAGACCACATTCCAGGGGCGTACTGGCTAGACGCCAAAGCATTAAAGGATAGCTCAAGCTGCACATTTGCTGCCGCGGATGCTCTTGCTTATTTGCTTGAAAATGTTGGCGTCAGCAATGATTCAACTATCATCGTCTATGATGATGGAGGCGGAGTGTTAGCGGCACGCGTCTTTTATGTGCTAGAGTATTATGGTCTGAAGGACCAAGTGAAGCTATTGAATGGCGGCTTCGCTGCGTGGACAGCGGCGAGCTATGAAACAACAATAGATTTGCCGCTACCCTCTAAAGGAGCACTGACGTTATCTGCTCATTCAGAGCTGGTTGTCACAAAAGCATCTATCCAAGCTGGGCTCGATAATTGCCTTCTTGTCGATACACGTTCCGCTTTAGAATACACCGGAGCTGATCAACGCTCGAATCGTAAGGGCGGGCATATTTCTGGCGCAGTTCATCGAGAGTGGAACGATTCCCTAGAAGGGGCAGATCAAGATGGCGTCGTGCGTTTCAAAGCTTGTCGAGATTTAAAGCAGCAATTTGATGCTCTTGGCATTGACCCTGCAAAAACAATCGTGCCTTATTGCCAGACAAATCAACGCGGAGCGCATACTTATTTTACTTTGCGACTAATGGGCTATCCTCATATTCGCCCCTATGAAGGCTCTTGGGATGAATGGGGCAACGACGAGTTTACCGAAGTGAGCCAATCGAACGCCTCATTCTCTAGCTTATCTAACTTGTAGGCTTGCAAGAAAAAGAGCTGTGCAACGGTCATTGCAGACCATGCACAGCTCTTTTTGCCATTGAATAGTTTACTCAGCTTTTTCTTTCTCCTCAGGAGGCAGCAGGATAATCTTGCCGTCTCCAAGCTCTACGCGCAGCTTATTCGAGTTTTTCACACCGATGGATTCCAAATAGTTGGAAGGCACCTGCAATCGGCCCGCTTTATCAAGCACCGCATATTCTACGTGCGTGCCTTCCTCATCCTCCTGCTCAAGCTCCGCCAGCTCTTCCGCATATGAACGTTTGCGCAGCATTTCGGATGAAATCTTGCCGTCTCTTATGGCCGCTACACGATCTACCTTCTTCGCAAGCTCTGGATCATGCGTAACGATAACAACGGTAATGCCAATCGTACGATTCAGTTCACGAAATAAGTCCAAAATCTGATTAGCCATTCGCGAGTCTACCGACCCAGTAGGCTCATCCGCAAGCAGCAGCTTAGGATGATTGGCGAGCGCAATGGCGATTGCCACCCGCTGCTGTTCTCCCCCTGATAATTCATATAGCTTATTTGAAGCACGGTGGCTTAGGCCAACGGCGTCAAGCAGCTCCTTTGCTCTCCAGCGCTTGCGACTGCCTGTTAGCAAAATAGGCAGCTCTACATTTTCAAGCGCGGTTAAATAAGGAATCAAATTTCTCGCATTATTTTGCCAGACGAAACCTACGCTCTCTCGCTTGTACCGAACGAAGTCGCGCTCCTTAAACTTCAGCATATCTCTTCCGTCAACGGTCAGCTTCCCCGCCGTCGGACGGTCAAGCCCGCCAAGCATATTCAGCAGCGTTGATTTGCCGCTGCCGCTGTTGCCAATAATGGCCATCAGCTCGCCGCTTTCAATTTGAAGATCGAGGCCTTGCAGGGCGAATACCTCTAGGTCGGCTGTTTTGTATATTTTGACAAGCCCTTCGCAATGAATCATCCGTCAATCCTCCCCTAGCTTGATCGCTTGATGAATACGCAGCTTCGATAGCATATAAGCTAATATGCCTAGTCCAATGACCAACATAAAGCCGACAAGCACATAGATCCGTATTAAATCCGTTGCATCGAACATGACCTTGAATGGCGGTACAAGGCTGCTTGGATTGAACGCAATTTGGAAGTTAGGCACATATAATCGACTCGCGATATTTCCGACACCTATTCCAATAAAAACGGCAACGCCCGATGTTAACAGCTGCTCAACCCCAAGCATGCCGATAAGCTGTCTCAGCGATAGGCCAATCGCGCGCAAAATACCATTTTGCAAGGTCCGGCCTCGGAGTGATAATACCCAATATAATAGAAACCCGATAAAGCTAACCAGAATCGACAAGACGAAACCTAATGTCAAAATACCGTTTAGTGCCATGAGGAACGGATCGTTTTTGGCAGTTACCAGCTTCTCTCTTGTATTGACAATATTCGTAATCGGAAGCTTCGATTCCTTAAGCCCTTCATAAAACTCGGAAGTGCTCACCTCCGGCTTTAATTTAAGCCAGACGTCGTAAGGCTCAAGTGCAAGCTGAACTTGAATACGCGGCAAATGGCCAACGATCAGCATCGGAGCACGGCCACCCGATGTATCTTTATCTTCACTAACATTTACGCTGCCTACAGCAGGATTCGGATTAAAGGTTGGGAAATAATTAATGATGCCATACACCTTGAACGGTTGTTGCGGTACATCGCTCCAGCCTACCCAAATCGTGTCGCCAGGCTTCACTTTGTTCTGATCGGCTAACGTCCGCGATATGAGAACAGCCTGCGGATCTGCTGCAAGCAGGTTCAAATAATCATTAAGCGGATAGTCAAGCAAGCTGTCACGGAACCACGTTGTTTCACCAAACTCATCGGAATCAATACCAATTAACGTTGCAGGGCCATTGCTTTCATTTACGCTAAAGGCGACTTCTTTCTTAAATACTTTAGCTGCATGCTCTACGCCTTTGAGTGCTTTAAAGGGCTCAAATGCCGGCTCCAAGTAATGGACTGGCGCGAGCATAGCTAAATCCTGCGCTGGCGTTGACGGTGCTCCCGGAGGTGGAGGCGGCGGTGCATCGTTCATCCATTGTGTAGTCAATACGACCTCTGCGCCATTGCCATACCTGATTCGATCCTCTGTGTTATTGTTGATCGTTCTTGCCGCTGAAGCGCTAAATACCCCGGTAGCAATCGTCATAATAAGAAAAATCATTAAAAACTGATATTGCGAACTGGAGCGTCCAACCTGAATTAGTGTTGCATATACGGAAGGCGGCCACCATTTCTTGCCGATCCAATAGATGAGTCTAAGAACCCACGGGTACAAACGAAGCAAGAGCAAACCTGCACCCATAATAAACAAAGCAGGAACAACAAATTGCAGCGGATCGATGTTCAAATCATCTGCATTTAAACCTAAGCTTTGCAAATCAGCAAGCCTTTTCCGGAATGTGTATAAGCCATAAATAGCTAACGCTAATGCAATCACATCAAGGAACATTTTGTGCCATAACGGTGATTTCAAAAGTCTAGCCAGCTGCTGCTTATGACCAACAATAGAAACGCGAGTAGCCATAATGATAGGAATCATCATAATGACAAAACAAACGCCGGAGGCAATCGCTCCATAACGGAAAGACTCGTCCGTAAGTTTGACAGGCAGTCGAACGCGCTGTACAAATTCAAGGAAACCATTGGATGCACCAAGCATCTCGGTTAGGATGACGCCAAGCAAAGGACCCA
This sequence comes from Paenibacillus sp. NRS-1760, assembly GCF_050467785.1. Classification (NCBI taxonomy): domain Bacteria; kingdom Bacillati; phylum Bacillota; class Bacilli; order Caryophanales; family Paenibacillaceae; genus Paenibacillus; species Paenibacillus sp. NRS-1760. The sequence continues at coordinate 289,244 of NZ_JBITPK010000014.1, read as the reverse complement.
CACCAAAGGCGATGCCGCATAAAATAATGCCTTCCACTGCATAAGAGCTAATAACCTGCCAACGTGCAGCTCCTCTGCTTCGCAGAACAGCAATCTCATTTTTTTGCCGATCCGCAATTAGATTGGATACCATGAACATGTAGAACCCGAGCATAATCAAAACAGGAACATTAAGCGACCACATGAGCGTCTTCAGCTGTTCTGCCCGCACCATGTATTTCGAAATCGTATCCAGAGCCGGTGTTTCCGAGACTGCTTGATACATCGTTACATTATTAAGCATAACGTTGCGAATTTTATTCGTTGTTTGTATGAAGCCATCTACCAAGCTTAGCTCAAGCTTAGAATAATCCAATACAAAAAACCAACCAACGGACGCTACCGGAATCCGGCTTTCCTGCATGAGCTGCTGCTTAGCGAGTTTATCACTAATGACAAAGCTTGAGCTTAGCTCACTTAGATCCGTATCTCTAAAATAGGGGTCGTCATCCTGCTTTTTCTTAAATACCCCTACCGGCTTAAATGCTATTTCCCCGGCAATTTTATCGTCGTTCACATAAAACTTTGAATCCAGTACTGTTTTGAACTGAACTAGGCTTCGTTCTGTAACAAGTACCTCATAAACGCCATCAACTGGCTGCTGCTCAGCCGGCATTCTGCCGTCCGTCAGCGTAATATGCTCTTCAAGATCACTGAAGGAGCGCAGCGACATCGTCTTGAGATTTTTTTTCGTATCTGGCTCTGGATCATTCTCCGGCCTGATCTTCATTGATCTGGATTGAAAATCAACGATAAGCTCCTGCACCGGTATGCCAAAGTTGGATTGTGCTTGCTCACGTATGTAGCGATCTACTTTTGTATAAATCTTATTTACTTGCTCCGGTGTTTCTTTCGTGTAAAAAAGTTTATTGTATTGATTGCCGGGATATATCCCCCGCTCGCTCTGCATAGTCTCTAAATCCTTGACCAGCATCCTCGATAAAATGGCTTCCGAATAAATCGGCATGCTGCTTACCAAGGCTACGGACATGACTAAGCCTATAAACAAGCTCCCGACCAACCACTTATTTTGCACCATTTTACGAATAATCATAATAAACAAAGCCACTTCAAAACCCCCCAAGCGTAAACGGCTCATAACCTTCCTATGATGCTAGTTGATGGTTATCAATCGTTCTATACAGACTCATTATTGAAGTACAACAATCGCGCCTTCTTCCAAGCCCTTCGTAATTTCAATTTCCGTCGAGCCTTTTATGCCCGTTTCGACATCAATCTCACGAATTTTATTGCCATCCTCAAGCGTTCTTACGAAGGTTCTGCCAAGGAAGCTGCGCACGCCGCTGCGTGGAATTTTGAGTACATCATCACGCTGCTGCAAAATAATTTTGACATCAGCAAACGCTCCGATTGTGGCGTTTCCAGGCACTTTCGGCACTTCAATAAATAATGTTTTGGAGTAACGATCTTGAAGCTGCTGGTTCAGCGTTGAAGGAGCCGATGATGGTGTCTGTACAACTTTCCCTTTCACTTCTTCAGACCCGAAGGTAACCATTGCTGGGAAACCAACATCAACGCTGCTAATTTCCGCACCTGATTCAACTCGCAGTGCCAGGCGCAGCTGAGATGGATCGGATATGACAACAAGCGTTTGATAAGCCTCAACAAAATCGCCTTCCTTCAGATCCTCTACGAAAGTTACTTGGCCGTTCATTTCGGCAACAAGCTGCTTGCTGTTAAAGGTCGCCGTCAAACGATCCAGCTTTAACTGCTCAATATCCATTTGCAGCTTAGCGATATCGATCGCATCATTGTCACCGCCTAATTTGGCCTGTTTAAATGAAAGCTTAGCTTTGGCATGGGCGAGCTGCTGTTCCTTTAATTGAATGTCCAGTCCATCTACATTAAGCTGAACCAAGACATCTCCTTTCTTCACCTGCGCTCCCGAGGTTACCATCATCTTCGCAATACGGCCGCCTTGTCCTTTAAACTGTGCAATCTCCGATTGTGTCGACTCCAGGCTTCCGCTTCCTTTAATTTCTTGTGTGATTGTCCCCTTCTCGACCGTTACCGTGCGGTAATTCTCTTGCGCCGGCTTAACAAGAGGAGGTTTCAAGGCAGCCTCCTCGGCAGGAAGCAAGGAGCACCCTGTTAGTGAAGCGCTAAGAAGCAGCGCGAATGACCAGCCGAGTATCGGCTTAAGCTTTTGCGACAATTTGTCCATCCTCCAATTCATAAACATGGTCAACAATTTCCATTATTGCAGGATCATGTGTCGTCATGATGATTGTCATTCCTGCCATTTCTACCAAATCACGAAACACTTTCATAATTTGCAAGCCTGTGCGGCTATCCAGTTCAGCTGTAGGCTCGTCTGCCAAAAGAAGCTTCGGCTTATGGGCAATTGCCCGTGCTATTGCTGTTCGCTGCTGTTCGCCGCCCGATAGCTCGAATGGCCGATGATGCATGCGGCTTTTTAAGCCAACTTGCTCTAAAGCGTTAATCGCTGCTTCCTTGCGGCCGTTTGCGGCCATACCTGAAACTCTTAATATAAACTCCACGTTCTCATAGGCGGACATTAGAGGAATGAGCGCAAAGGATTGAAAAATAAGCCCCATTTCCTTGCGGCGTACCATATCTCTCTCATGATTCGACATCGCCGTCAAATCGCGTCCAGCAAACGTAATATTTCCTTCGGTCGGACGATCCAGTGCGCTTAACAAATTAATAAGCGTCGTTTTTCCAGAACCTGATCTTCCTTTAAACGCAATAAGCTTGCCGGATGGTATCGACAAATCAACACCTTTTAATACGGTAACTGCACCGCTTCCACGTCCAAATGTTCTTTTTAAAGCGCTTGCATGAATAATATCATGCGTGATAGGCAGCATCTAGTAATAGACCTCCATTTCCAATAAATCGATTACCCTTGTATCTTTTTCCATTTTAACCTTGTCCATCTTGTTGCACAAGAAATAAAAAACCTAACAAACTCAAAATTAAGAGGTTGATAGGTTCACTAATTTCTAGATATCAAGATTTAAGAAAAAAATGACTGCAGTAACGGTGATTATGCTTAAAATGGTAGAGACAAAAACAGATTGCGAGGCAAACTCTGGCTCGTTGTCAAACTCTACAGCGAGAAGCACACTGCTGAGTGAAGTGGGGACAGCTGATGAAACGATGAGTGCGGCTGCCGTCAGCTTGTCGAGTCCCATCAGCCAGACGATCAGCCACGCAAGCAAAGGACCGGCAATCAGTCTGAGTATGCCCGATATGCTGACATCGATGAGGAGTGAGCGCTTTATTTTCCACTCCATATTGCCCAACTGTACGCCCAGCGTGATAAGCGCTGTACCGATAAACGCTGCAGATAAGTAACCGATCGGTGTAGCTATAGGCTGCGGGATGGGAACGTCGAATCCTCTGAGCAGGAAGGCAAGTGGGATGACATATATAATCGGCATTGATATAATTGTCCGCCAAATCGCTCGCATATCGGCTTTGTGCGCGTTGACGTTATATATGCCATACGTGTTCGGTATAAGAGATTGCATCATCATAATTAATATCTGAATAGCGAGTGTTTTCTCGTTGCCTGCAAAAGCCAGCTGATTGAGCGGTATGCCGTAATTTGCGCTGTTGTAGAACAATACGCTGTTGCGCATCGCGCTTTTCATGCTTGGCTGATACCCTCTTATTCTAACAACCAGCTCAACGATAATATATTGCGTAACCATAAACAGCACAAAAAACAATAAGATTCTCCCTACCACTTGGGCAGAAATGTCCGTTTTATATAAAAGGTCGAACATAATAGCCGGTGAAAATAAATAAAAATTCAGCTTCGATAACGTTTTAATATCCAGCTTGAACGCTCTTTGAATAATAATGCCAAGCCCAATCATGATGACCATCGGAAGCACGTTTGTCATTAAAATGTGAAAGAAAATATTCATCGCTACATCTGCTTCTTTCTATTATATAGTGTGAAAAATGATAGTGTCGGAAATGGCCATGACTGCGACTAAGATCGCTTCCTCATTTTAATAGGTTCATGCTTGATAAGGCAAGCATTCATGTGGGGCTGGTTGTTGTGACTAAGCGGTTGATCTTCAGTGAGTTGCTGTGAGTTGCTGTGAGTTGCTGTGGTTTGTGTGATTTGCAGTGATTGGCTGTGATTTGCAGTGATTTGCAGTGATTTGCAGTGATTTGTAGTGACTAGCTGTGATTTGTGTGAATCTGCGATTTATGTGACTTGCTGTAATGTCCGATGCTGCAAATCAATTCACATGCTCATCCATTCGGTGAATCAGCCCATATCCCCTCTAAGCCGCGAATCGGCTGAAATAGATCTAGAAACTAGTTCTATTTCCATCAAATTAGCTGGTTTCGTGCGAATAAGTCAAGAAACTAGTCTTATCCGTAAATAAATCGCCCCATATCCTCGCCAAAGTACCAAATCAGCAAAAATAGAACTAAAAAATAGACCTATTTCCATCATATCAGCTTATTTCGTGCAAATAAGACTAGAAACTAGTCTTATCCTAATGTAAATCGCCCCATATCCTCGCCAAAGTACCAAATCAGCAAAAATAAAACTAAAAAATAGACCTATTTCCATCAAATTAGCTTGTTTCGTGCAGATAAGACTAGAAACTAGTCTTATCCATAAATAAATCGACCCAATATACCCGTCCAAGCAACAAATCAGCAAAAATAGAACTAAAAAATATACCTATTTCCATCATATCAGCTTGTTTCGTGCAAATAAGACTAGAAACTAGTCTTATCCGTAAGTAACTCACTCCACTATCCCCACCAAAGTATTAAATCAGCAGAAATAGAACTAGAAAATAGTTCTATTTCCATCATATCAGCTTGTTTCGTGCGAATAAGACTAGAAACTAGACTTATCCATAAATAAATCGACCCAATATACCCACCAAAGTATTAAATCAGCAGAAATAGAACTAGAATCTAGTTCTATTTCCATCAAATTAGCTTATTTCGTGCGAATAAGACTAGAAACTAGTCTTATCCGTAAGTAAATTGCCCCAATATCCTCATCTAATCGGCAAATCAGCAAAAAATAGATCTAGAAACTAAATCTATTCCCACCAAACCAGCCTGATTCGTGCAAATAAGTCTAGAAACCAGACTTAGACCCCATGTGGCGCTCATCCAACAAAGCAACAATCGTTTAGTCAATTAACCAATCATGTTAACCTAACCCCTCACTCCAAAGCAGTCTAAGCCTGTTACTGCCTTACTCTCCCACCATACGCAGCAAATAAAAGACAGCCTTTGGCTATATCGCCTCGGGCTGTCCGTCCTTCTACTATTACCAAAGCTTAAAGCTGCTGTTCCTGTTGATACAGCACCGTTGACAAGTAGCGCTCGCCGTTGCTTGGGATAACAGCAACGATCCGCTTGCCGGTGCCCAGCTTCTGCGCCAATTGAATAGCGGCATATATAGCTGCTCCTGAAGAAATGCCGCCTAAGATTCCTTCCTCCTTGGCCACTCTTCTAGCTGTCTCGAATGCATTATCATTGCTCACTTGAATGATCTCGTTATAAATATCGGCATCCAATATCGAAGGTACAAAACCCGCGCCAATGCCTTGAATTTTGTGCAGGCCAGGCGCTCCTCCCGATAAAACCGGCGATGAGGACGGCTCAACAGCTACAATATGGATATCGGGGAAACGATCGCGCAGTACTTCGCCAGCGCCCGTAATTGTGCCTCCTGTTCCCACACCTGCTACAAAACCGTCCAGCTTACCATCAAGCGACTCCACCGCTCTTACGATTTCAGGGCCCGTCGTTTCCCGGTGAATTTTCACATTTGCCGGATTATCGAATTGCAGCGCTGGAAAATAATCGGGATGTTTCTCTTGCAGCTCCTTCGCGGTGCGAATCGCTCCTTTCATCCCTTCGGCTCCAGGCGTAAGCACTAGTTCCGCACCGTATGCCCGCAGCAGATTGCGGCGCTCCAAGCTCATCGTCTCCGGCATAACAAGCACCGCTTTATAGCCCCTAGCTGCGGCTACCAATGCAATGCCAATACCCGTATTGCCGCTCGTCGCCTCAATAATTGTATCGCCCGGTTTCAGCTTCCCTTCCCGCTCCGCCTCTTCAATAATGCTGATGGCAATTCGATCCTTTACGCTGCTGCCTGGATTAAAAAACTCCAGCTTCAAATAAATTTCTGCACTTCCGTCCGGCACGACCCTGTTCAAACGAACCAAAGGCGTGTTTCCTATCAAATCCGTAATATGATTGACAACATGACTCATCTAATCTGCCTCCTATATGATGAATGGCCTAGCGGCTCGTGCCGAAAAAAGTAAATATGGCGCAAAAAGAGTTTTATACAGCAATATTGCCTTGCGAATGCTCATATAGCTCCTTGTAATGTCCATCATGCTCCAGCAGCTCCTGATGATTGCCTTGCTCCACGATTTCACCGTGGCTCATCACAATAATCCGATCCGCCTGCATGATCGTCGACAAGCGATGCGCAATTACAATGGTTGTTCGATCCTGCGATACGACCTGAAGCGCATTTTGAATCAATTGTTCCGTATGAGAATCCAAGTTAGCGCTCGCTTCATCCAAAATAAGCACCTTAGGCTTGAACACAATAATTCTCGCAAAAGAAATCAGCTGCCGCTCACCAGCGGATAAACCGCTGCCGCGTTCTGACAGCATCGTATCATAGCCATCCCTCAGCTTATGGATAATCGTATCCGCGCCTACAAATTCACAGGCACGAATAACCTCCTCGCGAGAAATGGATTCGTCGAACATTCTTATATTCTCGATAATGCTGCCCGAATACAGATAAGGCTCCTGCTGAACCAAGCCGACTAGTCGATGCAAGGTTGCTTGCGGGATATCCCTTACATCAATCTCATCTATTCTTATGCTGCCTTCCTTCACATCATAGAATCTGCACAATAAGCTGATCAGCGAGCTTTTGCCCGCTCCTGTCGTACCTACGACGCCAATAAGCTCACCCGAATGGATATGCAAATCCAAATCCTTTATGATCGGAATTCCTTCCTCATAGGAGAAGGAGATCCGATTAAAATCGATTTGGCCCTTCACCTGCTCCAAGCTCAAAGTGGATATAGACGCTTGACGTTCATCCGCCTCTTCTTCGCTATCCGTCTTATGCAGCTCAATCGAATCAAGCTCGCGGTCTGTAATGTCCGGCTTATTCGCGAACACGCCCCAAATTCTTGTAATGGCAACGGTAGCAGACTGCAACGTATTCCATTGCTGCGTGATCGTATTAATCGGCTGAAAAAACTGGCGGATATACGTAATAAACGCATACAATACGCCGAATTCCAGCTGGTGGCCAAGAACAGCATTCCCGCCGAGCCATGTCACAAAGGCAATCGATAAATTGCTCAAAATATCAAAGGTTCGGCCAAACACAACATTCGTCCGAATTTCCCGAAGATTTGCTTTAAAATATAAGCTGTTTCTCTCATTGAATTGCTTCTCTTGCTCCTTCTGCTGATGAAACACCTGTACAAGGTTCATCCCCGACAGGTTCTCGGCAACAAACGCTACAAGCCGAGATAGCCTCGTTCTAGCAAGCTGATAGGTCGTGCGCATAAACGAGCGGAAGGCAATTGCAATCGCCCATATGATCGGCAATAAAATCAAGCAATAAAGCGCCAGCTCCGTGTCTAATTGAAACATCATCACCATGATAAAAATGAGTGTAAGTCCGTCCCTAAACAGGCTCAGCAGCACCTGATTAAAAAACTGGTTCAGCGCCTCCGTATCGCTTGAGACATGCGTAATTAAGCTGCCGCTCGACATCCGATCGAAATACCGCATAGACTGCTTCAAAATATGACCAAACAGCTGCTTGCGAATGCGCGACACGATGCTTTGCCCAATATTTTGAAGCAGATTGTTTTGCAAATAGCTAAAAAGCAAACTAGACATGGATAAGCCCAGATATATGAAACAAATGGTTAACAACCCTTTGTAGTCATTTTTGCCGGATAATAAATTGTCATCGATCGCTATTTTCATTAAAAAAGGTTGGAACAAATCAGATAAAATCGCGATTAACGTACAACAAAACACACCAATAAAAGCCCATAGATGAGGTCTCGCATACCCGAACAATGTGCGGAAGGCCGAGACATATTCCGGTTTCTGCTCCGGTTGATTCGGATCAGCCTTCTGATCTGCCTGCCAATTATGAATGGCTTGTGCCGGTCGCATGTTGACTTCCCTCCTCCTGTATCGCATGAAGCGTCGCATAGAGTCCTTGCTGCGAGAGCAGCTCTATATGAGTGCCCCGCTGCACAATCAAGCCGTCATCCATCACAATGATTTCATCCGCATGCTTGATTGCACTAATTCGGTGCGCAATAATGATCGTCGTTTTGCTGTCTCTTTCCGTTTGAATCGCTTCTATAATATCCTTCTCTGTCACCGCATCTACGGCACTGACACTATCGTCCAAAATCATAATCGGAGCATTCTTAATCATTCCGCGGGCTAAGCTTGTGCGCTGACGCTGACCGCCGGATAAAGTTAATCCGCGCTCGCCGAGCCTCGTTTCAAACTGATCAGGCAGCTCAGCAATATTATTATAAATTTGAGCTTGCTTCGCAGCTTGCTCAACCGCTTCAAGCTCAAGCTCTCGGTTAGAGAAAGCAATATTTTCTCTAATTGTGGTACTGAACAAAAAGCCGTCCTGCGGTACGTAGGCAACTTGAGTTCGCAAGCTTTCAAGCGACATTCCTCTTATATCTGTTTCTCCATACCATACCGTCTCTGGAGGCGGGTCATAGGTGCGAAGCAGCAGCTTCATCAATGTTGTCTTGCCGCTCCCTGTTCGCCCGATAATACCAAGTGTTGAGCCTGATTTAACGTTAAGGTTAATATTTTTCAGTACTGGACTAGACAATGGATCGTATGAAAAGGATAGATTACGAATCGTAATGCCCGCGTCTGTCAAATTCACTTCTTTCGCATTAGGAAGCTCCATAATTTCGGTTTGCTGCGACAATAAGCCGTTTAGACGCTCAAGTGAAGCGCGAGAACGTTGAATGGAATTAATGACATTGCCGATCTGCTGGAGTGGATTCATCAGCATTCTAATATAAAGCGTCAATGCAACAAAGTTGCCCAGCGTAATTTGCTTCGTGATCGTCATGTAACCGCCAAAAGCAAGCGCGACGATTAAAGAAATTGCTCCTAGAAACGGAATCAACGCTTGGAAAAAAGAAGAAACGCGCACTAGCCGCAATTGCTTCAGCCTGATCTGGTCGACCGTTTTGCCGAAGCGTTCATTCATAATGTCTTCTACCGCAAATTTTTTCGTTACACGAATGCCGCCGAATTGCTCCTCTGCCGTCTCTGTCATGAGGCCTAGAGATTCCTGCACCTCAAGCGACCGTTTTCTAATAATAGGTCCGAGATATACGACGATAAAAGGGATAAGCAGCAGCGGAAATATCGAAGCCAAAATCAAATAATAAGGAATATGGCTGACAAGCATCATCGTTATGGAAGCCACGAGCAGCATCGACGCATTCGCTGTTGAATTCACCCCCATTGAGATCGATTCCCTTACAGCTGTAACATCGTTCATAAAGTAGCTGAGCAGCTTGCCTACACCATTTTTTGAATAAAACCGTTCGCCCATTTGTATAAAATGCTTGAATAGCCCTCTTCGAACAACAAATTCAAATTTTCTTCCTACATACATAACCAAATACATCGCGATGCCGTTAAACAGCACCTGCCCAACGCCAATAAGCAGCAGCAATAAGCTGTAATCCACAATAAGCTTGCTTGTTAACCCCCCGATTTGCAGCTTATCCGTGAATTGTCCCAGTACCTTTGGAAAAAAAACGTTGATCAGGTTAGAAATCAAATGAAAAAAGAGAGAGAACAGGTAAATATGCCACGTACTCCGAAAAAAATCGGCCAACAGCCTTTTTGATTTCAAGAAGCGACCACTTCCTATTTTTCAAAATTATTGTTCCGAAACATCCTTTTGCGGGAATTGCAGCTCATAGAGCTGACTGTACCGGCCTTGATGATTGAGCAGTTCATCATGCGTTCCATGCTCGACGATTTCACCTTGCTCCAGCACGTAAATTCGATCTGCCTTCTGAATCGTAGACAGACGATGCGCGATGACGAGACAAGTCCGGCCTTGCAATAATTGTGCGAGCGCGTCTTGAATATGCTGCTCTGATTCGGTATCAAGTGATGCAGTAGCTTCATCCAAAATAATAATCCGCGGATTTTTTAGAATCGCCCGCGCAATAGAAAGCCGCTGCTTCTGCCCGCCAGACAGCTTCACGCCTCGCTCGCCAATTTGCGTCTCATAGCCCTGCGGGAACGATTCTATAAAGCCGGCAGCATTTGCCGCTTTTGCCGCTGCCAACACTTCCTGATCTGTCGCTTGCAGATTGCCGTACCGAATATTCTCTTCAATAGAGCCATTGAATAGCACGATATCCTGTGATACGATGCCGATTTGCTCCCTAAGAGACGTGATCGTTATATCCTTTAAGGAGTAACCATCAATCGTGATGTCGCCAGACTGTGGTTCATAAAATCTAGCGATGAGATGTGCAATGGTTGTTTTGCCAGAGCCCGAAGATCCAACAAGCGCTGTCACCTTGCCTGCCGCAAGCTCCAATTGAAAATCGTTTAACACAGTCGAATCCTTTGAATAAGCAAAATCAATATGATCAAAAACAATATGCCCGCTCACTGGCGGAAGCTTCACAGCTCCTTTCTTTTCAATAATTTCAGCCTTCGTGTTCATAACCTCCATAATGCGTTCATAAGCGGCGGCCGATTGCTGAATCGTATTAATAATGCGACTGAAGTGACGAATCGGGTTTTGCAGCAGTCTGAGATAAGCTATAAAAGCAACGATTGTACCCACTGTCATTTGTTCTTTCATCGCAAGCCATGCGCCAAAAACAAGGACGATTGCAAGACCAAGAAAATTAAGAAAATCAATAATAGGTTCATAAGCAGCTCGCAGGCGAGTCACCTGAATATTCGCATCCATATTTTTCTGTGTTCGTTCGGAGAATCGTTCAGACTCGTAATTCTCGGCAGTAAACGCTTTAATAAGGCGGATGCCGGTTAACGTATTTTGCAGATGATCGCTTACATCAGCCACCGATTCCTGTACCGTTCGGAACGAGGAGCGCATTCTTTTACTGAAAAATCTAGTTGTCAAAATCATAAAAGGGAAGGTCGCAAGCAGCATCAGCGTCAGCTTCCAATCGATCCACAGCATATAAACCGCAATGGCCGTAAAGGTGAAAAAATCGGTAAACAACTGCATCATGCTGGAGGAAATCATTTGCTGTAGGATGCTTACATCATTCGTAACCCGAGACATTAAATCACCGGTACGATTGCGATCGAAGAAAGAAATATCAAGGCTTTGCATATGGCGGTACAAGTCGTTTCGCAAATTGTAAAGCACCCTTTGACCGATAGACGCCATAAGGGACGTGCTAATATAGCGCAAAGCACCGAGCGCAACAGCTGCTCCCATGACGCCGCCACCGATAAGCAGAAGTTTATTAAAAAGCTTATTCGGAATGATGTGGTCAATCGTCAGTCTCGTTAGCTGCGGAACGATGAATTCAAGCAGCGATATGGCGATAACGCAAGCAACTGCTGCAATTAATGCGGGCAATTGTGTCCGCGCATGCGCATATATTCGTATAAACATGCTGTAAATGCTGGCAGGCTTTACTTTCTCGCCTGTTCCGAATTTTCTCATGCCGCCCATTCCTGCCCCGCCTCGAAACGCCGGCGCTGAATTGTGCTGCTCTCTCATATCGCGCCGCCTTCTCTGCAGTCACATTCGGATTGTGTTGTGATTTGGCGAAGCGATACTCGAAGGTCATCCAGGATGACGCGCAGCTGCGCAGCTTTGCTCGGATCAGTGACAGCCGCTCGTTCTGCAGCCTTCAGTAAATGCAGCAGCTCCTTGCCAGCAGGCGTTAATCGACGGTTCGGCTTTCTTCTCTCAAAGGGAGCGCCTTCGTCTTCGGATTCACTCTGCTCAGGGCGTTCCATTCCCGTTGCAGCATTATCGTTCTCCTCCAGTAAATAAGCTCTGCCTTCCTCAGTAATCTCAAACACCTTTTTGCCGTCTTGCTTGGAGGACTCTACAAATCCTTGATCCCGCAGCATTTGCAGCGTGGGATAAATGGAGCCAGCACTTGGTTTATAGGTGCCTCCTGATTGCTCCTCAAGCGCCTTCATCATTTGGTAGCCGTGCATGCCCTCCTGTTCAAGCAGTGCCAGCAAAGCATATTTGACTCCGCCGCGGCTGAAAAAACGTCTGCCCGAGCCGTGTCCCTCCCTTTCATTCGCATGATGTAAAAACAACTGTTCCTCTGGCTGCCATTCTTTCGTCATAGTGTAATCTCCTTCGTTAACGATATATCGTATTAATTTACATACTATACGATATATCGTTAACTGGCAATTACTTCTTGCGATTTCATGACAAAGTCCAGTAACGAGATGCTCTTTACTGGACTTTGCTCATTTTCGGCCAGAGATGATTAGAATGAACCTCGTGTAGATACAGGGCCGTTATCGATAACCGCTGCAATACGTTCTAGTGTCTCATGATCAAGCACCACTCCCGATGCCTTCACGTTTTCTTCGACCTGATCGGGACGACTTGCTCCAATCAAAGCGCTGGATACGTTCGGCTGGCGCAAAATCCATGCTAATGACAGTTGACCTACCGTTAGCTCCAATTCTGATGCGATTTCCTTCAGCAGCTCAACCTTCGCCAGCTTTTCCTCCGTTATGCGGTTTTTAAAATTTTCTTGCTTGGCGGCTCGCGACTCTTCTGGTACTTGTTGATTGGAAGAGTACTTCCCTGTGAGCAGCCCCTGCGCAAGCGGCGAGAACACGACCTGCCCGAAGCCTTTTCTAATGCCTAGCGGTATAATCTCCTTCTCGATGTAGCGCTCGAACAGATTATAGATAGGCTGATTCACGACAATACGATCTAGTAAATATTTGTCTGCTATGGCGAACGCTTCAGTTATTTGAGCAGCCGTCCATTCGCTGACACCGACATAGTGCACCTTGCCTTGACGGACCAAATCCTCAAAGGCGCGCAGTGTTTCTTCAAGCGGCGTCTCTTGATCAAAGCGATGGCTGTAGAATACATCTACGTATTCAAGCCCAAGCCTCTTCAAGCTTGCATTTGCCGATTCGATCACATGTTTGCGAGAGAGCCCGCGATCATTCGGTCCATCGCCAATTTTTCCATAGACCTTGGTCGCCAGCACATAGGATTCACGAGGATAAGCACGCAGCGTTTCTCCGACTACTTTCTCGGCTTCGCCCTTCGCATACACATTAGCTGTATCAAAAAAATTAATGCCAAGATCATACGCCGTTTGAATCGACTTCACTGCATTTTCACGCTCGACATAACCGCCATACGTCAGCCAGCTCCCGAGACTAATCTCACTAACCTTTAATCCGCTTGCGCCTAAATTTCGATATTGAATCGCCATATGAAAAACCTCCTCAAATGTATACAAACGTTAGTTTGCTGCTGCAGCAGCGGAATGAGAGCTGCTGCCTCGTTATGGAAATCAGCCGTTTATCTTTTCTGCTTCTCTGCTTAAAGCCCATATCGCTTTATGTTTGTTTTCTGGCTTTTCCAGCCCTAAATTCTCGCGCAGCGTTTTGCCCTCATAGGCCGTTCGGAAGAGTCCGCGATTTTGCAGCTCAGGAATGACCTTATCAACAAATGTCTCCAACCCGCTGTAATAAATATGCGGCAAAATATTAAAGCCGTCCGCGCCGTTATTTCTAATCCAGCTTTCAATGAAATCAGCCGTTTGCAATACAGAACCCGTAAACGATACATGACCATGGCCGGCTGCGCTTCGAGCAAGAAACTGCCGAATCGTCATCTTGTCTCGTACCGCGGCATCCACCACTACCTCCTGCCGGCTTGTAATGCCTGTCGTTATCGTTCCGTACGGCTTTGCTTTATCGACTGGAACAAGACTATCAAGCGGATATTCTGACAAATCGACTGTAAAATAGTTTGAAAGCCGCTTTAACGCTTGCTTCGTATTCAGCAGTCCGTTAAACTCATCCTCGATATCGCGGGCTTCTGCTTCCGTATCGGCCACAATCGGACTAAGCCCTGGCATAATGAGCAGCTGCTCCGGCGTCCTTCCATGCTTCTGCAATCTCCCCTTCACATCCGCATAAAACGCCTGAGCAGCGCCTAATGTTTGCTGTGCTGTAAAAATAACATCCGCTGTTTTGGCAGCCAGCTCCTTGCCGTTTTCCGAGGAGCCCGCTTGCACTAGAAGCGGATATCCCTGTGGTGGCCGAGGGATGTTGAGCGGTCCTTTTACCGTGTGATATTTGCCCTTAAAGTTAATTTCATACACTTTGCTTTTGTCCAATGAGACATCTGCGGCTCTGTCATAGATCAGCGCATCCTCTTCCCAGCTATCCCAAAGCTGCTTCGTCACCTCAACAAATTCATCGCCGATTTCGTAGCGCTTTTGCACGTCTGGGTGCTCCGTTTTATTAAAGTTTTCAGCATCATCTTGCGAATGCCCCGTTACGATATTCCAAGCAGCCCGCCCTTTGCTGATATGATCCAGCGAAGCGAATTTGCGCGCTACATGGTAAGGATCGTTATAGGTTGTACTAACAGTTGCGATAAGTCCAACATGCTTAGTCAGCGCAGCAAGCCCAGAGAGAAGCGTAAATGGCTCCAATCTCCTGCCAAGTCCGGAATAGTTGTCGGCTGTAAACAATGAATCAAACAGCCCTCTTTCCGCAATCTTTGCAATGTTCGCATAATACTCCAAATCCAAATCCTCCTTTGGATTCGAATCCGGGTGTTTCCACGCGGCAGAATGATGACCCGCTCCACGCAAAAACACGTTAAAATGCGCCTTCTTGTCCCGCTTAATCTCGCTCATTTGCCATCCCTCATTTTCGGTTCATTATAAAAACACTTTAAGTTCAATGTTGATTCTCAGGCTTCGTTTCTTTACCACACTTTTCGGTGCCACTTGAGTAATTAACAGGAATTTCTCCTGTTATTTTAGGCATTTTCTGATAAAACCGCTTATTTCCGCCCAATTAACAGGAACTTTTCCTGTTAATTGAGTCCTTTTTGAATAATTCGCAAAATTAGCTGGAGTTTTTCCCGTTAGTTTAAAAAACAAGATAAGATTCCAAATAAAATGAGCCTAACTAATAAAAAAAGAGACTTAGCTTATCGTCTGCTAAATCTCCGGTGGTCCGGTCGTATTATATTTTATTAAACGGGCTCATTTCAGCTTGAACCCTTGACCTACAAGGAAGTCATGCAAATGATCACGCAGCCGATCCGAGTTAAACCTTCTTAACATTTCACGAGACCACCTTGTTTCCTGCTCTCCGCCTTTGCCTCCACCTTTGCGCGTAGCATAATACTCCCGAGTGATCGAATCGTAAGCAATAATTTCATCCTCCAACCCGCTCTGCTTATACGTTTCTTGATGATAGACAGCTGCGAGCGGCAATCTTGGACGAAGATCGGGCTCTTGATCAGGAACGCCAACGCACATGCCAAACACCGGATAGACAAGCTCAGGCAGTTCAAGCAATTCAGCTATTTCTTTAGGATTATTGCGTATTCCACCGATATAAACGATCCCATAACCAAGCGACTCCGCAGCGATTGCCGCATTTTGAGCAGCCAGAGTCGCGTCAATCGTTCCGAGCAGAAACAGCTCCACGTTCTGACGAAGCTCTACATCCTCATGCAGCCTTGCTGCCAATCTGACTTTATTTAGATCGGCACACCAGATGAGAAACACCGGACTTTCAACTATTTGCTGCTGATTGCCGGCAAGCTTCGCAAGCTTTCGTTTCCGCTCAGAGTCCTTTACAGCAATTACGCTGTAAGCTTGGATATTGGATGAGGTGGAGGCTGCTTGCCCTGCCAATATGATTTGTTCCAAATGCTGCTCAGGAATGGGCGAGTCTTTATATTTGCGGATGGAGCGATGGTTTTTTAATAAAGCAATAACTTCGTTCATTGCTATACCTCCTCTACATGAATAAGTGCTCTTGAAACAAAAAAACCGAAGACACAGATCAACTGTTGTCTCCGGTTTTCCGGTAGAACTATAATTCCGATTATTCAAACTGTTTTAGTGCGAAAAATGTACTGAAAATTTATCACGTAATAAATCTTTTGTCAATCATCATTGTTGTTCGCAATACGATCTATCGTACCTTTTAGAAAAAAGTGTATTGCAAAACATATTATTCTTAGTATAATACTCGGCATAAAATCAAAACAACTCAAATGGAGGTGATATCTGTGGTTGATCTCATCATTATTGGCGCCGGCCCCTACGGAATTTCACTTGCCGCTCATGCAGCCGCAAGCAAAATGTCCTATGTCCTTCTGGGCAAACCTATGTTTTTCTGGAAGGAGCAAATGCCGCAAAATATGTTCATTCGCACCCATCCCCGCTACATCAGTCTCTCCGATAAGAATGATGAATTCACCATTGAACGATTTAGCTGCGAAACCGGCATAGAACTGCAGCCCCCCTTTCCTCGTCCTCATTTTGTTGATTATGCCTTATGGTTTGCCAAACAAACCGATATCTCCTTCACTTCGGAGCACGTATCAGAGCTTCATTATTCATCCTCAGGCTTCAGCGTGATCACTCACGAATGTAAGCAATATCAAGCCAAACATGTGGTCATAGCTACAGGTTTGCAGCATTATAGCTACATCCCTCCAGTACTAAGCACATTGCCGCCTCAGCTTATTTCTCACACCTTCGCTCATCGTGATTTTAAGCCCTACGCAAACAAGAAGATAGCTGTTATCGGCAGCGGCCAAAGCGCTTGGGAAGCTGCCGCACTGCTTCATATGGCTGGAAGCGAGGTTGAGCTTTTGTTCCGGCGTGACGCCGTTCAGTATGCAAGCGAGGATAATGTCGAATCTGGCCAGAAGCTCATTGACTCCGCTGAACAGTTCTATCTACAGTCCGACCAGCTCAAGGCGGAGCGGCGAAATACACCGCGTCAAAGCAGTGTTGCTCCTTTCTTAAAGCCCTACGTAGAAGGGAAAGTGACGATGACTGGCGGCGCAGCCATTGCACATGCAGAAGCTACGATTGATGGCAAGGTGCTGCTTCAGCTTGGAAACAATGAAACTCGCATCGTCGATCATGTTATTGCCGCTACCGGCTATCAGATCAATCTTGACCAAGTTCCTTTTCTGCCGCTCCACGTATTGCAGCATATCGAGCGAGAGCCTAATTCTAATGCAAAATTCCCTCTGCTAAACGCTCAATTTGAAAGCAGCATACCTGGACTTTACTTTGCCGGCCCACTAGCGACCTTTACTCATGGTCCCGCTTTCGGCTTCGTTGCAGGCTTGCGCCAAGCATGCCGATCCATTATTCCTCATATCCAGCAGCATACGTAATAAAGCCGGAGCAAATGAATGCAACATTCACTTGCTCCTTCGCTTTCCTTCCTTAACCCATTCCAATCCGCTTAAATGAACAGCACAAAACAAAGGGGCCGCATTTTACGCTGCACCTTTGCTCTGGCTCTCTAATCTACTTTTCTCCTATTGTCGTTCGGAGCGTTTCAACATCTTTATTGATGGCCTCCGTTGCTTTGCGAATTGCAGAGTTCACATCCAACCCGTTGATGGCTAAATCCTCTGCCGCCTCTGTCAATCTTGTCGTTATTTCCAGTTCGTAGGGATGAACGTAATGCTCCTGCAGCGGCTCGCCAATAAACACATTTTGCACCGTTTTACCCTGCAGCACTGGAATGTCCAGCCCATATTCCTTCTCCAGCTCTGGATTAATAACAGCCGGAACCCGGCCATTTCTAGATAATATCCGCTGGCCCTCATCCGATAAAATTTCAGCAATGACTTGGAAAGCTTCATCCTTATGCTTGCTCTGGCTGTTCACCGAAAGCGAATGAATTTGTGCTTCCCTTGTTTTGCCCAGCTGGTCGCTAAAGTTTGGTGCCGGAGCGAAATCCCAATTAAACTCAACACCCTGCTGACGCAGCTCCTCCAGCGGACCGATCATATTTGCCAGCCAAGTCACCCGCATGCCGATAATTTGATCCTTCATAAATTGATCGCGTCCCCAGTTCCATGTATGGTCTGGCGTTACGTAACCAGGAATTTCAAAGATGCGCTTGTTAAGCTCAAACACGCGCAGCCAGTCGGGCGTATCGAGTGCAGCATTTCCGGTATCATGATCGACATACGGCAGTCCCAGCCCTTTGGCTAGCCCCGTTAGGTTATCAACCGATAGACCGATATACTGCACGCCATTCTCCGTACGAGTCAGCTTTGCAGCAATATCCAGCACCTCATCCCAGGTCAGCTGTTTTTCTGTAGGATACGGAACACCAAACTTATCAAAAATATCTTTATTATAGTAGAGGATATGCTGATTGGAGTTAAACGGAATCGCATAGATTTCGCCTCCCTTGTCTTTCGTTATATCTTTGATGTAGTCATACAAAATCGGTTTGATCCGGCTCTCATCAAAATGATGGCGTTTAATCAGCTCTCTCAAATCCTCATAGGCGCCCGTTCGAATAATGCGCTGATGGGACGAAGAGGAGGAATAAATAATGTCTGGAACATGTGTGGAAAGCACTTCTTCATTTGTAGTCGTTGCCGCAGGCGTTATTCTTTCGATTGTTACATTTGGATATTTTTTCTTAATCGGGTCCGCGATGAGCGTATTAAATTCCACGTCTGGAAAAGTACCGCTCGTGCTGAAAAGGGTTAACGTGAGCGGCTCGTCGCCAAGCTTTTTGAAGTCCGCTTCTTCCGCTACGGCTGCGTTCGTTTCTTGCTGCTTATTTGCATTGCTCCCAGCCTTATTGGCCGGTGTATTATCCTTACTGGCACAAGCCCCCAATAAAGCTAACAACATTAAAATAACTACGCCTATTGTAAGTTTTTTCATGATTATACTCTCTCTCCTCTATCATGAGGTACAGCTGTGTCGTTTAATAGCCAACAAGCTCTCACCTAGTCTTTTAAAGTACAGCTTTGCTCTCATAACGAATATTCGCCGGCCGCTTCAATCCAAGTTGCTCTCGCAAGCTCGTTCCCGAATATTCCGTCCGAAACAATCCGCGATTTTGCAGCTCTGGAATCACCTTATCTACAAATTGCGTAAGGCCGCTCGGAAAAATCTGTGGCATAACATTGAACCCATCAGCAGCCCCGTTAACAAACCAATTTTCAATCACATCTGCAAGCTGAAGAGGTGTACCTGTAAACGTAAAATGTCCTCTGGCTCCTGCTAGGCGATTAATCAATTGCTTCAGCGTTAACTGCTCATGGCGAACGAGATCCAGTATGAGCTGATGTCTGCTTTTGTTGCCATTAACCTCATCCGTTTCACGCACACCCTCTAATGACAGCGGCTCATCAAGCGGATACGCGGATAAATCAATGCCTAATCGCTCCGATAGCTGTTTAATTGCACCATCTTTATTTACATAATTGAATAGTTCGCTCTCGATTTCTCTCGCTTCCTCTACCGTGTCTGCCAATATCGGGCTAATACCCGGCAAAATCTTCAGCTGGTCGGCCTCTCTTCCATACTTCGGCAGTCTTGATTTTACATCCTTATAAAACTGCTGAGCACTTTCAATGCTTTGATGCGCGGTAAAAATAACTTCCGCTACCTTTGCCGCAAATTCCTTGCCGCTCTCCGAGGAACCCGCCTGCACCAGCACAGGATAACCCTGCGGCGGCCTTGCGATATTAAGAGGTCCCTTCACCGAATAATATTTTCCTTTAAAATCAATCGTATGGACTTTGTCCTTATGGACGCGAGTTCCTAACGTTTTATCATTAATGACCGCCTCATCCTCCCAGCTGTCCCACAGCTGCTTGGCGATTTCTACGAATTCATCTGCTTCCTCGTAACGCAGTGCATGATCGGGATGATCCTCCCTGCCGAAATTATGTGCGGCTGATCCAGCACCCGTAACGATGTTCCAGCCAGCTCTCCCTTTGCTTATGTGGTCTAGGGAGGCAAACTTCCGCGCCACATGAAAAGGTTCATTATACGTAGTGCCAACCGTAGCAATTAAACCGATATGCTTCGTCCTGCTTGCCAGCGCAGCCAGCTCCGTGAATGGCTCGAGCTTATTGGAGCGTCCGATATATCCATCAGCCAGAAATACGGAATCCATTAGTCCTCTTTCAGCCGTCTGAACAATTTGCAGCACATGCTCGAAATCAAGGTTGCGGCTCGGCTCCGCCTCCGGCAGCCGCCATGAAGCTTCATGATGGCCGGTCCCGAACAAAAAGGCGTTGAGGTTTAATTTGCGCTCCGATTCTCCCATATTTAATCCCCTCTCCATCGTCTGCTTATTGACCGATCGTCGTTTTTAAAGTCTCTACATCTTTATTAATCGCGTCCGTAGCTTTGCGTATAGCCGAGTTAACATCTAGACCATGGATAGCAAGATCCTCTGCTGCTTCGGTAAGCCGTATCGTAATGCTCGACTCATAAGGATGAATGAAATGCTCTTGAATGGGCTTCCCAATAAAAACATTCTGAACGGTTTTGCCTTGTAGAACCGGTATTTCTAAGCCGTACTCCTTCTCCAGTTCCGGATTGATAATAGCTGGAACACGTCCGTTCTTAGCAATAATCCGCTGCCCCTCATCCGATAAAATTTCCGCGATCACTTGAAACGCCTCATCTTGATGCGGGCTTTGGCTGTTGATCGCAATAGAGTGGATTTGCGCTTCTCTTGTATTGCCAAGTTGATCGCTGAAGTTTGGCGCAGGCGCGATATCCCAGTTGAACTCCACACCCTGTTGGCGCAGCTCCTCAAGCGGACCAACCATATTGGCAAGCCAAGATACCCGAATGGCTATGTTTTGATCCTTCATGAAATGGTCACGAGTCCAGTTCCATGTGCCGTCTTGAGCTACATAACCCGGTATTTCAAAAATCTTCTTCTGCAGCTCGAATACACGAAGCCATTCCGGCGTATCGAGCGCAGCCTGCCCCGTCTCGCGGTTCAAGTAAGGAATGCCCAGCGATTTACCCAAACCAGTTAAATTGTCTACAACAAGCCCGATATATTGAATGCCGTTTTCTGTTCTGGTCAGCTTCGTGCCAAGCTCGACCGCTTCGTCCCATGTCAACTGCTTCTCGGTTGGATAAGAAACGCCGAATTTATCAAAAATATCTTTGTTATAATACAAAACATGCTGATTGATATTGAAAGGAAGCGCGAGAACCGCATCTCCTTTGCCCTTCGTTATGTCCTTGATATAGTCGTAGCCAATCGGTTTAAGGCGGCTCTCGTCAAAATGATGTTTTTTGATTAATTCTCTTAAATCCTGATATACACCCGTCCGAATAACCCGCTGCTGCACACTGCCAAATATAATGTCCGGCACATGTGTGGACAGCACCTCCTCCGGAGTCGTCGTCGCTGCTGGCGTTATTCGTTCAATGGTTACGTTCGGATACTTCGCATGAATGGGACCTGCAATCATCGCTTCGAATTCCACGTCCGTAAAGGTAGCGCCAGTGGAATAAAACGATAATTTCAGCGGCTCATCCCCAAGCTTCTTGAAATCAGCCGTTTCGGTCGCACTGTTCGTTGCATCCTTCTTGCCCGATGCATCATTCTGCTTTGCAGGTGCGTTATTGTCTCCCCCGCATGCAGAGATCGATGCAGCAAGTACAAATATGACAATAATAACCCCTAGTTTCTTCATCCTATACCCTCTCATTTCTATTATTTATTTATATTTGCTGAAGATGGCGCGTATTGGCGGGACGCTGTAGCCCTAAGCTATCACGAAGCGTTTGGCCTTCATATTCGGTACGGAAAAGTCCACGGTTTTGCAGCTCTGGAATGACCTTGTCTACAAAGGTCTCAAGTCCCGTTGGGAAAAGCTGCGGCAGCACATTGAAGCCATCAGCCGCATGGTTTTTAAACCATTTTTCAATAAAATCTGCGGTTTGAAGCACAGACCCAGTAAACGTGATATGTCCATGTCCTCCATTGCTGCGATAAAGAAGCTGGCGAATCGTAAAGCTTTCTCTGCGCGCCGCATCGATAATAACCTCCTGCCTGCTGCGAATGCCGTTGAACTCCTCAGCAGGTTTTGCTTTATCAAGCGGTACCGGCGCATCCAGCGGATAATCATTCAAATTCACCGTGAATCGCTCCGATAAGCTATCAAGCGCACGCCTTGTATCTACAAAAGCATGCAACTCCTCCTCAATCTCGCGCGCTTCCGCTTCCGTATCAGCCACAATAGGAGCAAGCCCTGGCAAAATAACGAGCTCATCAACCGTTCTCCCATACTTCGTTAAACGTGATTTCACATCGTAGTAGAAGGCACGCCCTGCATCGAACGTTTGCTGCGCCGTAAAAATAACCTCCGCCGTTTTCGCTGCCAGCTCCTTGCCTTGCTCGGAGGAACCTGCCTGCACGAGCACCGGATATCCTTGCGGCGGACGCGGAATATTGAGCGGTCCCTTCACCGAATAGGTGTGGCCTTTGAAGTTGATCTCGTGCACCTTGTTTGCATCCAGCAATTTACCCGCTTTTTTATCGAAAATAAGGGCGTCGTCCTCCCAGCTGTCCCATAGCTGCTTCACCACTTCCACGAACTCCTCGCCCGTCTCGTAGCGCTGCGCATGCTCTGGATGTTCGTCTCTGCTGAAGTTATGGGCAGCTGAGCCCGCACCCGTCACAATATTCCAGCCAGCCCTTCCGCCACTTATATGATCCAGCGAGGCGAACTGCCTTGCGACATGGAACGGATCGTTATATACGGTCCCGACTGTCGCAATCAAGCCGATATGTTCCGTTACAGAAGCAAGTGCTGCGAGCAGAGTAAACGGCTCCAGCTTGCTGCCGCCGCCTGCATATCCATCTGCTAAAAATACGGAATCCAGCTTGCCACGCTCAGCGATTCGAGCAAGCTGCCCTAAGTAATCAATGTCCAGCTCCAAATCCGGACGCGCATCTGGATGCCGCCAAGCTCCCGCATGATGGCCTGTCGCTCTCAAAAAAACGTTCAAATGAACCTTTCGACTCGCTTCACTCATTAGTAATGCACCTCTTCTTCCGTTTTTTTGGCCTGCCAGCTATTTGCAGGTCTCGCTAAACCTAGATTTCCGCGCAGCGTTTGCTCTTCATAGGAGGTACGGAACAATCCGCGATTTTGCAGCTCAGGGATAACTTTATCGACAAAGCGCTCCAGCCCGCTCGGATACACCTGTGGCATTACATTAAAGCCATCGGCCGCCCCATTCTTAAACCACTTTTCAATGACATCGGCCAGCTGCAGCGGTGTACCCGTAAAAGTAAAATGCCCTCTTGCCCCTGCTAAGCGATTGATCAATTGTCGAAGTGTCGGCTGTTCGCGTTCTACTAAATCCAAAATAAGCTGGTGGCGACTCTTCATGCCGCTTACCTGATCTGTCGATTGTGCGCCATCCAGATTGACAAGGTCATCAAGTGAATGATTAGACAAATCGACGCCTAAGCGACCCGATAACCGATTAATCGCTCCTTCATGATCGATAAGCTCAAACAGCTCATTTTCCAGATCCTGCGCCTCTGCTTCTGTATCCGCCAATATCGGACTAAGTCCAGGCAATATTTTCAACTGATCCGTCGTCCTGCCATACTTCGCCAAACGTAACTTCACGTCTTTATAAAAAGCTGCTGCCTCCTCGAAGGTTAGTTGAGCAGTAAAAATGACCTCCGCCAGCTTAGCGGCAAATTCCTTGCCCGTCTCAGATGAGCCCGCTTGAACGAGTACAGGATAACCTTGCGGCGGCCGCGCGATATTTAGCGGTCCCTTTACTTTGAAATACTTCCCAGCATAATCAATCGTATGAACCTTGGCTTCATCGATCAGGATGCCGCTTATCTTGTCATTTGGCAGCGCATCATCCTCCCAGCTGTCCCATAGCTGCTTGACGATCTCTACAAATTCCTCCGCTGATTCATAACGATCATGATGCTCCGGATGCTGTTCCCTGCTGAACTGCTCTGCAGCAGGTCCCGCTCCCGTCACGATATTCCAGCCTGCGCGACCATTGCTAATATGGTCTAAGGAAGCAAACTTCCTTGCGATATGAAACGGTTGATTATAGGTCGTTTCTACCGTTGCAATTAAGCCGATATGTTTGGTTGCTGCTGCTAATGCTGACAGCATGGTGAACGGTTCAAGCGATCCCGACCCAGCCCAGTAGCCATCCGCCAGAAATACAGAATCGAGCAAGCCGCATTCGGCGATTTGAGCCAGCTTCAAGTAGTGCTTAATATCAACGCCTCGCTCCGGCTGCGTATCCGCATGCCGCCACGATGCTTCATGATGGCCTGATGCGGCCAGAAACGCATTAAGATTTAGTTTTCTCTCCGATCCACTCATCGCACGACTCCCCTTAAGTCATTTTCGAATTAAATAGCGTTGTTCAATTCCCAAAAAAAAATAGCCAGAGCTGCCCTAAGGCAATCTCCGGCTATCCGGTCGATCATTCCCCATTAAATCAATTGGATTTATAAGGATTATGGTAAGTGCTAAGAATTTATCATCTCAACTTCGTAATGTCAATGTTTTTTTGATTTACTATTCTACCAATCCTGTCCGTTCAACCCCTTCAATGAACCACCGCTGAGCGAACAAATACACGACAAGCAGCGGCATAATAATTAGGAACGAGGCCGCCATCTTGATCGCTTCGGCATAAACCGTAATCTCCCCTGCCCCTTCAGCCAGCTTCATCTCGCCAGCCATTCTTGCCAGCGTAATGGAGAGAGGTACGTTCTCCGCAGTAAACATAAAGAGTGACGGAAAGTAAAAATCATTCCAGTTCCAGACGAAGGAAAATAGTACGACCACAACGGTAGCCGACCTCGACAGCGGAAACATGACGCGAAAGAACAGGCGGAAAGGGCCTGCTCCGTCCATACGCGCAGCCTCGTCCAGCTCTTTGGGCAGTGTGGAATAGAAGGATCGATAGATGATTACGAACATCGCTCCTTTCAAGCCATGGCCAAATAAAGCCGGGACAACCATCGGCAAAAACGTGTTCAGCCAGCCGAACTCTTTAAAGAGCATGATCGATGGCAAAATCGTAATTTGCGGCGGCATAATAAACGTAAACAACAGCAAAGCTCCCCATACTTTTTTGAAGGGGAACTCCAGCCTTGCGAACGCATAACCGGCAATTGCACAGGAGAATACCTGCAGCACCGCTACGGAAGAGGCCAGCGAGACGCTGATGAGGAAACTCTTCGTGTAATTCAGCATTTCACTCGCCTGCTGCAGATGCCCCAAAAATATGGACCGCGGCACCCAAATAACGGTTGGGTCAAGAATGTTTCTCGCATCCTTCACCATCGTCGTCACCATGTATAGAATCGGCTTCATATAGATGAAGGCGACATTGATCAGAATAATATAAACAAACAGCTTGAAGAGAATGCCCTTATCTATTTCTGCTCCAAGCAGCCGATACCTAAGACCAATTAAGCTTCTTCGCAGCTTTTCATCGCTATATAGATTAGCCGCAATCTCATTTCCTTTTTTCACAATTTTCATGAACGCTCACCTCTCTTTCCCGCTTATCGTTTTCCTGAAAGCGACTTATCCACTCGGCTGTATAGCAATAAGGTCAAGAGTACGAAGGTTAGGATGATTAAGAAATAGATCCATGCCAAAGCGCTGGAGCTGCCATAATTGCTCGTATTCACTCGGCTGACAATCGGATTGGAAGGGAAGGTGAATAAATCGACTACCGTGTACATTAAGTTCAAGAAGATATAAGGGACAAGTCCGGGCAGCGTTATTTTCCAAAATGTATTCCAAGGCCCCGAGCCGTCAATACGGGAAGCCTCGTACACAGATGCCGGCAGCGTCTGGCGTCCAGCAAGGAAAATAAGGATTTGCACGCCTGAATACCAAAGGACGAGAACAAATGAGCTCATAACCTTTTGAATCGGAGCCGCCCATGATCCCGGAACATATTCACGCAAATAATAGTCGATACGCAGCGTCTCCATAATGCTGAGGGAGCCTTCTCCCTGCGCAATAAACTCCTGCACGATCTGGCCGGATGAGAAAATAACAGGCAAAAAGAAGATGACCCGAAACATCGTTCTGCCTGGAAAACGTAAATTAAGCAAGATCGCGACAAACAGGGAAAAGACAAGAATGATCGGAATCATCATGGCCGACTCCCTTAGAAACGGGAACAGCTCCTCATAGAGCAAGCTTCCGTTCGCGATCAATATTTCCCGGTAATGGCTAAGTCCAATAAACGTATAGTTGACGCTGCTCACCGTAATTTTCACCTGATGAAAGCTCATATACAGCGAATAGCCGAGCGGGAACGCCACAAAAACGAGGAACCCAAACACCCATGGCGCGATAAATAGGGAGCCTTCGAGCTTCCTAACTGTCGTATTTTCCAGCTTGCGACTCCATCTCATGGCTTCGTTCCTCCTTTTATGACGACAAAGTCTTTTGCTGGAACGATAATGCCATCCTTGCTGTAATCGGTCTGATTATAATTGACGATGATACGATAATTGCTGCCATACTCTGTTTCCTTCACATTTGGAGCGAGCGTACGATGTCCCGTAATAAACTGCTCCTGCACAGCTGCAAGCGCCTCATTTGTTTTGGCATATTCAGCTCGTAAATGATCGATCCAATCCTTATAGTTCAAGCTGTAATACCAGTAGGAATAGGAATTTTTCAAATCAGCTGCCTTGTCGCCGCTAAGCACATACGCAGGGTAAGCCCCATATTCAATGCTGCGGAGCAGCTCATCATCGAACTCATCGCGCAAATTAGACCATTCCAGCGAATACGTGCGCAAGCCGTGAAGAACGATTTGGGCAAAAGGAATCGCTTCACTGATGAAGACATCATACGAATAATCAGCGGTTAGGCGATGGACATGGTCGATTTGGGCTAGCGCATAGAAATTCACATTATTCGCCGCAAGCGACCCGAGTGCTTCCTTGCTCTTGTTCAAAATGCTGCGCTGTACATCGACAACC
Organism: Paenibacillus sp. NRS-1760; assembly: GCF_050467785.1. NCBI lineage: Bacteria > Bacillati > Bacillota > Bacilli > Caryophanales > Paenibacillaceae > Paenibacillus > Paenibacillus sp. NRS-1760. The sequence goes on along the minus strand of NZ_JBITPK010000014.1, from coordinate 262,079 downwards.
TCTGCCCTGCTCGCCGAGTATCGGCTGTTGAAATCCGTATTGACCTGCTTGCCGATGCCATCCTCAAAATAGATGCCGTCTGCTCCCAAGCTCTTATAGCTGCTCAAATCGGCCGAGACCACCTTCTCATAAAACCTCGGGCTTACAAACTTCGCTGCATCCTGGTCCTCATTTCCCCTTTCCTCCAGCACCGTTCCTGCCAAATTGCGCAAGCCGTCGCGCCTCCACCAGAACTGATCGTCGCCATTCGTATTGAGCGTATAATTCGCCGTCAAATAAACAGGAATATCCAAGGTATGAGCGAAGGAGATAAAGCTTTTCATCCCTTTGTTTCCACCTAAGCGCTTATCTACAGGAAAGTAGCCGCCATGTGTGCTGTAACCGTCCTGCTGCCACCCTGAGAATTGAATTTGCAGATGCTGAATGCCGCTGTCATAAATCGAACGAACAAGCTCGGTCGCCTCTTCTGTCGTAGTTGCTTTTAAATATGAATCTGCAAAAAGCCCCTTCTCGATGTCTGCGCCTACAATATCTACAAACAGCGGAATATCTTTTTTGTTTGTTTCCAGCGGTTTTACACCCTGCTCTTGAATCAAATAATTGCGATAAACCTCCGCCATGCCAGCATAATCACTTTTATTAGGGAGCAGTGGATAATAACGCGTTGCGCGAGCATTCGTTATAAACTTATCGCCGCTGTATGTATAGAAGCCTTCACCCGTGCTCTTGCTTACACTTTGGAAAAACTTCTTCCGATACTGCCATTCGGTCGTCACCCAGTTTGAGCGGCCCACCGCACCTGACGGCGCTGCATAAACATTCGCGAACGACTCCCCTTCGGAGATGATCGCAACAAACGCCTGATCCCCTGACTTTAAGCCGAATACAGGCATCGTAATCCCCTGTCTGCCTGTATTTTCGTTGTAATAGGATAGATCCTGCCCATAAACACTTTCATTATAGGTCAACTGCTGCATCAAGCGATCTGCCTCAAAATGGATCAACGAGCCAGAGCCGTCCGGCAGCAAAAGATAACCCTCCTGGCCAGCAGACGGCTGTGCCCCAAACAAAGGGTATAGCTTAATATTCAATAAGCTTAATGCGCCTTCGACGATTCCCTCATCCAAAATTCTCGTCTCTACATAATCCTTGTGCAGACGCACCTCAATCGGAATTTTCAACTGCACCTTCGGCAGCGCGAAGGTCACTGTGAATCCATTTTCCGTAACCTGAAGGTTTTCCAAGTAACCTTGGTTCTCGATTAATCCGGCAGTTACAGAGGAGGATTTGTAGTTCTTAGCATTTACGTATTCAATAATGACGGGAGAAGTTAAATTATTTTTCCACGTATTCGGTACCGTTTCTTCCTCCCAATACTTCGGCTCTGGATAAGAACGCCATATCTTCCCTGTTGCTTTATTGATGACTTGGAAGTGAGCTGATGCCTTATCTACTAGCAACAGTAATTGGTCTGATTCTGCGATTTGCTCGAAATTTGCTTCAACTGGCAATCCCGCTTTATAGGGAACAGTGCCTTTTGTTTCAAATGGATTTACAGCATCTACGGCCACGGCAGCGGGTTTACCCCATAACCCGACCGCTACAAGAGCAAACCATCCTATACCGGTCAGCAAAACAGCAAAGAGCAGCAGCTTCAAAACGAGCTTTATGTTTATTTTGCGTACAGTCATCGGATGATCACCTCCTGATATAAAGAATTAATAAAGTTGACCAATTCTATGCTTAAGCTAATTAAGATGAAAATTAGAATGACAATAATCGCAAGCGCAAGCAACGATAGTAGAATAATAAAAATAGCTTCAATAAAGGTGTAGTTGTGTATGCCCTGCACCATCCATATGAACAGGAGGACTACCCATAAAACGATAAACAGCTTCAAAAATTTAAAGATCGCCAGCTCGTTTAAGGTCAGTACATTCGAGAGTAGAGTTACAGGTATACCGATGAGAATAATCGGAAATAAGGCATAGCAGCTGCCATAAAATACGTCTCGGAACCGTCCCTCACCTCTAAGAAGCGAGCTGATTAAATAGTTGGAGACGACAAAACCCAGCCATATTCCAACAAATTGAATCGTAATGGGAAACAGGTCAATACCGACATGCACAGCAGGGTTAAAGACAAAGCTTGTGCCCGCCTGTATATATCCGTAAGATGCTAATGCAAATACAAGTATCAATATGCTGCTTAACCATCCTGCTTTGTTTTCGTACCGAATAGCATAGAAGCCGTCTACAGGATGCTTTATTAAATAGAACATATGCTGCAGCTGTTCAAGTATCGGATGCCTAGCACTGCGTTTAGCTGACGATTTGCCTTTTAAGCGAAGCTTTTTGGATAAAACATTCCATAGAAGATACACGACGCCGAGCACGAGCGCCACATTCATGAGGACGCCAAAGTGCTTCTGGAACCACGTCAACCGATTTTGCCAAAAGGATTCTGAATAGCCGCCTACTACGCCTGCCTGATAAAACAGCTGCTCCGATCTTGCGTACTCCTCTTTTTTGTAAGCGGCCTTCGCCAAACCGATCAGTGCCGGTGTATATTGTGCATTTAAACGATGAACCTCGCTCCAGAGCGGCTCGCTTTGCTCGTATCTGCCTTCCTGCGTTAATTGATTCGCTTCGTGGACGAGATGGCCGAACTCAGACAGCCGCAGCACTTGAATGAAATTATTGACGCTGTCCAGCACGAGCAGCTCACCCTTGGAATTGCTCGCAATAGCTGCAGGCGCTTTGACGATTCCTGTCTTGGACGTAGCGGTAATGACATCCCCGCCCCAGAAAAACAACAGATTGCCATTCGAATCATACTGGCTAATCATATTGCCTACAGAGTCAATCACAGTAAAGTTGCCGGCAGCATCCACCGTAATATCATTGAGCTGGGGACTTACACTTTGCTTCGTTCTGTGAAATACCTCTCCGTAAGAACGCACCGGCTGCAGGGCAGCGAATTCACCTTTGCCTACCAGCTGGTCGAGACCCGCGATGTTAAGCTTCTTCACCTGATCCGCGCTAATTTCCTTCGTCACCGTATAAATAAATCCGTTTTTGTCTATCGTTGAGCCCGCAATAGCTCCAGGCAGCTTCTTCAGCTCCCTTTGATACATTTCCCGCGTATATACAAATCGCTTAAATGCGTCAAACAAAGAGAAGCTTACGCGATTCGGCCCAAAAAAACTAATGAAATTGCCCTCTGGATCCAGCTGCACCAAGCCTTGAAAAGCGCCAAGCGTCGTTACATAAATAAAGCCGCGCTTATCTACAATGAGGTTAACCGGATCATACTTGAAAGCCGGCGGCAAATAGCTGGACTCCGGACGGCCAAATGCTTTTAGCAGCTTGCCTTCTTGATCGAGCCTTACGACCCGGTTGTTGCCCGTATCTGCAACGTAAATCTCTCCAGCTTCATCGACATAAATGCCGCTTGGCTTCTTGAGCGGGCTTTCTGTTACTTTGATTTCACGAATATATTGGCCTTGCTCATCCAAGTGTACGATTCGATTATTGCCCGTGTCTGCGATGTAGATATGGTCCTTATCATCCACAAATAGATCCTTGGGCTGATTAAGCTGCAGCTTTGTTTTCCCTTCGGCTCCCGCAGCTTGGTTTGCTTCCGTAATCTCAACATCCGTGCCAATAATGCCAGCAGGAATGTAAGCCGCTTGCGTCTTCACCAGCTGTCCGAATCCATCCTTATAGTAGGTTTCGTACGGTAACTGCGAGGCTGTGGCCGGTGAGATGGGCCAAGCTATGTAAATCGCCGTAATCAGGATTATAATGATCGGACGAATCCGCAGCCTCCTGTTCTTCAAACGATTTCCCCCTTATTTAATACCGGAATGCGCCATTGTCGAAATGACCTTGCTTTGCAAAATAACAAAGAAAATTAAATTCGGAACGAGCATAATAAGCGCTGCTACAGCAGCGGCGCCTTGACGTGCCACATTGTTCGCCAAGTTATTGGTCAATGTCGATAGGAAAAACGGAAAGTTTTTCATTTCATCGTCCTGCATGAACAGCATCGATGTCTCCACGTTGCCCCAAGAGTTCTGAAAGGCGAGTATCGCAACGGTCGCGATGGCCGGCATACACATCGGAATGACGATTCGAGCAAATACGATAAACTCGTTTGCACCGTCTATTCGTGCAGCCTCCAGCAGTGAATCAGGAATCTGATCCACGAATTGCTTGAGCAGGAACACGCCTACCGGTAAAGCAAGTACGGGCAGCAAATGCCCCCAATACGTATTCATAATGCCAAGGTGGCTGACGACCAAATACCTCGGAATTTGAATAACCTCCGGCGTAAACATCAGCATCAGAATAATCGTAGCAAAGATGAATGCACGGCCCGGAAAAGGATGTTTCGACAGCGGATATGCGCAAAGCGCACTCACCGTCGTCACGCCAACAACACTCGCAGCCGAAATGAACAAGCTATTGAACAAATAGCGCGATACCGGAACGATTGAATTGGACGTTACCCAAAAGAGCTCAACAAAATTCTGAATGTTCGGCTCCTTCACAAAGAAGGTCGGCGGATAGACGAACAATTCATGATAAGGCTTGAAGGCATGATTAAAAATATAAATGATCGGCAGGATCATGATGACGGATAGGATGAGCATGAACAGATTAAAGCTTATTTTTATACCTAGGCTTGATTGTTTCAGCTGTTACTCCTCCTTCGTACCGAACAATCCCCAGCTGAGCTTGTTCGCGAAATACATAAATATAAGAAGAAACACCGAAACCGTCGCCGCATAACCCATTTCAAAACGGATGAGACCATAATCGTTAATATGGTTCACGATCAAATGCCCGGCATATTCGGGCGTCGGGTTTTGACCGGAAAGCTCAACACCAATGGATCCGGTCTTAAAGGTCGTAACGATCGCCATTACGGCGCCAAACAGCATTTGCGGCTTCATGGACGGAATCGTAATATACCATAGCTCCTGTATGTTGTTTCTGATGCCGTCGATTCTTCCTGCCTCATAAAGTATCGTATCCACGTTAAGAATACCCGCCAGCATCGCTAGAAAGCCTACACCCATGCTCGACCACAATGTGACGACGATCATCGAGTTCATAAGAAACTCTGGACTTGTCACCCATAACTTTGGCACGTCGATAAGGCCTGCTTTTAATAGAAAGCTGTTCAAATAGCCAATGCGATCGCCCGACAACAAGGGAAGCCAGATAATCGTCATCGCTATGCCAACGGTAAGCGATGGCGTATACATCGCAAGCGCCACCCACTTGCGAACGCCGCCGCGCAGCCGTGAAATAAGCCATGCGAGCAGGAAGGCGGCAGCATAACCGCCGGGACCAACAATGACAGCAAACTTAAATGTATTGGGCAGCGCATATTTTAGGAACAGCAGATCCTGCGCGATCAAATACTGAAAGTTGCTCCAGCCAATAAAGCGAGGAGGCTCAATCCCGTTGTAATAAGTAAAGCTTAAGCCTACGGCGGCAAGAATCGGAATAACGATAAACAGAGAGAAGCATATAAGAAACGGCGCGATAAACAAATACGAAATACGATACGACCATAATCTACTCCACATAACGATCAATCCCTTCCCAAGGCTGATCGACAATAGGAATGTCCAGTTTATTCACCTGTTCGCCTCGCACATTAATGTAGCCAAATTCCTGCTGCTTCCTTAGAAGCTCGCGGTTAATGTCCCGAACGGCTTGCTCCAAGGAGGACATATAATTCGCCGTTCCAACAACGGATCGATTCCATGCATTATGAATCTCGCGTTCCAAGAAATATCCGCCGGGCACATTCGGAATATCCTTATACCATTTCCACTGGTTCAAAATAATTTCAGCATCCTCCTTTTTCCACGGCAGATGCGTGAAGGCTTCCACGTTGGACGTATTCCAGCGGAAAGCGACGCCATTGACCGCTTCCAAGTCAGAGCCGTATTGCTCCTGCACCTCAGCTGACAGCCACCACTTCAAGAATTGCCATGCCTCTGCTTTTTTATTGGACTTGTCAAAAATGACACCCGTACGCTGCCCCCCGCCAGCCCAGCGGCTTATCGATCCGTCCGCTTGCTTCGTACCGGGAATAAGCGCGATGCCCCAGCGGCCATTCAGCTCAGGCGCAGCAGCCGAAAGCTGCACATACATGTTGTAATCCGATATGCCGATTGGCATCGTTCCGCTGCGGAAATGCTGATAGAAGCTCGGCACCTCCCGCTCCACAGCGTATGTATTAAATAGATCCGTCCACTGCTTGAAGGCACGATAAGCTTCTGGACCATCGAGACCTGATTTCACACCGCCGGGTTCATAAAACTCCACGCCGTTTTGATAGAAAAAATGCGTAAACTCCTTCGGATTTACGTAGAAGTTCATAAAGTTTTGCTGCAGCGTTGGCAATAGCTGATATACGTCCTCCCATGTCTCGGGAATTTCAGCTCCAATACGCTTCAAAATATCCTTGCGATAATAGAGAACTTGAAACGACTGCGTTTCCGGCACGCCATAATAACCGCCATCGTAGTGCAGCGGCAGCCATGAACCCGGACTAAACTTCGGATACAGCTGATCAAAATCTTCAAAATCGCTTAAATCCTGCAGCGTACCGCGAATGGCATAATCGACTGGCAAATCCTGCGTCAAGCCAAGGGCAATGTCCGGCTGCACGCCAGCTGCATTAGACATAAGCAAAAGCTCAGCATTTGGAAGCAGGTTCACCTTTACCTCAATGCCTGTTTCTGGCGTGAACGACTCATCAGCAAGCTGCTGCAGCTGATCTACATAATCCCTGCCGCGCTGAACCCAAATGTTCAGCTTCTTGTCATCTAAATCGTTAAGGCTATCCCTCGCATCGAAAGAGTAAATAAAGTTTTGAGCGCTACCCCATATCCGGCCAAAAAAGCCAGCTTCCATTTTCGGAGCATCCGTCTTCTCGGGAATAATATAAACCTCATCCAGCTGCAGCGATTGCTTGAGCAGCGTATCGATAAAAGTGCCGAATTTCTCTCTCATCGAAGAAATCTCCTCGACCTGATAAGGAATTTCTTCAGGCTTCTTAAGCAATGTACGCAAATCCTTCGCTGATGTATCGAGTCCTTGACTGATTGAATCCTTGTTGCCGTTCGCTTTAACTACTCGCTTCGACAGTGACTCCATGACATCCGCTGCCAGCGCCATCTTATCAGTCATCCCTGGGAAGTCCTGCTCCATGTTCCACGTACGATTGCGGTCAATGGTCTTCTTCGAGCTCGAGCCTGTAATCGTACGCAAATCCCAGTCAATCGCATCCAAATGAGCGATCAGCTTCTCGACATCTACAACGATAGACTTAATAGGCGATTGTGTGACGGCTAGCGACAACGTATGTTTGCCCTTCTCAAGCTTAAGCAAATACGGATTCTTTTTTTCATCCTGCAAAATCATTCCGTTCCAACCTGTAGAATAAGGAAAGCCATACGCTAAAAATTGCTTAAACGGTACCTCTCCATCCACTCGAACGACCCGGTAGGAGGTTTTCTGAGCTATCGTATTTTGAAGGGCGCGAAAGCCTATTTTGTACAAGCCGCTCTCCGGCACCTCAAACGACCATGAGATTTCCTGATTTTGTTCAAGCCAGCGTGGACCGCCGACCGTATTGTAAATAATTCTTCCCGTATACCGCGGCAGCGTCCGTGAGTTTTTATCTGAAAATAGCTTTATTGCCGTATCATTTTTGCTCGTAAAATCCTCCGCTTGAATCGTCAATACATCGCCCGCAAGAGAAGGCGTATCGGCATACGCAGCCTTAACTTCAGCATAATCAGGTATTTGCTTGCTCGGAACAAGCTTAATTCGCTCAAGCGCAACGGGGTCAAACCCTTGCAATCGAATGGTATGCGTTCCTTGTTCGAAATGCCATTGCAAAGGCTGCGCATATGCCCCTCCTGAATCCGTTAACGGCTTCTCGCTCCAGCCCGACACATCAATCGAACGCGGGCGGATTTCATCGCCGTCTGAGTTTTTCAGAATAGGGCGCACATCCTCCCATGTCCGATATAAGGATATGGAAGAGGCTTCCCCAAACGGCCTTTGGCCATCTATCGTTACCTCCCACCCGATCGGTCCCTTTCTTCCATCCTTCAGAGGGTTATAAGAAACGTGGATTTCATACAGCGCACTCTCTGCAACGTCAACTTGATATTCAACCCATCCTGTGCTCCTTGTATTCCAAATCAGTATGTTTGATTTACCTTCGTAATCGCCTGCTTTGATCTCCTCTTCATTCGATACACGAGATGGCTTCGCTGCATCCAGCTGAATTGAAGTTGTTGCATTGCTCAGCCCCTTCTCCTGCCATGCTGCCAGCGCATCGCTAAAATAAGGATCAACCTCATAATTAAATGTAGTTACGAGCTTGTCATATTGGACCGTATCGGTTTTGTCTCCAGATTCTGAGTTTACTGCCGCTCCAGCATTAAGCAGCGATACTGCAATGACAATACTGGCACCATAGACAAGCCACTTCCGTTTCTTATTCATAAAGGTTAAGCCGCCTCCCTCCTTCGCAAATACCGATCATTCTGTAAATCTTTCACCCGTATCCTTATGAAAGAAATGAGCCTTCGATAGATCAAGCTCTACCTTCACCTTCTCATTTTCAGCAAAACGATTATCGGGATCGACGCGTGCAATGAGCAGCTTCTCCTGTCCGATGTCCAAATAAAGAAAACGATCAGCGCCCATAAGTTCATTGTCCTTATAGGTTCCGGTAATGATCGTCTCCGAAAACAAGCCTTCCAGCTTCACATTTTCCGGCCTTATACCTAATATTACCGATTTGTTTAGTTGGTTATTTCTGCGTAAAATATCCTCCATCACTTCATTTAACTTCAATTGAAAACGATTCGTATGAAACTCTAATCGCCCCTGCGGATTCTCCTGCACGCGTCCATGAATGAAATTGATTTGAGGAGAACCTATGAAGCTCGCAACAAACGTATTTGAAGGTTTGGAGTAGATCAGCTCCGGCGTATCACATTGTTGAATGACGCCGCCCTTCATCACGACAATACGGTCCGCCATCGTCATCGCTTCCACCTGGTCATGCGTAACGAATATAAAGGTTGTGCCTAATTTTTTGTGCAGCTTCGTTATTTCCATTCGCATCGTAACTCTAAGCTTGGCATCTAAGTTAGACAACGGCTCATCCATCAAAAACAGCTTTGGGTCGCGCACGATAGCTCTGCCAAGCGCCACCCGCTGGCGCTGACCGCCCGACAGCTCCTTTGGCTTGCGATTTAAATACGGCTCAATCTCCAGAATTCGGCTAGCATTTTTTACCGCCAAATCGATCTCATGCTTCGGAAGCTTGCGCATCCTCAGTCCAAACGCAATATTCTCGTATACACTTAGATTGGGGTAGAGGGCATAGTTCTGGAAAACCATCGAAATATCACGGTCCTTCGGAGGTAGCTTATTGACGAGCTGCTCTCCAATATAAATCTCGCCTTCGGAGATCTCTTCAAGCCCCGCAATCATTCTTAATGTCGTCGATTTGCCGCAGCCGGAAGGACCGACGAATACGATAAATTCCTTATCTTTAATTTCCAACTGAAAATCCTGCACAACCGCGTGCTTGTCTTTCCCATATCTTTTGTATAGATGATTAATCGTTACTCCCGCCATGCTTACCGCCTCCCATCCGAACTTGATAAAAAAATGAGGATATCACACACTGCTCTGATATCCTCCATTGATACGGTAGAATGTATTTAATTATAGAATTAGCTCGTAATGGCTTCCTTTGCCGGCTCCAAATTGGAGGTTGCTTCATCAGCCTTCGCCAGTTCCTCAGCGCTTAGTTTAACATCCCAGCTTTTTGCAGCTTCCGTAATATGCTCAAGCTTCGAAGCGCCTAGAATCGCCGAAGTAATGCCAGGTCGGCTCAGTACCCAAGACAATGCGTATTGCGCTTGAGTAAGGCCCTTTTCTTCCGCCAGAGGTCTAATCGCCTCAGCAACTGGAATTGCATTTTTCTTCAAAAGCTCCTCCAGCCTTTGCTCGCCTGCCGCAAGCCGTGATCCTTCAGGCGGCGCTTCTCCAACCCTATACTTGCCAGAGAGTATTCCTCTGCCAAGCGGACTATAAACGATAACGCCAACTTGCTCCGACTGCACAAAAGGTATAATTTCCTTCTCAATTTCACGCGAGATGATGCTGTATTCCGGTTGGAGACTTTCAAAGCGATGCAGGCTATGCAGCGCGCTTATACCGTGAGCCTTCGCAAGCTGCCATGCAGCAAAATTAGAAGCGCCTATGTATCTTACTTTCCCTTGACGCACCAGATCATCTAAAGCTCGAAGCGTTTCTTCAAGGGGGGTATTAGGATCAAATCGATGTACCTGATACAGATCCAAATAATCGGTTTTCAACCGTTTCAAGCTGTCTTCAACAGCCTTGTAAATATGATAGCGGCTTTGCCCCGAATCATTCACCCCTTCGCCTACGCGGCCATGAACTTTCGTTGCCAGCACGATTTGGTGACGCCTTTCCTTTAACAAATTGCCCAGTATACGTTCCGACTCGCCTTCCCCGTATACATTAGCAGTGTCCACAAGGTTAATGCCATGATCCAGCGCCGCATCCAAAATCGTTGCAGATGCTTCCTCATCAATCCATCTTCCAAACGCCATCGTACCTAAGCTCACCTCAGAAACTTTTAGTCCTGTTCTTCCCAATTTACGATATTCCATGTTCGTTATCCTCCTCAAATTTTGTACAAAAAAAAACCGGAGACAGGTTTTGCATTTGCAAAATGTCTCCGGTTTTCCGGTCGAATATATTCATTATTAGTATGCGGCCAATGCTCTTATTACTGGAACTTCGTGTTCAGCAGCAAATTGGCTAAGCTGAGCGACCAAATTTCCTTTGCCAAAAGATAAATACTTTTGGCCTTCTTCCGCCTGCAGCTTGATCATGTGATCTAGAAACTGAATAATCATCTTCCGCCGGCCTTTAATTCCAGCATAACCGTTGTCATACAGCCATTGATCAATGGTATTGTAGACACCACGGTTCAGCCTATACATTTGCAAGCAGTAATGATGAAAGGCAAGATCTGGCCATTCATATAAACTGGAGCTCCTATCGTTCTTCATACGCATCCTCTCCACTTATAAACGGTTATCTTTGCTTGCGAGCAGCAGATGGCAGCTTCTCCACCTCGTAACGGCTGCGCTCCGTCCGATCAATTTGTACAATTTGACCATTATGAATCGTAATTTGAACGATGCCATATTGAACGCCTGCCAATTGATCCTGTATTCGCTTTAACCATTCATCAGCAACCTCAACCGTTCTGGACATATTCAACATCCTCTCCAAATTTATAAGTGTTTTCAAACTAAATGTATAAGTGCCATCAAACCAAATGCATGGTCACACAGGTTTCCAGAAATGCGATTAGCCGTTTAATCTACCTTAATCTCCAATAGACTCTCAGCCAAGGGGCGACGCCCATTCGGAATTTCTTTATCGCGAAACTTTTCATCGAGCGTATCAAGTCCTCCACGATGACCGAGTGCGATGACGGCATGCAGTGCAATATGTTCAGGTACTTCTAAAATCTTGCGTGCTTCCGCTCGGTCAAATCCTCCAACGGCACGAGTCGATAGACCAAGCAGCCTCGCTTGCAGCGCCAAAGTTGCCCAAGCAGCTCCTGTATCGAAAGCATGCGACACATTCGGATTGCCATCTTGCTTAACCGCTTCAGAAGCTAGAAGCAGCAGCACAGGTGCGTGGTCTGTCCACAAGCGGTTGCCAGGCACAATGAACTTGCGGAACTGCTCATGCTCGGCTTCTTCCCTTGCCACGTAAAATCTCCATGGCTGCAAGTTGCTGGACGATGGCGCCCATCTTGCAGCTTCCAAAACCGTATAAAGCTCTTCATCGCTCACAAGCTGCTCCGAGTAGGATCGTGGCGACCATCGATTCAGAATAAGCGGGTGTACAGGATAATCAGGGCTTCTTGCATCGGCAACCTCTTTACTGTATTGCTGCTCAAGTGACTGAGCATTAGCTCCAAAACCAACATGACTCACTATCCCCATCTCCTCTTCCTTTGAATAAAAAGAAGGCGCACGACAACCGATTCGGCATTCGGTTGGCATGCGCCTCCAGTTTTCTAGCGAGCGCGACTTGCAATCAAATACAGCGAAACCATTGCCATGAATGACGATGCAAGTTGTCATTATTCATTTCCGACTAATTCAATAGGATAAATTAAATTTAACATGATGTTTTCCATCCGTCAACACTTATCGGACTAATTTATACGACTCTTTTTTTTCAAAATGGCGCCACGCTTTCGCTGCTGCCAAGGTCAAGCTTGCTTCGCCACTCGTTACTAAGCTCCCTACGCCAACTGAAAATTTTCATACTGAATTCACTAATTTATTACCTAAATCCTTAATTAACTGGATTCTTCTTATGAATTTCCCCATGATACGCAACTCCCTATGCTAACACGATTCTTGACACGGGATTAACTCTCAATTGGTACGAGAATCCCTACGCTAACTCGATTTTTTACGCGGGATTCACGCAAATGTTACCCAGCCCCTTTACTAAATCGATTCTTCACACGTAATTCCCTTCAATTGTTACGAGAATCCCTACACTAACTGGAATTTCTCCTGTTAATTCATCAAAAAGAGTCTAATTTAACTAATTACACGGAAATTCTCCCGTTAATTTTCTTCATATTCCTGAATTAGAGCTAATTTCGCCAAATTAACGGGAGGTTTTCCTGTTAGTTGAGCATTTGACTTATAAAATGAGAAATTAACAGGAGTTTTTCCTGTTAGAAGATACGATTACTCAAAACACGATTAACCTCACATATACTCACTATCAAGCAGCTTTGCTCAATCAAAAAAGCCTCCCCACCCACTTAGAACGTGGATTAGGAAGCTTCTTTATCGTACAATGAACCACCTACAACACCCTAAAAAGATCGTTCGCCAATGCCTCTGTCGTTAATTCTCTGTTTTCTTCATTCATTACGTAAAGCTTGATGCCTGGCAGCTCCTTTATCTTGTCAATTTCGGGATGGCTATCCAAGCAAATCGTGCCTATGATGAGATGCTGCGAGCTTGAAACCATGTCATAGACCATCTTCCGAAAAGGTACCGATAACATTTGCATGTAGCCAATTTCATCAATAACCGTTACCTTCTTCGTCTTCAAGGAATGTCTAATTGAAGTTAGAGCTAAATTCTCAAAAGCTTCTAACTCAACGCCATATCTTCCTATTCTTATGGAACTTGTACTATCTACACTTGCTATTCTTTCGCTTTCTCCATCCAATGTTACGACGTTAAATCCAATACGATCCGTTTCGCTCCGTATTTCTTCCGTATAAAATCCTCCAACATGCTCAGCGCCTATTCGGTTAATAAGCTGTACAATGGCAGTCGATTTGCCTACTCGCGGCTTCCCAGTCAACAAAAAACATGTTTCCATATCATTCCCTCATTCGGCGGTGCAGCATATTTTCTGCTAGGGCATATAACAAACCCACAACCGCAAATATTATAATAGAGCTATTTCTATTCAACTCGTATCCCGAGACAAAATTATCATATAAATAATGAAACATATATACGCCCACCAATCCACCAAACAGGATATAGATTGAAGCCTTAATCATTAGTGATTTCACCAGCTTATGAACAACCAAAGAGATGGGCAGCAATGTAATCGGATAAAAAAGGAAGGCGTAAACAACCATCAGCAAAACGAACGTCAGCCCGATATTACGGAGACCATAATATTCGGTTGTCATAATTTTGCTCCCCTCGAATAATTCCAAGACCACCGCTGCCGCAACAAACAATATAATCATAAAAATCCAAAGAAAAAAATGTTTGACTATCTCCAATTAAACACCGCCTTGTTTGCTTAGATAAGTATTAAACGTTTATTTAATTTACAATGTTTCACAATTGCCTTATCTGTTTTATTATTTTGATGCTTCGCTCCATTCACAAAAAAGCCCGCGCAGCGCACGGACTTCACAACGATCAGCCTTTATGGGACTAATATCATATTTTCACCTTCACTCTCCACTATCCTTCCTCCCTAAAATTGCTGTTCTATCGATTTCCACAGGTTCGATAACGTGGAATAAAAACCGTGTATCGTTTAAATAATCTCTTATATACGCCTGAGCATACGGCTGTTCTGCAATTAAACTGGCTGTTTCTCTTGGGTCTGAGGCATGATGGCAGTAATTCTCTATCATGAACATAACGAAAAAACATTCAAGCCTCTTAACATAATCCGTTTCCAGCTTTCTTACACTCTCGTAGCCTTGAATAAACAGCCAGCGATGCTTCGGATAAAGCTCTAATAGCGAGCCTGCCATATCGTACAGAAAATAACCAAAACCGCATCTGCCAAAATCAATGGGATACGGCAGATCCTCGTTAAAAACGATGTTGCCGCTATGCAAATCCGCATGAATGAGACCATAGTTATCGCCGCTTCGTTCCATTACAGCCAGTTCCGATATGATTTTCTCAGCCGCTGCTTGATACGATCTCCATGCCTCACCCGATAAAAAACATCCATAATACTGTTCCAGCTTAGCCATTTGACGACTAAAGCTCTCTGCTCCCCAAACAGGACGAACAAAATCAGAAGGCGGGACAAAATTTACAGCCGCTTTGTGAAGCCTCCCCATCATGACACCCATAAGATGAACCGTATGATCTGAAAACTCCCCGCTAGCGTGCTCGCCATCTACCCATCGCATCAGAGTAACATACGGACGACGATATCCCGCTTCCGTATCGATCTGCAAAACATACGCGCCGCTGCAGCTTGCCAGCGCTTCTGGCACATGCAAATCCTCCGATTTATTTAAGGCCTGAAGCAAAGTAACCTCAGAACGAATTTCCTCTATGCTAAGTCGATCCGAATGAATTCGAAGCAAATATTTTTCCGCTGTACCTGTCTCAATTTTATAGGTGATCGTGTCGGATAGCTGAACAAATTGAATGCTCGCCCATTCCAAGTCATACTCTTGCAGTGCCGATAACGCAACTTTCCTCGCTCGAGCTAGCAGTGATATCCTATTCTCATCTGTATCAAAACGAAAAAAATCAATCATATATTATCTCCTTCAACGGCTATAACCACCATTTCATTGTTCTTGTAATTATAATGGCTATCATGCCGTGAACCTAAGTAATAAACGTTTAGAAATCATTTAGTACACAAAATCACTCCATTATCTGCTCACCGATAACAGAGGTTTGTGATTCCATATTTGTCCGTTAATTATTCATGCATATTCATATAAAACTAACAAAAAAAAAAACGCCATTTCAGGAGCCGCCAACCCCATTCGAGGTGAGCAGTACTCCTTCTATTGACGTTTTCTATAAAACGAATGATGTTATGATAAATCAGCTTAATGCTTCGCCGCCATTTGCTTAAGCTCTGAAAGCAATTGATCAAGCTGAGCATATTCTTCTACCATCGTATGAATCTTCATATCCTGTGTTTCCATGCTGGCATGAACCTCTTCAACAGAAGCCATATTTTGTTCCGTAGTAGCTGCGATATTGAGCATTTCACTCGACATGCTCGCATAACGCTCATGCAGTTCATTGGCAGAGCTGCCAACTGAATCAGAATGCCTTTTTACAAGCTCCGTATTCTCGTTTATCTGATCAATAAGCTTCTCAACCTGCAAAGATACATCTCTGCTCGTCGTCACTGCTGCTTGACCGCTTTCTACTTGCGCGTGAACAGCACTGATTTGTGAACGAATACCCGTCAAAATTTCAGATATTTCATTCGTCGCCGCTCTCGCATTATCTGCGAGCTTGCGCACCTCGCCTGATACGACAGCAAAACCTCTGCCGTGCTCGCCTGCGCGAGCTGCTTCAATCGCAGCATTAAGTGCAAGTAGATTCGTCTGCTCAGCAATCGTACTAATCGTTTCTACAATTGAGCTTACACGATCATTTTGCTCATTGAGTTCAATCATCATGTCCACGGTATGTGTAATGATAGAGCGAACACTTTCTACCTCTGACGATAACACAGCCATTTTCTCCCGATTATTCTCCGTCAAATCTGCATTAACCGTAGAAAATTGCTTCAGCTGCTCCGTACCTTCCAAAAGCGTTTTAACCGAAGTATCAATGACCTGCGAGGATTCACTAATGTTCATAATAGTCCCTGTCTGCTTCTCGATAGCAGCCGACATTTCGGAGAATGTTGCCGTTACCTCTTTCGATATTTCTCCAGTGGAACGAACCGTCAGCTGCTGGCTGCTGCTGAACTCCGTTAATACAATAATAGAAGAGTTTAGTTTAGCGAGCAGCGCCTCTGCCATATCCTTAGAAGCTAAAGCTTCCCGTTGCTTGTCTGTTACCTGCCGCTGTAATTTGCCGCTGAAGCCCGCTGAGAATGCGAGCGCAACCGTAGCAAATAAGAGATACAAAAACAAATAAACAAGCGATTCGTTTGGGAATAGCTTAGGCTGCAGCACAGGATCAAAAAATAAATATGTGCTTACTGCGGCTCCCAAAACACCTGTCAAAATAATTGGTCTATAGTCTGCGTAAAGAGTAATGATTGCGAGGTTTACATAAACTAAAAAGTATGTGCTCACAATAGGATTCGGATCCGATACGATTAATAAAGTAACGATAATGGTCAATATACAGGGTACAAAAAATTTAATAGATTGTGTAAAAATGCCACGGTATGTCATGAAAGTAGCTGCACCGCACAAAAATATACCGACTCCCGCAAGAAGAAGAACCATCTTTGCATCAAGCCCAATAGCAAGATCTGTAACGATCCCGAGAGCAAGTAAACTCCACAGGATTTTTATTAACAATCGATTCCGTTTGTCTAGTTCTGTTAATTCTTTTTTCATGACATTTCCGCCTTTTCTGAGTTAACTCATGTTTTCATACGTTTAAACGGTACGTCCAGTTCCTCCTGCACCGTTTGCAGCCAAAACCGCTTCTTGCGGATAGACGAGCCATTCATAACTATTTTTGTTGCGATACATCTTTTCCATATCGAACAATACAGGAATGACGTCATCTCCCTTATAGAACACCTTCTCTCCTACTTTTTCTAATGGTACTTGATATGAAATGCGAAGTGCCCTCATAAATTTTGGCTCAAGCAAAGAGACAAAATATTTCAGCTGCAGTTTCTCTGCTATGTAGACTGCCGACGAGAGCAAATCTGAGATATGCCTTCCTCTATAGGATCGGAGCAGTGCAATTTTGTCAATTTCAGCTACAGCGTCGCCTGCTTCAATAATTTTCGGATGCGTTTGAAACGGACCTGCATCGTTAATGGAGCTTGAAGTCAAGCAATAGGGCTTAATTTCAGATGTCCCTACATAATGTCCTTCCTCTGTCACAATGACGAATCTCTCAAGAGTGTGTTCAGAAAATTCAAGTTCAAAACCTTTCTCCATCCAGACGGTTGTCCAAATGCCGTTAAACATAGCCAGCTCCAGCTCATTCTCCACTCGTTTAAACATGATTTCTCTCCTCTATCTCTCTATTTTTGCGAGTTTCTACATAGGTGAAATAGGCAGGCAATTTTTTTATCGGAATAATTAACTCAATAATTAACCAATTTAAGAGAATAAATATATTATTTTTAAAAACTTTTCTAAAGCTTCTTCCAATTTTTCATCTTACTAAATATAAACGCCCTCCTTCTCAATCTTTTTATATAAATTATTCCATGCAATCGATTTACTCAACGTTCATATCACATAATTCCTAGCAAGTAAGTGAGAAATCGAAACAAATCGTAGCATCGTCTCCCTTTAATTGTCAATAGTTTCCTTATTTTTTTGTTTCAAATCGTTTGTTTTCGTTTATATATAACTAAGAAAAACAAACAACGTTGATCAACTTGATCGACAAATACAAATCGAGGAGAGATGACAAATGTCACGAGAAAACTCTAGTAACGGCGTATTGATTGGCGCAATCGTAGGAGGTGCTATCGGTGCTATTTCAGCTCTGCTGTTCGCACCAAAAACAGGTGCAAACCTGCGGGAGGATCTCTCCAACAAGTTCAAGACGATTAGCGAAAAGACAAAGGAAATTGCCACTACGGTGGGAAATAATACAAAGGATTTAGCAGCTGCCGTCGGACAAAACACGAAGGATATAGCAACTAATATCAAAGAGGAAGCTTGCGACTTGGTAGATCACGCCAAAAAATCAAATCAGCATATTATGGATTCCATTTCCTCTGCTAAAGATGATGTCAAGGATGGACTTGCAACAACTGGGAGGTAATGAAATGAAAGACGAGCTTGAATCAACTACAAATTCAATGGCACCTACAGAAGAAGAGATGATTAAGCTTGGCGAGGATATGGAGAACATGGAAACCAATGCACAAGTCATTGAGAATGGCATGGTACCCGATCCGGTTCAATAACAATAAGGCTTATAACAAAAACCCCCTTTCCATCAAGATGGAAAGGGGGTTTTAATATATTAAAAAATAATAAAAGTGCTTTACATTCCAAATTCAGCACTATGATCTGCGAGCAGTACCTTCAGCTTCTCAATCGCCCGCTTTTGTATACGAGAAACGCTCATCTGCGATACGCCAAGCTGATCGGCTATATCACGCTGAGATTGACCATTATGATAAGCAAGAATGAGTACCTTCTTCTCCTCTGCTTTCAGTTGATCCATCGCCTCCTCCAAGTCTAGACGATTATCAACATTCTGATAATCGTCCTTGTCTGAGCCAATTAGATCGCCTATAGTAGCAGCGCTTTCCCCTTCGCTTGATAATGGAGTATCAAGCGATACATAATGATAGGATTCGCGGCAAGAGAGTATCTCTATCGTTTCTTCCACCGAAAGACCCAAATGAACCGCAATTTCTTCCATTTTGGGCGAGTGGCCGAGCTCGACGGTTAAGTGATCGATGGCTTGCTGAATCAGCAAGCCTTTTTCTTTAATCCGTCTCGGCACCTGGATATACCAAGACTTGTCTCGCAAATAGTTTTTCAAATGCCCGATAATGCTCTTCATTGCATATCCCTCAAACGGGATTTCACGCGAGCTGTCATACTGCCTAAATAAACGCAGCATAGACAACTGACCGACTTGGTATAAATCCTCATAAAGATCTGGTCTGCTTCGCGACATCTTTGCAGCTGCCATCTTCACAATGGGCTCAAAATGCTGCAGCAATACGGTTGCAACTTCATTACAATTCGATTGCTGATATAATTTTATTTTTTCAATCATATGTTCTGGATCCAGGAAGGATGAATTTGCGTTCATGCCATCTCCTCTTTCCTACCAAATAGCTTGGTCAAAATTACCTCGGTGCCTCTCTCAGAAAACACTTCCACTTTATCCATCAATGCATGCATCATAAACAGCCCAAGTCCGCCAGCCGTTACTTCACTTAATTCTTTATTGTGCAGAGACTCGGTTTTGCTTGCGGATGGCTCATATTTAAAGCTCGTACCCTCGTCCTTAATGCGAATAGAAAGCCCTTCTTCCTCAAGCTCAAAGCTAATATCCACTACACCAGGCTGGCTATTGCTGTACGCATGGAGTACAACATTCGTACAAGCCTCGGTTACAGCAACCTTCATATCTTCAATTTCCTCATAGGAGAAACCTGCTTTGTTCGCAACGCCAAATAATGTAAGTCTAACAATATCAACAAATTCTGCTCTCGCCGGAATCGATAAACGAATGAATGAGTTCATAGTCGCTTCTGTCCTCTCTTCTATGTTCCTATTATAGCTTATATTTTCTTAACTTTATTCCATATCCTTATTGTGGAAATCGCACCATCATATATCGTACTTATTAAGCTAGGTTCTGACGCTGGTTTCTTCTTGCCTTCACCTTTTATGGAAGCAACTACGCTTGCTGCCGATTCCTTAGCCGCTCCAGTAAATGAGTGCAAGGCGTGACCAAGATCATTGACGGATGCGAACAACACATCGAGCGAGCTTAGTTTCGTTCGTACATCAAGTGTCATTGCATTCGTATTATGAATAGCCTCCTTCACCTCAACACTAATTTGCGTCACTTCGGTTCGCAGCGAGCCAACGGTTTGTCTCATTTCATCAAGCGCACCTCGCAATACTTTCAACGTTTGAATTAGTGAATACAAGAGAACAAGAAAAGCAATCGCTATAACCGCAATACTGATTTGCATAAGTAGATCCATCGGTCATCACTTCCTTTTTTTCATTACATACCCGCTATTTCATTCTTTGAAACAAAATGTGGTTTTTCTCATATAAGAGGCAGGAATATTCTATACTCCCTTTCATGCTATAATAAAGAGAGACTGTTACTAGAATTCTTTCATATAAAGGAGTTTATTCTATTGGGTAATTTACGTTTCAAAATCCGCTCAAAGATTTTACTCGGCTATTTTCTGATCATACTCTGCTTGGGCGTTTCCATCCTTGTCGTCAGCGAGAGAATATCATCCTTGCAAACAGAAATCGAGTCAATTACAAGTCGAGACATCGAAGTGCATAATTTGATTACCAGTATTCGCTATAATGTCGTAAGCATGGAGACTAGCCAGCGTGGTTATGTGATTACGGGCAACGACCTTTATTTGGAGCCCTATATTCGTGGAAAAAGCGAATGGGAAGCCAACTATAACGCACTGTACCAGTATTTGTCCGATAATCCAACTACTCTCAAAAGTATGGAAGAAATAAAACTGACCATACAAAATTGGATCGAAATTGCCGGTGAGCCTACTTTAACCATGCGCAAAAATAACGATACGCAAGGTATTATTGATTTCTATAATGACGATATTGGAAAAGACCAAATTGATTCTCTTCGGATACAGTTAGAAACCTTGCGACAGAATGAAATCACTTCAACTAAAGAGCATATTGCTGAATTGGAAAATAGAAATGACATACTCATTATTAGCTTGTATCTCATGCTGCTTATTGTGTCAGTTATTGCTTTCATCATCGTTTCATTTGTTTCCGGCGCAATCGTCAAAACGATCCAACAGGTTGTGAAGACGATAAACGATATCGCATCCTCCGGAGGGGATTTATCCACTCGTATTAAAGTAAATACAAGAGATGAAATTAAAGATCTCGCTGAAGCTACCAATAGTTTGCTTGATAATATAAACGACCAAGATTGGATCAAAACAAAAGTTGCCGAGGTGGCAACTATGAATCAAGGCATTAATGATACCTCAACGCTAGCAGATTCGTTTCTCACGAAGCTTGCTCCAATTCTAGGTGCAGCCTATGGCTTATTTTATCTCCGCCAAGGTGCAGGCGAGCAGCAGAGACTTGTGAAAATGGCTTCCTATGCAGCCCATGGCGATCAGTCAGGACTAGAAAGCTTCCGATTGGGCGAAGGCCTTATCGGTCAAGCGGCAGTGGAGAAACGTACGTTTTTGTTGAACACGGCTCCAGAGCATCGAATTAACTTAACCTCGGGTCTTGGAACGCTTCAGCCTAAGAGCATCCTAATCGTGCCTTTCGAGTATGAAGGCAAAGTAGTAGCTGTCGTTGAATTTGCTTCCACCGAGTCGTTCACTTCTCAGCACTTAAAGCTGCTTGAGCAAATCGATACTCATTTTGGCGTTGCGATTAACAGCGTTGTTGGCCGAATGGAAATCGAGAGGCTGCTTAGCGAATCGCAAGTGATGACGGAGGAGCTTCAAACGCAAACCGAGGAGCTGCAGACACAATCTGAAGAGCTTCAGATGCAGCAAGAGGAAATGCGCATGACTACCGAGCATTTAGAGGAACAGAATCTATTTGCCGAACAGAAAACAAAGGAATTGGAAAAAGCAAAAGAAGAGCTCGAGGCCTATTCGGAGCAGCTTAAACAAAGCTCGCAGTACAAATCCAATTTCTTGGCTAATATGTCGCATGAGCTTCGTACTCCATTAAACAGCATCTTAATTCTCTCTCAGCTCCTTGCGGAAAATGAGAACCATACGCTTAATTCGGATGAAGAAGGGTATGCTAAAGTCATTAATACATCCGGTAAAGATCTATTAACACTAATAGATGACATTCTTGATTTGTCTAAAGTCGAGGCCGGAAAACTCATCTTGACGATGGATGAAGTAAACGTAAGTGAAATTCCTGAACATATGAAGCTGCTATTCCAACCTGTCGCTGAGCAGAAAGAAATAGCTTTCCATATTAACGTCAATGCTAATGTACCTCAATTGCTTTATACAGATGGTCAGCGGCTGCAGCAAATTTTAAAAAATCTACTGTCCAATGCTTTTAAATTTACGGAAAAAGGATCAGTTACTCTCGACATCCAAAAGGCTGGCTCGCATGAAGTAGAAAAACTTGTACCAGCACATATAAATAAAGACGTTTTGGCCATATCTGTAACCGACACCGGAATAGGCATTCCACTGGATAAACAGCAGCTAATATTTGAAGCGTTCCAGCAGGTCGATGGCGAAACGAATCGTCAATATGGCGGAACAGGTTTAGGTTTATCCATTTGCAATGAATTTACTAAGCTTTTGGGCGGCAGTATCGTCCTTGAAAGCTCGCCAAAAAAAGGGAGTACTTTTACTCTCTACGTACCAAGTCTGCCTGATATGGAGAAAGAACAGCTTGTATCCCTTCATCAAGAGGTTGCAGCAGCTTCAGAAACTGTGGTCATCGATGCCTCACCTGATATTGCCGATGATCATAACATTTCTGACTTATCGGAAGATGAATGCACTCTATTTAAAGGGAAAAAGGTACTGCTCGTCGAGGATGATTCCCGTAATGTATTCGCTCTCGTCAAAGCGCTTGAGAACAAAGCATTTAACGTAACCGTGGCAAGCAATGGTAGACAATGCTTGGACATTATAAAAGAACAATCCGACTTCGATATTGTGCTCATGGACATTATGATGCCAATTATGGATGGTTTTGAAACGATGAAAATCATACGTCAGGATACCGAAATGAAGGATACGCCAATTATTGCGCTTACGGCGAAAGCGATGAAAAGCGATCGCGACAAATGTTTGGAAGCCGGTGCTTCCGATTATATTAGCAAACCTCTAAATATGGACCAGCTTTTCTCGCTGATGCGGGTATGGTTGACGAAGCAGGTGGGCAATTGACCAGTCAAGGAAATGAAGAAGCGGTAGATTATAATGAATTAACGCTCGATGATCTGGAACGAATCGAAATCGATTTGTTATTGGACGGTATTTACCGCGTCTATGGTTATGACTTCCGCAATTACTTGCGTTCATCGCTTCGCAGACGCATTACGCATCGAATGAATCTTGAAGGCTTGCCCACGATCACCTCTCTCCTTGAGAAGGTGCTCCATGAGCCTGGATTTATTCATATATTGCTTAATGATTTCTCCATACGAGTAACGGAAATGTTCCGTGATCCAAATTTTTTTGCTGCGTTCCGCAAGGATGTTATTCCTTTTCTTAGGAACCTTCCTGAAATTCGCATTTGGCATGCGGGCTGTGCGACTGGAGAAGAGGTTTATTCGATGGCTATTCTGCTCCAAGAGGAGGGCTTGCTGGATAAAGCGAAGATTTATGCAACGGATATGAATGAGCATGTTATCGAGAGTGCAAAACAAGGAAAGTTCCCACTCAAACGAATGCAAGGATTCACCAAAAATTACTTGCAGGCTGGCGGTACAAAAGAATTTTCCTCTTATTATACGACTGATTATGAGCATGCCTTATTCCACCCTTATATCAAAGAAAATATGATGTTTGCCCAGCATAACTTGGCAACGGATCGTTCTTTCAATGAGTTTCATGTTATTTTGTGCCGGAACGTTCTCATTTATTTTGACCCAGATCTGCAAAGCCGTGTTCATACTTTGTTTTTTGAAAGCCTCGCTCTACAAGGCTTCTTGGCACTAGGCAATATGGAATCATTAATCTCGGTTCATAAAATCAAATACGAGGATTTTAATCAGTCAGAACGAATTTTCCGCAAAATAAGTAATTAGCTAAAGCTGCTTCAGCTCACGAAACAAATAAGAGCCAAAATCCTTTCCTAAGGATTTTGGCTCTTTCCGTTTTAACGTATGGATGATTTCGTTTGTCTCCTATCGGCTGATCGAAACCGAACCTGCTGCTTTAATCGAGGCGCTAATCGTTAATTTTTTCGCTAGGCATTGCAGCTCCTCCGCCGTTCCTTCGAATGGCTTGAGAGCAAGGCATAATTGCAATAAAGCAGCTTTTGCTGCCTCTTCTGCGAGATATGCATCTTGCAAAATAAAGTGAGCAACCTGATAGGCGTATGGCTCAACTCCTTTTAATTGCTGGAGCTTGCAAGGTGTTAGAATGGCTCTGCTCATAACATTTCCTCATCAATTTATTTTTCCGACGATTTCCAAATTGTTTAAATGTAAATTCTCCTTTAATTCTTCTGGTGTTTGCTTGTCATTACCGATTTCAACAACACGGCCAGTGTAGAGCAACTCCCCTGTTGCAAGATCGAGCACAGATGCTCCGGCAACATCTGTATGTTGGGTCATAACGTATACACGGTTTGAATTAATTAACAGAAATTTGATCTCGTCTACGTTCAACTGTTCTGCGGATAATTTGGCATAAGCTTGCTCGAATTTATTAGTTGATAAATGATACCGCGATATGGTGATGTGTTCAGGTCCACTTTCTGCTACATAATATTCATCGCCCTGCAGACTCGTCCACGCTTCCTTAATAACTAAATTAGTCAATTCAGTCATTAAGCCCGTACGGTAGGAATAGGCAAAATATTTCTCGCTTAGCGTTTCTGGCACCTTGTTCGCTTCTCGATCTTCTTGGCTAATTTTCTCTTCCCTTACAATAAAGAGTACTCTCTCGAGAGGAGTACTGTATTGGCCACTTGAATCCCCCATATGCCCAATTTGGATTTGAACGTCTTTATTTTTACTTGTGGACTTGATGCCCAGTGACTCGATATTCGTATTACGCAGCAGCTTCCCGCTTTTCATATCAATGACAAATATCTCGTATCTGCTGCTCTCGTTGTCGTAATCATATGTACTGACGAGCAAATGAATCTCTTCATCAACCCGCTGAACATCCACTAAATTCATATAATTATTGCTGAAATTGTTCACTCTTGTCGTTTTCACAGCTTTCGGGAGCTCATAAGTCACTTTAAGCTTCGATACTTTGTCTGTTGATTCTTCAAGCAGCTGCAGCTGAAATACCGCCATTGCGGCTTCTGAGCCCTTTTTTTCTGCTTTAACTTCTGCATAGACAACCCACTCCTCGTCTCTGTAAAAGCCTTGTGCATTAAGTTTACCCCGCATAAATGACTTATGGTCTTTTATCATTTGCTTAATGTCAGGCTGCTTATAGAACCATGAGTCTCCGCTAAGCACATTTTTACGCATATTTTCGTTCGACCTGTAATATTCGCTTCCTTTGAAATTAATATTTAGAGCTTCGGAGCGTCTCTCTAAATATTGAGAGCCTGATAATTCGATAACAGCGCCTTCCTTGGCATCGCCTTGTATCGTTTCCAGCTTATAATCAGGCAAGAAATCTAATCTGCCATATGAATAATAAGTGGCTATTCCGCTTACAACGAGCACAACCATTAAGATCGATAACCAATAACGTCTCATGAACATTCTCCTTACACCGTAATCTTTTTGGCCATCAGCCGCATGCCGAGCCACACCGAAATGCCGAGCACAAGAATGCACAGGGTTAGCCCAAGCGCAAATATTTCATAGGGATACAAATAACTATAGTACTGATCCATATACAAAAATAAAAATGGAGCTGCCACAACGAACACACAACCGGCCAAATAAAGCACGCCATACAAAATGCCTAAACGGCGATAGCTTCGCTCCAGCAAAATGGCAGTAAACACAGCGACTACAACGATGGCTCCAAAGCCGTATAAATAAACAAACTGTTCAAACTGCTGCGGAATAAGCCATACAAGTGCTTGATTGCTGATGATCGCTTCAACGATATGGGAGTCTATTCGCTGATCAGCCGGAACGATGAGGTTGAATACGATATGCTGAACCTTGAGCAATAATAATTGAAACGAAATAAACGCAAGAACGAACAGGAGAAATGCCGATATTTTGGCTAAATAAAGATTCCTTCTAGGCGTTGGCAGCATTAGCAATCGATATACAAAAGTAGAACGGCCAAACCAATCACGGTACCAGATAACAAAAACATATAAGGCAAGTACACCTATACAAAGGAACATCGGCAAAATATAACCCATCTGCGAGCTGAAAATGGCCCATTCAAACGATAAATATTGAGGAGAAAAACCACCCAGGAGACTCTTGTCTACGGTCTCTAACAACAGCTTTTCTCGAAATGACAATTCTTTGGTCGTTGCCCAAATGAGCGAAGCAAATTGGGTAATCGCAACAATTGCCATTAGAATAGCGAGCACCCAGCGGAAACGATGTACTTCCATATGAACAAGCTTCAAATAACGGTTCATCCTCGGTACACCTCCCTCATCACATCAATGACTGATTTCCCTTGCTCGCTGCGCATTTCTTCGCAGTAGAACTCTCGGTTAATTTTTCCGTTCTGCAATAATATAGCTTTATCAATGAGCTGCTCCATCTCTCCGATTTCATGCGTTGTGAGCAAAACGCCACGCCCCTCAATCAATTCGCTCGTAAACACGTCCACTATCGTTTCTCTGCTGAACAAGTCAATGCCGGAAAACGGTTCGTCCATTAAGATATAATCAGCATCTTGTCCCAACCCCAGCATGAGATTGAATTTAGCGGCAGTTCCTTTCGAAAGGTTCCCGATTTTTTCCGAATACTCCAGCTTAAAAAACTGCATGAGCTCACTTGCGCGTTTTGGATTCCAGCTTTCATAAAAGTCAGCCATAAACCTGATCGCTTCGGATATTTTCATGCTGGTTGGCATCGTCAAATGGTCGGGCACGAACGCTATTTTCTCATACAAGCTTGGACTTAAAAGTTGTTCATCAATAAGGATCGAGCCTGCCGATATAGGAGTCAGTCCCATGATTGCCTTCAGAATCGTTGACTTACCGGCTCCATTCCCGCCGATAAGGCAAGCGATTTCTCCTTTTTGCACGGTAAAAGAAACGCCACTCAGAACATCACGGCGTCGATACCGCTTATGTATATCTTTTACCTCAATCATGCTCCGGCTCACCTTCCTCATATTTGTTCTTTACCAGCTGCAGCAGTTCTTCGATGGGTACATCAATTTTGCGCACCGACGCCACAAAAGCACCTATCGCCTCGCCAATGAGCTCCGATCTTATTTGATTCAGCAGTTCTTTATCATTCGTAATTCGGCTAGGTGAGTTTCCTTCCGTAATAATCAATTGCTGCTCCTCCATTTCCTTATATGCTTTCTGTACCGTATTGGGATTAATTTTCATAAGCGTGCCCAGCTCCCTTCTGGAGGGAGTTTCCTGGCCAGCGGCAAGCTTGCCCGTAGCGATTCGTTCTTTAAAATGACGGACCACCTGCAAATAAACAGGGTCCCGATTATTGAACGCAACTTCCGTCCAGCCTTCAATCGTGTTCATAGTCATACCTCACATTCATCGCAAATGTGTATTACGCGCGTAATACACTTCATAAGCGTATTATGCATGTAATACACTTGGAAGTCAATGGGAAATTATCCAGCAGCTCTAGATCAGAATCAAAAAAAAAAAAGCGGTGCAGGAATTATTCCTGCACCGCTTTTTTTGATATTTTTGTAACCTTAATCTCACTAATCCTCTGCTGCATCCAAATATTTGGTTAGGACAACTTCCGTTCCATTCTCCAATGGATGGACCTCTACCTCGTCCATCAGCGCCTGTATTAAATAAATGCCCAGGCCTCCAACCCGAAGCCCGCTAACGTCGGCGTCAGGGAGAGGCGCTGCTTTATCGAGTGCATCCGATAAAGGAAAGGTTGATCCACTGTTCTTTACTTTGATCGTTAATCCGGTTTCAGTTGGTTCAAAGGAAACGTCGATAACCTCTTGCTCGGAGTTCTGAACGCCATGAATAACTGCGTTGTTGCAGGCTTCAGAAACAGCCACCTTCATATCTTCCATTTCTTCATATGCATAACTCATCTTTGAGGCAATTCCGAATAGACAGATTCTGACCAGATCGATATAGTCCGCATGGGCCGGTATTTGTAAACGAATGGCATTCATGCTTGGGCCTCTGTCCCTTCTATTAAATATCTTGAAATGCCTGTGATGTCAAACAGACGCTTAACCGCGGAAGGAATATCCCGCACGAAAAACGGTGCTTTTAGCTCATCACGAAGTTTTAGCACCGAAACGATAATGCCGATTCCGGTACTGTCGATATATTTTAAATGTTTAAGATTTAGAATCAATGCTTTATCTTCGCGGTTCATAACCGGCTCCAGAGCTGCCCGCAGCTGCGGCACTACAGATAAGTCCAACTCTCCGCTTACATGAAGAATAATTTGATTTTGTGTCTCTTCTTGCTTGACTTGAAATTGCTCAGCTTTCATTCCATTCACTCCGCTCACTTTTGTTTAATAAATAGTATCAAGATCCTTCTCCTTGTACAAGCTGTACAAGCGATTTATTACATAGAGAAGCTGTGGAAGTAATGAATGGACGTCAGCTTCTGCGTATCCGCATCAATGAAAAGCTTTAATAAGGCTTCATCTCGCTCGAATACGATACCGTCCTCCGTCACATAATCGGGTTCCCCTAACGCATCCTTTACAGCATCTACTGTCGCTGCAACTTCACTTCCATCAATCAGCAGCGTTTTGGTATTCTCCGCCATTTCAACAGATTGTATGAACTCACTGCTAAAGATGACATTCATATTCGGGTATTCATAGGTGATCAGATCGGTTAAATCCGGGTCAGCCGTTTTGCTTTTTGGTTTACCTAGTTTCTGAATCACAAGGCTTGGATCATCATAAAGCGTGATGCCGTTAACCGTTTGAAGCGTAAATTTTGGTTTTTTTGCCTTCACAATCGGTGTTGATTCTGCTGCATAGGTAACTTCGGTTACAGTAGAGGGAGATGCAGAAGCGATTACAATTTCATGAGTTGCTTCCTCAGCCTTTATCGCCTTCACTGGGCTTGAAGCAGTCACTGGCGAATACGTTGCGGTGACCTGTCCAATATCTCCCGTGTATGCGAATATACCTCCGATTAAACAACCAATAAGAATAAACGTCCTCATAATTATCTCCCTCCTATGCGGGATTGTCGAGCTTCCTTTTGCTTATACTTACATATAAACCGTTCGGATTGCTTTGAAACAGGTTAAACATTTATTTTTAAAATATAATGATATCTCCAAGCCGCAAATTTATTTGGTTTCAATCATGACTAAGCATATATCGTCCTTCTGGCTGACACTCGCATGCTCCGATAAAAACGCACTGACCATTTCCGCATGCTCACTCGCATCTTTTTTTACTAGCTGTTCGACAAGCATATTAAGCTTATCCTCTTCTTTATCTCCAAGAGATTCACTTAATCCATCCGTATAAAGAACGATCTTCATATGATCCTCGTAAGAGATGCTGCCCTTTTGGATGTCGATATTTTCAAACAACCCAATCGCACAGCAGCCTGCAGTCAACAAGGTTGTCTCGTCGCCAATTAGCACTTTTCCCGGAGGATGTCCGGCATTTACATATTCAATGACCCGCTTATTCGTATCCAGCACTAAATAAATGGCGGTAAAATAATAATTTAGCAGTTCTTCCTTTTTATACAGCTGGTTCATATACCGATTCAGCTCGCGCATAACAAGACTTGGATCGGTAATATGCGTAATTGTATCCTTAAGAACCGAGGAGATATACATGCAAACCAGTGAAGAAGAAATGCCATGTCCCATCATATCCAGCAAAATAACGCCGTAACGATTCTCATCAATCGGGTACCATGCGTAAAAATCGCCCGCAAGCTCCGAAGAAGGCTGATATACAGCGCTTATCGCCACATGATCATCGTTGATCGGCTGGCTTAATACATTTCTTTGCACCTTCTTGGCTAACTCCAGTTTTGCTTTAATCTGCCTGTCTCTTTCTTTGTGCCAATCAATTTCTCGTTTGAGCCTTAAAGCAGATCGAATCCTAGCGAGCAGCTCCATCTTGTTGATCGGCTTCATCACGTAATCACTGGCACCGGCATCAAGCGCTTCCGCCATCTTGCTGGAATCGCCAAGCGCAGTAACAAAAATTATCGGAACATCCTTATAGCGCTCCACCTGCAATATTCGTTTGCAAGCTTCTAAGCCATCAATCTCCGGCATCATCATATCCATCAAAATCAAATCTACGTTTGATTCAGTCGATAGCGTACAATCAATGTCCAGCATCGTATAAAGCTCTTTTGCCGAGGACGCGATTTTCAAATTTTTATAACCTTCTTTATTTAAAATAGCTTTAATAATAATCTGGTTAGTAGCATTATCATCTACAATTATAATACTCATATGCAGGCTCCTTTAGCTCCAATAACTACTACTTATATTCTGAGCGTAAGCGGTAGTAGAGTCAAATTTTTATAAGTAAAATTACCAAGCTGCATATTAACTTATAAGCTTACTTATAAAATTGAAACTTAGCTTTCTAATAAAGGGCCTACCCTCGCGGATAGGCCCTGATTGAATTCTTGGTAGTTGTGGAGCCTGTTGTTAGCCCATGTATTGAGGGTAGTAGTATACAGCAGGGTCAAATTCTTCACCTGTATATTCTTTACCGCCCCATGCGATGACCAAGATTTTATCCTGATCCATCTCGCGCTCAAGACGCTGTGACTCTTGCTCCGAAATACCAAGTGATCTCATCTTCGCCCGCAGCTCATCTCCGGTCGAACGGAAAATGTTTGCAATCGCCGATCCTAGACCTTCCTCGGAAATGCCGATTTTCTCAGCGTCCGTGTTGTCAGCAATACGATTTGTCCGGTCCTTGTCATGCGTCAGTACAAAAATTTTGTCCTTCGCATAACCTTCCGTTTGAAATTTATAAACCTGCTCTTGTACCTCGACAGCGTTGTTTACCGTGTGTACCTTCGTATTGGATAGTTGATTCATAATAAATTCCTCCTCCGTTTTTGTTTGGAATCGTTTTGTTTAGATTAGTGTTGTTCTACATTGTTAGATGAAGTTAACTGACTCGTCTTCTACCAACGATGAGAGAAACAATAAAGAGAATAACGAATACGACGAATAATATTTTTGCTATCCCGGCTAATGCGGAGGCAATGCCTAGAAATCCGAAAATGCCTGCGACAATGGCAAAAATGAAAAATAATAATGCCCATCCTAACATCGGAATCATCCTTCCTTTGAAGCTTTTTTTGTTAATTGGGTAATTTGTTAACTTGTCATGTTATTAACCAGCCTAGTGACCTTTGAAACAACCCATTCTCAGACTTCCGAATTGTAAATAGGGCTATTAATGAAGAAATAAATAATCCGTTTTTTCAAATGTTTCAGAAGCTCTGGAATAGGTTAAGAGACTACACCAAAACAAATCGATAATAGAAAAGGCTGGTGATGATCGATGGAAAAGCAGCGTATACACGTTAATGGCATCGATTTAGTCTATGAAGAATGTGGCAGTAGTAAAGGAGACGTCATTGTATTGCTCCACGGCTTTTGCGGCTCATCTCAATACTGGCAAAAAATCTGTCCTGTATTAGGTGATCAATATCGCGTCATCATCCCTGATCTCCGCGGTCACGGCGGTTCATCTGCTCCTGAGGGCCCGTATACAATGGAGACTATGGCCGAGGATATTGCAGCACTTTTGGAAGCACTTGCAATTGAGAAGGTTGTTATGTTCGGTCATTCCTTGGGCGGTTATGTAACAGCCGCCTTTGCAGAGAAATATCCGGACAAGCTCGCAGGTTTTGCCCTTATCCATTCGACTGTGCTTCCCGACTCCGAGGTAACAAAGGAGAAACGTGATACAGATATTGAAGCGATTCACGAAAAAGGCATTTCAAAATACTTGTACAGCATCATTCCTAATCTATTTACCGATGATAAAGTCGGAGAAATGCGCGACGAGGTCAATCAGCTAATTGGAGTAGGTCAGGAGATGGAGGCACACGCTGCTATTGCTACATTAGAGGGGATGAAGATGCGTCCCGACCGCAGCCATGTGCTGGCTGAAGCCAAATACCCTATTTTGCTAGTAGCAGGCGCTGAGGATGGTGTCATTAAACCTAATGATACGTTCACGGTTACGAGTCTGGATCAACCAGAAACGACGTTCAAATACCCTCATATTCTGGAGACTACTTTTGAAAATGTCGGACATATGAGTCTTATGGAAGTATCCGATCAGCTAGCGAGAGTGATGTCGACGTATTTGAAAACGCTATTAGAGCGTGAGAAAACGAGAACTGAAGCAAAAACGGAAAATGCCGCAAGCAGCTAATCTATCTTTTTTCACTACAAAATGTTTCATATTATGCTAAGCGGGGTAAATAAGAATAAGCAGGTAACCCCCTATCTACCTGCTACAAAATAACTGGAGGTGCTAGTTACTATGAGTAGTACGAATACTTCTTATCGAACGGGAGAAATTGTTAAGCATGCTGGGAACTACATTTCAGAGTCAGGCAAGAAAGATAAGCTCCAAAAGGGAGAAAAATTCCCTGCTTGTCCTATTAGCGGTAATGAAACAACTTGGAGTAATGCCGATTAGCGCAAAATAAACGTATGGAACCATATTGAAGGGCTGTCTCAGAAGTAGATTATCTACTTTTGGGGCAGCCCTTCTGGCATTTTAAATTTACGCTTACGCACTTGTATACTTGTATGGTAGTATGGTAGTGTGAAGATGAAAGGAATGAGCCGATGGATTACCATGTACGTCAACAGCCCCTATCCACTAGAGACTCCGTTTATATGCAGCTAAGAGAACAGATTTTGAAGCTGGAACTGCCGCCTGGAACAGCTCTTTCAGAGAATGAGACTTCCATTTTGTTCAATGTCAGCCGTACTCCCGTTAGGGAAAGCTTCCTTAGACTCGCACAAGAGGGTCTTGTTCAAGTGCTTCCACAGCGGGGAACACTCGTTTCATTAATCGACACTGCACTCGTAGAGGAAGCAAGATTTATGCGAGAGCATCTAGAGAGGGCTGTCATTCGGTTAGCGTGCAGCCATTTTCCTGCGCCCTACCTTCTCAAGCTTCAGAACAACCTTCACCTTCAGCAGGAAAGCATTCACAACAAAGATAACCAAAGTATGTTTTCGCTTGACGAGGCTTTTCATCGCATCTTATTTGAAGGCTGCAGCAAGAGCAACACCTGGTCGAATATGCAGCAAATGAATGGGCATCTCAATCGAAGCCGTATGCTGCGTCTGGTGGATGATCTCCACTGGGAAAATCTTTATTCGCAGCATCGCATGATGGCAGAAGCTGTAGAGGCTCATGATGCGGATACTGCTGAACGGCTCATGACGGAGCATCTTACTCAGAACATATCCGATCAGGCCGTGCTTAAGGAAAAGTATCCTCATTACTACAAATAAAACGGGAGGATTGATACGCATGAAAATGACTTTTAGATGGTTCGGAGAAGGCAACGATACGGTTCCCCTTAGCTATATTAAACAAATTCCCGGTACAGACGGTATCGTCTGGTCGCTTCATGATGTTGCGGCAGGAGAGGAATGGCCGCTGGAGCGAATTTTGGAGGTAAAGCAGCAAGCAGAGCAATACGGTTTGCATATCGATGTCGTTGAAAGCGTTAACGTGCACGAGGACATTAAGCTTGGTTTGCCGTCGCGTGATTTATACATAGACAATTATAAGAAAACAATTGAGAAGCTAGGCAGCGTTGGCGTTAAAGTTATTTGCTATAACTTCATGCCCATCTTCGATTGGCTGCGCACCGATTTGCACAAGCCGATGGGCAATGGTGCAACCGCTTTATTTTATGAGAATAGCCGAATAGCTGATGCCGATCCATTCCAATTTGTTGAAGAGATTAACGCAAACTCAGCGCTCACTATGCCGGGTTGGGAACCTGAGCGGCTGCAGCATTTGACCAAGCTGTTTGAGGCTTATCAAGGCGTGACCGAAGAGCATCTATGGGAAAATCTTCGTTACTTCTTAAATGAAATTATACCTGTAGCAGCACGCAACGGCATTCGAATGGCCATTCATCCGGATGATCCGCCATGGTCTGTGTTCGGATTGCCGCGTATTATGACAGGCAAGAAAAACTTCAGAACCTTCCTTAAGCTTTATGATAGTCCGTTTAACGGAATTACGCTTTGCAGCGGCTCGCTCGGCGCAAATCCTAGCAATGATATTATTTCTATGATTCATGAGTTTGCAGATCGTATCCCATTTGCCCATATCCGCAACGTCCGCGTGTATGAGAACGGAGATTTTATCGAGACGTCTCACCGTACAGAAGATGGGACGGTTGATATCGCCGGCATTGTGAGAGCTTATCACGAGGTGGGCTACACAGGATATGCAAGGCCTGATCATGGGCGTCATATTTTTGATGAGCAGTGCAGACCGGGATATGGCCTATACGATCGTGCACTCGGCATTATGTATTTATGGGGGCTTTGGGACGCGTATCAGCTTGCAGCCGCTTCGACTGCAGGTTTGGAGGGCAAATCATGACACAGCTGCCTAAGCATGAGTCATTTGAAGGCAAGGTCGCTGTCATCACTGGCGGTGCTGGCGTACTTTGCCGAGTCATGGCGCTTGAGCTTGCTAGACAAGGCGCCAAAATCGCTATTCTCAATCGCACCGCTGAGAAAGGGAATGCTGTCGCTGAGGAGATACAGGCTGCCGGCGGGATCGCCATCGCTGTCGCATGTGACGTCACCAACGCTGAAAGCACGAAAGCAGCAGCAGCCGCTGTGCTCGATAAGCTTGGTTCATGCGATATATTAATTAATGGTGCAGGCGGCAATCATCCTAGCGCGAATACGACGAACGAGACCTTTAAGCCAGAGCATCTTCACGTAGAAAATATAACGACGCTGTTTAATTTGAGCATTGAAGGATTCCGCAGCGTCATGGATCTCAACTTTATCGGCACACTTATTCCAACGCAAATCTTTACAGAACAAATGCTTGGCCGTCAGGGCGCAACGATCATAAATATTTCATCGATGAGCGCTCCATCGCCGATGACCAAAGTACCTGCCTATAGTGCAGCTAAAGCAGCTATCGTCAATTTCACACAGTGGCTGGCCGTTCATCTAGCTGAATCCGGCATTCGAGTTAACGCTATTGCTCCCGGGTTTTTCCTGACTGAGCAAAACAGAAAGCTGCTATTGGACGAGGATGGTCATTTAACCGAACGCTCGGGCAAAATTATTTCCCATACTCCAATGCGCCGTTTCGGCAAACCCGAAGATTTGCTGGGCACTCTATTATGGCTCGCTGACGAGACAACGGCAGGTTTTGTCACTGGTACAACGATTCCAGTGGATGGCGGTTTTTTAGCGTATTCAGGTGTTTAGTTTTTCATAAAAAATAGCAGGCTGCCTAATGGACTTATCGTCTAGTGCAGCCTGCTAACCTTTTTCCATACATTTGATTAGAAAATCCAGCTTAATCAAGGACATAGTCATGCGCTCGTATAAGCAAGGTCAAAAGCTGCTGCTGCTGTAAAATCCAGCTCCGTAAGGCCGCCATCATGCCATGTCGTCATTCGGAGCGTTACCATTTTATAATCGATAGCTATGAATGGATGGTGGTTCAGACGCTCGGATGCTTGCGCTACCTCGTTTACGAAAGCGATAGCGCTTGGAAAAGATTTAAAGCGATATTTTTTGATCATCCATTTACCATCCTCCCGCTTCCACCCTTCACATGCCGCCAAGCTTTTTTCGATTTCGGGCTCCGTTAGCTTCATACATTCCCCACCTTCGTTTCATTATGGCCTTACTCCTGTGTAAGGCCTATCTTATTTCATAATGTTATAGCAAGGAAAAGGATTGAACAAGTTTCGCCACAAGAAAAACGCCGCCCAAGGAGCTGGACAGCGTTATTTTTTTAAGGCTTATGCTGTTTATTGGATGAACGATACTTGTGCCCCTTAACACTACAGCTTCGGGCAGTTGGAGCAGTATTCTTTGTCGCTTGTGACCTCATAGTAGAAGCAGCAGGTTTTGCGAACCCGCATAGGTGTATTAGAAACAGATGAGCAGGTCGGTTCGATATAAAAGCGGCTTAGCGGATTTTGTTTTTCCCCAAATAAAGCACCAGGAGCCTGATGAATCAAATACTGAAAGTCTGCTCGGGCTCGGGATTGCTCTTGCTGTTCACCCGTTAATCCAATTCGTTTCTCGTAGAGCGAGAATATACGAACCGCAACATTTTCCCATAATATCGGTTTTGGCACGTTCGCTGCTCTAGACATGACCGCAACTAATTTTCCTAAGTTCTCAGCAAAAAGAGCTTGCATAACTGTATTACGCCAAACATGCCGCTCGCTGGCTTCAGGCATTGCAGCATCACTATCGGCAAGACTGACATGCTCCAGCCAAGAGTGGCCCGGTGACGATCCAAGAATACAATTACGTGCAGATAAATTCAGTCCCTTGTTGTAAACTGTCATGGCGTACAGCAGCGGTGCTGTAGTTAAGAAGGCGTACCTTTTAAAAAACTGCGATGCTGTGACCATCCTCGATGGGGAGAGTAGAATGACGGTCAGCCTGTCCAAATAGTCGGAGCACCTCTCCATGTCGAGCAAATCCAAAGCGCTCACCGATCCGACTGAGCGGGTTCCATCATATTCACACAAGCCAAAATGTTGGCTCAAATAATCCCTCTCATTCTGCGCGAGCTGCGACTGCTTGTTCATACACAATCCCCCTCTGGCATTTTCGTTCAAAAAGGTTTTAATTGAGCGCCTCCGCGATCTGATCAACAATCAAATTGATGGCAATCGGTCCATAATAACCAATCCACTGCGCTGTGTTTTCCTCATATACCCGATTTTCCTTAACCGCACTCATGCTTTTCCAGATCGATGTATTTTGAAATTCAGTCGTTAGCTCCAAATTCGTTTCATCCTGAAGTAGAAATAAATGATCGGCAGCCAGCTCTGGGATAACTTCAAGAGAAATCATCATGCTTGAGTCCTTGCTGTTAACTGCCATTTTAGGTGGAGTCAGACCTAGATCGTCGTACAAAATCTGTGAAGTTCGATGGGATGTCGTTTGGAGACGAATCATTTCATCTCTAGGCCTAATCAAAGCAACCGTTTGTCCCTTCATTTTATCTGCCAATGCTGCTTTTAGATCGCTTATCTTTTGCTTGTAACCATCAACCAGCGCCTGCGCCTCTTGCGGCTTATTCAAGATTTGCCCAAATTTCAAAAGTACGGTCCGCCAATCCTCATTGCGCTCTAGTGTAATCGTCGGTGCGATTTTAAGTAAATCTTCGTAAATATCATCATGGAATTCTGTTGCAATGATGAGATCCGGCTCAATCGCAATGATTCCTTCCAAATTCGGTTCTACATACGTCCCAAGTAACGGGATATTGCCCATCTTATCGCCCAGATAGGGAGGAAGTCCGTTGTCGGTTTCGGCTATTACGCTGCCCGCCGGCTGAAAGCCCAGCGCCAGCATTTGATCCGCGTACTGGACATCCAACACGACAATTTTCTTAGGTACGCTCTCGAGAGTTAATTCGCCCTTCAAATGTTTGATCGTGACTGGTGCTGCAAAGGCCGGTTCTGTTACGGAGCCGCCTTTTGCGGACTCTCCATTTTGGGCTTGAGGTTGATTCGTCGTACCTCCCCCAGCGTTGCTGCTGCCTTTGTTTGAACTGTCTGAGCATGCGCCCAGAATCATAACCAAACTTACTAACAGGCTAATGGTCCAAATCCATTTGATTTTTGAATACATATGTATAATCTCTCCCCTTTTTCTTGTTGAGAATGACAATCATCTTCACTTACAACACTATAACGACTCTCACTGTTATCTTCAATGGATATTTGCGCCACTGCCCATGGATTGTGGCGACAAAAAAACACCGTTGCTCGAATACGTAGATTCGGATGCAACCGTGTTTATATAAGAAATGGAAATCGAAGCGCTAGTCATGCTTCGCTATTTCCGTTATATCAAATTATTTGGCGTTTAAGAAAACCTCCGCCACTTGATCGACCACCTGGTTCATCGCGATAGGGCCGTAATAGGCAATCCAAATGCTCGATTTAGCGTGGTAAACATGCTGCTGCTGCACGGCACGCAAATTTTTCCATGTCGCAGTGGTCTGAAGCTCTTCCGACCAAGCTTTATATTTGTTGTCGGTCAATACGAAATAATGGTCAACATCCAGCTCCGGCAGCCCTTCCAAAGCTATTAATGAGCTGGTCCTTTTGCGGTCAACCGCTAGCTTCGGCGGTTGAAGCCCCAGATCGCTGTATAGAATGGCTGCCGTACGATGAGCACTTGTGTGCAGCCTAATGATATTATCCCGCGGACGAATCATCATGACTGACTGTCCATGCAGCTTGTTTGCCAGTGCCGATTTTAGCCCGCTGATTTTGTGCCTATACTGCTGTAAGACCTGCTCTGCCTCAAGCTTTTTGCCCATAATTCGCCCGATGGTTCGCAAGGTTTCTCTCCAATCGCGATTTCGCTCTAGCATGATGGTCGGCGCAATATGGGTGAGGCTTCTATAAATGTTTTGCTGGAACTCCGTGCAGATAATCAAATCGGGCTCTAAAGCACGCAAAGCTTCCAGATCGGGTTCAGCCATCGTTCCCAAGGCCTTAACCGAACGCTGCTTGTCTAATAGATACTCAGGAACGCTGCTATGATCTCCGTTTACGATGACGCTGCCCGCCGGCAGCTCACCTAGAGCCAGCATATGGTCCATAAACTGCGGGTCCAGCACAGCAATTTTCTGTGGCTGCCGCTGGAGCAGCAGTTCGCCTTTGAGATGAACAATCGTCCGCCGTGAGCGGCGGATAGCAGCTTCCAGCGGATCTGATGCCGCCTTCTCTTCGCCGCTTTCAAATTCCAGCTTAGGTGCGAATAACTTATCATTCTCCGAATCATCAACTTTGAGATGATGCATCGTTTCTCGGTACATGCTTGGAGAAACGCCCGTATAACGCTTAAATAAACGGCTGAAATAATAGCTGTCCTCATAACCGACTGCTTCAGCAATATTTTTAAGCCCTATATTCGTACGAGACAGCAGCTCCTTGGCCTTGTCTATACGGATTTGCATCAGGTAGTCAATCGGTCCAAGAGACAGCCGCTTATTGAACATCCGCTGCAACGTCCGAGAACTGCAATTCAATAATGCTGCAAGTGTGTCTGCTGTAATCGGTTCGGCATAGTATGCATTCATATATCTAACAGCCTCAAGTACCGTATCTGGAGAAGCTTGCTCCATCCGCCTGTGCTGCAGTTGCCCCATTAGCTCGCAAATAAACTGATAAAATAATGATTTTACCTGCAGCTTCGCCATCGCTCCCGGCTGGTTCCACTCCTGCTCCATACGGGACAAGGACTGGAGCAGCGGAGCAGCAGGACTCGCCGCAAAACCATATTGGATTTCAAATGTTTCCGTGCTAGCCAGCAATTGAAGTAAATCTTGGCTGCATGGCAGCGGAAGAGTAGCTTTATACTGAATCATATAATATTCTAAATGGTCGGTGATATCACAAATTGTAACAACTGCGCCTTTGCCGGCGTGGCATACATACCCACTCTCCAATTGATGCCCAGCCCCGTCCAGAAGGAGCCGAGCACGGCCATTTATCGCGTATAATAGAGTACTCGACGTAAGCTGATTGGTGTGCAAATTATCGCCAATCGTAAGCTCGGCTCGCTGCACATCCAATATTTTCAGCGAAACAAGGTTCCACAGTATAAGGTGATTTTCCACATTCATAATATGATGTCAGCTCCTAAGTTTGTCGCCTCCGCACAATATGTGTGAATTATATCATGAACATTAGAATTTGAGATCAACCCTATCATTCAGACCATACTCCATTCGGCAGTTATTATATAACGTAAATAGCCCGGCAGGTCGTAGAAGACCTACAGGGCTATTTTTCTTTGAATCATTATTCTACTTCGTTGGATGTCCGCAACTCATAGAGTTCGGGCACATCACATTTAATCGTTGCAGCTATCGATATCGCTATCTTGAGCGGCATGATTCGTTTGTTGTCGATATAGTCGCCGATCCTCTCGGGTCTCATCATCAGTGCATCTGCAAGCTGCGCTTGTGATAACCCGCGTTCGCTTAATCGCTGCTCCAGCAGGCAATCGCCCAATTCGTATTTCATCGTATTGCACCTCCATTTAACGGAACGCACAATACAAGTCTACCCAAGCAACCCTCTCTATACCCCCTCAAGACTTGTCATTATCACAATATGAAAGGAAGGACTATTCATTTTAAAATTAATTAGCTGTTCACTTTCACTTTGGTATAGCGATTCGCCGGAATCTGTAAGCCGAGATTGCCGCGCAGCGTATCCGATTCATAATCAGTGCGATAAATGCCGCGCTCTTGGAGAATAGGAACTACAAGCTCAACAAAATCATTCAAGCCGCTTGGAATCGAAGAATGAATAATGAAGCCGTCTGCTGCTCCCTCTTCATGCCACTCCTCAATCAGATCTGCAATTTTCTCAGGCGTACCAATGAATTGCGGACGCGGAGTCGCGGATTGAAGCGCAACCTGGCGCAGCGTAAGATTTTTCTCTTTCGCTACTTTTTTAATTTTGTCCGTGCCGCTGCGGAAGCTGTTTTGACCGAGGTCACCAAGCTCTGGGAACTGCTCATCAAGCGGATATTGAGAGAAGTCATGATGCTCGAAGAAACGCCCTAAATAGTTCAAAGCATTCTCGATCGTCACTAACTCTGCCAGCTCTTGGTACTTGCGCTCAGCTTCCTCTTCCGTGCGTCCAATAATCGGACCAATGCCAGGAAGAATTACGATATCATCCACCGAACGGCCTTCAGCCACCGTACGATCCTTCACGTCTTTATAAAATGCTTTGGCATCTTCGATATTGTCATGGCCTGTGAATACCGCATCTGCTGCTTTGCCAGCCAGCTTCTTGCCGCTCTCAGAAGAGCCTGCTTGAAAAATAACCGGATGCCCTTGCTTCGAGCGAGAAATATTAAGCGGACCTTGAACGGAGAAATACTCGCCTTTATGATCTAGACGGTGCAGCTTAGACGGATCAAAAAACACACCTGACTCTTTGTCTCTGACGAAAGCATCGTCCTCCCAAGAATCCCACAAGCCGCGTGTCACTTCCAAATACTCTTCGGCAATTTTGTAGCGCTCATCATGTGTCGGATGATCCGTTTTGCTGAAATTGCTTGCCGAGCCCTCAAGCGGAGATGTAACGACATTCCATCCAGCACGACCGCCGCTAATATGATCTAAAGAGCCAAATTGTCTTGCAACCGTAAACGGCTCACTATATGAGCTCGATAACGTGCCAACCAATCCAATTTTAGACGTAACAGCTGCCAGCGCGGACAAAATCGTAATCGGCTCAAAGCGGTTTAAAAAATGTGGAATCGATTTTTCATTTATATATAGACCGTCAGCGATAAATACAAGATCGAACTTACCTGCTTCAGCAGTCTGTGCCTGCTCCGTATAAAATTTAAAGTTCACGCTCGCATCGGCCGGCACTTCCGGATGCCGCCATGCCGAGATATTGCCTCCCACACCATGAATCAATGCGCCAAACTTAAGTTGCTTGCGGTTCGCCATAATAAACAGCCTCCTAATAAACATAGTATGATTGATCTTCTGACAGCAAAAGCAGCAGTCCTGCTAAGTTCTAAGTTACCTGCAATAACGATGCTTCCTTTAATTGAAGCCGATAGCTCTTAACGAGCGTTTCCCCGTTCATTAAATCCTTATCGAATGCGCGCTCGAAGCCGAGGCGCTCGTACAGCCTTACAGCTGAATCCATCATGTCTGAAGTATGAAGATGCAGCGTCTCCGCTCCCCATTCCTTTGCAAGCTTTGCACTGGCACGGATAAGCTCCGTCGCTACTCCGAAGCCGCGTGCTGCCTGTGATACAGCGAGCAGGCGAATAATCGGTGAATGAATTTGAAGCTCCGGCCGTCCATAGGCCGCTTCAGAGGAATCAAACAAGAACACACTTCCAACGATTTTCCCGCCCAGCACCGCGACTAAACGCGCCTTCGTTGCTGCTCCTTCAACAGATTCCAGTATGCTTTCTTTATATTGATTCCATGCCGCTTCAGGCAGCACTTGCTCATATTGGCCATAAGCATCAATAAGCACTTCCCGTGTAGCATCTAGATCCTCAAGCTCAGCATTACGAATAATGACAGCTGTATCAGACATGCTTCTTCACCTGCTCTCCCTTTATATGATCACAATGGCTATATCTTTTAAAATGGCATTAATCTAATTGCGAGAGTCCAGCTCTCCCTGCTTGATTCGACGAATTTGACCTAAGTGACCTTGCACGTGCTTCACAAATGCCGGTACGATCACAGCTATTGATACGGGCTCACCTTTAAAGTTAATGCCGGTCTTGCTCCATTCTTCCTCAGTCAAACGATTAAACAACAGGCTGTTATATTGAACAAGTGAACGTGCAGCAAGCAAAATATCTTTAACATCGCCTTCATTTGCCCTTTGGCCAGACACCCAAGCATCCTGTTTAAAGGAAGGCAGCCTGGTCTCGGAGCCAGACAAGATTTCACGAATGCGAAAGGATACGATAATGCTGTGATCAACGAGATGAGCGAGCACCTCGGTCACACTCCATGACTCAGGGGCAGCCTTCCATTTCAGCTGGTGATCCGACAGTCCTTCCAATTCCTGCTCAATTTGATCATATACGTTCACAAATGCATGAATATCGACAATGGGTTCGCTCATTTAAAATCCTCCTCGTGAATAACAAAA
This sequence comes from Paenibacillus sp. NRS-1760, assembly GCF_050467785.1. NCBI lineage: Bacteria > Bacillati > Bacillota > Bacilli > Caryophanales > Paenibacillaceae > Paenibacillus > Paenibacillus sp. NRS-1760. Next base: position 219,087 of record NZ_JBITPK010000014.1, on the reverse strand, counting down.
GTAAATTGCGTTATGCCCTGCTAAAACGATCAAGCTCAAATAATCTCAGATCATAGCCTGTATTCTTTTTTTGTATTTTGTCAGCCAAAATCTCGCCTACCACGCTCGCAAATTTAAAGCCATGACCGGAAAAACCGCCAGCAAGCAGCACATTATGATGCTCAGGATGAGCATCAATAATGAAATCCTCATCAGGCGTAAACTCGTATTTGCATACTGCACCCCGCAAAAGCTTGCCGGCCGCATCCGGAACAAAAGCGGCAAGCGCGCGGCGAAGATCCTCTTCATCTTCCGGATAAGCACCAAATGGAGCAATCGGCTCACCTGGCTGCCATTCCACGCCTGTATCGTGTCTGCCAATTTTAATTCCTGCGCCGCCAATGCTCGGAAAGCCGTAGTAGCCTCCCATCGCGCCTCCCCAAGTGAAACCGGGAAATACGCCTGCATCAAAAGCGGGTGAACGCGTTTCAAACCACCCAACTACCTTGCGAACTGCACGAATGGGAAGCTTAACATGATTCGCGAGCATGCCAAACCATGCGCCGGCGGTAATAATGATTTGCTGTGCGGTATAAGCAGCTTCTTTCGTATGAACGGTGACGCTTGAAGCACTCGCCTGAATATCTGTAACGAAGCTGTTTATCAGAAGCTCTGCTCCGGCTGCTAAAGCTTGCTGCTTATAAGCAGCTACACATTTTTCACTGTATAAGTAACCCGCATTCGGCTCGTACATCCCTTGGAAGGAGCCAGCTAATTGAACACCTGGAAAACGCCGATTAATTTCTTCCGCACGCAGCAGCTCCACTTGAACGCCATTGGCAATAGCATCGCCTAATCTTCCTTCATAATTGTAAAAGCTCGATTCTGCCATATTGAGCACGCCCGATCGCTCCAGCAGCTTTTCCCCCGTTGCTTTCTCGAGTGCCAGCCACCTCTCATCAGCTCGAAGCGCCATCTTCACATAAGTATCGCCGCCATGATAGGCATGCCGGATTAGACGCGGCTCGCCGTGATGGCTTCCCATATTATGCGGCGGATCAAAAGCATCAATGAGCAGTGTCCTTGCTCCGCGGGCTGCGAGCTCATAACCTGCGCTCATCCCCATGGAGCCCGCCCCAACGATGATCACATCATATGATTTCGGAATGTTGTCGTCCTCCCGGCGCATTCTCGCCCGCCAGCTTGCGCAGAGCATCCACAGCAAGGGAAGCAAAAAAAGAAGCAGCAATCGGCAATGCTTTTTCATCTAAATCAAAGGCTGGATGATGCCATTCTTGTGAGCCGGCTGTGCCAAAAAACACAAACACCCCTTCGGTTACCTTCAAATAAAACGCAAAATCCTCGCCTGCCGGAGAAGGCGTCGGCTTCACCACTGCAAGGCCAAGAGCATTCGCTGTTATCGAAGCTTGATCGGCCCACTTCTGATCATTGACAACTGCCGGCGGCCCTTCCAGCCACTTCACTTTCGCACTCGTTGCAAACGCCGATGCTACACCATTTACGACCTGATCAAAGCGCTCGCGCACTGTCGTGCGGACATGCTCTTCAAACGTACGCAGCGTACCGTCAAATACCGCTTTGTCCGAAATAATATTCCAAGCGGTTCCCGCATGAAGCCTTGTCACACTAACAACCGCACTGTCCAGCGCACTTACGCTGCGGCTTACGATCGATTGCAGCGCCGTAATCATATGCGCCGCGGTTACGATCGGATCAAGACCCGCTTCAGGTACTGCGGCATGACTGCCGCGGCCTTCCACTTCAACGACAAAACCATCAGCTGCCGCCATGATTGGCCCACCTGTAATTCCAATCGTTCCAACTGGGAGATCCGGCTTGTTATGCATGCCGAACACCGCGCTCACGCCTTCCAAAGCTCCGCTTGCAATAAGCTTCTGAGCACCCTTTGCTTTTTCTTCCGCAGGCTGGAACAACAAGCGCACCGTTCCTTGCAGCTCCTGCTCCCGTTCCTTGAGCAAAAGAGCAGTTCCTATAATCGACGCCGTGTGAAAATCATGTCCGCAGGCATGCATTTTACCCGGAATTTTTGAAGCAAATGCAAGTCCCGTATCCTCCTGTATCGGCAGTGCGTCTATATCCGCACGAACCGCGACAATTGGACCGCCATGCAATCCTCCAATCTCTGCAATGACACCGGTTTGAAGTCCATAATCAACAACTCGAATGCCCGCCTCCGTTAACCAGCCCCGTATGGAAGCCGTCGTCTCGAACTCCTCATGAGAAAGCTCAGGATGCTGATGCAGCTGCCTTCGAATGGCTATCAACTTCTCCTCTATGAATTGGGCTGAGAAATCGCTCATACCAATTCTCCTTCAAAGGCTTCCTTAAGCAGCTCGAAGGATCGTACACGCTTGGCGAAATCAGGAATAATCGTCGTAAAAATAAATTCATCCACACCATACTGCTCCCCAATTTCAAGCAGTCGTTTGCGAACCGTCTCCTTGGTGCCCCGAGTAATATCGGCATCCCGTTCCTCCGCTGTAAACGTCTCTCCCGCCTGCCTAGCAAATTCCTTCGCTTGTTCCAGCGTGCCTACGTTTACTGTTTTTCCGCTTGCCAGTGTAACTCTCACATTTTTAAAATGACCTGCCAGCTCATTCGCTTCTTCTTCCGAATCGGACGCTATTACTGACAACGCTAGAATCGCTTTAGGCTCTCCGCCAAAGGATCGATTAAATTTATTCCGATACGTATTTATCGCCTTTTGAGCCGTATCTGGATCGTTATTAATGAATAATGCAAAAGCATACGGATAACCCTTCTCCGCAGCCAGCTCCGCGCTTGATAAGCTTGTGCCAAGCAAAAAAATGTCAGCAGGCTGCTTCGGCAGCGGACTTGCAACAAGCCCAGCCAGCGGATGCTCTTCGCCAGTCTTATCATGGAGCAGCTGCTCCAGCTCTGTCAGCTTCTCAGCTAAAGTATCGGCTTCCGCTACGCCCTTCTGCAAAGCTTTCGTAGAACGCGGCAATCCGCCTGGTGCTCGCCCGATGCCAAGTTCAACTCTTCCTGGCGCGAGTGAAGCAAGCACATTAAAATTTTCTGCTACTTTATAGGGGCTGTAATGCTGGAGCATTACGCCGCCTGAACCAATGCGAATGGATGATGTTTGAGCCAGCAAATAAGCAATAAGCACCTCTGGCGAGGACCCCGCCATCCCGGGAGAATCATGATGCTCGGATACCCAGAAGCGCTCGAAACCAAGCGTTTCTGCCAATTGCGCTAGCCTCACGGTATTCGCCAAAGCTTCAGCAGCAGTTTGACCGGGAAAAATTATACTTTGATCCAGAATGCCAATTTTGAGTGACATATTGATTCGCTCCTCTATGTGTTAGATGGAATAGACACCCTCAGGTGTGATCCGTTTCAAAAATTGTTTGGTTCGTTCTTCTTTTGGATTGGTGAAAATATCGTTAGGCCTACCCTCTTCAACGATCGCTCCGCCATCCATAAAGACAACATGGCTGGCAACATCCTGCGCAAAGCTCATTTCATGGGTCACAATAATCATCGTAATGCCTTCTTTTGCGATTTTGCGAATTACGCTAAGCACCTCGCCAACCAGCTCTGGATCAAGCGCCGAAGTTGGCTCATCGAACAAAATAACTTCTGGATTCAGCGCCAGCGCACGAGCGATGCCTACACGCTGCTGTTGTCCGCCAGACAGCTCGCTCGGATAGGCATGCAGCTTATTGCCAAGACCAACCTTTTCAAGCAGCTCCTCGCTTTTTTGCCGCGCCTCTTCCTTCGGAAGCTTCTTAACGATGAGTAGACCTTCCATTACATTTTCAATTGCCGTCTTATGCTTAAATAAATTATATTGCTGGAAAACCATTGCGCTTTTTTGCCGAAGCGTATGGATTCCTTTTTTATCGGGACGCTTGCAATTAACGGTGAAATCACCAATCGAAATTTGACCGTCGCTAGGCTTCTCTAAATAATTGATGCAGCGCAGCAGCGTTGTTTTCCCGGAGCCGCTTGGCCCGAGTATCGCAACGACCTCGCCTTTTTTGACTGTAAGATCGATTCCTTTGAGCACTTCATTGCGTCCAAAGCTCTTCCTAATTTGCGTCAGCTTAATCATGAGACACCACCTCTGTTGTACAGATTAAAGCGCTTCTCGGCTAACGCGGTCAGTCGCTCGATGAAAAAGGTTAATCCCCAAAAAATAAGAGCTGCGGCAAGGTAAGCCTCAAAAAACTTCCAGTTTGTTGAAGCAACGATTTGCGCTTTAGCATTAATGTCAACGACGGACACTGTAAAAGCCAGCGTTGATCCGTGCAGCATGCCAATTACCGAGTTCGATAAGTTAGGCAAGCTGGCAGCAAAGGCTTGGGGCAAAATAATTCTGCGCATCGCTTGCGGGGTCGTCATTCCGATTGAATACGCTGCTTCCATTTGTCCGCGGTTAACCGCAAGCAGTCCCGATCTGACAACCTCAGACATGTATGCGCCAGCCGTAATCGAGAAAGAAATATAAGCGAACCCTATCATGGGAATCGAGACCGAACGGAACGATAAGCCTAACGCCTCAGCTATACCATCAACGATAATCGGCAAACCGAAATAAATAAGCAATAAATGCGTTAGCATAGGAGTTCCGCGGATGACGGTAACATAGGAAACGGCGATAGGATAAAGGACTGGAATCTTATAAAGTCTAATGACAGCTACAGATGTCCCAATGAGGAAGCCGCAAAAAACAGAAACGAACGTAATCGCCAAAGCCGTTGGCACCGCGCTCAAAAGCTGAACAAACGCCGTCCATATGAATGCGAAATCAAGCTTCATTTTCCCTTCCTCCTCTGCCAAAGCCTATTCCGGCTGCAAACCGCCTTGATTTATCTTTTTTGATAAGTGGTTCTTTGTCTTCTACCGCGATGCGGCGCTCATGCTTCAATAACCTGCGTTCGATCAAATGGAACAGCTTCTCAAGCCCAAAGCTCAAAATAAAGTAGATAATCGCTAGCGAAACATACGTTTCAAGGAAATGCCTGGACATAACAGCCAGTGTCTGTGATTTTCCTGTTAATTCCATAATACCTAATGAAAAGGCGAGTGATGTATCCTTCAAATTTGCAATGACAAGATTAGAGAATACCGGCAATGCAATCGAAACGGCTTGAGGTAGTACAATTCGGGTAAAAGCTTGGAAACCCGTCATTCCTACCGCGTAAGCTGCTTCAACCTGGCCCCGATCCACTGCCCCGACAGCCGCGCGAATCATCTCCGCTATATAGGCTCCGCTGTGCAGCGCATAAGTAAGAATGACAAAATATAATGCCGGCACTTTAGCTACATCCAAATGAAAAAGCTTCAAAACTTCAGGCAAGCCGTAGTAAAACAGAAATAGCTGAATGAGTATAGGCGTCCCTCTAAAAAAAGATAAATACACCTGCGAAAACCGTCTTAGAACCGGAATCTTATAAAGCTGGGGAAAGGCGACAATAAATCCGACGCCAACCCCAAGTACGATGGAACTCACCACAATAAGAAGAGTGACTTTCAAGGTAGGCAGCAGCTTTATTAGATACTCGAACACATAGCTGATATCAAAAGGTTCTCCCACCTTAGCCATCTCACCTTTCAATTGGGTTTATTTTTCTTGGGATGTAAAATCATCGCCCAGCCATTCTGAGCTAAGCTTAGCCAGCGTACCGTCTGCTTTCAGTTCTTTGATTACCACATCAACAGCATCAGAAAGCTTTTGCTGCTCCGGATCGTCCTTGCGGAACATGAACAAGATGTCTGCTTCGCTCAGTGCCGGTCCTACTGCTTTAAGCTCTTTCTTCGGATCAACTAACGATAAAGTAAAGTCAGCAGCGAGGAAGGCATCCACTCGGCCCGAGGTTACTTGCGATACGTTGTCGTTTGCACCGCCATTTTGATACACAAGCTCAAGCGCGTTTCCGTTTTCCTTATTGTAATTCTCAAGAATCGTTGCCGCTGCGCTTGTTGCCGTTGTTAGCACTTTTTTACCTTTTAGATCAGCCAACGTTTGAACTGAATTATTGTCTTTGTCTACAATGATCTTATTTCTCCAGTGCGCATAAGGCTCTTTATTAAAGAGGTACTTTTGTACGCGTTCCGGATTTTGCTCCATCTCATGTGCAATCATGTCAATTTTTTTCGTTTCCAAGCTTAACAGCAGGTTCGTAAATTCAAGCGTTTGAATGTCAAATTCATAATCTGGAAGACGTTTATCAATTTCTCTTACAAGCTCTACATCGAAACCAGTAAGCTTACCATTCTCATCTATAAAGCAAACTTTAGGGAATTGTGTTCCTGTGCCAACAACAATTTTAGTTACGGATTTGGAAGCCTCTCCGCTTCCTGTTTCCGCACTGCCGCCGGTGTTGTTTTTATTGCTTCCGCAGCCAGCAACGGTAAGGGCAAGGACGAGTGCAATCGATAAAACGAAACGTTTTTTCATTTTCTTTTTCCCCCAAATCATCAAATGTTTAAATCCTTATAATTCCTACCTGTTAAGTAAGGATTATGTTGAATTCACTTTACCACCGGACTGCCAGCTTCGTCAATCCTCTAGCTTATAGAGATCTTCTATAAGAAAATTGAATAATCCAATGATACTTTTATCAACAAAAAACGTCCGCTGCTTCAGTAGGAGCAGCGGACGAATGCGATTAAGTGCACTATTCATATCGGCTTAACTGTAATTATGAATGTACCATACCCATCGCTTTTCGAATAATAGAGTTTTTGTATTACAGATTTATATTTGCTGATAAGCTTAGCTCCGCCTCTGCTAATTGCTTGCCTATTTCGGTAATGGCATGTACAAATTCCAGATGCTCTCCATGATGCGAAATGAGGTTCGTCTGTAAAATAATCCCCTCCGTCTCCGGGACGCGTATCGGATAAAGCTTCCCATCCTGCAGCTCCTGCTGGGCGCATAAGCCTGGAAGAAACGCGATGCCAGCTTTCTGAATGACAAGCTTTTTGGCCATCTCAGAATTATCCGTCTGAATTTGAATGTTGGGCGGCAGCTCCAAATTCTCGAATATACGATGAATGCGAAGCCAATCCAATGAGCCGCATTCAAAAAAAACGAGCGGCTGCTCAGCGATTGCCTCAACCGTCAGCTTATCCGTTGTTAAGAACGGATGCCCATGATACACATGCAGCCGTATTGGATCTTCAAAGAACTTGGTCGACTGCAGGTTAGGATGATTCACCTTGCGAACAAAGCCAATATCTACTTCCTTGCTCAGCACTTTATTCACAATCTCATCCGTGGTGCTTGTGACGATTTTATAGTGAGTGTGTGGGAATTTCTTCTTTAAGCGAGGTAATAAGTCAGGAATAATATAATTGGAGACAGACACGGTACAGCCAATTCTGAACTCGTTCGGCAAAGACTTCTTCTGATTAATATGCTGCTTGCCCTTCTGATAGATGAGCAGCAGCTGCTGGGCATAAGGGAGAAATCGTTTACCGTCTTCCGTTATTTGAATCTGTTTGCCATTTCGATCGAACAGCTTGCAGTCGAGCTCCTGCTCAAGGGACTTAATTCTTGCTGTTACAGAAGGCTGAGACAAATACAACGCGTCAGCTGCTTTATTAAAGCTACCACAATGGATGACATAGACAAATGCTTCTATATTCTCAATGTTGATTTGACACACCTCCACTCACTTAAATCCAACTAAACCAATACGAATATATATAATTAAAGTAACAAACTAAAGAGTTCATGTCAATCGAGCAAAAAAAACAGGTTGCCCCAAAAGCAGATAAACCTACTTTTGGAGCAACCCTTATTCCTTACATTCGTTCCGCTCTAACGAGGGATTGTCTTGTTGTCAGCATAGCCGCTATCGCCGCGGTTGCCGAATTTCTTAAATAGTTTACGCAGATAAGGAAGGGCAAAGTAATCAATACCGAATTTGCCTGCGTTCGTGCCACCGATGAATACGATAATTCCGATCAGCAGCATCCAAGGGTTAGTCGATACCGTACCTGCAAACATAAACATGAAGTTCATTAATAATCCGAAGAATGCTGCAGCTGTCGTAAGTGCGCCAACGATAAGTCCAAGCCCTACCAAACATTCACCAACGGGAATGAGAAAGTTAATGATGCCTGCATTCGGAAGAGCAACATGTTCTAGAAATGCAGTAAACGTCGGATAAACTAATTCGTTTGTCGCTTTATCCATTACAGGGTTGCCGATAGCTCCTTTTAAAAATCCGCTGGCATCAAATCCGCCAAGCTTATGCCATCCAGCGCTCAGCCATTGCCATCCCAAGTACACCCGCAGCACAAGCATTAAGCCCGCTGCATATTTGTTTTCGCTTAGCCATTTGGTTACCATGACGATCAGCTCCTCTTATTTTTGTCTAAACCGAGATCGTTTCAATCAGTTCCTTCAATTTGTTCGCCGAACGGTGCAGCAGCGCTTTTTCTTCCTCTGTAATCGGAATGTCCAGCACCTCTCTTACTCCATTGCGATCAACGACGCACGGAACACCCATGTATACATCCGATATGCCGTGGTAGTTTTCAACTAACGTGGATACATTGAGTACAGCCGACTCATTGGACAGTATCGCAGTTACAATGCGATCCAGTGCTAACGCAATAGCGTAATAAGTGGCACCTTTCGCTTCTATGATTTCGTAGGCTGCATCTCTCGTATGCGTAAAGATGTCTGACTTTTCTTCCTCGCTAAGCGAGATGGACGAACCAGCTACGTTTGCCAAGCTCCATAATGGAAGCTCGGAATCCCCATGCTCCCCAATAATATGGGCATGTACGCTGCGCGGGTCAAGCTGCAATCGCTCGCCGATCAGGTAGCGGAAACGAGCACTATCGAGCAATGTGCCTGAACCGATTACACGATGAGTTGGCCAGCCCGACTTTTTCTGGCAGAAGTAACTCATAATATCTACCGGATTCGTCGCGATTAATAGAATGCCGTCATCATTGTATTTCAGTACTTCGGATACGATGCTTTCATAGATGGCAATGTTGCGCTTTAATAGATTCAGCCTTGGCTCCCCAGGCTTCTGTGCTGCTCCAGCTGTAATGATGACGATATCCGCATCCTTACAGTCCTCATAAGTGCCTGCCCATACTTTAGTCTGACCAAGGAATGGCATCCCGTGATTCATATCAAGCGCATCCCCAACTGCTTTGCCTGCATTCGCATCTATTAGCACAAGCTCATCCATCCGGCTGCGAAGCAGCAGCGTATAGGCTGTTGTGGATCCTACTGCTCCTACACCAATAACGACAACTTTTGATTTTTTCATTGTTATTCCACCTCTTCAAATGGTTTGTTTACGAAATAATACATAACGCCCATAAGGACGGAGCCACCAATTAAATTACCAAGTGTAACGGGTACAAGATTATGAATCATGCCTTCGAGTGAAATTGTTCCCGGATGATTCAGCACAAGCGCAATGGCGAAGGTGCAAAGATTAGCGATGCTGTGCTCGTAGCCTGAAATAAAGAAGCAGAATACGAATAGCATCATTGCGAACAACTTTGGCCCATCTCCGCGCAGTGACATCGGAACAAAAAATGCTAAGCAGACCAGCCAGTTACACAATACACCCCGGAAAAACAATTCCCATACCGGAGCGTGAAGCTTCTTCTCTACGACACTGAGTAAAAATCCATTAACGGATGCATCGCTGAACAATCCAGTTGCCCATATGAGAAGGGCGAAAGCAACTGCACCTAGAAAGTTGCCTGCGTAGCTTGCACACCATAGCTTTACAACGTTTAGCCAGCGCATTTTGCCCCTAAGAGCTGCAAAGGTGAAATAGAAGGTGTTTCCTGTAAAAAGATCTCCTCCGCCATATGCGATTAGAATGATTGCTGCTCCAAACGTTATCGCCGCCATTGGATAGGTTAGCGGACTATGTGACTCATAGAAAAAGCTGCCTGTCTTAAACGCTACGATTACGCCAAATCCGATAAACATACTCGCTAACATGGCTCGCAATATATATCTCAGCTTGCTTGTCAGAAACACCTTTTGCTTCTTCAAAGCAAGCTGTTCAACCCTTCTCAAAGGAGCATGCTCCATATGAAATCCTCCTAATGTGTGGTGTTAATCGTTTATGCTGTGCTCGCTTTCGTTTGCTACACCTTTAGTTTAGGGGATTCTCTTCCATTTGTATGTCGGGGAACTCCCTGAACTATAGCTAAGGGTTTCTAAGCGAAAGCTGCTTAGCAAATAGGGAGGTTCCCCGATGTGGCCTCCATGAACATTCTTTTATAATAGAAATAAGTAATCGGCAAATGAGAGGATGGCGGTAAACAAAGTGGACATACAGGCATCTTTAAATGAGGATAACAAGGAGAATACAGAAAACGGAGCACCGCATGATAAAGACAAGGCTGCTGGTCATCGTCATAACGGCAAATGCTGCAATTGCTCAAAAAGCTCATGCCAGGACAAAACTGAAGCAGAATCGCCTCTTGATAAGTAGCAAATAAGCGCCAACACGCAAAAAAGGAGCAGCTCCTTAAGGTTTATGACCTATTGGAGCTGCTCCTTTTTTGTTGTCCTGCTATGCCATGTGGTTATTCCACAACCATTTTAATTTCTTCATACTTCTCGTCAAAAGAAATGCGAAGCGTCTTATTATCCAAATACCACAGATTATCATCTTCTATAAAATAGGTAATACCTTCTACGACATCACGAAGTCCCGCTGTCTTGGGCTCATCCTTCATAATGCCAAGTGAAAGTCCTGGATGAACGCTGCCGCAGCCGCCCAGGCGAACGTAAATACGAATCGCTTCACCATCGGAAAGACCCATTTCTTTTTTGTACCAGCGAGCTGCTGGTTGTTCCACTATTAAATTCATCTTAGGTCAGCTCCTTCCGCTACATGCTCTACTCCATCATCACGAAATCGCTTAGCGGTGTCAACCCTTACGTACCAAACTGCCTTTGCAATTGAGATCTAGCAATAAATTACATAATAAAAAGACTGCCAATTCGGCAGTCACTAACCTAAACTTTTATGTTTATTTTTTTGGCTCCGAGCCGCCAGCATCCATCTCCAGCTTGATTTCCTCAGGCAATTTTTTTGAAGCGCTGGGCACTTGTCTCGTTTTTGCATTAACGTCTTCCGAAGAGCAAATAACGATGCTAACCTGCCCTCCCTGCGCATAAGCACGAATAAGTATAGGCTGATCATATTTATTTTGAAACACAAAATCCGGCCCATACCAGCTTACCGTCGCATCGCGGCCTGACGGAACATATTTGACATGCCGGCTATGTGAGTAGCGCTCAACAATTTTGAGTCCTGCCCGATCTACCGCATTAAAGAGGGTAGATGAAATTTGACAAATACCACCGCCGACGTCTTCCGAAACCTCTCCCCTCACAATGACTGGAGCACGCAAATACCCTTTTTCCCTTGTCCGCATGCCAACAACCTCATTAAAAGAAAACCGTTCATCCGGGAAAACGACATGGTTATTAATTGCTTTCGCAGCTAATTCAACATTATGAGAACGGTTTTTGTTTCGTGAGTTGTAGTATGTAGCATAGAGTCCAATTTTTTTGGTTTTGATGTTTGAGAGCAGCTCGCTGTCTACTTTCGGATAAGTCGTTAGCATAGGAGCCTCAAGCTTTAATAATTCCCCTTCAAAAATAAAGCTGTAAAACAGCTCCTCGAACGCTTTCCGATTAAGCTTACTTCCTGTCTGCTCGGATATGATTCTCCCCGCTCCATCAAGCGCTGCGTTAATAGGATGCTTCTGCACTCGTTTATCAAGCTCATCCATAAATTTATCAAGCTTCTCTTGATTAACGAGCGGAATGCCAGTCATCGAATCGCTATACTGTGCACGTTTCATTTCCGAAATCGCATGGCCTTCATGCTCGATAACTAAAGAATCAGAATATGCTCCTTGCTGGAACAAAAACAATATGGCCAGAATCCACGGCAATCCCATTGTCGTTAATCACCCCTATACGGTAGTATCCGTGCTAGTATGAATCATTTTAGGCAGAAGCATGCATACGCGGTGACCACATAATTAACGGGAAATTGGCTGAATATAAAGATAACGACAATTGGGATTGGAGGAGGACAACTTATGACCCGGATCTTGAGACAAGCAGCTGTTGTTATTTTCGTTCTTATATCGCTGTTAACCTTACAAGCCAACGATGCCGCTGCACAGACGATGATGTTGAAGCCCAAAAAATCAAATGAGGAGCAGCAGCAACATATAATGATTATGACTGTCCGCTCTGGTCAACACTCCTCATTTATGAGCGAGCTGCAAATCGAAAGCCAAGAAATGAATGCCGCTTTGCGTCAATCCAAGCATGTTCCTGAAGCTGAAATAGACTATTACTCCGATATAGACATCACACTAAAGTCTGCTGAAACGGTACATTATCGCTTGGATCGCTCTGGACAGCTCTGGAATGAAGCAAAAGCAGAAAAAATAATTTTGCCTGACAAGCTGGCTAAGAAGCTGGTTCGGTTAGCCGAAGGGTTGCGGACACAGCATTACGGGGAATTGTTGACATGGCAGCAAGCAACGGAGCTTTTGCCTAAAAAAAGCATGTTTTCTGTGACGGAGCTGGAAACGGGATTAACCTTCCATGTACAACGGCGCGCAGGCAGCGATCATGCAGATGTACAGCCGTTAACGAAAGAGGATTCCCGTGTTATGAAGCAAATTTATAATGACAAATGGAGCTGGAAAAGAAAGGCCATACTCGTCCACTCCGGCGACACCTGGATCGCTGCTTCTATGAATGGCATGCCGCATGGCGGTGACGGCATTCCAGAGAACGGCTTCTCTGGACACTTTTGCATTCATTTTCTAGGCAGCTCCACCCATAAATCAGACACTCCAGACCCCGCGCACCAAATGATGGTACATAAGGCTGCTGGACAAATCAAACCTTATTTCGAATCTGTTCAGCCGAGCGTTCTGGCTAGAAGCTTCGTTGAAGCGATGTATCATCAAGACCATGAGTTGTTGCTTCCGCTCGCCAATGAAATGCCAAAGGAAAAGCTCGCTTCCATCTTACATGTTATGGAGTCACTCGTTTCCATACGAGAGCAAATCCCGCCAAAATCCAAAGGCCAGATCCACACCGATGAGCTTGGTGATGCTTTAACGACCGAAATAAGATTGCCTGTATCGATCCATCAGCTGAATAAGCCTCGCCGAAGCAGTGTTTATACCTTCATGTTCAAACGAGAAACCGCTAAGTCCCCATGGCATATTCAAGATATTATTGAATAAAAAATCCCTATAGCTGCGGAATCCGAATCATTCGGCTTTCCTTCGCTATAGGGATCTGCTCAGTTGACGTATTTTATTCGAGCATTCTCATCATCGAATAAATGACTTTTGCTGCTTGTGCTCTTGTACTCCAACCATTTGGCATAAATGTATTACCCGACATGCCGTTCAGAATGCCTGTCGACTGCATTTCCTGAACAGCCTTGGCTGCATAATCGGCAATCTCCTCCTGATTGGTGAAAGCAATTGCGCTTCCACTCACAAGCTTCAAGCCAGCCACCTCAGCTGCACGGTAGGCCATAACGGCCATATCCTGCCGTGAGATAAGCTCGTTGACGCCAAAGGTTCCGTCAGACTTGCCTTTTATTATGCCAAGCTTCTCAGCTGCGGCAATTGAGCTGGCGTACCATGCGCCTGCTTTCACGTCGCTAAAGCTGCTTACTCCTTCCCTGTCTTCTAGCTCTAATGCCAGCATCAGCATTTTCACAAATGCTCCTCGTGTCACCTCGCCACTCGGCTGGAAGCTGCCATCTCCATAGCCATTAACAATGCTGCGCGCTGCCAATGCTTCAATCGGATCGATTGCCCATAAAGCTTGATTCAGATCCGTGAATGCAGATGCTGCGTATAGGCTAGAATAATAGCTGAAATGATTTGTTTTGAAGGTGATCATCCCTGTTTTTGCATCATACTTTCCATTGCGAACGATTTCGAATTTGCCATCGTCTGCGATATAATATACGACCACATTGCCCGGCTTCTCACCTAGCTTAAGCACATAAGGAACACTTATCTCAAGTGTATGCTTGCCGCCCGCGAATTCACTTATTTTCTTATCGCCTACATATAGATTGAAATCATAGACGGTTCCATCGCCAACTTTCTCTCGAATAGCCTCGGAGAGTCCAGAAGTATCCATCCTATCGATTGATAGTTTAAGCGTTTCTGTACCTGCGCCAAGCGCACCCTTAAGTGCTTTGTTCGAAAGGGTTACTTTTGCCGAGCCCGTATCCATTGTTAAAGAAAATGCATCCTTCGTATTCAAGCCCGCAAACGCACCGCCACGAATGCTGATCTCTACTGATTTGGCAGACCCTACCGCATTCACCTTAATGGTGAGCGATTTTGTTGCTGCTTCGATCGCTTTTTGGAGATCCGCAGCTTCTACCACCGCTGTCGCTTTTCCGTTCACTGTCACTGCTTCAACCGTTACTTGATTGCCAGCAGGCGTTGGAGTTGGCGCTGTACCACCAGGCGGTGAATCCGGTGTTGGACTTGGAGTTGGTGTCGGTGTTGGGCTAGGTGAAACGACTGGATCTGCAAGCAGGGTAATTTTTTTCTCCCCTTTTACACCCGATCCATCCGCAGCCGTCGCTACGACGGTTACCTTTCCTTCCGCTGTCGCATGAAGCAGGCCATCTGTTCCGATTGCTGCCAGAGTAGTAGAGCTGCCATCCTCATTCACAACTGACCAAACTACATTTTTGTTAGCCGCAGTATCCATATGAACCTCTGCATTCATCTGGAGCGTGCTGCCCACCTTAACAGAATCGGCTTGCCCTGCCGCTGTTACCGTTATCGAGGTAACTAGCGCTTGAATATATTGAATATTTGGAGCTGCTGGCATCGCCATTCCGTCTCCTAAATAGAAGCTTGGATGCGGCGGCTGGTTATAAGCAACATTTTGCCAAGCTACTCCTAAACGATAGTTCGGATCATGCATCAGCGTGCGAATACGATATTCGGTTTCATCCACAGTAGAGTAGATTCTAAATTCGCTGCTGTCTTCTGAACGCCACATGATCTCCTCACGCCAGTCGCCGAACAAGTCAGCCTGCAAGCTAGAGTTCGCTTTCGTCGAGTTATTTGTAGCGGAGCCAACTGCCGTCAATAAATTAACCGTTTTTGCATTCATATAATCCCATTTATCGATGCGATTATAATCCTGCAGCTCGCGCAGCAGATCGCCATCCCACCATACGCCAAAGTTTGTCGAGCTTGGGATGCTCGTCGTTATTTTCTCGCCTTTGGCGCTGTACAATCCTGTAACCGGGATATGCTCGCTACTTACAATATTGGCGCTCCACATCTCTTCACCCAAATATCTTGGATCGAGATCCGCTGACATCCCGCGGCCCGTATCTACGCCGGTATGAATACCCCAAATAATTTCGCCTGTACGCGCATCCTTCAAATCCATCCCGTATGGGGAGTCGCTATGCTCTTGTACAGCGAATATTTCCAGTCCCGGACGTTCAGGGTCAAGGTCGCCAAAATGCATCGCATCACCGTGGCCAAGTCCCGTATTGTAGAGCGGCTTGCCATCGTCATCAATACCCATCGCGCCAAAATGAATTTCGTCTTTGCCGTCGCCGTCTGAATCGCCTATCGATAAATTGTGATTCCCTTGGCCTGCAAAGGAGCCGTTTCCTTCATCGTTAGAGTCAAATACCCACCGCTTCGTCAGCTGACCATTGCGATAGTCATAAGCAGCAAGCACCGTACGTGTGTAATACCCTCTGCTAAAAACTAAGCTCGGCTTCTCGCCGTCAAGATACGCGACCGCTGCTAGAAAACGGTCCACCCGATTGCCGTAAGCATCTCCCCACGCTGCAACATCACCGCGAGGCGGATCATACTCTGTTGTGGCAAGCGCTTTTCCAGTTAAGCCCTCGAATACGGTTAAATATTCATTGCCTAACAATACATATCCGCTGCTGTTGCGATAATCCTTACTAGGATCACCGATGGCTTTGCCCGTTCCGTCAATCGTACCATCCGCTGTCTTGAACGTGACTTCCGCACGTCCATCACCGTCCAAGTCATAAACCATAAACTGTGTATAATGCGCTCCTGCTCGAATATTTGGTCCGAGATTAATGCGCCATAGCCGCGTGCCGTCAAACTTATAAGCGTCCATATACACAATGCCCGTATAACCGGCTTGTGAATTGTCTTTGCTGTTTGATGGCAACCATAACATGACAATCTCATATTTACCGTCACCGTCGAGATCCCCTACGCTAGCGTCACCCGCTGAATACGTGTACGGCTGTCCGTCCTTCGTATAATCATCGGCTGGCTTCTGCAGCGGCACTGATTTGTACTGCTTTTGCCAAACACCGAAGCTGCTGGTCGCAGCCTGCTCAACACCGCTCAGCACCGATGTAATATGGTACAAGGATGTGTCTGTACCCGCCGCATCCACATAGTTCGTGCTCTTCGTGATTAGCTCATTGTTAAGCTTGATGCCGTCACGATAAACATTGAAACCGATTGACTCTGGATCAAGTCCTAACATACGCCATCCCAAATAGTTGCCGTTCTCCGTCTTAATGGCGACAGGCGAACGATCCAGATACTCCATTGCGCGAACAAGCGTTGTAATTGCCTGTGTCTCCAAAGCATCCGACAGCTCAGAAATGCCGCCCTCATTGACAGAAGCCACTTTATAGTAATAAGGAATCGTCGTCAAAACGGTGTTGTCGGTATAAGATGCCGTAGATGACTTTCCAATCAACGTATAAGGGCCATTCGCTTCTTTGGCGCGATACACATTGTACATTCTTGCCTGTGGAACGGCATCCCAAGTGAAGCTAATATCGTTTTTGTGAATGGAAGCAAGTGCAAGGCCTGTTGGAATCGCTGCTTTCTCCACATTCGGATCAATCATGGACACCTGTAGGAAATTAGATGTCACCGACTCAAATCCGGTATTGTCTATTGCCGACACCGAATATACGTACTCAAGGCCAACATCCGCGCTAGTATCAATAAACGTTGGTTGCGTCGTCACGCCTAGCAGCTCAGCGCTGCTTGCGACAGTAGCCTTGCGATAAACATGATATTTTACAGCATCTGCTACTCCTGTCCATGAAAGCTCCGCCTTAATTGGATTGCTGCTCAAATCAAGATCGTTTAGCTCTAGCTTCGTAGGCGCTAGAAGCAGCGGCGTTATTTCAACCCCATTCAAATGAGCAGTCTGACCGCTGAGGATCATGTTCAGCTGTCCGTCCTTAACGGCAATCATGTTGAACACCCGTTCAGCAATATTTTCCTTGCCAGATGATACCGTGCCATAATCCTTATTTTCAATATTAATATTCGTTTTCGTTGACCCGATCCAGTCCCCCGTATAGGTCTTGACTGAATAATAACCGTTTGGCTGGTCTACTTTGAATTCATAGCTATTGCCAAAATAAGCAACAAAGTCTCGTCTGAGCGCATCCGTACCCGCTCCGCGGTCGCGATCTATCATACCTGTGCTATCCGTTATGCCATATCCGCGTTCAGCGGTGTAGATCGTATTGCGAGTAACCTCGGTATAACCAGCCTCAACTACTCCGCCAATCGTTCCGAAATCATATTTGTACAATGCCGATTTCGTTTGAATAAAGATGGGATCGGATGGCGCAGACTCTCCTTTGCCATTCACTGCTGTCACATAAACATGATAGCTGTTCCCTTCAACAAGTCCGCCCATATTCAGCGTCGGAAGTGTAGAAGTACCAATCATGGCATACGCGCTATCCGGCTCTGAGGAAAGCTTGCGATAGATTTTGTAAATATCCGCCGTTGCTGTTTTGTCCCATTTGAGCAATGCTCCTGCATTGCTTATGCTTCCAGCGATAAGGCTGGTCGGCTTAGCTGGCACGTTTGCTGGCAATTCAATTTCTTTTACGGATTGAGCCAGTGGCAAATCCAGCTGCTTGATCGCTGCCGAAAGCATACGCGCGAGCTGAATGGCGCCATATTCTTGGAAATGCGTATCATCAGCGGACCCATTCGGGAATGCTCCGTATACTCCAGCTGGCGTATGAAGGAACACGGATAACGTTGCTGCTGGACCGATTGAATCGTAATACGCAATACTCAGCGTGCTCAAATCGACCACATTAACATCAAGCTCCTGCCCAACTTCCTTCATCGCTTGCACGTATTCTGGGAAGCTGACGTTAAACTTTCCAGTCTCGGCGTTGAAGCTGCGCCTGCCCATCGGCGTCACAAGAATTGGCGTTGCTCCGCGCTGCTTCGCGCCGTTTACATACGTTTTCAAATAGTTTTTGTAATCTGCTGGAGATGCATAACGATCCGGAACGCTAATCGTTGCATCATTATGACCAAATTGCACGAGGAAATAATCGCCCGGCTTAATAGCTCTCAGCACCTCGTCCAAGCGGCCTTCGGATATAAAGTTTTTGGTGCTACGACCGCCGATCGCATGATTTTTGAAAATAACATTTTCAGAGAAAAAGCTTGGAATCATTTGTCCCCAGCCCGCTTGTGGAAGCCAGTACGGATCGTACGTTTGTACAGTAGAATCACCTGCTAGATAAATAGTAGGCAGCTCGCTTGGTGTACGCTCCGCTTTTTTCGTAATGACGAGCGCGTTGATTTTTGGAGCAGTACCCGCAAACTCGAAGTTCAGCTGCCCGTCTACCAACGCAATATCAAAGCTCATTTCAAGAAATTGACCTGCTGGCCTAACCGCATTGCCGTCCAGTCGTTTTACCTTTTCCATGTTCTCGACTGTAATTGAAATATCCGTTACGTCATTCAGATCCCCTGCAATAAGAGACACTGTGTAATCTGCATTCGGCAGATCTACAATGAAGGATGTGTCCTTTACGATGCTGAAGTCCGAGCGCAGCGCATCCGCTGTGCCGCGGTCGACGAAGCTTACCTTTGCCGGATCACCAAACCCGTATTTTCGCTCCGCGGAATAAGCAGCAGCAGAGGAAACGGAAACATAACCATCAGCTGCCCAACCTTTTCCAAAATCAAAACGTTTTACATCTCCATCCGGCAATACAACCGGCGGCACATACACGGTGCTTGCCGCGTAAGCCGAGTAGTCGGACAAGACTTGTCCATTCCGTGCTTTTATTTTGTAATATTGTACGATAGCGGTATTCGCAGTTTGATCGATATACGACAATGCAGCTGATTGGCCAATCTCACCATACGTCCCATCCACTGCATCCGAACGATATACGACATAGTCCGCCGCTCCGACAGAAGCTCCCCAAGCAAGCCGAATAGAGGCGGCATTCACTTCGGTAACTGCTAGATTGATGGGGACAACAGGAGACTGCGGCATCGGAATCAAGGCAGCCTCGCTAGCTGTGCTTAAAGGCGATTGCTGGCCAAAGGCATTGACGGACGAAACATAATACGTATAGCTATCCCCCACACTTACATTAGCATCGGAATAGCTCGTTTCTTTGATTTGCTCAGCAATCGGCGCACTTGGCTCACTGCCGCCAGTCGTACGGTATATATGGTAGTAAACCGCATCTGTGACAGCTGTCCATTTCATTGAAACGCCATTTGCGCTTATACTCGTCAGCATGAGTCCTTCAGGCGCTGAAGGAAGTACTTGCTCGATGATAACAGCGTTCAAAACACTGAATGTTCCATCGCCTGTCAGTTGAATATTTAATTGTCCATCTGCGACTGATGCATTATAAACCTTGCTCTCTACAGCTCTACGAGAGTTGATAGAATCCCCGGCTACTTCCTCAATCGTTACCTTCGTTTTGTAGGTAGAAGTCGTTTGAAGAAGATCACCGGAATAAAGCGTGACCTTATAGTTGCCATTAGGTATGTCCGCTTTGAATACAAAAGGAACATTGGTTCCTCCCAAAACAAAATCGTTAATTACGTTATCCGGTGACTCTGCCCCTCGAAAACGAGAAGCAAGATTCATATCCAAACCATAGCCCTTCTCAGGTGTATAAAGCGTCGTTCCAGTAATACCGATATAACCATCCGCGACAGGACCACCTGTACTTCCAGCAGGTGCTGGCGCTGAACCAAAATCAAACTTCCACATCTGCGGCTGTGCAGTTTGCGCGGCCTCTGCTTGCTCATTTGTAAATCCAGCAAAAACCGTGCAGAAAACCATAACTACTGCCAACACTAACGACATGCTCCGTTTCAATCGCTTACTCATTCAGCATTTGTTCCCCTTTCATAAATGGGCTAAAATAAGCTGTAAACGTTTCTAGCAATCACGCAAAATTTTTGGCAAGAAATATTTACCTCTTAATAGTACTCTTATAAAGAATGCGCTTTCATTAGAAAAAACCATAATGATTGTTCAAATATCCGTTTATTTAGGCAGCTTTTGCAAAAACGACAGACTTTGGCGGCGGCATACAGGGCTGTTGATTAGTGAAGGTGACTGTAGGCAAGTCGGTGTTCTAAAAGCCTTAAAGTTATGTTAGTTTGGTAGCTGTAGGTACATATATGCGCTTATAGAGTTAGGTGGGCCGTTGGAGTGGGGATTTATGGTGGCTGTTAGCACGTATATGTTCTTAGAGCCTTGAAGTATCATGAGTTTGGTGGTTATAAGCACATAGATGTGCTTAAGGAGTCAATTCGCAGTCGGAGCGGAACTTTTTGGCGGCTGTAAGGTTGCTTACAACAAGCTAGTGTTCGGATTTGTACATGCAATTGGAAAACATGATATAATTATGTGTGCATTTACCTTGCAAGCAATATGATCATTTAAAATAGACATTATGACGTTGGAGAGGGGGATATTGATGTTTGCGAAGCGCCTTAAACAGCTGCGTAAATCGAGGAAATTAACGATGCAGGAAGTTGCTGATTATTTAGGAGTTGCGAAAAGCACCTATGCAGGCTATGAATCCGGCTATCGACAGCCGACTCTTGAATCCATTCAAACCATTTCACGCAAGCTGCGCACTTCCGCTGATTATCTTCTTGGGCTTACTGATTATCCTGAGCCGCCAATTGAGCTCAATCATAATGCGAAGGAATATTTGAATTATGATCAGCTGCACTGGGATGGGGTTCCTTTGGAAAAGGACGACCTGGATTTAATTCGCAACTTGCTCGAACGTGTACTCCGCGATCGCACCTTGCCAAAGGATGAATGATCTATCCACTATATCTATATTTGATTAAAATAAGGAACTCCAAACGTTCTTAGCTTCAACCGCCCATCAATTGCAGCAGCTTCGCCTCGAATTGCCCTTGAAGCTGCAGCATGAGATCGCTGAACGTTTGCTCCCACTTATCCGTAATTTCTGCCTCCACATTATCCTTTTCTGCTTGTGCAATAATTCCCTGCATTTTCGTACTGCATGTCGCTTCCACCTTCGAAAGCCCGTCCATCCATTTCTGGCTTAACTCCTGAAACGCGTAAGGGTCAGACATATCCAATTGCGCAACACTTGTTTCCGCTCCTGCCAATACATCATTCATATCCTGCGTACACTTAGCTTGAATCTGGACAATCTGCTGCTCATACTTTTCCGTTGACGTAATTGGAGCTTCCGTTTCCGGCACATTTGGCTGATCAGGCGAAGGCGTTGGCTTTGGTTTTGTCGTTGGCGTTGACGTTGAACCATCATTCGGCTTCGTCTCCGTCCCTTTGTTCGGTTTAGTTGTACTTGATGGCTTCGTCGTCTGAACGGGCAAAGGATTTTCATTTTCCCCAGCCGGCTTATCCGCCTCTTTCTCCGGCAGTACAGCTTCCCCTCCACTTCCAGCAGGCTTACCCGCCACCTGTTTCACTGGTTTTCCGGTTTTGTCAGTCGTTGGCGGTACGCCATCTACAGTTGGACTCGTTTTCTCAGGCGCTGTCCCATACAGTTCTTCCTCACTCAGCTGTGCTTGCTCGTTTAATGCTGCGCCATTCGCATTCACAATAAGTGATTGTTGTGAGGATTCATTCCAATAGAGACCGCCCCACACAAATAATAGAATAAGCGTTAACGAGCCTAAAATAATATTAATCGTATCCGGCTTCTGAAGCCGCGGACGCCGTTTCTTCCTTGCATGATGCTTGCTCATATTATGCTCATACCACCTTCCGTTTTGAATAGAAAGAAGCCAGTCTCCTTTCTCTTAGACGAGAAAGAAGACTGGCTGCTTTTTGTTAAGATCGCATGATTTCCGTAATAATAGTAGTAAGCAATTTGTTGACCTTGCTTTTCGTTTCGTTTATCGCCTTATTTTTCAGCGCGTTCGTTGTTTTTACTTTATTGATCTCATCAACAGCTACATTTCTTGCCTGTACAACATCCATGATCAGTTGTGCCTTCTGCTCATCGTTGGTCGCTGCTTTCAGCTTTTTCTTAACCTCGTTCAGCTTGCTATCCAATTCTTCAGCTATTCTCTTAAACTCTGCCTTAGGATCAATTTCCACATCTTCATTAACGAGCGTCACCTCTTGCTGGAAAATCACTTTAGCAGAGCCGCCGTATGGATTCACTAAAGTCGCTTGAATAACAGCCGTACCATTAGCAACCTTTTTCGGAATCGTTACTTTCCCTCGCGAATCGACCGTGACATCTTTGCTTCCCGATACTTTCTTCCATTTCAAGAACGAGGATGGCAAAACAGTGCCAAGCAGCTTCAAACTGTATTCATGCTGCCTTCCGCTAGCCGTAATCTTCACCGCCGAAATAACTTCTGAACGGATATAAGCAACTGTTAATGCGTTAAGGGCCCGCTCATCATATTTCAGCTTTAGTTGGAATTTAAAAACAGATAGTCGTACATCAGCCGATTTAACACCTAAGTTGTTCAGCGCCTCGCTTAATGCATAATCATCCTTTTTGGATAAAATTTCACCCATGGCTTCCATAATAACCGCATTTATTTTTTCCTTGTTGCCGAGCAGCTGAGCGATCTCCTGCGGCTTCATATCCGAGATAATGTTGCGAACGGTCCCTTCAACACCCGGACGGTCAGCTCCATCACCGAACAACAAAACGAGGAAATCATCCATGCTGAGGCTTGTTACCCCGCCTGCAGCGGCAATCGTCTTCAGTGCAGCACGGAATTCTGGATTCGTTCGAATCGCTTCAAGTCCCTTCGCTTCTGGATCATATTGCAGGGAGCCTACAGACTGAATGATCTGGAACACAGTCTTCTTCAGCTCCGCTTGGTTAACCGATGCGGGAAGCTTAGGAGCAATTTTGACCCAGACTGGATCAATAAGTGATTGATCCTTGGCAAAATCAAGCTTGGCGATCTCATCGCGCAAATTGCGTACATCCTGCACATCCGAAGGATCTCCAGCAAGCAGTGCCGCGTGAAGCTTATTCATTCTCTCAAGGAATTCTTCAGCCGGGAAGTGTTCTCCCTCTCCATTTGTAGCTGTTAACGTAACCTCTTTCTCAAAAATAACTTTAGCTTGTCCACCATATGGGTTAATCAATGTCGCTTGAACAACCGCCGATCCGCTGGCAACGCCTCGCGGAAGCGTAACCGTACCACCAGAAGATACTTTCACATCTTTGCTTCCAGATACTTTGCTCCACCGCAGCGCAAGCGGCGGAACATCCACACCGAACACCTTCAAGCTGAATTTTTGCTCACGGCCATCTTCACTGACTTTAACAGCCTCGACAGCTTCAGAGCGCATATGAGCAATAATTAGCGCTTGAATTGCTGACTCATCCATCTTCAATCGAGCTTGGAAGTTAAGCATGGTTGCAGCAGACTCCTCCGCCGTTACACCCAACTGGCTTAAAACGGAGCTGAACTTATAATTGCCGGTTTCACTTAGCAGCTCCTCTGTCTTCTGGAGCAGCAGTGCGGAAATCGCTTGCTTATCTCCAATCAACTGCAGCAGCTGAGTCGGTGACAGGCTGGCAAGCTTCTGCCTTATAGCGCCATCTACACCTGGGTTAACGCCACCATCGCCAAATAAAAACATGAGAATATCGTCTATTACAAAGCTAGTTTCACCGCCTCCGGCTGCTCCAAGCTCAGCTAACACAGCACGATATTCAGGATTTTTGCGAATCTCCTCTAAACTTGCAGCCTGCGGGTCATATGGAATCAAGCTAATCTCCTTAACCATATTGAATAAAACAGCCTTCAGCTTTGCTTGGTCTGCTTCTGCGGGCAGCTTAGCTGCAATCTTCTTCCAAATCGGATCAATTAAATTGTGATCCTTAGCGAAGTCCAGCCCAGCAAGCTCATCACGCAAATTGCGAACGGCTCCAACATCTGCTGGATCTCCTGCTTCTAGAGCAGAATACAGCTTATTCATCCGCGCAAGGAATGACTCCACAGGAAACTCGGTCTCATGCGAAATTGCAGCGTTTAAGGTAACCTCTTGCTCAAATATGACTTTCGCCGAGCCACCGTATGGATTGATCAGCTTAGCCTGAATAACAGCTGTACCGGTTTTCGCAGCATCCGGTATAGTAACGACACCCGTAGGCAATACCTTTACATTAGAATCGCCGGATACCTTTGACCACTGCAGAACTTGTGGGAAAAGATATACGCCGAATACATTTAAGCTATACGAATGTACACGACCAGTGTAGTCTATTTTCACGCTTGACTTCACGCTTGAACGAATATACGCCACAGTCATCGCGCTGATCGCAGGCTCGTCCTTCTGAAGCTTCACCTGGAAGTTTTGTACGGTCGCTCTTACATCCTTCGGCGTCACGCCTAAATTTTTCAAAATAGAGCTGAACTTGTACTCATTCGTCTCACCCATCAGCTTCTCCATCGCCTGAAGAAGAACCGTTACAATGCCCTGCTTATTGCCAAGCAGCAAAATCAGCTCCTCCGGAGACTTCTCCCCGATCAGGCTGCCAATCGTTCCTTCAACGCCTTTACGGCTGCTGCCATCGCCAAACATAAAGACGAGAAAGTCTTCCAATCTAATGTTCTCGTCACCGCCTGCAGCTGCAATCGTCTTCAAGGTTGCTCGAAATTCTGGATTCGTGCGAATAGCCTCCAAATCAGAGGCTTCAGGGTCGTAACGGAAGGAGCCTACAGCCTTGATCAACCGGAACAGGCTCGCTTTAAGTTCCGCTTTGTCGGCAGACTCAGGAAGCTTCTCGCTAATTTTTGTCCAAATCGGATCGATCAGCTGCTGGTTTGTTGCTTCATCCAGACCGGCAATTTCATCTCGCAAATTTTTAACCTCTTGCATGTCCGTCTTGTCCCCAGCTGCTAGTGCAGCATATAGAGCCTGCATACGCTCCAAAAACACGCTTGAAGGCAGCGCAGCTTCTGCAGCACTCGCCGCTTGAACAAATCCCAGCTTCTCGGTCAGCCCTTTCTGGCTGAGCGGTAATCCGCCTAGCGATGCTGTAAGCATGGAGATCGCCAGCGCGGATAAGGTTACTTTTTTTCGAAACGTCATTTCATTCACCTCTGGTCATTAGTTTGGTTTAAAATTGCAATACAGGTATTTGCTGCTTTACGCCTTGATTAAGGCTAGGGCGGCCTACGGAGTAATAAACAAATTCAGTACCAACCAAATGCTCCTCTTCGAAAACATTGCGGCCGTCAATCAGAATCGGACTTTTTAATACTTGTTGAAGCAGTCCAAGGTCAACATGTGAGAACTCCTCCCACTCTGTCAGCAAGCAAAGCGCATCCGCATCTTTTGCCGCTTCCATCGCGTCCTCACACCATTCAACACCGCTAATTTCATATAAAGTACGGAAGTTGTCAGTCGCAATAGGGTCATAAGCCTTGACCTTAACGCCGTTGTCCACCAAATGTTGAATAATTTCCGATGCTGGCGAATCGCGCACATCATCGGTATTCGGCTTGAATGCAAGCCCCCATACTGCAATCGTCTTACCTGAAAGCTCACCTTGAAATATCGTCTCCAGCTTGCGAATGACGTTAAAGCGTTGATCCTGATTGACCTCTACTACCGAGCGCAGCAGCTTGAACTCATAATCAACATGTCCGGCAATTTGAATTAAGGCGCTTGTATCTTTAGGAAAACAAGAGCCCCCGTAGCCGATTCCCGCTTTTAGGAACGATGGGCCAATTCGCTTGTCATAACCCATTCCTTCAGCTACCTTCGTTACATCTGCGCCTACCTTCTCGCAAATATTAGCGATCTCATTGATAAATGATATTTTGGTAGCTAGAAATGCATTGGACGCATATTTAATCATTTCAGCGCTGCGAATATCTGTAATAACGATTTGTTCCGTTAAAGGAATATGAAGCAGCTTCATAATTTCTGCTGCGCTTTGTGAGCTGGCTCCAATAATAATGCGATCGGGATGCAGCGTATCTTGTATCGCCGAGCCCTCGCGCAAAAACTCTGGCAGCGAGATACTGTCAAACAACTCACTCGTGTGGGAGGCGATGACGGTTGCTAGACGTTCATTCGTTCCAACGGGTACAGTGCTTTTTACCGCTATGATTTTATAACCGTTCATCGCCTTTGCAATCTCTATGGCTGCTTGGTCAATGTAAGATAGATTAGCCTCGCCATTTGGCAGCGGAGGTGTTCCTACCGCCAAAATAATAATGTCCGATTGCTGTACCGCGCTTCGCAAATCAGTCGTGAAGGTGAGCATTCCTGCTGCTCGGTTCGACGCTGCTAGCTCCTTGAGGCCTGGCTCATAGATCGGAATGCCGCCAGCGTTTAGTGTCTCAATTTTGCGCGGGTCCTTGTCTACGCAAATGACGCGATTGCCAAGCTCCGCATAACAAATGCCCGACACGAGCCCCACGTAGCCAGTTCCAATAACCGTGATGTTCATGCTATTCGCTCCTTCATTGAATGATTTATTTATACGGTGCATAGTTGCATAATCTCATTCCAATCGAAGGCAAGCCGGACGATGTCCTCTTCTATAAGCTCCGTCCCTGTCTGAATTTCGATAATGTCCATTTCTGTTTCTGCGCGCAGGCTATGAAGGCTTTCTTTCGATATCGTTAGCACATCGCCCGATTTCACTTCAAAGCTTCGACCATTCAGCACCATGACGCCATGTCCGGCAACAATCGTCCATACCTCGTCTCTCAGCAGATGATATTGATAGCTTAAGTTCCGTCCTGGCGCAACGCATATTCGTTTAGTCAGCACTTCCTTGCCGTCGGGATATTTCAAATAATCAAGCACACGATAGCGGCCCCAACGACGCTCCTCATACATCGGACGCTGGTCGGAATGCTTCATGACCTCCTTGATCATAGGACTAGCCGCTTTATCCGATACCAAAATTCCATCCGGACTCGCCGCTACAATGACATTCGATACATTCAGCAGAGTAATCGGGATGTCGAGCTCATTAATGACATGCGTGTTCGTTGAATCTCCCGAAATAATCCCTTTTCCAATAAGCGGCGTTTCAATTTCCTCGGTCAAGGTGTTCCAAGTTCCAAGGTCTTTCCAATCGCCCTCATATGGCAATGCCACGATATGATTGGACTTTTCTACGATTTCATAGTCAAAGCTATTTTTCGGCATCTTCCCGTATTGCTTCAGCATCTCGTCGTATTGAATCGGCAGTTCATTAGCAATCAGAATGTTAATGAGAAAATCAAGCTTGAATGCAAAAACCCCGCAGTTCCAAAGTGCAGCCTGCTCAATCATGGCTGCCGCTTCTTCTTCGCGGGGTTTTTCTCTAAAGCTGTTTACATTGACATAATTGTTCGCCTCAGCTGCAAGCTCAGGAACGATATAACCGTATTTTTCCGAAGGATACGTTGGCTTCACGCCCATAAGCGCTAAATCTGCTCCCGATTCATTCAAAACCAGCTCAAGCTCCTTCGTCTTATGGAAAAACGATTGCTCCACGTAGGGATCAACTGGCATGACAACGACTGTTTCATTCAAGCTTACACCTTGCACCGAATATAAATAGGTTGCTGCGAGCGCGATAGCGGGGAAGGTGTCCCTTCTTTCCGGCTCGACGATCACTTCAATCTCGCTTCCAAGCTGACTATGGATCATATCTACCTGCGGCTTGCTTGTTGCGATATAAGCATGCTCGCGTAAACCCGCCTTCGTGATTTGTCCCCATACGCGCTGAACCATCGATTCACGCTCGCCGCTCTCGTCTTTTAGCACCTTCAAAAACTGCTTGGATCTCGATTCGTTCGACAACGGCCACAGCCGCTTGCCCGAGCCTCCGGATAGAAGAACAATCTTCATGTTGATTCCTCCTAATCGTTTTTATGATACGGTGATTCGATTCGCACTTACTCTCTTCGATATGCCAAGATCATTATGCTTCGTTCTTCACCACCAGCTGCGCTGACTTGATCCCGCTGGTCCATGTATTGTAGTAGTTCGAGTTTTTGCCATATGAGTTATCGAGCAGCGTGTTAGGCTTGTCCATCAAGCAGGATAATATATGCCCGTGCAGCCTAGAGGTTTGCACGATGCGATAGCCGCTGAAGCGCTTGACCGCTTTGTCTACGAGATAGTCGGAGTACTTGCCCCATATCGCCTGCATCGGCAGAGGGACACCGCTTTTCGTCATCATTTGCCCGATCATCTTAATTGATTTTTTCTCGACGCGATTGTATAGGGAAGCCCAGTCCAAATAATCGCCTCTCCCTGCCAGTTCAAAGCTCGCCTGCTCGCTTGTCTTCTCGATGTCGGTACGGAAGAAGCAGAGCAGCTCCTTGCCGGGGCTGCTTTTGGGCAAAATCGGCCACAGCTGATGTGCCATATCCGGCGATAAGTATACGCAGCATTTATCAAATTTTTGAGCTGCTATCCCATAGGACAGCGTATCCCGCACAAAAAGATGAACATCCTTATGCGCGTTAAAAATACGCGCCGTGCGATCATACTCCGCTTCCTTCTCGAAGAAAATCGTCTGCGGCAGCAGTACAATTCGGTGATTAGGATAATCCTTTACGATTTTCTCCCGCAGCTTCTGATGAACCGGGTACAAATCACCAAAGTTGCCTCCGCCTTGAAGCACGATAATTTGATCATTCGGAATGGTCAGCTTGTCTGGAAAATCAAGAACGCTATAACGCGCAGCCACGCGGATATGATTGTCTTTAAAAAACGCCTCTGCACCCTTCATAATGAGCAAATCGCCGCCATTGTTGTAAACGGGATAATCGATATAATAAATGCTTGAACCCGGTGGTATCACCTTCGTAATTCGGAGAAGCATCTTTTTGAGGCCCTCCATCGGATGTACCTGTGTTTCAACTTGCATATCAACGCGCTCCTTTACGTTGTTTTTTGTCTTTCAAACGCTCGATTAAAAAACGGAAATCATTTTTATCAAACAACATCCCTGATAGCTTTACTTGGAAAATAATTCTCATCGAGGCCAACGTCACTACTAAACGAATGACCGCGCCGATTAATAAAGCAAGTGCAATTCCATTTAGCCCATACAGGGGTGTAAACAGAAAAAACAATCCAATGGTTGCCGCTAAGGCTATAAGCTGACGGACAAGCACCAACCCAGGTCGGCCCATTGCATTAAACGAGGATGCCAAAATCCATGAGCCGCCACCGAGAATGCATTCGAACGACAGCAGATAGAAGGCCCCGCTTGCTTCAAGGAACGGCGCTCCGAACAGGATGCCCATCAGATACCGCCCGATGAACATGCTCGGGATGACTACAATCGTCATCAGCAGCATCGATAACCGAAAAGCCCTGCCTACCGTTGCGATGATGGCTGACTTCTCCATGCCGGTAACCTTCGGGAACACAACATTCGTAATCGCCATCTGTACGACATTGAATACGCGGGACAGCGCATAAACGACCGTGTACAGCCCTAGCTCTCTAGCAGTCAGCATCGATAGAATGACAAGCTTGTCAAACTGTGTGTACAGCGTACCGAGAAGCTCCACTCCGAACACTTTGCTGCCATAGCCGAATAATGCTTTCGCTGCCAGCCGATTGCCGAGTCCCTTCAACCAGTTCATCTGAAGCGTTTCTCTTAAACTATAGAGTGACCATGAAACTACAAGCACGCTGGTTACGAGAAATACAAGCGAAGCATTATGCAGGCTTAAATCACCTATTGCCCATAACCCCAAGAGCCCAACCAGATTGCACAGCGGAACCAATAAACGCAAACCGTTATAAATGTTAAACTTGCCAGTACTTTGCGCCAGCGCAGATATTAAATTGATAGCGAGCAGAATCGGCAGCATGAGTACCGTATACCATCTCGTAATTTGAATGATGTCAGCAGGATAGTTGCCAAGCCATACCGGCAGCCATACCCACGCGACCACGCCAATGATGATGCTGACTGGAATTTGAAATAGAAAACCAGCTCTAACAAAATCGCTGCCGCTGCCTTTGTTTTGCTTCATATTATAAATAAGAGAGGTCGGCAGGCCGAAGCCAACAAGACCCGCGAGAAGCGTTGGCCAAAACAAAATGGCTGAAAATTCGCCCTTGCCAACAACGCCGAACATACGCGCCGTCACGATGGACGTCAGCGTGCTGATAACCATGACTAGCAGGTTCGTTGCACTCGTGCGCATAATCGTTTGAACGAGGCCGTTGCCTCTCCACGCTTTAGAAATAGCAAGCTGTGCCATAGCTTTCCGTCAACCCCTACCGTTATAGCGCAGAATGCCGACTAATGACCCGTTGCGATAACATATTTTCACGACTTGACTGATGAATTTCTTAAAATGAAAAATCGATAGCAAGGATGTTCCAATCGCCTGAATCATTCGGATCACATGTTTTACGATAGCAAAGAGGCTTCGATCCTGCCGCTTAACCGCATCGCTCACGCCTTGCCAGAAAATCCGCTTCAAAAACCATTTTTTTGTCGTTCTCTCCTTGGCAATTTTGTGTTGAACAGATCCATATGGCGTATAAAATACTTTGTAGCTTTCACGAATCCGTGCGATGAGCTCGCTTTCCTCACTTGAGAGCAGGTTTGTGCCTACCCGTCCAAGATCCTCTCGGAACGGCTTATACTTATGAAAGACGCTTGACCGAAATGCGACGTTTGCGCCATATGGAATGGACGGTGCAGGCATTTCCTTCACATCGTTTGCATAATCAAGAATCGTGAATACCGATCGATGCTCCTCTGGAATCCAGTCCGGCTCAGCCGCTTCCCAGATCGGATCAATTTTGCCGCCTACGCAGCCTATCGCCGGATCGCTTTCGAACACGTTCACAATATGCTGCACCCAGTCCCGCGAAGCCAACGCATCATCATCCAAAAATAAAATGAATTCACCGTTTGCTTCCTTAATCGCTCGATTGCGGGCTACCGACAAACCAAGCTTGTTCTCAAAAATATACCGAATGCTTGGACCATACCGATACGCAAGCTTGCCTACCACTTCAGCCGTATTGTCTGTTGATCTGTTGTCGATTACAACAATCTCGATTTGTTCCCGCTCAAAGCTTTGGGCAATTACGCTCTCTATTGCCTCTCCCGTATCCTTCGCCCGGTTATGGGTGCAGATGGCCACCGTTACCTTCATCCTTTATCCCCATCCTTGGTAAACATTTTTTATCCTCTGTGCGATCGCGCTCCAGTCGAGTTCCTTAAGCACTTCTTCGTACTTAGGCGTCTTATGCTCTCTCTTCACATTTAACGCGGCTTTCATTGCATTTTCGAGACCGTTATAATCGCTTGGGTTGTAGCTCACGACCATATCCTCCATAAAATACTCATCGATAAAATCATTGTCCGGCATGACGATCAGCTTCCTGAACGAGAGGCCAAGTATCGCAGAGCCGGAGGTCGTAATTTCCTTGTACGGCATCACCATCACATCAACGGCGCTAATCAAGTCAGCGACTGCTTCATTTGGAATGAAGCGCAGGTCCAAAATAATGTTTTCCTTATCCTCTACCCGCTTCAAATAGGATTCCATTTGCTTGTCCGCTTTGCCCGCAATGATCAGATAGGTATTTCGAGTTTTGAATGCATTGAACGCTTCAATTAAATCCTCGACACCCTTATACGCTTTGATTGCCCCTAAAAACAAATAAACATCAGCTTCTTCGCTGATGCCATAAGACGCTCTGAAGTTGAAGCCTGCAGGCTTATACACGCCAAGATAATGACCATGCTTTACAACAAAAAGCTTGCTAGCCGGTACTCCGAATTCCATCATAACCTTACGTTTAATCGACTCCGAAGCAACCAGCAGCTTGCTGCAAAATTTGCAAATGATCGTTCGCATGTAACGCTCCAGCCGCTTAAACTTCACCTGATGCGGATACAGGTTATGAATCGTCCAAACCAGCTGCACTTTTCGCAGCTTCAAATAAATCATCGTCATTATAAATATGATCGATTTCACCATGAACAACAGCAGATTATCATTCTGATAGGCATGATGCATCCAGTGAATATGGACGATGTCGCCAGCTTTCGCTTGCCCGACCTGAAGCGCTAGCTTGCCATGCTGCAAATCCTTCACTTCCATGCCTGCACTGCTGAGTGAATCGGTCAATAAATCATTGTAAAAGTTCAATTCGCTTGATTTTGGCCACATCCATACTTTCATCGCCGTACGCTCCCTTTAGTTATATCTGCGAACCCATTCCTTCGTAATCTGGAGCTCGCGAATAATCTTTGCGGGTGCACCGCCTGCCAGCACATTATTCGGAATATCCCGCGTTACGATGCTGCCTGCAGCAATGACTGAACCGCTGCCAATCGTTACGCCAGGCAAAATAACAGCTCCGCGTCCAATCCACACATTGTCCGAGATGACGATGTCCTTGCTGCCAGCTCGGTCTTCCATATCTACGGGGTGGAAGTTCGTATCGATAATGTTCACCATCGGACCGATAATCGTGTTGCTGCCAATTCGGATCGACTTCGTGCAGCCAATGTCGAGGCCATAATTAAAAAACACATTATCCCCTACCCAAAGCTCCGCCTGCTTCTCTACGGTAACTGAAGAAGGCAGCGGCTTCGCATGGAAAGAAACGTTTTTCCCAACGATGAACCGCCCTTTGTTTCGTAAGGTCAGCTTTCCAGAAATACGGCCAAGCCTGCCAGCTGAACTCGCCTTAATTGGCAGTATGGCAGCCCCCTTTAATACAGCCAGGAGCTTGCCGAAGCTTAATCGATTATATACGGTGCTCATCTGACCATCCCGCCTGCCGCTTCCGATTTTAAGTTTGGCGCAAGCAGCTCACGATATGTCGACTCCACCTTCTTCGCAATGGAGCTCATGTTAAAGTCGCTCATTACGCTTGCATAACCTTGGCTTGATAGTTCCTCATAATCAACTTCCCCATCGTAAACGCTTCTCATCGTCTGATACAGCTCTTCTACATCGCCGTCCTTCACGATGAAGCCGCCTCTCGTATGATGGATAATTTCTGGCGCTCCGCCCGAATCTGCAACGATAACTGGCGTTTCAACGAGCATCGATTCAATAATAACTCTGCCAAACGGCTCGTTAAGGGAGAAGTTTATCGTTAAATCACATTCCTTCATCACATCTAGCGGTTTTTTGCTGTAGCCATAGAAGACCACATGATGCTCCAAGCCGTAGGACAGCACCTTTTGGATCATGTCATTGTAATAGTCATCCGACCCGTCAACGGATGCATCGCCCACGATGAGCAGCTTCCAATTGTTCCGATTGCTGTCGCTCAGTTTCTTCACTGCCTCGATCATGAGATGGTATCTTTTCCATTCCACAATCCGCCCGAATGTGCCGATGATGAGTGTATCATCCTCCATAAAGGCTCTGCTCTTTCTCGTCAAAGCAAGCTCTGGATCAACACCGTTATAAATGATCGTCTTGTTGCTGCCCTGAATCGAATTGGCTACAAAATGCGAAATGCATATTACCTGATCAAAAAATTTCGGCAGCACTTGGTTGAACATACGCAAATGGGTATAGTCGCGATGATGCCAGATCAGCTTTGACTTCGTCATAAACTTTAGCGGAGCTGTGTACCAAGGTGCGCGCCAGCCGTTGGCATGAACGATGTCGATGCGATTTTTACGAACAAAGGACTGAATCTTAAGCACCGTTTCGATATAACCTAAGCCTAGTTTTTTCTTAATGCTGCCCAGCTGCAGCGGAAAATGAACATAATCCGATCTAATTTCATTTAGATATGTCGCATCGCGAGGACTTAACAAAAAAATCCGATATTTTGACGTGTCCAAATAATTGATGAGATGGATCAGGCTTTGCTCAGCGCCGCCCTTCTTATCCGCGTGGGTAACAAACAACACATTCGTTTTACTTCGACTCATATTAGAGCACCTGCTTTACTGGATAACTGACGTTCAAGGATTGCATATATGTCTTCAATACTTCTTTGTGATTGTAATGGGTGCGCAAGAAGCTTTGCGATGACTCCAGCAATGATTTTGCCCTTTGAGGATCATCGAATAGCTGCTTGATTTTCCCATAAAATTGCTCCGGCCGATCAGCGACCATGATATGCTCGTTATCTACAAGTCCTGTTCCCTCGTAGCCGATGGAGGTGGAAATAACCGGCAAGCCGTTCTGAATCGCTTCAATCGTCTTCAGCTTGACGCCTGCTCCGTTCTGCATCGGGTTAACGAATAAATAGCCGCTTCGGTATATTTCATCCAAACTCTTTGGCGTATCATGTACAATGACA
The DNA here is from genome assembly GCF_050467785.1 of Paenibacillus sp. NRS-1760. Taxonomy (NCBI): domain Bacteria; kingdom Bacillati; phylum Bacillota; class Bacilli; order Caryophanales; family Paenibacillaceae; genus Paenibacillus; species Paenibacillus sp. NRS-1760. The sequence goes on along the minus strand of NZ_JBITPK010000014.1, from coordinate 184,469 downwards.
TTCTTTAGGTTGTAGCTCTCGAGCCAGCTAAGGCTCTGTTTTCTGCTGTTTCCTGCTATGATGAACTTATAGTCCGGCTCCTTCAGCATCAGCGGGTGGATATGCTCCAGATACCACTGAATTGCTTCTCGGTTGTTCGGCATAAATAGGGAACCAATGAACACGACATGCTTGCTGCGAAAATCACTAGCTTCGAAGTTGACCTTCGTAACCGGAGGCGGAAGGAACAAGCTTTTTGCAGCAGGATGCTGTTTGCGGAAGCTTTCAAATTCCTTGCTCGATATAAACAAGTATTTATCCACCTTCTCCAGCATTTTTTTTTGCAAAATCGTGAATTTGCGGCTCTCCATGTGGTAATACATTTTGTGAACGACGTTTTTAGTGCTATTGGCTAGCGCCTTGAAATAGACCGCTTCATCGTTATGCACTCGTAGGATAACCGTATCATGTTTGATTTTTGGATTTTGCAAAACCGGATACACATAGTCGCCTTCAAGAAGTACATAATCATAATCTCCTGCCAGCTCTACATTACTTAGTTCACTGCGCGACTGCACCTGCATCGGAATAACATGCAGCAGATCAGCCAGCTTGCTTCTTCGATCACATAACGTAATCTCTTCCACGTAATTATATACTGTGTCCATTTCTTCCTTAGATGGCATCTGCTTGCCGCAAACGAGCAAGTGGATTTTCCAGCCAAGCTCAGCGAGCACCTTGATTCTTCCCCATGTGTCTACCCTTCCGCCATGATCGGCGGGATAGGGAAAATCACTGCACACCACAAGCATCTTCATTTGGATACCCCCGACCTTTTTGGTTGATCTATATCGTTTTTTCCTAAAAAAAGGCTAATAAAAGCAAATAGCAGCCATATCTCATATTTAATCTCCAAGGAAACAAGAAGCATTGAAAATAAGATAAAAACTAAAGCAAGAAATAATATAGAGCTGGATTTCACTTTGACGATCAGGTTTTTGGCAAGCAGATAAAAGAACACAACTGCGAAGAGCCCGCCAAACATAATCCATTGGAAAAAGCCCGATTTGACGCCTAAGTTTTTGTCCGAGCCCGAATATTGCAACAGCTCCCCCGCATTAATTTGGCTGATGCCAAATGTATTGTAATAGAAATGGGACATCATGCTGATCGAATCATTCACATACTTATCGAAATACATGAGATATGCTCCTGTGCCAACCCCGAGCGGATTGTGAAACACCGTAATCAGCGCGATGATGATCGTTCCCATACGCGTGTAGGAAGATGTGTAGTTTTCGATGTCATTACTGAACGAGCTGACCAGCCCCGCAGAAAAATTAGTGATGAACATATACATGGCCAGAACGACTGAGATGAGCAAAACAAAATTTTTCTTTTTTCGAAAATCCAAAAACTTAATCATCGTCACGACTAACGTGAACAAGCTGATAATCATAAACCCTTTGGAGCCTGTAATAAATAAGTAAAACAGAAAAAAACCTGAAGCATAAACGATCGTTAGCGTCTTGCCGAAACTGTTCAAATACTTTGTCAGATATACCAAAATGGATGCATATACGACCACGATGGAGCCAGTCGTGCTGCTCTCCGAGGTCAGCATCCGAACCCTCCAATAAGGGCTGCTCCCTGCATGCAAATACGTGAAGGCGTTCGGCATACTCATAAGCTCCAAGATCATAATGACCGTCAGCAGCGTAACGATTGCTAGGAAGCAGCCATACAGCGTCTTAAAGCTTGTAATTTTGGAAAAAATGAGCTGCATATGCCTGATATAAAGCAGGATGAGCACAAAATAAATAAGTACCTTTATCGCTTTGCCAAGCAGACTCTCTGATCCGAAGCTGTAGCTGCCTTGAATGAATTGAATTAGCAAATAGGCAATGCTGATAAAGCACAAATATAAAATAAATCCGAATATATACTTCTGCAGCATGCTGCCATGCATCACCCGCTTATGCTTCGCCAGCAGCCCAATTTCGCATAACACAAACAGCGGAACCAGCAAAATAATGGGTGACCTGCCAATCTCGCCGATTATGTTGACTAACGGGAAATCCTGGTAGACGGTCAGCACCAGCAAGAAGCATAAATAAATCGCCAAAAAGATTTGCTGCTTCTCTTCTTTTTTGGCTAATTTAGCTTTAATCACTAGATTGCTTTGCAAGATTTGGCTCATCTTCTCTCCATCCCCGTAAATCTAGACGTATTTTTTGACGGCGGAGGATAACGGTTTGCTTGATTTCTGCAAGGCTTCCTCGTAAAGCCGCTCGATTTGGTTGTTCATTTTATCCGAATGGAATTTCTCTTGGAAAATGTCCCATCCCGCTAAGCCAAGCGCTCTCAGCTTCGGCTTGTCCAGCTCATGAATGATGTCTGCCAGCTCCTGCTTATTATCGAAGTCGAATACATAACCGTTAACGCCATCGCTAATAATTTCCGGCAGAGCACCTCGATTGCTCGCAATAACCGGTTTCTTATTCCGCAGCGCTTCAATGGCGACGATGCCAAAGCCTTCCCAGCGAGATGGAATAATGACCGCATCACAGGATTGCATATAACGATCGATCTGAGAATTGTCCACCCAGCCGATCTTAATTGTGTTCTCAGGAAACTTGTATTCAACTTCCTTCAGCACAGTATCGCCAACCAAATATAGGCGAACGTTTGTAAACTGATGCTTGTTGAACACCTCAAGCAGCAGATCAAACCCCTTCTGCCGATCGAAGCGTCCTACATAAAGTAGATGAATCATGTCAGGATCAGTCTCGAAAGGCGGCGTGCTTAATTCCGACGTATCCGAAACGCCGTTATAGACGACTCCCGACTTGGCTGCTGGCAGTCCATAATGCATGGCCTTCTCATATTCATGCCTCGAAATATTGATAATGAAATCAGTCCGAAGTGCGAGCGTCTTCTCAACTAAGGCGAATATCCGCTGCTTCCACGGCTTTATATCCATCAGAAAAGCCCAGCCATGCGCATTATAGATGACGATCGGGCGCTTGCTCTTGAAAAAAAACAACGTCCGCAGGAAAACACCTGCGAACGTTCCGTGTACATGTACAATATCAGGCTTGAAGTCCTTTACCTTACGATGAATAGCTTTCATGGCTTTCACAAAATAAGCCGGCTTCCTCTTGTAAGGGTACAAGCACAGTCGATCTTGGCTAATTTGAAGCGACTCAGGGCTCGAATTCTGCTCAGAAGCCATAAGAAAAATATCATGTCTGCTCGCTTGGTAGCTCAGCACCTCGTTCAAGTGCGTCTCGATACCGCCCTTCGTAAACTCCGAAATATGCAGGATTCTTGCCATTTTTATCAACTCCTCAAAGTTTTGCGAAGCAAAACTGACTTCGTAAGCATAAGCTAAGTTTTGCGTAGCAAAACTTACTTCGAAAGCATTAGCTTAGTTTTGCGTAGCAAAACTTTCTTCGTAAGCCTTGACACTCTAAAAAGCATCCTGAGAGCCGACTAACGTTTTCACCGTTCTCAGCATAATTTTGAAATCGAACCAAATGCATCGCTTCTGAATATAAGTTAGGTCAAGCTCAACCATTTGCTTAAAGCATAGATTGTTTCTGCCGCTTACCTGCCAAAGTCCCGTGCAGCCTGGCGTTACGGACAAGCGCTGCTTGTCGTACTCCGTATATTCCGCTACCTCCCTTGAAAGAGGCGGCCTTGGACCAACCAAGGACATTTCGCCCCTCAGCACGTTCAGCAGCTGAGGCAGCTCATCGATGCTCGTTTTGCGAATGATTTTACCGATCTTTGTAATGCGCGGATCATCCTTCATCTTGAACATTGCACCGCTAATTTCGTTCTTATCCAGCAGATCCTTCAGCTTGTCCTCGGCACCCGTCAGCATCGAGCGAAATTTGTACATGCGAAACGGCTTTTCATCCTTGCCGATCCTTGTTTGATAGAAGAAGACAGAACCTTTAGGGTCCTCCCACTTAATAAGGATAGCGATGATGATAAACAGCGGGCTTAACAGGATTAAACCGACTAGCGAACCAACAATGTCAATCGTGCGTTTGATAATCGAATACATGCTTACCGTTTGCTGAGCGCTGCGCCTATTCGAATAGTAATCAGAAACGCCGATTACCGCTTCATCCTGATATTGTGGAGGTGTCATCTTCTATCACTCCTTCCAGCTAATAACTGCTTGCTAAGCTCCCGTTCCATTAATTCCTCAAGCTCAGTCATCAACTGATACTTAATTTCATTATTTCTTAGGGCAAAGTCAAGCGTCGTCATAATGAAGCCAAGCTTCTCTCCGACATCATAACGAATGCCTTGGAAATCAAAGGCGTAAACACCTTTTTCTACGTTAAGCTTTTGAATCGCATCGGTAAGCTGAATTTCGCCTCCAGCTCCGCGCTCATGGCGTCCTAAATATTCGAATATATCGGGGGTGAGCACATAACGGCCCATGATGGCTAGATTGGAAGGCGCTTGTCCTTGCGGCGGCTTCTCTACAAAACGATTAACCTCATAAAGATTGTCTACCCGCTGCCCTGGGTCAACGATACCGTACCGATGCGTCTGATCAACGCCAACCGTCTGTACGCCAATGACCGAGCGGCCGGTTTTCTCATATTGCTCAATAAGCTGCCTTGTGCAAGGGACTTCTGCTTCTACAATGTCATCCCCAAGAAGCACTGCAAACGGCTCGTCCCCAATGAAGTTGCGAGCGCACCATACCGCATGCCCAAGCCCCTTGGCTTCTTTTTGCCTTATGTAGTGAAGATTCACATTTGATGATTTTCTTACCTTTTCCAAAATATCAAGCTTGCCTTTTTCTTCTAATATATGCTCAAGCTCAAATGCGATATCGAAGTGATCTTCAATCGCCCGCTTTCCTTTACCCGTTACGACGATGATATCCTCAACGCCTGATTCAATGGCTTCCTCTACAATGTATTGAATGGTCGGTTTATCGACGATCGGAAGCATTTCTTTTGGCATCGCTTTGGTTGCCGGTAAAAACCGTGTTCCAAGTCCTGCGGCGGGGATAATGGCTTTTCTCACTTTTTTCATTTGATTTCACCCTATCCTAATATTTTTTTTTTGGTTGTTAAGGGGCATCTAACCCCTCCTCACGTCACACCCTTGACGATTAACGTCTAAGGTCGGCTGACCCACAGCATGACCGAGTGCCTCCGGTGATAGAGGTGCAGGAGACATTACCTATCTATTTCTTGCTTCTATGAGCTGGAGCAAAGACGATTAAGCTTCTGTCTTTTCTCCGTAGTAGTAAGAGTAGATATCTGAATGATTTCGATTGATCTTATTCAGCACGACACCGATAAGATTTGCTTTCACATGTTCAAGTGACGCTTTTGCTTTAAGGGCAACATCTTTTTTCACTTTTCCCGAGTCGATCACAAGAACGACCCCATCGCTTTGCGTTGCTACAATTTGAGCATCCGTTACAGACATGATCGGCGGCGTGTCGATAATGACGACATCGTACCGCTCTCTAGCTGTCTTAAGCAGCTCCGCCATTTGCTCCGACGAGAGCAGCTCGGAAGGATTGGGAGGCGTTGGCCCCGCTTGGATAATGGACAGATTGTCCGTATTCGTAAACTGAATGATGTCCTCAAGCTTCAGTTGGTTCAATAAAGCCGTCGTTAAGCCGCTGCGGTTGGACTTCCCAAAGATATGATGCTGCGAAGGCTTGCGGAGATCCGCATCAATCAGAAGCACCTTTTTGTTTGCTTGTGCAAACGCGACTGCCATATTGGCGCATGTCGTGCTTTTGCCCTCGCTTGGCTTGGAAGAGGTGACCATAATAATTTGCAGCTTTTGATTAATTGTCGAGAACTCAATGTTTGTCCGCAGCATCCTGTACCCTTCAGAAATGGGCGATTTGGGATTCAGCTCCGTTATCAAGTTCCACTTAGGAATCAAACGAGACATTTTGTTCCCTCCCTGCATTCGTCTTTAACGTGGCGTTGCCGCTGTGTTCTGTCGCATCCCGCTCTTCGAACTTCGGAATCGATGTTAATACAGGTACTTCCAGCAGTGCCTCGATGTCCTCTTCGGTCTTAACCGTGTCATCCAAGTAATCCAGCAGGAAGGATATGCCTACACCTACCATCAATGCCATCATGAATGTGACTGCAATGTTCATCTTAGGATTCGGAGCAACGGGTCCGTGTTGTTCATGCGGATCAGCTTGGTCCAGCACGGAAACATTATCTACCTTCATCAGCTCTGGAACCGATTTTTGAAAAACGATGGCAATCGCATTCGCGATTTTTGCTGCTTGCTCATAAGAGTCATCACGTACCGATATGGACATGACCTGTGTTTCATTCACTGAGCTTACGCTTACCTTGCCGATGAGCTCGCCGTATGTCACACCGAGATCCGGGTATTGCTTGACAACTCGCTTCATCATTCGCGGCGTTCGCAAAATCTCTTTATAGGTTTTGATAAGTCCGATCGTGGAGTTAATCGATCCAACATCTATGCTCGGAATGAGCGAGCTGCTGTCCTTATACTGGTTAACGATTAACTTAGCGGATGCTTCATACTGTGGTTTGATAAAGTAGCTGGAGTAAATGCCGATGGTTAGACAGCTCACTGAAATAATTAAAGCTATCATCAATAGCCTTCTTTTCACGATGATCCAATACTGTTTTAATTCCAAATCATTTCCTCCATTGCTTTAAAATCATCCGTTGCCGAACTTCACGAAAGTTGTTCTTAATGAATATTAAAATTCTCTCATTATTCGAAACGCGAACTTTTGGGCATCGTTTGTTTACAGGAATAGGTTTATCCATGGATTCCTGCTTAGACATAAAATGTTATCATCTCGTGTTATTAATGAACTCATCCACGGTCCCGCCATTCATTACATGCTCCATCATATCGTCAGAGCAGGCTTGCAGGCCGATCTTACCGAGCAGCTGAGATATCAGCTTCGCCATGTCAATCGGTTCATTATGGATTAGGCAGCCAGTTGCCATAAGCAGCTCAGGCAGCGACCTCGCTTCCGATTGACCGTCTTTCTGTAATAGAGAAGGATCCTCGGATAGTATTTTCAAAAACTGCTTCAGCTTCATCTGCTTCTGCTCCTGATTTGAAACATTCATCTCTGAAACCTCCATTCATCAGCTCGCTCATACATTTTGAGTTTTGGAAAGCTTCTTGTCTCTCTTTGCACTCTAGTATGACACAGATGATAATAATTCTTGAGGGAATAAAGACATGGTCACACTTAGACAATCTTGCTCATTTTCATTATGGTTTTCATAAGTACGGACTCCTAATTGATGCGAATAGTGGGATATGTCATGTCATGTTTTTTATCGCCAAATTGATAATTCTGACTATTGAAAGCGCTTAATAAATAATGGGTGAAAGTCCCACTTGGGACTCATGTTTTCCCGCATGCTTTTTCCCTCTAACCCATGTGAAATAAAGGTTTTTTTCCTGTTTGCCACTTTCCAACGAACGAAGAATCCAATTAAAATTCCACTAATTCATCGAAAAAATAAGGGACTATTGACCAGCATCCTACCTAAGCAGCAGTAAAACACCATTCGACATATTTCGCATTCCTCTTTTTCCTGTACGTTTTAACCCCTAACTGCTGCAAATTTACACTTAAAAAACAAAAAAAAGCGGGGTTTGAATTGAAAAAGGGACTATTCGGAGCCTAAAAAGCGGATATTCCATCGTTCTCAGCTAATCGATCATACGTTTCAGCAATCTATATTTTGCACCCTGTCAGGATAAACCAACATCATTCGGGATAAATATAAAGCTTCTAAAGCACTGAAATCATAGAGCATTCCCTATCTTTTTGTCCCAAAATAACGTTTGGCGCTCTTCTACTAACGTCCTACTTCATTGTCTTTCTGACAAGTTTAGTCATCAAAAAAAAGAAGAGCATCGATGTCATCGCCGCTCTTCTTCGCATTTTTTCTACCTATTGTATATTAACTAGAAATCTTACTCCATGACATAAGCCAGAAGCAAAGCAGACGTGCCAACGATGGCATCTGCGTGTGTGCGTTCCATGCCATGGGAAGCGTGAACGCCCGGTCCGATTAATGCCGCACGAATATTGCTTCCGCCGCGCAGCGCAGCCGATGCATCGGAGCCGTAGTGCGGGTAAATATCTACAGCATAAGCTAGGTTCTCACGCTTCGCTAATTCAATTAACTTAGTCGTCATATTATAATCGTATGGTCCAGTCGAATCCTTGGCGCAAATGGATATATCCTGCTCTGTCGCAGAAAGATCATCTCCCAGCGCTCCCATATCCACCGCAATCATCTCCGTTATATCCTCAGGAATATAAGAACTTCCGTGTCCCACCTCTTCGTAGGTCGAGAAGATCAGCTTGAGTGTATGTGCAGGTGTGTTCCCTTCGCGCTTGAACCATTCCATTAATCCAAGCAGTGCTGCTACGCTTGCTTTATCGTCCAAATGCCGTGACTTCACCCAGCCATTCGGAAAGATGCGCACTCGCGGCTCCCACGAAATGATATCGCCTACGGAAATGCCCAGCCCCTCTGTATCTGCTTTGGTTTTCACCAGCTCATCTATGCGAATTTCCATATTCGCTTCTTCGCGCTTCCACTCCCGCGAATCGGAGTATACATGTACAGAGGCTTTCGTAGACAACACCGTTCCCTCATATTTCCGGCCGTCACGCGTGTGAATAACGCAATACTCCCCTTCGACCGTTTGCATATTGTAGCCCCCGATCGACGTGAAGCGAAGCTTCCCATCCGACTTGATCGAACGAACCATCGCTCCAAGCGTATCCAAATGCGCGGTTATGCCGATCACTTTCTCTGAATTGACGCCTGGAATGGTTATCATTCCGTTGCCTTTTGGCGTTATTTCGAGCGAATAGCCAAGCTTCTCTGCTTCCACTCCAAGATGCTTCACAATGTCCATACAGTACCCGCTAGGGCTTGGAATGTTCAGTAAAGCTTCGAGCTGGCTAAGAATAAAATCCCGATTAAGCTGTTTCGAAAGTGGCAATGACATGATAATGTGCTCCTTTTAAAGCTATATTTTTTATAACCTCTCATTACTTCAATGCAATATACAAATCAATTTCATTATCGGGACTTTCGGGTTGATATCGTTCATCCCAAATTTCAAAATCATAGTTTTTGGGTTCATTTCCCGTTTCACTCATCCAATCGCCATAGACATAGCCGTACGAACGACTTAGCTCGGATTCAAGTCCTTTGTGCTTGTATGTAACATACTTACTTTCAGTCACGGTATGACTAGTCATATCTACTGGAACATCAGCTTGTTCACTTACCTCGTAACAGATCAGATTCGTAAACCGATCGACCTGTGGGTCAAAATCATCATTCATGGGGTAGATTTGCATTAAAATCACATTTTCATTTTTTCTATTCATAATTTCCGCTTTTCTTTCAACGAGTAATCGATAAATATTCTTGCCAAGACCAGACTCAAACTCTGTTATGTTAGATTCAATACGATAACCTACAACATGTAATAAAGGTAATGTTATTACTTTAGCTTCCATAAGCTCTCCTCCATTAGCAGCATTGATCCTTCTATTTTACGCGATTGCGCGTCAGGATCAAAGTATACCCTCTATTCATCCCGCTTTCGTTATCTTGCTTTTACATTCTAAAATACGTACATACGTTCACTTTCGAGGTTATACTAATGATGGAGGTGAGCAAAATGGTGAAACAACACTCAGAAACATTGACCGAGGAACGGTGGCATGCCATCTTAAGCAACAATGCTGCTTATGACGGGATCTTCTTTTACGCGGTGAAAACGACAGGAATATTTTGCAGGCCATCCTGCAAATCCAAACCGCCCAACAAAGAAAATATTGCTATCTACTCTACGGCCGAGCAAGCTTTATCTGCCCGCTTTCGCCCATGCAAACGATGCAAGCCTACCGGGATGCGCCTGCCTGATGATGAATGGATTCATTTGGCTGCCGAATATATCGACAAAAACTATATGAACAACTTAACTTTACAAGTCGTTGCCGATCAATGCCACGGCAGCCCCTATCACCTGCATCGGACCTTCAAAAAAATCAAACACATGACACCCGTTGAATATATACAGCAATTACGAGTCGATAAAGCGAAGGAGCAGCTGACATCATCCGATTTGTCCATTTCAGAGATCGGTTCAAGCGTCGGCATGCATAACACGCCGTATTTTGTAACGTTGTTTAAAAAGAAGACGGGCTGCACACCCGCAGCCTATCGGCAATTGCACAAACAGGAGGCTGATTCGAATGACCAAACACAGTAAACCGCCCATTTATTGGACATTGCTCACGCACGAGGCTTGGAGCCTATACGTTGCAGCCACAACGGAGGGACTATGTTTTATCGGCTCTCAGAATGAACCGATAGACGAGCTGCTCCAATGGGCAAATACCCGCTATCCAGGCAACCCTTTACTAGAGAATATTGAGCTGCTCCAGCCTTATACAATTGAAATAGCTGAATACCTTCAAGGTTTCCGCAAGCAATTCAGCATCTCCTTCCACTATCAAGGAACAGCCTTCCAACAGGAAGTATGGAAAGCACTTTGCGATATTCCTTATGGGGAAACGAAGTCTTATTCCGATATTGCCCATCAAATCCAGCGGCCCGCAGCTGTTCGCGCTGTGGGCACGGCGATTGGCGCTAATCCGATCTTAATTACAATTCCCTGCCATCGCGTCATTGGAAAGAACGGATCGCTGACTGGATACCGCGGCGGCATAGAAATGAAAACAAAGCTGCTTCAGCTGGAAAAACACTAATATGACGATCGAATATTTATATACACAGCCCAAAACCTTATTGAATAAAGGAACCGGCTTTCTTACCGGCTACAGCCACTCCTTAAATCCTTATACAGGGTGTACGTTTGGCTGTTCCTACTGCTATGTGCGGAAAATGCCTGTTTCTTTATTTCGAGGCGCCGAGTGGGGAACATGGGTCGATATTAAGAAAAATGCTGCTGAAGTTTTTCGCAAACAATTTTTAAGAGAAAAGTCTAAAGGTCCGGTTACTATTTTTATGTCATCCAGCACTGATCCCTATCAGCCGATTGAATATAAGGAACAAATTACTCGCTCCTTGCTCGAGGTGATGGTTGATGACCCGCCTGATTTTTTGTTCGTGCAAACGCGAAGCCCGCTTGTTCAGCGGGATATTGATCTGCTCTTGCGACTTGGAGAGAAGGTTCGCGTCAGTATGACAGTCGAAACAGATCGCGAGGACATTCGAAAACATTTTTCACCGAATGCCCCACCGATTAAGGCTAGGCTAAAGACGCTTCAACTGCTAGCTGATGCGGGCGTTCCCACTCAAGCGACGATTGCCCCCATGCTGCCAAGCAGTGAGCAATTCGCCGAAATACTGCGCCCACTCGTTGAACGCATCTGCATAGACGATTATTTTATGGGTGACGGAAGCAGTGGAAAACGAACGCGACAACTAGGCATCAATGCTTTGTATGAGCAGCTAGGTCTTGAGGAATGGTATCATCCGGCTGCTTATCGCGTCGTTTACGAGCGGTTCAAGCAGGTTTTTTCGGAGGATCGCATTTATGTAAGCCAGGAAGGCTTTGAGCCTTAGCTTTTTTTTCGTTTCATACCGCGTATTATGATTTTGGTTTCTTGATCGACGCGGTATGATTCTATTATTTTTTGCAGAGCTTTGTTGTAGGTGAATTCATCTAAAGAATTAGCACCGCTTTTCAAATAATTCATAGTAGCCTCTGGCTGCTTAATATAACAAATCGACAATGCCCATGCTACCGCCATCTTGACGTAATACGTCTCTCGTTTCGTCTGATCAAGCAGCTGCAAGAGGCGCTCGATATAAGTTTCTTCAATATAATAGCCAAGCAGCATAACCACGCCAAAGCGTATCTCATACTCTTTGTCAGATACCAAATACGGCTGTATGAAATCCCATACCGCTGACTTATTGTCCGTTGTAAATTTCAGCCCATTGCAAAAGCTGTCACAGACTGACCAATTGTCTATCTTCGGAACAAATTCAGCGACAATGTTTAAACGTTCTGTGATATCCGCTTGGGCATAACCAATGACCATCCCCTGCAGCATCACTTCCTCAAAGTACTCGCTATCCGCATCCTTTAAATAGGTACGCCAGTCATCACTTGCTATCGTTTTGGCCAGCTGGCGCAGCTTCGGCAGCCGAACGCCCAATACATTATTAATTGTAGGAATAAGCGCAGCCGTAAATTTCTGAAAATCGTCTTCCTTCAATGCTATGAGCTGTTCTTTTATTGTTTTCTCCATGTTGTTGCTCCTTTTAGCTTACTCCATTGACAAGGTCCACAAATAAATCGAAGCCACTGAACCATAGGGCGAATACCTTAGCCGGTAGGTATCGAACTGTTCTTTGGTTAAATCTTGAAGACCATACAGCTTCATCATCCCGCGGCGAATGGCAATATCTCCCCAGCTCACCACATCTGGGCGCTCCATCGCATGAATGAGCAGCATTTCAGCCGTCCACTTGCCAACTCCCTTTAAGGACATCAGCTGCTTGATTACCTCTGCATCCGATAAGCGGTTCAACTCTTCCAGCCGGATTTCACCTTGCATAATCGATTCCGCAATGCTTTTTATGCAAACGGCCTTCTTCATCGTTATCCCGCAGCTTTGAATCTGATCTGCCTTTTGATTAGCTATGTTCGAAGGGGATATTTCTCCAAGCCGCACCTGCATTCGCTCCCATATGGTGTGCACTGCTTTAGCTGAAATCAGCTGGCCTACAATCGCATAAACGAGTGAAGTGAATAAGTCCGGCATGATGATGCGTTCGACTTTTCCGAGCCGAGACATGGCAGCACCAAGCGCTTCATCTACGCTTTTCAAATAATCGATCTCTGCTTGCCCATAGTCAAAAAGCTTTGTTTGTATCGTTTGCAGACGGCTCGCCCCCTGTAAATCGAAATAAATAGCTGTATATTCTTACTATACCTCATCGGGCTTTGTATGTTTTAATTACCGAATATAATCGCAAGATAACGAAATCGGCGACGATAAAAATAACGGACATCAGATGCCTTATTTGCTTTGAATTCCTCTTTTTTCAAAAGTAACGGACATAGAGTACGCTATTAGGCTCCAAGCGTTATGATTTAACACGATTTCGACTAAATAGTGGAATCTATGTCCGTTAGATGCAAATTAAGCCCAAATTATGAAGAATAGCGGATTCTATGTCCGTTAGCATCAAGCCTGAGTCACAAATGTATAGGTATGCTTAGAAGGAAAACGACCATTTCATAAAACAGCGGCAGTTTTGGACTGTTTCATCTCGTCCATCGCTGCCGCTGTATTTTAAATGGGATAGGTTTAATCGTTCTACTCTACTTTTATTTCTACTGCAGCAAGTGATAGTTGTTTTTGATGTAGTTAGCTCCGGATAGGATGGTCAACGCCAAGGCAACATACATCAGAATTTGATCGACAGGAATCGCTGTCAAAAAGCTGAGCTGACGATGGTTTAACAACACCGCTGAAATCGCAACAACTTGAAAGACCATCTTAATTTTGCCGAATTGGTCGGCTTGCAGGGCAATTTTTTGAGATGAGGCGACAATTCGAATGCCCGTTATAATAATCTCTCTTCCGATAATCACAACTGCGATCCAGCTGTAAATCATCTGCTCGCCTACCATTAATATTAACGCGGCGGATATTAGCAGCTTGTCTGCCAGCGGATCGAGCAGCTTGCCAAGATTCGTAATCTGATTATATTTTCTTGCGATATGTCCATCTAATTTATCCGTCGCTGAAGCGAGTATAAATAATGCTGCGGCATAATAAATGCCATAGGTATCTATATGTAGAAAAAATTCTGATTTGCTGATTAACCACTCGGGGTATATCGGAAAAAATAAAATAAACACAGGTATTAATAAAATACGAGCAATCGTTATTTTATTCGCTAGATTCATATGGTTCCTCCTTCGCATTATGCTAGTCATTATACCATATGTTGGTAGGCTTCTGAAGAAGCTGCCTGCGCGCCTCCATAACCTCTCCTTATTCTCTTTTTAAAGACTGATCAAGCATATCCCAATCGGCAAGTGAGGCGTCAAACAGCATTAGCCCGTCTGTGTACCGGAAAGCCGAACGGAATACCTCACCCTGCCGCTTGGCGCTATTCATCTGATTAAGGGAAATGCCCGCATATACCGGAACTTCTCCACCTGTGGCAATATTGCCAAGGGCCATATATTTCTCCACCTCGGCCAGCGTATCCTGATACGTACCAATCATGAGGAAATCCAAGTGCCGAACATAGCCAGTGCCTCGGTAGTCCTTGGTATAGACGGAGCCCTCCTGAAATTGAAGGCGGCTGTCATATTGAAAATCCGGGCTGGCCCAGTTTGCACCGTTGACATAATAGGTATCAAACCAAGACCCCACGTAGGCAGATAACAAAACATCGCTTCCCGTTTGTCGCTTATGACCGTCCACCATCTCCTTGACCTCCGCAACAAAAGAGGTAATGACGCCTGCACGGAAAGCCCACCAGTCCAAAATCAACGGACCATCTATTCTCGTATTGCCTTGATAATCGAATATGTCCTCTGGCCAACGATGAAGCCGTTTGCCCCTTTCCGCCAAATAAGCCTCAAAGCGGCTTCGTGTCAAAGGACTGAAGTCCGCCGTTTCATTGTCGTATCTGCCCCGGTCCAAAATAATGCCGTCCACCTGATAGCCGGCAATCACTTCCCGGAAAGCAGCCAATTGATGCTCGCGCACCTTCTCATGAAGCGGGTTGGCAAACGCAACCAAGCCCGGAGCCGAGCTGTCTCTCTGCCGTTTGATCACGCCTTCATCTTGATGCTTGTAAACCATTTCCTCCCATTCAGGATGTTCATTTAGAATCGCATATTGACCACGTACAATAGAGCCTTCTGCAAATACATTCATGGATGCATGAATAGCTAGACCAAGCTGATGCCCCTCCTCTATAAAAATCTGCAGCAAATCCAGCTTTGGATAAGGAGTACCCTGCTTAGCGTTTACGAATTCACTCATGTGGGGACGGCTCGTCAGCGGATTTTTGAAGTAAGAAACGTACCCCTCCACCCCTTTAACGTCAAGCGCAATATCCGTAACGCCTGCATGTTTTGCACGCTCCAGCAGTTTTCTTACAGCGTCCGCAGACTGCAGCTTCCCACTGTTGGCTCTCTGATCTATCCAAAGGATGACCCTCTGCTTCCTCTCAGCACGGCTCTTAGAAAAAATGGCTAAGCTTCGAGCAACTGGGGTTTCGTTCCCCGCTTTGATCTCCACATCAACAAAGTTGACGCCAAGCGCCAGTTTCAGTTTATGGGCAAAAATACCCTGCTCGTCAACCACAGCCGCTTCACCATTAATCGTTAGCGCCGGAAACTCGCCCGCATTGCCGCCGCTCACATTACCGCTAACTGTGGTAACGGTCTGCGTTTCCGTATAAACGGATGGATGATTCAAATAAAGGCTGAATTCATGATCAGCAGCGCCTGCCAGCCCGTGATGATCAGTCACCGCACCATCCTTGCGCAGCTTGATACGGTCTCCTTTTCTAAAGCAGGTAGACAAAAAGAAGCGGCTGCTTTCCGGAGCATACAAAGGATCAATGGCAACAAGCGCATAACCATCCTCAGGGATGTCTAGTATCGTTGGGCCCGACCAGGCCGGGGCAAAGCCGACAGGCGCTTCATTAACGACGCGTAAAACCAAGCCGCCTGCTCCCGCCTGCACCGCAACGCCATTCTCAGGAACAGTGACCGATTCCCCCCATGCGCTTGTAAACAAGACAAGCCACTCTTCGGCCGACGGAATGGTGTTGACAGCCGTAATAGCGTGCCGCTGCCCTTCTAATGTAATCGTAATATCCTCTGGCGCAGCTTCCACTTGGGCATGGATAGCAAGCATATCAACCTCACTGCCTTTATGCGGCTTAAATGGTTCGTTCATT
Source organism: Paenibacillus sp. NRS-1760 (assembly GCF_050467785.1). Taxonomy (NCBI): domain Bacteria; kingdom Bacillati; phylum Bacillota; class Bacilli; order Caryophanales; family Paenibacillaceae; genus Paenibacillus; species Paenibacillus sp. NRS-1760. The sequence continues at coordinate 168,468 of NZ_JBITPK010000014.1, read as the reverse complement.
TCTGTTCCCCCTCAGTCAATTATGCTAGGCATTTCGCCTGGGCGACAAAGAGGCACCTGCGATTCGCAGCTGCCCCTTTGCCATCAAGCCTACGTCTATAGGCAAGCCATTATTTTGAAATGGTTTGATACCACTCGTTCGCTTCCTTGACGGATTCTGCGCCGCCTTCTGCCATCCATTGCGAAAGGAAGGTATCGTAGTTGTCTCTAGATTGCGCTCCTGCGATATACATTAGCACCGTGTCGTCCAGCAGCTTCGTCAGCTTTTGCTTGTTTTTGGATACCGCATCGATTGGCGGCGCAATCGACATCGGATCAACGACAATATTGCCTTTCGCCGCGTTTTCCTGAAACGCCTCATAGTAGCTTTGCAGCACAGGGTCCTTCCGAACGCGCGCCTGCCAGTAAGCCGGATAATCATATTCATTAACCCCGGTCATGTAGGAGCTTGCATTGGTTAAGTCATCATTGAATTTAGGCAAAATGGGATAATATTTGCCATCCTTCACTTCGTGATGAACGCCTTCCTCGCCAATGGCGAGCTTTATGAAGATATCCTTCTTCAGCTTGGTATCGAGCAGCTTGATCGCATGCTCCTTTTGCTTGGATATCTTCGGTATCGCAATAAACCAAGTCGTTGCCAGGTTAACGCCAATCGATGATTTGCCATCCTTGCCAACTAAGTAAGGAATAATGCCGATTTTGGCTTCAGGGAAGTTTTTGACAAGGGCAGCTTCTGCGCTAGAAGCACTCCACCAAGCCAGCTTGATCATTGCGGCATTGCCGCTGGAAAACTTCTCAATCGCTTTCGCACTCGTATTGATCGGCATTTCCGAATCCAGCAGCCCTTCGCTGTACAGCTTGTTCATATAAGCCAAAAATTCCTTCATCTGTGGAAGCTCTGCTTTATGCAGAAGCTTGCCATCCACATCGTTCCAGTCGTTCAGCACGCCGAATGCTGCTGCAATATCTCCATAGATAGAATCCTTTGAGCCCGTTAATGGAACAATATTTTTGGCCTTCTTGATCGCTTTCAACACCTCATACAGCTCATCCGGCGTTGTCGGGTTTTTCAAGCTCAGTTCTTCCATCCAATCCTGACGGACAACGAGCTCCTCGCCTACGCTAATGCCAGAGCCCGTCTCCGGTATAGCATAGATTTTGCCGTCGATCGTAACGCTTTCCCATGAATCTTCCTTAATCGCCGCTTTGATGTTAGGGCCATGGCTTTCGATCAGATCATTCAGCGGCTCCAGCGCGCCCGCTGTTGCCAGCTTGTAGAACTGGGCAGAACCCAGCTTCATGATATCGAAGTTTTGCTTGTTCGCAACCATTAGGTTCAGCTTCTCGTCGGCACTTTCCGCCGGAAGCATTTCATAGGTAACCTTGTAGCCGGTCGCATCTTCTATGTTTTTAGCAACCGGGTCTGCGTTCGGATCGAACAGGCTGTACTGCATCAGCATCGTGAGGTTAGGATTGCCTTCGCCATCTCCCCCTGAGCCGCTGCCCGGAGCTGGAGTGGAATTGTTGCCGCATGCGGCAAGAGCAAGAGCAAATACAAGGACTATGGCCAACCAAGAACCTTTTTTCATAGAGTACCCTCCCGAATATGTGTTTTAAAGTCAAACTGCATTACCCTTCCATTGCCCGCTATCATGACAAGCTGACAGCATCACCGCCTTTCATGCCGATAGGTTTAACCCTTAACCGAACCTACCAGCACACCTTTGACAAAATATTTTTGCAAGAACGGATAAACCATCAGGATCGGCAGCGTAGCTAGCAATATTGAAGCTGCCTGAATGGACTGGGGCGTTGTGTTCAGCGCCGCGTCCACGTTATCCTTCAAAAACTCGCTGCTGGAGGATACCAACAGTTCCTTCAGATACAGCTGCAGCGGCTTGAAATCCTGATTGGTAATGTAGATCATTGATGTAAAATAGTCGTTCCAGAACGCCACCGCGAAAAATAGCGCAATGGTTGCCAGCACAGGAAGCGACAGCGGCAAAACAATGGAGAATAAAATTCGGATGTTGCTTGCTCCGTCCAGCTTGGCGGACTCCTCCAGCCCGTCCGGCAGCCCTTCAAAGTAATTTTTGATAATCAGCATGTTGAACACGTTGATGGCCGCCGGCAGGAATAGAACAGGAAACTGATTAACCAGTCCAAGATTATGCATGAGCAGGTAGGTAGGAATCAGGCCACCGCTGAACAGCATTGTGAAAATAAACATCAGCAGAAACCATTTTCTTCCTCGAAGCTGAACGCGAGATAATGGATACGCCGTAATGGTCGTGAGGAACAATCCTAACGCCGTCCCCACAATGGCCAAAAGAATCGAATTTTTTAAAGAGTTAAGGAACATGGAATCCTTGAGCACATACATGTACGTTCCGGTCTGAAAGCCAATGGGCAGCAAATTGACCTTGCCGGAGATGACCGCCGCTTCGCTGCTGAACGATTTGGCGATCAAGTTAACGAAGGGCAGCAGCGTCGTCAGACCTACCAGTATGAAAAATAAATAGTTGCAGAAATTGAACAGCTTCTCTGAAAACGATGTTTTCACGGTCACAGCAATCTCCCCTTTCAGTTACCAAATCCCGCGTTGCAGGTATTTGCGGCTAAGCGCGTTGCCCGCCAAGACGAGCGTGAAGGCAATAACGGATTCAAATACGCCAACAGCAGTAGTGAAGCTGTAGTCCTGATTGCCGAGACCCATTCGGTACACGTAGGTGCCGATGACATCTGACACCTTGTATACAGTGGGATTGTACATGACGAGAATTTGCTCTGTGCCAGCCTCCAGAATGCTGCCCAGCCTTAGAATAAACATCAGCAGTATAATGGGCGCGATGCCAGGCAGCGTAATGTGCCACAGCTGCTTCATCCGCCCCGCTCCGTCAATCTTGGCCGCTTCGTACAAGCCAGGATCGATCGTGGCGAAGGCCGCAAGATACACGATGGTACTCCACCCCGTCTCCTTCCAGCCCGCTGAGGTAATCAGAACACCCCGGAACACGCTATTGTCCAGGAAAAACGAGATCGGCTCCATGCCGATCATACCCATTGCCTTGTTGACCAAACCGCCATTACTGGACAGCATGTCGATAAATAGACCGCTTACGATAACCCAGGACAGAAAATGCGGCAAATAGATAACGGTCTGAATCGCGCGCTTGAACAGCATCCGCCTGATCTCATTCAACAGCAGGACAATGAGAATCGGCAGCGGGAACAAGATACCGATCTTCAGAAAACTGATAATAACGGTGTTTTGAAAAACATGCAGAAAATCGGGAGAGTTGAACAGTTTGGCAAAATGCTTCCATCCCACCCACGGGCTAGCGTCATAGCCATCAAAGATATTGAAATCCTTAAAGGCGATGGTAATGCCATACATCGGGGCATATTTGAAGAGCAAAAGAAACAAAATTCCAGGGACAAGAAGTGCATATAAATCCCAATCCCGTTTGACATCGGCAGCAAGCCGTTTGACATAATTGTTTTTAGCCTGGGGCTTATCCAGTGGTGCCGTTGCGCTTTTCATCGTATTCCCCCTCGATTTGATGCTTTCTACCTAAAATTGTAGTATCCAGCGCTCAGGGTTGGTAGAGTAATGCCATTACTATTTCTGGTACTTTGATGTTTGATTTCTTCACAAAGGAACGTAATCGGCATTAAAAAAGACAAAACCGCTTTCTACAACTGAAAGCGGTTTTGTCTTATATTTTTTTTGGTTATTGCACGCCAGCATAATTAGGCGCAGCTTTCACGCTTTAACTCCGCCTGGGTTGACGCCCCAATATTTGCGGAACACCTTGGTGAAATAGCTCACATCCCGGTAGCCCACGAGACGAGCGGCATCGTACACCTTGCCCCCATTCTGCAGAACGGATTTGGCCCGTTCCATCTTGCGCTCCAGCACATAGGTTGAAAAAGGTACTCCTGTCTCCTGCTTAAACAGCCGGCTCAAGTAAGATGAATTGATAAAAAGGCGGTCTGCTACCGTATGCAGCGTAATATCCTGATCGATTTCCTGATTGACGATAGACAGAATGGAGCGGACCACTCCGTTGCTCGTCGTTTTCCGCTGCTGCTGCAGGTAATCGCAGATGCGGCCAGTCAAGCGGACCAGCCAGGCCCGAATCTGCTCCTTCGTCGCCAGCAGCCTGATGTTCTCGAAATAAATCATATCCTCTCCTGCCACGCACCCAATTCGCCAGCCCTGCTTCTGAATCATACGGATATACAGGCTGCTCAAATAAAGGACGGCCTCATGAACCTCTTCTGCCGTCTCCACGGACTCTAGGCTTTTGTCCCACAATCCTTGCAGCGCCTCCAGCGCCTTGGCCTCGTCAGCGGTTTCCATGGCGATCTCCAGCGCTTTCTCTAATCCTTGCTGTACCTGAACCCCCTGTTCCTTACGGCCAATCTCGCGGTAAGGAATGGCTATGTCGCAGCCGTATACAATACGTTCCTGCAAGGCACGGCAAGCTTCGGCATACAGCGCACTCATGCTGCCAATCCCTCCGGCCGCAGCGCAAATGCCTGCGCTTGCTGTCAGACCAAGCGTCTCCCGGGTGCGCGACAGCAATTGAACGACCGATGCCTGTACGCGCAAAGCGCTGTCTCCTGGCTCCTCCTCGCGCCGCAGCACAAAAACAAGGAGCGTATACCCTTGATGATCAGGGCACACCCAACAGGAGGCGGGCAGCATTTCTCTCGCCAGGCATTGCAATGAGAAACGCCACATTGGAGCATCCTCCGCGCGAAAGCAGCCATCCCCTTGCGGAAGCGGGTCAATATCCACCACCGCAACTGCGATCCGGTCGGACTCCTCAAGCTCAATCTGATATTCCGCACCTCTTCGCAGCACCTCGCTATCGTCGTAGTCGCCTGCTGCCCACTGCCGAATAAAACTGCTTTGCAAATGGGGAAGATGCTCACGCCACTTTACCTTCAGCTCTGCCTGCTCGCGCCACTGCTCCATCTCGTCTCGCAGCTGCTTTGCCGCTTCCAGTACGGCGCCCAGTATTTCCTCTTCAGCCGCGGGCTTCAGCAAATACTGGGAAACCCCTAAAGCGATAGCATCCTGAGCGAAGCCAAAGTTGTCATGTCCGCTTAAGATTATCAGTTTCAGCTGAACGCCGTTGTCTGGATATTCCCTAAGCTTCCTCACCAGTGTCAGCCCATCCATCTCCGGCATCTGGACATCAATCAGCATGATATCGGGTCGCTTCCGCTCGATCAACGCCAGCGCTTCTACCCCGCTGGCAGCCAGTCCGACGACCTCAATGCCATGCTCCTCCCATGGAATATTATTAGCCAATCCCAACCTAAGCCGCAGTTCATCCTCAACGATCATTAAATTCATGCGGATCGCTCCCCTTTTTCCAGAGTATGGTGAGTTACAGCACGAAAACTTTCCTTGCATTGATCCAGCGGCAGCGAAATGGTGACCGAGGTTCCATGTCCTTGCACACTTTCGACAATCAATTCAGCTTCCTTGCCGTAATAAAGCTTAATGCGAGTCATTACATTGCGCAGGCCGAACAGGTCACCCGTCTCCTCGTCCTCCAGCGAAAACAGATTCGCTTCGCGCTGTCCCAGCCGCTTCATTTCTTCTTGAATATAGGCTAGTCGCTGCGAACTCATCCCTGAACCATTATCGCTTACGGTGACCTGAACGGCCTCTCCATCTTTTATTCGGCCGGAAATAACAAGTTTTCCGCCTTCCGTTTTCCCTTCCATCCCATGCAGGATAGCATTCTCCACAAGCGGCTGCAGCAGCAGCTTCAGAATCGGGATGGGGCGGCAATCCTCCTGAATGTCGTATTCCACCTCAAAGCTGTCCAAGTAACGGATTTGCTGAATGCGAATGTAATAATGCAGATGCGACAAGCTTTCGTCAATCGTAAATACATCCTTGCCCTTGTTCAGGCTTAGACGGAAAAAACGCGACAAATTCAGCACCATCTCGCTAATTTCATCCGCCTCGTAATTTTTAGCTGTCCAGTTAATTGAATCCAGCGTATTATACAAAAAATGAGGGTTAATCTGGGTTTGCAAAAATTGAAGCTCCGTCTTGGCCAGCCTCAGCTGCTGCTCGTAATGATCTTCAATTAGCCGCTTCTGGTCTACGACCATCCGATTAAACGCTTCCGTCAAATAACCCAGCTCGTCGTGCCGTGTATTCTCCAGATGCACATTCATATTTCCCGTACCCAGACGCTTCATGCCCTTGAACAGCTTATCTACCGGAGAAGCGATACCGATATAAACGAGCCAGGATATGCCCAGCGCCAGAAGGACGCTTACGAAAATAATAGCTAACGTATACAATCGAAGCTGATCTGTTTTGGCGTACAGTTCTTTTTTGGGCTGTATCAACGTCAGCCGCCATTTGGAATACTCCGAATCGATAGAAACGGTCATCTCCGCATCCGTCGTGCGGGGAAGGCCAGGCATGCCCACGCCCTCCGCAAGCGTATGCTCTGCGCCGTCGAGCTTGCCTGTCCCGGCAATCAATTTGCCGGTATCGCTGTGCAAATAAATGGTAGCCGAAGGCGATGGGAGCAGCGACTTCATCAGATTGATCAGCTTGCTTTTGTCCACTGTAATAATGACTACATCCGCTCTGCGATTGTTGTTGTACAAATCCATGGTTCGCAGCAGCGATACGCTATCGGTATTAATTAAGCTGCCGAAGGTCGCGTTGCCGGCAATCGGCTCCTCCGCCAGCAGATAAGTGATTTCCGTCCCGCTAGTAATGGCGGTATTCTCAAGCCATTGCTGCTGCTCAGGGCTACTCAGCCTTCTCCCTCCATAATTCGTCGAAATCATCATATGGGAGGGCTGATGATACAGGGATATTTGCGATACGATATGATTAATAGAGTTTACATTCGACAGCTGCTTCAGCAGCATCGAAAAATCGACGATGGAGAGCGGCGACAATTCCGCTCCGTTATCTGCAAGCAGCTTGATAAACACAGGGTCTGTAGCAATCAGCGTCGAAATCTCCTCCACATTTTGCAAAGTCAAATCAATATAGTCCATAGCTGAATTCAGTACCGTACTGGACCGCTCCACCGCTTGGTCATGCAGAATGCTGCGGGAGCGATCAACGGCAAATAGGCTTACCAAGACGAGCGGCAGCAAAATCAACATAAAATAGCAGGTTAGCCGAAACTGGATTTTGCGGGAAAAGCGATCCCGAAACCATTTGACGGGATTTCTCATGCTTATCTCCCCCCTCCGGCGCTCAAGCGGGCTTCGTACCATTGATTAACTTCCGCTGTAACCTCTGCGCCACCCTCGCGGTACCACTCCTCCACAAAGCTGTCGAACTCATCCAGCGAAACGATGCCCATCACGATTTGTGTAAAAATGCTCTCAAGCTCCTCTAAATGTCCGGCATACTTGCTCATCGCCGGTGTCGGAATTCCGAAAAATTCGTTTTTTATTAAATTTTGTTCAATCATCTGCAAATTATCGTATAAGTGAAAGTCGCCGAGCGAATCCAACCGAGCCTTAGCCATAACAGGATCAATGACATCGACGAGCGACTGGTAGATGCCCCTGTACAAATGCTTGTCATGCTCTACAAAATCGGTGACCATTTTCCCATTTTTCATCGACCAAATCTTGCCTTCAAAACCAAGCTTCAACGTCTCCCTGCCCTCTCCCACGATGAAATTAAGCAGCTTTACCACTTCTTCGGGATGTTTCTTACCGACCGGCACTACGTTGTAACCGCGGATTAAATCCTTGTTATATACGCCGCTGTGCCCCTCAGGTCCGACGGGATACTGAAGCGGAATCCATTCCGCCTTGGGATCTTTCTTTTTGCTTGCCGCGATGGGTCCGCGCGTATCGTACCAAGTCGCGGAAAACATGCCGACCTTTCCGTTCTCGATTTTTTCGATAAAAGCATTGTTGCGGTTAAGCGGGAATTCCGGATCAATCAGCCCTTCCCGGTAAAGCTTTGCCAGAAAAGCGAGCGCTTGCTTGGTCTCCGGCAGCGTACTGCCATTAACCAGCTTTCCATCACGCGCCACCCAAGAATTCAATTGAACACCAAAAGCGCCAAAAAACGGCGCTGTCCGCCCCATGTCCTCGAGCAAAATAAGGCCCATCGTATCATTGAGCCCGTTCCGGTCAGGGTCTTCCTTAGCAAAGGCGCGCATGACTTCATAATATTCGTCCAGCGTCTTAGGCGGCTGCAGCCCTAGATTATCGAGCCAATCCTTCCGCACATACATCAACTCGATGCCCTGCACGTCTGTTAAACTTGGAATGCCGTAAATTTTTCCGTCGTAGCGCATTCGATCCCAAGCCTCTTCAGGAATAAACTTCTTCAGATCTTGTCCATATTCGTTAATATAGTCGTCAAGCGGCGTAAAAGCCCCTTTTTTGACATATTCGTCAAACCAAACCGGGTTGAACGTGTGAATGAGATCTGGGAGATTTCCGGAAGCCATAATGACGTTTAGTTTCTCTTCATAAACTTCCTGAGGGGGAATATTGACCCGCAAATCCAGTCCTGTACGTTCCTTTATATAGTTTATATAAGGATTATCGTTTTCGTCTGAACCATCCGGGAATGTCATGCCCAAATCGTTAATGACCATCGAAATCGCGACGCGGCTCTGCGATGTGGGTAGCGGCTGGCCAAGCTTCTCCCACTCGCTGCAGCTTGGCACCGTCGCAGCTACCATTAACAACGCTATTATCCGAACAATCAAACGACAGTTGAACCTTTTGCGCTCCATAGCTCCCCCTCCATCTTTTCCGGAATGCATCCGGCATTACTCCCTATTCAACTTCTCCTTCAAGCAAGCGCTAGACTGCGGTACATAACCAGCAAAAGCAGCCTCCTTCCCACCTACTCACTGTTATCTATCTAAATTATGTTAACTATAATAACACGAAATACAACTAATATGAGTATAAAGGCATAATGCATCAGGCCAAGCTTCTTTTCATGTCATTAAAGCGAACATACATTAAAGCGGTTGCATAAATAACAAGGTAATACGGATATCGCTATAGAATATACTTCCTATATTTAGAATAAATAGAAGCGGCTGCCCTTACGGCTATTCGAACTTTGCAGGCTGTTGAGCCCATCCTATTCCAATAGCCGTTCCAGCAACCGCTTTACGTCCAATCCAGCAAATGTGAATAAATCTGTTATTTCCATTGTACTTCCAACAAGCGCCCGCTTAAATCTTAGATTCAATAACTGGGGCTAGCGGAAACTCTTAATAAATTGAACCGCTTTGCGTATATCGGTCTCCGGCTGATCTCCAACTTCGCGTTCGATCGTCAGATAGCCATTATATCCAATCTCCTTTAACGCCGTAAAGTATCTGTCGAAATCAACATTCCCTTCGCCGAGCGGCAGCTCACGGAAAAATTGTCCCGTGCTCACCATCTCCGCAATTTTGGCATGATCCATCGGCTCATAGCCAAGCGCACCATATACCATGCGAGGATCTACCACCTTGCGGCGTATGCCGTCCTTGACATGGGTGTGAACGACGTAATCCTTAAGCAGGCGAACCCCTTCCGCTGGATCATCCCCCGTCACCATCACCATATTGGCAGGGTCAAAGTTGACAGATACCCCTCTGCCACCTAGCGTATCCAGAAAACCTTTCAGATGGGCCGCCGTCTCAGGGCCGGTCTCGATAGCAAAATAGGCCTTCATGCTATTGGCATATTCATTCAGCTCGCGGCAAGCCTCCTGCATAACAGCGAACACCTCTCCATCTTGATCCTCCGGCACGATTCCGATATGAGTCGTTACAATGGTCGTGCCGAGGTCCAGCGCCAAATCGAGAATCCGCTTTGATTTCTCTACTTTTTCCTCGTTAACGGATTTATCCTGGAAGCCATGGCCACCCAGGTCGCCGCATAACGCGCTGATTTCCAGCCCTAATGAATCGATATAAGCCTTCAGCTCCCTGCGGGCGGCAGCGCCGAGATTAACCGGGTCCATCTCGCCTGAAACGGCATAGATTTGCACCCCCTCCGCACCAACCTCCTTCGCCTTCTTCAGCCCTTCCTTAACGCCGACGCCAAAGCTGTCTACAATGACGCCTATGGGATTTCCGATATTTACAGACATGCCGATTCCACGCCTCCCCTAGTCGAAATGGATTTCCTTGCCTAGAGTCGCCGACTCGTACACGCCGCAAAGTATTTTCATGATTTCAACGCCGTCCTGCACTGGACTGATCGTGTTTTTCTTCCCTTGGCAAACTTCAACAAAGTAATTTATTTCGTCTTGGAAGCCCTGCACAAATTCGAATGAGAGATTGTCAATTTGTGGCGTGGCGTTCAGAATCGTGTCATACTTCTCTGTAATTAAAGTCAGCTCTGGCTCCAGCTCGACACCGCCTTTCTCGCCATAGAGCTTTACCGTCAGCTCATCCTGCTTCGCATGCAGCGTAAAGCTGACATCAACCAGCAGCGACGCCCCGTTCTCAAAGCGTACCAGCGCATTGGCCATGTCCTCAACCGTGTTCAGTGCTGCATCATAATCGGCTGCCTTGTAGAACTTCAAGTTTTTCACATTGGAGCGGTTGCCTAAACGGTTGTAGGTGTTGCCGCTAATGGATTTAACTTTGGGCTTGCCCATCAAATACCAGCAAAGATCGATGACGTGAACGCCGATATCGATCAGCGGACCGCCGCCGGAGCGCTCCACATCAGCGAACCAGCCTCCAGGGTTGCCCAGCTTGCGTATGCATGAAGCTTTGGCGTAATAAATCGGGCCGATTTCACCATTGTCCAAAAATGCTTTTACAATCCGCGTATTGGAGGCATAGCGGCGGACAAATCCTACCTGCAGCGTCTTACCGGATTCCTTGACAGCCGCTTCAACCGCTCGTGCCTCCTCCACCGTTTTGCTGAGCGGCTTCTCGCAAAGCACATGCTTTCCTGCCTTCAGAGCGGCGATACTGATCTCCGCATGGGTGTTGTTCCAAGTACAGATGCTGACCGCATCAATATCGGGGTTCGCCAGCAGCTCGTTGTAGTCGGTGTAAACGTTAGGAATGTTATATTTCTCCGCCTTTGCCTTCGCCCGTTCTTCCTTCAAGTCGCAGACAGCGACCAGCACGGCATCCACGTTTTTGCTGTAGGAGCCAAAGTGCATTTCTGATATGGAGCCAGCTCCGATTACGCCAATTCGAATAGGATTGCTCATTGCGATTTTCACCTCATAAGTTAATTTAGTTTAAACTGCGCGCAGCGAAGGCCATTCCAGCTCGATGCCCTCTGCAGCCAGAAACCTCTGGTAAGCGGCAAGCTCTGTCTCCGAAGAACGGACATCGCTTGGCGACAAGCCGCGATCCAAGCAGAAGCTGGCACAATAGCCCGCTGCCTCGCCAATATTCCATTCCACCGGATGAAGCCGGTAGCAGCCGTTTGTAATATGAGTGGTTCCGATATTTTTACAAGCAGCAAGCAGATTGTTCACTCTTACCGGGATGAGACTGCCCAAAGGAATCTGGAACGGCAGCGACGATATATCTATATAGGGCTGATTTTCCGTGCTGGGATGCAGATCAATGCGGTAACAGCCGATGCCCACTGAATCCGAGAAATATTCCGCACGGCCGTCAGGACGGCTTTCCGTTGCAACATGCTGCTCCAAAATCGTAAACTCCGCCTTGATTCGGCGCGACTCCCGAACATACGGATACATGGCAAGCCCATCCTCTGTCCCCACCACATCGGGACGAAGCCTTAGCCCAGGGTAACCTTTCCCCCCATCCGAGCGAGGAGCCTCTGTCTGCATCCAATAAAGCAGCGACAGGCTGAGCTGCTTCGCCTCGCTTAAGTGACGCTCCCTATCTTCCGGCTTCACATCGATAATAGAGCCCAGCCAATAATCGTTCTGCGGCCAGTTGACCAGCGAAATAGAACTGTTGTAAGTCCCTTGAACGTAGTGCTCCTTCTCAGCGATTTGACGATATTTGAACAGCGAAAAAGCGCCTTCGCCAGGGAAAAGACCGTACTGAACCGGCTGCATCGTTGCCGGCTTGACGCCGGTCCAGCTTAGCAGGCGATCCGGCCAGAAATCCGCCTTGTATTCCTTCCAGAAATCATAGAGCTCTGGCTTTGGAATCGTATGATCCTCGCCTTCCAGATAATCGATGGCGAAGCAATAGGTAAAGCCCTGCATATCTTGGGGCAGCGCCTCTCCTTCTACAGCATGAGGCTCCCCGGTCTCTTCACGTGCTTCCGCACCTGTAACGTATTCAACGCCGGCCAGCGGAAGCAGGTCGCCGCATTCCGTAGCGTCGAGAAAATATGGAGCTTTTAGCAGCACGGAATTTCCGCTGTCCAAGCTTTTAACCGTCACCGAGACGATGGCATCGCCATCGCAATGGGCGTTTACTGGAACATGGCGGCGCAATATCGTCAGTTGCCCGCTATGTACATAAGGAGCAAGCTGACGCTCCAAAACAGCCAGCGCCGCGCGTGGCTCGTGACATAAACGGCTGACTGTACCGCCTCCTGGGTTTAGCTGTTCGTTCTCCCGCGCCGCTGTCGTGAGTGGAAAAGCATCCCGGTAATAAGCGCGGATATCCTCGCGAAAGCGGCGATAGCTTTGGGTGCAGCCGAAGGACTCGATCCAAGGATGCTCGTCAGGCGGAACCGCCTGACTCGTTAATTGACCGCCGATCCAATCCGTCTCCTCGGTCATGATAACTGTTTTGCCCGACTTCGCCGCTGCCAGCGCCGCCGCAACTCCTCCCGTGCTTCCTCCTACAACTACGATGTCGACCATTGCTTCTCGTTCCATGCGCTTATCTCCTTTGGGGTTAAATAATGGTTGTAAAATAGTCATAGCTGCGCCGAATGCCTTCCGCCTCGCTGCCTACACCTTCATATTCAAGAACAAACGCTCCGCGGTATCCATTCTCCACCAGCTTGTTCACGATTTTCTCCAATTCAACATCGCCGTCTCCTAGGTTGATTCCTTCAAAAGATTTGCCTCCGAGAGACTTGTAGCGACCGTCTTCACGCATTTCAAAATCCTTGAAATGAACATGCGAGACATAGGGGAGCAGCGTCTCAAGCGCAGCTGTCGGATGCTCGTCTACGAGCAGAAAATTGCCTGTGTCAAACGTAGATCGCAGAGCCGGAGAACCAACCCGATCGATGATCGTTTTGACCTGCTCGCCGCTTCCCGCTAACTTTCCGTGGTTTTCCAAACAGAGAACCAAGCCTTCCTTCTCAGCGACCGCAGCAGCTTCTTTCAGTCCATCCACAATCCAGTCCAGCGCTTCTTCGTAGGTTGCAATGTCGCTAAGGTTGCCGGAGAACACGCGGATGACGTTTGTTCCCAGTATCTTCGCAACAGGGTAGGCATCCGTAATCTCCTTCAGCGCCCCTGCTCTTTCCTCCTCGGTTGCCTTGACGAAATCATTGGCTACCGCGTAGCTGGAAACCTTGATGCCATTATCTCTCACAAATGCAAGCACGTTTGGCAGTTCCTCCAGAACGTCCTTCCAGAACACATTCAACAGCTCGACATCCTCAATCCCTTCATCCTTGCAAAAGGATAGAAAATCCAGCACCTTCCATCCGTTTTCTCTCACGGTTCTGTGCATGCTCCACATGCTAAGTGACAGCTTCATTTTGCAACTCCCTCCATGCTCTGTTATGGCCTCGCTTTGTTGAAAGGCAACGCTATTGCTTACTGCGTACCACCATTGTAAAAGCTGCCATCCGGCATAAATAGAGTAGACCGATGACCATTTTTGGTAACTTGATGCGATTATCTCTCCATTCACTAAAAACAGGATGGCTATAACCTTCTTTGTAGGGCACGAATGTCTTTCCAGGTTATAAATTGAATGGTTTCATAACCCGTGGATAGCAAATAGGGACGCAAAATGTGTTTGCAGCCTTAATTGTTCGTAGTCGGCTTGTGCTATCCTGTACTTTTACAGGCTACGCGCTGATTTTGTCCGAGCCTGTACACCTATGTTGTATAACGTACATGGTAGATGTCTGATTAGGCCCTGATGAAGCTGATAACCATTCACTACAGATCATCCGTGCAATATAGCAACATCTCGATAGGAAAAAATCATAAAATTATTGCAATAGTGCAGGATAGCTTGGCTAGATTACGATGGTGGGCATATCTCCGGTCGGCAAAACGGCCTGTTGTATGGTCGAGCACTCGAGCTAGGAGTTCCATCTGCTTACTGCTATTGCGCTGAAGAGTGGCGTCTGCCAATAGGCTCACTTTTACACTGCGAAAGTTGAATAATTTAGATCTTATATAAATAAAATAGGGCTGCTCCGAAAGTAGTTATCTACTTTCGGAGCAGCCCCATTCAGCTTCTGCCTATTTTTTAGCTGCCGCCCAAGCGTCCAGCTGTTTTTGTTTCTCTGCGATAATCTTATCTATTCCCGCTGCTTTCAGCTGTTTATTGAATTCAGGCAGCTTCGAAACAGGATCGACCGTTCCGGTCTCCAATGCAATTTTGTACTGGTTTTGCACATTCGTTACTGCCGCAATTTCTGTTTTGACGGCATCTGCATTAAAAGTAAAGCCAAGCGCTTTTGATTTCACGGCGTTTCTATTAAATTCAGCCAGCTGATTCCAAAGCTCTGGATCATCGCCATTCCAAATGTGTGAAAGCGATTGGTTGCCAAACATCCAGCCCATTTGCAGGTTGTAGCCTGAGTTTGTGGCATCCACGCCTTGCGGGTAATCAATGACATTGTCGGAAATCTTCACGTAATGTTTGTTCTCAATCCCGTAATCCAGCAGGTTGATGAAGTCTTTATCGGTATACATCATATTCAGCAGCATCATCGCTCTCTCAGGGTCCTTCGAGTTTCTTGCAATACTCCACATGATCGATATGATATTAGTCGTCGCTGTTGCCGCAGGTTTGAAATGTACAGATACCATCTCTTTGCCTGTAGATCTTGATTCCTGCGTCTCAATACCCGGCTTCATATGGGATATGAACGAGAATGCTTTGCCTGATTTCACTAAGTTATATTGCGTTTCTGTGCTTGTAGCTGCATCCTTGGCAATATAACCTGCTTGATTCCATCTTCTTACTGTGTTCAGCATTTCGGCATATTCCGGCGTCTCATACATATTAACAACCTTCAGGTTATTGTCATAGCCTGGAAGCACGCCAAAGCCTTCGCCCAAGTTATCAAAGTAGCTAAGAACGTAAATATCGAGAATAGATGTTCCATACTTAACTGTCGGAATCATATCCGGTTCATTATCTTTAATTGTTTTGAATACAGCGTCCAAATCATCCAATGATTTAATTGCGGCAGTATCAATGTTATATTTTTCAACCAAATCCTTACGCATCGTAATGCCATAATCTGCTGCCAAATCCCTGATGCTTGGTACAGCATATATTTTCCCATCAATTCTCGTCGCATTTAAGAAAGCCGGATCAAGGGAATCTAGCGCTTCCGTTACCCCTTGTCCTTTATCAGCCAAATATCCATCAAGCTCAAGCAACTGCCCTTTAGCTACATCTTGGCTGTAGGTTCCAAGTCCACTTACGATCAAATCCACCTGTTCATTACCCGACATCATTAGTGTCTTCTGCTGAGCCCATGCGCCAAAGCCGATAGGTACCAGCTTTACTGTCGCATTGATTTTTGCCTTCGTCATTTTGTTGATTTCATCCTGAACCAGCTTTAAATCCTTAGGCTCGCCCCCGACTGGAAATACCATAACTAGCTCAACAGGCTTAAGCTCCCCGCTGCCGTTGCCGCTTTTTCCTTCTGCTGTTTTCCCGTCGTTGCCTGCATTAGTGCCCTTGTTGTCTCCATTGCCGCATGCACTGATCACCATTGCGAAAGCTAGTACGATTAAGAGAAGCGTTTTTGCCACAAACTTGTTTTTTCTCATTGCTGTGACCTCCCTATTTTTATTTGTGATCCGATTCTATCTATAAATGCATGATTCATGCCGTTATAGCGTCTATGAAAGATTTATCCTTTAACAGCACCAATCGTCAGACCTTTAACGAAATACTTTTGGAAAAACGGATAGGCGATCAACAGTGGAATGACCCCAATTGCGGCCATTGCCATCCGCATTGGCGCAAGTGGAATATTCGCTCCAATATCTGCATTACGGCTGCCTGCCTGCGTAGAAGATTGTAAAAACTGTACGTCCAGCAATATCCGATTGAGAAGGTTTTGAAGGCTATAGTAGTGACTGTCTGTAAGATAGATTAAGCCATTAAACCAGTCATTCCAATATAAAATGGTGTAAAATAATCCTACTGTAGCAAGCACCGGCGTCGAGAGCGGCAATACGATCCGGTAAAATATTTTCCATTCCCTTGCCCCGTCGATATAGGCGGATTCAATAATCGCTGTCGGAATTGAGCTTGCAAAAAAGGTTCTCATCAATATGATAAAAAATCCGTTCATCAAAAGGCCCGGTATAATTAAGGCCAGCATCGTATTTTTTAAATCAAAATAGTTGGTGTATAGCAAGTACGTCGGTACAAGGCCTCCGTTAAACAACATCGTAAAAAATACATAAAATGCGAGCGTATTGCGAAACGGCATTTCTAGACGCGAAAGCGGATAAGCGACCATCGCAGTAAGCGTAAGTCCAAGCGTCGTACCAATTATAGTCGTTAAAACCGTAATGCTGTATGCCCTTATAATGTCAGAAGAGCTGTTCCACAAATAGTGGTATGCGGAGAAGCTTATTTTATCAGGGAAAAATGCATAACCGCTGCGAACAAGCTCCATATCATCGGTAAGGGAGGCGGAGAACAGCAGCCAGAACGGCATGATGCAGAAAAAAGTGAACACTAGCATAACGATGTTAATGATCCATTGATAGAGCTTCCCCGATGCTTGCATGATACATCTCCCTTTCTAAAACAACGCGTTGTCTTTGTTGTATTTTCGTACGACCGCATTCGATAAAATGACCAAAATGAAACCGACAAATGCTTGGTACAAACCTGCGGCCGAGGACATCCCGATGTCGCCGAGGTTAATCAATGCTCGATAAACATAGGTATCAATCGTATTCGTAACCGGCATCAGCGCGCCTGTGTTAAGAGGAACCTGGAAGAATAAGCCGAAATCGGAGTAGAAAATGCGTCCAATGGCGAGCAAGGTCATAATCGTAATAACCGGCGATACGAGCGGAAGCGTAATCTTCGTAATTTGCTGCCACCGGTTAGCTCCGTCGATCGTTGCTGCCTCGTAATACTCATTATCGATGCCGATGATTGCTGCCAAATAAATGATGCACAAATTGCCCACGCCTTTCCACACGCTTACGAGCGTTAAAATCCATGGCCAATACTTGGTCTCACTGTACCAAGAGATAGGATCAAGCCCCATCGTCGGAAGCAAGGTTTTGTTCATGAATCCGTTCTCAACATCGAGGAAGCCGAGCACCAGATAGCCGACAATAACCATTGAGATTAGAAAGGGAAGCAGGATTAGCGTCTGATACAGCCTTGATAAGAAACGTTTGCGAATTTCATTAAGCATTATCGCAAGCGCTAATGCAATCCCCGTATTCAGCAGGATAAAGGTAATATTATAAAGCAGCGTATTTCTTGTAATGATGTAAGCGTCCGTTGTTTTGAACAAATACTCAAAGTTTTTAAAGCCAATCCAGTCACTTCCCATAATTCCTTTGGCAAAATTGATGTCCTTAAATGCGATCACGATTCCGAACATCGGCAAATAGTTGTTAATCAGCAGGTACAAAAGGCCGGGCAGCGCCATCAGTACGAGGGCGCGATATTTCTTAACCTTTCTCAACTCCGATGCGAATGCTGCTTTCTTCTTCGTCTTCAATGAGACCTGCTTCATATTAGAGGGTGACGTCTCAGGATTTGCTTGCACGGGTCTCAACCACCTTTGGCTTTATTTAATATGTTGCTTAACTAATAGTAGCGCATACAAAATAGAGCCACTACTAATAATCCGACATCCGACTTTCGAGTTTCCGACATCATAAACGGGAAAAGAAAAATGCCGTTAGAGGGTCTCTAATCCTCTAACGGCATCGTTTATTTGGACGGACAGCCTTTGCGATAATACTGGGGTGTCATCGATACTTCTTTTTTAAACAAAGTAGAAAAATACGAAAAATTCGAGAAGCCAACCGCGAGTGCGACGTTGCTGATCGTGGTATCGGTTCTTGCGAGCAGCTCCTTTGCAAGATTGATTCTTTCTTTCAAAATATAATCGGATATCGAGAGTCCCGTCTCTTTCTTAAACAGTTTAACGATGTAATCTGGGCTTAACCCAATATAATCGGCGATATATTGTCTGGACAGCTCCTCATCGATGTGAAGCGCAATGTAGCGCTTGATCTTCTCGACCACCGTCTCCGTCGAATCCAGCTTTTCCATATGGACGAGCGCCTTCTCAAGCACATCCCGCACCCAATTCTGAAGGTTCGTCACGCTTCGTGTCGCTGACAAAATACGCTCTGGCGTCAAATGATCCGAAAAGATTTCATCCGCGCGCAGTCCCTGCTCATGCAGCGTATGCAGAACCATTTGCAGAAAGCTTTGATAAAATTGCTGCAGCCTTTTGGCGCCTAAGCACTCAATTCGTTTCCATGAGTCCAAAAACTGCTGCGATTCATCGAGTACCTTTTTCTTATTCCCTTGCTTAATGAGCTCCGACCATACATTCATGGGCGGCATTGGAATCTGCGATTCCTTCTTTATTGGATCATCGATGAACATCACACAGTCTGCCATATTAACTTGATTCTTTTTAAAAGCGATCAAGCCTTCCACCATATCCCGCACTTCATGGACTTGTGCCGATTTGCCAATATAGCAGGACACGTGACAATATAAATAATGATTGCTCATCTCAATAAAAGACTGACAGCGCCTTTTGATTTCTTTGCTAAAAAGCTTGCCATCTTCTGTTTGCATAACATCCTGTGCAAACACAATGAGCATGTAATCAGCGTTCATCCGGACGATTTGTGCACTAGCAGCACGCTGAATAACGACCTCCTCAAGGGCGTTGTGGAGCGCATACTCCATAATTTGCAGATCACGGGCGGTTAATGATTTCTCCCAATGCTCGATACTAATAAGAACCGGCAGAAATGTCATAGATCTCGTGTATGGAAGCTTCTGCTTACCGATAACCTCCAACATTTTATCCTGATTAGACGGAATGGCTTGCTTCAGTACATCCTGCCAAAAACGCTCGGCCACCATCGTTGCCGATTCCCGCTCCTTCCTGATTTTCTCGATTAGCTTCGTCATTACAAGCTTCAATTCATCATGCGGAACGGGCTTCAACAAATACTCGAAGCTGCCAAGCTGAAGAGCTTTTTTCGCATATTGAAAATCAGCGTGACAGGTAAGGAAAACACATTCGGTTTGGGGATACTGTTCACGCACCCATTCAAAGAGCTCCAGCCCGCTGCCCTGCGGCATTTCTATATCACAAATCATCATATCAAATGGCTGAAGACTAAATTCCTCCTTCGCTTGCCGAAGATTATGTGCGAGAGTGACACTTATAATGCCGAGCTCTCTCCATTTCACACTCGATTTAATGCCATTTGCGATAAAGATCTCATCATCAACGATTAATAAACGGTACATATTCACGACCTCATTTCTTTCGTTAAAGGCATCGTTATTTCAACTGCTGCACCATCTTCGTTATAAAAAGCCATGCTCGCCTTGTCCCCGTATAACAGCCGCAATCTGCGTCTTACATTCCAAATGCCAATATGCTCCCCATCTTCATTCATTAAATTAATTTCCTGCTGCAGCTTCTGTAAGACCTCCTCGGAGAAGCCCCGGCCTGTATCATGAATTTGAATTCGTAACCTCTCTTCTGGCATCAATTCGCATCTTCCAATCGTTATCGCAATATGAGTCGGCTCATCCGTGTTAATTGCGTGTTTTATCGTATTCTCGGCAAAGCTCTGGATAATTAACGGAGGAATATAACATTCCCTCAGCTCGCCTTCAACAGCGATGTCGTACGTAAAGCTTCCGGGAAAGCGGAAGGTCTGGATTTTCAAATAGTTTTCACTATGATTTAGCTCATCCTGCAGAAGCACGTAATCCGTCTGGCTGCGGAACATAAACCTGAAATAGCGGATCAAGGAGAGGGACAGCTCCTGTATTAATTCGTACTTCTTCTCTTGCGCCAAGTAATATACGATGTTTAAGCTATTCAAAAAGAAGTGAGGGTTAATCTGCAGCTGCAGCTGTTTCAGCTCTGCTTTCTGATTAATCAATTGCTCCTCATATACGTCAATTTTTAATTGTTGAATATCGCAGACCATGCTGTTGAACGTTTCATTCATCATTTCGAATTCATTGGAGGTCGGTTTATTCGGTATTCTTGCCTCCATATAACCTTCTTTGATTTTGCGCATGGCGACAATAATTCGATTGATCGGCAGCAGGACCACTTTACGCAGAAAATACAAAGCAATCACAAGAATGAGAATCGAGCCTGTCGCAATAAGCACAATGATTCTTTGCAGATAAGGAAGCTTCTCCAAAATATTTTGCTCAGGTACGACAGCTACTAATCCAAATTCACCTTTGCCTGACTTTTCGCCCATGACGAGGTAATTGTTGTCTGCGCCGGAAAGCTGATACGTCTTAGAGATATAGGATAAATCGATTTTATTTTTTTCGAAAAAGTCCTCGTCCTGTAGCGGCCTATTGCTCTCATCAACAAGCAGCGACCTGCCTTCCGATCCGAGGTCTAGAAAGTCGAGCGGGTCCATAACTCCGTCCACATTTACCCCTGCCCCAATGTACAGGTTGCCAGCCTTAATCATATGCAGCAAATAATTTTGTTCTTTCAAATTCAGCACAGACCATTTATCGTACTGATAGCTTTTCATCGCTTGTTCATCGTTCAGAAGTGCAACAATTCCTTCCTTGATGAAATCATTGTTGGTATAAGCAGAGCCCGTCAGCTTAGGCGCGAACAACAAATCCTGATTCAAGGGTGAATAAATAAAAAAATAGTCCAATGCTTTATAATAAGTCGCATTGTCTCTTAACTCTGTAAATAGCCAAATTCGCTGCAAATTGTATAAATCCACATCTGCTTCTGGGAGACTATCGAGAATATTCAATCCGGATTCTTCCGCAGTAAATTTGAGCATGTAGCTATCTATATCCTCAAGCGTCATGTCAATCAAACCCATGTATAGATTAAGCATATTGCTGTTGGACTGCGCCACTTGATTACGAACGACATCAATGGAATACAAATTGTTATAAATAAGAAAGGAAACCATCGGAATCATAATAAGCATAAGCCCTGTTACCAGCTTAAATCGAAGCGAATTAAAGAGAGAACGATTAAGTAATTTCAAGATCTGCTAAGCCCCCATTTGCCTCTTAAATAAAAAATAGAGCTATATACAACTATTAGCCGGGGATTAATCCCCGGCCGCACGTTATCAAACTATTTTTTCTTGCCGTAGCGTTTCGTCCTATCATCCACGATAATCCCGCTCCAGTTTAAGCCATATGCAAAATCATAGGCGTTCCCCTCGGAATCAACATGTACTTCCATATCGTGTGCAACATCTTCCAGCTGCTCCTCAACGGTCTTCATATTAGCAGGCATCTGCATCGGCAGCAGCCCTGAAGGCTCTGCTTCACCTGTAATAATATCTAGAATCGCTTGATCCTGTACCCCAAATGCAGCAATGATTGCATCGGCCTCTGCTTCAAATTCTGCAACGATAGAAGGCTTCGATAATTGCAGCGACACAATGACAGGTTTGCCTTTCATAACCTCTTTCGTTCTCAGTACAGCCTCCAAGTCCGAAGCATTTGTGGTCGTTACCGTTTTCCCCTTATAGGAGCGGTTTAACACATCTCTATCATCGCCGGCTATACTAATTTCCCTAGCATGCTCTGCGGTATAAGGGGCGTATTGCAAGCTTATCGGAACATAACCGTTTCCACCTGCTTCAGCATCTGCCTTGCTGTATCCGCTGCCGGAATCTGCCCCCGTAATGAACACCATTGCAAAATCAGCTTTCTCCGGGTCATCCGTTACCTTCAAATATTTCTGTATAACATCCATATTGACGGGATATCCGTCAAATGCAGCAGTCGGGAATCCGATCCAATTGGTACCTGCTGGTCTGAAGCGTTTAGGAATATAGACCGTCTTCAGTTTCTGTATCGGGAGAACGTTTCCTTTGTTTTTAAGCAATACGAGTGATTTGAGCTGCGCTTCGTAGCCTGCTGTCATAAATTCAGCATTACCGACAATGCGAGTCGTTTGTTCGGGATCGCAATACGGGTTCTCGAATAAGCCGACGCGGAACATGTTCTTCAAGAGCCTTACCGCTGACTGCTCAAACCTTGCTCGCATATAAGCTTCACCGTGCTCTGCCACACCGATATGGTAAGCTTCAATGACAGGACCCGCATCATTATTTCCACCGAATTGATCTACTCCGGCCATAAGTGCTTTGTAATGACGCTCCGAGACGGTATAACCTTCCTCAACTCCCCATGCACGTCCTCCTGGAAATAATCGTGTAATATCAGTGCCTTCATCGTCCGTAATTCCCCAGTCCGTGCACACGACACCATCGTAGCCATATTTATCACGAAGCAGGTTTCCGATGATGTGAGCGTTGTAAGCATTGCCGACATTCTCGCCATTCACCTGATCTTGATTATAGGAAATCGTATAATAAGGCATGATGGCCGATGCTTTCTCCGTCCCTCCTGAGAGCTTGAATGCTCCGTCCAAGAACGGGATCAGATGCTCCTCGAAGTTGTTGCCTGGATATACAGCAAATTTGCCGTATCCAAAATGAGCATCTCTGCCGCCTTCGCCCGAACCGCCGCCCGGCCAATGCTTGACCATCGCATTTACGCTTCCTGATCCCCAGCCGTCTGATGGAGACTCTTCTTCAAACGAGGTCTGAAATCCGTCGACATAGGCTTTTGCCAAATCGGCTGACAGTCTTGAATCCTCTCCGAACGTGCCGTCGAAGCGTGACCACCTTGGATCGGTCGCGATATCGATTTGGGGAGAAAGAGCGGTTGCAATGCCAAGCGCCCTGTATTCCTTAGCAGCGATCTTTCCAAACTGATGAACAAGCTCAGGATCAAAAGCTGCTGCAAGCCCCAGCGTTTCGGGCCACATGGAAATTGCGCCTCCCGCCCCTGCATTATATTCCTTGCTCGCATCGGACCCATGGCGCGGATCGCTGCTGTTATTCGCCGGGATGCCCAAACCTGTACTTTCGGCCAAGGCTTGTACTTTATTGTTCCAATGAGCAGCAATCTCCGGACTTTCAACAAAAGTAAGGAGCACATGCCGCAGATGGTCTTGGGTTAAAAACTTTATTTGTTCATCGGATAAATCATGCGGCTTCGCACCGCTCTCCGAATAAGGCTTGCCATTATAAGAGGCGGTGAAAAAGCCATGTGAAGCTGGAACAGCCTGATGCGCGCTGTACAACATCAAACCGGCAATTTGCTCGATGGACATTTTTGAGGCTAAATCCTTTGCTCGCTCTTCTGCCGGCAAGCGCCAGTCCTCGTATTTATCCAGCTTCCCATCCTTATTGAGGTCTTTAAATGCAAAACCATCTTCCACTATAATATTTACGCCTGAATTAGCTGAATATCCGAGTGTTGGGCCGCCTTCATTTTTTACATATGTAATCGTTTCCAATTTTGTTTCAGTCCAATTATCACTCATGTCATTACTGCCTCCTAGGACGATTATCATATTCAGACATTAACGTATTCCCTCTCACTAGCGGAAAAACCTTCCCACTGATGGAAAGGCTCCCTTTTATATTGTTACTCCGTTAAATTAATTGGAACTTTATTCAAATTCTACAACTTTGCCCGTTTCAGCTGATTTATAGATCGCCTCTAAAATTTGCGTGACCACATAAGCTTGCTCTGGTTTTACGAGAGGCTCGGTATCATTAATAATACTATCCAGCCATTGTCTTGCCTCTTTCACCCCATCATCCTCAGCCCCTGGACCGAAGTAAGCAATGCCCCCGCTAAAGGAAGGTTTCGTCTCTACAAGCTGTCCGTGTTTGGCGCTATTAAAGATGACATCGCTTTTCCCAAATGTTGAGCTAGCTTTCATTTCTGCTCCGCCTTCTGTCCCGCAAAGCGTAGTCATCGCCTCTTTAGCATCGGTTGTATTTAATATCCATGACGCCTCCAAGAAAATCGTAGCGCCGTTTTCCATTTTAATAAATCCAAAAGCCGAGTCTTCTACATCATATCTTTCCGGGTCCCATGCACCCATCATATTGCCTTCGAACTTATCCGCCATTTTATGATAGACAGAACCACTCACCGATTTCGGCTTATAGTTATCCATGAACCATAATGCCAAGTCCAGCGCATGCGTGCCTAAATCGATTAACGGTCCGCCGCCCTGCTGCTCTTTATCCAGAAAGACACCCCATGTCGGCACTCCGCGTCTGCGCACGGCATGAGCTTTAGTCATATAAATGTCTCCTAAATCACCTTCACGGCATGCCTTATGCAAAATTTGAGAGTCATTTCTAAATCTATTCTGATAGCCAATAGTCAGTTTCTTGCCTGTCCGCTTAGCCGCATCTACCATTTTTTTGGCTTCAATTGAGTTGATCGCCATTGGCTTCTCACACATGACATGTTTGCCCGCTTCTAGTGCATCAACTGTTATATAAGAATGCTGCAGGTTCGGTGTTAATACATGAACAACATCAATAGATTCGTCTTCGAGCAGCTTTTTGTAATCGACATAAACTTTAGCGCCCTCGCTTCCAAAATCCTGAGCTGCCTTTTGCGCTTTCTCTTCAATAACATCACAGAAGGCAACCATTTCACCCATATGTGAAAGCTTGGCTAACGATGGCATATGCTTCTGGCTCGCAATACCACCGCAGCCGATGATACCGATCTTAAGTTTTCCTTTGTTCATTGAACATTCTCCTCCTTATGGGCTATACATATTGTTGAAGCACGGTTAGATCCTTGCGAATGCTGCCAAACTTGTCTTCCGACTCGCCCTCATTCTCCACAAGCGCATAACGGACATGCCCCATTGCGCGGATTTGCTCGTACACAGCTGCAAAATCAAACCTGCCTGTGCCAAGGTCAACGAAGTCTCCAGGGCCAATATGCTTCTGATAGATTTGAAATGGTTCAAGCCCTTCTTCACTGCCTAGCTGCATAGCTTCCATAATATTGAGCTGGCCGGATAGGTTTTTGCTTATGTCCTTCTGGTGGACAATATCACAACGATCTCCAAGCTTCTCTAACACATGAATCGGATCTATGCCTGCACGTACGACCCATGCCATATCGATTTCAAATTTCACATAGGATGGATCTGTATTTTCCAAAATCAAGTCGAACAGCGTTTGATCACCGACCGCTTTAAACTCATGCGCGTGATTATGCAGATAGAACTTAAACCCGCCATCCTTCATTTTTTTGCCGACACTGTTCATTTGCTCCGCAGCTTTCAGCGTATCCTCACGATCTTTGATCCACACGGATGGGAGCACGATTCGTTGGCAGCCGATACCCGCGTAATACTTCATAAGCGAATCCCAGTCATGCGAAATCAATTCTTGCCCTGGCATCGTGCCTTCATGAACCGCAACTGCATTTAGACCAAGCTCACGAAACTTATCTCGAACCGCTTCCATAGGAATTTCATCGATATATCGTGTAAAGGACTTCATATTGAATCCAATAAGCTCAATATTTACATACCCTGCAGCAGCAACCTTCTCCAGCGTTCCAAAGTAATCCTCACCAAGCTCCCTGTATACGGAAAAAATATTAATGCCTGCTTCAATAGTCATTCGGCGAAATACCCCCATCTCGATTGGTTGATTGTGTTCTTATTTATTATGATAGAATACCGGAGACTTTCTTTCTTTCACGTATCCGTCATTCTATTATTGAATTTCCGCACTGCGGCTGTCGGAATGAAAGATTTGCCGCCAACTTTTTGGATGAAAAAAAGGGACTGACTCAAAAGTAGAATGACCTCCACTTGAAACAGACCCTGTTTTTTTTTGATAGAGCTTAGGCAAAACGATGTCCTTCCCTCATCCTATTTATAGCTTGCGAACCGAATAACCCTTATTTAAAACATTCATCATGGCTTATATTTGTAACGAACTCTAGAATCGTTATTTCGAGAAAAGTTGCTCATAACCACTTATAAAGCATGCAATAACGTTAATAAGGTTCGTTAAAATTAAAGAAAGGACGTTTTCTGCGTAATAAGCATAATACAGTTCGTTAGTGAAATAATCTTGAGATGTTATCCGCTGGACGAGCCCGTTTATAGCCAACCGCATGTCATTCTTTAATAATAAAAAAAGAAAGCCTCAATGAAACAGGCTTTCTCCACTCGCTGATCTATGCTGTTTACTGAACTTCCTCTACAAACCGATTCGTCAGCGAACCCAGCTTCTCGATTTCGATCGTAACCGTATCGCCAGCCTTCAGCCATACCCGCTTCTCTTCTGGGTAGCCGAGTACAACACCCTCAGGCGTTCCAGTAAGAATAATATCGCCTGGCGACAATGTCATATGCTGTGAGACATAGCTTACAATTTCGTCACAGCTAAAAACCATATCCGAAGTATTGGACTGCTGACGTACTTCACCGTTAACCGTGCAGCCAATGGACAGATTGTTAGGGTCTGCAATTTCATCTGCAGTGACCAAATAAGGGCCGAGCGGGCTGAACTTGTCCAGTGATTTGCCAAGCAGCCACTGCTGCGTGCGCATTTGCAGATCCCTTGCGGACAAGTCGTTGACGCAGCAATAACCAAATACATGCTCCAGCGCCTGCTCCTTCTCGACATACTTTGTTTTCTTGCCGATGACGATAACCAGTTCAGCTTCATAATCAACCTGACTTGTCACCTTTGTTGGAAGCGGAATATCTTCTCCATGAGCAGCCACGGTGTTATCGAATTTGTTGAACAAAATCGGATACGCAGGAATTGGAGCGTTGGTCTCATGCGCGTGTTTGCGGTAGTTCAGTCCGATGCAAATAATTTTGCCCGGCTCGGTTACACATGGGCCGAATGTAATATCCTCTTCGCGGTATAGGGCAGCAGAATATTGTTCTGAAGCTGCGGAGACTTCCTCCACAAACTGACTTAACGCACCAAGCGCGTCCGAGCCACCTTCGATCACTTCCATAACTGCTGTCGGTACATTCGGCTTATTGTTGATTTTCAGTGCCTCAACAATATCCAAGACGCCACTCGCTAATTTAACTCCTAAATGAGAGCCATTTTCTTTTTGAATGACAAGCAATTTCATAGTTATCTTCCTCTCTTTTGTGGATGATCCATACTGCAGCGTCAGGCATTTTTGCCGAACACAACGCCTCCATCAATATAAAGCGGTGAGCCCATCATAAAGCTCGACTCATCGGATGCAAGAAACAGTGCTGCCTTCGCTACATCTTCCGGACGGCCTAATTCATTGCTGAGCTGCCGTGATTTTAGCGATGCGATGGCAGCCTCTGGGTCCTCGTAAGAAGTGCGTAAATAGTTTTCAACAAACGGCGTCATAATTGTACCCGGCAAAAGTGCATTTACACGAATATTGTACTTAGCATAATCTACCTGCATCGATTTGGTAAGTGCCAGTACCGCTCCTTTGGTAGCTGCATAAGACGCGCGGTTTGCAAGACCCATCTCTGCAATACAGGAAGACATGTTAATAATCGTGCCGCTCGCTCGTTCCATCATATGAGGCAGGACATACTTGGAAGGCAAGTAAACCCCGCGAATATTGACCCGGATCACGCGATCCCAGTCATCCGGCTCCACCTCATGAAGCGCCCCTACACCGCTAATGCCGGCATTATTGAACAGGACGTCAATTCGGCCGTGCGCAGCAAGCGTTTCGCTTACCATGGATTGAACGGAATCTGGATCAGTAACATCCGCATAAACAAACGAAGCCCGCCCCCCTAGGGAGTTGATCTCTTCTACCGTTTCATTTCCTTTATCTGCGTTCAGATCGTTAACAACAACAAACGCGCCTTCCTTGGCGAATAGCAGCGCCGAGCTCCTGCCAATGCCTGAACCTGAACCGGTAATGAGGACAATCTTATCCGCTAGTCTCATATACTAAGCTCCCTTCTATATTCGAATTCATGCCCCAAAACTAACCACGTGGCTCACAAAATGTTTCTATAGGCTAGGTCCGATACGGTTAATGCTGAATTCTTGATGGCCCAGCGTTTCTGCCTTCGTCCATTTCCCATCCGCTACATCTATGATTTCTTGCCATATTTTCTCTCCTGCCGACTCCAAACTCAGCATGCCGCCCAGCATATCGCTGACGTCGACGTCCATATTATCTTCCATCCGCTCAAACATCCGTTTATTCCCTGTAATTTTGATAACTGGCACGACTGCTGCCCCCGTTGGCGTTCCTCTCCCCGTCGTAAAACAAACGATATGAACGCCCCCCGCTGCCATGCCCGATACACATTCGATATCATTGCCCGGCGAGTCCATGAAGTAGAGTCCGCCCTCCGGTATTTGTTCTGCGTATTCGATAACTCCTTTAATGGGTGCTTTCCCGCATTTGCTAATGCAGCCTAATGATTTCTCTTCAATCGTAGAAAGACCGCCTTCAATATTGCCGGGACTCGGATTGCCGCCCCGCATGTCAGCGCCCATCCGCTCTACCTCTTTCTCGAAACGGCCGACAATATGATAAAGCATATCCGCTGTTTCCGGCGTGACACAGCGCTGTGCCAGCACATGCTCGGCGCCGATAATTTCGGTCGTCTCGCCGATAACGATTGTTCCGCCTGCTGCGATTAAAGAGTCCGCGGCTTCACCAAGTGCCGGATTCGACGACAAGCCGGAAGTGGCATCGGAGCCGCCGCATTTCACGGCTACCTTGAGCTTTGACAGCGGAACAGGTACTTTCGGCTGACGCTCAAGCTCCGCCATCATTTGTTTGGCTAGTTCCGTTCCATGCTGGATCGCTTTCACCGAGCCGCCAACCGACTGGATATCAAATACTTCCACCAGTTTGCCGGTTTTACGAATATCCTCTGCAAGCGCGTAGGGATCCACTACCTCACACCCTAGACTGATGATGATCACTCCGCCTACATTTGGATTTTTCCCAGTTCCCGACAGCACCTCGAAAGTACGTTCCTTGTCCGCTCCGATCTGGCTGCAGCCATGCTGATGAGGAATGGCCACCGTACCCGGTACTAGCTGCATGATTCGGTTGCAAACCTGATTGGAACAGATGACTGTTGGAATGATGAGCAGATGATTGCGGATGCCAATATCTCCGTTCGCTCTTTCGTACCCCATAAATGTGCTCATGCTTCCACCTTCCCGGCTATATCGCCTCTGCCGCGTATTCCTTCAATATTGTGGACATGAACATGCTGCCCCACCAAAATGGCAATGCTCGCTCGCCCGATGGTTTCGCCGTATTTCCGCACTTCCTGTCCTTCACTAAGCGCCTTAATCGCCAGTTTATGTCCGAATGGGATAACATCAAGTGCTTTTATTTCATGAATTTGCTCACCATCTCTGTAGCGAATGGTTTCTTCAGCTTCAACATCACGCAGCGCCATCACAACATGATCTCGGTCATCCATAATTAATGCATCGACGCCATCTGTCATTTGTTGTTTCATTCAGCCACTCCTCCATCTTTTGTTCGTTTATGACTAATCGGTTTACTATCCAATTTTTAATCGTTATCCTTCATAATAATCGAGCATTTAAGATATGAAAATTGCGAGAAAACGCTTAAACATACCCTATTTTGACTATTATTCGGTTAGCCATTACACTAGTACCGAACAGCATATTTTATATCTTCCTCATCAAGGAGGTACCGCCAAAATGAAGCCGATTCGCAAGCAATTTGATGCTGCTGCTTCTTTTCCATTTGAATTCAGCTATCGTGCGGTAAAGGATTCACATAATGAGCTGCCCAACCACCTGCATGATTGGCATGAAATCGTCTATGTCCATTCGGGAAAAGGCGTGTTTTTTATTGATGGCTCCTTCTATGCCATAGAACCCGGTGATTTATTTCTGCTCCCTGGCAACACCGTCCATCGTGCATTGCCGGATGAAGAAGCTCCGTTGACGGTGAGCGCCATTTATTTTCACGGACGTATCGTGCAATGGGACTCCTTAGGCGATACCTTTTCTTTTGTTCAATGCTTTGAGGAGGCTAACAAGCGGAAGAGCCAGAAGCTCAGTCTGGATACATCCGACCAGCACTTAATAGAAACGATGCTGATTCATATTAACGACGAGTTGACGATGGATAAACCAGGACGCCGCCATGCTGCCGTCCTTCATCTGCTTCAGCTGCTGCTTCTGCTGAATCGCCAAATACCCGCTCCAACAGCCGAACGGAAACATACAGGTGCACCGGAGTGGATGAGGCTAACGCTTCGTACAATCGACGAACATCCTTTTGGTGACGTCAGCTTATCCACGCTAACCGCCAAAGCGGCAGTGAATCCATCACATTTTACGCGTGTCTTTAAGCTTCTTACTGGTATGACGCTAACTGAATATGTCACGGCAAAACGGATCAGTCACGCCAAGGAACTCCTTCTATCCTCGGATGCACCAATCCATGCGATCGCGAGTGAATGCGGGTTTGAGAGCCTGCCACATTTCCATCGCACATTCAAAAAACTAACAGGAACGACGCCAGCCGGCTACAAACGCAGCAGCCTATCGTCAGACTTTAAATAGGCGCAGCAGGGACTTCATGTTAAGCAGGTTAGCGGATGTATTGATAAATCATCGTACTGTTATCTAAATACAGCTTCAGCTCCTATTTGGTACGATGGGTTCAATTGTTGATAACGAATAGGAGGAAATAAAACATGACAAGTCCATCTAAATTCGGTAGTTTAACGAATGAACAAATTGATTTTTATAATGAGCAGGGCTATCTTGTGCTTCCAAATCTGCTGTCGGAACAGGATTTAGCGCCCGCCAAAGAAGCGATGAATAAGAAAGTATCCATGATTGCAGATGAGTTAATGCATGCAGGACTTATTAGCGATAAACTGGAGCATCGGCCCTTCAAATATAGGCTCGCGGAGTTGTTTGCGGATTTGACCTCAGAGGAATTTCTGAACTACGGTAGAAGCTGGCGTGATAGACTGCCTGGCTACTTCGATTTAATGAGCAATCCAAAAATTTTGGACGCTGTGGAATCTTTAATCGGGGGTGAGCTTTTTTCCAATCCGGTCTACAACACAAGACCCAAAATTCCGAAAGTTGCTGCTGGAGCAGTGCCTTGGCATCAAGATAAATCATATTGGCCCGATGCCAATTCTAATCCTGTCATAACCGTTTGGATTCCTCTTGTCGATGCGAACGAAGTTAATGGCTGCTTGCATATCAAGCCTAAGACTCATCGCACAAAGCTATTGGAATGGCATAGCGAAAACCATACAGGTACAGGCTACACGGCGCTGCATGAAAGCCAGCTGGGGAAAACAAAAACTGTCGTCTTGCCCGTTCCAGCTGGAAGCGCGATTCTATTTAATGACCGTTGTCTGCATATGTCCACCCCCAATGAATCAGACGAGGTGCGCTGGAGCGTAGATTTGCGATATCAACCAACGGATCAAGATCCCATGCCATCCCATGGCGCAGGTTTTTTAGCAAGAAGCTATCTTCACCCAGAAAGAGTGGCCACTCTGGAAGATTGGCTTGCAGAAAAGCCCGAACACAACACATAAAATATATGGGAACTTAGCATTTGTTCAGCCAGAAGAGCGAGATATGCTCTTCTGGCTGTTTATTTTATAAGCTGCAGAACTTCAGGAATGGCAAAAGCTTCGCCTTATTTTAAAGTTGAAGAACTTGGCCTGCACTAATTTTGATAGGCTCATTGTCAACACTTATCCAGACGTCGAGCGCAGAAGGATTATGGACAATGCTTCTATCGACTGAGAATCTAAGTCTCTCGATTGCTTGCATATAGGCTATGATCTCTGCATTCGTAGCATGCCAGATGGTATCGTTATCCTTTAGCAGCTCCCCCGCTTGATCAATAATTTCCCAGTTATCGTCATTGTCAAACTCATAGCTATGACCCCAAACATAAAGCAAAGACATTCTACTAAACCATTCCTTAAAGTCTTTGAAAATTTCAACTTGTTCTAGCAATTGTTTATGATGACATGTTGGATGCCAGCGAAGCGGATCAGCTGGCATATCGAATCTGCCATGGCTGTTCACCGTTCTAGCATATTCAATTCCAAGCGCTGGAAGCATCGCAACGACTTTGTCATTATAAGTTCCAAATGGATAACTCATTCCACGTACCGGATATTGCACAAGACTCTCCAGCGTCCGCCGATCTTCCAAAATTTCATGTGCTACTTGATCTGGTGGAGAGATTTCTAGAAAAGGGTGACTAACCGTGTGCGCAGATACTTCATGGCCTTGAAAGAGCGTTCTAACCTCTTCCGCTGTAATATATCCCTCGCGCCCAAGAAAACCAGAGTTAAGATGAAAGGTACCTTTGAAACCATACTGATTTAATTTCGCTACGAGCTGTCGGTCTTGAGTGCGCCCATCATCATAGCTGAAGGTCATAGCCTTCGTTCGTCCTTCTGGAAATAACGTGTACTGAACTTTCATCACATTTCGTCCTCTCTTATTCTGTTTGCTCAGCTGGACTATACACACTGCTAAAAGAAAAACCCATCAGTTCGATGGGTCAAGCTTTGTGGATAATTACAGCATACTAGGCTTCAACTGCAAAGTAAGCGCTATATCCTCATTATTCCAGCTTGCACTAATAGTTGCAAGCTCTTTTGTACGTTCGATTTGCGGCTTGAAGCTATCAACTCCTTGTCCTATGCAAAGAGAGAAAAGAAATGCAGCCTCGTTCATTTTTTGAAAATCAATAACCTTCTTTTCACCGGTATAAAGTACAAGGTCGATGCCGAGCAAGTCACCCTCCCTAGTTACTTCCCAGCTCCAGTCTCTGGCTGCCTCACCTGCACTCTGATCATCAAAGGCTGCAAACCAGCTGCGCAGCAATACCAGCGTCTCCCCTATTCGCAGGCTAACACTGCCTTTCTCCACTACGGTACTGACCTGATCCAAAGCGCCGCCAATTTCCAGACGGAATCGCAAATCTGACGCTTCGATTGAGCCATGAATCATATCCAAATTCGGGTGGGTATCACCGCCATTGACGACAAAATTCACTCCAAACAACAGATGGTTCTCCCGCTGCTCCCCATGAAAAATAGCAGAACAATAATCATAACCATCGTGCAGCGCACGCAGATGCAAGTAAGTCGCCTCGCCACCATTATCAACATAGGCGAGCAAAGTCCTTGTCTGGTTCCACATAATCTCTTTGTTGAAGCTGCCAAGTGTATAGGTCGGCGTCATATAAGTAGTTGCCCACTTCTCTTTACCGTTCCCATTGATCCCGAAGCATTCCCTTATCGTCCGCTGACCGAGCGCAAGGAAACTTTCTACATATTGCTCTGGACATACAGCGCCGCATTTATACCAATCTTCATAATAAGGAAGTTCATCCTCCGTATAAAAAGCCAGCTTTCCTTTGGTTGCTAATTGTAGAAAAGCTTTGCTTTGAGGGGTAAGCAGCGTTTTGTAACAACGGCTGTGCGGACCGGACCACTGCCTTGTACCGGCATGAAAATGATCCGCTACACTTTTCCATGCGATGTTCAGCAAGTCGTTTCCAAGCTGCTTTGCATAATCATTGCTCGTTTCCGTTACAATAGCAGACAGCTCCAAAATAGCAACATAAGTGTACGTCGGACTATTATATTCTTGGAACGCCTGCCGAGGCATTGTATAGCTATGCAGCTTTTCCAGTCGTTCCAAACCGTATTTTGCATAATCCTGCCGCTCGAACAATTCACCAGCGATGAGCGTAACGAATGCGCCCATAATCGCAATGTTAGTGTAATGCGGTCCAACATTCCGAATGATAATCGCGTCACAGGCATTACAAATAGCTTGTTTCACCGACTGCCGCAGCGTCTCTGGCAGCCTTGCGTCGTGCCTTGAAATGATCAGCACAAGCAGCTTGCCGCAAAAGTCAGCCCAGTTCCAATCAGGAGGGGCCATTTGATCAAGCGGCTCCTCATAAAACCAAGACCAGATACCGAACGTATTGCGGCTCCGATCTGTATCCTGCAAGGAAACGATTTGCTCAATGATATCGAAAGCACGCTGCTCATAATGTTCTTTCCCTGTATCCAGCAGACCCAGCGCATAGCTGAGCGAACTCCGTGTTGAATGGATAAAATCAGCCTGTTTAATGGTCGTATGATAGCCGGGACTACTGAAGGGTGACCTAAGTAAACGGTTTTCTGAATTGTACTGGGAGTCTAGGGAATCAATCAGCTCAATCAACTTGTTTCTGTTATCGAATGAATTATTGGAATAGTCCACTATGTTCATTTCATCCCTCACCTGTAATCAAGTTATCTTCGTTTGCTTGCTCAGAAGTCAGCAAAAGCTTAAATTCTGTCAACAGCTGTAAAGTTAAGCCTTGCCCATAAAGTGTCGGATAGATCGGAATCTGATTATAAGCGTCCACGGATGGCATAATAGGTGTTCCGCCCGAGACACCTGCAACTTCACCATTAGAATTAATTAGCGACAACACTTCAGATAGCGTTCGCTCAGCCGGCTCCAGAAATGAGGCGTCAAGCATACCTGTGTCGACCCCTCTGAGAAAACCGCATGCAATTCCAGCACTTGCCGAGGTTTCTTTATACGTATCCGTGCGATCCAGCACCGTATGCCACAGCCCGTCTGCAGCCTGACAAGAGCGTAGTGCAGCGGCAAGAGTGGAATATCGTTTATTAAGCTCTGTTGGTATGGCTGCTAACCCGCTGATTTCACTCACAATCTCGGGTATGCTCATAACGATCCATGCATTGGCGCGAGCCCAACGAACCGCTGATAAATGGTTGCCTGCCTCACAGTTCCAGCCGTGAAATAACAATCCCGAATTTGAATCCTGCAGCAGCTGCAAGTGAAGCATGGTCTGCTCTAGTGCCTCTGTAGCCAACTGCTTATCACCCGTCGTTTTCGCCAGCCTAGCTAGAAATAAGACAGCCATAAATACCGTATCTGCCCAAACCTGTTCACGGAACTCGACATCCTCCGTAACGGTGTGCTCGAAAGCCCGCTCGCGTGTGCGCGGCGCTTCATTCATCATCCACTGTGCAATTTCCTGCGACTTGGCGAGCAGCCAAGCATCTCCGGAGCGGCGATATAAGGAAGGATATACGGCAAAAGGCGCCATTGCATTAATTACTTTCAGAGCATCGCCCTTATGCTTATTCTGCTCTACCCATTTTTCTACGTACTGGATCGTTTCTTCTTGCCCTGACTTCTCACCATAATCCAGAATTGAGATGATACCGACACCAGGAACCCAGTCCCACTGATTCATATCCATGCCCCAATTCCCCTGATGATCATCGGTCATATAACTGTAGATTTTGCTCATCGCCTCTGCAATCTGCCCTGTCATATCAGTTCTCCTCAGTTAATTGATCAATGTCAATGATGCCAATCCATAAGTGCTGATCCTCATCTGCAAAAGTAAACGACACCTTTTTACTATCGGGACTGAACATGGGGTGGGGATGTCCGGGATGATCTCTCCATAGAGGCAGCTCGCACAGCAGCTTGGAGGTTCGCTTCTCCAAATTGATGAGGACGATTTTGCTTACCTTCATTCCCTCTTCAAACGTATCCGCAACGGCAAAACGCCCATCTGGACTCGGCGCTACATGCCAGTACCTGTAGTCGCCATTGATAAGTTCATGATCTTTGCCCGTTTTTTCAACCCGATATACTCCTGTTGGTTTTAGCGGGCTTTGCGGATACTTGACGAAATACAGATACTCCCCATCTGCTGCCCACATCTCGTGCCCCACATATTCCACATGCTCACCTGTATCCAGCCGCTGCTGGCGAAAAATATTACGTATCTCACGCGTCGTTGTATCAGCAACGTAGATACGATCTGCAATATGGTCTGTCCTGCCCTCATGGGCAAAAAAAACAAGCTGATCATAACGAGGATTAATCATCGAATGATTCGCAATAGGGTAGGGCTCTTTAAACCCCGGTGCAGCAACAACAGAGACCTCACCTGTGAGGACCTCAACAATCCCGACTACCCATTCCTCGCCGTGTTTCCAGTAAGTTCCTATTTTCTTTCCGTCATTTGTGATGGAGAGCGGACCATACACCTCAGTCCCAACCTCCATTCTGCATATGTTGCGAGACAGCATCGTATGCAGATTAAACTCATAAATCGCAGATCCGACATAATAATAGAAATAATCATTTGACGATACAACACCGCATCCCCAGCTGAGGTTTTCTATCATTGTTTCAACCGCACCCGTCTCTATATCAAAAAGAACATAACGCCCTTTAAAGCTCTCATCTATGTCTGTACAGACCATAATATTGCGGCTGTCTGCCATCCAGGTTTGTGCTGTAAAATAGTTTTGGCCGGTATCCGTACCAGGGTTTCCAACAGCCTGAATAGTGATATTCGTTAAAGGATCCTTCAACTTGCGAATGATCATGCTGCACCCTTCCTCTCCTCTATAGTTCAAACCTCTCCATCTTGTTCTCTCCGCGCCCGCTCTCTGAATTCCGTAGGCGTTAGCCCTGTTATTTTCTTGAATAATCTCACAAAGCTATTCACATTTGTATAGCCTACGCCTTCCGCAATATCGCGTATTTTCTCTTCCGTATCCTTCAGCAGCTGCTTAGCCTTGTTCATGCGCGTCTCCATCAAATAATCGATAAAATTGCATTCCTGCTGTTCTTTAAACAGCTTGCTGAGATGAGATACGCTCAAATGAAATTCGCTCGCGAGCAAATTAAGCGACAGGTCGCTGCGCATATAATGTTTTTGAATATAGAGCATCACATTGTCAATGACATCATTTCGTTCCCTGCTGCTTCGCTTTTCCTTAATTCGTTCGATGAAGCTCGAGAGTGATTGTATCGTAAAGGCCTCAAGATGGTGCAGCTGCTCATACTGGTTCAACATTTCAACCATGTACTGCTCCGGCAAAATCCCCTCGGGGTCAACGCCAATTTCAACAGTGGCTGTCGCGGCCTTCATCAGGCATTGTACAATCAGCTGCATAATCATTTCCGGCGGCACGACATGCTCGGTGAACGATTCGAACCATCTGTGTACTTGCAGCTTCATCTTGTCTGTATCTGATACCTTAACCGAAGCGACAATCCCATCTGTCATCGCAAATAATCGGTAAAATTGCGGGGATTGCTCACTGAACACATCCTCTTTCGTAATAATTGAATTGCTCCCCATTACGAGCTTATAGCTCAGCGCCTCAAGCGATTGCTTATATGAGCGATGAATTTCGTTCACCGTTTCAACAATATCTCCAATGCCAATCGTAATCGTGCGGTTAAAATACTCCTGAACGAAATCCTTCATTAAATCAGCTACTGCGACCGCCCGCATCATATGGCGCTGCGGATCATCTTGATCACCGAAGCTCATAATGACAGCGCATTTGCCAATGCTCACTTCCACTGCAATGCCGCGGCTCTCTGCATTCATCAGCTCCTCTGCTACATTGCAGAGCGCATAGGCATAAAGCTGCAAATCCCGCGGCGAAGCAATTTCATGCTTGTTGTCAAATTCAATGCTCATGACGACATAATGCTCTAGATACAAACTAATGCCAAGCATATCCATATAAGGCTGTAGCACTGCAATATTTTTGCGTTTCTCAGAAAGCAATTCAGTGAGCAGCTGCCATTTGATAAGCGGCTTGCTCTCAATCACCTGCTTATGCAACTCTTCCCGATCTTGCAAAATATGCTGTACCGTCGATTCAAAATATTGAAATTCATCCGTGTATTTCCTTGTTGTTCCTTCCTTCGGATGAATTGTCAAATGCCGAGTCATCGCCTGAATAAAACGATTAACTGGCTTGAAAATCCAGCGGCCTACCATCGCTGCCGATGCCGTCGCCACCACAAACAATACAATGGCAAGAATAAGCAGGCCATTGCGAATGGCATAAAGCGGCTTTAGAAACTGCGCTTCTGGCACTACCCGAACAATATTCCATCCCGTATAGTCTGACTTCACATAAAAAACGGAGGATGCAGTCCGTTCAACCTGCTCAGAGAAATGGCCGCTCGTTTCCGAGGCATTCAATATTTGGTTAATATACGGAAATTCACTAATGTCCTTGCCCAGCTTGCTCTGGTCTGCATGCAGCACCACAACGCCTTCACTATCCATAATAAAGGTCTGTCCTTTATCCATCGCAGCCGTATTGCGAATCAAGCCGTACAGCAGATCCTCCTTAATATTTACGGCGATCGCACCTTCCCGCGTACCTGACGAATGAATAAGCGGATAAGAGCGTACCAGCGTTACAACATTGCGGTATACCGGATATTGCGAGTGATTAAGCTGTACCTTGCGAGTCGACATCCAATTGAAATATCCATCATACTGCTGAAATTCTGGAATCCATGAGAAATCCAGCTTATAATCCTGTTCAGTCAATACATTTCCTGAAACGAGCCGCTGCGTGCCATAGGAATAAAGATCGATGGAAAAGAGATAATCAATACTATTAATCGCATTCGTAATTAGAGTGGATACGCGGAAAGCATTGTTCTTACTCTCCAAATCGGTCAGCTCATCATTGAAGAACCGTCCCACCTCAGACGTCTTCAGCAGCTGAATTGCCGATTTATCAATATGCTTAAGCGACAGCTCCAGCTTCTGATCCAGCTGTCCTAGCAGTTCCATGTTCGTACTGGTCAACTGCCGCTCCAGCTGTCGGTTGAATACGGAATATGTCAAAAATGCAGAAGAAAAAACGAGG
This sequence comes from Paenibacillus sp. NRS-1760, assembly GCF_050467785.1. Taxonomy (NCBI): domain Bacteria; kingdom Bacillati; phylum Bacillota; class Bacilli; order Caryophanales; family Paenibacillaceae; genus Paenibacillus; species Paenibacillus sp. NRS-1760. The sequence continues at coordinate 129,481 of NZ_JBITPK010000014.1, read as the reverse complement.
AAGAACAGCAGCATAGATAGTACTGCAACCGCTTTTACAAGCCGCCGATTTTGTACGAGCTTCATTTCTGTTCCTCCTCCATTTTTATCTTATCGCGCAAATGCTTCGAATCTAAAAGAATCTAGAAGCTGGCTTTATTGTCTTCATACCACTTCTGGGCAATCTCTTCTGCTTTCTCACCGCCAAGGCGTTTCCATTCCTTGCGAATCTGATCCAGTGCCCATTGACCTGTATATTTGTCTCCTTGGGTTACGGCATTAGCACGTGTTTCCCTAATGAAGGTATCCAGTGTTGAACGGATTTCATTAATTTCATCAAAGCTTGGCTGATATGGAATATCGCGGCGGAACTCATTTTTCAACGCAATATCGAGCGATTCCATATCAAGCTTAGCAATGCGCTGTGACAAATCATCGCTGGCCGCTTGAACAAGCAAATTCTCGACTTTAAAACCGCTCTCGTCACGCAATACAGCGTATTCCCCTGCATAAATAACTTCTTTTGTAAATTTATCCGGATCAAGACGTTTCGCAACGTCACCTACCATTTCATGATGGACGCCTTCCTCTCCATTCACGAGTGTGAACCAGCCCTTCTCCAAAATCCAATCCAAATACTCCATAGCGGCCTTCGGATTTTTCATATCCTTATTGAAAGTGACATAAAATAGCGGCGAAGCCTCCTGATACGTACCATATTTGCCATGCGAAGTAGCAACCGCTTCCAATGGCTCAGGCTTGGCGTCCGGCACATTAATGAGTAGATCCTTCGTTAAAATATCGGTATTACCGAGTCCCCATTGCCCCATATAGATTCCAGCTTTACCTGTTGTCCACAACTGGGTTGCACGCTGATTATTGCTATCCGTTAAATATTCACGATCAACAAGTCCCAAATCATACAGCTGCTTCTCCAGTTCAATCGTTTCACCAAAACGATCTAGAGTTGCACCATATACCATTTTCCCATCTTCCACATACCATTGATTGTTCATTGCCGCATAGAGAGCAGAGTAAATATCGAATGTCGTATGACCGACTATTGGCGTGCTGTCTGGGTAGCGTTCTTTCATCGCTTTGGCTACAGCAACAAGCTCTTCAACTGTCGTCGGCCTCTCAAGCTTCAATTCGTCGAGCCAATCCTGTCTTATCCACATGCCATGGTTTACAATGCCGGTAATCGCACGTTTCGTCACTGCCGCATAAACTTCTCCATTGAAAGTAATATAGGGCAACAAATCCGGATTTTCTTCCAAATACTTTTTGTAGGTCGTGCTGTATTTCTCAATATAATCACCGATCGGTTGAATAACTCCTTGGGTGACCAGCTTGCCAATATATGTCCTGTCGTATTCCCACAGCAGGTCCGGCGCTTGTTTCGATGCAATCAATACGTTAAGCGCATCCTGTGCTTGGTTGCGCGGTACAGGTACGATCGTTACATCAATACCCGATTGCTCACGAATCCATTTTACCCAGCGATTTTCCTCATAGGTACCCTCATCGCTTGACACTGCTCCTCTATCAAACGTGGAAATGCTGACCTTCTTAGGCATCCCATCATAGGGATCTTTCTCGCCTGTAGAAGACTCGTTGCCAGGTTTGTCAGTGGCCTTGTTCGTTGTATTCGTAGAGCTGCTGTTTTCCCCACTGTTGGAACACGCCGTTGCCAAGAGTGCCATGATCATAACCAGCATAAGCAACATTTTTCCTTTTTGTATTCTCTTCTGTTTCATACTTGACCTCCTACAAAATAATTTTTTTATATCAAAATGTGCATTCTTGGCACCCTTGATATTCAGCTCATGCCGTGCATTATCCTTTAATCGAACCAAGCAGCACGCCTTTAATAAAATGCTTTTGCAAAAATGGATACACACACAGAATCGGCACGATAGCAAATACGACTGCTGCAGCCCGAATGCCTTCCGGCGTAATCGAGATTTGCGACACACCTTCACCGCTTCCACGCAGCAGTTCTGGACTTACCAAATCGATCATCTGGTACAGCTTCACCATCAATGACACTTTATCCGTACTTCGAATGTAGATTAAGACATTCATATAGGAATTCCACCAGCCCACGGCATAAAACAATGTTAATGCAGCGATGACCGGTTTGGAGAGAGGCAATATGATTCGCCATAAAATAGTGAAATCACCAGCACCGTCAATCGCAGCGGATTCTTCCATCTCGTCAGGCAGCCCTTCCAGAAACGACTTCATTACAAACATATTGTAAGCGCTTATAAGTGCTGGCAGCCAAAGTGCCCAATACGTATTGGTAAGTCCAATGCTATTGATTAGCAGAAAATTAGGAATCAATCCGCCGCTGAACAGCATCGTAAATAAAATAGCCATCAGCATAACATTTCTGCCTTTTAATCTCGCTTTAGAGAGCGGATAGGCAGCAATGATCGTAAAAATCATATTCAACGCGGTGCCGATGACTGTAATGATGATGGTGTTCTTCATCGCTACGATTAATTGCCCATCTTTCAGCAGCTTTAGATAGGCTTCCACATTGAAATCAACCGGCCACATAAAAATTTCCGCCGCATTGATTGCCCTGCTGCTGCTGAATGATACAGCAATCACGTTAATAAACGGAAATAACGCCATGTAAGCAAGCAGCGCCAGCAAGATGTAGTTAAGCCAGCGAAATATGACCGAAAAAACGCTTTGTTTTCCAAGCTTCAGGTTGCATCACTCCTTTCATCCCTTACCACAATCCTCGTTCTCCCAGCGCCTTAATGATTCGGTTCACAGATACAATAAGTATGAGCGCAATCAGTGATTGGAATAAGCCTAATGCAGTTGTGTAACTGTACTGCAGGTTGACTATCCCCCTTGTGTACACGAAGGTACTGATAACCTCAGCCACACTCGTTACCGCCGGATTCCGCAGTGCATAGACCTGCTCGAAACCAACGTCCATCATTTTGCCTACTTGCAAAATAAGAAGAATCGCAATCGTACTGCGAATGCCTGGCAGTGTCACATGCCAGATCTGTCTTATTTTATTGGCGCCGTCAATTTTGGCCGCTTCATACAATGTTGGATCAATTGAGGCCATCGCAGCTAAGTAAAGAATCGTCCCAAATCCGGCTTCTTTCCAAATGCCCGACACAATGAACGTCACCGGCCACCATAGCTTATCTGCCATAAAATAGATTGGCTCTATTCCAAATGCCTGCAATAAATAATTCACTATGCCTGTAGATGGCGATAACAGTGCAATAATGATGCTTCCGAGGACAATCCACGAAATAAAATGAGGAATGTACAGCAAGTTTTGCAATGTTCGTTTGTACCACTCCACCCGAACTTCATTGAGCATGATTGCGAGCAGAATCGGAGCAGGAAACGCAAAGAGCAAGCTGTACAGGTTAAGCAGCAGCGTATTTTTCAATACGATATAAAACTCGCGACTAGCAAACAACTTCTCAAACTGCTGGAATCCTACCCAAGAGCTTCCCCAAATCCCATCGGATAATCGATAATTTTTGAAAGCAATGATTTCTCCAGCCATCGGTGCGTATTTAAATAGCAATAAATAGATGGCTACTGGCACTAGCAGCATATAAAGAAATCGATTGCGTTTTAATTCCTTCCGCATGGATCTTATCCATCTCGAGCCTGCTCCTGCTTTCGGCATTTTAGGCATGGGAGCTAGATCCGCTGACTGCGAATGTTGCTTCAAAGTAATCCCCCTTTCTTTTGGCATGTTATCATTCTGTTCAGCAACGCCTTGCCAACTTAACGTAACATGTACAGCTGAATGCGGAAATCTCCACTTTTTGTGCTGCTATTCCTTCACTCTGAAAGCGCACCCTCCATTTTTGTGATGCTATCCCTTTTTCATTATCTATCGGCTGAAATCCCTTTATTTACTTGAGATCTGGGATTTCGGAATACAAAGTCGAAGTAAGAGAGGCAAGCTTGTGAAGCGCCTGAAATTGTTGCCTACATGGTTTTCATATGAACAACATCTCGCTAATAATAAAAAAAGATCACCCGTATTAGGTGATCTTTTTGTTTCAACTATAAACGTTGCCCACATTTTATGATTTGAAAAATTCGCTCGTATTTATTAATCCTTTTATATAGTCGATCACTTCATTAAGACTTACTCAAATGATTAATTATTATTAGAATGAACTGTGCTGCCTCTGCTCTCGTAGCATTAGATCTCGGATGGAACATATTATTCCCTTTTCCCTGCACGAGGCCCGCTTCATTTAGTGCTGCCACAGAAGGCATTGCCCAAATAGGTATGTCCTTGGAGTCCGCAAACTGAGCGTTCAGGTTTGTATCCTTATTCATGTCTAGCGCTCTTGCGACTAGTACGGTCATCTCCGCACGAGTTATAGGCGCATTCGGAGCAAATAAATCGAGACTGATGCCAGAAACAAAGCCCGCTTTCACAGCGGCTTGCACGCTTGCTGCATACCATGCATCCTCTTTTACATCCTTAAACATCTGCTCATCCTGAGAGGCTTCGAGGTTTAAAGCACGAACTAAGAGAGAAACAAATTCCGCACGTGTCGTATTGCCTGAAGGCATGAACATGGAATCATTCACACCGTTCACAATATGCTTAGCCGACAACACTTGAATCGTTCTTGAAGCCCAATGAGTAGTGAGCATATCGCTAAACGTCTTTTTGAATTCCAAAACTGCATATTTGCTCAAATGCTGAAGTTTAACTGTTAATGTTTTGGCACTGCTGTTTACCTTCCCACCTACATACTCCCAAACCTTAGTCAGCTCGTTATAGTAGTAAATCCCAAGAAGCTCCTCATCAACACCATTGGCATCATAGGGTAAAGTAATCTCTACACCGCCTTTTGCCCCTTTAACTTCAACCACGCTGCCGTCTTTCTTTTTTAACTTCATGCTAATTTCATATACCTGACCTGCAATCGTTATTTGTGCAGCTGCATTTAGGGAGGCGGTCCGAATGTCTCCCGATTCGGTCACTGGCTTAACCTCGACTTCAATTGCTGCCCCTGCCTCATTATTGATCTGCCCTTTCCAAGTAGTAAGCAGTTCTCGATCAACAGTAACAATTACCGAACCCGCCACTACGGATAAAGGATGATCTCCAATTTGCGCTAATGGAATCGATACGACGGATAGGTTATTGCCTAGCTTTACTATCGCTTTACCATTTTCTACTGACACTATGCTTCTAGCCGTATTTCCATTGCTTCCGCTAGAACCATTATTACCGCCATTACTGCTGTCTGTTGAAAAGTCTAATTGATCTAAATATTTGATTTGCCCTTTGGGTTCATTCCCATTAAAGCTCTGAATCCAATTCGGATCCGTAATAATCCAAAGCTTACCATCCCTAATTCCCCAAGCCTTTCCATCCGCCGAACTATAAAGCACCTGTGTCGTACTTGTCGCATTTGGATTAAGTACCTGTACCATTGTTCCATTCTCCAATACCGTAAATTCATTCGTAAAATAGGCATCAATCTCCGGCAACGCTCCCAGGTTTTTACGGTAGCCCATATAGACGGTATTTCGTTTGCCAGCCTTTAGGCTTCCCTGAGCCATTAAATCTTCGCCGTACAGGGTTGTCGCTGGATCGTCCTCTAAGCTGACGACTAATACATTCGTAGCTATATTAGGATCAAAAGTAGGCACAACCCATTTATTATCAAAGGTTTGAAGCGTGGCTCCGCCCCGATAATCATTACCTGGTAGCACGACATTCCGTCTATTCAACATCCACCAAGTCTCGCCAGCAGGATATACATAATAGACTTCTGGCAGATAGGTTTCAATATGTGCTAGCGAATCAGGAGCTAGAATCGCATCCTTGTATTCTTTGAGCCAATCGAACTGGATCGGTTTCGCTGTATAATAAGCGTAAGATTCTTGGCATGATGTAAAGTAATCGCAATTAAAGAGAAAATCATAAATGCCTTTGCTCCCTGCCTCCAATACCGAATCAAAATGATTAAACATCGTTTCTTTGTCCGGATAGCCCTTCTCGCCGGATTGATATTTACGTTCCATATTTTCGTCCAGCTGCGTTTCCGTCGTTAAAAACCATAAGGTTTGTGCCGATTGCTCGATTAGCGAAAAGGTATACCCGGATCGTTCTCTCACCAAGTATTCCGTATCGCCGTAAATTTCTCCCCCAACGCCCGCGAACCCTCCGGTCTGCTTGTCATTAATAAAGTATTTCCTTGTGGTGCCAGCGTGTTTGAACACGACGGGCACGTCAACGACACTATTTATCGCATCTGCAAATTTCATTAAATAATCGTTATAGGAGCCCTCTCTGAAATCGACAAAATCATCCCATAAAATGCCGTGATAAGCATCCGCCGCATACGTGGAACCCGGGTTACCCTTGTCAACCAAATACAATTGGTTGTTCCACACAGCCGATCCTTCTCCCCGAACTATGGGCACTAAACGCGCCGCCGTTTCATAAGATTCAACGGGACTGCTCATTTTCCAAGCCTCATTTAGAGCATTCAATGTGGCGTATTTCTGCTTTAACCAATCCACAAATTGAGCACTGTAGATGGGAGAGTCGAACAGGTAACCCTCGTCGCTGTTGTATATTCCTGATTCGTTCGTAACCGGATCGACAAACAATCTAAAATTGGGGCCCAAGGTCACCTTGCCAAGCGTGTCTACCATACTATTGATAATTGAATCTCCTGCATCCCAGATATTCCTCAGAGTATGGCCAGAATACTTAACCTTAGGGGTAAAATAAACCGTATAGGACGCATTATTCGTACTCGGAAGAACAACATCTGCGTGAAGCTCAAGCGTAGCGGAATTCACCTTGCGAATAGCCTCTTCGCCGGATTGAATAACTTCGCCCGTAGCCGGATTCATGACCACATACAGCGCTGACAAAGCATCCACATAACCTGGAATTTGAAACGTTGGTACCGTTAAGGTCACTTCTCCGCTATCCACGATATTCTCTTTCTTTAATACACCCGCTCCTTCATAGGCTCTCGGCATATAAGCAGAAAGGGTCAAACCTTGGGCTCCTTGAACCTGCAGACCGTAAGTAAATCCTTCCTGGTCTAAGTAATCCAGCATTTTCTGCCATGCCCATGCCGGAACCTCCATGACAGCCGTGTTGATATACATATCCATTGCGCCATGTGCCTTCATATATTGCAGTACTTCTACATCCTTATCCCAATTAGCTTTATTGGCTGCAGCATCTGTTTTGGAGTAAAAGAGCAAATAATCCGAAGTAAACATACCGCCGATCGGCACGAACGGTTTGCCATCCCAAATCATCGTATGCGACTGGTTAGCATACCAGAAATGAGATTGCCCCAGCTTCCCATCGGTAAAAGCACCGTGCGTTAAGGGCTTGTAATTCGTACTGGACGCAGCGACTGTTACTTCAACTTGCCCTGCTGTCACCTGCTCTGCTTTTAATTTGTGGAGTCCCCATTCCACGGTATAGCTGTCGGCTGGCATTCCTTCCGGCAACGTAAAACTAAACTGTGCCTGGGTTTCCACATTGGCTTGGAGGGCCGACGTATTTATAGCACCTAGCTCGGCAACATACCAAAGCACTTCTCCTTTATAAAAGCTTAGATACCCCGTCGTATCGAAATCTACAGCTTGATTTAGTCGATAAGCAACCGTCCCGGCAAATGATCTTGTACTTGTATGGGTCGGCTGCAGCTGTAGGTTAAAGATCGTTGCCCCTAACACAGGTACCGCAGTGTTCGCATCTTCTTGTTCAATGTTCAAATTGCCTACTTTAACCGATTTCTCTCCATTAACTGCATTATCGTAATGACTATCGACAATGCCGGTACGGATTTCATTTTTTCCTTTTGGAGCATTAAACGGGACCGTTAACTGGATCGTTTCCGTATGCTCCTCGCCAGCCGCCCAAGATGTTTTATTAAACTCTTTAACCGCTCGTGATACAACTTCTCCCTCATAAACTAATTCAACGAAGAAGCTTAAGGTTGCATTGACTCGCGCTATGGCTTTATTCGTAACCGTAACTCCTACTTGCTCTTCACGATTCGCCAACGATTTATCTAGCGTGCCTGTTACGTATTCATATTTAACGGCTGCCTTATCAAAAGGTTTAGTTATACCATTCGGCTGCCATCCCCAACCGACAGGTACAACGGCGATTGCATCGATACCTTGATTATATAAGCCATCGCTTGCTCCTTGCCTTGGCGTATTGGTTAAAAACGCTAGGTTATGCTGTCCTTTGCTCAGCTCTGCGCTGCTTAATTTATGCCAGTAGAAGGGCATACCTTCAGCCACAAATATGGAACCCTCCGTCATAACAGGCGGGGTTGCATTGGAACCTTCGTCCAGCTTCCAGCTCCAAGGGGACATCCAAATGCTTATGCCAGTTGCTAACACCCAGATGTCGTAGCTTCCTGTTTGAGGTATATCCACTTGATACTCCGCAGTTGCCGCGGTAGCCGGCGTATTGGTTTGAAGCAAGAGATAGGTGCCACCGCTTGCCAGTGAATCAGCCGTTCCATGATAACCTCCCTGTACAGAATCAGTATTTTCTCCTTCTGTCCATGAGTACCCTTCTTCCACTGGCTGTTCAGGTATAACGGGAGCTGCCGGTTTATTCAAACCATTCGGATGCCATTCCCAGTCAACAGGTACGATGGCAATGGCATCGATCCCTTGATTATATAAACTATCGTTTGCCCCTTGCCGAGGAGCGTTCGTTAAAAATGCTAGATTATGCTGTCCTTGAGTCAGTTCGGTACTATCTAGTTTATGCCAATAAAAGGGCATGCCCTCTGAAACGAAGATCGCCCCTTCCGTAACTACGGGAGGTGCATTATACGAGCCCTCGTCCAGCTTCCAGCTATACGCAGACATCCAAAGACTCATGCCGGTCGCCAGCACCCATATATCGTAGTTTCCTGTTTCAGGGATATCTACTTCATACTCTGCAGTCGCAGATGTGCCTGGCGTATTCGTATGCAAGGCGAGGAACTTTCCTCCGCTTGCTTGCGATTCATCGTTCCGATAATATCCCCCTGGAGAAACAGATAAATAGTCTTCCCCTTCTGTCCACAAGTAAGCGTCTGCCTCTGAGGTACCATCCCTTAAAGTGTTCTCGTCAGATGCTGCCCCATTCGATATAACCGGTAAGCTTGAAAATAATAAGAGGAAGACAATCGTCCATGTCATCCCCTTTTTTAAAGCTTTAAACCTCTTGCTCCTCATGATTAAAACCCCTCTCCTTATATTAAAGCGCTTACATTAATGATGATATGATGTCGAGTCAATACGGTAAATGGAGTATTCGAAAGTCGCAGGGGGAATATTTCACATTCGGAGCGCTTGGCAAAACCACTCCATTGCTCTATCGTTTATGTCCAGCTCATGAGCTCCATCAAATACTTCTCTCGACAATCGGTGCATGATATTCAACTGCCCATAAAGCTCAGCTAGTTTGTCCAGCTCTTTACGCGCATGCGCATAGTGGAACAGTTCATCCTTTTTGCCCACCTCAATATGCAGAAATCGTGGACAAATTAATCCAGCTACTTCTGCATCTAGAAACGTATTGCCAGCATTAAACCAAGTAAAATCAAACCAATCATACTTAAAGCGATCGTTGAAAAAACACGATGAGTACACTGCCTTAATACGAGTATCCGCTGCTGCTGTAAAGAGGGTATAAAACCCGCCATAAGATAAACCGATCATACCGACTTGGTCAGCGGCGATATCATTCCGTGATAATAAATAATCCAGGCTCCGCTGAATTTTATAGATTTCCACCGCAGCAATCGAGCTGCCTACCTGCTTTAATTGTCTATCGATAGACAGTCTGTCATACGGAGAACCATATTCCCCTTCCTTCCAGAGCAGGAGCTGTGGCGCAAATACAGCGATGCTCCTTTGGAGTACTCTCCGCGTCATATCATGATAGTTCGTGGGACCATATAAACCGGAACATAACTCCGGCGTGCCTTCTCCTCCATGCTGTGAGATCACGAGAGGAAAAGGCCCCTCCGACAGCGGCAGAAATAACAGGCCATACGTCGTCAGACCATATCCCCCTTCAACGATAACCCTATAAATTTTGCTTAAACGATCCTGGGCAACAAATTCAACCCGAGCATTAGGAATGGATGAATCAAGTGCGGGATCACTCAGCGGCCAACCTAGCATCGCTTTGAATTTCTCTCGATAGGGTTCTAGCTCCGCTTCAAATGCATCTATCGATGAGGTGTCCGGACGAAAGAACTCCGCCCGATTCTGATCCCCGGCTGCACGCATACGCTCGATGAAGAGCTCGTATTCAAGCTTTTGTTCCTCACGATACCGGTTGCCGATATTTGGAGCTTCTACATATAAGTCGTCCATAGAATCACTCACCCCAGTTCAAAACCACACCCAAACAGGGTTGATTTTTATCCAGGATGAGCTTCCATGCTTCTACTGCTTGATCCGCCGGAAACTGATGCGTAATGAGTGTTTCTGTCTGAAGCCAGCCCTCTTCTATCCCGCGAATCGTCTCATTCATTCTTTGATTATCCCAGCCCGAGGGATTGTGAAGAGTAACTTCCTTCTCCCGTAGAGATTGTATATCAATTCTGCCATCCGTCCCTAGGAACCCCGCTGAAACCAGATGTCCATTATGACGCAGGTAGGGAAGACATTCGTAGACCGCCGTGAGCGAGCCTACCGTATCAACAATAATGGAGAGATCGGGATACAGCGAAGAAAGCTGCTCGCTTACGTCGTTCTTGGAAGTGTTCATCGCGACTGCTTCATCCGGAAGCAGCGCTAACCGATTCTCATGTCGACCCAGCACGGTAACCTTTGCCCCCCTGTGGATTAAGGTTTGAGCTGCCCATTGGCCGACAAGACCGTCGCCAATGACAATGGCCTTATCCCCTTCCTTCACCGGTGGCCGAGAGCCACAATTATAGCCAACTTGTGTAAGCACAAGCCCGGCAAACGCCACAGGGCTCATCCCATCTGGAATTTTCCATACTTGGCTAACATCCGTTACTGCAGGGCTGACATGGCCTCCCTCGTTGAATGCCATCCCCTTTACTTTGCTTACCGTGGCAAATACGCGCTCACCTGCTTGAAAGCCCTCCACCTGATCACCCAACGCTCTAATTTTACCGACCTTTTGATAGCCGTTGATCTGTGGAAAAGGCAAAGCATCACCTTCTATGTAAGGGACTTCTCCCGCAATTCGCTCACCCTTAAGGAAGGAAGATTCCGTTCCAATACTAATCCAAGAATGCTCCACGTCGATGACGATATCACGACTCCCTAGCTCAGGAACGGTTACCTCTTGATATTCAACCTTGCCTTTATCAACGAATACAACACCATAGCCTTTCATTGCCAGATCCCCTCCGCCTTGTATATTGGACTTAAATATCGAAATCGGTTTGTGGATAAAAATATACCTTAATCGCTTCCTGCTTATTTAATAAATCAACGGCTTCCTGATACCGATCAAACGTATAATGATGAGTTTGCAAACATTCCATGTTTAATTTCTTATTTCCCACCAGGTCGATTAGCAGCTCATGATCCCTTGGACCAACATTGCGGTATTTATAAGATTCCAGCTTCATTCCCTTGTACCATAGATGTTCCGGATACTTCACTTCTCCGCGAAGAACACCAAATATAACGATATGTTCATCTACGTACTCAATCAGATTTTGCACAGAAGCGGCCGCCCCGACACAATCGTAGCCTAAATCGAATTGTTGACCCTGCAGCTCATCGACAAGGCAAGTCTCGCCAAGTCCAAGCTCTCGAACCTGTCGTACTCGCGTTTCATTAATATCTACTCCGATAACACGTGAAGCCCCCCATAGGCGCGCCACCTGAATGGCCAGCATTCCCGCAGGTCCAAGACCGGACACGACGATAGATTTGCCCCGCAGATCGCCAAATTGCATGATTCCAATTACTACACATTTCAATAGTTCAAGCGATACTGCTTGTTTATCAGAGATATGATCTGGCAGTTTGATGAGCTCCTCTTCACGGAAGCATAAATACTGCGCATAAGCCCCGTTACCATCCAAATGCTCAAGGGCAGCCACACGGTCCCCCACATTCAGCGTACGCACGCTTTTTCCCACCGATTTGACTACACCAGCCAGCTCATGTCCCGGAAACCCCGGGGGTAATGGGTAATCCGGAGATTCATTATAATTAAACATATTGCGGCCAGCCATCATGTTCATATCCCAGCGAGGACAAGTCGACACCAGCCTTATCTCTACCAATACCTGATCATCAAAAGGTACCGGAATTTCATATTCTAAGATGGTATACGTATTCGCACCTGTAATTTGCAAAGCTTTCATAAGACAGCATCACCCTTCTATTAGATGTTCGAATGCCTGATAATAAAGCCAATGCCCATAATCATTCGGATGATTAATATTGTTGAGCAGAAGGCTCTCTGGCGTTTTTCCTGCTCGTAATTCTTGTTTCCAAATCTCATTCACATCTGCAACGCCGATATCATATTCCTTCCCCAAGCGACGAAGAACTTCAGCGTATCCATCCATCAGCCCACTCGTATATTTCCACAAGGGATTTGGCTCGCAAGGCGTAACAAGCACAATATCTGTTTCACAGCTCCGCATCGTAGATTCTATAATCGTTCGAATATTACTCTCGTAAATAGCATAAGGTACTGCCACTTCTCCCTCGAATAGATTCTGATCATTCATCCCGTACCCTATCGTTAGAAGATCGGGTTGATTAGACACAATATCCTGCTCTATGCGGGCTGCGCCTCCCGTGCTTGTTTCTCCTCCTATTGCTTTATTAACAACACGAAGGTTTCCACCCGAGCTTATAGCAGATAGCCGATGCGCAAAACGTTGATAAAAAGTATAGCTATCCTCACTTGCCTCTCCGCCTTCGCTAATGCTGTCACCAAAAACCACATAAACAGCTTCTTGTCCGGCATTAAGCTTTTTCATCGTGTTTTTTAATAAACGACTAGCCCCTATGCTCAATCCGGCATTTAATTGATGTTGATGTTGCTCCCTCTCATATTCGTAGTCTATAAATACAGTGAAACTGCGATTACTGTATTCCTCAAACAACTGATGATCGAAGTTCAGGTTTTGAAAGAATACATGGTCAGCCCAATCCCGTATGCTGCTTGCCACCGTTCTTGCAATCAACCCAGTTTCATAATCAACAATAAAATCCTTTCCTTCTTTATAACTAACCGACTCCACATGCTCGGAATTCGTATGTGTTCTTAAGCTCAAGCTTCCTTTGACGATCGGGTGGAATCGCAGCTGCTGCTGTTCTTGCCCCACAAAAACGAGTGACTCCGCTGTTTGTTTCACGTTATGCACTGACATTTAGCAAACCTCACTCTCCCATTTAACTTTTCACTGCCCCTGCCGTTAAGCCTTCAACGATGTACTTTTGCAAGAATAGATACAATAGAATGACCGGCACGGATACCATAACCAAGTCAGCAAAAACCAGATTCCAATCCGAGGAATGCTGACCAAAGAAAAAGTATACGGTCAAGCTTAAGGTGAAGCGGCTCGCCGTATTTAAGAAATAAAACGGGGTAGTGAAGTCATTCCATACCGACATAAATGCAATAATTAGGACGCTGGCGCTTACCGGCTTCAGCAATGGGAAAATAATCTTCCAAAACAAGCCGTAAGGGCTAACTCCGTCAATCATTGCGGCTTCATCCAATTCTCTTGGAATGCTATGAAAAAAACCGATGTATACGTAGGTTAGAAAAGCATAATTCCCAGCAATATAAAGCAAAATCACCCCTAAATAAGTACGAACCAGATGCAAATCAAACATCAGCATATACGTCGTAATAATGGAGGAAGGCAATATTAAGCCGGCAATAATAACCGTTTGCAGCAGCCTGCTCACCCGGTTATCTCTCCGTTGAATGAAATAAGCGGACAGTGAACAGAAAATAACGATAAAGAATACACTAATGACGGTTAAAATCGTTGTATTCCATAATGCCTGTGGAATCTTGGCATTTACGAACACATCTGAATAGTTATGCCATAGGTTCCATTTCGTCGGGAAGGATAATCCTAAATCTGAAGCCTCCGCCTGTGTTTTGAAGGAGTTCACAACGACCAAGTAGATAGGAATGGCGATGATACAGCTAATGAACACAGATAGAGCTTCCCATAATGTTTTACGCAATACTCGCATTCCACTCACCCTCTGTTGTCTTTATTTAGATATTTGTTCGTTATGGATACAAGGACGAGAATGATCACAAACAATAACAAGCTAGCGGCAGTCGCTTCCCCATTTCTTCCTTGCGAGAAACTTTTGTAGATCATTGTGTTAATTACGCTAGAAGCATTCCCTGGACCGCCTCCAGTAAGCGCATAAACAATATCGAATACTTTTAATCCGCCAATGAGCGAAATAATAATGTTGGTATTCACAACGGGGAGAATCATTGGGAATATAATATGCCTCTTCTGCTCCCAATTTGATGCTCCGTCAATCTTGGCGGCTTCAATCATCTCTTTCGGAATGGTCTGAAGTGCTGCCAGAAACAAGATGACCGTTAATCCCGTCCACTTCCATATTTCAACAAAGGAAATGGAATACATCACGATATGGCTATTTGTAAGCCATTGTTGGGTTAGAAAACCAAGCTGAAGTTTCTCCAATAACACATTGATAAATCCGCGGCTTGGATGATATAGAGCTGTAAATGCCAGTGATACAGCAATCGGGCTTAAGATAACGGGAAAGAAAAGGGCAGAGCGCAAGAAGTTTGTCGTTTTTAACTTTTGATTTACAAAGTTAGCTAATATAAATCCAAGTCCGACTTTACCGACTGTGGTGACCACTGTGAATATAAACGTATTTTTGAATGCAATGGAATTGCTCGAATCATCAAATAGGGAAATGAAATTTTCAAACCCAACGAGCCGCGTGTAATGAAAGGTAGCGTCTAAATTGGTGAAGGCATAGAAAAAATTAGAAATGGCTGGCCACACGAAAAAGATTAAAAAGATACAAAGACCTGGAGCTAACATAGAGTACCTGTAGTAATGACGCTTCAGCATTTAGTTGCCCTCCAAAAAAGAGAGAGGGTTTCTTTATTTCAGAAACACTCTCCAAATTTGCTTTTCCTATCGACTATTTCTAGCAAGCTTTACTTGAAGTTTGGATCATCCTTGGCTTTGGCGTTCTTCACTAATTCTTTCTGTTCCGCTTCTTGCACCTGCTCAGGAGTTTTCGCGCCTGCTACTAAATCCTGAAGGAAGGCTGGATAATCCCCGTAGCCATACGCTGGAATGCCATTGCTAGGATTAACGCCGGTTGGACCCGCTTTTCCTTCCTCGCTAAACTTCTGTGCATCCAGCTCGGCAGGTGTCAGAAGTGTATTGGTAACTCCCTTGATGGCTGGTATGCCGCCCTCTGCACCGAAATAAATATTTTGAGTCTCAACGGATTCAAAGTAGTTGACGAACTTTTGAGCCGCCTCTTGATTGCTTCCTTTCACGACATACATGGCGTTTGGCGGATATACTCCTGCAACATCCTTGCCCTCGCCATTGAAAGGAATAAGGAACGCTCCAATATCCTTCGTTTGCTCAGGGTATTTGGCCGCAATATCGGTCATGACCCATGTAGCCATTGGATACATAGCTGCATCCCCATTGGCCAATGCTTTCTGTGCATTATCGTAAGTATCCGATAAATAATCTTTGTTAACATACTTCTTATTTACAACTTCTTCCAGAAAGGTCATACCCTGTCTTTGGGCATCAAAATTAGCAAATGTAGCTTTATTAGAAAACACTTTGTTTGTTATTTCTTGAAGATCAACCTGCGCCGCACCGGACTGATGGGTTGGAATTTGCAAAGTCCAAGCATCTTTGGCGGACAAGTACACCGGCACTTTGCCTGCCTTGCTTATCACTTCAGAAGCAGCCCAGAACTCATCCATCGTCGTTGGAATTTGCAAGTTCAAGCCCTCAAACACCTTTTTGTTATACAGCATGACAGCCAAATTAGATCCACCGTAAGGAGCCGCGTAAAAGGTTCCAGCCGAGTCGAATGCACCTGTCCAAACCTTCTTGTCGAAGTTAGCCATCCAAGGCTGATCCTCCTGCGAGACGAACTGCTCTTCCGGTTTTCCTAACCCGTAGCCCTCATTCACGCCTCCATAGAAGAACAACAAATCTGGCTTATCGTTTGTTGCAAACCGCGTTTTGATTAAATTATCCCCATCTGCACCCTCAGGAAGTTTCTCAATCTCCAAAGTGATTCCGGCTTTCTCTGCAGAGTCCTTCAGAACCGCTTCCATTCCGCCTTTCAACCAACTCGTGTGCATAAGTGCCTTTAAAGTAATCTTTTCTATCGGTGCTGATGGTGATGCACTTTCTGTAGTTGGAGCAGCAGTGCTCTCCGATGGCGTATTCGTTGCATTACCGTTATTCTTCGCTCCTGCACAAGCTGCTAAAACAAGCATGGTAAGAACCATTACCATCCATAACAGCGTTCTCTTTGTGGTGAGACCCCTCATGTTCATTCCTCCAAGTTTGTGATGTAAATGCTTACAAAACCAATGTTATGTTTTTTGCTTCTTATCGTAAATGGCGAATTTGAAAGTACTAGGGGAAATATTTCACACTGGGCAAGGCTGCATTTTTAATGTGTTATACTGAACGGGGAGGTCGTCTATGCTGTCTTTCAAAAATTTACAAACGAAATTATATGTGACTTATTCGCTTGTCCTCATCGTCATTGCACTCATTATCAGCACTCCGATGTATGTATATTTGAAAAATAATATTGAAACCAATTTAAAAGAAAATGTGGACAAGCTTGTAAGCGGTTACTCCAATGCTCTAGATGTTTATTCCACCATTAATAACAACGTAACCACCCAGCTATATATTAATCGTGACAATTCCAGCTATACTGCCGTCCAATATTTAAGCTCTATCGCCTATCTCAAAAATACGAGTCCCACCGAAACGTTACAGTCCGAAAAGGCCATTCAAAACTCCCTTTACTTGAATGCTGCCGTCTATCAAACGATTCATAGGATTAATTTGTTTACGTCAAAAGGTGATTTCTACTCAACTAACGAAGCTGACGTAGATATTATGCAAACCATCCTTGCGAATGATGGATTTAAGAATGTTCAAGCTGCGAAGGGCTCTTCCTTATTGAATTTTTCGGAGAAGGACAGATGGCTATCCCGAGATTCCGAAGCCGTCTTTTCATTTCTGCGTCAGATCAGCTGGGACTCGCATCCCGTTGGTTTTCTTGAAATCCAATTCAAAGCCTCCGATTTATTGCATGTAGAGGAATTAGATTCGAAGCAGGATAAACAAATTATGATTGTACAAGCGGGCCAGGTTCTTTATTCGTCTACACCTCCCTCATCCAACAAACTAGCCTCTATCCTTAAGCTGGTTGGCAATGGGAATGCAGGGAACGGGTTCATGACTAATGAACAGGGAATAGATGATTTTTTCATGTACCAGACCTCTGAGAAAACAGGCATAACGATTGTAGCCATTATTCCAAAGTCGCAACTTTTTGCGCCATTGCTCTTATTTCGTAATGTCACGATCATAAGCGTTCTACTCCTTATTGCGATCTCGGTTTTTGTTTACTTTATTCTCGCCAAAATTTTAACGCATCCTCTTAAAAAGCTAAAAAAAGCGATTGATTCTATTAATTTAGGTGAGACCAATCAAGCCTTTATTGAAAATAAATTTCATATGGGTGAAATCGAAATTATTAACCGTTCCTTTCTAGCCTTGAACCAGCGTTTACAAGATAGTCTTGAGGAGACTGTTCAATTCCGAACCTTGCAAATGCAAGCTAAATTCGATGTGCTTCAAGCTCATATCAATCCTCATTTTTTATTTAATATGTTAGGTGTCATTACCGTTTTATCAGATAGAGGCCAGCAAAAGGCTGTATCGGACACAAGTAGAAAACTTTCTCAATTCTTACGATATTCGATTTCTTCCGGCTCGTCGATCACAACCGTAAGTGAGGAGCTAGAATTCGCACAGCATTATTTGGATCTATTAAAATCTCGCTATCAACACCGGCTACATTATGATATAGAAGTTCCTGAATGGCTTCTAAATATTCAAATTCCCAAATTAATGATTCAGCCTATTATAGAAAACGCCATTCATCATGGTTTATCGGATAGCGATAAGCAATTGAAAATTCAAATTATCGGTAAAATAATCGGAAATAAGTGGGAGATACGAATCAGTGATAATGGTGTCGGGTTTGACCCTGCTTCTTTGGAAACGTTGAAGCACAACATTCAAGGCTATCTTGAACGCATTCAAAATAATCAAACATTAAACGAGCCTATTTCAATTGGAGGAATGGGCCTAGTGAATACGATTGCTAGACTTCAGCTCATGTTCAAGGAGCAATATCAATTCTCCTTCGGCAATAACGAGGATTGCGGAGCCTATGTATGTTTCCATGGCTACATCAAACTTTAACATTAGTTCCCTAACGTATCATGTAATGGAGGCGGCTGCCATGAGGATTATGATTGTTGATGATGAACCCTTCTACATGGATCATCTTAAAGAAGTAATTGAAAACAGCGACTTTAGCAAAAGAGAGCAGACCCAGATTGTCGCCCAATGTATTAGCGCTAGTCAGGCACTGGAAGCCATACCGACCGTTCAACCCCATTTAATCTTTACCGACATCAAGATGCAGCTCATGAACGGGATCGAGTTTGCAGCCATCATTCGGCAAAATTGGCCTCATATCATCGTCGTAATCGTGAGCGGTTACTCTTCCTTTGAATATGCCCGGGATGCCATTCGGGCCAATGTGGAGGACTACCTCGTCAAGCCGGTTGATCCTACAATCATTGAACAATTATTAGATAAGACGAATACACGCATTAGCTTGGATACCTATCTTCAGCAGCAATCTTTATTAAATGAATTGCTCGAAAACAAGAGTATAGAGGGAAGTATCCAAACCACTTTACATAAGTGCTTTCCATTCTCTAGCTATTATGTGTTTTGCTTTAATAAGCCTACATTTTCACAAGATAAAGCTCGTTGTCCCACTCTGACGGAGCAAGAAATCCAAAACAAACTATCTTCGAATCCTTTATTGCTAAAGAACGAGAAGGCTTGGATCGTTTCAAGAAATGATTTCAAAAGGGGATTTATTATCCTCGGATTATATCAATGCGGCGACCAGCGGATTAAACAACTTGCTGAGGAAATTGTTCTGATGATCGGCGGTTCAGGCAGTCACCCTTCCATCGCCGTTAGCCAAAGCTTTAACGATATTAGACAGTTTCACCAGGTTGCAAACCATCTTCACGATGAGCTGTACCATCAACTGGTCATTGGACAATCCAAGACAATCTTTTTATCTGAGCAACAACCCGCTTTAGAAAAACTCAATCTGCTCCTAAGCAGCATCGATGAGAAGAAAATTGTTATTGCGGTGGATAAAAAGGATTGGAAGCTGTTAAAAAAAATGATCTTCCATTGGTTTGAGCAGTGGGAAGAGCACTCCTGTCCGAACCTCTATTTACAAAGAAATGGCAAGCAAATGGTTCAATGGTTAGAAAAGCATTTCCGCACATTAGAACCCCTCACAAGTATTTCAACGGAGAAAGAAATGGAGGAAATCATTAAATCCGCCTACTCCTATTCAAATGCTGCTGAGGATATCTGGAACTTGCTATCGCATATTTTCCGATTTGAAGACCATGACCCCGCCAGTAACAAAGGAGTCCGATTAATTGAACAAATCTCCGACTATTTATCCGCAAATTTGAGCGAAACGATTTCAATGACTCATATTATGGATCGATTTCAAATTTCGAGCACCCATTTAGGAAATCTATTTCGCAAGCATCATGGAGAAACCTTTGTCGAATATTTAACTACTCTCCGCATTAACAAAGCGAAGGAGCTCATGCGAATTCATCCTGAGATGCCTCTAAAAGAAATTTCT
Source organism: Paenibacillus sp. NRS-1760 (assembly GCF_050467785.1). Taxonomy (NCBI): domain Bacteria; kingdom Bacillati; phylum Bacillota; class Bacilli; order Caryophanales; family Paenibacillaceae; genus Paenibacillus; species Paenibacillus sp. NRS-1760. The sequence continues at coordinate 109,466 of NZ_JBITPK010000014.1, read as the reverse complement.
GAAATTACAGGTTATACAGATCGGCACTATTTCACCAAAGTATTTAAGCTCGTTACAGGTAAATCCCCGACAGATTATAAAGATCAGCTCCTTCAGGAATAGGAGTTCGAGATTTAGGGATTATCCTCCTAATCAGATTTTATAAGTATTAAGACAGACTAAAGCGCCAGTGTTCCATTTCAAACCTAGAAAAAAGAAAAGAACTTCTTACACCCGCTCCCAGCGGAGCGTGTAAGAAGTTCCGATCTATACAACATGGTTCTTGCTACCTTCCTTCATCACCTGCGATAACCTGAACATTAGTGAATATTGCCTTATTATTACTTGTACTAGCTGGATTGCTTAGAGCCAAGCCTATATAGACATCATCATTCATAATCGTTTCAAAACTGCTGACTACCGTCCAGTCCACTCCATTATTTGAAATTGAACCGGTTAATACATTGCCGCTGCGATTCAGCTTAAGCCACAATGGCGGACTACCAGCCATCGTCTGATCGACGGTGCCTCCCCCTTCATTTTCCCGATATTGAAAGGTGGCTCCATTAACTGGCGTAACCATCATGTCTACATGCTTAGCGTCCACGTCCAGCGTCTCACGAATCATCAAGCCTGCTTTGGCCCACTCACTCATTTCTTCCATCACAGTCACTTGCGCTATAATCTCCCCATCCCCATGCCATGGCTTATAAATATAATTTAATAGATCATTATTTCCCCAAATATCGGTTGAACTTCCTGTTAACGTGAATGTCTCGTCCGCCGCATTATAGGATGCATCGCCAGACTTCAACCCGATATTTCTAGCTTTCCAAGGCTGTGGAAGAACAGCATCATAATCATGCTCCACAGGCGGCTCCCAGCCTGCAGTTGGCCAAGCTCTTCTCGCATCGATTGCTTTAAGCACATTCCAATCCCAAGCGCCATAATTAAAGTAAGAGAGATGTGTAATAGCAGGAAAGTTCTCTCGAATTCCGCCATACACCGCTTGATATTCGTCATCCGTCCAATTGTCATCGAGCGTCGGCACGATCGCTACTCCAGAACCAACAAGGAACGATGTATCGGATAAAATTCCGTTCTCGTCATAGACCCATTCCTCATCGAATCCCCAATCATCGAAATAAGCCATCGGAGCGACAAAATTTACTGCATCCTTGAACTTCGCAGCATTCTGGCCAACCTCAACGAATTCAGGAGGCAAAATGAAAACGCCCAGCTCCATACCCGCTTTAATCTGGTCGATATCCTCACGAACATCCTGCACATAGCCGCCGATTTGATCCGTTCTCCATTCATTCCATTGATTCCTGCGAGTAGAATCTTCATCAAAGTTAATATCCAGCGGCGAATATCCGTATATGCTCTCGTACAGGTTAACCGTGTAGCTGCTTACATCCATATTGTAATTATCGAATCTCAACCAATCGAGAACTACGCCATCTATATCATAATTGCTTACGACCTCTTCAATAATCGAGCGCTCATAAGCTTGAACATCGGGATGGATCGGGTTGACGAAATACTCGCTGCCATTCGATCCAGTATAAGGAACTGCATTACCATCTACTAAAGCGTGCATCTGCCAGCTAGGATCCTTATGAAAGGCTGCCTGATCATGGAACTGAGGAATCCATGCACGAACCTCGATACCCTTCTGATGCGCCTGCGTAATCACTTGCGAAAGAGCATCAAAGCTCTCATAGCCATAGGCTATAGGGGCGATCGCACTGTTGTAGAATACATGGCCTGAAGGCACTTCATCGTCTTCGTCCTGCTTGACACTCATATTAATGATATCCACATTGTTCTTAACGGCTTGCTCAACAAAGTCCGCTACATCACTTGCACTCCGAAACTGGTTAACTGTTCGTACCGTAATCTCGGTTTTGAAAGGCATGTTCTCTTCTTCAACTGGCGAGGTTCCTCCCCCATTGCCGTTCCCACCAACATTCCCGTTTTCCGGTTTGATGGGAAGTTGGCTTAATTTAACTTGCAGCGAACGGTCCAGGATAACCACCAACTCCGCACGTGTCAATGGATTCAAAGGTTTAAACGTGTTTGCAGAATTATAACCGCGCATTATACCTTGAATGACCACATTACTAATAGCTTCCTTGGCCCATTCAGCAAATTGTTCACTATCCGAAAACTCCATCATCGCTGCATTTTTGTCCACTTGCAATTGAAGCAGCCGATTTATGACGACAGCCGCTTGCTGCCTTGTAATGAACTCTCTCGGCGCGAATTGCTTTGCACTCTTGCCGCTGATATAGCCCGCTGCGACAGCCTTTGCAACATCTTGATAAAACCAACTATGCTTAGGCACATCCTGGAAGGTCAGCTCCGATTCATTCGTGAATTGAAAGGATCGATTAACAAGCGCCACAAATTCGGCTCTCGTTAAAAACTGATCCGGCTGAATTGAACCATCCCCGTAGCCTTTCAACCAACCCTTATCCATCCATTCTGTTAATTCCTTATTAGCCCAATGATCGACAATATCCCGTTCCGATTCTGCCTCCGCTGCAAAGCTAAATGAAGTGAATAACATACTAAAGATGAGCATTAATGCAGCGATCCTATATGATTTCAAATGACTCATGCTCCGGCCCCCCTATTGTAGATCTGGGTTACACCTTGCTCCACTCAATATTCGGCATTAATTTTCTTAACATTCGCCTGCCATTTCTCCGTTTTAAATTCGAGCAGCCGCTCCAGCCCTGCTTTTTCTGCGTCATTTGCTGTTTTCTCTAAGATGGATGCGACCTCATCATCAGATTTAGCAAACACCATATTCGCAAAGGCTACTGTGAAAATATCAGATATTTGCTGTGAGATAATGCCGAGCTCTGAATCAGGCAGCGGATCCACATTGACGAATTCGGTAATGTCCTTCGATGTCGCCCAAGTGACAGAGCTTTGCGCTATCGTCTCCCATGATCTTAGCTTCTCCGACAAGGCCATCTCCAAGCTTACCTTGGCTTTATCGATAAAGGTCGTGTTGCCCGCCCAGTTGAAATCTTCGAATTTTCTCATCGTTTCCGACCGCTTATTGACGTCCCCATTTTTATAGTTTTCATTCGGAATTGGCGATCCATCCTCATTTTGCTCATCCCAATAAAGGCCTTGCGGTCCGAAGAATAGAACCTTCTGTCCTTCAGGCCCTGTAAGCCAGTCATAATAAGCGAAGATTGCTTCGGGATCCTTGGCTTCGGTCGTAATTACGTTGACATTCCATCCTAAGCTCTCGAATCCACTCACAAAAATATTCTTTTTGTCCAATCCAGCTTTATGAATCGGCCAAATAATTTCGTATCCACCGTCTGGTTTGACCTTAGTCAATTCACGATGCCCTTCTGCTCCGTAAGTTGTAATATTCGATTCGATCATAACAGCCACTCGGCCAGTGTTTACTTTTTCTTTGACTGCATCCTGGGTTTGTGTAATAGCATCTTGGGTAATCAGTCTCTCTCGGAATAGCTTGCTAATATACTTCATCGATTCCTGAAATGCAGAATCCTCATAGATCGAGACTAGCTTGTCGCCTTCCGGATAACCTCTCATGCCGATGAATTTGCTAGTTACACCTTCTTTGAAGCCTCCGTACAACAATTCCAAGCCGGCGCCTTTCTCCCCAACTTCAAGCGGTACAACATCTGGGTACGTGTCTCTGACTTTAATTAAGTAATTGTATAGATCATCGAATGTTTCCAGCTTCGGTCTGCCAAGTTCATTATAAATTTCTATGTTTACCATCCATCCGCCGTTCCCAAAGGTTCCCGATGTATACCAATTTGGAATTTGATAGATCTTTCCATCCTCGGAACGAAGTAGATTGAGCGTAGATTCCTTCACATACTTTTTGAAATTGGGATACTTATCGTAATACTCATCAAGCGCCACAAGCTTTCGTGCTTGAACCAAGCGGTCGACTGTCGCACCGCGATCCGTAAATATGACATCTGGCAAATCGTCAGAGACAATCATCGTGTTCAGCTTCTCTACCGATGCGCCGCCAGATTGAATCGGCTTAACGGTAACTTTCTTGTTGTCCAAAATCCATTTGGTCGCTTCGTTATCCGCCCAAGGTGCCGTCGTTAACCAATCATAATGACCATAAAATGAAAACGTTACCGGCTTTGGACCGTCGTTTCCTCCGGAATTATCCGGGTTGTTCGATACTTTCGCCCCATTGTTGTTGTTTGAACAAGCAGCCAGAAAAACCATTAGGACAATCAATAACGACACCCATCTCAATCTTGTATTCATTTTTTCCCCTACCTTCTTTTTTTTATTGGGACTATCCCTTTATCGAACCGATCAATACCCCTTTGACAAAATATTTCTGCAGGAAAGGGTAGGTCAGAATTATGGGAATAGTAGCAACCATCATCGTAGCCATCAAAAGAGACTTTGTCGTTATGCTTCGGTTTCTGTTGATATGTTCCATTGCGATTGCATTGCCGGACGACATTTCTGTCATAATATTCGAATTCATAATTTGCCTTAATAAGGTCTGAATGGGCAATAGCTCATCCTTGGAAATATAAATGGCTCCGGTAAACCAATCATTCCAATGACCCACCGCCGTAAATAATCCGATGGTAGCTATAATTGGACCCGATATAGGCACAACAATTCGAAAGAAGATTCCGTAATTGCTGCATCCATCGATCTTCGCTGATTCTTCCAGACCATCGGGAAGCGCGGAGAAAAAGGTACGGAAAATGATCATATGATACACACTGATCAATCCCGGAATAATCATGACCCAGAACGTGTTCATCAATCCAAGGTTTCGCACCAGCAGGAAGGTAGGGATTAATCCGCCGCTGAAAAACATCGTTACAATGAAGAAAATCATATAGTAGTTCCGTAGCTGTAAATCTCTCTTAGACATCCCGTATGCCAGCAGTGACGTAACGAATACGGACAGAATCGTGCCGATCACTGTACGCATCACCGAGATCCAGAAGGAATTCAACAATCGAGTATCCTTGAATACAACATTATAATTTTCAAGTGTAAATGCCCTCGGCCAGATTGTAACTCCGCCAAGTGCCGTATCTCTTCCTTCATTAAAGGAAATAACTAGAGAGTTCCAGAAAGGATAGAACATCACGATTCCCAAAATGACCAGGCTTGCATATATCAAAGTCTGAAATACTTTATCGCCCGTGCTAAGCCTCATGCTTGCATTCCCCCCTTTATATTGCAAAATGAATTACCAAAGACTAACTCCCGCCCTGCGTGCCACTCTATTGGCTATTAGCAGTAAAACTACACTAATAATAGATTTGAACAAACCAACAGCTGTCGCGTAAGAGAATCTTGAATTTTGAATGCCTACTCGATAAACATAGGTATCTATGACATCTGAATATTCTCTGAGAATTGGATTGGAGGCTAGCAATAGAATATCTTCAAATCCAGCACTAAGGATCCCGCCAATGGCCAAAATCATGAAGATGATAATAACCGGGGTTATACATGGAAGTGTCACTAAATACATTTGCTTAAATCGGCTTGCTCCATCAATAGATGCAGCTTCATACAGCGTCGGATCTACTCCTGCAATGGCGGCTAGGTATACAATGCTTGCAAACCCAACCTCCTTCCACACGTTGACGCTTACTAGAATCGACCAGAAGTACTCAGGGATGGATAGAAAATTTATGGGACGCTCTATGAGATCCAGTTTTGCGAGAAGAATGTTCACTGTACCGTTATCAACCGATAACAATGAGACGACGAAGCCTGATACGATGACCCAGGATAAAAAATAAGGCAGGTAACTGACCGTTTGAATGATGCGCTTAAACGCCATATTTCGAATCTCATTAAGCATGAGAGCCAAAATAATCGGTGCTGGAAAAGAAATGAGCAGCTTTAAAAAACTGATAGCTATCGTGTTGCGCAGCACATTAAAAAATTCCGGAGCATTAAAAAATAGCCGAAAATTAGTCCATCCCACCCACCGACTATCCCAAATCCCAGCGAAAATGTCATATTGCTGAAAAGCCATTAACACCCCATACATCGGAATATAACTGAATACAAATACGAAAATGATTCCGGGTAAAACCATAGATTGAAGATCCCATTGTTTCATAAATAGGCTGCGTCTAGTTGGCTTTGAGTTGATTTTCATTCGCCTTTTGCTCCTTTGCCAAGATTAAATAAATCAGATAACATAGGTATTTAATATCTCTTGTATTGCTAATTCGAACCACTGCTACCTGCTGCTGTAGCAGCTCATCCTTCCGATAGGAATAGTTCTAACAATGCAATGGAACCGCTTTCAGTATACGAAAAATTCAATGGCATCAATCCTGATAAGGAGCATAGTTGGCATGATACGATTACAGATAATTCCCACTCACTATGATTATTTTTTACTTCGTTTTTTGAACATTTTGAATATTTCGAATACTTTTTAGCTTAAATTCGGTTAAGTTATTCATAATATCGGGTGAAACCTCCTCACCACTGCTCTCCATGGCTAGAATGAGAGCGCCAACCGCCGGCTCCGTATTTAAAAGGGTAATCGAACAACGCGGCGCTGCTTGCTTAGCCTTTCTTTCAATAATACTCCGCAGCAGCCCGTCCTGGTCGCCGCGTGTCAATATACTGCCTGCCAAGACAATATCGAATTTCTCCTCGTTCATGGCTAATCGATTGATGGTTGCTGCGGCCGCTAAGCCCAATTCTTCGCCCTGCTTTATCAAGATACGCCTAGCTACTTCATCCCCTTGCTGCACGGCATCGAACAACAATTTTGCAACTTCGACAGGCAAATAGTTGGAGTAATCAAGGAAATTATCCCTTAACGCCTCAACGCTTCCATACCCTAATTTATTTATTAGCAAATTCGATAAGCTCGTTTCTTCCTCTCTTCCCTCCCAGGCACGCATTACGCTGCGGAATACCTCTATACTCAAATCTTGCCCTCCGCCAAAGTCACCGAACATATAGCCGAATCCCCCGCATTGAAAGGATTCGCCTTTTCTGTTCATTCCCGAGCAATTCACCCCTGTTCCACAGATAAGAACAACACCAAATGGCTGATTCGTTCCTGCTCGAAGCGCTATTGTTGTATCACACGAAATATTTGTATTCGGAAGATTCATCTTCTGAATGATTGGCCTTAAGATGCGATAGTCGCTTTCTCTGTCCGCACCAGCTAAGCCAAACCAAGCAAATTCGATTTGATCAACGGTTAATTGGGCTTGCCTTAATGCATCTGAGACTGCACTACGCAGGCTATCTTCCGCTTGATCACGATTTGTTTGGTGATTGCCGTTTCCCCCTCTTCCTACACTCAGAATGGTTCCTTCAGAATTAGCGACGAGGGCATAGGTTTTACTTCCCCCTGCATCAATACCCATATAATATTTCAAGTAAATCGTCACTCCTATTTATATTGAGTTATTTTTTCTCAAGTAGGCCGTTGATTCTCTAATTAATAATTGGGGTGTAAGCTTGGTGATCGTCGTTTCCTGAATCGTGCCGTTAATATGCTTCAGGAGCAGTTCAACACCGATAGTGCCTAATTGTGCTTCAGGTTGCCTGACAGTCGTTAATCTTGGGAAAAACCCAGCAGCCAGCACCTGATCATCATAACCTACGACTGAAATATCATGAGGAACACTTAGCCCTTCTTCGCTTAGAGCATGGATAACCCCAAGTGCAATGAAGTCATCTGCTGCGAATATGGCCGTCGGCAGGCTGTCATCTCTGATCCATTTCTTAGCTACCTTGTAACCATCACTTACCGTAAACTGACTATACTCAATAGCAAATGGGGTTAGGCCTGCTTCGGACAAGGCTTGCAAGTACCCCCTTCTTCGCTCCTTAACACTCAAGAACAGCGTTGGTCCCCCAATATGGGCAATCTCCGTATGACCTAGATCTATCAAGTGCTTCGTAGCCTCATAACCACCTAAATAATTGTCTACAACCACACTCGATACATCCTCATGCTCTTCTTGATTATCCAGTAGAACGAAAGGAATATTCTTTCTTTTCAACTCGGCGATATAGCTTTCTTCTTCAATCGGGGAGAGGACAATAATGCCATCCACCCTGTCCTTCTGAAATAAGAAATTGCTGGTGTCCCCTTCCCCCTCATTTTCCGAAATAGACAAGGTTAGAAAGTATCCTTGCTCTGCTAATTTCCGATTAGCAGCCTTAATCACTCTATCGTAAAAAGAATCGTTAAGATTCATAATGGTCATGCCAATAATTCCGGTCTTTCCTCGAATTAGGCTTTGGGCAGCGGAATTGGGCTGATAATTCAATTCCTCCATCGCCTTTAATACCTTCTCCCTGTTCTTTTCACGAACAGACGGTGCATTATTGATGACTCGAGAAACCGTTACAACAGATAAACCGGATTTTTTTGCCACATCATGTATATTCACTGTAATGTTGTTCTCCTTTTATTAAGTATTAAAGTTAAATCCTTTTAATTTCAATGTGATGCTAGCATCCATCCAGCATTGTGTCAATCCTGGATGGATGCTAAGCGTTGTGTACCCTATAAATAGCTGCTTAACGCACAATCTTGACCTCATTAAACAATGCCTGATTGGAGGTAGAACTGCCTGGATTGCTTAGAGCGAGCCCAATGTAAGCTCCGCTGTTCATGGTCAACGTGCGTCTGCCAACCTCAGTCCAGCTGACCCCGTTGGAGGAGATATAGCCAATGAATTGATTGTTTATTCGCTCCAGCTTAACCCAGCGCGGCAAAGATGCGGCAGTTACGGTGTCCGTTGTTATGCCTCCAGCTGCCTGCCTGTATTGAAACGATGCTCCATTGCTAGGGGTGATAAGCATGTCGACATGCTTTGCATTGGCACCCAAAGTCTCACGAATCATAACTCCCGCTTTTGCCCATCCGTTCATATTTGTCATATTGGAAACCTTAGCGATAATCGATCCATTACCGGTTAACGGAAGATAAGCATATCGCATTTTGTCTGCGGTTCCCCATATATCAGTGTCTCTGCTCGATAAAGTATAAGTTCCTGACTGAAAATGGGCAGCTCCTGTAGTCGAGTTAATATCCGTGGTTTTCCACAGTACAGGCAAAGCGCCGCTAAGCGAGACATGATCGATTATCGCTTGACTATTGGCCGAGCTGCTCGAATTGCTCAGTGCCAAACCTATATACACATTACTGCCCATTGCGATTGATGCGCTGCTCACTGCGGTCCAGTTTTCCCCGTCTGTAGATATCGAGCCTGTGAACTGATTGCCGCTGCGCTCCAGCATTAACCAAGATGGAGGAGCTTCAGCTATAATATGATCGACTGTGTTCCCTTGGTTAGCTGCGCGGTATTGAAATGCGGCTCCATTCACAGGAGTTACGATCATGTCCGCATGTTTAGCATCCACAGCAAGCGATTCACGGATCATTAAGCCTGCTTTCGCCCAGCCATCCATATTATTCATTCCTGCAACCCGAGCAACAATCGCTCCATCCCCTTGCAGAGATTGATAGATGTAGTTTAATTGATCCTCATTGCCCCATATATCCGATGCATTACCTGACAATGTGAAGACTCCGCCGCTATAGTTAGCACTACCTGGCTTAAAGCCAATATTTCTTGCCTTCCATTCCGTTGGAATATTCGCCGCATAGTCTTGTGCAACAGGCCAGGTCCTTCGCGAATTAATATCGCTTAGCACGTTCTCATCCCAAGCTCCATAGGAGAAGAAGGAGAGATGAGTCACTTGTGGAAAGTGATCTCTAATACCGCCATATACCTCCTGATATTCGTTCACTGTCCAATCGTTATCCAGTGTTGGAACAATCGTTACTCCAGAACCAGCAAGCGACGATGTATCTGACAAAATCCCATTGTCGCCATAGACCCATTCCGTATCAAATTCCCAATCATCAAAATAAGCCATTGGTGCAACAAAATCAATCGCATCCTTGAACTTCGCAACATTCTGACCAACCTCTGTGAATTCCGGCGGCAAAATATAAACACCGAGCTCCATATCTGCTTTTATCTGATCGATGTCTTCACGAACGTCCTGCACATAGCCGCCGATTTGATCCGTTCTCCATTCATTCCATTCATTCCTGCGATTAGAATCCACATTAAAGTTAATATCGAGCGGAGAATATCCGTAAATACTCTCGTATAGGTTAACCGTGTAGCTGCTTACATCCATGTTGTAATCGTCAAATCTCAACCAATCGAGTACCACGCCATCTATATCATAGTTGCTTACAACCTCTTCAATTATCGAGCGCTCATAGGCTTGAACATCGGGATGGATCGGGTTGACGAAATATTCACTGCCATTCGAGCCTGTAAAAGGGACTACATTACCGTCAACGAAAGCGTGCATTTGCCAGCTTGGATCCTTAACAAATGCTGCCTGATCATGGAACTGAGGAATCCATGCACGAACCTCGATACCCTGCTGATGCGCCTGCGTGATCACATGCGAAAGCGCGTCGAAATTCTCATAGCCGGCGGCAATCGGGGCAATCGCACTGTCATAGAATACATGACCAGAAGGCACCTCATCGTCTTCATCCTGCTTTACGTTCATACTAATAATATCGACATTGTACTGAACAGCTTTTTGAATGAATGCCGTTACGTCAGCGACATTTCTAAATTGGTTAACGGTCCGCACAATGATCTCGGTCCCAAACGGTGCTTGTTGGCTTGCTTGAACTCCCAATGAATGAGTAGGAAATAGGACACTGACAAATAACACAAACACCAGCAATTTCAAACCTTTTGTTTTACTCACCCTAACATCTCCACCTTTTTCGTTAAAAGTTTAAAGCATTTAACTTTCAGGCTAAAAAAAATGCTAAAACCGTGAGATTACATATTGAGCGACTAACTGTTTGATGATTAAGTCCTAATAATGGTTTGTTTTTTCAAGTGGTTATTCAATCCATTGCAAGCATTTCAAAAGTTTAAAGCTTTTAACTTTAGCTAGATATTATCACTCAATTGGAAATACGTCAATAACTGGAAGAAAAAATATTGTTCTTCAGTGCTAAGTGATTCAGTGCTGTACTGACCCACATTCAGGAGGTAAATCAGGTGCCTCGCGTTTATCCGATCACGTTTTCAGAGGACAGAAAGGGAATAAAAGGGGGAAGAAAAAGGAAAAGAACTCCTTACACCCGTCCCTAGCGGAGCGTGCAAGAAGTTCCTATCAAAATATTGGAGTTAAAGCATCTACTTGTTCTACCTAAGCTTCTTCGACATACTCCCAATCTGAATAAAAACTATATTATTTAACGACGCCATGGGGATCTATAACAAATTTCCGGGAAACGCCGCGATCAAAATCTTGATACGCTTTTGGAGCGTCATTTAATGAGATAAGTGTGGCATTCACGGCTTTAGCAATTTGTGCACGTCCGCTCATGATCGCCATCATTAATTCTCTGTTGTATTTCATAACTGGCGTTTGGCCTGTCACAAACGTATGGGACTTCGCCCAACCGAGACCAAAACGAATTTTCAATGTTCCAATTTTCGAATCCTCATCCACAGCACCTGGATCCCCTGTAACATAAAGTCCCGGAATTCCTAAGCTGCCGCCTGCACGAGTAACTTCCATAATGGAGTTCAATACCGTTGCTGGCGCTTCGCCATGCCCCTCCCCATGCCCATGCGCTTCAAAACCAACACAATCTATCGCCGAATCTACTTCAGGAGATCCCAAAATTTGATCAATTTGTCCAGCCAAATCACCATTCTCACGCAGATTAATCGTCTCACAACCAAAGCTTTTCGCTTGGGCAAGACGCTCTGCATTTAAATCACCGACGATAACAACCGCTGCCCCTAGCAATTGAGCAGAATGCGCTGCAGCAAGACCTACCGGACCTGCACCGGCAACATATACCGTTGAACCCGGACGAACTCCAGCACTAACCGCACCATGATAACCTGTTGGGAAAATATCAGAGAGCATCGTTAAATCCAGAATTTTTTCCATTGCTTTCTCTTTATCTGGGAACTTCAATAACTGAAAGTCTGCGTATGGAACCATGACATATTCGGATTGCCCGCCAACCCATCCACCCATATCCACATAACCATAAGCAGAACCAGGACGATCTGGATTGACATTTAAACATATATTTGTATTACGTTCTTTACAACTTCGACAACGGCCACAAGCAATATTAAAAGGAACAGAGACCAAGTCACCCTTTTTTATAAACTCGACATCACGACCTACTTCAATAACTTCACCTGTTATCTCATGGCCTAAGATAAGACCAGATGGAGCCGTTGTCCTTCCTCTAACCATGTGCTGATCGCTTCCGCAAATATTCGTTGTAATCACTTTCAGAATAACCCCATGCTCACATTTACGTCCTACATTCAATGGATTGACACCCGGTCCATCCTTCAATACCAAGTCTGGATAAGCGGTGTCTCGTACCTCAACACTTCCCGGCTTACTATAAACAACTGCCTTATTTCCAGACATGTTCTCATCTCCATTTACTAGATTATTTAATTACAGTTTAGATGCTTTATCAGCCTGTATGCCTAAATAATGAAGATTCTTTACCACGAAATTATGCAAGTGTAAGCTTAGTTATACGTCCATCGAAAATCCATTCCGCAACATAGACAGAACCCTTGGAATCCACACAAATACCATGTGGTGAACTAAATTTATTATCCCTGTAGTAAGACTTAGGCAAATTCGGCCAGCCTGCTTGTTTGTAAGCCTGCTGATCTTCACCTAAATGACAGATCAACCGATCATTTTTGTCGAAGATCGTAATCCGACTGTTTAAGTCTGGGAAGAAGAGATCGTCCCCGTGATAATAGAAGCTGCAGGGCTGATCCATGTCATCGACGATGGCTCTTTTGAAATCGCCCTGTAGAGTGAAGACTTGAATCCGATGATTGCCACGATCAGCTACATAAACTTCTTCTATCCCACTACGAATATCAATCGAAATACCATGCGGGCAGTTTAACTGTCCTAATTCCGTACCTTTCCCACCCCAGGAACGGATATATTCTCCTGCTGCTGTATATTGATGAATCCAGCTTTGTCCATAACCATCGGATACATAAATATCACCATTTGCCGAAACGGCTACATCTGTAGGGACATATTTAAGCTCCTCGTTATAAATATCAGGACGATCAGGTGTTCCCAATGTCAATAAGTGTTTTCCGCTCAAATCCATTTTCACAACATTACCGCGAGCTGTGTCTGTGATATAAAGGTATTCGCTATTTTGCTCCTTATGAAGATAAAATCCGTGTGCGCCACCCTCGAACTCTTCGCCCCAAGCCGCTTGAAACTCCCCGTTCTGATCAAATTTGAAAATGGAGGGCTTTCCTGTATGAAAGACATAAACATTATCCTGTTGGTCTACGACGATTCCATGTGTATAGCCAAACTCCAAGTGAGAAGGAAGCTTTGCCCAGCCTTGAACAAGATCGTAGCTGCGTGCCGTATTTCCTAATTGCGGTGTTTTGTTTGTGATCATATTTAAATCCTCTTTTCCTTAGTTGAGTGATTAACTTTTTTGTTAGCAAACGCTATCATGAATTGGCTCATCATTTGATTTAAGATCAGCTTCTACCCGTCACGAATCAACAAATGATAGTGTTGTCTGATATGATAAACTCCCAAACTAAATTAGTCTTTGAACTGACGAGACTTAATTTTGCACTATGTGGACATTTTGATAAAAAAACGGAGATTTTGATCATTGGCTTCTTCATTAAAAGAAGAAGGGAAGGCTTTTCTGCAAACACGGCTTTCGGAGACAAGCAGGACACACACAGGAACAAAGCCAGACTGAAAGTCACAATCAGTTACTATTCTTTAATTCATTAATATATTCTTCCATCAAAATAACTCGGCTTTCCAAACGCGATTTTTCAGCGGCGAAAGCAATCAGATGACTCTTTACAGAAACACCTGCACCTGTAAGCCCTTCTTCCTTCCCATCACTCCGAACAAGACGTACAAAATCTCTCATTATACCTGTATCACCGCCGCCATGACCTGCCAAGTCCGTATCCAAAGTGATAGTCTCCGTCTCCCGAGTAACAAAGCTCGTCACTTCAATTACATTCTTCTCCATATCGCCTCTGATCTGACCATGAGTGCCCATTAGCTTCACCGAGCGTCCGCCTTCATAAGTAAATGCGCTCATTGTGAACGCAACCGTCACTTCATTTGCAAATTCCATGTTCACTACCTGATGATCGACCACATTGTTATCGCAATGATACACGCATCTTCCATATTGCCCATTTTTCAGTGCTCGAAGCACTCCCTCATCACTTGTATCGTTGCTAACAACCGTGCGCAGCACTTCACCCACCCAATCATCTCGTTCAATATACATTTTAGGTGCATAATAAGGGCAACTGTCCTGCACGGAGCAACCGTCTAAGCAGTACTTAGGCGCGCCTTCCGGCGCACTTTCTTTGCGGAAATGAGTTAATGAGCCGAAAGATGAAACTTTAGTACAATCTGCATCAACAAGCCATTGTAATATATCCATGTCATGGCAGCTTTTCGCCAGAATCATTGGACTCGAAACCTCTGAATCACTCCAGTTTCCTCTTACAAAGCTATGTGCTTGGTGACGATGTTCTACATTTTCAGTATGTTGAATTGAAACGAGTTTGCCGATTTTTCCCTCCGTAATAATCTGCTTGATCGTTGAAAAAAAGTCCGTATACCTAAGTACATGACATATCGAAAATACCCGATTATATTTCTCAGCATATTCCCCCATGACAATACATTCTCTTGGATCGGGTGACATCGGCTTTTCCATTAGCACATGGTACCCTTTCTCCAATGCTTTCAACGCAGGCTCATAGTGCATTTTATCCTGAGTACAGATGAGAATCGCATCGGCTAGCTTCGGCCCTGCAAGCAGATCCTCCCAGTTCGAGTAACAATTCTCATTCAGAACACCATGGTCTTTTTGGAATCGCTCTCTTCGCTCAGGATCGATATCCGCAACGGCAACGAATTGAATGTCGTCTGGATGTTGCAAGGCATATGGAGCGTAAGCACCTCCCCCTCTTTGTCCAGCTCCAATTAATACAGCAGTAATTTTTTTCATTCCTGTGCTCCACTCCATCTCTATTGTTAGTTAATATCAGCTTAAATAGGTTCGTCCATTTTGAAAATAATAAAAAGTTTGTATTTCTTCGAAAAGTAATATAAATCGACTACTATTTAATATCATTTCTCTGAATTCAATCTGATAACTTTCAAGTTAATAAAAAAAAGCCCAATATCCGCAATGGAATCAGGCTCTTCAGAACGATGCTAATATTGAAATGGCATATCATTTTCATGATCTATCTCTTGCCCAAGCTGCAGTCTGTAATCACTCAAGGACATGCCAAAATGCTTTTTAAATCGCGTGTAAAAATAATTATTCCTCTCTAGTCCCACCTTTTCAATAATGGATGTTAAAGGAAGCTGCGTATTGCGCATATATTCGTCCAGTTTTTGCATTCGCGTGTCGAAAATATACTGCGCAATAGACTGCCCATGTGCAGTTTTGAATATATGGCCAACATAGTTAGATGATAACCGTAATTTTTCGGCGATAGAGCTCAGGCATAATTCTGTGTTGGAATATTCTTGCTCGACAATTGCGACAATACGTTGGATCAGATGGTCATTACTATTGGAAGTGTTCCTGAGAACCTCCACTTTATTACACAGCTTCTGTAAAAATGAATCCATTACACTGTCCATATCTGTACTCACTTCTGCATTTTGAATCCCGCGCAAAAACTTTTGTAGAGTTAAATCCTGGCTATCCTTTACTGCAGGCATCTTGCTTAGCACACTGGAGTAAACACTGTAAATCAAATGAACAATGCAATACAAAATTTCGTCGTAAGTGTATTGATATAACTTTGGACTAATACTTTGATAGATTGCGGCAGCAGATTCATAATTGCCCTCGAGTACTTTCTCAACCAACTGCTCTTCTTTCTTGATGGGTATATGAAAATTATCCGTGTTGATTTCATCCATCATGTAAGGAGTAATAATACAACCATGTCCATAGCGCATCTTCAACAGAATGGAGCCCTTCATATTATTGTACATGCTAGGTAAATGCTCAATCCCCTGAAACATCGTGCTATACGCCATAGATAAAGAAATACGAAGATACTTAAGTGTATTACTGTGTACCTCGAGCAAGTAACGCTCTATTTTCTCCTGCAGCACTTTATATTGGGTTACTGTGGAACAATCCATAATCACTACGAATTTATCGGGCTCACTGCTGAAAATTTCGCACACACCATAGTCCGCTGCCAGTTCTGTTGCAATATTCACAATAGCATAGCGTAGTGCCCATCGTTCCTTCTGGCTATTCACTGATACAAATTGGCTGTAATTATCGATTTTAATGAGACACATGCACAACTGACTGGTGGCGATATAATCCAGTTTGATGTCATGTAGTTTCTCCTGCACTTGGTCTATAGAGTGTGTAGTACTATCACTTAATAGTGCATTAAGAAAGTCTTGTTTGACCGCATAGCCTGCTTCATGGATTATTTTATCAAGCTGTTGATTTCTCTCTTTCATAGACTCGAATACAGACAAAATAAATTGAAATTCTTCCATTCTCGAAATGACTACATCGTTTTTCTCAGAAGCTTCGCCGTTAATAATTTTCGTAATTGTTTGAATCGGATGATTCAGTCTGCGAGCCAAGTACAGACAAATTATTGCGCAAATGATAAATACAACAATTACGATACCCGCAGACACCATTGATGCTTTAATTACATCCTTAAACGTTTCTTTTACAGGAGTAAGGCCCATAATGTACCAATTGTTTGCGTTGCTTTTACTGCTGGATACCAAATAGCTGATACCCCCAATTTCTCGGATCTGATTATTGCTTCCAACTAGTTCATTTGCTTGCTGGCTTAATCCGCCTACTTCACTCATATTATGCTCAAACTCCGGTGTGAGCGTCTTACTTAGAATAGAGCCGTTTGAATCAACGACTAAAAAAGAAGATTTCGTTTCAGGGTTATTGCCATTGATCGCTTGAATAGATTCCGTAAGCGCTTTCGTGCGAATGTTGACGACAATAGCGTTTTTCAAGCCCGATAAAGTCTCCCCCGGTTCAAATAATATATAGGAACATGTATCGGCCGATTGCGTTGCTTCTTCTACAGATGTCACAATAGGCCGACCACGATACGCCGCTATAAAATTTTTATCGGTTAGCAGCGCTACAATCGCTTGATCTGAGAAGGTAGAGGCTGATTGGCGTTCACCGCTCCTTGAAGAATAAAACAAATCCGCCCCCGCATTGTAAAGATAAACGCTATCGATATCTTTTAGTGTCAGAAAGTGCTTGTCAATGACCTTGCTTGCTAAAATCGCCACGATCTCATCATTTTTCTTCATATTAATAAATTGGATGATATCTTTATCGCTGTACAGTGCATTTCCTAATTTTTTCGCAGTCTCATCTAGGTAGGTAATACTGTAATTGTAATGTTCAATCAGCTCATAATTGAAGCGGTTAATCATCGAGATACTCGTGCGTAAATAAGTAATGGTCAAGAAAACAGTAAGCAATACAGTGATGAGGATCGTAATAATCAGAAAGGAGAAGAATGATTTGCGAAAAAAGCTCGTACTGTTTTTTTCCAATATCCTCGGTAGCTTCATTGTGATCCCCCAGTTCATACGACTTCGATTTTCTATGTATTTACAATTATCATCATAATAGCATAAGTATCCATTTAGCATCACAACGATTAAAGCTCTTTGTAGATTTCATTATTTTTTAGAGATGCCTTCTGTCGAAAAACTAAGAGAATGATGGTTTTGATTGTTGTGGATAAAAGTACCACTAAATACAATGAGGGAAGTAAAAGATTAATTGCAAGGAAGGGGGTGAACTCAATGAAACTAACTACAAGACCAATTCATAACAGAACATTGCGCAGCGTACGTAAACAGTTTCCTTTCTATTTAATGATGTCACCTGGTCTACTATTCATTGCAATCATGTGTTATATCCCAATGGGCGGTGTCATAATCGCCTTCAAAGATTACAATGCACGCGATGGCATATTCGGAAGCGTATGGATGGATCCGCTGTTCAAAAACTTCGAATTTTTCTTTAAATCCGAAACAGCGAAAATTGTTACGTTCAATACACTTTTCTACAATATCATAGAGATGGTTACCGTTACGCTCGGTGCACTAATATTGGCCATTCTATTGAGCGAAGTGAAAAATAAAAAGCTCTCAGCCACCTATAAAGGTGCTTTATTGCTGCCAGTTTTCCTTTCATGGATTGTAGTTCAGTATATTGTGTTCGGTATGCTTAGTGTAGACCGAGGTATTGTCAACAACGTTATCGAATCAAATGGTGGAGAAGCTATTTACTGGTACAGTGAGCCTTCACATTGGCACTATATTCTTCCCTTAGCCTATCTGTGGAAGAATATCGGTTACTATTCGGTATTGTATGTAGCAGCGATCGCGGGGATTAATACGGACTATTATGAAGCTGCTCAATTGGATGGCGCTTCGAAGTGGCAGCAAGTCAAATATGTTACACTGCCGCTGCTGAAACCAATAATTATCGTCCTCATGTTGTTATGGGTAGGTAAGTTGTTCAATGGCGGATTGGGCGACTGGAATGGATTCTATACCCTTTCCAATGATTCAGGAGCACTATATGGTGCAACAGATGTTATAGACACCCTTGTATTCCGCTCTCTGAAAAAGCTGAACGACTATGGCATGTCGTCTGCAATTGGTCTATATCAGGCAGTGATCGGTCTCGTTCTTGTCCTGATTTCTAACTATATTATTAAAAAAACAGACCCCGACAGCGCCTTATTTTAATCGATCAGCGTAGAGAAAGGGAGGGATTTTCATTTTAGCAAGAAACTTTCACGTGTCAAAGATCGTGATTCATCTCATATTCATTGTATCAGCACTAGCCTGTATCATTCCGCTGCTATTAGTTGTATCGATATCGTTTACAGCTGAAAAGTCGCTTATGGTCGACGGATATAATTTTTGGCCCAAAGTGTTTGATATTTCAGCTTATCGATACGTATTTAGCGGAGCAGGCTCGATTGCCAATGCATACGCAGTAACGATCTTTGTAACCGTTGTTGGTACGCTGCTGCATTTACTTGTTACTTCGATGCTGTCCTATTCGTTGACGCGACCTGAAGTTACCTATCGAAATGCACTCACTTTATTCGTGTACCTTCCCGTGCTGTTCAATGGTGGACTTGTTCCATCCTACATTTTAATAACACGATATTTGCATCTTAAGAATACCATCTGGGTTCTCATTGTCGTCTTCCTTGTGTCAGCGATCAATGTGCTCATTATGAAAAACTTTTTCAAATCGATTCCTAGTTCCTTGTTCGAGTCTGCACGTATAGACGGCTCAGGTGAAATTCGTACTTTTTTCAGTATTGCACTTCCACTTTCAAAACCGTCACTGGCGACTATCGGTCTGTTCACAGCGATTTCCTACTGGAATGACTGGACGACCACTGCCTTGTATATCGAAAAGCCGAAGCTGTACACATTGCAATATTTACTGCAATCTTTAATGAACAATATCGGCTATTTGCAAGCCAATGAAGCAGCATCTAAATCTATGGAAGCCGCTATCGGCATGCTTCCTAGTGAAGGAGCACGGATGGCGACCTGTGTACTTGCCATCGGTCCGATTATATTACTGTATCCTTTTCTACAGAAGTATTTCGAAAAAGGCTTAACAATAGGTGCTGTAAAAGAGTAATTTTACAAGAATCTAGTTGAGAATAAAATTAGATTTTAGGGGGATATCAATGAAAAGAATTTCTATGTTGTTGATCAGCGTAACTCTGCTTCTCACCATGATCCTGTCTGGCTGCTCGAAGGTTTCACCAAACGCTAACGGCGATTCTACGACTCCAGCACCTGATACTAAAAATGCTGAAAAAGAAAAAGAAAAAGAAGAACTCGTTACCCTTAACTTCTATATGTCGAACAGCCCTGTCAATGACTTTGACCGCATCATGAACAAAGCTAATAAAATTATTGCTGAAAAAATCAATGCCAAATTGAATTTAGTACTTGTAGACGGCAGTACTTATGCAGATAAAATGAATCTGATGATCAATTCGGGCGACGACTGGGATCTTGCTTTCACTGCATTCTGGGGTGGAATTAATTACTTTGGAAACGCTTCAAAGGGAGCGTATGCTGACTTAACTGACCTTCTTCCTGTACATGCGCCTGAAACGTTTTCCCGCATCCCTCAAGGTCTATGGGATGGTGTGAAAATAAATGATCGTATTTATGCAGTTGTCAATTATCAGCAATGGGGCGTTGCCAAGCGCAGTGGCTTTATCTTCCGCGAAGATGTTCTTAAAGAAACGGGGTTTGACTGGAAAGCTGTTAAAGGCAAGCCAACCATAGAAGCTCTCGAAATGGTAGGACCTTTCCTTGGCGAAGCGTTAGCTAAGCATCCTGACATGATCGGATTTGAAACTAGCGCTAATCATAGTTTTTTTGCCAATGAGCCGCTTTACTGGGATATGGAGCCTGTAGGTGATTTGCTAACTCCTGGCTGGGTCAATCTCAATGCGCCAGACAAAGTTATCAACCAGTTTGAAACTCCTGAGTTCGCTAAATACGCAGAAATTATGCGTGACTGGTTCAATAAAGGCTATGTGCGCAAAGATGGTGCAACGGTAAAAGATACAACTCCTGATCGTAAAGCTGGTAAAATTGTTTTTGCGATGCACTATGGCTGGCCTGACAGCATCGATCTTCCAGGTCAAGAGCAAGCTATGTCCATGACAGAATACAAAGATTACCCTGCTCTATCCGTATCTACTACTCGTACATTGATTTCAGCTGGAGCTGCCTCCAATGCAGCTATTGCTATCAATTCAGGTTCAAAAAACGTTGAAAAGGCTTTGCAATTAATTGAGTTGCTAAACACTGATGATGATCTATACAAACTCATTACATTAGGAGAAAAAGACGTTGACTACACCTACAACGAAAAAGGTGACTTCACTCAAATTGAAGGCAAATATAATTTCAACTGGAATGAATGGCAAATCGGTCAATCCTTCAGCCCAACATTCAACCGTGCTGATCATGCCGAAAATGCAGCTGGCGAAATGAAGAGAAAAGCTCAGTCAATCGTTTTTGAAAATGATCAAACAGCAGATGTTTCGCCATTATCAGGCTTTGTATTTGACCCAACTCCTGTAAAAACGCAAGTTGCCAACGTAGCTTCCGTTATGACTGAGATGATCCCGGCTATCAGCTCTGGTTCGATTGACCCGACTACAGCCGTGCCTAAATTCCTCGAGCGTTTGAAAACTGCTGGCGTAGATGACATCATCAAAGAAAAACAAGCTCAATATGACACTTGGAAAAGATAAAAATCTCTCACTCAGTAATGAAATCCGGTGTATCGCTTACACCGGATTTCTATTTTAATGAGTCAAGTAGAAGGGAATACGCTATTCGTTATTCATTTATGTGTAAATCTTTTTCACACTATTCTTTCGATCGATTCAACATGTAATGCCCTTACATTTTCTAATGCCAACAGCCACTCTTTAGTTTTTTGTTCTAATACCTCACAACAACCATTAAAAAAACGATCAAACTGAGCGCCATACAGCCGGCGAACTTGTAATTCGGTGCAGCTATCTCAAACACTGATTTCTTTAGTAAACCGGACAGCAAGTTGTTTACAGCCGAAGCCGGCGAGATAGGATTAGACAAAGCCCAGCTTCCAAGCAGCAGCACCGCAAAATAAGTTGGGCTGATTTGCACGCTCAAGGGATCAATGGCTCCAGCGAGCATAGTCACTGGCACGATCGGATGGAGACCAATTATTGAAGTGCTTGCAATCAATAGAACGGTTAATATCGTGAATGTGAAGGAAATCGGCATTGGAACAAATTCAAGCAAATTCGGAACCTTTGAGCCGAAGTTCGTAATCCCAATTGCTCCACTGAAAAAGCCGGCGGCCAGAAAAAGCGTAATCTCTTTCTGCAAAGCCGGCAAAGTGATTGTTATATGATTTATAATTCCTTCTCTGTATATATTCATGGTCCCCTTTATAATGCACCAGAACAAAGGGAAAGCTACTGCAGCCATACAGATTAATAAGACCATTGGCAGCTTGATCATATGTTCCATGGTTAAGATGACAATAATGGCGCCTATTAAATACATGCCGAGTCCAACTGGAAAATTCGAGTTCTCCTTTTTGTCTACTGCCTCTTCAAATTCATCTAGACTAGCGTCACGCAATTCCCGAAAATCGACTGCCCAGCTTATGCCGAGGCTAAGAATGGCGAGTCCAAGCATATAGGGCAGGACGGACGACCAGGACAGTCCTAACGTTGAAGTCACTAGTGTCATGGCAGCGAAATAAGGTGACCAGAGAATCGCTCCTGCAAAACCTCGGTTGAGCGCATTTGCAAGCAAACGGCTCATCCCTGGCTGCGGTTTAATAAAGACCATTTGATAAACAACCGGTATCGAACCCACGTTGATAAATACGCCCATAATTTGAGTGAGCAGCTGCGTTCCCAAGAATAGAGCGGCCTTGCTGTGCAGGTTAGCTTCGTAAAACCGCTTCAAGGCTTTAACGTATTCAGGAATACGAACTGGAATTCCGAACAACGGGGCGAATAGGAAAAGCGTTACAATGGTCACGTTTATACCAGCCGACTCGAACCAAATCCTAGCATTTGCTTTCTGAAGCGCAAGAAGTACAACTCCAATAGTCACAAAGAAAATCGTAAGCCAAAACGTCATCCCCTTCAGTTTTGGCAACAGCAAGGCGATTGCAGTAAACACCAATCCACCGAGCAGAAAGACCAGCATCTCAAGCTGCGCCGCTTGCAACGCAATATACACAGCGGCAATGGAAAATATTATTATTCTCTCCGCTGCCGTCTTAATTGCGGATGTCATCCGATCCGCCCTCTTTCATTTCATCTTAATTGAATTGCCAGCAGCTTAAGCTTAGGTTACCGTATTGGTAGCTGCGGTGAAGAAGTTTTGCGTTGCGGTTGACGTCACCTGCTCCCATGGCGAGAAGAAGCGGAATGAAGTGCTCATTCGTCGGTACGGCCTCTTGGGCATGGGGAGCGAGCTCACGGTATTGAAACAGAGCTTCGGTATCCCATGACTCCAGCTTACTTTGAATCCAGTTGTCGAATTGTTCCCCCCACTCTTCAATTCCCTCCGACCGCCAGTTCAATTTCCGTAAATTATGAACGGTCCCACCGCTTCCGATGATAAGAACATCCTGCTCGCGGAGTTCCGCTAACGCCTTGCCGATTTGATACTGCCTTTCATTAGATAAATAACGATTTACGGATAGCGCTACGACCGGAATATCTGCATCCGGATACAGTAGTTTTAGAACAGCCCATGCCCCGTGGTCTAAACCTCTTTTTTCATTTTGAACGTTCTCAACACCATGCTTTGTAAACAAGTTTTGAATCTGATCTACTAACGATCGGTCACTTTGTGCCGGATAAGTCATCTGGTAAAGCTCATCTTGGAACCCGCCAAAATCATAAATGGTTTCATAAGTTTCTGCGGCGCTAACCGTCTGTATCGATTCCTCCCAATGAGCGGAGAAGAGAACGATAGCTTTTGGGCTTGGCGTGTGCTCTTTAAATTGCTTAAGCAACTTTGTATATTCGTTATCATCGAGTACGATTGAAGGTGCACCGTGCGCGAAAAAATAGGATGGCATCATATCATCTCACTCCTTATTTATGTTTAGTTCGGCATCCTTCTTCATCCACTTCATAAAATCAAGCTGGTTCTCTTCGGATACGCCGTGGTCGGTCGGATATAGTTTGAAAGTTAAGCGCTCCGTCTGGTCTTTTAAATAGTCAGCTGTCTCGTGCCCGATACGAACCGGGAATACGGAGTCGAATTCTCCATGCGAGACAAATATGGAAACATCCTTAGCACTTCGAAGTGAATACTCCGTTTTTACAAACTCAGGAATATATCCGTTCAACGCTACGATTCCCTTTAATTGATCTCCCATTGTAAGTGCAAGCGTCATGGACAGGATTGCGCCTTGGCTAAAGCCGAGCAAATAACGTTTGTCAGGATCGATTGGATACTCCTCAGTCGCATATTGAATGAATGCTTCGAGATCTGTAACCGCTTGGTCATACATCTCTCGAATTGGGTTTCCTAGGCTTTTCAAATCGTAATATTGGAATCCCGTACCAAGCGGCAAATTACCGCGAATCCCAATGATGATGAAATCTTCAGCCAATGGAGCAACCAAACTGAACATATTTCGTTCATTCGATCCTTTGCCATGGAAAGTGAAGATCGTCGGATATTTCTTTCCTTGCTCTAGTTTAACCGGTAAGTGAACGTCATATTGATATTTCGGATTCATCTTAGTTTCCTCCATGCTGTAAGTTATTCACTGCGCTTGCTCATAATAAAACGGTCAACAGAGAACGGTGATCGATCGGCAACAACCAGATACAACGAGACCAAGATGAATCCAAGATCCAGCTCATAACCAGCCATTTGACCGTTACCAAGAAGTCCAGCCGATAACTTCGCGGTTATAATTGCACCGATGAGTATGATGACAAACAATCCTGCTACATAACGAGTAAACAACCCCAAGATCAACAATATACCGCCGATAAGTTCAATCGCTGCAACAACATAAGCTAAAACTCCCGGAATGCCTATGGAACTGAACCAAGCTTCTACATTGCTTATTCCCTGAAACTTATCCACTCCGTGAAATATAAATATGATGCCCAACACCACTCGCATGATAATGGAAACAAAAGCTGTTTTATTCATTCTTTTTACCTCCAAAATATTAGTAATAGAAATATATTTTCTATAGGTGTAATTTAAAACGATTTACATTGACTTGTCAACACAAATATTGATAATATAAAATTAAATTTAGTATTACAAATATTCTAGAGGTGTGATTAGATGGATATTGGCTCCACTATACGAGCGATCCGGAAGCGAAAGAATATCACAATCGCTCAAATATGCGAAACAACCGGACTGTCTCAAGGATTTATGAGTCAGGTTGAAACGAATAAGACCTCACCGTCCATCTCAACATTAGAAAGTATAGCTCAAGCACTTAAAGTGCCACTTGCCTACTTGCTTCTAAAGAAAGAAGAGCGAATGAGAATTGTTCGGAAAGACGAACGGACAATCACAACAAGCGGTTCAGAAAATCTAAAAGTCGAACACTTGAGTTCCACAAAAAACGTACGGATGATGATTATAGAGTTTCCTCCTGGTTCTGCGACTGGCAATACTCCTCATGCACATGAAGGCGAGGAGGTCCATATAGTCATTAAAGGGAGAATTTACGCGGAGCAAGGGGAAGATAAGGCTGAATTTGGAGAAGGTGATTCCTTTAGTTGGAATGCTTGTACACCACATTTAGTAAGAAATATAGGTGAAGATAAGGCAATCGTGTTGATCTCCATCTATAAAGAGAATGAAAATGAAAATGAGATTGGATAGGACCTCATCTAACTAAGCAAAAAACCCACAATCGAGCCAGATAGGCCGAATGTGGGTTTTTTCAATAACTTTTGAATACCGTAATGAGGTAAATTCAAAGCAGATGGAATTTCCAACGATTTTAGGCAGCCGCAATCAGATGGAACCAAGAACTACTTCTAAATCTTATACGCCTTCATAGCCTTGCGGATTTCTTTCAAGCTAGGGCGCTTGCCGTACATAAGTACGCCGGTGCGATAGATCTTAGCGGAGATGTAGACAGCCGCGTAGATCGAGACGAGCAAGATGCCGAAAGAAAGAAGCGTCTGCCACATCGGTACTTCCGTCAGCCCAAGGCGGAGCAGCATGACGAATGGCGAGAAGACCGGAATGTACGACGTCACTTTCACGAGCATGCTGTCCGGCGCGCTTATGCTGAAGATTGCGATGTAGAAGCCCGCCAGAGAGACGAATGTCAGCGGCATGACCGCTTGACCCAGGTCTTCCGTCCGGCTTACAATCGAACCGACCGCCGCGTACAGCGTCGCGAACAGGAAGAAGCCCGTCAGGAAGAACAGCAGCGCGTAGATGAGCAGAATCGGATCGACGAGCGACAAGTCGATGTCGAGATTGCCTAATGCCCCTTTGTTATGCGGCATGGATATGTTCGTCAAAATGACGGCTAAGTAGAATGTGACCTGCACGATGACGACGACGAACATGCCGAATATTTTGCCGAACATTTGCTTCAGCGGCGATACGCTCGTAATGAGGATTTCCATGACACGCGAGCTTTTCTCCGCCGTAATCTCCGACGCGATCATGTTGCCGGAGGTCATGATTGCCATGAACAGGAAGATAATCATGACATAGATGACGCCCATGTTGACGCCTTGCTCCGCCGGTGTTCTGCCCGTGTTGCCACTGCCCGAACCTTCGCCGGTATAAATCTGAACGGTGCCGATCTTGATCGGAGCCGATAGCTGCGCCATTTGCTCGGCGGAAAGGCCCGCATCCTGGAGCACGTTCGTTTGGCGAATTTGCAAAAGCGCTCCCTGCAGTGATTCCGTCATGCCGAATTCCATCAGCTTCTCGGACTTGTAAGTCATTTCCGGGAAACCGCTGTCCGTCATATCGCCGAACTCAAGGTAGCCTTTGATTTCCCCTTCATCGATTGCTTTTTTCAACTGCTTCTCGTTTGCCGAGGCATCGCCTTTGTCCTCAAAAGGAACCATCACGATGTTCGAATTTTCTTGTTTCTCGTAGTATGCCTTCAAGCTGTCGCCTGTTGTCGTGCCGCTCGCCGCTTGTTCGCTCTGCGACTGGATATAGCCGATATTTGTTACTTTGTCGCCTTTATCAAACTGTGCAATGATATAAGGAAGATTAATGCCGATGCTGATAATTAACGCGATAATCAACGTAGTAATGACGAAAGCTTTGCCTTTGACCTTATTCCGGATCGTAAACCCTACTACCGTCCAGAAACTATTCATGACGATCACCCACCATTCGGATAAAGATTTCATTTAGCGTCGGTTCCTTGATTTCGAAATGATTCACGTTCGCCTGCTCCATCGCCAAACGAAGAATGTCTGCGCCCGCCGCTTCGTAGGAGATGGCAATGTCGTAGCCGCGCTCCGTGCGCGTGACTCCGGTTACGCCGGCCAGCCGATCGAGTCCACTAATTTCTTTGTCAGCGCCAAGGATGACACGTTCTCTCGGGAATTGTTTTTTAATTTCCTTCAAACTGCCCTTCAAGACCGTGTTCGATCGATGCAAAATCGTAATGTTGCGGCACAGCTCCTCGACATGCTCCATCCGGTGCGTCGAGAATAGGATGCTCGAGCCGGAGTCGCGCAGCTCCTTCACCGTCGACTTCAATAATTCGACGTTGACGGGGTCAAGTCCGCTGAACGCTTCGTCCATGACGACGATGCGTGGTTTGTGGTTGACAGCCGCGATGAACTGAATCTTCTGCTGGTTCCCCTTCGACAACTCTTCGACCTTCTTGTTGTAATATTCCGGCACCTCGAACCTCTCCAGCCACTGCTTCAGGTTGCGGTCGGCATCCGCTTTCGACATTCCTCTGAGCTGCGACAGATAGATGATCTGATCGCTGACCTTCACCTTCGGATAGAGCCCGCGCTCCTCCGGCAAATACCCGAGCAGGCTAAGCTGCTCATTGCTGTAAGGCTTTCCGTTGTAGAGAATCCGCCCTTCGTCCGGATAGATCAAGCCGAGCACCATCCGCATCGTCGTTGTTTTGCCGGCGCCGTTGGCACCGAGCAGGCCGTAAATCTCGCCCTCGCTTACCTCCAAGCTAATTTCGTTAACTGCTGTTTTATCCCCGTATTGCTTAACTACCTTTTCTACTATTAATGGATTCATTTCATTACTCCCCTCTATTAGTTCATTCTTGTATTTAATCTATCTTGTGTAAGCAAGGCATTCATAATCTCATCCAGCTCTAGTGCCTGCCTGCTTACAATCTGATAGCCTTCCTCAGCACACCATGCTTCAGCTTCTGCAGCCTGATTTGTCGCAATTCGATAGGTTGCTCCGCCTGCATGCTCAACAACGGTTTGACCTGGGATTAACGCTGCTTTCTTCGGAGTCAGATCCGCTCCACTTACAAATAACGTAAACCAACTGCTGAATAGCTCATCCTTCTCGTACATGCCAAGCACTCTGCCTTGAGCCATAAAGATGATAAAATCAGCAAGTCGTTTCACCTCTTCGATGATATGGGAGGTCATAAGAATGGTACGGTCTCCTCGATCCATGTACCGATGAAGCACCTCAATCATCGTTTTCCATGCAAGCGGATCAAGCCCCGAGGAAGGCTCGTCGAGCAGGAGCAGCTCCGGATTATGTGTTAGGGCTAGTGCAAATTCAAATTTGCGACGCATCCCCTTCGACATTTTGCCAAGCAGCTGATTATCATCGACCTCAAGAATGCGAAGCAGCTCCCGATAACGATTCACATCCCATTTGTCATACCAGAAGCGATGAAACTCAGCTTTCTCCGTCCCCTTCATGTTGTCCTCATGCGAGGAGGATTGATCATGCAAGTAACCAATTCGTTTTTTAACCTCTGTGCTGAGCCCATTCTCCACTTGCTCTCCAAGCAGCTGAATGGTGCCCTCATCCGCTTTATCCAAATCAAGCATTAAGCGAAAGGTGGAGCTCTTACCGCATCCGTTCGGCCCAACAATGGCAGTAATGTAACCCTGTGGAATACTCATATGAACCGGCCCTAGTTTGAAGCTCGCACGATTTTGCACAACGCCGTCTAATTGTATCGCCATCGTCTCATTCATCATATGTCCCATCCTTTAATCAAAATGCTTGCTCATCGCTTCTTTAAACATCGTCTGCAGCTCTTCCTCTGTGCACTGAACCCGCTTGCCGGCCACTACTGCCAGCTCTAGCGCTTCAATAACAGCAGCAAGACGATGCCGGTCACGTTCCTGATCACCAACCTGTGCCACATAGGTGCCGGTTCCTTGCCTTGTTCGAAGCAGCCCTTCCGCTTCCAAATCGTTATATACTCTTTTTACTGTAATTACGCTGCACTTAACGGTTTGGGCAAGCTCGCGAATCGATGGCAGCAGCATCCCTTCCGAAAGTTGGCCGCTGACGATTAAGGCTCGCAATTGTACTTCGATCTGATGATAAAGCGGCTCTGCACTTTGTTCATTAATTTGGATCGGCAGCCGCATGAGGTTCACCTTCTTCCATTCTCAAATATCTATGCTCTGTAGGTTCTTTTCTCCAGCCGATTTTCAATTCGTTTAACGCCGAGGAACGCAGCAGCAACACCAATAGTTACGGTTATGATTGGCAGCCACCAACTGCCGTTCTCGATTGCATGCAGCGAACTTGAAACAATATTTCCAATATCCAAAAAGGCTAGACTGATTGAAAAGATAAGCAGAAAAGCGAGATAAGTGATGTTGAAGAAAAAATATGTTTTTCCTGAATGCCCCAATTCCCAGTATACATAACCAATCCCCATTGTCAGTGAATAGCCAAACCAGCTTGCTCCATATAACACGAAGCTTAAGGCTGAAATATCAACGCCCATATTCCTTGCAATGATAAATTGCAATAGGAAGAAAACAAGTTGAGCAGCAAACAATACGATACCCAGCTGAATGATTCTCCCTAGTGCAATTTGTTTCGATGAAATCGGCAGCGTTCTCCATTGTGCGATCTTCCGCGTATAGGAATTCTCTTTCCAGGAACGCATCATTGTCTTATTAGCAATGAACCCTAGAACAGGCAGAATCGAAAGGTAAATGAAATCGAGTGACCAGTTTCCGAATGGGCCATTTTCCCCTATGAAGCCATCCCGCATTAAAGGAACGGTAAATAACAATAGATATCCGATAAAAAATAATGTAAAAAGACTTTTCCATCGATCTTTAGCCAGCTCATGCTTCGCTAAATACCATGCACCCTTCCATAACCCCACAGCATTTGCTCCCTTCAATCGCTTAGCGAATATACTGTATATATCCTTATACACAGTATATTCAGTGTATACACAGTTGTCAAGTACTCCCATAAAAAGATTTTCGGAGGAGAATTCCCTTCTACGGTAAATACTCCTGCACAATGGCAATCCCCTTATTTGCAAGCCAATCACTTCTGCATAAACATAAAAAAGCCATGTTCTCAAAAGAGTAGTCTCTTTCGAAAACATGGCTTATACATTGTCGTTCTATCCGAAAATAGCATCAATAACGGGTTTCGTATGGCCGCCTGGATACATAAGATACAGCAATACGTAAACCGCTGTGCCTGTAATAGCTGTAATAAACCAAACCACTGAAGTTATTTTACCCCATTTGCGATGCTTGGCAAATTTCTTCTTATAACCAAGCGTTAGTGTTGTAATTCCGAATGCGCCGCCAACTGTAGCAAGCACGATATGAAACAATAAGAAGACAAAATAGTAAGGCTTTAAGCTGTCTGGGCCGCCCCAGATTGTATTTCCTACGAATATCGAACGCGATACATATACGATAAAGAAGATCGTTGCTGACACTGCTGCATAGAACATAACCTTCTGATGCTCTGCCAGCCTGCGCTTAATCGCGAGCCTCCAGCCTACGGCTACCAGCACCGCACTAAGCACGATGAAGAAAGTACTGATTGTCGGTACAATATTATATTTGTCCACTTTTACCCCACCTAATATTCGTTAAATAATTGGTATTAAGCTGTTCCTGTATTCGTATTCGGCAATTCATCGTCCTTATGCTCACGCTTGAACCATTGCTTGAATATATACGCCAATATAATGCCGTACATAATTTCCTGCACGAACTTCATGACGATTCCGCCAAGCTGCTGGTCTTCAACAACGTCCATAATATTAAAAAATTGCGGACCGCTAAAGCTCTCCAGCAAACGGCTCGGATCACCCGATACACAGTACCCCATCGCTGTAACCCAAACATTAGGATCGCTATAAATCGCATACATAGACGTTTTGGCAAAAATAATTAAAGCACAAGCTGGTGTCAGAAGCATGCCGTTCGCAAACACATAAGCCATTCTCTTCACATCGCTAAGTCTGCTCCACTCCGGAACAGGTGAGGCAATCTGCCACCACATCATAAACGACGTTACAAGCAAAATAAAATAATAAAGACGATGCACAGAGAAGTGCGTCATCACATAGTCATGGACAATTGGGACATGATAAACCGAGAACAAAATATTAAACAACAAAAGACAAATAATAGGATGCATCATGAAGCTCAGTTTTTTCCAAAACGGAGCGGAGAACATTTTTCGCCATAAGAAGCTTGGTACTCCAAGCAATACTAGCGGCGGTACAACTAAATAAGATACTGACATATTGACCATATGAAATGTAAACATAAGGTGACCTAATAGATTTAAAGGTCCTCCGTGAACCATATAAAACATAATAGCAGCCGAAACAAACATAAACTTCTGAAGCTTTGTCGCTACATCAGCCTCAGGAGCATTCTTCTCACGCCATGGTCCAATTAAGTAGTAATATAGAATGACGATTGCGGCCATTCCGAATAGAAACATGGGGGTCCACAATTCCTCGAAGCGAAAATATTGTAAGCCAAGCATCGTGGAAACTCCTTTCAATTACGCTAGCTTTTTTACAAAAGAGGAGGGACCCAAGCCTCGGGACCCTCCTCTCCTCCAATAGTTAAATCGGTTACCACCAAGCCCAGTATTCAGCCATAATGACACATGTGAAGACGATGAATACACCAGTCAAAATCCCAATAATTGCGAAAGTATGACCACGGTCTTTCATGTGCATCCAGAATGCCATTTGTACGAACACTTGCAATACCGCTAAGCCGATCAAAATGATGTAGATAAAATCTTTGTTGATTTCTCCGCTTATTACAGTCGCGAATGCGATGAACGTAAGCAAGATCGAGAAAATAAACGCGATAATATGCTTTTTAGGTCCTTCGACCTTATGACGCTTGGGGCTTTCCTCAGTGGCTGTATGATTGCTTGCCATGGATTAAACCACCTTTCCCATCAAGTAAACGACGGTGAAAATGAATACCCATACAACATCGATAAAGTGCCAGTACATACCAGCTACATAAACCTTAGGTGCTGTTACTACAGTCAATCCTTTTCTTGCTAATTGAATAATAATCAATGTGATCCATGTAATACCGAAAGCAACGTGTGCTCCGTGGAAGCCTACCAGCGTATAGAACGAGGAGCTGAATGCGCTCGTTGTAAAGCCGTGGCCTTCATGTACATAGTGCCAGAACTCGTAAATTTCAAGAGCAAGGAAACCTGCGCCAAGAATGACCGTAATAATCAGCCAGTTAATTAACGCCTTCACTCTGTTTGTATGCAGCGCATGAACAGCGAACACGCTTGTTAAGCTTGACGTAAGCAAGAGTGCTGTCGCAAGCGCAACGAGTGGAAGCTGGAACAATTCATGTGCTGGCGGTCCATCAAGGACTTGATTCCGTAGTGCTAGGAACGCTGAGAACAACGTTCCGAACAATACAGTTTCTCCGCCAAGGAAAAGCCAAAAGCCTAATACTTTATTGCGTCCCTCGAGGGTCGCCTTTTCGGGCTCATGAGGCAATTGCCCCTCTACATGCGAATGCGCACTCATGCTTTACCCCCCATATCTCTAAGGATTTCTTCTTCTTCAATGTGGAAGCCGTGATCATCGATTACGGAACGAAGGAACATGCAACCGAACAAGATCAGCAAACCAACAATACCGAGAGCATAACCTGATTTGAATGATCCAAACAAGTTGCCCCAATCTTTAGCGTACATGAAACCTAAACCTGCGATAAACAATCCAAATCCCATGAAGAAAGGCAGGATCGAAGGAGAAGGCATATGAATTGGACCAATTGGCTCCGCAGGCGTCATGCCCTTGTGACCGTCCGTTTTTTCTTTCCAGTATGCATCATAGCCGCGTACAAGCGGTGTTTGAGCAAAGTTGTATTCAGGAGGTGGAGATGGAATCGTCCACTCTAGAGTACGACCGTCTTCCCATGGATCAGCTGGTGCATTTTGTGGTTTGAAAGCTGTGATAACAACGTTCAGCAAGAAGAAAATTGTACCAAAGCCCATCAAGAATGCGCCTACTGTACTGATCATGTTCATTTCGTTGAAACCAAGACCGTCGAGATATGTCCAAATACGACGTGGCATACCTAGCAAGCCAAGGAAATGTTGAATAAAGAATGTTAAGTGGAAGCCAATAAAGAATGTCCAGAACGTCAATTTACCAAGTGTTTCATTCAGCATACGTCCGAACATTTTTGGCCACCAGTAGTGAAGGCCTGAGAAAATACCCAGTACCAAACCACCTACGATAACATAGTGGAAATGTGCTACGACAAAATAAGAATCATGATATTGGAAGTCAGCAGGTGCTGCTGCCAGCATGACGCCGGTAACACCGCCCATTACGAAGGTTGGTATAAATCCGACAGCGAACAAGTTAGCTGTCGTGAATTTAATGGAACCGCCCCACATCGTAAATAGCCAGTTGAAAATTTTGATACCTGTTGGAACCGCGATAAGCATCGTTGCAATGGAGAACAGCGCATTCGCAACTGGTCCAAGACCAACCGTGAACATGTGATGCGCCCAAACCATGAAGCCCAAGAAGCCGATCAGGATTGTAGCGAATACCATCGAGCTGTAACCGAACAAACGCTTGCGTGAGAATGTACTTATTACCTCGGAAATAACGCCGAAGGCCGGCAAGATGAGGATATAAACCTCAGGATGCCCGAATATCCAGAAAATATGCTCCCATAGGACCGCGTTACCGCCGCCAGAAGGATCAAAGAAATTTGCATCAAACAATCTGTCGAACATGAGTGCCGCTAGACCAACTGCCAAAGCAGGGAATGCGAACAGGATTAGCGCCGAAGTAATGAACGCAGCCCATGTGAACATCGGCATACGCATGAACGTCATGCCTGGTGCACGCATGTTAATAATCGTTACGAGGAAGTTAATACCCCCGATAAGTGTTCCGATACCAGCTATTTGCAAACCTAGTACATAATAGTCAACGCCGTGATCGCCGTTATAAGTCGTCCCCGCGAGCGGTGCATATGATGTCCAGCCTGCATCTGGAGCGCCGCCAGTAAACCAGCTCACGTTAAGCAAAATACCGCCGAACAAGAATGTCCAGAAGCCTAATGAGTTAACGAAAGGGAAAGCTACGTCGCGCGCGCCGATTTGAAGCGGTATAACCGCATTCATTAAGGCGAATAAAAGCGGCATCGCTGCAAGGAAGATCATCGTCGTTCCGTGCATGGTTAAAAGCTCATTATATGTATCCGCGCTAACAAAGTTATTTAGCGGCTTCCACAATTGAACTCGAATCAAAATCGCTTCCAAACCACCGACAAGGAAGAAAAAACCGCCGGCAATCATATACAATATTCCGATTTTTTTATGGTCAACCGTAGTCAGCCAGTCCATCAGACCGCTGTAACGTTTGACCTTATGCGTATGCGCATGAGCCAAAGTAGGTACCTCCTTCAATCACCGATAAATTATTGTTCGTAGTTAAGCTTCAATTCAGATAAGTATTTAGCAATACCTTCAATCTCTTGTTCAGTCAAATCTTCGATTTTACCCATTTGGTTGCCCGGTTTAACTTCGTCCGGGTTTTTGATCCAACGGTGCAAGTTGTCGTATACTGAACCTTCATTGGAATATTGCGGATCATCGGTGTTAACAAGTATACCCCCGACAGTCTCACGGCTTCCGATACCTGTCAAGTTAGGATAAGCAGGTCCGCCCAAATCACCCACTGCGTGGCAAGATAGACATTTGCTTTCAAATGCTTTAGCAATTGCCGGATCGCTTGGAAGCGCTACAGGTTCTTTAAGTGCAGCTACCCAACGATCAAATGACGACTCGTCCACTGATTTAACTTTAAAGTCCATCAAACCATGTGAAGGTCCGCAAAGCTCAGCACATTTACCCAGGTAAACGCCTTCTTTTGGTGCAGAGAAGTACATTTTATTTACGTTAGCACCAGGGTTGGTATCGATTTTCCCAGCAAGCGATGGAATCCAGAATGAGTGAAGCACATCTGCGGATTTCGCTGTGATGGAGATCGTCTTACCTTTTGGAATAATAAGCTCTTGTGCTGTCTTGATTCCGTAAGCTGGGTATTCAAACTCCCACCAGTATTGGTGTGAAGTAACGATGACCTGAACCGCTTCCGGATCTTTGCTGTAGTCTTTAGCAAGATTAAATACGGACTGAACGGTTGGAACACCCAAAATGATAAGCATGATGATTGGAATTACTGTCCAAATAATCTCAAGCTTATGATTTCCTTCCACCTGCTTAGGAATTGTTTTGTCTCCCGGACGTCTGCGGAAACGAATAATTACAAACAAAGAAATCGCAAATACGGCAACAATCACGATCAACATGATTCCAATTGCCAGCTTCATCAGCCCGAATTGTTCTTCCGCTACAGGTCCCTGAGGATTCAGCGTCGACAAATCGCTCCGCCCGCAAGCCGCTAGTACTAGCACCATCATGGCCATAAGCGGCGCAAGCCGTTTTACAAATCGCCACCGTTTCATCATTAATCAACCCCACTTTTGACGTTTTCGCAGCTGCCTAATTTTCACGTGGCATACGGCTGGCTGCGTGTTTCACAGATGTTATTACAACTCCTGCAACTTAAATCACTTTATTAAATATAAAGTTGAAGCCCCTATTTGTCAATGTTCCACAGAGAGTTCACAAATTGTTCTCAAAGCTGTCAAATTCGCATCATTACTGCGTTTTTTCGCATGATAAACTGTCTTGTTTAGCCCGTCTGCATGGCATTCTCTCTATCCTACATTGTGCACCAAACCCATGGTCAATTATGTATGCTTGCAAAAACGTATATTTATGGAGCCGCGGCAAAAACTAAAGCCATTATCGTATGAATGGGGGTCCGTTCTTTATGGTTAAACGAATTGCCGCATTGCTGCTGTCGGCAGTCATGATAACAACTTCAGCCGGCTGTGCCTACAAACAGTATGCTCAGCAAAGCGACACCGATTATGGAAGCCGTCAAGCTAACGATCCGAAGATGCTCGGCGGCAGAGCTTATGGGCCGACTACGAACAATGCTGACCAGCATAATAATTCATTTTTTGAATACAGCTCCGTCATCTCACGCAAAGTAACTGATCTAAACGGCGTGGCTTCCGCAATCGTTATGCTCACAGACAAAAATGCTTATGTCGGTTTAATGCTTGATTGGACCGCAGTTGGCACTCGCAATTCCGGCGGTAAAAGCGAGCAAGACAATACAGGCACTAGTGATGGCGTATATAACCATGATACGGGCAGTCCGTATGGCAACAGTAAGATCCTTGTGTCACCGTACAACTCCTATTTCTCAGTAAATGATGTTAATGATTTGTCGGATGAACTTAAGCAGACTGTCGCTCTTAGAGTTCGCGAGCTGGCTCCAGCTGTACAAGAAGTTCATATTTCAGCCAATATGGAGTTCGTAAATTACTTCAACGATTTTGCCAAGGAAGCTTGGGGAGGTCGATCCTTAATGCCACATATCGATAAATTCAATACCGTAGTGAAATATCATTTTGCCGGAGGAAAGGATATGCCTTCTCCAATTACACAACCAGGCACCTACAGCCCATCCGAGACTCAAATGAATCATTAAAAAAAAAATCGCTTCTATTATATATATAGCAAAAAGGCACTTCTCACGGAGAGCCTTTTTGTTATTTCTATCATTTTGCTTTTTAACGCATCGGAGCAAAGCCGCTGATTTCTGCCAAGATTGCTTCAGTTTGTGATAGCAGCTCATCTGACAGTTCAATGTCTACTGACTTTATGTTTTCTTCGATTTGAGCCGGTCGGCTCGAACCGATAATAGCTGAGCTCACATTCGGCTGGCGAAGCACCCATGCTAATGCAAATTGTGACAATGATGCTCCAATCGTTGCAGCCAGCTGCTCCAGTTTCTCTGCAACCTGCAGTACATCTTCTCGCAAATAACTGTTAATGATGCCATTTGTCTTATCATTTGCAGCACGACTGCCTGCCGGCACGGCTTGGCCTGGCTTGTACTTACCTGTTAAAATCCCTTGTGCAAGCGGTGAGAAAACAACCTGCCCCATGCCTTCTTGCTCACAAACTTCGATAACGCCCCGTTCAATATACCGCTCAAACATATTGTAAATCGGTTGATTCGAAATAAGCTTCCGGAGGTTAAGACGTTTCCCTATCGCTGCAGCATCCGTAATTTGCGCAGCTGTCCACTCGCTGACCCCTGCATAAAGCACCTTCCCTTGTGCCGTCAAATCATCGAGTGCCCGCAAAGTCTCCTCAACCGGCGTTTCCGAATCAAAGCGGTGGCATTGATAAAGATCTATATAATCAGTACCCAAACGCTTCAAGCTCGCATCACATTGCTCGACGATATGTTTTCTAGAAAGTCCGCGATCATTTGGTCCTGAACCCATTGGGAAAAACAGCTTGGTTGCGAGAACATAACTGCTGCGTGTATACCCTTTTAAGGCATCTCCCATAACTTTTTCGGCTTCCCCATTATTGTAAGCGTTAGCAGTATCAAAAAAATTAATGCCAGCGTCATAAGCTTTATGTATACATTCCTTAGCGGTTTCCGCTTCTGTTGCCGTGCCGTAAGTGAGCCAGCTTCCAAGTCCAATTTCACTTACTTTTAAACCGCTGTTGCCAAGTCTTCTATACTTCATCCCAAAACACCCCTCTTAATCGATTTACTCCGCTCTTCATCTGTAGTCTATAGTACAACGTTCTATTATTAAAGTAGTGAATGTTTTTTCACTTTATTATCTTATATATACATACTATACTATTGGTAGCAGATAGAAGAGAGGGGAAATGTCGATGAGTGCACATAATTACATTCCGAAGGAACCGCTCCATATCGAATGTAATATTGAGAAGACATTAGATGTGATCGGCGGCAAATGGGCTTTTTTAGTGCTGAGAGAACTGTTTTGCGGCACCAAAAGATTCGGAGAAATACAGAGGCTAATTCCGGCGGTTAGTCCTCGTGCATTAACAAGCACGCTCCGTCATCTCGAGGATAAGGGCGTGCTTGAACGCAAGGTTTTTCCAACCGTGCCCGTTACCGTCGAATACACACTGACACCTAAGGGCGAGGACTTGCATCATATTTTAAAAGAAATGAAGCTTTGGTCGGCTAGATGGACATAGGCTAATGTTTCAACAGCTGATCAGGCAGAGACTTTGTGCTTGCTTGAAAGCGATCAATTGCAGTCTGATAAACGCGTCGATCGCTTTCATTACGAGACAATCGTTCAAGTCGAATCAACTCCGCCTCAAACTGCTCAATCAACATAATAACACGATCCTTGGGTTTGGATTGTTGACTATTTTGCGGCTGCTTGCTTTCTTCGCCGGTATCGATAAGCAGCTCGCCATTGCTGTCAATTTGGGCAAAAAACACTTCTGATTCCTTCACATTTCGCTTTTCCAGCTCATGCAGCAACCATTGCCGGTCATGTCCTAAATTCGCAAGCACCTCATCCTGAATATCCCCATCCATCAAAACGGTCATTGCCTCTCGCTCATTCGGCACCTGCCAGCCAAGCGTATCCGGAGTTAAAGGCTGATAGGCTTTCTTCAACAGGACATTGACTTCACCGCTTGATTCCATAACAGCAAACTCCACGTCGGCTACACGGTATACATCCTTTTTGCGCAATTGCTCGAGCATCTCATCCAAGGTCAACCGTTCCTTGTGCAAACTTTCTTTGAGCAGCTGGCCATCTTTAATTAGCACAGTACCTTTTCCGTCAATAAAGTCACGGGCTTTCTTGCTTTTCATGGTTAAAAATTCCATTCCAACCGACACACTAACCCAGACTCCTAATGATACCAGTCCCAAAAACCATAAATTGTCGAGATCAAGCGAGATATATGCGGCTATATTACCGATGGATATACCTGTTATGTACTCGAACAGCGACAGCTGGGAAATTTGGCGTTTTCCCAAAACCTTCGTAAGCGCAAATAAAATAGTGATGGCCGCTAACGTTCGCAATACAATTTCAATCCAACTTGGCATTTTACTTCCCCCTTCCATTTCTAGAGTATCCAGAAAGGAAAAAGTCATTCGCTGTAATTTGTTGTTGCATTTAAATATAATATGTAGTATGATAATGTGAATGTATAATATTTAACCCCATAACATCCCCAGTAAGATTCAATGTTTTCCTCAGATTTTGATTTCTTTGCTGTTAATTCCAAACCTGTTACGTGATGTATTTCTGATTCACACTGGCGCGGTCATCGGAGCCGCGAGGACGGAAGAGAGGTAGGGCTTTCGTTGTTTTAGGATGCGAGTTTAAGACAACTTGGTACACATGCTGTTTGCTGTTAACAAGGGGACCCAATACGGCCTTTCTTATAAGAAGAAGAGGTCCGGTTAAATATATGATACAAACAAGGGCTGTCCGGCTAGCGCATTTATGTGCTATTGGGGCAGCCCTATCCAATTTTCCAACCTTTAGTTATTCATTAGGACAACCGCTTGCTGCAAAATGACCCGAACGATTTACTTTTGTCGCGAGGTACCTCTCATTATGCTCCGATCGATCTCCCCACAGCGGAATACGATTTTTCACATCAAGCCCCGCCGCCTGCAATGCATCCAGCTTCTTCGGATTATTCGTAATGAGTGACACTGGTTTCTCACGAAGTGCTTTCAATACGAGTATCGCATCACTATAACTGCGAGCGTCATCAACAAAGCCAAGCTCCTCATTTGCCTCTACGGTGTCATAACCCTTCTCTTGCAGTAAATAAGCCATCGCTTTGCTGAACAAACCGATTCCTCTTCCTTCATGATTGGCCAAATAAAACAATGCGCCTGTACCCTTTTCCACAATCATATGCATTGATTCATGCAGCTGATAACCGCAATCACAACGTTTGCTGCCAAAAATATCGCCCGTATGACAAATGCTGTGCATTCGAATCCACGCCTCATCTGCCTGTTCGAAATCGCCATACACCAGCACGCTTGATTGCTGCATTTCTGCTAAATTAATCGACGAAAGCTTCTTGATGATTTGCTCCGCATCGTCCAGCTGCTCTTTGCAGAGCAGCCAGCAATACCATTGAAAAATTGCCTCGCCTTCATCAAGCTTCACCGGAAGTTGAATGGGACCGACTAAATAAATAGTGCCATGATCGCTTTCAATCACTTTTACCTTCTGATCAACTATAGATACTGCTTCTTTAAACATATCGCAATGCTCCTGACCTGTTCATAGTCTTTGTTTCGACTATTATGTTCGGTAAGTACATTAGCTATGCTAAGTGCAGTTCGCAGAATTGGAAAGCCGCTTATAGAACCGGGACCATTCCTTTGTTTAACTCTCGATAGGTTTCAATAGGAAGCTTCGGTTCACGCTCGAAGGACAGCAAGCCATTTTTCTCCTGCTCAACATCCGTTAACTGCGTATAACAATAACCTTGCAGTCCGCCAGCCGCTATAATCGGACGCATCACGGCAACTAAACGGTTCAAGAAATCCTGATCGTCTCTAGCCGAAGAATACCCCCAACCTACTTCATTATCCTTAATATACGAAATACCGCCGAACTCCGATAGCTGCACCGGCTCGCCATTATAAGTGAACCCAGGCACAAGTATTTTTCTGCCTTGAGGATCACATTTGACGGACATTTCAGGCGTTGCATATCTACTTGCCAGTATCTCTTCTTGGCTCTCATAATCATGAACCGTGTAAATATCAGATTTCACATGCTCCCAACCATCGTTTGAGATAACAGGTCTTGTATCGTCGAGAGATTTGGTCAAATAATAAAGAGTAGAGGCATGGTGCTGCTGCCTTTTGTCTATTAATATATTTGGCGTTCCCCAGCTTTCATTAAGTGGAACCCACACGACGATACAAGGATGATTGTAATCACGGTGAACAGCCTCCTGCCATTCATTCATGATACGAGTCACGTATTGTTCGGAGTATTGATACGCATTGGCCATCTCGCCCCAAACGAGCAGTCCAAGCTTATCGCACCAATACAAATAACGCGGGTCTTCTATTTTTTGATGTTTTCTCGCCCCATTGAATCCCATTTGCTTGGTCAGCTCGACATCCGTACGGAGCATTTCATCGCTTGGAGCTGTTAGCACACCACCTGGAAAATAACCTTGATCCAAAATTAGCTTCATATAATAAGGACGATTGTTTAAGCAAATAACGCCATCCTCAATCGATATCTTTCGCATGCCGAAATAGCTTTTGACATGATCCAATTCTCGTTCTCCATCAAGCAGCATAAATTCAACGTCATACAAGTTTGGCTTCTCCGGCGACCACCAGCGCCCAAGCCCATGATCATTAAAATCATGAAGCTTGATAGAGACCTCCTCTTCCTGCTCCATAACACGAATAACATCCTCAGCGATTAATTCACCTTCAAACGATATTTTAATGCTGAGTCGCAAGCCATTATATAATTCCGTTCCCTTAATAAAGCTGCGAATATGAATTTTATTATGATCGATATCCGGCGTCAATCTCACTCGGCTCACATGCGCTTGATTAACAGCCTCCATCCAAACCGTTTGCCAAATCCCAGTCGTTCGCGTATAGAAAACTTGCTCTGACTGCTCCTTCCAATACTGCTTCCCTCTAGGCAGCGTGACGTCTTTACTATAATCTTGTGCACGCACGACTATGCTATTGGGGCCTATTGCATTCAACACTGCAGTAATATCCGCATGAAATGGGGTGTGGCCGCCCTCATGACTTGCTACTAAATGTCCATTTACCCATACCTTTGCTTCATAATCAACAGC
The DNA here is from genome assembly GCF_050467785.1 of Paenibacillus sp. NRS-1760. Lineage (NCBI taxonomy): Bacteria > Bacillati > Bacillota > Bacilli > Caryophanales > Paenibacillaceae > Paenibacillus > Paenibacillus sp. NRS-1760. The sequence goes on along the minus strand of NZ_JBITPK010000014.1, from coordinate 67,478 downwards.
ACCGAAATGGAGAATGATTCGTTTCCCTGCATACTCCGTTGGAACCTCAATACTTTTACGATACCATACGATATCGTGAAACGATTTTTCATTAATGCCGCTTAACTCGCTTTGGTAACAAAACGGCACCTGAATCTTGCGATCAAACTGTTTTCTCTCGAACCATTTATTATCACAACCTGCATTTGAGTCGTCATACTCAAATTCCCATTCCCCGTTCAGGTTTAACCAGGATGATCGCTCAAATTGCGGTCTTGGATATTCATTTCGTATTGCATCCATCATGTTCCCACTCCAGTCCTATTGCTTATGCTTATATATTATTTTTTTAGCGGATTTATCATTAAATGGTTGAACAACATTGTTGAACGTTCTGACCGAATGCCCACCTTGCCATGCAAAAATGGATAAGGGTCCGTATAATTAATAACTGGAGTTGAGCCATCCCCCAGAAATACTTTTATGTTCCCGTCTTTTGCAACAACTCTGAACGAATAGGCTTTACCGGTTTCCAGTTCTGCGCTTTCACTAGCTACTAAATTGGAATCATAGTTCATCCGATTCAAAGTCAGCTGCGAAGAAGAAATACCGATGTAATAGCCCATGACTGCATCCCTAACCTGAGCCGGATGGTAGGATTCATTGGAAGCTCGAACAAAAACGCCTCCGATATCCGTTTCTGCATTCAACTGCACATCAAACGCCAGCTCATAATTGTCCCAATTGTCACTGCCCGCAAACAACATGTCATCATCTATGCCGCTGCCGCTATAATCATCCTCCGATTGTCCAAACAGCCCCATTCCCGTTTGAGAGGATAATGAATGGAACGGCTGCTCCTTATCCAGCAGGTCTGTAGCGAACAGCTCAAATGAATGCATTTCCACTGGTCCAGCTTTCAGCTCTATCTTAAGCTCATAAAAACCTGCCGCAATTTCGATTGTTCCAATTCGAAGCTTCGCTGTGCCTTCTCCAAAGGCTGGGTCATCGGCTTTGATCTTCGTCTTCACGGCTTCGCCGCCGTTAATTGACCACTCCAAGACAACATCCTTCTCCGGCTTTTTAAGCGTTAGGCCGATCCCGTATTTCGCATGATCCTTCACATTCAGCTTGTATTTCAACCAGTCACCGCCTTGCAGCAGGCTCACGGAATAACTGCCGTCATCCAGCTTGCGAATCGGTACACCGTCTGCTTTCCTAAAATCACTGGTCTCGGATGGCTCCTGCTCCAAATGAAAGCCGCGATCAGCTTCCTTCAAATAATGAACCGACTCAATTGCCCCAGGCACAGGCTTATAGGCCTCAAAATCACTGCTGCCGCCTGCTTCATTCGTAAAGGCTGTATATTCATAAATTGGCTGCAACTGATTGGCGATATAGCCAATTTTCCCGCTGCTCGGCTTAGCTGTATGCTCCTCTATCTTTTTCATTCCGTCGAAGAAGACAAGAACAGTGTCATCACGCTGCTCGACACGAATCGTATGCAGCTTCGAGTAATCAAATTCATTAGGAAGCAGTGCTTGTGCAAGCTGTTTCTCTGATCCATTTTGAACCGTTACATATCCAATCTCATGTTTGCCTGGCCACAGCTTGATTGCTGAATAATTAGCTTCATCTGTATATGAGAATACAGCTGCAATCGTACCGCTATCCACTGCACTGTCCGAAAGATTCAATCGGAAGTTATATTCCGCAATAAACGCATCTTCCGTCGAAAGTTTACTCAGTACCTTTTGTTCAGCCGCGGATGATGATTCATCCCATTGTTCTGAAGAAACGCCGTCTGTGAGCCAGTTATATAATGAAGGCATTGCTGGCGCAGGCTGCATATGATCATGAGATGGACCAAAAACAACCAGCTTATCACCGTTATAGGCAAGTCGATCAATGTTCAATTCACGTACTGGCGGGCCTTCAGAAGAATGTCCAACCAGATTATGATAAGTCAAATAATAAGAGTCCATATCCGGCCCAAGCACTGTTGCACTATGGCCAAGCCCTTTAAATTCATCCTTTACGCTGATGACAATCGGATTGTTTGCAGGAATCGTATAATCACCGAAAGGCCCGTCCTTGGATACTGCGTAGTTCACCCGATAACCGTTGCTAAATACGTGATTGCCCGTATACGTCATATAGTAAAGGCCATTTCTCTTCCAGATCATTGAACCTTCTGTCCAATGTCCAAGAAATGCATTAGTCGTTACGCCAACATCAATCGTTAATGGATCTGGCATTTCATGCGCAACGATGCCTTGCGTGCCTGCATTCGTAAAATACCATTTCCCGTCATCGTCAATAAAAACAGAGCCATCGATAGAATTTCCGAGATTTTCGGTTTTGACGACGAAAGGGCCCGTTGGGCTGTCGCTTTGCAGCACATAATGCCCTTGGCCTGCCGGGGATGTATATAGGTAGAAGCTGCCATTCCAGTAAAAGACCTCAGGTGCATAAGCCCCAGTCGTAATGGGGTCTTCAGTGACTAGTCCTTCATATTTCCAATCCACTAAATTTTCGGAGCTCCAAGCTTTAATGCCCGGACGAAAGTCCTTTGTACTGCAATACAAATAAAACCTACCGTTGTAACGCATGATGAAAGGATCTCCGATCCCGTAATCCTCCCACTCTTGCTCCAGCTTCAACGAATTTGTATACAATTTAGCATCCTCCTTCAACAGTACGACTGCTTTTTCTTCTGGTGTGGACTTGCAGCCACTTAACATGACTACCATGCATACAACGAGGAAGGCGACAAGCTTCGTCGCCCTCATTTGTGTAAGGTTAAAATATCTCATGCGCTAACCTTTTAAGCCGCTAATCGCCATAGACTCGATAAAGTAGCGTTGGCAGAAAAAGAATACAAGAATGACTGGAACCATCGATATAATCGATGCCGCCAAGATTACCGGATAGTTAGAAGATCCCATATATTGTGATTGCATAGAAGCAATGAGAACTTGAATGGTTTGTTTCTGCGGGGAGCTTAAATAAATAAGCGGTCCCATAAAATCATTCCAAATGCCCATGAAGCTAAGCGCTGCTTGAGCTGCAATCGCAGGTTTTGCAACCGGCAGTGCAATGGTCCAGAAGGTACGGAAGAAACCGCTGCCGTCCAGCTTCGCTGCTTCCACCAGCTCATTCGGCAAACCTCCCGCCAAGTATTGGCGCAGGAAGAAAATAACGACGATATTGCCAAATAACCCGGGTACGATAAGCGGCAAAAGCGTATCCGTCCAATTAATTGACGAGAAGCCAATAAACTGAGGAATCATAACGACGGAAAAAGGAATCATCATCGTGCCAAGCAAGGATAGAAAAATAGCATCTTTAAACGGAAATTCAATCTTAGCGAATGCATATGCCGCCATTGTTGAAACGAAGATTCCAATGACAAGTACAAAGGCGACAATAATCATGCTATTCATAAAACCGCTTAGCAACGGAGAATCATTCCAAGCCGTTACATAGTTTTTGAATGTAGCCGGGTCTGGAATCCATTTAGGCGGAATTTCAAAAACGTTGCGTTGATCTTTTAATGAAGTGGATATCGTCCAAACGAACGGCGCCAGCATAATAATAGAGCCGATACATAGAATTAATGCCACCCAAAGGTTTGTTAGTCGTTTCTGTTGCATTTGAAATCAAACTCCCCTCGCAAACTGTAACGGTAAAAGATTAATCGTTGTACACCCATTTTTTCGATAAACGGAACTGAAGGAGTGTAACGATGAAAATAATAATGCCAAGAACCCAAGCCACTGAGCTGGCATAACCCATATTAAAATACTTGAACGCATTTTCGAAAATATAAAATACTACGGTTGCCGCACTATACTCCGGCCCTCCGTCGCCTGCCAATACGTAAATTTGGCTAAACGATTGGAACGCGCCGATAACGCCCATGACAATAACGAAAAAATGAATGTTCGTCAGCAGTGGAATGGTAATTAACCGCAGTTTCTGGAATGCACTCGCGCCATCCACTTCAGCTGCCTCGTAATAGGACGACGAAATTGATTGCAGCCCGGCTAAATAAAGAACCATCGTACCGCCAACGCCGCCCCATACTCCCATCAAAATCATGGAAGGTTTAATCCAATTTGCGTCACCTAACCAGTTAGGCCCTTCGATGCCGAACCAACTCCACATCGTTTGGTTGAGCAAACCAAAATCTTGATTCAAGATCCATTGCCATAACAACGACACCGCAATAATGGGTGAAATGACTGGCAAGTAATAGATTGTCCGTAAAAACGAGATTCCTTTGAGCGGACGGTTCATCATAATAGCAAGCAAGAGTGCCACAATCATGCCAATGGGTATGCCAAGCATCATAAATACAGTGTTAAAAAGTGATTTGTACACCTTCTCATCGTGAAAAACTTCTATATAGTTATCAAAACCTACAAACTCAGGCGGCGTAACCAAATCCCAAGACGTGAAGCTTAACCACGCGGAGTAAAGAAGCGGTGCGACTCCAAAAATGAGAAAGCCAAGCACTGGGGCCGCGACAAACAGGTAGGCCCATGCATATTCTTTGCGGATATAACTAGGTTTACTTTTCCTCATGCGTACACATCCTCGCACTAGCTATTCGTTATTTATGTTTATCATTCGAAACTTTAGTTTACTTATTTCCCTTGTCATACAGCTCTTGAAGCTTCGGCTGCAATTCCTTCGCCCAATCCGCAGCAGTCATCTTGCCATCCCATACTTTGCCGGCCTCTTGCCACATCGTATCGATCCATTTTGTATCCTTTGAACCAAACTCAATTGGCGGATGACCGTAATCTTCAATAATATCAAGGAAAACTTGACGATTTGCTGGTGCTTTGTCATAAGCTACAAACTCGCCTTTTGCCATATCAATCAAGTTCGGAACTGCTTGCCCAAGCTCATAGTTTTGCTTCTGTCCTTCTTTATCCAGCGCAAGGAATGCTGCTAAGTTAAACGCTTCTTGTGCATGCTTCGATTTGCTGGATACTGAGTAACCCATTGAGCCAACCCATGTTCCTGCTTTGCCTGTCTCCGGATTCACCGGCCATGCCGCAATATCCCATTCAAACGGCAAATCCCAAAATCCCGGTTGATCCCATGGTCCCATTGGGAACATGCCTACTTTGCCGGCTACAAATCGCGAGTACGAATTCATCGCTTTCTCATCCTCCGGCGACGGCGATACATTGTGCTTGATGCGCAGATCTGCTACCCATTGCATTGCTTTTGCGAATTCCGGTGTATCAATCGTTACTTTGCCTGTTGTATAGTCGATGAAATCGCCTCCGCTTGCCCATACCGCGCCTTCCAGCGTAAAGTTGGCTCCGCCATAAATGTCGACTTTGCCATCGCCATTCTCATCCTTCGTCAGCTTCTTCGCTGCATCTAACCAGTTGTCCCATGTCCATTTGCCAACCTCTGCCGGCGGCAATTCGAGCCCAGCTTCAGTAAACATCGTTTTGTTGTATGCCATTGCCCATGGACCTACGTCCTTCGGCAATCCGTACAAATCCCCTTGCCCCAGCTGCTTGCCGTCAAAACGGTAACGATCTAGCGCTTGTTTCCATACGTTATCGGCTTGGAACAGCTCTGTCGTTTCTAGAAACGGCTGCAGGTTTTGAATCGTGCCTGCTTCGGCAAATTTGTAAAACTGCGGGCCCGATACGTAAAATACATCCGGTGTTTTGCCCGATGCAACGAGCGTAGACAGCTTCTGATTGTATTCAGCAGGCGGCACGCTTGTGTACTCTACCTTTACGTTCGGATATTTCGTTTCGTATGATTTAATCAGCTTGGCGAATATATCTTTCTCCTGCGGACTGCCATGACCCATAAACGAAATCTTCACTTTTTCTTGCGGTGCGTTTGTTGCTGCATCACCTTTATTCCCCGTATCTCCGTTTGTAGCAGAGCTGTTGCCATTTCCACCTGATGAACATGCCGATAGCAGCATTCCAAAGCATAATAACATTACAAGTCCAAGCTTTGCGGATAATTTGCTCTTCATTGCGGTTGTCGCCCCCTATGTTGTGTGAATACTTATAGCGCCCTGTAAGCGCTTAATCCAATGAATTCATTATAAATTATATTGTTATATGTTTATATACTGAATATAATATAAAAAATACCATGCGCTAAAAATCAGCACACGGTATTTGTATGTTCTATTGATTACATTTCGCAAAATTTTACGGGTACAACAATACGCTGCGGCTCGTACTCCCCTTGTAGCTGCGCATGAAGCAACTCAACGGTAACCTTGCAAATCTCGTCTTCATTTTGCTGCAAATACGATACATCCTGAAAATCAGGTCGGTCAAAACAAACAAGCTCGAGATTGTCAGGCACTAATTTCTTCAGCCTCTTCGCTGCGTAATAGGTATAGTTGGTCAACTCCACATTGACAACGAATGCTGCTGAAACCTCAGGACGCTCACTCATAAAGGATTCAATAATGTGCTGCGCATTGCCGCTCGATATATCCTCAATTTTGAGAATACACCACAAATCCTTGTTAATCGGAAGCTTTTTGGCTAAATACGCTTTTTCGAATCCGATCACTCTTTCTTCGGTCGCTGTATTCGTAATTTCAGGCGTGATAAGGGCAATATGCTCATGGCCGCTGTCGAGCAAATGAGTGATAGCCTGTTCCGTCCCATTTACATTATCCGAGCTGACGCTGTATGTGCGAATCTCTTTCAAAAAACGATCAATTAGCACATGCGGAAATTTATCGAGCGACAAGCGTAAAATGCTATCATTGTATCGCTCCTCCTCCGTCGGAAATACAATTAATCCGCGTACGCTTGCAGCGACCATCGATTCAATAGCTGCGCTTTCTTCAAGCTGCGACTCTCTCGTAATCCTTACCTGTAGGTTGTAGCCGCTGGCTGTTACGTACTTTTCGATTGAGTCCAGTATTTTCTGATCCACCTTCGTCTTCATGCACGGTAAAATAAGTCCGATGACGTCCCGCACATGGCTTGAAACATCTAAATCCTCAGCCGTTTCGCCATCCTGTCTTACAAACGTTCCTTTGCCTTGTACTCGAACGAGTACGCCTTCATCCGCTAAACCAATCAATGCGTTTTTACTCGTGATTTGGCTTACTCTATATTTGTCCGCAAGCTCCTTCTCGGAAGGGACGCGATCTCCAGGACGCAATTTCCCAGCTTTGATTTGCCCTAAAATATCGACTTGAATTTGCTTATATAAAGGGAAATTTTTCATAACGACGTCCTCTCATTATATTAATATATTAATTATACTAAATTAATTTTATTTTGTCTGCAATGGAATAATTGATGTTCTTTATAAAGATGAGCGAGATCTCCTAGAAGATACAAGAAGGCATAAACTTAAACCCCGGTCATCTCAGTGAAAATTGATCTACGTTATCTAGGAGGGCTGTTCCTCTCAGATCCAATTGTTGATCTCATCGGCTATACATAATATCCTCGAATTATATCTCTAATGAACTGTATGATGCTTATTATGTAGAAAACTTCTCTTATTTCATTTTAACGAACCTGATTAACGTTATATCATGATTTTTAGGGTGCCATAAGCTGTTTTTCTCGAAATAACGATTATAGAGTTCGTTACGTTTTTAATCCAGAATATAAGATATAAATAAGACCTACTGGGTTCGTAAGCTATATAAATGATGCGGGAAGGACAGCATTCTCCCTAAGCTCCATCAAAAAAAACAGGGCTGTTCCAAAAGTAGAATGATCTACTTTAGAAACAACCCTTTAACCTCAATATTGTATAATCCTATTATTTATTGCCCTTGTCATACAGCTCTTGAAGCTTCGGCTGCAATTCCTTCGCCCAGTCTGCAGCAGTCATCTTGCCATCCCATACTTTGCCGGCCTCTTGCCACATCGTATCGATCCATTTTGTATCCTTTGAACCAAACTCAATTGGCGGATGACCGTAATCTTCAATAATATCAAGGAAAACTTGACGATTTGCTGGTGCTTTGTCATAAGCTACAAACTCGCCTTTTGCCATATCAATCAAGTTCGGAACTGCTTGCCCAAGCTCGTAGTTTTGCTTCTGTCCTTCTTTATCCAGCGCAAGGAATGCTGCTAAGTTAAACGCTTCTTGTGCATGCTTCGATTTGCTGGATACCGAGTAACCCATTGAGCCAACCCATGTTCCTGCTTTGCCTGTCTCCGGATTCACCGGCCATGCCGCAATATCCCATTCAAACGGCAAATCCCAAAATCCCGGTTGATCCCATGGTCCCATTGGGAACATGCCTACTTTGCCAGCTACAAATCGCGAGTACGAATTCATTGCTTTCTCATCCTCCGGCGATGGCGATACATTATGCTTGATGCGCAGATCTGCTACCCATTGCATTGCTTTTGCGAATTCCGGTGTATCAATCGTTACTTTGCCTGTTGTATAGTCGATGAAGTCTCCTCCGCTTGCCCATACCGCGCCTTCCAGCGTAAAGTTGGCTCCGCCATAAATGTCGACTTTGCCATCGCCATTCTCATCCTTCGTCAGCTTCTTCGCTGCATCTAACCAGTTTTCCCATGTCCATTTGCCAACCTCTGCCGGCGGCAATTCGAGCCCAGCTTCAGTAAACATCGTTTTGTTGTATGCCATTGCCCATGGACCTACGTCCTTCGGCAATCCGTACAAATCCCCTTGCCCCAGCTGTTTGCCGTCAAAACGGTAACGATCTAGCGCTTGTTTCCATACGTTATCGGCTTGAAACAGCTCTGTCGTTTCTAGAAACGGCTGCAGGTTTTGAATCGTGCCTGCTTCGGCAAACTTGTAAAACTGCGGGCCCGATACATAGAATACGTCCGGTGTTTTGCCCGATGCAACGAGCGTAGACAGCTTCTGATTGTATTCAGCAGGCGGCACGCTTGTGTACTCTACCTTTACGTTCGGATATTTCGTTTCGTACGATTTGATCAGCTTCGTAAATATATCTTTCTCCTGCGGACTGCCATGACCCATAAACGAAATCTTCACTTTTTCTTGCGGTGCGTTTGTTGCTGCATCGCCTTTATTCCCCGTGTTTCCATTTGTAGCAGAGCTGTTGCCATTTCCACCTGATGAACAAGCCGATAGCAGCATTCCAAAGCATAATAGCATTACAAGTCCAAGCTTCGCGGATAATTTTCTGTTCATTTCGTTTGACGCCTCCCTTTTTTTGCAAGCGCTTCCTTGATGAACTCATTCTAGATTATATTGTTATACTTTTAAATACTCTATTTAGTATAAAAAATGAGAAATTATCTTCTTTCAACTAATGCTTCACCTTAAAAAGCAGTCAATAACCCCATTTTCTAACGAAAACTTCTGCATTTTCATTCAACTTCTATCATTCCAGCGTTTTTAAAGTACAGGATATACTAACTTTAGTATATATTTAAATACTAATATATTCTATAATCCGTTTTGAAGCGCTTACAAAACAATAAGAGGAGATGGTTTCACATGTTTGTCCAAAGCAAGGTTAGAATAACCGCTTTATGGATTGGCTTGCTTCTTATAATCAGTATTCTGCTCCCTGGTTTTCAAGCTTTTGCAGCTCCTGGATTAGCTTGGCCCTCAAATACCGCAACTGTATTCACCCCTCAAAATGGCGGAGTATGGTATCCACGGCTGCTAAAGCTGAACAATAACGATATTTTAGCCTCTTTCGATACGAATGCAGGCGGGGGCAATACAAGAGTCATGCTTTCTCGCAGCACGGACGGCGGTCATACCTGGTCTCCTGCCATACAAGCTGCAGCTGATTCCAGCGGTAATGTAGGTAATGGCCAAATGCTTCAGTTGCCGAATGGCGAGATTTGGCTATCGTACCGCCTTGTTGTGCAATCGGGTTCGATTTATAACACTTACCTAAAAACCAAAAAAAGTACCGATGGCGGCATCACCTGGTCAGATTTAACGAACGGCCAAATCGGCTCTGCCACAGCAAACTCGTTCAAAGGATTATGGGAACCGCATCTTCAAATGCTTGGCAATACAATAGCTGTATATTATGCGGATGATAGTCCTGCCACTGTAGGCAATACAGGCCTTCAGAAGCTTATTATGAAAACATGGACCGGTAACGGCTGGAGCGGCGAAACGATTGTCAGCGACGGTGTTGCCGCAGGCTCTAGAGATGGAATGCCAGTTATTACCCAAATGGCTAATGGCCAATACATCCTAGTGTTCGAAGCGACAGACGTCGCAGGTCATCCTTTTGTTATAAAATATAAAATATCGTCGGATGGTTATAACTGGAACGTCCCTCGTCAAACCCTTTATGTTCCTTCCAAAGCCGGAAAAAAAGCTGGTGCGCCTTTTGTTGTTAAGCTTGGAGATGGCCGCTTGCTTGCTTCTTTTCAAACGGACAATGACAGTACGAATACCGGTGACGCATTCTCTTCCATGTACACGATGATTAGCGCAGACAATGGTGCAACTTGGCAATATCGGACTAATATTTTCCCAGTAAGCGACTCGACCAGCTCCAATTGGAATGCCTTACTGCCCATAGATTCTACTCACGTCCTTGCAGCGACGAGTGCAGACTATCCAAGCAGCGGAGTGTATATTCGATTTGGTCATGCAGTTACACCATCGAACACAAACCTAGTAACAAATTGGAGTTTTGAAACGGCAAATGTAAGCGGCTGGACGACATTTGGCGATGATTTCCCCGCTCGAATTAAAGTACATGGCACAAACGATGGTGTCGGTGTACCCGCCGCCCAGGGCAATTATTTTATCGGACTAGCCGGAACGAGCGGACCTGCATCAGCTTATGTTGGCCAAACGATTAGCGGTCTTGATAATGGCAGCTATACGCTGCGTGCGTATATGCGGAGCAGCGGCGGTCAAAATTCTTGCGTAATGGAAGTAAAAGATTTTGGCGGAACGTCGCGTCAAACCAACTGCCCCGTAACCACGGCTTGGACGCCGGTTACACTCTCGAACATCGCAGTTGTAAACGGGCAAGCAACCATAGGCTTTTTCACATCAAACAGCCAAGCGAGCCAATGGGTCGATATTGACCGGGTTGAGTTTACTCGCAACGATGTTTACAATGGTGTCGTTTCAGGCGGTGTATACAAGCTTGTTAATACAAATAGCGGCAAAGCGCTTGAGGTTGATGCTTGGGGAACAACGAATGGCTCCAATGTGCAAATTTGGACGGAGGGTGCGAATCAGGCAAATCAGCTCTGGCAAATTACGCATGTCGGGGGCGGAGCATACAAGCTCATTAACACGAACAGCGGCAAAGCGCTTGATGTCAGCGGGGCAGGAACAGCTAACGGCACCAATGTTCAAATCTGGGATTATGCGAACTCAGATAACCTGCATTGGAAAATCATTGACACCGGGAGCGGTTACTTCAAGCTTATCCACTCACTCAGCAATAGGGCGCTGGATGTCGCTGCTTCTGGCACAGCCAACGGATCAAACGTTCAAATCTGGGATGATCTCGGAAACGGCGCCCAAAGATGGAAGCTTGTTCGCGTTAGCTGATACGGCAACCCCTGTTTGTTTCATTAGCATAAAAAAGTATTCAATACATGGGTTGTCCTAGAAGGTAAACAGCTTATCAGACATTTCATCACCGTATTAACGCATCTGTCCTACCGTGGTCTTTCCGGCAACAACTAGTCTAAAATAGGTCACCTTTCTATCCACGAAGCGTTTGGAATTTGATTCTTGTGTAATTGTGTAATATGAAGGATTGCATAAAAAGTAAGCCATGAAGTAAATACTCATCTCGCAGAAGCTCCCTAGACCATTCTAGAGAGGAGTATTTATTCATGGCTTCATTTCAGGTTACACTTGGTCTAAATCACCAATGATGCATCCAGCTGTTTATCGAAGAGTCTCGGGACGCAGGCGTAACAGTTAAAGATGGGGTTTCACACATAAGCATGGACTTCGCACCTTTGTAAAATTGATCTAGAAAATAGTCTTAAATTTGCTCATCACCAACGATAAAGCTCAATAGGAGCCTATCCAGCAAAAATAAGACTAAAATATAGTCCTATATTCATCAAACGTGCCCTTCTCACCAAAATAGATCTAGAAAATAGTCTTATTTTCGCTCATCGCCCAGGATAAAGCACGATAGGAGCCAATTCGGCAAGAATAAGACTAAAATATTGGCCTATTTTCATCAAACGTGCCCTTCTCACCAAAATAGAGCTAGAAAATAGTCTTATTTTTTCTCATCAGCCTCGCTAATGCTCAATATGATTCAATCCAGCAAATATAAGGCTAAAATATAGTCCTATATTCATCAAACATGCCCTTCTCACCAAAATAGATCTAGAAAACAGCCTTATTTTCTCTCTTCACCCTCGATAAAGCACGATAGGAGCCTATTCAGCAAGAATAAGACTAAAATATAGTCCTATTTTTATCAAACATGTACATTTCACCAAAATAGAGCTAGAAAATAGTCTTATTTTCGCTCATCAGCCTCGATAATGCTCAATATGATTCAATCCAGCAAAAATAAGACTAAAATATAGTCCTATATTCATCAAACGTGCCCTTCTCACCAAAATAGAGCTAGAAAATAGTCTTATTTTCTTTCATCACCCACGATAATGCTCAATATGAGTCAATCCAGCAAATATTAGACTAAAATATAGTCCTATTTTCATCAAACGTGCATTTCTCACCAAAATAGAGCTAGAAAATAGTCTTATTTTCGCTCATCACCCACGATAAGCCTTAATAGGAGTCATTTCAGAAAAAATAAGTCTAAAATACAGTCCTATTTTCATGCTTGACTAAGAGGAGCTGAAATAAGTCTATTATTTAGACCTATTTTGGTGAAAAGTGCACGTTGCTCCTCTTAGTCAAGCAAAACCACTGCTTTAAATAAAGCAATGGCAGTCTCAAAAGCAGATAAACTGCTTTTGAGACTGCCTCTTTTCGTTAAACCAATATACTCCATACGGCGCTGACTCACTACGAGATCTGCTCCATTTCCTCTACTTTATGCCATTACACTCGCTCTACATCCCCCATCAAATTACTCCTCATAAATCATTTTTCTCGTCATACCGCCATCAATTGTGATGTGGGTTCCGGTTACAAAATCATTTTGAGGGTCTGTTAAATATAGGCATGCCCGTGCAATATCCTCCGGTTTGCCTACCCGCTTAGACGGATGCTGCTCATGATCCTCTGGGCGCAGCTTGCTGTAATCACCCGTTTCGATCCAACCTGGACATATAGCGTTAACCGTAATATGATCTGGGCCAAGTGACACCGCCATCGCATGCGTTAGCGAGAGAATGCCGCCTTTGGATGCCGCATAGGCTTCTGAATTCGGTTCCGACATCATTGCTCTCGTAGAAGAAATGTTTACGATAGCTCCACCGCCGGTTGTCCGCATCAACTTGGCAGCCTCACGCGAGCAGACAAACGTCCCGCGCAGGTTCGTATTCACAACGCTATCCCATTCATCAATGGATAGGTCGTATGGCGACTTCCATATGCCAAACCCCGCGTTGTTTATGACGATGTCTAATCTCCCGACAATCGTTGCCAAATCACGCAGCATTTTAATAATGTCATCTGGCTTGCTCATATCGGCAGAAAGGGATAAAGAATCATAACCTGCCTCTTGCAGCATCAAGCCAGTCTGCTCCAGTCCTTCTTCGTTTTTATCCACTAATACAGGAAGTGCTCCTTGTTCCGCATAAGCTAGTGCAAGTGCTCGTCCAATACCAGCTCCTGCGCCTGTTATTAGTACCACCTTATCCTCGTATGCTGCTTTCATTTTGAATGCCTCCTTAGCGTGTCCTTTTACCTAAAGAGTCTAAAGCAAATCGAAGCAAAATGAAAATCCAAACCGCTTACCTCCATCAAGAGGACAAATACAGCAGCTTCACGAAATAATAGTCAACGGAACAACGGCAGGATTTTTTAGAAAATCTGAAAAATGGAGCTGATCCCTCTGAACACTAAAGCTGTCTTTTTCGATTTATTTGAAACGTTGATAACTGAATTTACGAATGGTAAGCGCACCATCAATAGATCCACGGACGATTCTGCACTTCTCGGCATGAATCATGGAGATTTCAAGAAAGAATGGCGCATACGCCAAGAAGCAAGAATGACTGGACAATATGTTAACTTCATTGAAGTGTTGAGAGACATTTTGGAGAAGCAGAATTTGCCTTACAACGAACAAGTGGTGGAGCAATTGTATCGAACAAGAATCGATGAAAAACAGGCTCCATTTTTAACGATTCAGCCAGCTGTTCTTGCCATGCTGAAAGAGCTGCAAAGCAAGCACATAAAAATAGGGCTTATTAGCAATTGTACAGAAGAAGAAATTCGCCAGTGGAAAGCTAGCCAGCTTGCTCCCTACTTTGATGATGTCATCTTCTCGTATGAAGTTGGCTTAGCCAAACCAGACATTCGTATATATCAACTAGCCTGTGAACGGTTAGACGTATTACCCGAAAATGCGGTATTTGTAGGCGATGGCGGTTCTAATGAGCTGGATGGCGCATACAACGCTGGCTTAAAAGTTTTCCATGCCTTTTGGTTTAATACCTATATAACAAGCCGTTACACGAAGCTGCTCGATCCTGATCATTTAATAGCTCATTTGCCATAATAAAATAGAAGCAAAAAGATACTTTGACGATTCACAGCTACTGCTCTGAGTTTATTTCATCCAATCGTATGGATAAAAAGTTACTGTGGAAGTTGTGGACAAAACGTGTCAAATAATCTGAAAATTTAATTAATATTGTAAAAACAGCTTGAACACCCCTTGTCAATTTTCTTAAAAGCGAATATGATAAAAGCAATCAAAGGTTGTGAATCTTTTCACACTGTATAGTATATTGTGAATTAATTCACGTTGTAAGGGCGGCTGCCATAGCAGACTACCCTCTACACATCCCATAGGAGGCGTTTTTTATGACAATGAACATTGCTGTTATTGGCTGTACACATGCAGGAACTGCTGCAATTAAACAAATGGCTGCACTTTACCCGGAGGCCAACATTACCGTTTATGAACGGAATGACAATATCTCGTTTCTATCGTGCGGCATCGCACTGCATGTTGGCGGTGTAGTTAAAAATGCTGAGCAGTTATTTTATGCTTCGCCCGAGCAGCTTGCTGAGCTTGGCGTGAAGACGCATATGCGACATGATGTGCTTGCAGTAGATACGGATGCCAAACAAATTGAGGTCCGCAATCTTGTAACTGGCGACGAATTTACTGAAAGCTACGATAAGCTCGTTGTTACAACAGGCTCGTGGCCGATTATTCCGCAAATGGACGGCATCGCGCTTGAAAATATCGTTCTTTGCAAAAACTACAACCATTCGAAAGAAATTATCGAGAAAGCAAAAACAGCGAACCGCATTGCAGTTATCGGAGCTGGCTACATCGGTATTGAGCTCGTAGAAGCATTTGAACAGCTTGGCAAACAGGTAACCTTAATCGACAATATGGAACGCATTTTATATAAATACTTGGATCGCGAATTTACAGATGTTACAGAGCAAGCGTTGGTTGATAAAGGGATAACGATCGCAACTGGCCAGACGGTTACTTCGTTCAAGGGCAGCGAGGGCCATGTAACGACGGTCATCACGACAGCTGGAGAATATGAAGCAGATCTCGTCGTGCTTTGCATCGGCTTCCGTCCTAACACTGAGCTGCTGAAAGGCCAAGTTGACATGCTTCCTAACGGCGCGATTATTGTGGATGATTATATGAGAACGAGCAAAGCGGATGTATTTGCTGCTGGCGACAGCTGCGCCATCCACTATAATCCAACAGGGCAAAACGCCTATATTCCTTTAGCCACAAACGCTGTCCGCATGGGAACGCTCGTAGCCAAAAACCTAATGAAACCAACGGTCAGATATCTTGGAACACAAGGCACGTCGGGTATAAAAATTTACGATTATAACATTGCATCGACTGGTTTAACGGAAACAGGCGCGCTTGCTGCGGGAATGAATGTGAAAAATGTCACAATCATTGATAGCTACCGTCTTGAATTTATGCCTACCTTTGAGCAAGTGACTTTAAAGGTCGTATATGAAGCGGATAGCGGCAGAATCGTTGGCGCACAGGTGTTATCGAAGGTTGATCTTACCCAGTCGATTAATACGTTGTCGGTTTGCATCCAGAACGGAATGACGATGGAGGAATTAAGCTACGTCGATTTCTTCTTCCAACCGCATTACAACAAGCCATGGAACATGCTTAACCAAGCTGGTTTGCAAGCTGTATAATTTTATAAAAGCTGCAAGGATGGCACCCTGCCATCCTTGCAGCTTTTTTATTATCAATTAATAAACAAAAGCCGCCCTGTAACAGGCGGCTCTTGCCTATTCACTACAAATTATCAGCCGGCGGCTTCCCGAAATGAGGGGTTCCATCGGCGTTCCACGTAAATATCTTGGCGCGGGCGTGACGATTGGGATCAAATAACGGATCGCCTTCAATGTCCTTGTAGCTGCGAGCATGATAGATCAAAATATCCTGTTCCCCATCCTCAGACACGGTGAAGCTGTTGTGACCTGGCCCATATTGACTATTTTCCGGGCAGCTTGTAAACACTGGCGTCTGCGTCTTTAACCATGAGAGCGGATCAAGCAGATCGCTGTTCTCCTCAGCAGTCAATAAACCCATTGCATAGTTATGATTGGTGGCGCTGCCGGAGTAGGTCATAAATATTTTCCCGCCCCGCTTCAGAACAGCCGCTCCCTCATTTACCATGAAACCAATGACTTCCCAGTCGAACTCCGGCTTCGTAATTAATACCTGCTTGCTCTTCAGCGTCCAAGGATTGCTCATCGAAGCGATATACAAATTTGTATTGCCTTGAATGGCTGGGTCTTGCTGCGCCCATACTAAATATTGCTCGTCATTATGCAGGAAGCTTGTCGCATCAAGCGAGAAAGAATCCCAATCCGTCTTGATCTGGCCCCTCTCCGTCCACTCGCCCTCAAGCGGGTTAGCCGAATCATTTTCAATAACATACATGCGATGCCTGAATGGCGCATCTGCCCTTGCGGCAGCGAAATATACATACCATTTTCCAGCGATAAAATGCAGCTCAGGTGCCCAAATATTGTGGCTCATTGGTCCCGAATCTTGTTTTTCCCATACTACAACCTGCTCAGCATCAGTAAGTCCTTCCAGTGTTTGTGCTCTTCGCAGCTCAATCCGATCATACTCCGGCACGGAGCCTGTAAAATAATAATACCCGTCTGTATGCTTCACAACCCACGGATCTGCTCTTTGCTCTATTAACGGATTTCGCAGCTGCTTCTGCGACTGTTCAGATGCTTGTGTGCTCATGTTTCTCTCAGTCCTCCAGCTAATATTTCTATTTTTATAAAATAACTTCATCGATTCATTACTTATTCCAGCTTAATATCGGCCGCGGACATTTGTTCTAAGCCGTTGTGGCCGCTATGATTTTCCGAAGTATCATGTTCCATCTCATCGCCTTGTGCATTAGCTGTATGACCACGATGTTCATCTATGACAGCGACATTGCTCACAGCATGCTGGGAATGCTCACTCCCTGCCGGGCTTCCGCAGCCCGCCGCAAGCAAGCCAAGAATTATGATTACCGCAGTTACTGTCCGCTTCCGATACTTTTTTGTATGCAAAACCGATTTATTCATAACCATTCACCTCATGCTTTAAAATCTAATCTCATCCATTATTGCCCATCAACCTCAGCCTCAATCCTGCTAACGGACGATAGTATGTATTATCCCAGTGCTTAGAATATTGTAATAAATAGTACCAAGTCATAGTACCTTGTTATATGATTATAGTAGATATTACCATCCGCTTAAGGAGAGGATCAGATGGATGATTTTAATGAGTATTTATCTACAACTAGAGAGAAATTGTTAAATGAAATATCATTCCTAGATGACGATGAATTCAATCGTACATTTGAAACTTCAATGTGGAGTATAGCTCAGGTTTGCCATCATTTATGGAAAACGGAAAATTTGTTTAGAAAGGCCATTTTATTCGGGCTTAAGCAAAAGATTTTATCCAAAACCGAACGTCAGCCTATTGAAATTGTGTTGGATAAGTCGATGAAGTATCAAGCTCCCCAAATTTCAGAACCTGACTCAGGACCATTTCAAGTATCACAGATCATTCAATTATTAAGCGAATCAAGAATTAAATTAATGGATGTTCTTGTTAAGATTGAGGATAAATCTATTGTGGAGGAAATAGCAGTGAATCACCCGAGGTTTGGCAACTTGCCATTGGATCAATGGATCGAACTGCTATATTTGCATGAGCAGCGGCATACAGAGCAAATTAAAGATTTAAAAGCACTTCGTTAATATAAATGTTATATTTATTGCTTTCATAATAAACGAAATCAGAACCAAAAAAAAGAGGGGCTGTATTCAGCCCCCTACCTGCTTTATTTTATACGATGTCGTAGCCTTGATCCTCGATCGCTGCTTTTACTGCCTCTATCGTAACCTTCGATTCATCGAAATCGACTGTTACTTTCTTGTTTGCCAAATCTACCTTGCCTACCGCTCCTACATTTGCAACGGCCTTCTCAACCGAACTGACACAATGACCGCATGTCATGCCCTCTACCTTCAATACTGCGTTTGCCATCATTAAAATCCCCTCTCCGTCTATTATTTCATTAGTTTGTTAACGGTAATGAGCAATTCATCGATAACTTCACTTTCGCCGGCTTGAATACGTTCAATTACGCAGCTTCGCATATGTCCTTCAAGCAGCAGCTTGCCGACACTGTTCAGAGCGGATTGTGCTGCGGCAATCTGATTAAGCACGTCATCACAATACGTATCCTTCTCAATCATCGCCTTAATGCCTCTAATTTGCCCTTCAATGCGGTTCAAGCGCTTCGTTAAATTGTCCTTCATTTGTGAGGAGTGATGACTCTTCCGCGGACCATTTGGATCGCAGCAGTCATCTGGTGGATGGGAATGCTCATGAGTTCCATCGATTATTGCTTCATTGTCCATTTCGCATACCTCCATGGGGTATTACTTGATGAATTTATCATATCATACCCCTTAGGGGTATGTAAACACTCATTTTAATAATGTAAATTTATCCCTTATCTTACACTTTTATTCTTTTCGCTATTATGCTACGATCATCCTCGTGTTCATCCTAAACCACATCGAATCGGAGGAATATCAGTTAATGGATTATTATGCACATGTCAAATGGTTTACAGACATCATCGCGGAGAAACAACCGCTTGCCGTCATTCTTTCTCCTTTTTTCATGAAGCTGGCAATGATCATCACCGTTCTGCTCGCCGTGCTAACCAAGTTCCTTCCTGAGTTGTCGAGCTCAAATTTGTCTACAAAAGTGGATCGCCAGCTCGTTAAGCTCCGGCGATATTCCTTACCCATCATAAAGTACGGCACAGCTGCTGCTCTTCTCATTCAAGCAGCTTCCGGAACACGCTTCGCACTGGAATTTAAGCTTACAGACGGCTGGCAAACGATCCTCATGTGGGCTGCAATCATATTACTGCTTATTCCGCGGCATTATGCAACAAAGATTGGTGCGCTTGTGCTGCTCGTTCTATTCATTGAAACAGGCATTGAAGCCGGAATATTTCATATGCTTGATTATGGTTTTTATTTGGCCATTATTGGCGCCCTGCTGCTCGAGCGGACCAAACTATCCGAATGGGGATTCCCCCTTCTCTATTTGGGAACAGGCTTATCGCTTTGCTGGGTCGCCGTAGAGAAATGGATTTACCCGACAATGGCAGAAGATATTATTATTAAACATCACGTACCCACGTTTGGTTTTGACACCTCACTATTTATCGTCATGGCTGGTTATATAGAGTTTTTGGTTGGTTATTTACTCGTAATCGGTATTTTGAACCGAATGTTATCTGTGGTGCTAACCTTCATTTTCATCTCAGCAACGATGCTATTTGGCATGAAAGAGCTGATTGGTCATTTTATGATTCACATCGTACTGCTTTTGTTTATTATCGAAGGCGCTTGCATCTATAAGAAACCGCTCTCCGTTTATCGCACGATCTTCACGCAAATGGTGTTTGTTCCGCTTAATTTTATTTTCGTACTAGCTACCTACCTCCTCCTGTATTACCGCTTCGCTTAACTCTTATTGGAATCATTCCGGAGCCCACTTTTTTTTCGTGTTTGACACAGCCATAATATTACTTCTATATAGTTAGTAATAGACTCTATTGTGCAGAAAGGATGAATCGTTATTAAAACTATTATTAATTTCGCCCATCGCGGAGCAAGCGGTTATTGTCCCGAAAACACGCTCGCTGCATTCAAGAAAGCCATTGAGCTAGGTGCTACTGGCATCGAAATTGATGTTCAACTAACGAAGGACGACCAAATGGTTATCATTCATGATGAATCACTAATGCGGACAACCGGCTTGAACAGGCTTGTAAAGGATACAGCATACGAGGAGCTTATGTCACTCGATGCTGGCAGCTGGTTTAACCCCGCCTTCCAAGCCGAACGAGTTCCACTTTTAGAGCAGCTTCTTGAGCTTCTCCGTCATACGGATATCATTTTAAATATCGAACTTAAAAACGGTATCATCCAGTATCCAGGTTTGGAGCAAAAGGTAATTGACATGGTTCGAGCCTTCGGAATGGTTGATCGCATCATCCTATCCAGCTTCAATCATTATTCGCTGTCGCTCTGCAAGCAGCTGGCACCTGAAATTCGTACCGGTGTTCTGTATATGGAAGGGCTTTATCGTCCTTGGGAATATGCAGCGACGCTTCAGGCTGATGCACTGCATCCTTTCAAATACGCTGTAACGCCAGAATGGACAGCTTCCGCCGCTGCACATGGCATTGCCTACCATCCGTTTACGGTTAATGATGCGGAAGAGATGGAGCGACTCATTGACGCAGGTGTAGACGGCATCATTACGGATTATCCTGATCGATTGGCTGAGGTGCTATTAAGGAGAGGGGCATAAGCGGTATGAAAAAAACATGGCTGCTCGGGTTCGGTTTTTTTAGCATCAGCATTACATGGGCGCTTTACAACGCATTCGTCCCCTTTTTTCTCGATAAGTTTTTGACGAGTACGGCGCTGATTGGATTCATGATGACGATCGATAATTACTTTGCTCTTTTTTTGCAGCCATGGATTGGAAGCCGCAGTGATCGTACAAACACGCGCCTTGGCCGAAGAATGCCCTATTTGCTCATCGGCATGCCACTTGCAGCCTTGTTCGGTGCGCTCATCCCTTGGCACACAAGCCTGCTCACGCTCGTATTGTTTATGGTGCTTATGAATCTGTCGATGAGTTTGTACCGCTCCCCGACTGTCGCGCTTATGCCCGACATCACTCATGACAGCAAGCGTACAAAAGCAAATGGCATTATTAACTTCATGGGCGGGATCGGCTCCATTATCGCTTTCGCAGGAGGCTCGTTTCTATATGAGAAACATCACTCACTCCCTTTTCTAGTTGCATCCATTTTAACGCTCATTTGTTTAGTCATTCTCTTGAATAACATAAAAGAAAAACGTGATGCGCTCTCTTACTCGCCTGCTGAGGAGAAAACAAAAATATCGTTCAAAGAACAATGGAACCGTCCTACGATCTTTTTGCTTGGCGCAATTTTCTTCTGGTTTCTTTCCTATCAGGGCGTTGAAGCCTTCTTTACTCTGTACGGCACAAAGCACTTACAGCTGACCGAAGGCCAATCATCATTCTCGCTCGCCTTCTTCTCACTCGCTTTTGTAGCTGCCGCTATTCCAAGCGGACTGCTTGGCAACCGCTTCGGCAAAAAGCTTATTATCACATTAGGGGTTATTGGCCTCATCGTTATTTTTGCAGCAATCTCCTTCGCGGACGCACTACTCCCGCTTCGTACCTTGCTTATAGTTGGAGGCATCTGCTGGGCGATGATCAACATCAATTCCTATCCGTTTATCGTTTCACTCGGCAAAGAGCAAAGCATCGGTACACGGACAGGCATCTATTACTTAATCTCTTCACTTGCTGCTATCGCTTCACCGCCGCTCATGGGCAGCTTGATTGATCTGCTTGGATATTCCGTGCTGTTCTATTTCTCATCAGGAGGCATGGTTATTGCGCTCTTGTTCCTGCTATGTGTAAAAGACAAGGGTCTCGCTAGGCCCGTGAATGATCCATCTATTTCGACAAGCTTATAATATAAAAAAAATCCGGCTGCGCGACTTCTGACGCCGCAGCCGGATTTTATTGTTATACCTTAGTGGATGCTGCCTTTGCTGAATCCGCCGCCCATGACGTCGGATACATGCTCGATAGCAATAAAGGCATTCTCATCGATGGATTGCACGATAGCTTTGAGCTTCGCAAGCTCAAGTCGGGATACGACGCAATAGATCATTTGCGTTTCATCCTTCGAATAGCCGCCGCGCGCTTGGATCAATGTCGTTGTACGACCTAAACGGTCAATAATCGCTTGTGATACCTCATCATATTCAGAAGAAATAATCGTTACCGATTTCGACTCATCGAGACCTTCCACAACGATATCAATTAATTTAATCGCTATATAATATGTAAACATCGAGTACATGGCTGAATCCCATTCAAACACAAATCCCGCAATTACAAAAATAATAACGTTAAATATCATGATAATTTGTCCGACTGGCATGCGCATTTTCTTCGAAATTAGAATCGATACAATTTCTACGCCATCCAGTGAGCCGCCGAAACGTATCGCAAGACCAACTCCTGCACCGAGAATAAGACCACCGAACAAAACAGCGAGCAGCTTTTCTTCTGTAAATGCTTCAACGTGATGGAGCAATGATGTCGTGATCGACATGACGATAATGCCATAAAGGGTTGAGATCGCAAACGTTTTCCCAATTTGTTTGTATCCAAGAATTAGGAATGGTACGTTTACTGCGAACAAGAACACGCCGAGTGGAAGCGATGTGAGGTGCGCCAACATAATCGATATACCGGCAATGCCACCATCGATTACATTATTCGGAACGAGAAACAATTCGAGTGCGACGCCCATTAAAATCGAACCAATCGAGATAAAAATAAACCGCTTAAAAATTTCTAAAGATGATAACCCCTTATGCGTTTTTGCCAACTGCCCATCCTCCGTTTTCCCGATTTCATCCTATAACTTTAGCATAAAAAAGCATTTTTTTCAAAAACGCATGTACCTCGTTTAGAACATATGCTGTACTATCCTGTCCTTATTCCGTCGCAATAACCGTGCAAAACATCTATTTTCATCTAGTGTTTACAAAAATATTATAAACTTTCCAACACAAGAAGAACTGCTTCAGCCAACATGCGCTTGGAAGCAGTCCTTCATAGACTTACCTTTTTATGCTCACAGGTTAGTCTACGTAACCTGCAAGGCCTTTGTCCATCAAATAATCCATTTCTGCGTCCAAGATTGATTCCACGACCAGCTCATTGGACTTTACATCAGGACGGCTCAGTACATAATCTACGAGCTCGTCGCCGTCAATATCTACCTCGCCATTTTTATCTTCCTTCGCGCTGCTGATGAACGCTTGCTCATGCTTTAATACAAGCTTAATCAGCTTCTCATCCGCGTTCGTTTCGTTTGCTATATACTGTAAAAGTTCTTGCTCATTCAATTGCTCACTCATCGTCTGTCATCTCCTAATTGTATCGCTCGTCTCATTGTACCACATTCATATGACCTTTATGAGACCGCATGTCTAAACTTGCTGTAAAAATTGACTGCCATGCAGTTGATCATACAAGCCTTTTTTCGCGAGCAGCTCATCATGTGTACCGCGTTCAGCAATTTCACCATCTTTAATAAATAGAATGGTATCCGCATTTCGAATGGTACTGAGTCGGTGCGCAATAACGAAGCTCGTTCTACCGCTAAGCAGTTTCTTCATCGCTTCTTGAATTTGAAGCTCAGCCAGTGTATCTACACTGCTCGTTGCTTCATCGAGTATAAGCAGCGCAGGGTCTCCAAGAATAGCACGAGCAATCGTGATAAGCTGGCGCTGCCCGTGACTTATGTTCCCGCCTTCCGCTGTCAATTCGGTCTCATAGCCTAGCGGAAGCTTCGTGATGAAGCTATTCGCATTCGCTTGGACAGCCGCCTCCTCGACCTCTTCATCGGTAGCATCCAGCTTGCCATAGCGGATATTCTCACGAATGGTACCCGAGAACAAATGGGCATCCTGGAGTACGATGCCAAGCTGTTTACGCAAGCTGTTTTTGTCTATCGTGCAAATGTCTTCGTCATCAATCAGTATTTGACCGTCCTTGATCTCATAGAATCGCCCAATTAGATTAATGATCGTAGTCTTGCCCGCTCCAGTTGGACCGACCAGCGCAACGGTCTCTCCCGGCTTAGCAATAAAGGAGATGTTATTAAGCGCTGCCGTTCCGTCGTTATATTCAAACCGCACATCGCGAAACTCTACCTTGCCGCCAATCGATTCCATTTCTTTCACAGACTCGGGTTCTTCATATTCTGATGGAATATCCATCATCTCAAATACCCGCTCCGCGCCTGCTACCCCCGACTGAATCATATTGTATTGATTGGCGACCTCGTTCAAAGGGCCGGAGAATTGCTTTGAATAACCGAGAAAGCTTATGATGACGCCCACTGTTGCGTGGCCGTGAATCGCCAGCCAGCCGCCGACACCTGCAATGATCAAATAGCTGATATGACCAAACATGTTCATGAACGGGCCCATCGTACCCGAATAAATTTGAGCTTTGGTTCCGACTTTCTTCAGCTTGGCATTAGCGGCGCTGAACTGCTCAGCCATTCGCTCCTCTTGATGAAACAGGGCTACGACCTTCTGTCCCGATACCGTCTCCTCGATAAACCCATTAAGCCCGCCAAGCTCCTGCTGCTGTCCTTTGAACTGACGCTGTGTTGCCTTCGCAATTCGTTTCGTTACCAAAACAATGACCGGAATAACAATGAGTGCTACAAGCGTTAGCCACACATTTAAGAAAAGCATCATCGCGAACGAGCCTATGAGCATGATGACGCTTGAGATGATCTGAATTAAGCTTTGGTTCAGCGTATTCGTAACATTGTCAATGTCATTCGTCGTACGACTCATGAGTTCACCGTGATTTTTACTCGCAAAAAACGGAATAGGCAGCTTTTGCAAATGATTAAATAATTCCTTGCGAAGACTCCATACGGTCCGCTGCGATACATCAGCTAAATAAATGGCTTGAAGCCAGCTGACTAAGCTGCCAGCCGCGTATATGCCAAGCATAAGCAAACAAATAGAAAGCAGCCCATCGTATCGCTTCGCTACAATATAATCATCCAAAGCTTTGCCCAAAAAATATGGACCGGCGAGCGTAAGTCCTGCGGCAACTATCGTTAGTGCAATAACCGCCAGCAATCTAGCGCGGCCATGAAGCAAATAAGTTCCAATTCTTCTTAATGTCGTTAGCGTATGATTCATCTATCAAGCTCCTTGCTGGGAAAAGGCCATTTTCTGGTATAGCTTGCTTTGTTCAAGAAGCTCCTGATGCGTGCCAATTGCAGTAATTCTTCCATCCTCAAGCACAATAATCCGATTTGCCTGCTGTACGGATGCAATTCGCTGACCAATGATAAGACAAGTGCTGCTCTTCATAATCTCTTGCAACGATTTGCGTATGAGTAAATCCGTTCTCAGATCAACCGCGCTTGTACAATCATCAAGGATGACAATTTTGGGTTTCAGCAGCAACGTCCGCGCAATGGACAACCGCTGCTTTTGGCCGCCGGACAGATTGACCCCGCGCTGGCCAAGCAGCGTATCGTAGCCATTCTCCAGCTTCATAATGAATGCATGAGCCTCAGCTGCCTTGGCTGCTGCCTCTATTTCATCCTGACTCGCATCCGGTTTGCCATAGCTGATATTTTCACGAATGGTTCCACTGAACAGATGCGCCTGCTGAAGCACCATTCCGATTTGGCCATGCAGCTCTACAGAAGCGATCTCGTTAATCGGATGGGAATCAATGCGAATCATTCCCTCTGTCGCTTCATAAAACCTTGGAATGAGGCTGACCAGCGTTGATTTTCCTGAACCGTTTATCCCTACGATCCCAATCGTCTCGCCCGGCTCTATATCCAGATCTATATCGTGAAGTATGTTTTTCTCCGAGCCTTCATAGCTGAAACTCACATGGTCAAACGTAATTCTGCCAGCCTGTATTTTCTTGGACTGCTCGTTAGCTTTTCGTTCAGCTGTCCATTTATCTGCCGGTACCTCCAATATCTCGTTGATGCGGTCAGCAGAAGCCTTGGCCCGAGAGATTGCAATCAATTGATTTCCAAGTCCTAGAGTAGAGAAGAGAAGCTGTGTAATATAAGTTAAAAAGGCGGCGAGACTGCCCACCGACAGCGCACCGTGCTCAGTGAGCATTCCCCCATACCATAATGCAGCTACAATACTAAAATTAAGAATGATCGACACAAGCGGCGTATTAAGCGCAACGATCTTAGCTGCTTTTAGACTGGCATGCAGTAGATTTGAGTTTGTTTCATTAAAACGTTCTTCCTCGTAATCGGACCTTACAAATGCTTTCACAACGCGGATACCGGACAAATTTTCTTGCATCACGGTATTCACTTGATCAAGCCGGTGCTGCATCATTGAAAACAAAGGAACGGTAATCCGAGTTGTAATGATGAGGAAGAGAGCTAATAAGGGTATCATTGCGAGCAAAATAATAGACAGGCGCGGGCTTATTACAAAAGCCATGACCAGACTGCCGATAATAATGAATGAACTGCGTGCAAATACGCGCAGCAGCAGCAATACTAAGCTCTGAATTTGTGTGACATCACCCGTCAGTCTCGTCACGATAGAGCCTGAACCAAAACGGTCAAGCGATCGAAGCGAGAGCGACTGGATTTTTTGAAACAGCTCCTGCCTGAGATCAGCCCCAAAGTTTTGTGATGCTATCGTCGAGAACACCGTGCAGCCGACACCTGCTATTAGTCCGATTAATGCGGCGATCAGCATTTTGGGCGCGGTGCTCGCGATTGCTGTGAGATCCCCCGCTATAATACCATCATTCACAATGCTCGCCATGAATTGCGGCTGCAGCAAATCCATGAACACCTCTAGCAGCATAAACAACGGTGCCAGCACAGCACTCAGCCAATATTTCCTCAAAAATCTAGTGAGCTTTAACAACTTACCACCTCTATCTCCCATCATTTTACGCAAACTGCAATAAAGAGGGCAGCGCGACCCGCTCCCTCTTGATAAAGTAATTATAGCATCCATCCTCTCGTTTCTACACCTAAATAATCATAAAATAACGTTGGATGACTCGCTTTTGAACTTTCCACCTGTTAAAATCAAAATACCAATAAAAAGCTGTGCGTAACTGGCGGAACATGGGCAACCATGAGGAAGCGCACAGATCATTAGCCGTACGCCTGGGCAAAGGTAAGGGGACATACCCCTTGCCTTTTTATGCTTTTTTAACATCTATTTATAAGGGGCTGAGGTAGAAGATGACGGAAAAACTGATTTTGGATGGAGCCATTGTGGCCGATGCAATTAAAGAGCAGCTAAAAGCAAGAGTTGAGACTCTTAGCAAGCGGGGAATCATTCCATGCTTAGCGACAATACTAGTGGGCGATGACCCAGCCTCTGAAACCTACGTTCGAATGAAGGGAAATGCATGCAAGCGGCTTGGCATTGATTCCAAACGTATTCATTTGAACAAAAACATCTCCACAGATGATTTGATTGATGTTATTTTGCAGCTTAATGCAGACCCGCTTATTCACGGCATCCTCTTGCAGCACCCCGTACCGCATCAAATTGATGAACGTGCTGCCTTTGAAGCGATTAGTATCCATAAGGATGTTGATGGTGTAACCGCGTTAGGTTTTGCTCAAAATGCATTTGGTTATGCCCAGTATCCGTCATGTACCCCTGCTGCTATTATGGCTATTCTTGATTACTATGGAATCAAGGTTGAAGGCAAACATGCCGTCGTCGTTGGACGAAGCCCGATTCTCGGCAAACCCGTTTCTCAGATGCTGCTGAACCGCAATGCAACCGTAACAACCTGTCATTCCAAAACAGAAAATGTAGCGGAGCTATTGCGCCTTGCCGATATCGTTGTTGCTGCAGTCGGCAAACCAAGCTTTATTCAAGGCGAATGGATTCGCGATGGCGCTGTAGTGCTTGATGCAGGGTACAATAAAGGGAATATTGGGGACGTTGACTACGAAGCATGCCTAGCAAAAGCAAGTGCGATCACCCCTGTGCCAGCAGGTGTAGGTCCTGTTACGATCGCCACGCTTCTGAAGCATACAGTTGACTCCGCTGAGCGATTTGCACTTCATTAAAAGATATAGGAAGAAAAACGAGGGGATCTTATTTGCTGCCTTGCAGCTAAGATCCCCTCGTTTGTTCTATAGGATGTTTACACATCCCGTTCTAATAAATACCTCGCTGTAAACTGATCGGTAATGAGTACATTCGTGTAGCCGCCGCGCAGCGCGCCATAAATGCCATCTACCTTCTTCGCTCCGCCTGCCACAAGTATTGACTGGTCCTTGCGCTTCAGTTCATCAAGACTGATTCCAATCGTGCGCTGGTTCATGAGTGTAGAACAAATATTGCCTGCAATATCAATATAGCGTGAGCATATATCGCCTGCTGCCTTCTCGCGAATAATTTCCAGATCGGAATCTGTGAAATAATTGGCTCTAATTAATACAGAATCATCCGTAGGCGCTCCTACGGTTACAACGGCAATATTAGAAAGCTTCCCTAGCTCCAAAATATTGCGGATATGGCGATCCGATTCAATCGTCCGCTTGACGACCTCATGGTCAACAAGCGCCGGCAGCGGAATAAAGTAAGGTATCGTATGGAAAGCCTTGCCGAATAAATGAACAATTTCATAAGCGTATGTATTGGTTTCCGAATGGCTAACCCCGCCGTTGAGCTGCACAACCTTAACGTCGCGAACCGGCTTATCCTTAAGCTGGGAAGCCATTTGAAAGAGCGTCGTCCCCCATGTTGTCGCAATGATATCGCCGTCTTTTACCGTATCGTATAAATAGTTCGCTGCCGCTTCGCCAATATACCTCTTTACGATGCTGTCCTCATACTGCGGCACAGAAACGATAACCGCTTTTTTCAGCCCAAACTTCGCTTCCAAACGATTCGCCAGAACAAAATTGTTTTCGTTAGGGTGTACGATTTTTATTTGAACGTACCCCTCATCCTTCGCCTGCTGTAAAAATCTTGATATCGTAGGGCGCGATACCCCCAGCTTCTGGGCGATTTCTTCCTGATTATAATCCAGTTCATAATACAGCCTTGCTACATCAATCATTTTGCTAAGCTTATCATCCAGTCGATCATCAGCCATCCAAGTTTCACTCTTTCTATTTATGTCTAGAAATGCAAACGGTATCTACTCCCTCTAATTTAACATAGGTTTTAAATGAAGTGTCGCCTTCTTTGCATGAAAACAACAAATCTTACTAAAAAAAACGTCCCACCCCACTCTTATCAAGTGGAATAGGACGCTTTTGCTTAATTAAATTCCGTTTCTTCCTTCATACTCTAGTGCGGACAAAATCAGTGTAACCACATCTGCTCTTGTTGCATTTTTCTTAGGTGCAAATTTATTGCCGCCCATGCCTGCTACTAGTCCTTCGGCTTGTGCCGCAGCGATATAAGGACGTGCCCATACAGGAATGTCACTCAAATCAGCAAACGTCGGCTTCGCCTTCGGATCAACTTTAATGCCTAGTGCGCGAACAAGAATTACGGTCATTTCCGTTCTTGTTAATTCACTTGATGGTCGAAGCGTATTATCCTCGTAGCCTGCAATGACCTTATCCTCGATAAGCTGTGCAAAGAAGGAGCGTGCCCATGCAGGAACTTGACCCGCATCTGCAAAGTCCAGCTTGCTTGTCGACGATTCAAGCTTCAGCGCTCTGCCTACCATTGTAATAAATTGTGCTCTTGTTGCTGTGTCTCCAGGGTGGAACGTACCGTCTCCATACCCATTAACAAACCCAATTTCCACTGCCTTCGCAATAGCATCTGCCGCCCAGTGGCCGCGTACATCACTAAATGTGATGGACGGTGTCGGCGTTGGTGTCGTCACCGGCGGTGTCGTCGGTGTTGGCGTTGGTGTCGGCGTCGGTGTTGTCACCGGCGGTGTTGTTGGTGTTGGAGTAGGTGTTGGAACTACAACATTCACATCAACAATACGTCCTTCTGTCGTTGCATTAATCGTACCTAATTGATTGATATACTCCAAGAATACCTCGTAGTCAACAATGTTCATTTCGTGCTGACGTCCAGCATCTTTGGCTTGCTTCATCGAGCGATAGAAATCGCCGCCATTAGCCATAAATGAGTTTGTTGCTACAAAATAATAAGCATTCAAATCAATTGCACTGTAGCTGCCGTCTGCGTTTTTGATTTCAACCTTCGTAATGCGTTCGCCAGCCTGCTTAAGCTTTCCGTCTGCATCCAATATTTCAGGTTTTTTATTGGAATCGTAGTAGAAGCGCATTCCTGATACTTGCGGGAAGCGACCTTGTCCTGTTTCGATTCCACTTACACCGTTCTCAAGCGCAGCAATAATTTCTTGGCCTGTCATTCGAAGCGCTGTAAGGTTGTTTCCGAAAGGCATCACCGTAAGCAATTCACCCATCATGATGTCTCCATCTACTTTACCTTCAGCTGTCTTCTTAATCGAAGCGCGAATGCCACCGCCATTCTGAATACCTACATAACCTTTTACATCTAATTCCTTTAATGCCTCATTGCTGTTTACAAAGCTTTTTACTTTGGAGACCATTCCGTCTGTCATTAGGTTTCCGAGATTGGTTTCCTTTGCTCGTGCAGAAGCACGTTCACCATCTAGGAACACATTTGTTTTGCCGATCACTTGTTTCTGAATACTCTCAACACCCGCACTGTATGGCTTCAGCATTTCAACAGCTTCCGGGTCTGCTGCATAACCGCTAACTGTAAGCAGCTTGCCATTCCATGCGGTCAATACCCCTTTGTTATTGAACTCGAGGTCCAAACGGCCCAAATAATTGCCATACTCTTCTGCCTGTACAACGAGAGTTGGTTCTCCCGCAGCATGATATACAAGCGGTGTGTCAACCTTCGTGTGGCTATGTCCACCGACGATAACGTCAATGCCTGTAACCTTCTCAGCCAATACTTTATCAAATTCATTTCCTAGATGCGTCAATGCCACAATCTTATTGATGCCTTCTTTTTGGAGCATTTTGACCGTTTCTTCAGCTTTCTTAATATAATCCTCGAACACAATATTATCTCCTGGCGAAGCAAGGAATTTTGTGTCCTCCGTTGTTAAGCCGAATACGCCGATCTTTTGCCCGCCTTCATCCAATATGATCGCGTCATAAATTTTACCTTTCGCAGCTGGTTTACCGATTGCCTGCTCAGACACAAGTCCGTTCATTGCAGGTTCCTTGCTGAAGTCGATATTTGAGCTTACAAACGGGAACTCCGCTTTTTTGATAAAATCAGCAAGTACGGATGGACCT
The DNA here is from genome assembly GCF_050467785.1 of Paenibacillus sp. NRS-1760. NCBI lineage: Bacteria > Bacillati > Bacillota > Bacilli > Caryophanales > Paenibacillaceae > Paenibacillus > Paenibacillus sp. NRS-1760. Next base: position 35,889 of record NZ_JBITPK010000014.1, on the reverse strand, counting down.
TTATCGAATTCGTGGTTTCCGAATACCATCGCGTCATAACCGATCCTATTCATAAACTCCAAGTCCGCTTGACCAAGATATTTGTTGAAGAAGAGCGTACCTGAGAACACATCACCTGCATCAAGCAAAATAGAGTCTTTTACTTCTGCACGAATTTCTTTAATCGCTGTAAAACGTTTTGCAATCGAATCAAGGTGAGCATGCGTGTCGTTAACATGCATAATCGTTAGCTTGAATGGATCGTTCTCGCCTGGAAGCGGCTCGCCTTTTAGATCTGTAATACGGCCTTCCAACCCCATATTAATAGTGCCAATTTTCGTTAGATATTCGATAAACACCTCATAATCAACGATGTTCATCTCGTACTGACGACCGTCATCCTTCGCTTGTTTCATGGAGCGGTAGAAGTCACCACCATTAGCCATAAAAGAATTTGTTGCTACAAAATAATAAGCATTCAGATCAATAGCACTGTAGCTGCCGTCAGCATTCTTAATTTCTACCTTTGCTATACGCTTACCCGCAGTTACAAGCTGTCCATTGGCATCTAGTACTTCTGGCTGCTTCTTGGAATCATAGTAGTAACGCATGCCAGATACTTGTGGGAATCGACCTTGAACCGTTTCAATTCCGCTTACACCATTCTCTAACGCATCCACAATTTCCTGACCCGTCATACGAAGTGATGTAAGATTATTGCCGAATGGCATAACTTCCAAAAGCTCTCCTAGTGTAATGTCACCATCCGCTTTGCCTATAGCTTTCAGCGGAATAGGTTTACGAATTCCGCCACCATTTTGAATCGCCACAAAGCCTTTTACATCAAATTTCTTTAAATCTGGATTGCTGTCAACAAAGCTTTTCACTTTAGAAACCATTCCATCTGTCATTATGTTTCCAAGATTGACTTCCGCAACACGACCAGACGGGTTGCCTCCATCTAAAAATACATTCGTTTTACCAATAACCTGTTGTTTAATAGCTTCAATACCCTTTGTGTACGGATCAAGCAATTCAGTCGCTACCGGATCTGGAGCAAATGTTGCAATATCGAGCAGTTTGCCATCCCATTTAGTCAGTACGCCTGCTTGATTGAATTTGAGATCCAAGCGTCCCAAATATTTGTTATACTCCTCCGCCTGTACAACTAGCGTTGGCTCTCCATGTGTCTTGACTACCTTCGGAGCATCTACTTTCGTATGGCTGTGACCTCCTACGATAACATCAATTCCAGCTACTTGCTCAGCCAATTGAAGATCGAATGCATGACCAAGATGAGTCAAAGCAATGATTTTGTTAATGCCTTGATCTTGCAGCATTTTGACGGTTGCTTTCGCTTTAGCGATATAATCATTAAATATGATATTTTGTCCCGGAGACGCAAGAAACTTCGTATCCTCTGTAGTTAAGCCAATTACGCCGACTTTCGTCTTGTCCTCGCCTACTTCAAGAATAAGTGAATTATAAATCTTTCCATCCTGAGCCGCTTCACCAGCCGCTTGCTCGGATAATAATCCGTTAAGTGCAGGCTCCTTGCCGAAATCAATGTTGGAGCTAACAAATGGGAATTTTGCTTTTTTCACAAAATCCGCCAGCACCGATAATTCTTTGTCAAACTCATGATTACCGAAAACCATCGCATTGTATTTCATCAAATTCATAAACGTTAAATCTGCCTGGCCTAAGTATTTATTAAAATACAAAGTGCCCGAGAATACATCGCCAGCATCAAGAAGGAGTGAATTAGCTGTTTCATTACGAACCTGCTGAACTGCAGTAACTCTCTTTGCAACATTCGCCAAATTCGCATGTGTATCATTCGTATGCATGAGCGTCATGGTAAACTCAGCAACTTTTTTAGCCGACAGATCCAGCTGCGCAAGAAGCGGATCATGATCGCTCACTCTGCCCTGTTCTGTAGAGAAATCAGCATTGACATGTACTACGTCGATTTCTGCTTTTGTCCCATTTGCTTTATCAACGAGAATGTGATCAAGCGTTTGAGAGTTACCGTCATAGATATACGAGTAACGTTCTGAAACCGGCAGCGTATCTACAAGGTTTGTCAATTCATTGCCTTTAATTTTGTTCAATGTGCCAGAGAATTGGAAATCGTTAAAGTCGCCTAGCACGACTACACTTGCTTCAGGGTCTTTCGTTGTCAAATCCTTCACAAAGCTGTTAACAGCTTCCGCTTGCTTCGCGCGCTGCACTTCGCTGCTGCGAACAACCGGCTGAACATCACCCCAAGGCTTGCCGTCTCCACCTTTTGAATTCAGATGGTTCGCAATCGCAACAACTCGTTTTCCTTGGAACATAAATTCTGCTACAAGCGGTTTACGAGATGAAGCAAATGTGGAAGCATCTGCAGAGCCAATACGGCCAGGATTTTGAGTTAAGCCGCCAATTCCGTCTACCTTAATTGTTGATTTGTAATCGCCTTTCGTTCTTTGAGCAAGCGTTACACGGTCGGCTTTATACAAGAAACCAACACGGATATTACCGCCAGGAGCGCCGCCATCTTTATTTCTCTCAGGAGCAATATCTGTATAAGAATACGTTGGTCCGCCTTTTGCTTTAATCGCATCAATCAGCGTTTTGAAGCTTTGGTCAGCATCCGTATTTTCGGTATCCTTTTCACCATCGTTGTCTTGTACTTCCATTAAACCGATAATGTCTGGCTGCTTCATATTCGTTACAATAATTGAAGCAATTTTTGCGGCTTTAGCTGTTTGATCTGCGCTGAAGTTTTCCACATTAAATGTAGCAATCGTCAGCTTGTCCGGGTCCGGTACAATATTCGTTACCTTCTGGACGTTTATACTGCGTACGATAGTTGGCAAAGCTTGTGTAGGCAACAGTTTATACAGATCACCAGCGTATTGAATTACGCCAACGATATTGCCGTTAAAAGCATCGCCTGTTTTAATCTCTGCACCAGCTGGCTTTGATCCGCCTACATACAGCTTCTGTGGATTCAAGCTGCTATCAATAGCAGACAAACCATTTCCTTGCAATACAATTCCGCCTACAGCGGTTTTCACTGGATTGTTAGCACCATTATCAAACGTAATTGGAGTTACCGCATTCGCGTAAGGTCCAGTAATCGTTGGATTTTTCACTTCAACGAGAATGCTCTCCAAACTCTCGAAGAAATCAATTGCATCGTTTTCTGGGTTGAACTTGCTGAAGCTGTCGGTATCGATCAGGTTAGGAATGATTCGACCGCCTGTTCCTACCAATGTAGCTTTAGGAAGCTGGTTATCGCTCGATACCTTAGTAATTGTTGCTGCATTGATTTGCGTTACAGTCAAAGATGGACTGTTTCCAAATTCCTCTACAGTACCTGTGACTGATACTTCATCCTTAACAGATAGACCATGTGCAGGCTTGTACACCTGAATAGCCTCGGACGTATTCGGATTTTCATCCTGCTTCTCATCAGGTGCCTGCATGTAGAAGGAATTCGCGCTGACCGAAGTAATAATACCAGTAACATTCGAAACCTTTACATTGGTATAGATCGATTTATGCGTCTCACCTTGAATTGTATGAATGGCAATACCATTTGTATTTTCTAATACTTTATACGTAAATGTCGATACATCGCTTGTCACTCCACCAGCTGTCACAACCGCTTTAATGACCATATCCGCATTTACGACAATGGCTTTCGTGTAAAGCGTTCCTGTAGTAGCTGTCGGAACAGTTCCGTCTGTCGTGTAACGAATCACACCATCCGGAACTAGTGAGCTTAGCGATACAGCTCCTCCTGCGTTAATGCCGCCTGACGGAGTGCTAGCTTGAACAGCCAACTTTTTCTCAACAATGTCGAGTGTATTACGCGGCAATAATTCCAATCCTACACTGGAATGGAACGTCATAACGCCAGTAACCTGCTCGAAAGTTTTACCTGCCACGAACGAAGCATCGGAAGAATAAATAATAACTTTGCCGCCATTCACAGCATCGGTAGCTGTAACAACGCCGCTGGCAACACTTTCAACTTTAATATTTTTGACTTGAACCAAACGACCTTCGAATTTGTTGCGATTTTCAGTCGTTTTGCCAAAGCTCGAAGAATCAACAACGATCTGATCTGGAGTAGGAGCAGAGCCCGTTACTTTTGCATTTTCAGCTGTTGCCTCCAATTGAAGCAATCCCGAAAATTCAGTCAGCTTGCCGTAAGCCTCAATTAGGTCACCCGGCTGTGCGGAGACGCTGTTTGGAACTCTAACAATAATGCCTCCGTTTTGATCCTGTACGAAAAGATTTACAAAAGCGCCTGAATCCGCTCGATGTGTTACAACACCACTAAGCGTTACGCTTGTACCAAGTGCAGCCGCACGTGCTTGTGCGATAGTCACTAGTGTAGAAATCGTATAAGAATATTCACGCAAAGCACTATTTGGAAAACCTTCTTTTTTGGCATAAGTATGAACCGTTGTAGGCACATTAATTTTGATTTCTGTTACATTTGGTTGATACCATGTAAAGTCCTCTGGAGCAACTTGCGTTTCTCCTGCACCGTATACACTATAGTAAACACTAGCGCCAACTGTTGGCGTCGAGAGCTTAATGATTGTACCCGGAAGTACAGCTCCTTCGTTTACGTCTGGCGTTACTGCTTCAATCTTGTCAGAAACAACGCCGTAAGAGGAGTTGCGCGGGTCAGGAGTGCCCATTTCGAAATCCGCTTTATTGTTATCAGTGTCCTGAGCGCGATTGCCTTTACGAATCACTGCTGTAACATTAGTAAGTGAAGTACCAGCAGGACCTGCGCCTTCAAATTCAATACTGGTACCATAACCAATCAAATCGATGATATTATTTTTACTATCTACTAGCTTTACCTTTCCTCCCGCTGCTCCCAAGGCAAGGGTGCCAGTATCATCCGGACTAGGCAGGTTAGGGGCATTAACATCTGTACCCGCAGACTGTTGAACTAAATAATATTTTCCAGCTCCAACCTTAATATCTTTTAATTGCATGAAACTATCCGGCCATACCCCCACTTTCGAAGATGCCGATCCGTAAATCAATTTCATTCCATCCAAGGAAATTTCATGATTCGTTGGGTTGTAAAGCTCAATAAAATCCTGCTTAAACGTCGAGCCAGTTCCGTTTCCCCCACCGCCATACACTTGTGAAATAACGATATTATCTCCTGCAGGCGACGCCTGAACTGGCGCACCTAAGCTGCCGAGCGTACCTCCAACCAAAAGAAGAGCCGCTAACAGCATGCAAGCTTTTCTTTGTATTCGTATGACCAGTTTGTGCATCCTACATTTTCCCCTCTCCACAACCATTAATGAATAAAATAGTTTACCCAACAATTAGATTAGCTACAAAGTGTAATCACAACATCAAAATGAAATTAAGTTCTCGTAAACATGCACATTTGTTCATAGATGGCAATAAAAAATCCCCTTACTCCAAAAACATGCATAACATCCGTGAACAGACTATTTGCATTGATGAAGGAAGGGGAATTTAACTTCGGGCCCAAAGTTTATAAGCCATCTACTTATTAATGTGATGTAAACTAACACAAGACTTTATGGAGAGTATACAACGGAACATTTTTCCTGTCAATTGGTAGAAGGATTTGTTTTAAACAGACTGAAATTGTGTTTGAAGTACCATATACATAACTTAATATGTAACTTTAATGGGTCGTTTTGTCTATTTTATAAATGCCGAAGTGGTTCTTTCCGTATATTCATGCTTAATGTTACAATATTTTCAAATACCTAAGCGCGCCTAGAGATGTGTTGCCCTTCTGAATTTTCTACGAAACTACCATTAATATGTCGAAAGATACGGTATTCATAGGACTGAGAAGCAAAAAACAGGACTTATCAAACAAGCGGGAAATGCAAAGATGAGCAATAGATCACTGCAACTGAAAACTAACGAACACCAGACACCTTATTTGCTTTAAAATGTAACCTTTTTAGTTCTAACGAACCTAGGGGGCCTTATTAGACCTCAATTGATGTAAATGAGCTCTATTTTACACATATAACGTTATCTGAGTTCGTTAGAATTTATTTAGGACCTGATTATTGCAAATAGCAGCATATAGGTTCGTTAGAATTCAGTCTCTGCTCATTGCTTCTTAGTTCATTAGCATTCAGTCTCTGCTCGTTGCTTCTTAGTTCATTAGCACTCAATCTAAGCTCGTTTCTTCTATGTTCATTAGAATTCAGTCTAAGCTCATTACTTCTATATTCGTCAAAGCCAGCCGCCCCAAACCCGACAAGCACTACTCTCTACAATAAATCCACATCCACAGGTGATTACTTTGAAAATAGAACGATTGCTCGCTGTTATCATTTATTTATTGAACCATGGCAGAACAAGCGCTTCGGTTTTGTCCCAAAAGTTTGAAGTGTCAAACCGAACGATTCAGAGGGATATGGAAGCCATTAATATGGCAGGCATCCCCATCCTTTCATTTCCGGGGCTGCTCGGAGGTTTTGAAATTATGGAGGGCTACCGCTTAAGCCATCAGGTTCTCACTAAAGATGAGCTCGTTTCCGTAATGACAGGGCTTAAAGGGCTGCAAAGCCATTCAGATGATCTTGATGTTGCCCGCACGCTGGAGAAGATGCGAGCCCTATTGAAAAAAAGCGATATTCATTATACAGACAAAGCACTGGAACAATGGATTATTGATTTATCCTCATGGGGCTGCAATGAGGAGGAGAAGAAAAAAACAACTCTCCTTCGACAGGCCATTCAGAAGAAAATGGTCGTAACCTTTGACTACACCAACTCACAAGGCTGCTCAGCTAAAGCTGTCGTGGAGCCGGCTTCCGTCGTTCATAAAGGGTTCCATTGGTATTTGTACGGCTATTGCAGAGACAAAAATATAACAAAACTTTATCGACTATCGAGAATGCGAAAACTAGCTGCCATATCCGAAATCTTTGACCGAGAAATCACTGCTTATGACGCTGCAGCCATTGAAGCTGAATGGAAAATGAATACGAAGACGGTACATTTGGTGATGCGTTTTCAACCTAGCGTTAAAGTGAGAGTCGAAGATTCTTTTCAAGAAGGAATCATTCGCTGCGAGAACGACGGTACAATGGTTGTTGAAATCGTCTATCCTGAGGATGAATGGGTTTATGGCATGATTTTGAGCTACGGGGACGCCGTGGAAGTAATAGAGCCGATATATGTGAGGGATATTATCCGAGATAGAGCTAAAAATATATGGCGGCTTTACAGCTAAAAAAAGGAACGAAACGATGACAGGCAGTTGTCGTGGTTTATGTACTACAATTCAGTTATATCTGATTGTAGGAGGATTATATGATTAAACAAAATGAACTTATTCAACAGTTTGGCAGCTTAGCGCCGTGGTATTCATCCTTATCCCATATCACACCTGAACCGGCATGGCTAAATCCGATTAAAGAGGGCAAATGGTCCGCCGCAGAAATCATTGCCCATTTAGACAAATGGGATCAATATTTCATTACAAGCGTACTGCCCGAAGCTGAAAAACACAGCAATGTTGAATTCCCGAACCACGATGATTATAATGCTGCCTCCTCGGCTTACGCATTATCCGGCATATTGCCTTCTGAAATTTTGAATCAAGCGATTGAGACAAGACAAAAACTCGTACAAAAATTAACCGAAATGAAAGAACAGCAATTTTTTCATCCTATTATTGTACATGGAAATACACATTGTCCACAAACGAAAGCTCCCTATTCGATCGGATATTTAATCTTTGATTTTATCCAGCATGACGAGCATCATCGCAAACAAGTGGAAGAGTTTCTACTTCAACCGCAGTCTAAGAAGTGATACAAGAGATCGCATAAATGAAGCCGAGTTCAACTAAATCAGCACACGGTTTAAATTATAGACTCTATTACGGTCATAAAACAGCAGCGGCAGCCTCGGAATAATTCCATTCCTTGGCTGCCGCTATTCTCATTCCTATTCAATGCGCTAATAGTAAACTTCTATCGTCCTTGTGTTTCCATCGTTACACCAGCAGGCTCAGACGAAACCTTCTCACCCTTCTGCAGCTGATACATTTTATAATATCTGCCTCGCAGCGCCATTAAAGCATCATGATTGCCGCGCTCTACGATTTCACCGCGATGCAAGACGAGAATTTGATTCGCATCTCGAATGGTGGACAAGCGATGAGCGATAATTAGTGTTGTCCTGCCTTCACTGACTACCTTCAAGGCTTGCTGAATCAGACCCTCCGTCTCACTGTCGATGCTGGCTGTCGCCTCATCCAATATAAGAATAGAAGGATCGAAGGCTAAAGCTCTAGCGAAGGAGATAAGCTGCCGCTGTCCCGAAGACAACGTACTGCCGCGCTCAACTACAGGTTCATCATAGCCGCCAGGCAGCTGCTCTACAAAAGTTGCTGCCCCAACATCCTTCAGCACGCTTTTCACACGATCCATTGTGATGTCCTTGTTGTACAGGCTGACGTTGAATTTAATATCACCTGCGAACAAGTACGGATCTTGCAGCACAATGCCCATATGCTTGCGCAGCTCCTGCTTCGAATATGTCGCTATATTACGTCCATCAATCGTAATGTTCCCTTTGTCCGGCTCATAAAAGCCAAGCAGCAGATTCATGATCGAGCTTTTGCCCGAACCGGTATGACCGACTAATGCAACCGTCTCTCCTCTGCGCGCTTCGAATGAAATTTGCTTCAGAACGTTTTCGCCCTCTTTATATGCAAACGTAATGTTATCGAATTTCACGACACCATCCGGACGTTTCACCTGAGCTACCTCTTCGACCTCCATGCCTTCCATGTCCAATATCGCAAATACCTTCTCCGCAGAAACAAATGCACGCTGTGCATTCGTCAATTGATCGAAGATACCGATTATTGGCTGAAAAATACGACCCAAATAATCGATAAAAGCATAAAACACGCCGTAAAGAATTACTGTTTCCAGTGAAGCCCGCCCAAAGTACCAAATAACCATCGCTGTTACCAAGCTTCCAATGGTACCCACAATGTTTCTTGAAGACAAAGAGAAAACTCTAAACTGCTTGATCTGGTTAACGTAACGATCCTCGTTCAGCACCTCAAACTCTTCGAGCGTCACCTTCTCGCGGCGAAAGGCTTGAATAATCGGCATAACGACAATCGATTCGTTGATCATCGCATTCATGTCGCTGAGACGTGCGCGCATAATCGTAATGTATTTCTTTGAGTATTTTAAATGAATGACCATAATGATCGCGAAGAGCGGCGGCAAGAGCAAGCAAAACATCGCGAGCCGCACATCCAAAATAAACAATGCAGTAAAAATACCGAGCAGCTGTACGAAGCTGACAACAAAGGTCGCCATGAAGCTCATGAATAAATCCCTGACCGCCTCTGTGTCGTTCGCAATTCTCGATACAATTTGCCCGATCGGCGTATTGTCGAAGTAGCGCAGCGGAATTCGCTGAATATGACTCATTAAATCCATACGCATATTTTTGATAATGCGAAGCGCCGTCGTCTGCAAAATATAGGATTGCGAGAAATTGCTAATACTCGCAACAAGCAGCAGCCCCATATAAACGCCCAGCAGCCCGAGAATTGGCATAATATCATTCCCGCCGACTGATAAATGCTTGTCAATTATCGTTTTTATAATAAAAGGTCCGCCGAGCTCAGCACCTACCGCGCAGCACAGAATAAGCAGGGCGCCGATAATTCTAAACTTATAGACGAGAGCATATGCGAATAGTCTTCTCGCCGTTGATTGTTTTGGCATTCTAAGCCTCCTATTCTTCCAAGCTAGCTTCCATTTGCTGCCGTTCCCATTGTTCCTTGTACCAGCCGCCAAACAGCATCAGCTCTTCATGGGTGCCTTCTTCGATGATTCGGCCCTCATTCAGCACAAGTATCCAGTCCGCATGACTAACCGCTGATAGGCGATGAGTCGTAATAAAGGTCGTCTTTCCTTCACGCTCCAAACGAATATGGTGAAGAATTCGACTTTCCGTCCGTGCATCAACTGCCGAAAGTGAATCATCCAGCAGCAATATTTCGGAATCAACGAGCAATGCCCGTGCAATCGCCAGCCGCTGTTTTTGTCCACCTGAGAGCATAACACCATTTTCCCCGACGACCGTTTCAAGTCCTTCTGGCATTTGTGCAATATCTTCTGTAAAAGAAGCCATTTGAACCGCTCGAGCGATTTCATCCTGTGTTGCGTTCGGCTTGCCTAACGCAATATTTTCTCGAATGGTCTTGGAGAGAAGCAAATGCTCTTGAGGCACATAGGCAATCCAGCGTCTCATCTGGTCTATCTCAATTTGCTCAACTGGAACTCCCGCTACCATTAAGCGATCCGCTTCAAGCGGATATTGACGCAGCAGCTGCTTAAGCAGCGTACTCTTCCCACTCCCCGTTTTCCCTACGATTCCAAGTGTCTGGCCTCGTTCAAGCTGAAAGGATACATTGTTCAAGCTAGGCTGGCTAGCCGTAGGATAAGTAAAGGTGAGCTGTTTCATCTCAATGCGCGTAGGCAGCTTAATGGCAACAGGCTTATCTGAATCTTGAAGATCCGGCTTTTGCGTTAACGCCGAGTCCAATCGGTCAGCAGAAGCACTGCCGCGCTGCAGCACATTAATAAACTCGCCAAACGAAATCATTGGCCAAATGAGCATGCCCAAATAGATATTAAATGAAATGAGCTGGCCAAGTGAAATCTCATCTTGGAATACGAGATATGAGCCATAACCTATTCCAATAGAATAACTGACACCTACAATTAACGAGATAATTGGCTGAAACATCGCATTTAGAATCGAAACCCGTTTATTTTTGTTCATAACTTCTGAGGTCACATGATCGAATGCAACAAGGTCATTGTTTTCCTGCACGTACGAACGAATAACGCGTATGCCCGATATCGATTCCAGCGCATGTTCATTCATTTTCCCAAAGGAAGCCTGCGCGTCCAGAAAGCGGGTTCTTACTTTTTTGCCCAGCTTGCTAATTACGACTGCCAGCAATGGAAGCGGAATAAGTGCCGCGATCATTAATTTATAGCTGACTAATGAAATCATCATAATAATGACTACCGATGCTCCTACCAGCGTATTGACGAGCGTCATTACACCATATCCAGCTGTCTGGCCAATTGCGAGTACATCATTTGTCGCGAGCGCCATCAGCTGTCCCGTGCTGTTGCGCTGAAAGAAAGCAGGCGTCATCCTTGTTAAATTTGCGAGCAGCTTCCCTCTCAGCACCTTCTCGATAAGCGCCGAATTGCCAAACAGCGTCGTAATCCATATATAGACCATGACGTAAAGAAATAACGCAAGCAGCACTAGTGTCAACACCGTCTGCGTTAAACCAGCTGAGGTCAGCTGGCCATCGCGGATGTTATCAACCGTTCGTCCAATTAGATTAGGCGGTATTGTGGAGAGCAGGCTAACTAACGCCATAATGCCTATGGCAAGCGCGTAGCTGCCCCATCTATCCTTAAAAAACCATCGCAACCGTTTTACAAAAGACATGAGATCCCCCTTTTCCGCTAATTCAACGACCTTTTCTCCCTAACATTTGAGACTCGAAATGGCAATCGAAGAAATAGCAGCTCCATAATGAATAACAATATTCCAAAAGCGATTAACAGCATGACCCAGCTATCTTCTACATTCAACAAGAACGGATATATTATAACCATTAAAATGTTGAACACCAAATAAGTATTTCTGCGGCTAATCGCAGTATCCAACAACTGAACAGCCCCATCCTGTTTCAGCATTTCAATAAGTCCATTAAAAATCCAATACGCCATCAAAATATGAAGAATAAACAGCAGTTGCGAATAAAAATGGACGGCCAGCGGTATAGACGAAAATTCCGTAATCGTTACATTTGTTTGGATAAACAGAACTGGAATAGTAAGAATGATCAGAACAATAGAAATGTACTTCGCTTTTTTATATGCCGAGTGTATGGAGCCCAGATGCTGCAGGGCTGACAAAACCATCAAGTAACCTATAATGTCAGGCAGCAAATCAAAGTATCCAAGCCTTATATCTATCATTGCAATAACAAGGCCCCAGCCAAGTCTCCTTAGTTCACGTCTGAAAGGGGTGCTCAATGCATTTCACCTCCCGAACGGACTAAACGCTTCAGCTGCCGCTCACTAAAATTAAGGTTATGATTAATCGGAATGTTCTCTATCATTTCCTGTCCGTCATCCAGCTTGAAGTGAAGAATGATTTTGGATTTAAACATCGTGTAGGCTTCGAGCTCATTATCCGGAATAGACCATTGATATGTAAATGCTAATGAATCATCTTGTGACAGCTTCATAGGGAATTCAACCAACGCAAGCGGCTTCCCAGATAGATCAAGCTTGAACCATGGCTTCACTTTATCGCTGAACGTATATTCAATCTTCTCCAAAACAGCCGCTTTCCTTACATAAACCTTATAGCTTCCAGAGCCATTTGAGGATGAGCTTCCCGAAGCAAAGTCCAGTATGCTTTCTCGTTTATTCCACAAGACATTAATCTCACCAATCGGAACTTTTCTAGACTGCCCTTTCTCGTAATACACCTTAATCTCTCTTATTGTGAACGGTATTTTCCTCTCCTCATTGATAAGATCTGGAATCAATTGTCCAGATGCTCGCATCTCAGATTGATGAGTATGTATGTTGCTTTTATAAATTTGAAATCGGAATTCCGGCAGTTCTTCTATTTGAATGCTGCTTACTTTATTAGATGCTTGTTTATTTTCAAAAAATGTAAAATCAAGTATTTCACCAGTGCTCCCATTTATGGTGCTGTCATGCTTTAGAAACAGCGCCTCCTTCAGCTGCATGCTCTGAAAATACCAAAGATTTCCTAGCCAGCTTCCCGCTATGAGAAACACGACGACATACCATCTCATTTTAATTTTCAGTCCTGTCACCCCTCTCCTCATCTGTTCATATTACCACTTATTTGTGCTAGAGATAATAATTGGTTTTAAAATAAGAGGTTGTTCTTTATAACGAATGTGATATGATTATTTTGAACATTGCTTTATGAAATTTAAACGATCGAACACGTCAGAGGTGTAGCCTATGAATTACGCGATAAGTGCGATTGTACCTATATTTAATGCCGAAAATTGGCTGCGTCCCTGTTTGAAAAGCATTCTTAATCAGGCATTTCGAAATATTGAGGTGCTGCTAGTCAATGACGGTTCCACTGATCTCAGCGGTGCAATATGCGAAGAATTCGCTATAACAGACATTAGAGTTAAAGTGATTCACAAGCCAAACGGCGGTGCGAGCAGCGCCAAAAATGCCGGTTTACAAGCGGCAAGCGGCAAATACGTCGCCTTTCTTGATGCTGACGATGAAATCGATCCGCTTTTTTTCGTAAAGCTATACGCCATGGCAGAAGAGCATGCTTGCGAAGTGTTGATTGGAGGTTACGCGACAATTCCAACCAAACAGAACGTATCGCCCTGCTTTCGGCTGCATACCGTTATGAACGGTAAAGATTTAATACTAAGCGCCGCAGCTGTTCATTCTAATAATGATCTTTGTTTTACTTGGCGCAGTCTATTTCTTCGCGCATCGCTTGAAAAAAACGGGATCCTGTACAACGAGGGATTAACGGTAGGAGAAGATACCATTTTCCATTTGGAAGCCTTGCTAACCTCTGATCGTGTCTGCGCGATTCCGGACCCTTTGTATTATCACAACACGGTTAACAATCTGAACAGTCTGATACGTTCTCCCTATAAGCATTATCTTGAAGAAAGCCTTGTTCTGCAGTACCAGCTGCGAAAGAGCTTATCCGAGAAATTCGGTTTATTAGCGCATGCCCATTATAGAAAGGACATGGCGTCCTACCACATCCAAACGATCCTTTCGATGCTGATCAACAATTTCAAAAACAATCCTGTCGCTCCTGCAAAAAAAGATATGGCAAGAATCGTCAGCCTTAAAATGATGACAGACAGTACGAAGGAGCTTGGCTGGCTTCACAATTACAGCAACATCAAGTCATTTCTTTATTATTTAACGCTTAAATTCAAGCTTGCGGCATGGCTATATCACTTTGAATTCCGCTTGCCGCGCCAATCGCCATTGCTGTTTCTCAAACTTTTTGGAAGGAAAAAAACCGTTCATAACCGACTGATTCGCTACACTAAGCGTTAATTGCACATCGCCATTCCTTTGTCCGCCCATCCTTTTCATGTATACTAGAGGCTTCAATTCAATTATACAAAGGATGCGACAACAACTTGGAAAATAGAAACAATCTATTCGTATATACCTATGGCTATCGCATTGAAGAGGCTGATTTATGCCGCTTGGAGATGCGTTCTTTATTTGGAAAACAATCAGAAACTGATCTTTTATTTAGCGAAATAGACGTACATCCCGACCGAAGTCCTTTTATGAGAGAGCGGCTTGAAGTTTTATATCAAGGCGAACGGCTTGAGGATATTTTGGAGCAGGTGAAGCAAATTCAATTAGGAGAGGCTACATTTAAGGTGATTTTCCTAAAAATGAATGACCTGACGGCGGAAAACAAAATCGATTTTGAAGGACAACGCGCAATTGAACGTGAACTTGGCGTTTATATCGAAGGCGAGGCTGATGTACGCAAACCTGATTGCGTTTTTGGCATTATAACTTGGGGCGGTCGCTGGTACTTTGGCAATTATATAAAAAGCAAAGCCGTATGGCTTGCACACATGCAAAAACCGCGCAGCTATTCCATTGCACTCAGTACGCGAGTTGCGCGCGCTATAGCCAATATCGCTATTCCGAATCCAGTCGGGATTAAGGCGATCGACCCTTGCTGCGGCATTGGGACGGTACTGGTAGAGGCGCTGTCCATGGGCATGAACATCGTAGGCCGAGATATCAACCATTTTATCATTCGCGGGACACGTGAAAACCTGGCTCATTTCGAATATGAAACGGATGCCGTTTGCGGTGATATTGCTGATATCTCTGACCATTATGATGTAGCCATTGTAGATATGCCTTACAATCATTTCTCTAATACGACACCCGAGGCACAATTCTCCTTGCTGCAGCATACTCGCCGAATCGCAAACAAAGCTGTCATTGTGACTGCTGATCCAATGGACGAGCTTATTGCAAACGCAGGCCTTACCATCTTAGATCGCTGTACGACTCGAAAAGGCAGCTTCGTCAGACAAATAATCGTCTGTGAATAGTAGATTACAGCTATTATTTGTACCCATTAAATGCTAGCCACGATGCGCAAGCAGCCGTCCATTCTTTTGTATGCTCCTCATCCTCGGCTAAGCCAAGCCCATGACGTCCTTTCGTATACACGTGAAGATCAAAAGGAACCTGGTGCTTGCTCAGCGCGGATGCGAACAAAAGGCTGTTCTCGACAGGAACGGCGCCATCATCTGCTGTATGCCATAAAAAAGTTGGCGGTGTATCCGAGGTTACCTGCGTTTCATTGCTGAGCTGTTCGATTTGATCCAGCTTCGCTTCTTTGCCAAGCAAATTTTCTCTTGAGCCCTCATGCGTGAAAGGGTCTTTGAGTGTGATGACAGGATAACATAAGACGAGTAAATCCGGACGGCAGGACTGTCGTTCAATAACATCCTCTGCATTTTCATTCCCTTGGTCATAGCTTGTCCCCGCGTTCGAAACTAAATGCCCGCCTGCTGAAAATCCAAGAATGCCTACTTTATTCGGATTAATTCGATACATTTCTGCTTTGAAACGGACGGTACGTATCGCCCGTTGAACATCCAGCAGTGCGCAAGGATATTGATAAGGCGCCACCCGATATCGCAAAACGAACGCAGAAATACCTAAACTGTTCAGCCACTGTGCAATCGGTTCTCCTTCATGGTGCGCTCGCATGCCATATCCTCCGCCTGGACATACGATAACAGCTGGTCTGTCTTCGCCATCTACAAGATATGGTGTTATGGCTGGACAATCCTCATCTGCATTTCCCAGTGCATACGGTGCTCCGTGCATCCACAATAATTGCTCTGCCACCTTATTTCCCCCTTATGCTGCATAAGAATTGAAATCTTTTACCATTATATAACTAACGGTTCGGCCAGTCATCTGCAAAAGCATGTATTCAAATAAAAGCAGGCTTAAGCCAAAAAAGCGCCTAAGCCTGTCTGTTCATTTTACAATTGCTGCTTGCCTTATTTCTTGTTAATCGTCAAAGCTCCAACGAAACCGATAAATGCTCCGAGCAGTGAGCCGGCTAAAACTTCAATAGGCTGATGACCGAGACTTTCCTTAAGCCGTTCACGCCTGCGCGCATGATACAATCCAGGATGCTCTCCAGCCAGCTTCTCCACATCCTCGTCCAAATCATTTACCTGCACAGCAATTTCACCTGTATGTCTGCGAATATTCATCGCATCGTACATCACAATAATGCCAAGCATCGCGGATATGGCAAATTCCGGCGTCTTTACGCCATATTTGGTCGCCGTATATGCAGCTAGCGCGGAAACGCCGCTTGAATGTGAGCTCGGCATTCCACCTGAACCAATAATTTTCCGCACATCCCATTTGCCGCTTCTCGCAAAATGTACAGGCAGCTTAAGCAATTGGGCTGTCCCAACAGCCGTCAACGCTGTCACAAGTCCTCTGTTTGACATATCCGTCAACCTCCAGTCCTTATTCCCATCTCATTTTGCCCTGCTGAGCGTAAATTATTTCATATAAATAAATCGCTCACCAGGTGCGAACATATGGAACTTCTGGGCTGGATAATGACGCTGGATATAATCGACGAAATAAGCCGGGTTCTCATCATTGTGTGGAAATAAGCCATAATGCATCGGAATCAATAAATCAGCATGAATTTGTACCGCAATCTCAACAGCCTCACGATAATTGCAATTGCCAACGATCCCCTGTTCATTTCGAACAAAATCTCTTCCATTGATCGGCAATAATGCAATATCGATTTGTCTGCTTTGCAGCCAAGTGATAAGCTCTGGGAAACCAACGGTATCGCCAGAGTGATAAAGATGAATGCCATTAAAATTCGCAACATAACCTAGAAACTTATGCTCACCTGCTTCATCCTGTTCGAACTGTTCATGCTTGGCAGCGAATGCATCGAGCCTTATGCCGCCTGCAAGCTCAATCGATTGTCCATGAGAGATGCCAATCAGCTGCTCATCACGGAAACCCCATTCCTTCAATAGCGGAAGATGAGCTCTCGGTACGATAAATCGTGTTTTGGATGATTGCTGAATAACTTGCAGCGTCTGCTTGTCCATATGATCCTCATGGTGGTGGGAGCATACGACATAATCGACATCGAGGCAATCCGAAGGCGACAGCGGCGATTCAAAGGCTCGTGACCACGGCGGTCCTGCCATCTCATACACCGAGTTCGTCAAATACGGATCAAATAAAATCGTTTTTTTGTTCCATTTGACGAGAAAGCCCTCTTGTCCAAGCGCCCATAACGCCAAAGCTTGATCTGGAAGTGCAGTTCCAGCTATTTGCTTTACTAAATTTTCCCCACTGTTATATACGTTCACGACGGTCATCACCCTTTTTGCTCCATATTTTGAATGCGAAGGTCTTTCGTAAACCATAGCTTATAGCTTAATAAACTTAAAATAATGCTCGTAACCGCAGCTGAGCTTGCGAACGCAAACACAATTAATATTTGGTACCGAACCGCTTCGATCGGATTCGCGCCAGCGATAATCATCCCTGTCATCATACCGGGAAGCTGAACTAGACCTACCGTCTTCATCCCGTCTATCGTCGGAATCATGCTCGATTTAACCGATCGCTTCATTACGTCTTGAATCGCTTGCCTTGCTGTCGCTCCAAGTGAGAGCAGCGTCTCCATCTCGCCTTTCGAGGATTCGACCTCTCTTCTCATTTGATTGAGCAGTAAACCCGAAACGACCATCGCATTGCCGATCGTCATGCCGCTAATCGGAATAATGTATTGCGGTGTCGCTTCTATAATTCGAAAGCCGAGCAGCAGTCCCATCATAAGCAGCTCTGTCGATGTAATTGCAATCGCGATTTTCCAAATGATGCCCTTCAGTCCAGCTCCCCTTTTACCAGCATGATAAGACGCTACACTAATCATAAGTACAAGGATCATTGTAATAAACAGCGGATTGCTCGTATTAAAAATAAATTGCAGCACATAGCCGACAAGCAGCAGCTGTACCGCAGAACGTATGGTGCCAATCGCGATGTCTCGCTCAAGCCCAAGCTTCTGCCATACGGAGATAAGCATCGTAATCATCACAAACAACAAGGTGAAGCTAAGTGCTACGATTGACATGGCTGCTCCTTTTGTATCGGCGCTTTTAAATAATTTTGTGCGAGCTCAGATGTTGGATGTTCAAAAAAAGCAGGCGTGTCGCTGTTCTCCAGCAGCGTTCCTTCCCCCATGAACCATATCGAGCTGCTCATCTGCTGAGCCTGCTCCAAATCATGTGTAACCCAAAGCATCGTTGCCCCTTCTTGATGATGCCACTCTCGCAGCACTTCCTCCACCATTTCCTTGCTGCCTCGGTCAAGCGACGCGGTAATCTCATCAAGAAGAAGCACGGTAGGATGAAGAAGCAAGGAACGGAGCAGCGATATTCGCTGTTTCTCTCCTCCTGACAGCTGTTCGGCGCTTTTGCCCATATCAAGATGATCCAGCCCTAGCCTTGGCAGCATGTGGCGTACGAGCTTCTCGTCATACGGTATGCGATGCAGCATACTCACGGTTCTCAAATTTTGCTCAATGCTCCCATTCAGCATAACGGACTGCTGAGCAACGTAACATACCTTCATTCTCCAAACCCTTGGATCTAGTTCTCGCTGTGAAACATTATGTAAACGGATATCACCCTCATCGGCGTTATCCAGACCTGCAAGCAAACGAAGCAGCGTGCTTTTGCCTTGTCCAGATACACCTAATATAGAAATAATAGCCGGATCAGCAATCGTTGCAGTAACATTTGCGAACAACTGAACATTTCCATCACCACTGCGGTTTTTCCTAATACTATGAAGTTCCAAAACACTAGCCACAAACGTTCCTCCCTTCGGCTTCCCTTACATTATAGCTGTAATGCTTGGCTCTAAAAAGAAAATTTAATAAGCCACACACCCGCTCGTATGCTAAAAAAAGGCTGATGACTACTGCCGCAGTTGCGGAAGTAGGCCACCAGCCTTCATAGTCCATCTATGCTTGCTGCTATTATTTTATCGCTGCGTCAATTTCTTTAACCATTTCCGCTACAGAGATAAGTCCGCCGCCGGAAAGGTACCAGAAATCTGGATTAAGATATACGATATTTCCTTCTTTGTACGCTTTAGTGTTTTTCACCAAAGCATTCTCAACGGAGGAATGTGCATCCCCAGATCCCTCTGTCACTGCATTGCGGTCAACTACGAATAAGTAATCAGCATCCTTCTCTGCTACATATTCAAATGTAACAGGGTCGCCGTGAGTAGAAACTTTAATGTTCTCATCTACAGCCGGTATGCCAAACACATCATGAATGATACCGAAACGCGATGCTTTACCATATGCGCTGATTGCACCTTCGTTTGCCAAAATAATAAGGCCATTTTTTCCAGAAGCTGTTGCTTTTTCATTCAAAGCTTTAATGGAATCATTAATCGCTGCTAGCTCTGTATCTGCTTCAGCTTCTTTAGAGAAGATTTGAGCCAGTGTTTTCACGTTAGTCGTAAAGGACTCCATGAAGTTTTTGTTGTCCACACCCATAAAAATCGTAGGAGCGATCTTCGTAAGCTCTTCGTAAGCATCCTGTTGACGACCTGAAATAATGATCAAGTCAGGTGCAGTTTCATTGATTTTCTCAAAGTCCGGCTCTTTCAAGCTGCCTGCGTTTACGTATTTTGCATCTTTAAATTTTTCAAGGTATGCAGGAACGCTAGCTTGCGGAAGTGAAGCAACCTCTACACCTAGCTTGTCTAGTGTATCGAGAGTACCATAGTCAAATACGACAACCTTGCTAGGATTAACGGGGACAACCGTTTCGCCAAGCTGATGTTTAACTGTAATTTCTGTAGGTGCATCTGTTGCAGGTGTTTCAGATGCTGGTGTGTTCGTAGCGCTGTTAGCGCCTTTATTTCCGTTGTTATTCGCGCCGCATGCTGCAAGCACCAAGCTTAGAATGACTAAAATAGCCAATACAGGTATAGATTTTTTCAAAACATTCACCCCTAAATCAATTTTTTATATTGAAAAACTTGAAAACCGGAAGTAAGTAAATCTTGCATGACTACTTAAAATAGACGCCGATACGATTCCCGTTTATGAGCTCAATCGGTATGTCCATGTCATAGATGTCATGAAGCACGGCATTGTCGATGATCGTCTCGGTTGAACCTTCCTTGACGACCTTTCCATCCTTCAACGCCACGATATAATCGGAGTAGCAAGAAGCGAAATTGATATCGTGAATAACGAGCACGACCGTTTTGCCAAGCTCTTCAACGAGCCGCCGCAGCACCTTCATAATTTGGACGGAGTGCTTCATATCCAAGTTGTTGAGCGGTTCATCCAGCAATATGTATTCGGTGTTCTGAGCGATAACCATCGCAATAAATGCACGCTGGTTTTGTCCACCGCTTAGTTCATCAAGGTACTTGGCTTGCAGATCAACAAGATCCATATAAGCAATGGCTTCATCTACTTGCTGCCAATCTTCCTTTGTCAGCTTGCCTTGTGAATAAGGGAACCTGCCGAAGCTGACGAGCTCTCGAACCGTTAAACGAAGATTAATATGATTCGACTGTTTTAAGATCGATATCTTTTTGGCAAGGTCAGCACTTTTCCAGCTACTTACTTCCTTCCCCTCAATTAACACTTGACCGCTGTCCTTCGCTAACAATCGGCTAATCATAGAGAGAAGCGTACTCTTGCCTGCACCGTTCGGACCGATAAACGAAGTGACCTTTCCCTTCGAAATCCGAATCGATACATCCTCGATCACCGGCTTGCCGCCATATGATTTGGAAACATTTTTAACCTCTATCATGCTTTTTTCTCCCTTAGCAGCAAATATAAAAAGTACGCTCCGCCGATGAAGTTAATAATGACGCTAATCGTCGTTTCAAACGTGAACACATGCTCTACGAGCAGTTGACCGCCAACGAGTGAAATGATGCTGATGAGTATCGCTCCTGGAATGAGATAGCTATGCCGATAGGTCTTCATGAACTGATAGGCTACGTTGACGACGAGCAGTCCAAGGAAGGTAATCGGGCCAACTAAAGCCGTGGACACAGCGATCAGAATAGCAACGATGACGAGCACTCTTTTGACAACATAATCATAAGGAATGCCAAGATTGACTGCATGCTCCTTACCCAGCGACAACACGTCAAAATATTTGCTTAGCCGCATGCCATAAATAGCTACAAGAGCGACGATGATGATTGAAATGATAAGCAGATCCGTGTTGACGTTATTGAAGCTGGCGAACATTTTCCCCTGTACAATTAGAAATTCATTCGGATCAATAAGAACCTGCATGAACGTCGACATGCTCCCGAACAATGTGCCCATCACTAGCCCTATTAATAGAAGGAAATAAAGATTTCTGCCTTCCCTTTTGAAAAGAAACTTATAGAGCAGCAAGGCGAATGCTATCATTGCCGCTATCGTAATAAAAAAATTAAGATGCTTGTTTGTGCTTGGCAGACTCATCGATCCAAAGGTAAAAACGACGAAGGTTTGAATCAGCATATAAAGGGAATCCAACCCGATAATGCTCGGCGTCAAAATACGGTTGTTCGTAATTGTCTGGAAAATCATAGTGGAGTAAGCAATAGCGCCCCCGGTTACGACAATCGCCAGTACCTTCTTCAATCTTCTTGGCAGTGCATAATCCCAATGGGTTCCAAGATCGATGAACAAAAATACGGCAATTAATGCGACGCCCAGCACCGCAAGCAAACTTAGTTTAAGCTTCATATGCCTTTCTCCTCATCAACAAGTAAAGAAAAATAATGCTTCCGACAACGCCGATCGTGAGTCCGATTGGAATTTCATACGGAAAAATAATTAGGCGGCCAAGCACATCGCACACCAGTACGAATATGGCTCCAAGCACCGCCGTGTGCGACAGGTTTTTTTTCAAATTGTCGCCCATA
This sequence comes from Paenibacillus sp. NRS-1760, assembly GCF_050467785.1. Classification (NCBI taxonomy): domain Bacteria; kingdom Bacillati; phylum Bacillota; class Bacilli; order Caryophanales; family Paenibacillaceae; genus Paenibacillus; species Paenibacillus sp. NRS-1760. Next base: position 13,744 of record NZ_JBITPK010000014.1, on the reverse strand, counting down.
TACAGCGTCACGATATTCGGAATAATAAGGCCAAGAAAAGGCAGCGTACCGACAGTCAAAATGACGATAACCGATACAAGAGCTACAATTACAAGCCCGATGTTAACGACAAGCTTATGATTCATTCCCAAATTGGTTGAAAACTCTTCGCCAAGACCAGCAATGGTAAACTTGTTCGCGTAGAGATAAGCTACTACGAGCAGCGGCAGGCTTACATACAGCAGCTCGTAACGTCCGCTCATTACAAGCGAGAAGCTGCCTTGCAGCCAAGATGAGATGTTTTGAATAAGATCATTTTTATAGGCAAAAAATGTAGTAACAGAGCTGATGATGTTACCGAACATCAATCCTACCAGTGGAATGAAAATCGTATCTTTAAATTTCAGACGATCGAGAATTTTCATGAACAGATAGGTTCCTGCGAGTGCAAAAGCAAACGCGATCAGCATTTTCTCAAGCGTACTCGCCGATGGGAACACCATTAAGGCAACGAGGATACCGAGTCTAGCGGAATCATCCGTTCCACCGGTCGTAGGCGATACGAATTTGTTGCGGCTTAGCTGCTGCATTATCAAACCTGTAACGCTCATGCCGACGCCGGCAATAATAATACTGATAAGCCTAGGAAAACGGCTGATCGTGAGAACCTGAAGCTGCTCATCCGTCAGACTGAACAGATCCAGCGGCGAGATGTCTTTTACTCCGATAAATAAAGAAGTAATCGATAATACAATAAGCACGACAAAAAGATACCATAGCTTCATACTCAATCCTCGAATCATCACGAATATTATCAGAGATAATCATTCTCATTAATTATCAAAAAAATACATTGCCTCCGCTTATCATCATTCAATGATAACCATTATCAGCAACATTCACTATGTTACACGATTTTCAGATGATCGGAATGGACTTTCCTGTTTTCAAGGATGGACATTTCTATACAGCTGGGAGGTGTGACGGGTTGGTGAACATGGATATGCTCCGTCCGGGGAAGCTAATTAGCGGTTTGTGGCTCTATTCTCACCAAAATCACCAATCCAGCGCAAATAGAACTAAAAACTAGTCTTATTCAATCAGCTCATCTCGCAAATGTGCCTCTAAAGTGTGAATTAATCAGAAATAGAGCTAGAAACTAGCTCTATTTTCACAAAAATCACTATTTCAGCGCAAATAGAGCTAGAATTTAGTCTTAACTAAGCAGCTCGACTCGTCAAAACACCTCTAAAGCGTAAACTGATCAGAAATAGAGCTAGAAACTAGCTCTATTCTCACCAAAATCACCATTTCGGCGCAAATAGAACTAGAAACTAGTCCTATCCATGCTGCTCTGCTCGTCAAAACACCTCTAAAGTGTGAATTGATCAGAAATAGAGCTAGAAACTAGCTCTACTCTCACCACAATCACCATTTCAGCGCAAATAGATCTAAAAACTAGTCTTATCCAAGTAACTCATCCCTCCAAAGTGCCTCTAAAGTGTAAATTGATCAGAAATAGAGCTAGAATCTAGTCCTATCCATGCTGCTCTGCTCGTCAAAACACCTCTAAAGCGTGAACCAATCAGAAATAGAGCTAGAAAATAGCTCTATTTTCACCAAAATCAACATTTCAGCACAGATAGAGCTAGAAACTAGTCTTATTCAATCAGCTCATCTCGCCAATGTGCCTCTAAAATGTGAACTGCTCAGAAATAGAGCTAGAAACTAGATCTATTTTCACCAAATTCACTATTTCAGCCCAAATAGATCTAAAAACTAGTCTTATCCAAGCAGCGCATCTCGCCAAAGTGCCTCTAAAGCGTGAAGTGATCAGAAATAGAGCTAGAAACTAGCACTATTCTCACCAAAATCACCATTTCAGCACAAATAGAGCTAAAAACTAGTCTTATTCATGCAGCTCATCTCGTCAATCAACCTCAAAAGTAAAAACATATTAAAAAATAGAGCTGGAATCTAAATCTAGATTCCAGCTCTATCTCCATACAAACAGCCTAACTTACTTACTGCTTCATACAATGCATCTAATGCTGCGCCATGAGCAGCTGTTGATACACCTTGCCTGTGGCGAGCAGCTGTTCATGGGTGCCGGTCTCGGCTAACGATCCTTGATCCATAACGAAGATCACATCAGCATTCTCAATAGTGGACAACCTATGTGCGATCATAATTGTTGTTAGCCCCTTCCGTCTTGCTTCTAGGCCAGCCAGCAACTGACGCTCTGTCTCCAGATCGAGCGCTGACGTCGCTTCGTCCAGCACCAAAACTTCCGGATCACTGACAATTGCCCGTGCAATTGCAATACGTTGACGCTGTCCGCCGGATAGCTTGATACCCCGCTCTCCAATATTTGTGTCATAACCATCTGGCAGCCCCAGAATAAAATCATGAATCTGAGCGATACGGCATGCTTCCTCCACATCCGCTTCGCTTACCTCGTCTCTGCCTAACATCAGGTTTTCACGAATGGTATCAGAGAACATATACGGGTCTTGGAATACAACAGACACCTTACTCGCCCACTGCTCGCGGTTGAAGATTTGGGCGTCCATATCGTTCAGCTTAAAAGTCCCCTTCGGCGCATCAAAGAAACGAACCAATAGCTGAGCAATGGTTGATTTGCCTCCCCCGCTCGTCCCTACAAAAGCAATTTTGCTTCCGATCGGCAGATCAGCCGAAAATCTGCGAATGACCTCCGGCAGCTCTGGCGAATAGCGAAAGCTCGTATCTTTAAAGGACAACTGCTCAATCGGTCCCGCTATACTCTTTTGACCCTTATCTTGCTGCTCCATCTCCAAAATACGCTGAACCCTGTCCACGTTAGCAAGCTGCGACGACATGCCCATAATAAATTGAAATAGATTATAGAAGGAATCCGACATTTGCGTAGAAAACTGAAACAAGATGACGAACGTTCCGATCGACATTTGTTCATGAATAAGCTGCATACCGCAGTAGCCAAGCACAAGAATGCCAATGCCCCATTTCATCGGGTCGCTGTAGCGAATTTGCCGATTCACGAGTTTTCCTTCAGCCATTACCTGCTCAAAGTATTCCGCAAACATTTTATCGTAAAGCTTCATTTCCCACTTCAATCGGTGATAAGCAACCACTTCTCGTGTAGAGGCTACTCCCTCTTCAATTTGAATGAGCAGCGCCGTACGTTTCTCCGCCACTTTTTTGGCTTGCTCCTTCAGCTTGGGGGTGAAGTAAAAGCCAATAAGTACGTAAATGGTACAAAGCCCCACAATCATAAGCAGCAAAATAGGGCTGGAAATGCCAATGATCGTCATCAATATGCAAAGGTTTAACGTCTCCTGTATACCGCGCGGAATCTGCCAGCCCATCACGCTAGCCGAAACGAACAGATCCTGCGTGAACGAATATACGTATTTGCCGGTCCGCTCATTTTGGAACCGTTCGACTGGAACACCTTCAAGTCGCTTCAGCATTCGGGAGAGCAAAGAGCGGCTCACTGCAAATTCATTGCGAACGAGACTTCGGCTCGTCATTGTAAACATTAGCGAGTAAACGAGACCTGCTAGCGCGAATATGGAGATGACAATCGGCATCAGCTCATACTTGCCTTCCGTAAATACGTCATCAATTAATATTTTTTGAACATATACAATCGTATAATTGGATACGGACTCCAGTGCGAGATAGAGCAGCACAATGAGATAGGTACCTCTCAGCATGACGGAGTTCGACCAAAAGATTTTAAGATACTTCATGTGCCACCCTCTCTTCCGCTGCTTCGGATTGCCCGATTTCCAGCTCATACAGCAGCCCTTTGCGTGCAATCAGCTCTTCATAGCTTCCTGCCTCCGCAACGCGGCCCTCGTGAATGACGACGATTTTGTCAAAATGCTTCACCGTCGACAGCCTGTGTGCAATCGCAATCGTCGTACGGTTAACCAGTACTTCATCAAGCGCACGCTGCACTTCATATTCACTTACATTATCTAGAGATGAGGTCGCCTCATCGAGCAAAATAATAGCTGGCTGCTTCACAAACATCCGTGCAATCGATACTCGCTGCTTCTGTCCGCCTGATAGCTTCATGCCTCGCTCGCCAACGAGCGTATCGTAGCCTTCGGGCAGCTGCATAATGAAATCATGCGCATAAGCAGCTTTGGCGGCTGCAACCACTTCTTCATCGCTTGCTTCTGGTTTGCCGAATCGAATATTCTCTTTGACAGAAGATCCGAACAGATAGGTTTCTTGAAATACATAACCGATCGACTCTCTCAAACGCTCTAGCGTCATTTGCTGAATTGGTACACCATCCAGCTTAATCATGCCAGCAGTCGGATCGTAAAAACGTCCAATCATTTTAAACATCGTGGTCTTGCCGTTGCCGCTTGCTCCTACAAAGGCGACCTTCTCTCCTGGCTTGATGGTGAGCGAGAAGCCGTTAATAACAGGAGGCTGCTCCGGATACTGAAAGTAAACATCCTCGAACGTAAGTCCGCCGCGAACCTCATCAAGAGCGATGGGATCGGCCGGATCATCAATCTCAATTTCTTTGTGCATGAATCTATATAGCGGAATCGTTTGGTGGATGATAAGCTTCTGTTCCGTAAGCTGGGTGACGAGCAGCGTGAGGCGGAACATCGTCGTCATGTATAAGAGGGTAAAGGCGATAAAACCGCCTAACGTAATCCAATTATTTTGGAGAGAGTAGTAGCCCGTAATAAATAATGCAATGGCTCCCAAATAAAATGTGAACCGCCGAAAGCTGCCTCGCCCGAAGCTATACGTAGCAGCGAGCAAGTAAACATGCGACCACTCTTTATGTTTCCCGAGCGTCCGTCCATGGTACCAGGGCTGCGAGCCAAACGCTCGAAATTCGCGCAAGCCGGATATGCTTTCGTAAACCGATTGATTATAGGCAATTCGTGATTGACCGGATTCTCTCCCGTAAAGGGAAGCTTTCCGTTCAAAATAAGGCCCAAACAAATAATAAAGCCCGAATGTTGGCAGCATGATGAGGCATAACCAGCCGCTAATGCTGAGCAGCAAACAAATAGCTACCGCTATAAAAAGCAAGTTTTCGATGACGCTCGGGAGGACATTGCGATATATTTTCTGAACCGAAGCTACCTCGGAGTTAAACATCGACAGCGTCTCACCTGCAGGGTGCCGCTCATAATGAGCAAAGCCGAGCTTGCGCAAATGCTTGAAAATCGCCGTTTGCATATCGCGGGATGCTAATTCGCCAATTGTCCGCTGAAGTAAATTACGGTAATTTTTAGCGATAAGCATGAGCAAATTGATAGCTACAAGCGCTCCCAAAATCATCATAAAAAGCGAGGTATCTTTGTTGACTACGACATGATCGATAACATATTGGATCATCTTTGGCGTTAATGTTTCACCAAGCACCGCCATCGTACCGCAGGCCGCAAGTGCTGCGATTTGCTTCTTATAAGGCGTCAAAAACTTTAGCGCCCAAATGTAGGAGCTTTTTGATTCATTCAGCTCAGCCTTCTGTTTTCCTTTGTCCGCTTGCTTGCGAGCCTGTTCGCTCATCTGCTGCGATGGCCTATCGGCTTCCGCAGCTTTTTCTGTTTTTAGCATCGTTGTTCCCTCCTCGTTTCTGTTTGTTAAACCCCTTTAAACAACCTATTTTTTGGCAGTTGGCTACCTATCATAATTCTGGGTACACATTTTGTCAACGCACAAAATGATTATAATCATTCATTACCAAGCAGCATCGCCACTGCACATAAACACGTAAAAAGCCCGGCTCAAGGCACCAGCGCCTGTAGACCGGACTCTCTATAATAGTTGCGATATCTTGGCTATAATTCCACAATCGCTTTAATAACCTTTGATTCTGGCTTCAGCCAGCTATCGAAGTGGTTGATCATTTCCGCAAACGGCACACGATGCGTAATGAAACTAGCCACATCAATGCTGCCGCTTCGCACAGCTTCTTGAACTGCTGAGAAGTCCTCAATAGTCGCATTTCGGCTTCCCATTAATGTCATCTCCCGCTTGTGAAACTCGGGATCGTTGAAGGAAAGCTCTGCTTTGACGAGGCCAACGTAGACAAGCTTACCTCCGTGTGCGACAAAACTAAATGCATCGCTCATCGATCTTGCGCTGCCGGTAGCATCGAATACAACGGTTGGAAAATCTCCATCTGTTAATTCTGAAATTTTAGCCGCAGCGTCTTCCAAAGCATTAACCGTCTCATCCACCTTCGCCCATTGCTTGCAAAAGGCTAGGCGATCCTCCTGAATATCCATTGCGATCACCCGCGCACCACGATGCTTGGCAAAAGCCATAACACCAAGACCAATCGGCCCAGAGCCAATAACGAGCACCGTTTCGCCAGCTCGAAGCTCCGCGCGTCGAACGGCATGCGCGCCAATGCTCAGCGGCTCCAGAACGGCCGATTGATCAAGCGTCAGGTCGTTCGTCACGAGCAAATGCGTAGTCGGTACGACAACTAGCTCGCGCATGCCGCCATCAATATGCACGCCTAGCACCTTCATGTCCGTGCAGCAATTCGTTTTCCCATTGCGGCATGCAATACATGTCCCGCAGTGCATATATGGAATAATGCTTACCTGATCGCCCGCTTTAATCTTGCCTTGCTGATCATCCACCTGCTCAACGATACCAGCCAGCTCATGACCCAGCACGCGCGGATAAGAGAAGAAAGGTTGATTTCCTTTATATGCATGCAGGTCGGTTCCGCAAATTCCTATTCTCTGAATACGAACGACTGCAGTCCCTGGCTGCAGGACAGGCTCCTCTTGCTCAACCAGCCTTAGCTGATCGATTTGTTCACATACGATTGCTCTCACCCTGCAGCTCTCCCTTATACGTCAATTCTGGTATTGTATTCTTCTCTTCCACTTTTCCAGCTAAGGTTATGAATCGGCTCCAATATAGCAAGAACCTCTCGCAGCAGCTGTTCATTAATCGGCTCGTCCGTCCATTCTATGTTTTTACGGATATTAGCCGGATTAGCTGTACTCACCAGAGTTGTTGGGATTCGTTCATTCGCCGTAGCGAATTGTACAGCCAGCTTGGCGATATCCTCGCCCTTAGCAGCACAATACTCGGCGGCTTTCGCACATAAAGTACGTATCTGTTCACCAGCAGGATGCCAACTCGCAACTGCGCGATTGCCAAGCAAGCCCATCGAAAGCGGCGATGCACTAACAAGCCCAACCTGCTTTTGCTCCAAAAGCGGCAATAGCTCCAGCAAAGAGGTATCATTTAAAGAATAATGGCAATAAGAAAGTACAGCATCGAGCTCGGTATACGCCAGCGATTTCTCAAATACAGCAAGCGGAAGTCCAGATACGCCCGAGTATCGGATTTTCCCCTGCTGTTTCAGCTTATCGAGTGCTAAGAACGCACCCTCTGCAACTTGCTCGAAGGGAACAAATTCAATATCATGCAAAAACAATATATCGATATAATCCGTCTGCAGCCTATTAAGGCTTTCATCCACACTGCGGATGATACGCTGCTCCGAGAAATCGAACTCATCCTCGCCATACCTTCCAGCCTTCGTTGTCAGAATAAACCGATCTCTCGCAATCTCAGTTATCGCCTTGCCGAGTACCGCCTCCGCTTTCGTTAAGCCATAATACGGCGAAACGTCGATCAGATTAATGCCCATATCCACCGCAGTATGCACGGTACGAATGCTTTCTGCTTCGTCCGTCTCTCGAAATACAGAACCTAGCGAGGATGCGCCAAAGCTGAGAGCTGACACCTCAAGTCCCGTCTTGCCAAGTTTACGATATTTCATTTATATCCACTCCGATTTTTGAGGATCAATCTGTTATTGCCATCTATCACCGTTCGCCACCGCTTTTACAAAATAACGCCGTCTTTAAAAATCGCGATTTCTTTAAACCCGTTTCGCTCATTGTGGGTTTGCAGCTCGCCTGATGCTAAGCTAATTAATTGCTCCCACAGCTCATCGGTCAGCATCTCCATGCTTTTGCTCTCAAGCAGCTCACCTGCGTTAAAGTCGATCCAGTTTTTCTTGCGGGCAGCAAGCTCACTATTCGTCGCAATCTTCACCGTTGGAACCGGCCCGCCAAACGGCGTTCCCCGTCCTGTCGTGAACAGCACGATATGCGCTCCTCCGGCTGATAGTGCCGTAACCGATACCAGATCATTGCCAGGCGCTTCTAATAAATTGAGACCGCTGCTCGTAATGCGCTCCCCATAAGGCACAACATCCCTTACAATAGCGTGTCCGCCTTTTTGAGTGCAGCCGAGTGATTTTTCCTCTAACGTACTGATGCCCCCTGCCTTATTGCCGGGCGATGGATTCTCATAAATTTCTTGATCATGCTTTATAAAATATTGCTTGAAATCGTTTATTAGATGAACAATTTTGTGAAATACCTGCTCATTTGCTGCGCGACTCATCAATATCGTCTCCGCGCCAAACATCTCAGGCACCTCGGTCAATATAGCTGTACCGCCCGCTTCGATCAAACGATCCGATACCGCGCCTACGAGCGGATTCGCCGTTATGCCGGACAAGCCATCCGAGCCGCCGCATTTCAGGCCAAGCTTCAGCTTCGATACGGAAACCAGCTCGCGCTTGAATCGTTCTGCATAACTTACGAGCTCTTCTACCAGTCCCAGCGCGTCCTCGATCTCATCCTCTGCCTCTTGCGACTTGAGAAATTTCACTCGTTCCGCGCTATGTTCGCCAATTGCCCGCTTGAACGCATCAATCTGATTGTTCTCACAGCCTAAACCGATAACGAGTACGCCAGCTGCGTTCGGATGGTTTACGAGTGAGGCAAGCAGGTTCTGTGTGTGCACAAGATCATCGCCAAGCTGCGAGCAGCCGAACGGATGTGCAAAATGGTACACCCCATCCACACGTCCTTCATAAAGCGCATGTGCTTTTCTTGCTACAATCTCACAGGTTTTATTAATGCAGCCGACCGTGTTAATAATCCAAATTTCGTTTCGTATACCGACATCGCCATTCTCGCGAATAAAGCCTTGAAAGGTACGGTCAGCATCACGCGATACTGCTTTCACTTCTGCTGGCGACGTAGTCTGCTCATACGAATAATCGAGAAATCCTTTTAAGCCCGTGCCCATGTTATGGGTATGAATCCAGCTGCCTGGCTCAATATCTTCCTTCGCAACTCCAATCGAGTAACCAAACTTGAGCACATGCTCCCCTTTGCGGACAGCTCGCGTCAGCACCTTATGACCCTTCGGCACCTCATCTTGCAGCTCAAGAACTAGCCCCGATTCAAGCGTCAGCTTATCCCCTTTTGCAAATGACTGCAGCGCAATAACGACATGATCATCCTCATGCAATCGAATCCAGCTATTCATTCGCTACTCGCTCCATTTCCTCTATGCTCGTGCTTACCGCAGCTGCTAGTTCTGGCCATAGTGCAGCCAGATCACATCCCCACACGTTTTCCAAGTGCAGCAGTCTAGATACGGTCTGTTCCAGCGGCCATTTCTGCTCTTTCGCTTCCGCCCATATAGACGCAATGATGGCAAGCAAGCTGGCATCATCCCGCACCACGTACGACAATCCGCTTAACGTTTTCCCTTCGTAACCCGTCTCACCAGGCATTACTTTGTAATACCTCAACAAACCAGCAAAACCTTGTATAAGCCCAGTTGGCAGCATATTACCATCTTCTGCATAATGAAGCAGGGATGGAAGCAGACGCACTTTAAATTTACTTAAGCTGTTCATCGCAATATCCGCAAGTCGATGACGAATGAACGGATTAAGAAAACGTTCATAAACATCCTGTGCATAGGCGTGCAGCTCCTCTTCAGAAATGGCAAGTGACGGAATAATTTCTGTCTCTACTGTTGCTCTCACCAGAGGACCAAGCACTGTATCCTCCATCGCTTCCCGCACCTGCTCCATATCACGCAGCAAGCCAAGCGGCGTCATTAACGTGTGTGCACCATTCAAAATTCGTACCTTCCTCAGCTGGAAAGGCTTCAAATCCTCGACATAATGTACATTCAGACCCGCCTTGCGCAGTGGGAGCAGCTCATCAAGCTCCGGTCCTGTCTCAATCGCCCATAAATGATATGGCTCTGCTGTGCTCAGCATGGAATCGGAGTAACCCCATTCACCAAACCAAGCTTCGGCCTGCGCTGCATCGGGATAACCAGTTACAATGCGATCGACTAATGAGTTCAGAAAACGGTTATGCTGAGTAACCCAATGTTTGAATTCTTCGGAATATCCCCAATCATCGCTATAGCGCAAAATACAGCTGCGAAGCTCATCGCCATTACGTTCCAGCAGCTCGCAAGGCAAGCATACTAAGCCGCGCTTCGGATCGCCTTTAAAATAATTAAATCTGCGGTACAGCAGCTGTGTCAGCTTGCCGGGAAACGACTGAATCGGTTGTCCCTCGATGAGCTCCTCCGGTCGATAAACAAGTCCCGCTTCCGTCGTGTTGGATACGACAACCTGCAAGTCTGGGCTTTCGGCCAAAACGAGATATTCATCCCAATTGGAATACGGATCAAATACTTTGCTAAACACAGAAACAATCTCTGTACGCTCCACGCTGGCACCATTCTCCAAACCGCGAACAACAAGCGTATATAGACCGTCCTGTTCTGCCAGCGCATCAATCTTTGGTTTGCCTCCGGGACGCGGCTGCGTCACCGCAATGCTTCCCTCGTATAAGCCTTGATTCTTGCAAGCTTGAATCATCCAGTCAAAAAAGCCGCGCAAAAAATTGCCTTCGCCAATTTGCAGTACCGTAATCTTAGCTTGCTTCATTGCCCTATATTGCTGTGTCTGTTCTTCATTTAATTGCTGCTCGTTTAAAGTATTCATATTCGATAAAACTCCTTTGCGTTTCGTCCAAACAACCGCTCTCGCTCTAATTCCGTCCATGTCTGCGGCAGCGCCTGTTCAAGCACGGACACAACCTCGTCGTAGCTTGCCGCAAGCAAGCTGACCGGCCAATCGCTGCCAAACATGACCCGCTTGTAACCAAATGCTTCGAGCGTATGCTCGATATAGGGCAAGAAATCAGCTGGCTGCCAATTATCATGATCCGCCTCTGTGACCATTCCCGAGAGCTTGCAAAATAGATTAGGATGAGCAGCCATTTGGCTAATCTGGCTTTTCCAAGGCTCAAGCTCCCCAGCTTTTATTCTAGGCTTCGCGATATGGTCAATGACCGCATGAAGGCCTGGCACTTTATCCAGCAGTTCAACTAGAGGAGTAAGCTGATGCGACACAACTAACAAATCTATCGGTATTCCTTTGTCTGCAAAATATGTGAACGCTTCCAAATAGCTTGGTGCTAAAATCGCATTCGCATCGGGCATCTCCTGAATCATGACACGGAAGCCTACACATTTCGGATGCTGCGCAAAACGCTCGTAATGATTGCGATAATCCGGATCGGCAAGATCCAGCCATGCGACAACGCCTAATATCGTATCGGATGACTCGCTTAATGTCAGCAAATAATCCGTTTCTGCAAGCGTCGCTGCCGCCTGCACAACAATCGTACCGTCCAGCTTATGTTTATTTAGATGAGGCTCCAAATGCTGAGGCAAAAAATCGCGGTAAAGCACCGGAATGTCTGGTGTGATCCAGCCGTAATCCCCTCGTTCAATCTTCCAATAATGTTGATGCGAATCTATTCTCATCTCATCAGCCTCTTTTCTAACAAAGTAGCTTCCTCTTCATTATAAAAAACAATATTGATAGCTGAAATAATCAATTCATGCATATTTGTACTCTTTTTTGATATTTGTTACAATCAGGCTGATGCTAGGAGGACTAGCGCTTTTTGAAACTTAAAATAGAATGGAAAAGGTGATCGGATGATCCGTCCGTTTAAATTAGAAGATGTAGATTACATCATTAACTCCCACTACAATCTTTACAATAAGGAGTTCCACTACGATCTTTCTTTCCGAGCGTTTATTGCTGATCGTGTACATGGTTTTATCGAGAGGTCAGATCCTAATGAGAACATTTGGATTTTGGAAAGCGAAGGAAAGCAGTCTGGTTCGATTAGTATTCATAAAGTAAATGAGGAAACCGCTCAGCTCGGTTTGTTTCTCATTGAGCCTGACGTAAGAGGAGCTGGTTATGGGCAGCAGCTGGTACAAACCGCCATTGATTTCTGTAAGGGGTTAGCTTTCAAAACCATCATCCTCTGGACCAACAGTGAGCTCGTAACAGCAAGACGAATCTATGCTAAAAATGGATTTGTTTTAAAGGAAAGCCATACTGAAGTGTTGTCTAATAAACAACTTATCGAAGAGAAGTGGACGTTATCTATTCATACAGGAGAGTGAGGGAAAGCTATGAATCCCTATCGTAAAAGGTTCGATGCCCACACACCGTTTCCGTTTGAATGCGTATATCGTGACACCAAGAGCGCGCAAAACGAATTGCCTGATCATATACACGATTGGTATGAACTCGTTTATATTTATAGCGGCAAAGGTACGTTCTTTATCGATCAGACGTTTTATGATGCTGTTCCCGGCGACATCTTCCTTATTCCAGGAAACACAATCCATCGCTCCTTTCCAGATTCGAATGACCCGAAAACATCAACTGCGCTTTTCTTTAATGCTTCACTCGTGCACAGTCCGCCACTTGGCGATCCTTTCTCCTATTTGCGCTGCTTCGAGCAAGCTAAGCGCCATAAGGCGTACAAGCTGTCGAAGGCATCTGCTGAAAAGAAACAACAAATAGTCGATTTAATCGATCGGATACATTTGGAGGAAATGGACAAGCTGCCAGGCAATCGTCTAGCTATCCTTCTTCATCTCCAGCAAATATTGCTGTTCCTCGGGCGCATCCTCGCTCCCTCTGAAGAAGGCCAAACGGTATCCTCATCCGCTCCAAGCTGGATGACCGCTGTATTAACCTATATCGATGAGCATCCGAGCAGCCCTCTTGGGTTGTCACAGCTTGCCAAACGCGCATCGGTTACGCCCGCTCATTTTTCGCGTGTTTTCAAAAAACTAACCAGCATGAACGTTACGGAATATGTCACGACCAAACGAATAATCCGTGCGAAAGAACTTTTGATGGAGAGCGATGCCAATATTGCCGAAATAGCCGAGCAATGCGGCTTTGAAAGCCTTCCGCATTTTCACCGTATGTTTAAGAAATTAACAGGCATGACACCCTCGCATTACAAAAGGAATGAATAATTGATAGATTTGACGGTTAATATTAGCGGATACAGGCCGCCTGTTTCTCTCATATGTTATCTAGTAAAGAGAAACTTGCTAGTAAGGGAGGCTCATAGATGGTTCGTTCAAGTGTGAAAACTATTAAGTACCGCGTAGGCAAAAACAAATATTTGATCATTAATATTTATCAATCATCCGAAGCAAGTGCACAGCAGGGCAATGTGCTGGCAAGCAATGCAGCTACTGTGCAAATTTTCAAAAAATCAAAGCGCAGCTAGTTCCCTCTCATCCCTCATCCCTCCACTAAGCAGCAATATTTTACACACGCCTCAAAGGAGGTGATAACATGTCCTTTAAACATTCTAAGCAGGGCAACACAGTAAAGAAAAACAACGGTAAAACCTTTGTTAATGTCAAGCAAAACGCACATGCATCCATTAATCAAGGCGGAAATGCATTTGCAATCAATGCAACAGACATCGGAGTCGTCCGTATTCGTCCCGGCCAACAATAATAAAGCAGAATCAAAGTAAAAAGGCTGCCTCCACAATGATATGCTCCCCAAATAGTA